>NZ_JBFAZP010000005.1:0-699416 GCF_040681875.1 Longispora sp. NPDC051575 | reverse complement strand
AAGCCGTTCAACCCGGACCTACTCCGGCCCGTATGGCGGGTGTAGCTCGAACCTCTCAAACAGATATGGGATTCCGTGCACCACTCCCACCAGCAGTACCTCTCGGACGCCAAGAACCCCGGCGGCTACTGCAACCACGGCCCCAACGGCCTGAGCTGCCCGATCGGGGTCGCCAAGACCGGCTGACCTACGGGTCACGCGCACCCGAGGGCGGCTGGAACACCACGCGCTGGTGTTTCAGCCGCCCTTCGCGTGTCGGGCCTTTCTTTAGGCCGCGCGTGACCACCCACTGCTGCGGGGCCACGGCCAATCGGCTCGTCCACGACTGCGGCCTGCATCATTCGGCGATGGAATACCGCGATCGACCTTGGAAATTTACGGCAATTGATATCCACGACAAGTCAGAATCACCAGCCGGTAGGCTTCGATTGATGGACGTACGGCCAGATGTGCGCTCCAATATCGACTGACATCATGAGCCTATGCCTCAAGGCGATACCCGAAAGATCGCTCTGCCCACGCTGACACTGTTCACCATTTGCGCGGCGGCAGTCGCCCTTCTGGGGCCGGCGGGAACAGAATCCGCCAGCAAGATCGCCACTGCCGTGGGGGCTGTGCTGACACTCGTCACCTTCGGCGGAGCGCCGAAAGCGCATTCGCCGAACCGCCCCCGAAAATCCCATCAACCCAGCCGCCCGCCCACGCCATCCCGCCAGCACAGGCCAGCGCGCGCCCCATCGGCCCGGCCTGTCGCGGCCGCCCGCCCGCAGCAGCGTCGCGCCGCCGTGCGAGCTTCTCCACCGAGCCGGACCAGTATTTCCGTGTCGGAACCCCACATCAATCTGGGCCAGGTCGAGCCGGGAAGAAAGCCACCAAAGAAACGGGTCTTCATCTACGGGGACAGCGGAAACTGGAGAGTGAGCACGAAGGCGGCATGGGTTCGCCTGGAGCGTGCGCCGGGCCCGAAACCCTACTTCGACATTTCCGTTACTCCCAGCAGGGGCCGGAATGTGGGCACCATCCTGGTGGAGGACCTGAATTCCCGCAAGAGTTGTGTAGTCACCATCGCCGTGTACCAACGCGCCAAGCGAATCTAGAACCCCGCCATTCGGTGATCCGATCAGCTCGCCGGCACCCGGCCGCGCCGTCAGCCCCGGAGCCGGATCCACGGGGTGCGGATGAACCAGGCCTGACCTGGGCAGATCGTGCCAGAGACAGCTCGACACCGGTCCGTTGCGGTATCGACAGGTCCGGCGGCCTGATCAACAATGGTGGGCGCTACACACCTCTCACCATTCACGGGGACCACGCAGTGCGCAAACACCACCTCCTCGGCCTAGCCATGGCCACCCTCGCCACCGCCACCGGCCTCACCGCCACCGCCACCCCGGCCGCCGCCGCCCCCGAAGTGGTCCACGTCGACAACACCGGATACTTCGCGTGCTCCGACGACAACGACGGCTCCACCCAGTTCCCGGTGTGCACCATCGCCGCCGGGATGGCCAGGGCCGCCGGGAGCAGGGAACTCGTGATCGAGGGTACGTTCGACGAGCGGCTCACGGTGACGCGGTCGGGTACCCCAGGAGCGCCGTTCCGGATCTGGGGGGCCGGCCGGCTGATCGGCCCGCGTGCCGGTGTCACGGTCGACGGTCAGCACGATGTCGAGATCCGCCACCTGCGGACGGAGGCGCACAGCGGCCCGTCCGTCACGGTCAGCAACTCGACCCGGATCGCGTTGAACACCATCTCCGTCGCGTCGCAGGACGGGCCGGGTGTGCAGTTCACGTCCGTCTCCGACTCCACGCTGGGGGACGTCCGGGTGGAGGGGCTCTCGTCGCCGGGCATCAGCCTGGACGCGGCGACCAGCGGCGTGACGGTCACCGCCGCCAGGGTGTTCACCAACTCCCCGGGCAACGATGTCGGCATCCAGGTGCTCGGGTCGGGGAACACGATCACCCGGAGCCAGGTGATCGGGGCCAGGAAGGCGGCCGTGCTCCTGGGGGCCGGTGCGACGGGCAACGTGGTGTCCGCCAGCAGTTTCACCAGCATGCTCCGGGACACGGTGACGATCGACAACGCGGGCGCCACCGGTACCGCGATCACGAACAACAGTCTGAGTGGTACGTGTCTGACCCTCGTCCGGGTCTCCGGGAACTCGTCCGGGGTGTCGGTGCAGAACAACGCGGTCTCCGTCCGGGCGGGGGGCGGCTGCGACCTGTCGAGGTCCGTGGGCATCGGGGTGTACGACGCCGCCGTGTCCGGCACGACGGTCGACTACAACACGGTCACGGCGGCGTCCGGGGCCAGGCCGTACGCGTGGACGACGCCGGTCCTGACCCTCGCGGCGTTCCGTGCGGCCTCGGGCCAGGGCGCGCACGACTCCGACTCGACGAGCCCGTCGGTGAACCTCGACTCGGCCAACTCCGCGGCCCCGGGGTTCCCGGCCCGGGACTACTGGAACCACGGCCAGCAGGACAATCCCGGGGCCCCGAACACGGGTGTCGGGCCGATCAGCTACGGCGACCGGGGCTCGTACGAGGACGTGCGGGGCCCGAATCCCCAGCTCACGCTGTCCACTCCGGATGGTGGCACGACGGTCAGGGCCGACGCCGGCGGGAGTACGCCGGGCTGGGCCGCGATCGCCTCGTACACGTTCCGGTTCGACGACGGCCACGAGTTCACCCAGGCCGGTCCGACGTACTCGCACATGTTCTGGGGCCGCCGGAGCAACCTGTGGGTGAACGTCGTCGTGACCGATGTCAGCGGTACGACCTCGGAGACGTCCGTGACCATCCAGCCGGGTGACGGCTACTCGCCGCTCGGCCCGGTCCGCGTCCTCGACACCCGGGAGCGGATCGGCGTGGGCACCACGACCCCGATCGCCCCGGGCGGCGTCGCCAGTCTCCGGGTCACGGGCGGCAACGGCGTTCCGACCACGGGCGTGACCGCCGTGACCATGAACGTGACGGTCACGGCGCCGACCAGTTCGGGCTTCCTGACCGTGGAGGGGCAGGGCGGCTGGGCGCGGGACGCGACGTCCAACCTGAACTGGGTCGCCGGGCAGACCGTGCCGAACCTGGTCGTGGTCGAGGTCGTCAACGGCGTGGTGGACTTCCGGAACCGCAGCGACGGCACGGTGCACGTGGTGGCGGACCTGGTCGGGTACCACTCGATCGAGACCGCCAGCAGGTTCAGGCCGACGGGTCCGGTCCGGGTGCTGGACACCAGGGAGACGCCCGGCAGGACCCCGGTCGCCCCCGGCGGCACCGTCCTCCTGCCGGTGGCCGGCGTCGGCACCGTGCCGGCGGGCGTCACGGCGGTCACCCTGAACGTGACAGCCACCGAGCCGACGAACCACGGTTTCCTCACGGTGTACCCGGACGGGAGGCCCCGCCCCAACGCGTCCAGCCTGAACTGGACCCCGGGCCTGACGGTCCCCAACCTGGTAGTCGTGCCCGTCGTGAACGGCAAGGTCGCGTTCCACAACACCAGCCCGGGCACGGTGCACGTGGTCGCCGACCTGGTCGGGTACCACACGGCCGGGGTCGGCGCCGCGTTCCACACGGCGTCGGCGACCCGGGTGCTGGACACCCGGGCGGCGGTCGGGAGCAGTGGCACGAAGCCGATCGCACCGAACAGCTTCATCGACCTGAGCGTCGACTGGCTGGTCCCCAGCGCGGGCCCGATCAGCGGCGTGGTCCTCAACGTGACGGTCACCGAGCCGACGGGGTACGGGTTCCTCACCGTGTACCCGGCCACGGCGCCGGTCCGGCCGAACGCGTCCAACCTGAACTGGCGTCCGGGGCAGACCGTGCCGAACCTGGTGATCGTCCCGAGCGGTACCAACACGGTCCGGTTGTTCAACAGCAGCCCGGGCACGGTCCACGTCGTCGCCGACCTGTACGGCTACTACACGGGCTGACCCCCTCGGTGACGCGGTCGTCCATCGAGGACGGCCGCGCCACCGACGAAACTGATCCGGAAGACACCTATCCACGGGGACCAGCAGTGCGCAGACACCAGTTTCTCGGCCTCACCATGGCCGCCCTCGCCACCGCCACGAGCCTGGTCGCCGCCGGCGGCCCGGCCCGCGCGGATTCCGCCAGGCTCCTCCACGTCGACAACACCGGCCTGCACCGCCCCTGCTCCGACACCGGTAGCGGCTCCGTCGACCAGCCGTTCTGCACGCTGGCCGCCGGGGTGGCCGCGGCCGGGCCGGACACGACCGTGACCATCAGGGGCGCGTACGACGAGCCGCTGCGGGTCACGAAGTCGGGCACGCCCGGCAAGCCGGTCCGGTTCGTCGAGGACGGCAGGGAACCGGGCGCGCGGGTGGCGGGCGACCGCGCGGGGGTCACGGTCGACGGCCAGCACGACGTCGAGATCGCAGGGCTGACCGTGATCCCGAACAGCGGCGCGGCGATCGCGGTCGCCAACTCGACCAGGATCACGGTGGCCGGCATCGAGTCCCTGACGAAGAGGGCCCAGGTGGTCCGGCTGACCGCCGTGACGGACTCCGTGGTCAGGGACGTCCAGGCGACCGGCAACTGGGACACCACCGGGGCCGTCAGCCTGGACGCGGCGACGACCGGGGTCACCGTCACCGGCGCGTCGTTCGCCGGCTACTACAACGTCGACGTCGGCGTCCGGGTGTACGGCTCGCGGAACTCCGTCCTCGGCAACACGTTCCGGGGCAGATTCTCGGCGGGGGTCAGGATCGAGGCCGGCGCCGTCGACAACGTGGTGGCCTCGAACACCTTCTTGGCGACGTCGTACCCGTTCCTGGGGGTCGAGAGCCAGGGATCCGGCACCTCGATCACCAACAACACCTTCACGGGTGACTGCTCGCTCGCCTTCCACGTCTGGGGCGCCCCCCGTGGCGTCACGGTGCAGAACAACGTCGTGGACGTCTCCGGGGACGGGTGTGACGGGGGCACCGTCGGGATGGCGGTGACCGGGGCGGCGGTCTCCGGTACCACCGTCGA
This sequence comes from Longispora sp. NPDC051575, assembly GCF_040681875.1. Lineage (NCBI taxonomy): Bacteria > Bacillati > Actinomycetota > Actinomycetes > Micromonosporales > Micromonosporaceae > Longispora > Longispora sp. NPDC051575. The sequence goes on along the minus strand of NZ_JBFAZP010000005.1, from coordinate 694,431 downwards.
CTACAACACGGTCCGCGCGACGGACGGGGCGCTGCCGTACCTGTGGTCCGAGGACATGATCACCCTCGCGGAGTTCCGGGCGGTCTCCGGCCAGGGCGCCCACGACCTCGACGCCCCCGGCACCACGGTGAACGTCGACTCGGCGAACTCGGCGGCCCCGGGTTACGTGGCCGTCGACCAGCTGGGTCGCGGCAGGCAGGACAACCCCGGGGTCGCGAACTCCGGCGCCGGTCCGGTCACGTACGCCGACCGGGGTGCGACCGAGCAGGTGCGGGCGGCGACGGCCCGGCTCACGCTGTCCGCCTCGGAGGACGGCCGGACGGTCACCGCCGACGCCGGGCAGTCGACGCCGGGCTGGACTCCGATCGTCTCGTACTCCTTCGATTTCGAGGGCGTCACGGTGACGCAGGCCGGCCCGGTCGCCTCGCGCACCCTGGAGGCCCGCGACGACAATCACACCGTCACGGTGACGGTGACCGACGGCGCCGGGCTGCGGTCCCAGTGGTCCGCGACGATCCAGCCCGGTGACGGGTACGTCCCGGTCGGGCCGGTCCGGGTCCTCGACACCCGGACGGGGACCGGTGCCGGGCGGACCGTCCCGCTCGGGCCCGGCGAGACGCTGGCCCTCCGGGTCGCGGACCGCGACGGCGTGCCGGCCACCGGGGTCACGTCGGTCACGATGAACGTCACGGTCACGGAGCCGACCGGCCCCGGGGTGCTCACGGTGCGGCCGTACGGCGTGGGGTCGCAGGGCCCGACCTCGAATCTCAACTGGACGCCGGGCCTGACGGTCGCGAACCTGGTCGTGGTGGGCGTGCGCGACGGCCGGGTGGAGTACGTCAACACCAGCGCGGGCACGGTGCACGTGGTCGCGGACCTGGTCGGCTACCACCTGGCGGCCAGGGCCAGCAGGTTCGTGCCGCAGGACCCGGTCCGGGTGCTCGACACCCGGGAGCGGACCGGCGTCGACTCGACCACGCCGGTGGCCCCCGGCGGCACCCTGACCCTGCCGGTGACCGGTCGCGCGGGGGTGCCGGCCACGGGCGTCACCGCCGTCACCCTGAACGTGACCGCCACCGCGCCGACCGCCGCAGGCTTCCTGACGGTGTACCCGAACGGGCGGCCGCTGCCGAACGCCTCGACCCTGAACTGGACCCCGGGGCTGACGGTGCCGAACCTGGTGGTCGTCCCGGTCGTCAACGGCAAGGTGGACTTCCGCAACACCGGTGCCGGTACGGTGCACCTGGTCGCCGACCTGGTCGGGTACCACACGACGGACGTGGGCGACGCCTTCCACGCGCACGCCCCGCAGCGGTTGCTCGACACCCGGGAGCGGATCGGCACGGCCGGCACCACGCCCGTGCCGCCGAACGGCGAGATCATGTTGGATCTGCGGGGGCTGGCCGGGCGGACGGGGCCGATCACCGCGGTGGTGCTCAACGTGACCGTCACCGGGCCGACGGCGCACGGCTTCCTCACGGTGCACTCCGGCTACCAGGGGCCGCGTCCGAACGCGTCGAACCTCAACTGGGGTCCCGGGCAGACGGTGCCGAACCTGGTCGTCGTACCCGTGGACACCGCCGTCCGGTTCCACAACACCGGCCCGGGCACGGTGCACGTGGTCGCTGACCTCTACGGCTACTACACCCGCTGACCGGTGGCTCCGGGGCGGGTGCGCGCCCGCCCCGGAGCCGCCTACCGGGCTAAATGATTCAGACCCTGTATGTTTAGTTTTATGAAGAATGTCCGAATGGACAGCACGGTCGCGTTCCGGCTCAGCTCCCTGGCGGCCGTCGTCACCGACCAGTTCGCCGCCCGGATCGAGGTCCTCGGCCTCAAGCCCCGGCACGCCGACCTGATGGCGGCCGTGGCCGGCGGCGCGCCCCGCTCCCAACAGGACCTCGCCAGGACCCTCGGCGTCGCCCCGAGTCTGATCGTGGCCCTCGCCGACCACCTGGAAACCCTCAAGGCCCTGCAACGGGTACGCGACCCGCGCGACCGCCGCCGCCAGGTCCTGACCCTGACCCGCAGGGGCCGCACCCTGCTGGCCGCCTGCACGGCGCACGCCCGGGCCGTGGACGCCGACCTGACCGCGCGCCTCGTGCCGCTGGAGCGCGACATGCTGCACCACGTCCTCGGCACCCTCGCACCGGGCCGCGCGGAGCCCCAGCCCCCGGCCCGAACCCGAACCCGAACCCGGACCCCGGCCCAGACCCGGCCCTCGGCCTAGAGCACGCTGACCAGCCGGAACCGCTGGGCCACCATCAGGGTGTCGTCGGTGATCGTGAAGTCCGGGTCGCCGAGCGCGTCGCGCACCTCGGCGCTGTGCCAGAAGATCTCGTGGTCCGCCCGCCACTGGGCGACCGTCTCGAAGCCCTCCCCCTCGTCGACCGCGTGCCGCAGGTCGCAGTCGCCGACCCGGATGATCCGGACCTCGGTCAGCTCGATCACCGCGACGGGCCGGGCGTCGGAGTCGATGACCACGGAGCGCTCGCCCGGCTCGGGCAGCGGGTCGCCCTCGGTCTCGTAGTCGACGACCAGCCCGCTGGTGGTGGTCTTGGCTCCGGACAGGACGGCCGCGACGAGCTGGTCGCGGAGCGGGCCGGGGAAGGCGAACTCGAAGGTCGGCAGGTCCTCGTGGGTCATGCCCCGAACGCTAGACCAGCGGCTGCGGGATAACGATCCGAATTCGCCGGGCACCGGGGGTATCCGCCGGGTGTCGATGTCTGTACACATCGACGAAGGGGGTACCTGTGATCAGGTACGTCATCAAGAGACTGCTCGCCGCGGTGCTCACCTTGTTCGCGATCTCGGTGACCACGTTCGCGTTCTTCTTTCTCGGCCCGGCCAATCCCGCCGCCGGCATGTGCGGGGCGCGGGTGTGCCCGCCGGAGCGGATCGCCGTCATCAACCACTGGTTGGAGCTCGACCAGCCGGTGCTGACCCAGTACTCGCACTACATGTCGGGGCTGTTCGTCGGCCGGACCGTGGGCACGGGTCCCGAGGCGATCCGGTGCGACGCGCCGTGCTTCGGGCTCAACTTCCGCACCAACGAACCCGTGTCGGCCACCCTGGCCCGTGGCCTGCCGATCACCGTGAGCCTGGCGGCGGGGACCGCGGTGGTCTCCGTCCTGCTCGGCGTGGGGCTCGGGGTGGTGTCGGCGTTGCGCCAGGGCGGCTGGATCGACAAGTTCTCGATCGGCTTCACCCTGGTCGGCGCGTCCACGCAGAGCTTCTTCCTGGGCCTGCTCCTGCAGGGCGTGTTCGTGTACCAGCTCGGCTGGCTGCCCCGCGCCGAGTACGTCAGCCCCATGGTCAGCCCGGGCCGCTGGTTCGCCGGGATGTTCCTGCCGTGGCTCACCCTGGGCCTGCTCAACGCGGCCATCTTCGCCCGGCTGGCCCGCAGCGAGATGGTCGAGCTCCTCCCCGAGGACTTCGTCCGCACCGCCCGGGCCAAGGGGGTGAGGTCCAGGACGATCAGCGTGCGGCACGTGTTGCGCGCGGGCCTCAGCCCGATCCTCACCCTGCTGGGCATCCAGTTGGGCGGCACGCTCGGCGGTTTCGTCATCGCGGAGGCCGTGTTCGGGATGAACGGACTGGGCCGGCTCGCGGTGACCGCCGCCGACCAGCAGAACCTGCCGGTCATCATGGCCGTCGTACTCATCGGGGCGGTGTTCGTGGTTCTGGTGAACCTGGCGACCGACCTGGTGTACTCCGTCCTCGATCCCCGGGTGCGCACCGGCTGACCCGGGTGGCACGAAGTGTGGATACGCGATCTTGCCACGGCCTTCTACAGTGTTGATCACACGGACAGACGGAGGAAAGATGAGCACGGAGTTCTACGAGGCGGATGTCGACGGCGACGGCCACGCGGACAACGTCCAGTACGACCAGCACGCGGACGGCACCAGCGACGTCCTCATCGACACCAACCACGACGGCGTCGCCGACTACGAGGCCTCCGACACCGACGGCGACGGCCAGTTCGACTACGTCGCGGCCGACACGGACCACGACGGCACGCACGACGTCGAGGCGTGGGACCAGAACAGCGACGGCACGTTCGACAAGGCCAACGTGGACACGAACTCCGACGGCGTCGCCGACTACTCGGGCAACCCGTGGGGCGCCGCGTAACCAGGAACTGCTGGCTGGGGCCCGGAGACTGACGTCTCCGGGCCCCAGCTCTCTCTACCCTGCTCGCCGTGGGAGTCGCCACGAGGTCGGGGGGAGACGCGCCGCGCTCGGGTGAGCGACTGGGCGAACCGACGGGTCGGGCGTCGCGCGCGGTTCGGGGAGCGATGCTGCGCGATCGGCGTCACAGGGTGGTTCGGGTCAGAAGCGTGGACTCGGCCGGCGGTCCCTGCCGGTGAACGTGTCCCGCCTGTTGGTACCGCTACTGGTGATCACTCCGGTCACAGCTGGCAGGTGCCCCCTCTCCTCAGCCGGCTCCTCGCTCCGCCACTCGGGCAGGGCGCGCATGCCGGCGATGTCGTGCCGGGCCGTCCAGGCCTCGCGCCACGGCTTGCGGGCAGCCGCAGCCGCACGTTCCGCGAGGCGGCGCGGGGCGCAGGACCAGGCTCGGCCGCACCACACGCACAGTCCGCGCTCGTCGGGCCGCGAGTGCCGTCGGAGCATGAACTGAGCGTCGCGCCATAACAGAGGGTCCGTGACGTCCGCCGGAGTTTCCTCGGCCAGATCGACGGTGACCATCTTCTAACTCCCCCCATCGGGTGGTGACCCTCTGGAAGAACCTCCGGACACAACGTTATTTCTCCATGCCTCACTGTCATCGGACAAGCTGTGCGATTTTCAAATTGGTCCCGGCTTGACGTTGCTAACATGCTTAGCTAAGCTCATTAGCTATGACGACGACGAAGTTCCTCGACCTGCCCGACGGACGCCTCTCCTACGATGACCAGGGCGAAGGCCCCCTCGTGGTGTGCGTGCCGGCCATGATCGGGCTGCGCTCGGAGTTCCGGCACACCACCCCGCTGCTGGTCGCCGCCGGTTTCCGGGTGGTCACGGTCGACATCCGGGGCATGGGCGAGGCGAGCGTGACCTGGCCGGCGTACGGCAGCGGCCCCACCGGGCACGACCTGCCGGCGCTCATCCGGCACCTCGGCGCGGGCCCGGCGCTGGTCGTCGGCTGCTCCTCCGGGGCGGGCGCGGCCGTGGTCGCGGCGGCCACCGCTCCCGAGCTGGTCGCGGGGATCGTGCTGCTCAGCCCGTTCGTCCGCGACGCGAAGGGCGGCCTGGCGATGACGCTGGTCAGGGCCGCGGCCCGGATCCCGGGTGTGGCCGGGGCACTGTGGAAGAGCCACTACGTCCAGATGTACCCGGGGGTGAAGCCCGCCGACTTCGACCAGGAGCGCGCCCGGCTCGCCGCGAACCTGGCCCAGCCCGGCCGGGGCGCGGTGGCCAAGGCCTACATTTGCGACATGACGCACGCCGAGGCCGAGAGCCTCCTCCCCCGGGTCACCGCGCCGACCACGGTCGTGATGGGCACCGCCGACCCCGACTTCCCGGACCCGGCCGCCGAGGCCTCCTGGGTGGCCGAGACCCTGGGCGGGCGGCTCGTCATGGTCGAGGGCGCCGGCCACCACCCGCACGCCCAGGCGCCCGCGCAGGTCGTCGCCGCGATCCGGGAGCTCGCCGGTGTCTGAGCCCACGAGCCCCCCGGTGTCCGAGTCCCGGCTCGGGCGCAAGGCCGGCCTGACCACCGCGAGCGTCATCGCCGCCGCCGCCGACCTGGCCGACGAGATCGGGCTGCACAACCTCACCCTCGCCGTCCTCGCCGACCGGCTCGGGGTCCGTTCCCCCTCGCTGTACCGGCACGTCAACGGCCTGCCGGAACTGCAGTTCCAGATCGCACTCCGGGGGGTACTGGACCTGGCCGACGCCCTGGCCGACGCCCCCGACCTGGCCACCATCGCCCACGCCTACCGGAGGTACGCCGTGGCCCACCCCGGCCGGTACGCCGCCAGCCTGCGCGCCGACCCCCGGCTCGACGAGGCCGCCGGGCGCGCCCTGGCCCCGATGTTCGCCCTGCTCGCCACGTACGGGGTGCCCGACTCGGACCGGGTGCACGCCGCCCGGATCGTCCGCAGCATGCTGCACGGGTTCGTGTCGCTGGAGCTGGCCGGGGGCTTCGGCCTGCCCGACAGCCTCGACGAGACGTACGGGCGGCTCGTCGCGGCCGTGGAGGCGGGGCTCAGGCGCTGAACGGGCAGTGCCCTGAACATCATGGCCGGTGGAATACCGGGGCCGGACAGCACAGTGGCGGGCCCGGGAGCCCGCCACCGCTAGTACCCAAATGGGGATTTTAGTCTGTCAGATGGGCCAGGAGGTCCTGGCGGGTGACGACGCCGCGCGGCTTGCCGTCGATCAGGACCAGCGCCGCGTCGGCCTTCGCCAGCAGGCTCACGGCCTCCCCGACCGGCTCGCCGCCGCCGATCATCGGCAGCGGGGCGGACATGTGCTGCTCGATCGAGTCGTGCAGGCTCGCCCGGCCGCTGAACACGGCGTCGAGCAGGTCGCGCTCCACCACGGAACCGACGACCTCCGCCGTGACGACCGGCGGCTCGGCCTTGACGACCGGCATCTGCGAGATGTGGTACTCGCGGAGGATGTCGATCGCGTCGCGCACCGTCTCGGTCGGGTGGGTGTGCACCATCTCCGGCATCGCGCCGCCCTTGCCGGCCAGCACGTCGGCCACCGTCATCGTGGCGTCGCCGGTGCGCAGGAAGCCGTAGTGCGCCATCCACTTGTCGTTGAAGATCTTCGACAGGTAGCCCCGGCCGTTGTCGGGCAGCAGCACCACGACCACGTCGTCGGGGCCGGCGTTGCGGGCGACTTCCAGCGCGGCCACCACGGCCATGCCGCAGGAACCGCCGACGAGCAGGCCCTCCTCGCGGGCGAGCCGGCGGGTGATGTCGAACGAGTCGCTGTCGGACACCGCGATGATCTCGTCGCAGACGTTCTGGTCGTAGGCGGTCGGCCAGAAGTCCTCACCGACACCCTCCACCAGGTACGGCCGACCGGTGCCGCCCGAGTAGACCGAGCCCTCCGGGTCCGCGCCGATCACCCTGACGTTCGGGTTCTGCTCCTTCAGGTAGCGCCCGGTGCCCGAGATCGTGCCGCCGGTGCCGACGCCCGCCACGAAGTGCGTGATCCGCCCCTCGGTCTGGGCCCACAGCTCCGGACCGGTCGTCTCGTAGTGCGAGCGCGGGTTGTTCTCGTTCGAGTACTGGTCAGGCTTCCACGCGCCCGGGATCTCGGTGGCGAGGCGGTTGGACACGTTGTAGTACGAGCGCGGGTCCTCCGGGGCCACGGCGGTCGGACACACCACGACCTCCGCCCCGTACGCGCGCAGCACGTTGATCTTGTCCTCGGAGACCTTGTCCGGGCAGACGAACACGCACTTGTACCCCTTGGTCTGCGCGACCAGGGCCAGACCCACACCGGTGTTGCCCGAGGTCGGCTCCACGATCGTGCCACCCGGCTTCAGCAGCCCGTCCCGCTCGGCAGCCTCGATCATGCGGCTGGCGATGCGGTCCTTGACGCTGCCGCCCGGGTTGAAGTACTCCACCTTGGCGAGCACCGTCGCCTGGATCCCGGCGGTCACGCTGTTCAACTTGACCAGCGGAGTGTTGCCTATCAGATCAACAACATTGTTGTAGTACTGCACGTCACGTGCCTTCCTGACTTGGGCGGTAGTCGTTACCCCGAGCGTACCGGTGGCCCCAGGTCAGGGTCCGCGATGCCGGTTACCCGGCGCCGCCCGATATCGGCCCGGAAATGTCGCCTGGGCGCGATAACCTCACCCCATGAACCGGTTCGCGAAGGCGGCCGCATACGGCGGCGGTGGGCTCGGCCTGGCGAGCGCCCTCCTCACGGGCGTGCTGTTCGGGCAGGTCCAGTGGGCCAAACGTGTCATCCCCCTCCCCGACGCCCCGCCGCCGGACGGCAGCGGCCACTACCCCGGCGACGGCCCCACCCTCCGGATGGTCATGCTCGGCGACTCCTCCGCCGCGGGCCTCGGCGCCGACCACCCGGCCCAGACCCCGGGCGCGATGATCGCCGCCGCCCTCGGCCAGCCCGTCGACTACCGCTGCCTGGCCGTCGTCGGCGCCGACAGCCGGCACCTCGCGCCCCAGGTCGAGGCCGCGCTCACCGAGCCGGTCGACCTCGCGGTCATGATCATCGGGGGGAACGACGTCACCCACGGCGTCCGGCCCGGCACCGCCGTCTCGCTGCTCACCGCCGCCGTGAAGGCCCTCCGCGAGCACGGCGCGCAGGTCGTCGTCGGCACCTGCCCCGACCTGGGCACCATCCAGCCGATCCAGCCCCCGCTGCGCTGGGTCGCCCGCACCCTCAGCCGCCAGCTCGCCGCCGCGCAGACCACGGCCATCGAGGGGGTCGGCGGGCACGCGGTGCAGCTCGGGGCCCTGTTGGGGCCGGAGTTCCTGGCCGCGCCGGAGCAGATGTTCAGCGCTGACAGATACCACCCCTCAGCAGCGGGGTACGCGGCGGCGGCCAACGCCCTGCTGCCGGCCGTGCGGGTGACGTTGACCCGGGAAGCGGCATGACCGGGACGCGTCACGGCCCCGGCCAGGCGACCCAACTCCGACCCCGGCCCAGCTCGGCGGGCGACGTCGGCCCGGGAAGCCATGTGACCGGGTCGCATGGCGAGCCCGGCCACACGGCTCAACTCCGACCCCGACTCAGCTCGGCGGGCGACGTTGCCCCGGGAAGCGGCGTGCTGCGGCCCGTGGGAGTCCGCTCTCCCGGTCAGGGGGCGGACGTCCATGGCCGACGCGGCGGGCAGGGCTCCGGGGAGGCTGTGCGTCGAGGTGGACAGGTCGCCGGCCGGGCGGCGCGACACGGCTCGCCCGCACGCCCGCCCCGCTCCGCCATCCCGTTCAGGTCGAACGCAGCACTGCCCGGCCCCCGGGTTCCGAACAGGTCGACCGCAGCACTGCCCGGCCCCAGGGTTGCGAACAGGTCGACGATGGCGATGCCCCGCTCCGGTGCCCCGACCAGCCTGGACCGGATCGGCCGCGCGGCCCCACCAGGACCACTCCCCCGATGACCACCCCCTTACCCCAGGAGCCGTCGTGACCGCCAGGACCAAGCTCGGATCGCTCGGCAGGGGCGTCGGCCTCGCGGCGGCCGGCCTCGTCGGCCTTGTCGCGGTGGAGGCGGCCATCGCCCGCAGCCGGAGGTACGCGCGCCCCCAGCTCAGCCTCGCCCTCCGCAACAGCGTCGGCCGCTCCGGCACCCCCCTGCGCCTCGTGCTGCTCGGCGACTCCACAGCGGCCGGTGTCGGCGTCGAACGGTTCGGCGACACCGTCGGCGGCCAGCTCGCCCAGCTCCTCGCCGACGACGGCCGCCGCGTCGAACTGTCCAGCGTCGCCGTCGCCGGAGCCCGCTCCACCGAACTCGCCACCCAGGTCGCCCGCGCCCTCCTCGGCCCGCAGCCCGACATCGCCGTCATCCTGGTCGGCTCGCACGACGCCGTCCGGCCAGGCAGGATCGACAGCGCGGCCGCCCAGCTCGGCGGGGCGGTCCGCCGGCTCCGGCGCGCCGACGTGCCCGTGGTCGTCGGCACGTGTCCGGACCTCGGCGCGGCCCGGGCCATCGCCCAGCCGCTGCGGGCCCTGGTCAGCCAGCGGGGGCGGCGGTTGGCCCGCGCCCAGGACGAGGCCGTGCGGGAGGCCGGCGGGGTGACCGTGGACCTGGCGGCGGAGACCGGGGTGCTGTTCCGGACGGACCCGGGGACCCTGTGCTGGGACGGGTACCACCCCTCGGCGGACGGCTACCGCCTGTGGGCGCACGTGCTGGCCCCGGCCGTGGACGCCGCCCTCAGCGAGCGCTCACCCCGGACCTGAGGCCGACACAGAATCAGCGCGTCGGCACGTCAGCGCGGGAGCGCTGATCGCGGACCTCGGCCGGCCCAGGATCCACTCATCGGCGTGCGAGTGCTTCATGCGTGGGGGCGCGATCACCCAGGTGTGCAGGGCCGACACTGACGATCCCGCGCTGGCCCGGTCAGCCGCGCCCGTCCCGTTATGGAGCGCAGCATCCCACCTACCCGGCCCTACCACCCCGGCACTCCGCGTCAAGGCGCACATCAGCCCGCCTGCCCAGCCCCACGGCCCCGGCCCTCCGCGTCAAGGTGCGCTACCGCGCCGAGGTGGGACCTCGCCCGCGACCAGCACCTTTCGAACTCGTCGGCCTCGACCGGCTCCCAGTCCAGCAGGTCCGCCGGAGACAACACGACCTCGGCCAGCACCCCGAACCGCCGCTGGTAGCTGTCGATCCCGCCGTCCTCAAGCTCAATGAACCACTCCCGCATCGAGGCGGCGACCCGCGGGGTCAGGTCCGGCCCGAACAGCTCGACGTGCCGGGTCACCCAGCCCTCGTCGTCCAGCTCGAAGTGGAACCACACGTCCTCGTCGGCCCGGTGCCGGCGTACCCGTCGAAGCATTTTCTGATCTCAGCACCTGCCGGCCCCATGGCGAAGGGCGGCCGGTGGGAGACTTCCCCGCCGGCCGCCCTGGGAAAAACCTAGGAGAGCCGCTCCAGGACGAGCGCCATGCCCTGGCCGCCGCCCACGCACATCGTCTCCACCCCGATGGACTTGTCGTGCCAGTTCAGCGAGTTGAGCAGGGTGCCGGTGATCCGCGCCCCGGTCATGCCGAACGGGTGCCCGACCGCGATGGCCCCGCCCTGCACGTTGAGCTTCTCGATCGGGATGCCCAGATCGCGGTACGACGGGATGACCTGGGCCGCGAACGCCTCGTTGATCTCGAACAGGTCGACGTCGGACACCGTCATGCCGGCCCGCGCGAGCGCCTGCCGGGTGGCCTCGACCGGCCCGAGGCCCATGATCTCCGGGGACAGGCCGGTGACGCCGGTGGACACGATCCGGGCGAGCGGGGTGAGCCCCAGCTCCCGGGCGCGGACGTCGCTCATGACGACCACGGCCGCCGCGCCGTCGTTCAGCGGGCAGCAGTTGCCGGCGGTGATCCGGCCGTCGGGGCGGAAGACGGGCTTGAGCCCCTCGACGGCCTCCAGGGTGACGCCGGCGCGGGGGCCGTCGTCAGTGCTGACCACGGTGCCGTCGGCGAGGGTGACCGGGGTGATCTCGCGGGCCCAGAAGCCGTTCTTGATGGCTTCCTCGGCGAGGTTCTGGCTGCGGACGCCGAACTCGTCCATATCGCGCCGGGTGACGCCCTTGAGCTGGGCGAGGTTCTCGGCGGTCTGGCCCATCGACAGGTAGATGTCGGGGAGTTCGCCGTCGGCGCGCGGGTCGTGCCAGGTCTGGCCACCGGCGGCGGCGAGGTCGGAGCGCTCCTTGGCGCGGGCGAACCTCGGGTTCTGCCAGCCGCCGCCGACGGCCGCGGAGGCCGCGTCGGGGAGCCAGTCGGAGTTGCCGCGCGCGTAGCGGGACACGGCCTCGACGCCGGCCGAGATGAACACGTCGCCCTCGCCGGCCCTGATCGCGTGCAGCGCCATCCGGGTGGTCTGCAGCGAGGAGGCGCAGTACCGGGTGAGGGTGGCGGCGGGCAGGTTGTCGTACCCGAGGAGGATCGAGACGACGCGTCCCATGTTGAAGCCGGCCTCGCCGCCGGGTAGGCCGCAGCCGAGGTACAGGTCGTCGATGGTGTTCGGGTCGAGCTCCGGCACCTTGTCGAGGGCGGCCCGGATCGCGGTGGCGGCGAGCTCGTCGGGGCGGACGTCCTTCAGCGAGCCCTTGTGGGCGCGGCCGATCGGCGTACGGGCGGTGGCGACGATGACAGCTTCAGGCATGGCGACAGGTTACCCCTTAGTAACAAAGGGCGGGCCGTGACTCAGGTCACGGCCCGCCATCACTCTGTGCTGACTATCTCCGCAGGTAGCTGATCATGCGGAGGACCTCCATGTACAGGAAGATCAGGCCGACGAGGAGGCCGAAGCCCATCGCCCACGCGTACTTCTCCGGCATGCCGTGCTGGATGCCCTGCTCGATCATGTCGAAGTCGAGGACGAAGCTGAGCGCCCCGACCACGATCACGGCGATGCTGAACACGATCGGCAGCCAGCTCACCTTGCCGGTCATGCCGGCCCGGATGCCGATCCCGCTCTCCGTGAAGAAGCCGGCGACGAAGTTGACCAGCATGAGCGCGACGAGCCCGAACAGGGCGCCGACCACGACCTTGGTGAACCGCGGGCTGTTCCGGATGACCTTGAACTTGTAGAGCATGGCCATACCGAAGAAGATGCCGAACGTCGCGATCACCGCCTGGAGCACGATGCCGTTGTAGAACGACTCGAACGCCCGGCTGAACACGCCCAGGAAGATGCCCTGGAGCACCGCGTAGACGCTGATCACGATCGGGTTGGTGACCTGCTTGAACGAGATCACCAGGCCGACGACGAGACCGATCAGCGCGGCGCCCGCGGCCACCGGCCAGCCGATCGACGGCGGCAGGAGCAGCCAGCTGGCCGCGCCGGACACGCCCGTGATGGCGAGGAGGATCACCGTGCGGACGACGACGTCGTCCATGGTCATCGTGCGGACCTCGGGAGCGCCGTAGCCCGGCGCGCCGTACGGAGCCGGGTAGCCCGGCTGGGTGTAACTGTTGCGATCGTTGACCGCGCCAGCGACGACGCGGCCCAACGCACCGTTGGAACTCTTCAACTCTGGCCTCATAACCTCTAAGGGTAGCCGGATGTACCCAAGGGTAGCTGGGCTTGGCCAGGGAGTGTGCCCGGAGCGGGGGTCGAACCCGCACGCCTTGCGGCAGCCGATTTTAAGTCGGCCGTGTCTGCCATTCCACCACCCGGGCGCGAGAGCGCCCGTCAGGTCGCTCCGTTAGGGGCCACGGTAGCCCGAACTGACCCCTCCTTGGTACCCGCTTACTCCGTTAACGTGCTCTACGTGACACGCAGATGGCCGCTGGATGTGGCGGCAGGGATGGGATATTTGGCGATTGCCGCATTTCTGACCGCAGGGTTGTGGTCAGATCCCAGTACCCGGGCGTTGGCGGTGAACCCCGCCGACCAGACCCTGATCGAATGGTTCCTCGCCCAGGGCTCGCGGATCTGGCTCGGCGACCTGTCCCTGGTCACCGACCGGATGAACAGCCCTGACGGGATCAACCTGCTGACCAACGCGACGAACCTGCTGGCGGGGGCGCTGCTGGCCCCGGTGACGTTCGCGTTCGGGGCGCCGGTGTCGTTCGCGGTGCTGGTGGCGGGGAATCTGGCGGGCACCGCGTTCGGCTGGTATCTGCTGTTCGCCCGGGGCTTCGGGCTGCACCGCGCGGCGGCGGCCGCGGCCGGGGGGCTGTGCGGGTTCGCCCCGGCGATGATGTCGCAGTCCAACAGCCATACCCATATCACAATGCAATGGCTCTTACCCCCCATTGTGTACTGTCTGCTGCGGCTCACCCGGGCCCAGACCCCCGTGCGTACCGGGATCGCGCTCGGTTTGATGATCGTGGCCCAGTTCTTCGGCGGCCAGGAGGTGCTGTTCTTCGCGGCGCTGACCCTGGCCCTCTTCACGGCCGCCTACGCGCTGTTCGACCGGGCCCTGGCCAGGCGGGCGTGGCGGCCCCTGCTGATCGGGCTGGGCGTGGCGGCGGGCCTGTCGGTGGCACTGCTGGCCTACCCGCTGTGGGTCGAGTTCAGCGGCCCGCAGTCCGTGCCGAACGGCCCGTTCTCGCCGGACTTCTTCTCCGCCGACCTGTCCAGCTACGCCAGGTTCTCGCCGCTGTCCTGGGCCGGTCGCGGCGGGGACGGCGGCAGCTTCGCCCCGAACCCGACGGAGATGAACACCTTCCTCGGCGTGCCCCTGCTGATCATGCTGGCCGCCTCGGTCGCGTTCCTGTGGCGGCATCCCGTGGTGCGCTCCGCCGTCGTCGTCGGGCTGGTGATGGCCTGGCTGTCCCTCGGCCCGACCGTCATCGTGGCCGGCGAGGCGACGGGCTTCCCCGCGCTGTACAAGCTGCTGCACGGCCTGCCGGTGATCGACGGGGCGCTGCCGAGCCGGTTCGCGCTGAACCTGTTGCCCCTCATCGCGGCGGTGCTGGCGCTGACCATCGACGCGGCGCTGAGGGCGGAGGGCGTCGCCCGGTACGTGATGCCGGCCGCCGCCGCGATCGCCCTGGTGCCGATCGCGCCGCTCCCCCTGGAGACGGTGCGCCGGCCGGCGGTGCCCGTGTTCTTCACCGCCGGGCACTGGCGGACGTGCGTGCCGACCGGCGGGGTGCTCGTCCCGGTGCCGCTGCCGACGCCGACCGACCCGGAGTCGCTGCGCTGGGCGGCGGCGGCCGACGCGGCGTTCGGGGTGCCGGAGGGCTTCTTCATCGGCCCGTACGGCGGGAACGGCAACGCCAGCATCGGGGTGTACTCGCAACCGACCGCCGGCCTGCTCGCCGAGGTGCGCAAGTCCGGCACGGTGCCGGAGATCACCGAGGAGGGGCGCCGGCAGGCCCGGGCCGACGCTGGGCATTGGAATGCATCATGTATTACTCTCGGGCCAACAGTGCATCGCGACGAGCTGAAGGCGACACTGGACCTGCTGTACGGCCCCGGTGAGCGCGTCGCCGATGTCTGGGTGTGGAGGGTACAACCGTGAGTGATTTCGTCACCGGTAGTCACGACTGGCCGGTAACCGAGGCCCTGACCGAGTTCATGAAAATCGGCTGGGCGGACAGCGAGCGGTCCCCGGAGGCCGACGAGCAGGCGCCCTGGGCCGAGGCCCGGCGCAAGCGGCTCGCGGCGGCCTTCCCCGGCGAGCGGGTGATCGTGCCTGCCGGCCGGATGATCGCCCGCTCCAACGACCAGGACCACCGGTTCCGCCCGCACTCGGCCTACGTGTGGCTGACCGGCGACCAGACCTCCGACGGCGTCTACGTGCTCGAACCGTCCGGCGAGGGCACCCTCTACCTGCGCCCGCGCTCCAACCGCTCCGACGGCGAGTTCTTCACCGACCGCCGCTACGGCGAGCTGTGGGCCGGCCGCCGCCCCACCCTGCGCGAGTCCGCCACCACCCTCGGCGTCGAGACCCGGCACATCGACGAGCTGGTCCTCACCGGCCCGGCCCGGGTCCTGCGCGGCGTCGACCACACCATCGACCACCTGGTGCCCGCGATCGGCGACGGCACCCGCGACCTCGAACTCGCGGCCGTCCTCGCCGAACTCCGCCTGGTCAAGGACGAGTGGGAGATCGCCGAGCTCCGCCGCGCCTGCGAGTCCACCGCCCGGGGCTTCGAGGACGTGGTCCGCGCCCTGGAGTTCGCCAAGTCCGGCGGCGGCGAACGCTACCTGGAGGGCACCTTCTGGCGGCGGGCCCGCACCGAGGGCAACGACGTCGGCTACCAGTCGATCGTGGCCGCCGGCTCGCACGCCACCACCCTGCACTGGATCGAGAACAACGGCCCGATCCTCGACGGCGACCTGCTGCTCCTCGACGCCGGGGTGGAACTGCGCTCCCTCTACACCGCCGACGTGACCCGGGTCTTCCCGATCTCCGGCCGCTTCACCCCCCTCCAGCGCGACGTCTACGAACTGTCCCGCCGCGCCAACGACGCCGCCCTCGGCGAACTCCGCCCCGGCGCCGACTACCGCGACTTCCACCGGGCCGCCATGAAGGTGATGGCGCACGGCCTGGAGGACCTGGGCGTGCTCCCGGTGTCCGCCGAGCAGGCCCTGGACCCCGAGTCCACGATCTACCGCCGCTGGACGCTGTGCGGCTCCGGGCACATGCTCGGCCTCGACGTGCACGACTGCGCGCGCTCCCGGGCCTCGAAGTACCTGGACGGGAAGCTGGAGGTGGGCCACGTGCTCACCGTCGAGCCGGGCATCTACTTCCAGCCCGACGACCTGCTGATCCCGGCCGAGCTGCGGGGCATGGGCTTCCGGATCGAGGAAGACCTGGCAATCACCCCCGACGGGTACGAGATGCTGAGCGACCAGCTGCCGCGCTCGGCGTCCGATGTGGAGTCCTGGATGGCGAACCTGGTCCGCTGAACCGGTGCCGGCCGCTCACGCGCGTGGGCGGCCGGCATCAGGCTCGACGGCGTGCGCCGGTCTAAGCCTCGATCGTGCCCCTGCGCAGGGCCGAGGTGAACGCGCGCCAGTCGGCCGGGGCGAACGCGAGCACCGGGCCGGCGGCATCCTTGCTGTCGCGGACACCGGTCAGGCCGGGCACCTGCGCTACCTCGACGCACTGACCACTTTGGTTGCTGCGACTAGGTTTCCGCCACACTCCACCCGTCAGATCGCCTTTCGTCACGTCTCAAACTCCTCCGCTAGTCGAGCGATGAGGTTCCGCGAGTCACGCTCGTTGAGCGCGCGATCGCTGATGTCGTCGAACGCTTCGGCGAAGCTAGCGATCTCCATCGGGAGATCAAGATACAGCTCTCCCGTGTAGCCGGGGACATAGACCGTCGATGGTTCATCGTGCAAGCTCATCCTCTGCGGGAAGCCAAGGATCGTGAATGGCCCCGAGTTGATTCCCTGATAGAGGCCGAATCCGAAAGGGACCACCCTGATCGTCACGTTCGGCAGGTATGCGATCTCGTTGAGGTGCCGCAGTTGGGCCGCCATGACCTTGACGCCCCCAACCGGCCGCCGGAGAACCGCCTCGTCAAGGCGCACCTCAACCTTCGGAGCACGAGGCTCAGCCCGCGACATGATCTTCTGCCGCGCCATGCGCAGCTCGACCCGTCGGTCAACCTCCTGCTTTGTCCGGCCGGACACCGTCGAGAGAATCTGTTCGGCGTAGCCGGGAGTCTGGAGAAGTCCCGGAACCAGGACTGACTCATACCAACACAGGCTCGACGCCGCCGCCTCCAGGTCCAGGTAGACGTCGAAGCCATTCGGCATCACGTCGGTATACGCGTTCCACCAGCCCTTACTCTTGGTTTCGGCTGCCAGCGAGACCAGACCCTCGCGGGTCGCGTCGTCCACCTTGTAGAGGCGGCAGAGGGCCTCGATGTGCGACCTGCCGTACTTCACGCTGGAATCGCCGGTCTCCATGCGCCACAGGGACTGGCGGGACAGGTCGATCGCGGTGGCGACCTCGTCCGCGCGCAGGCCCCGCTCGGTGCGCAGGGCGCGCAGGCGGCGGCCGAGCTGGCGGCGGGGCACGGTGCTTCCCGAGCCCTCCGGCGTCGTACTCATCATGTGCTGCGGCTCCTCACCGGGCCGGCGTCCGTGTTCCAGAATAGACGCCGACGTAACCCGACGGCCTTCCTGTCTGGTTGCGGAACGAAACAGTGGGTTCTTCCGAATCAGCCGAGAATTCTACGGCCCACATCGGCGCAAACCAGCACCCGGGAGTCATAGGGTTCGATCGCCAGAGCTGCGCGAACGAGCGAGGTAGGGCCACCGTCGCGCGACTCAGGGACACCGAAAGCGCCCGGCCCGGGACACGGAAGGGCCCCGGTCGTCGCGCGACGACCGGGGCCCACCAGTACCCGGAAAAAGGGGTCTAGAACGAGTCCTCGCGCCACTCGTGCTTCGGCGCCTGGAGCTGGCCGAGCGCGATGACCTCGCGCTTGAGGAACAGCGCCAGGGTCCAGTCCGCGACCACCCGGACCTTGCGGTTCAGGCTCGGGATCCGGCTCATGTGGTAGGTGCGGTGCACCCACCAGGCCGCCACCCCGCGGATCTTGAATCCGAACAGGTACGCGACACCCTTGTGCAGCCCGAGGCTCGCGACGGACCCGGCGTACTTGTGCCGGTACTCCTTCGGCTCGCGCCCCCGGACGACCGCCGTGATGTTGTCGGCCAGCTGGGTGGCCTGCCGGACCGCGTGCTGGGCGTTCGGCGCGCAGGTCGCGCCCGGCTCGGTCTCGGCCATCGACAGGTCGGGCACCCGGGCGCAGTCGCCGGCGCTCCACACCCCGTCGAGGGGCGTGTCCCCGTCGACGACCCGCAGGTACGCGTCGCAGGTGACCCGCTTGCGCTCGTCGCGGGGCAGGTCGGTGGAGTCGAGCATCGGGTGCGGCTTGACGCCGGCCGTCCACACGATCGTGTCGGACTCGAAGGTCTCGCCGTCGGAGAGCACGACCTTGCCGTCGACGCAGGACTCCAGCCTGGTGGACAGGCGCACGTCCATGCCGCGCTCGACGAGCTGCACGGCGGTGTACGCGCCGAGTTCCAGGCCGACCTCGGGGAGGATCTTCTCGGACGCCTCGACGAGTACCCATCGGAGGTCCTTGCGCTCCAGCTCGGGGTAGTAGCGCAGGCCGTCGTCGACCATGTCGGCCATCTCGGCGAGGGCCTCGATGCCGGCGAAGCCGCCGCCGACGAAGACGAAGGTGAGCGCGCGCCGCCGGGTGGCGAGGTCCGCGGTGCTGGCCGCGATGTCGAGCTGGGCGAGGACCTGGTTGCGCAGGTAGATCGCCTCACCGATCGTCTTGAAGCCGATCGCGTTCTCTTTCAGGCCCGGGATCGGCAGGGTCCGGGACACCGACCCGGGGGCCACGATGATGTGGTCGAACCCGGTCTCCCACTCCGGCCCGACGAGGGGCTGGATGGTGAGGGTCTTGGTCTTGTGGGACACGGAGGTCACCAGGCCGGTGATCACCGTGCACTTGTTCCGGAGGATGCGGCGCAGCGGCACGACGGCGTGCCGGGGCGAGATGTTGCCGGCTGCCGCCTCGGGCAGGAACGGCTGGTAGGTCATGTGCGGCTGGGGATCGATGACAATGATCTCCGCCTCGCGGGACTTGAGTTTGCGCGACAGCCTCAGAGCTGCATAAAGGCCGACGTGGCCGGCCCCGACTACGACAATCCGCTTCGCCATGTCCTCATGATGCGCCGCGTCGGGGGGTCCGTAGCGCCAGGTACGCCAATATTGCCGCCGCCAAGATCGCGCCGGCGACGCCGAGCAGCGGAAACACCAGTGAGGAGCTGGGGCTGACACCACTGGAGAGCGTGACCACGACCACCCCGAGAACGGCCGTGATCAACATCACCGCGACCGTTCGGGCAAACCACCTCAAAAGCACTGCGGGCAGAACCACGGCGTCGAGGGGTACCGCGGCCGCCAGCGCGCACGCCGAATGCTGGAGATACAGGGCACACGCGACGGCCACCAGCGCCGCCGTGGACCGGCCCCCGCCGTCCATCGCCGTACCGATGAACCACAGCGCCGCCGTGCTCAACTGCACCAGGGTCACGAACGGGCCGCCCGGCGCGAGCGCGACCACCGCCGCCAGCACCGAACCGGCCATCATCACCGGCCCGGTCAGCAACGTGCCCGGCAACGCGATCCCGAAGGCGCTCACCCCGGTCGCGAAGACGATCGCGCGCAGCAGGAGCGGGCCGGGGGCGATCCGGCTGATCGTCCGGGCCAGGTCGGTCAGGTTGCTCATCGCGCCGCCTTCTTCGCAGTCGCGCTCGGCGCGGTGGTCATCGCGGGCCCGCTGTCGAGGCCGGCGGCCACCGCGGCCCAGCCCCCGGTGCCGGCGGTCATCGCAGTCCCGCCGCTCGTGGTGCCGCCGCCAGCTGGGACATGTCCCGCAGCACCTGGTCCAGGCTGCCGGCGCCCGCCCAGGGCACCACCGGCACGCCGTGCTCCAGGAGCTGGCCGATCGTGTTCTCCCGCTCCAGCCGCCAGATCCGGTACCCCACGTCGCCCCACTCGCTCGACGAGGCCGGCCGCAGCATCGCCGGCAGGGTGTCCACCGCGACCACCGAGCGCCCCGCCCGGGCCAGCCGGGCCAGCAGGCCGGCGCTGCGGACCTCCAGCAGCGGGGTCAGCACCACGAACAGCGCGTTGCTGGACCGCAGGTGCCGGCTGAACATGCCCTCCAGCGGGTCGTACTCCGTGCCGCCCGGGTGCACGTCCAGCAGCCACTCCAGCGCCGCCAGGTGGTGCCGGCGACCGCTGCCCGGCCGCAGCCAGCGGGTCCGCGCGCCGTACTCCAGCATCGACACCCGGTCGCCACAGGACAGGTAGTGCTGGGCGATGCCCGCCGCCGCGCGGACCGTGGTGTCGAGCACTGAGGCCCGGGTACCCGGCTCGCCGTTCCTGCGGGGTCTGGTCGTCGCCTCCGCCTCGTGCAGCACGTCGAGGACCAGCACCACCTCGGCGTCGCGGTCCGACAGGGTGTGCGCGACGTGCAGTTCCCGGGTGCGCAGCGAGGTGCGCCAGTCGATCCGGCGCAGCCGGTCCCCCGGGGAGAACTGCCGGATGCCGGCCAGCTCGCCGCCGTCGCCGTACCGCCGGGACCGGTGCGCGCCCACCAGGCCGGCGGCCCGGGGCATCGCGTCGTCCGCCTTGAACGGCTCCGTCTTCGGGAACACCCGCAGCAGCAGCGGCTCGGCCACGATCGGCCGGCTCTGCAACATCGCGTCGCAGGCCACGGCGTGCACCTCCAGCGGCCCGACCGGCAGCCGGCCCCACCGCTCGGCGGTCCCGACCAGGTCCAGGTCGACGACGCCGAACGCCGGCACCGGGGTCAGGAACGGCCGGTCGCCGTTGGCCACCCGCAGCCACGGGGACAGTTCGGTGCGGATCACGGCCAGGTCGTACGGCGCGTGGTCGGGGTTGGCGACGCTGACCCGCACCTCGGCCTGCCCGCCCTCCGACAGGTACGGCGCGCTCGTGCCCACCACCGCGTCCGGCAACTGGCGCGGCCGGTTGCGCAGCGACACCGCCGCCCCGATCGCGAACGGCGCGGCCAGCACGATCAGGTCCCACCGGCTGGTCAGCGCGGCGACGACCAGCAGCACCGTGGTCATGGTGACGGCCCGGCGGAGCGCCCGGGTGGGCACCCAGTCCGAGTCGTCGGAGAGCCGGGCTACTGCCATTGCCGGGCCTCGCCGACCGGCACCTCCTCGGTCGCGTACCCGTACGACGGCAACGCGCCGCTCGCCGGGGTGGGCACCGCCTCGACCACCTCGCGGACCACCGTCTCCGGGTCCACCCGGCGCAGCCACATCTCGGGGCGCAGGGTGATCCGGTGCGACAGGGCGGCCACGGCCACGCCCTTGACGTCCTCGGGCACCACGTAGTCGCGGCCGGCGAGCACAGCGCGGGCCCGGGCGAGCAGCAGCAGGGCCAGGGAGCCACGCGGCGAAGCGCCGACCAGCACCCGGGTGTCGGAGCGGGTCGCGCCGACCAGCTCGACGACGTAGCGGGAGATGGACTCCTCGACGGTCACGTACTCGATGGCCTCCTGCATCGCCAGCAGCGTCGGCGCGTCCACCACCGGCTCGACCACGGCCTCCTCGCGGTGCCGGACCATGCGACGGTTCAGCACGTCCAGCTCCTCCTCGGCGGTCGGGTAGCCGAAGGACACCCGGAGCATGAACCGGTCGAGCTGGGCCTCCGGGAGCGGGTACGTGCCCTCGTGCTCGATCGGGTTCGCCGTGGCCAGCACGTGGAACGGGGCCGCCAGCCGGTACGTGGTGCCCTCGACGGACACCTGCTTCTCCTGCATGGCCTCCAGCAGCGCCGCCTGGGTCTTCGGGGGCGTCCGGTTGATCTCGTCGGCGAGCAGCAGGTTCGTGAACACCGGGCCGGGGCGGAACGTGAAGTCGTGGGTCCGCTGGTCGTACAGGAAGGAGCCCGTCACGTCGGCGGGCAGCAGGTCCGGGGTGAACTGGAGCCGGCGGAACTCGATGCCCAGCGCCTGCGCCATCGTCCGGGCCGTGAGCGTCTTGCCCAGCCCCGGCAGGTCCTCCAGCAGCACGTGCCCGCCGGCCAGGATGCCGGCCAGCACCAGCTCCAGCGAGTCGCGCTTGCCGACGACCACCGTGCCGACCCGGTCCAGGACAGCCTTGGCCAGCCGGCTGACCTCGTGCGGGGGCAGGTTCATAGCTCCTCCAACAGTTTCACCAGCTCCGACAGCTGAGCGTGGCCCGGTGCCCGCCGCTTCGGGGAGTCCAGGAAGTCGACTAGTCGCGGGCCGAGCAGTTCGTCGGCCCGCGCCGGGTGGGTGGCCCGGGTGATGCCGTGCCGCAGCCGCAGCCGCTCGTCGGCCAGCGCCGCGAACGCCGGCAGCAGGGCCCGGTTGAACTGTTCGCCGTCGCCGCGCACCCAGTCGAGGCGGTCCACCCAGCGCTTGGCGTCGGCGAAGGGCTTGTCCACGGTCCGGAAGCCCGACTCGCCGTGCGGCGTCGGCCGGTACCTCGGGAACGGGGCCGGGCGCAGCGCGCCGGCCAGCCGCCAGCTGACCACGATGGCCAGGAGGAACACGAACAGCAGCGGGTACGGCAGCGTGAAGCCCGTCGAGGCGATCACCAGCCAGGAGAACCCCGAGAGGACCGCCGTGACGAGTACGACCCGCAGCGCGGCCCCCAGCGGGGTCAGGCGGGCCTTCCGTCGGCGGACCGGCGCGGGCTCCGGCTCCGAACTGAACAGGTCGTCGATGCCGACGCTCACGCCGCCACCTCCCGGCTCAGCTCGTCGTGCAGCTGGGCGAGGGCGGCCCGGGCGCGCAGCCGCATGTCCTCGTCGACGACGTGCGGGGCGTAGCGGGCCAGCCGGTACAGCTCCACGAAGTCGCCCAGTACGCCGCCGGTCACGTGGTGCTCGGCGAGGAGCCGGCCCACCAGTTCCGTGGGGGTGTCCCCGGTCTGCCGGATCGTGCCCACCTCGGCGGCGGCGGCCTCCAGGCCCAGCCAGCAGGCGATCACGGCGCGTCGCGGGTCGCCCAGGTCGTCGAGCGCGTCCAGCCCGGCCTGCACCGCCGCCCGGACCTCCTCGGCCCGCGCCTCGGGCGTGGCGGCGACCGGGTTCAGCGCCGTGTACGGCCGGACCCGGATCCGGACGTTGTCCTTCACGACCGTCCACAGCACGGCGACCACGACCGAGACGAGGATCGCGGCGACCAGGCCCAGCACGGTCATCCACACCCAGTCCGGCAGGCCGCCGGCGGTGTCCCCGCCCGAGCCCGCCCCGTTGCCGTCGGGCGGGAGGGTGCCGTCGTCGACCGGGGTGTGGGACGGGCGGGCGGAGGGTCGGGTCAGCGGGGGCAGCTTCGTCGCCTGCACACCCGTACGGGCCGCTGCTGCCGCCACCGCGCCGAGCAACGCGACCACGACCACCAGCGGCCCCCAGCGCCAGAGCCACCGCGCGATGTCCACGTGGTCACCCTAAGCCCACCCCGCCAGGAGAGTGAGGCACGGCGCCGTAACAAGTTGCGCTCTGTACTGTCTCGTGTCGTGGAGATCGAACCCGCTCAGGCTCTGTTGGCCGCCGGCGCACTGATCAGCGACGCCGACGGGCGGGTGCTGCTCGTGAAGCCGACGTACAAGTCCGGGTGGGACCTGCCGGGCGGGTACGTGGACGAGGGCGAGAGCCCGCTGGAGGGCTGCGTGCGGGAGGTCCGGGAGGAGCTCGGGCTGGACCTGCCGTTGCGCGGCCCGCTCGTGGTCGACTGGTCGCCGAAGCGCCGGACCGGCAACCGGGTCATGTTCGTGTTCGACGGCGGGGAGCTGCCGGCCGGTGCGGTGCTGCGGCTCCAGGCGGAGGAGCTGTCGGAGCACCGCCATGTCGCGCGGGACGACCTCGACGGGTACCTGGGCCGCAGGCTGCTGCCCCGGGTCCTCGCCGCGCTGGACGCCCGGGCGGCGGGCACCACGGTGTACCTGGAGCACGGCAGGCCCCTGACGGGCTGACCCGCCCGTCAGGCCATCGACCACACGATGCCGTCGAGGATGTCGGACTCCGACGTGATCACCGACGTGGCCCCGGTGCGCTCCATGATGGTCCGCAGGATCAGCGCGCCGGCCACGATCACGTCTGCCCGGCCCGGGTGCATCACCGGGATGGCAAGCCGCTCGTCGTGGTCGGCCGCCGCGAGCTCGCCGGCGATCCGGGCGACCTCGGCGTAGGGGATGACGGCGTGGTGCAGCCGCTCCGGGTCGTACCCGTCGAGGTCGAGACTGATCGCCGCGACGGTCGTGACGGACCCGGCCAGGCCGACCAGCGTCGCGCCCCGGCCCCCGCCCACGGCCGCGAGGCCCCGGTCGACGGCGGCCGTGATGTCCACCAGCGCGGCGGCCAGCTCGGGGGTGCCCGGCGGGTCGCTGTGCAGGTGCCGCTCGGTCATCCGGACGCAGCCGATGTCCACGCTGATCGCGGCCTCGACGTCGCCGCTGCCGACCACGAACTCGGTGGAGCCGCCGCCGATGTCGACCACCAGGAACGGCGGCTCGGCCGCGAGCCCCCTGGCCGCGCCGGTGAACGACAGCCGGGCCTCCTCGTCGCCACTGACCACCTCGGGCTCGACCCCGATCGTGGCCCGGACCATGGCCGTGAAGTCGGCGGCGTTGGTGGCGTCCCGCGAGGCGCTGGTCGCGCACATCCGGATCTGCTCGGCCCCGAGCTCGGCGATCGTCGCCGCGTACTCCAGCAGGGCCAGCCGGGTGCGCTCGATCGCGGCCTCGGACAGCCGCCCGGTCCGGTCGACGCCCTCGCCGAGCCGGACGATCCGCATCTCGCGGCGCAGCGCGGTCAGGGTCTCGCCGTCGGTGTCGGCGACCAGCAGCCGGACGGAGTTGGTGCCGCAGTCGATCGCGGCGACGCGGCGGGTCACGCCGGGCCGTGCCGGTAGCGCTCGGCGGCGGCGAGGTGCGCGGCGTCGGTGCCGGGGGCGGTGGGCGCGGGATGCGTGCCCGGGGCGGACTCGGCGGCGGCGGTGACACACGGGCCCGCTGCCCACCACTCGCCCAGCCGGTCGCGGACCTCGTCCCCGAACGGGTTCACGCCCCGCCCGGCGGCGAGCGCGTGCCCGAGGTGCACGTGCAGGCACTTGACCCGCTCGGGCATCCCGCCGGCCGAGATGCCGGCGACCTCCGGGACGTGTTCGATGGCCTCGCGGCGGGCCAGGTAGTCCTGGTGCGCCCGCTCGTACCACGCGGCCAGCTCCGGATCCTCGGCGAGCCGGGCCTGCTGGTCCTTCATCAGCCCCTCGGACTCCAGGGTGCTCGCCCCGGCCGTGGCCTTCGGGCACGTCAGGTAGAACGTGGTCGGGAACGGGGTGCCGTCGGGGAGCCTCGGCGACGTCTCCACGACGTCGGGGTTGCCGCACGGGCAGCGGTGCGCGACGGCCCGGGTGCCCCGGGGTTCGCGACCGAGCTGCGCGGCGACCGCCGCCAGGTCCTGCTCGCTGACCATTCTTCTACTTTCGTCTGGGTTTGTCGGCTGCCTTGGTACTCGACCATAGCTTCCCGTACCAGGGGCCCTCACTCGCCGCCTTGCCCCGGTTGGAGCCGTCGCCGTCCGGCGCGCCCCCGGCCACCGTGTCGGTCACCCGGTAGGCGGTGTCGCCGGGCAGCACCAGCTGGAGCCGCTCGCGGGCCTGCTGTGCGAAGTACTGCGGGTCGTCCCACTTCTTGCGCTGCAGGGACAGCTTGTCAATCCGGGTCTGCTGCGCCTGCAACTGGTCCTCGACGCGGGCCATCTCGGCGTTCTGGGTGAGATAGGTGCGCACCGGGTACGCGTACGCCAGGACCAGGGTGGCCAGCAGGATGCCCAGGATGGCCGCGCGGCCGGTGAACTTGCGCTGCCGGGGCGGCCGGGTGCGTTGGGCGGCTCCGGGGGCGGCCGGGCGGCGCGCCGCGGCGGGGCGGGAGCCGGACCGGGCGGTCCGACGGCCCGGACCCTGCCGGCCAGGGGTGCGGCTCACGACACTCCTCAAGGGGGTGGGGTCCGTGCCCGGGACCGCTCCGACACGTCGCGTCGCGATCCCGGGCACGGGTATCCCTTCTAGCCTCGCATACGCGGGAACGCGGAGGCGCCCGCGTAACGCGCCGCCGAGTCCAGCTCCTCCTCGATCCGGAGCAGCTGGTTGTACTTCGCGACCCGCTCCGACCGCGCCGGGGCGCCGGTCTTGATCTGGCCACAGCCGAGCGCGACGGCCAGGTCCGCGATCGTGGTGTCCTCGGTCTCGCCGGACCGGTGGCTCATCATGGTGCGGAACCCGGCCCGGTGCGCCAGGTCCACGGCGTCCAGCGTCTCGGTGAGCGAACCGATCTGGTTGACCTTGACGAGGACCGCGTTGGCGGTCTTCTCGGCGATCCCCCGGGCGATCCGCTCCGGGTTGGTGACGAACAGGTCGTCGCCCACCAGCTGGGTACGGTCGCCGATCAGGGTGGTCAGCGCCTGCCAGCCGGCCCAGTCGTCCTCGTCCAGCGGGTCCTCGATCGACACGATCGGGTAGCTGTCGAGCAGGCCGGCGTAGTACTTGGCCATGTCGTCGGCCGACTTCTGCTGGCCCTCGAACGTGTACGCGCCGTCCTTGTGGAACTCGGTGGCCGCCACGTCCAGGGCGAGCGCGATGTCCGTACCCAGCGTGTAGCCGGCGTTGCCGACGGCCTCCGCGATCAGGTCCAGGGCGGCGGCGTTCGTCGGCAGGTTCGGGGCGAAGCCGCCCTCGTCGCCCAGGCCCGTGGACAGGCCCTTCTTCTTCAGCACGGCCTTCAGCGCGTGGTAGACCTCGACGCCGGAGCGCAGGGCCTCCTTGAAGGTCGGCGCGCCGATCGGAGCGATCATGAACTCCTGGACGTCCACGTTGCTGTCGGCGTGCGAACCGCCGTTGAGGATGTTCAGCATCGGGACCGGCAGCAGGTGCGCGTTCGGGCCGCCCAGGTAACGGAACAGCGGCAGTCCGGCGGAGTCCGCGGCGGCCTTGGCGACCGCGAGGGAGATGCCGAGGATCGCGTTCGCGCCCAGGTTCGCCTTGTTCGGGGTGCCGTCGAGGTCCAGCATCTTCTGGTCGATCGCGCGCTGGTCGGTCGCGTCGAAGCCGATCAGCTCCTCGGCGATCGTGGCGACGTTGTCCACGGCGTTTTCGACACCCTTGCCACCGTAACGACCGGTATCGCCGTCACGCAGCTCACATGCCTCGAACGCTCCTGTCGATGCCCCGGACGGCACGGCTGCCCGGGAGAACGTGCCGTCGTCCAGAAGTACCTCTACCTCGACGGTCGGATTGCCCCGAGAATCCAGGATCTCCCGGGCGGCGATGCCTTCAATCGTGGCCACGTGTGTCACTCCTCCGGTCGGGCGAATGAGGCCGCGCCGCTGCGGCCCAGGCCTTGTGAGACCCATCGCTGAGGGTAGCCACCCGCGCGGAACCGATTTGCAATGCCTCCCGGCACCAGGAAGGGTGGCGTCTATGCGTCGTTCGGCAGCCATACTTTTCGCGCTCGTGGCCCTCGCGGGGTGCACGCGGGCGGCGGAGGCCGGCCCCACCGACCCGGCCAGGTTGATCAACTCGTTCGCCGCCCAGCTCGACCAGGCGACGAAGCGGACATACACGGCGGAGTACCGGGTCGCCGACGGTGGGGCGGTGTCCGTCGCGCAGGCCCAGAAGCCGTTGCGGACCGCGTACACCCATCTCGGTGGTCGGATCGTGATCGCGCCCGAGGGCTTCACCACCTGCGAGGCCACCACCTGCGGCAAGCCCGCCCCCACCCCGGCGGCCGGCGTCCCGGTGGCCATCCCCGGCTTCCTGACGGCGGCCGACGCCCTGCGCCAGATCAGCTCCGCCTCGCTCACCGACCGGGGCGCGCTCACCTCGCACGACCGGACCATCGCCGGCCAGCACGCGCTGTGCCTGACGATCGGGACCCTCGACGCCTGCGTCACCGACCAGGGCGTGCTCGGCTCGTTCGTGGGCGAGGTCGACGGCGTGAAGATCGACATCATTCTCACCAGGTACGCCGAGTCGGTCACCGCCGACGCGTTCGCCACCTCGTGACCACCCGGCCGCCCGGTCCGCCCTCGGCGCGGCTCGTGCCCGGCACCGTCGGCGACCTCACCCCGCACGTCGGCGACTGGCTGCTGCCCGTGGCCGGGGACCGGCTCGGCATGCCCACCACGGTCACCGACCCGTTCGCGGAACTGCTCTACGTCGGCGAGTTCGACGGCCTGTCCGCCTGGGCCGCCGAGAGCCCCGTGGCCACCCTCCGCTGGCCAGAGCTCGCCCAGCGCCTCGACCGGGCCACCCTGTCCCTGGCCGGCCGCGCCCAGCAGCTCGTCGCGTGGCGGCGCACCCACCGGTACTGCGGGGCCTGCCGCGCCGAACTCGGCTACGAACCGCCGTACCCGTGGCCCCGGTGCACCGCGTGCGGCCTGCTCGTCCCGATGGCCCCGTGCCCCGTCGTCCTGGTCCTGATCCGGCGCGGCGACCGCGTCCTGCTCGCCCGGCACTCCTACGCGCACAGCGACATGTGGGCGCTCGTCGCCGGCTACGTCGAGTACGGCGAGACGCTGGAGGAGGCCGCCCGCCGCGAGGTGTGGGAGGAGGTCGGCGTCGAGATCGGCGACCTGACCTACGTCGACAGCCAGCCGTGGACGCTGTCCGGGCCGGGCACGCTGCTCGTCGGGTTCACCGCCGAATGGGTGGCGGGCGAGCCGACCGTGGACGGGGTGGAGCTGACGGCGGCCGAGTGGTTCGACGTGGCGGACCTGCCGGAGGCCGTGCCGCCGGAGTACTCCCTGGCCCGCTGGATGTTGGACGCCGCCCGCCCCTGACCGGGCCCGGGCGGCCGCCATCCGAGGCCGGGCCCGCCCGGCACACGAGGCCGGCCCCGGGCGGCCGACGGGCCCGCGCCCGGCACCGTGTCCGGTCCGGCGTCAGACGCCCAGCAGGTTCCGCAGGTGCCGGGGCGCCGGGCTCCCGTGCCCGAGCATCGCGTCGTGCCACGCCCGCACCGACGTCCCCTCCGGGCGCGCCGCCGCGATCGAGGCCATCTCGGTGTACCCGACGAAGTAGGTCGACAGCTGGGTGGACGTGAGCAGTGCCCGCCGCCACTTGCCGGCCGCCTCACCCTCCTCCTGGAAGCCCCGCTCCAGCATCAGGGCCATGCCCTCCGCCTCGGACAGGTCCTCGCAGTGCACCAGCTGGTCGAGCACCGCGTTGATCGCCATCCGGAGCTGCATCTTGAGCTGCATGAGCTTCACCGGGTGCCCGCCCCAGCCGGCGTCGGCCATCAGCTCCTCGGTGTAGACGGCCCAGCCCTCGGTGAACACGCCCGACCGGCACAGGGCCCGCGCGGCGCTGGAGCCCTGGAACCGCCGGCTGTGCGCGAGCTGGAGGTAGTGCCCCGGCATGGCCTCGTGCACGGCGAGGTTGCGCAGCATGTGGTTGTTGTACTCGCGGTAGAACGACTCGACCCGCTCCGGCGACCAGCTCTTCGGCGCGGGCGAGATCGCGAACGTGGTCGGCAGGTCGGCGGTCTCGAAGGCGCCGACGGGCATGCAGTACGCCACGGCGACGCCGCGCGCGAACTCCGGCATCTCCTCGATCACGAGCGCGTCGTCCACGAGGGTCACCAGGTCGCGCTCGCGGCAGAAGTCGGTCGCCTCGGCCGTGAACCGCCGGGACAGCTCCAGGATGGTGGTGTTGTCGGGCCGGTCCGCGCCGA
This sequence comes from Longispora sp. NPDC051575, assembly GCF_040681875.1. Taxonomy (NCBI): domain Bacteria; kingdom Bacillati; phylum Actinomycetota; class Actinomycetes; order Micromonosporales; family Micromonosporaceae; genus Longispora; species Longispora sp. NPDC051575. The sequence goes on along the minus strand of NZ_JBFAZP010000005.1, from coordinate 665,040 downwards.
GGGCGTCGAGGGCCTCCCGGACGGGCACGCCACCGCACAGGTCCACGAGCTGCGCGGTCGCGTCGTCCAGCGCCGTCATCGCCCGGTCCAGCAGCTGGCTGGCGGTGAGCTCGGTGTCCAGCGTGTACCAGAGCTTGCCCTCCCACAGCCGGCGGCCGAGCCGGGGGTCGCGCCCGGGCTCCTGCACGGCCGCGCGCAGCCAGCCGTCGAACTCCGCCAGCGCCGCCAGCGCGTCGTCGCGGGCCTTGTCCACGGCGACCCCGGGCGCCTGGGCCGCGAAGGCCGGCAGCTCGTCGCGCACCAGGGCCGCGACCCCGGCGAACTGGCCGATCGCCGTCTCCAGGTGCACGGTCGGGCAGTCCCGCAGGGTCTCCCGGGCGGTGGCCAGCGCGTCCGGCACGGCGCCGAGCCGCGCGGCCAGCACCTCCAGCCGGTCGGCGGCGGGCGCGAACTCGCTGAACAGCAGGCCGTGGATCAGGACGCCGGGGTTGTGCGCCAGCGGGTCCCACTCGTGCACCCGCACCTCGGTGAGGTCGAACAGCCGCCGGTCGACGGCGGTGCTCAGCTGGGCGTGGTCGACGAGGTCCTCGGGGTCGAGCACGTCGGCGTCGACCTGGGCCAGGGCGTTGGCCGCGTCGTGCAGCATCGCGGTGCGCGCGGCGACCCCGCCGGGCGAGAAGTCCGGCAGCCGGTCGTCGAGCCGGTGGTCGCCCGCGTAGAACGCGGTGACCGGGTCGGACTGCAGCAGGGCGTCCACGATCCGCCCGGCGAGGACTGGGAATTCCTGAGGCATGCGAAGACCCTACCGGTTCACCAGCTCCAGATGGTGGGTCAGAAACGCGTCCACCTCGTCGGCGGCGACGGCCGCGAAGAACTCCTTCGCGACGGGTTCCAGCTCCTCGCCCTGGTAGCCGCCGCCGGTGCCGATGTTGTGCCCCGGAAGTCGGATCAGCGTCATTCTGTCCTGGCCGATGCCGCGCAGCGCGAGGGCGAAGTCGAGGATCGAGGAGCCCCGGCCGTCGAAGGTGAGCGCGTCGCCGGCCGCGCCGACCACCGCGTCGAGCTTCCCCGGGCTGGTGAGCACGGACCGGCTCGTCGCCTGGCTGACCATGGCCCGGATGAACTGCTGCTGGTGGCGCTGCCGGCTGTAGTCGCCGCCCTCGATGTAGCGCTGGCGGACGTAGTCCAGGGCCTCGGAGGCGGACAGGTGGCGCTGGCCCGGCTCGTACACCCGGCGGGGCGGGTCGCCCGGGATCCGGTACCGGGGTTCGCCGTCCGGGGTCAGGTGGATCGACTCGACGCGCTGGTCGATGTACATGTCCACGCCGCCCAGCTCCTCGACGACCTTCTGGAACCCGGCGAAGTTGATCACGGCCCCGGCGTCGAAGCTCCGGATCCCGGTGTAGTCCGAGACCGTGCGGGCCAGCAGGCCGAACCCGCTGGCCACGTCGGCGGGCGCGCCCTCCCGGCGGCTGCCGTACATCATCGCGTGGGTCAGCTTGTCGTACCGGCTGCCGGTGAACTGGGCCCGCTCCCACGCCGGGATGTCGAGCAGCAGGTCCCGGGGCAGCGAGAACAGGTAGGCCCGGTCGAGTTCCCGGGGGACGTGCAGGATCAGCACGGAGTCGCCGCGCGGGGCCTCCTCCGGGTTCTCCGGGCGCGGGTCGATGCCGACGAGCAGGATGTTCAACGGGCCGGTGATGCCGGCCTTGCCGCTGCGGTCGGTGGTCAGCTCGGGCTGCCGGCCGAACAGGTCCGCGGTGTGCACGGAGCCCTCGATCCGGCGCTGGGCGGTGTGGCCGATGACGAGCGCACCCGCGCTGAGCAGGACGAGAACGCTGCCGAGGACCACACATGTCCAGGCCCACGCCGGTCCCCGAGTTTTTCGCACACTCCACGGACGCGCCGGGACGGCGAAAGGTTGCACCCGGGCCGACATTCAGTCGGCCGGCGGCGGATTCCGCTCGGCGTACTTGATCAGGTGCCAGTTCGCGATGATGTCCTCGAGGCCGGTCACCGTGACCCCTGCGAACACGTGCGGGTTGCGCCGGACCATCTTGTCCACGAAGTCGCCGGCCACGTCGTCGACCGTGAACCGCTCGTCCTCGGGCAGCTCCTCGCCGAGCCGGGCGTGCAGCAGCACCTGGAGCAGCACGTCGCCCAGTTCGTCGCGGAGGGACCGCATGTCGCCGGCCTCGATGGCGTCGAAGGCCTCGCGGGCCTCCTCCAGCAGGTACTTCGCGACGCTCGCGTGGGTCTGCTGCTGCCGCCACAGGTCCTCGACCCGCAGCCGGTCGGTGACCGCGACGGCGTCGAGCAGCCGGGCGCCCGGCGGGTCCCAGGAGCCGTAGCACAGCTCCAGGGTGGCCTGGTCGGGCTGGAGGAGCAGCTTACGGCCGAGGGCGCGGGCGAAGTCGCCGTCACCGGTGGGCCCCGCCAGCCAGACGAACGTGCCGTCGAGGGCGAGCAGGGCGTCGACGTCCGGCTCGCCGACCGTGATCTTGGCCCCGGCGTGCCGGAGCGCGTGGGTCTGCTCCGACTCCTGGCCGGCGAACACCGGGTACGCGCGGACCAGGTCCCACGCCTCGGCGGTCAGCAGGCCGGCCGGCAGCCGGGGCGAGGTGACGAGCAGAACGATCCGGCGGGTCATCGGCTAGCGCAGCAGGTTGGGGTCGGACGACGGGAGGTCGGTCACCGCGGCCTGGCCCGAGCCGAGGGGCACCTGGACGAGGCTGCCGCCGCCCTGGAGCTCCAGCACCCCGTACACGATGGGGCCGAACTTGGGGTTGACCTCGGTGGTGTGCTTGGCCTGGGCCCCGACCAGCAGGTCCCGGATGGCGATGGCCGGCGCGAGGGTGGCGGCCGGCAGCGACTGGCGCAGCTCGGCGACCTTCGTCGCGGGCGGGACGACCTGCATCCTGACGGCCTCGGCGAGCACGGCCTCGTAGTCCGCCTCGGTCGGCTGGACGGGCTTGGCCTTGGCGAGCGACGCCCGGTACGCGGTGGACTCGGCGATCACCCGGGCCAGCGTGCCGTTCTCGCCCAACTCGAAGCGCTTCGCGGCGGCGGCCACGTCCACGACGGGCTTGTCGAGCTTGCCGTCGGCGACCAGGGTCTTGCCCAGCTCGGCGATCAGCCACGAGCTGACGATCTGGTTGCGCAGCTGGGCCTCGCCGGCCTTGCCCTCGTTGGCCGGGTGGTGCTCGGCGTACTCCTTGACCATCCCGTCGACCTGCTTGATCGTCAGCTTGTCCTTGCCGACGTAGGCGGCGGTGTCCGGGGCCTGCTGGCACCCGGTCAGCGCGACGGCCCCGACGACGGCGATGGTGACGACGGCGAGTACCCGGCGACGGTTCACGTGCGCTCCTCCCAGAGCGGAGATGGTCCCCTGCATGATGCCAGTCGGGCGCGGACCCTAGTCGAGCAGGCTGGACAGGAACTCCCGGCACCACCGCATCAGCGGCACGTCCCGGAGCGGTTCGCCGCCCACCCGGCGGGTCGAGGGCCTGGGCAGGGAGATGGTGTCCGCCGCCTGCTTGTACACGGCCTCCGGGTAGAGGCGCTTGAGGCGCAGCTGCTTGGAGTCGGGCAGAGCAAGAGGACCGAACCGGACAAATTTACCCTGTACCGAAATGTCGGAGAGCCCGTACTCGCGGGCGGCGAGCCGCAGCCCCGCCACCTCGATCAGGTTCGCGACGGGCTCCGGCGGGTTGCCGTACCGGTCGCGGAGCTCGGCGGTGACCGCCTCCAGGCCGGGCAGGTCGCGCACCTCGGCCAGCTTGCGGTACATCTCCAGGCGGAGCCGCTCGGCCGCGATGTAGTCGTGCGGGATGTGCGCGTCCACCGGCAGGTCGACCTTGACGTCGGCCGGCTCCTCCTCGCCCGTGGCGCCCTTGAACGACGCGACCGCCTCGCCGACCATCCGGATGTACAGGTCGAAACCGACGCCCTCGATGTGCCCGGACTGCTCCCCGCCGAGCAGGTTGCCGGCGCCCCGGATCTCCAGGTCCTTCATCGCCACGAACATGCCGGCCCCGAGCTCGGTGTGCTGCGCGATCGTCGCGAGCCGCTCGTGGGCGTGCTCCGTGAGGGGCTTCTCCGGCGGGTACAGGAAATAGGCGTAGGCCCTTTCCCGCCCGCGCCCGACGCGGCCCCGGATCTGGTGCAGCTGGGACAGGCCCAGCAGGTCGGCGCGCTCCACGATCAGGGTGTTGGCGTTCGGGATGTCGATGCCCGACTCGATGATCGTGGTCGCGATCAGGACGTCGAACTCCTTCTCCCAGAAGCCGACCATGACCTTCTCCAGCGCGTCCTCGCCCATCTGGCCGTGCGCCGTGACGATCCGGGCCTCGGGGACGAGTTCGCGGAGCTTCTTCGCCGTGCGGTCGATCGACTCGACCCGGTTGTGCAGGTAGAACACCTGGCCGTCCCGGAGCAGCTCGCGCCGGATCGTGGCCGCGACCGTCTTCTCCTCGTACGCCGCGACCGAGGTCAGCACCGGGTGCCGCTCCTCCGGCGGGGTGGCGATCGTGGACATCTCCCGGATGCCGGTGATCGCCATCTCCAGGGTCCGCGGGATCGGGGTGGCCGACATGGCGAGCACGTCGACGTTGGTGCGCAGCGCCTTGAGGTGTTCCTTGTGCTCCACGCCGAACCGCTGCTCCTCGTCCACGATCACGAGGCCGAGCTGCTTGAACTTCGTGGACTGCGACAACAGCCGATGGGTACCGATCACGATGTCGGCGGAGCCGTTGGCCAGCGCCTCCAGGGCGAGAGTGGTCTCCTTCGGCGTCTGGAACCGCGACAGCTGCTTGATCGTCACCGGGAACTGGCTCATCCGCTCGGTGAACGTGTTGAAGTGCTGCTGGGCGAGCAGCGTCGTCGGCACCAGCACCGCGACCTGCTTGCCGTCCTGGACCGCCTTGAACGCGGCGCGCACCGCGATCTCCGTCTTGCCGTACCCGACGTCGCCGCAGATCAGCCTGTCCATCGGGACCTGCTTCTCCATGTCGCCCTTGACCTCGTCGATCGCGGACAGCTGGTCGGGGGTCTCCGTCCACGGGAACGCGTCCTCCAGCTCGCGCTGCCAGGGCGTGTCCGGGCCGAACGCGTGACCCTTCGAGTTCTGCCGGGCCGCGTACAGCTGGATGAGCTGGGCCGCGATCTCCCGGACCGCCTTGCGCGCGCGGGCCTTGGACTTCTGCCAGTCCGAGCCGCCCATCTTGTGCAGCGTCGGGTTCTCGCCGCCGACGTAACGCGAGAGCTGGTCGAGCTGGTCGGTGGGCACGAACAGCCGGTCGCCGGGCTGGTTCTTCTTCACCGGCGCGTACTCGAGGACCAGGTATTCCCGCTCCGCGCCGTTGACCGTGCGCTGGACCAGCTCCACGTACCGGCCGATGCCGTGCTGTTCGTGCACGACCAGGTCGCCGGCCCGCAGTTCGAGCGGGTCGATGGTGTTGCGCCGCCGGGACGGCATCTTGACCGCGTCCCGGTTCGTCGCGCCCCGGCCGCCGGTGATGTCGTTGCCGGTGACGATCGCGAGCTTGTTGCGCTCGTCGACGAGGCCGTGTTCCAGGTTGCCGGTGGTGACCGTGATCCGGCCGCGCTCCGGGACCGCGTCCAGCCGCGCCGCCGCGAGCGGACCGAGGTCGGCCTCGCGGAGCAGTTCGAGGGCGCGCTCGGCCGGACCGTGCCCGGCGAACACGAGCACCACCCGCCAGCCGTCGGCCGACCAGCGCCGCACGTCGCCCAGCAGGGCCGCGCCGTCGCCGTGGTACAGCGGGGCGGGCTGGGCCGTGGACTCCAGGCCGCCCAGGTCGCCGTCCTCCACGATGCCGAACGGGCTCAGCGACCACCAGCGCTGCCCCAGCTCCTGGGCGTGGTGCCGGACGTCGCCGAGGCTGCGGAACGTCGCCGCGCCGAGGTCGATCGGGGCCTGGCCGCCGAGCGCCGCCGCCGCCCAGCTGGCTTCGAGGAACTCCTCGGAGGTCCGCACCAGGTCGGCCGCCCGGCCCCGGATCCGCTCCGGGTCGCACAGCACGATGGTGGTGTCCGTGGGCAGGCAGTCCAGCAGCAGTTCGAGGCGGCCGGCGCCCAGGACCGGGGCCAGGGACTCCATGCCCTCGACCGCGATGCCCTCGGCGAGCTTCGCGCACATCTCCGCCAGCCCCGGATACGCACCTGCCAGCTCGGCGGCCCGGGCGCGCACCGTCGGGGTCAGCAGCAGCTCGCGGCACGGCGGCGCGACGAGCCCCTCGGCCTTGTCGAGCGAGCGCTGGTCGGCGACCGCGAAGTACCGGATCTCCTCGACGTCGTCGCCCCAGAACTCCACCCGCAGCGGGTGCTGTTCGGTGGGCGGGAAGATGTCCAGGATGCCGCCGCGCACCGCGAACTCGCCGCGCTTCTCGACCAGGTCCACCCGGTTGTACGCGATGTCGACCAGCCGGGTGACCGTGTTCTCCAGGTCGTACTGCCTGCCGGCGACCAGCTCGACCGGGTCCAGCCGGCCCAGGCCCTCCAACTGGGGCTGGAGCACGCTGCGCACCGGGGCGACGACAACTCGGACGTCGTTCGTCCGGGCCAGGCGGCGCAGCACCGCGAGCCGGCGGCCGACCGTGTCGGAGCGCGGGGACAGCCGCTCGTGCGGGAGGGTCTCCCAGGCCGGGAACAACTCGACCGTGTCTGCGGGGAGCAGGTCGCCCAGCGCCGCAGCCAGCTCTTCCGCCTCGCGGGTGGTGGCGGTGACGGCCAGGACGGTGCTGCCCGCTGTTGCCGCACCGGGCCCCCGGGTCGCTGAGGTGACCGCCGCGACACCGGGTTCCCGGTTCGTCGCGGCTGCCGCCGCGACGAACGGTCTGAGGGCCGGCGGGCCCGTCAGTTCCAGGTCCACGCCGCCCTGGCGGGCGAGGCGGACGACCGGATCGTCGAGGGTCGCGGCGAGCAGGCCAGCGAGCTGCATTGATCTACTCCAGGCACAGCGAAGAGCCCGGATTCGTGTACGAACCGGGGGAGGTACCCAGCCTAGCTCGGTCAGTACCGGACCGTGACGCGTCGCGCCGGCCCGTCGATCCGGACCTGGCCGCCGTACGGCAGGAGCTGCTGCGGGTCGGTGTGCCCGATGTCGAGGTTGTGCACGACGGGGACGCCCGGCGCGTACTCGGCGAGCGCCCGACGGACCGCCACCCGCTGCTCGACCACGTACTCGGGGACCCGGCTGTGCAGGTCACCGGCCCTCGGCCGCCCCACGAGCACACCCGCGAACTGGCCGAGGAGGCCGCGCTCGCCCATCAGCATCAGGGTCCGGTACACCTCGGTGGCGCTCGGCCGCTCCTCCGAGGTCTCCAGGAACAGGACGTGCCCGGAGTAGTCGTCCAGGAGGTGCGCGCCGACCCCCAGGTTCCAGCCGAGGATCTCCAGGCAGCCGCCCCACAGCCGGCCCTCGACCACGGTGTCCGCGTTGTCCCAGGTCCAGCCCTCGCCGGGCAGCAGGTCCGGTTCGGTCTCCAGGTGCGCGGGCTCGGCCCAGTCCCGGCTGATGTCGGTGAACCCCCGGGCCGGGGTCAGCTCGAACTCCCCACCCTCGAACAGCGCGGCCCGCCAGGAGGCCTCGGTCAGCGGGTCCAGGGCGCCGCCCCGGCCGAGTTCGACCATCACGCTGCCGCCGTGCACGCCGGAGACGCCCAGGGTGAACAGGTAGTTGAGGAGGTTCACGTTGTCGGAGTACCCCATGAAGAGTTTGGGGTTGGTTCTGAGCAGCTCCGGGTCGAGGTGCCTGAGCAGTTTGATCTGGTCCTCGCCGCCGATGGTCGAGATCACGCCCTTGATCTCCGGGTCCGCCCAGGCCGCGTGCAGGTCCCGGGCCCGGTCGGCGTGCGAGGACCGCAGCACCCGGGTCGTCGGGTACTCCACCGGCACCAGACCGAACACGTCCCGCAGCCGCCGCAGCCCCAGCTCGAACGGGTGCGGGAACAGCTCGGGGAGCCCGCCGGAGAGGGAGAGGACAGCGACCTGGTCGCCGGCGCGCAGCCGGGGCGGGGTGATCATCCCCCGAGCCTGCCAGCACCGTTCCGGGGGCGCCACGGAATTCAGGGCGGTCGCGGCCCACAGCGGTGGCCGGCCGGGTGGTCGCGGCCCGTGGCGGTGGCCGCCCCGGCGATCATGAAACAGGGCCAGCTGCGTGTTATTCCTCTTAACCGATATGTCAGCCCATAGGCTATCGGGGTGGAGGTGGCGAAATGAGCGACAAAAGCCCCAAGGGTGAGCCGGGTCCCGCCGAGAAGCCGACCCCGCCGCCTCCGCGCCGATCCGCGCCCGGCGGGAAGGCCGGCAAGGGCGGGCCGAAGGTCCCGGGCAGCACCGGGGCGGCCGGTCCCGGCGAGGCCACGGAGTCCATCCGGGGCAGTTCCGACGACGGCGTGGAACCCCTGCCGACTCCGTCGGAAGAGCCTCCGACGGGTACCGGGGCCGACGCGACCGATTCCGCCGCCGCCGGCTCGACCGACCCTGCCGGCGACCCGACCGAGCCGGCGGCGTCCCCCGACGCGACCGAGCCCGCGGCGGCCTCCGACCCGGCCCAGCCGGCCACGGTCCCGGGCACCGACTCCGCCGAGGCTCCCCTGCCGCCCGTCGCCACCGACTGCTGGCCGACCGGCGAGAAGGTGGACGGGGCGCCGCCCACCGCCGCCGGACTCAAGACCGAGGACCCGGGCGAGGAGCAGGAGGCCGGTGGCGCGATGGCCGCCGCTGCCGGCTTCCCCGCCGAGGCCGGCCCGCAGCCGGAGGACGCGGGGGACGACACCGAAGCCACTCCCGAGGTCCCGGCCGCCGCGACCGACAGCCCCACCGCCGGAGCGGACACCACCGACGCCCCCGACGCCTCCCCCGCCCCGGAGCCCGACACCGCAGCCGTAGCCGCCGCCGGAGCAGGGGCCGTGGCCGGAGCAGGGGCCGGAGCCGGAGCAGGGGCCGGAGCCGTGGCCGGAGCGGCAGCCGGAGCCCTCACCGAGGCAAAACCCAAGCCCTCCGAAACCGGCGGCAGCCACCGCAACGGCGCCAAGCGCGGCAAGCACGCCGCCCCCCGGCACCGGATCTGGCAGGCCCTCTGGTTCATCCCCGAGCCGGTCAACGACCGCTGGTGGCGGAGCTGGTTCTTCCGTTCGCTGCTGCTGCTCACCGGGGTGCTCCTCCTCACCGGCCTGTTCATCGGCTCCTACGTGGGCGCGCTGCACAACCCGGTCCCGAAGGACGTGCCGGTCGGCGTGGTCAAGGGCGACGCCACTGCCGCGAGTGTGCTGGCGAAGCTCCGGGAGAACGGCAACACCCTCAAGGCCGTCGAGTACTCCGACGCGGCCGCCGCGACGTCCGCGCTCCAGAAGCGCCGGGTCTACGCGGTCCTCACGTTCACCTCGGACGCGACCGAGCCCCCGAAGGCGGACCAGCCGGCGCCCGCGTCCGGGGCGGCGCTGACCGTGGCCACGGCGGCGAGCGCTTCGGCCGTGCAGGTGGTCACGGGCGTGCTGACCACGGCGCTGGACGCGGCGAACGTACCGGTCACGGTCACCGACATCGCCCCGCTGGACACGGAGGACCCGCACGGGCTGGCCCCGTTCTACCTGGTCGTGGGCTGGGTGGTCGGCGGGTACCTGGCCGCGACCGTCCTGGCGCTGTCCACCGGCACCGTGCCGCGCAACTTCGAGCGGGCGACCCTGCGGCTGGCCGCGCTGGCCGGGTTCGCCGCGCTGGCCGGCTTCATCGGCGCGCTGATCACCACGCACATCCTGGACCTGTGGCCCGACCATCTGCTCGGGTTGAGCGTCGCGGGCGCGCTGGTCGTGTTCGCCGCCGCGACGGCCGCCTCGGCGCTGTCGGGCTGGCTGGGCATGGCCGGTACCGGCGTGGCGATCCTGTTGTTCGTGATCCTCGGCAACCCGGGCTCGGGCGGCATCTACGCGCCCGAGCTGCTGCCGACGTTCTTCCGGGGCATGCACCACTGGGTGCTCCCCGGCCTGGGCACCGACCTGGCCCGCTCCGTCGTGTACTTCGACGCCAAGGGCCCCGGCCGCGCCGTCACCGGCCTGGTCGTCTACGCGGCGGTCGGCGTCCTCGGCCTGCTCGCCGCGACGACCGTGCTCGGCAAGAAAGGTGACCGGTGAGTAACCCAGGGAGAGACGCACGACACGGAGAACGGGCCCGCAGCTCCCGATAGGGTGAGGTCAATCCCGGACAGTGCGGTCAGGGCCCCACCCACCGGATCCTCGCGGCGCCCCCGTGCGCCCGCGTGGTCGTGCCGAAGGAGCCGTCCGTGCTCGAAGAAGACGCCGAACTCCGCGCCGACGTCCGCCGGCTGGGCACCCTGCTCGGCCAGGCCCTGGTCCGGCAGGAGGGTCCCGCGCTGCTCGACCTCGTCGAGGACGTCCGGGCGCTGGTCCGGTCCGACGCCGACACGGCCGCCGCCCGCCTGGAGGCCCTCGACGTCGCCACCGGCATCCAGCTGACCCGCGCGTTCGCGACGTACTTCCACCTGGCCAACGTGGCCGAGCAGACCCACCGGGGACGGGAGCTGCGCCGTCGCCGGGCGGCCGAGGGCGGCTGGCTCGACCAGGTGGCCCGGGCCATCACGGCGAAGAACGTGCCCCGTTCCGAGATCGCCCGCGCCGCCGAGCGGCTCGCCGTGCGGCCGGTGTTCACCGCGCACCCGACCGAGGCGGCCCGCCGGTCGATCCTCACCAAGCTGCGCGCCGTGGCCGACATCCTCGACGCCGAGGCCGCCCAGAAGGCGCAGGGCTTCGCGTCCGACGCCGACGAGCGGCTCGCCGAGCAGATCGACCTGCTCTGGCAGACCGACGAGCTGCGGCTGTCCCGGCCGGACCCGACGGACGAGGCCCGCAACGCGGTGTACTACCTCGCCGACCTGTACACCGAGGCCGCTCCCCAGGTGCTCACCGACCTGGCCAGCACCCTGGCAGGGCTGGGCGTGGAGCTGCCGCCGACCGCGCGGCCGTTGACGTTCGGCTCGTGGATCGGGGGCGACCGCGACGGCAACCCGTACGTGACCCCGCAGGTGACCCGGGACGTCCTGCTGTTGCAGCACGAGTACGGCATCCGCGCCGCCGAGAAGGCCATGGACGCGCTCCTCAACGAGTTGAGCGTGTCCCGCCGGCTCCGCCCGGTGAGCATCGACCTCGCGGCCAGCGTCGCCACGGACCTCGACCGGCTGCCCGAGCTGCCGGAACGGTTCCGCCGGGTGAACGCGGAGGAGCCGTACCGGCTGAAGATCCGGTGTATCAAGATCAAGCTCGCCAACACCCGGGAGCGGCTCGCGGCGGGCGCGGCGCACCGGCCGGGCCACGACTACCTGGGCGCGGACCAGCTGGTCACGGACCTGGAGCTGATCCGGGACTCGCTGGACCGCAACGGCGGGCACCTCGCGGCCGCCGGCCAGCTGAACTCCCTGATCCGGACCGTCGCCGCGTTCGGGCTGCGGCTGGCGACCCTCGACGTCCGGGAGCACGCCGACGCGCACCACGGCGTCCTGGCGCAGCTGTACGCGCACGTCGGCGAGGTCGACTACAAGGCTCTCGACCGCGAGCAGCGCACCGCCCTGCTGATCCGCGAGCTGTCCTCCCGCCGCCCGCTGTCCACCCCGGACACCCCGCTGGACGCGGCCGGCACGAAGACGCTCGGCGTGTTCCGGGCGATCCGCGCGGCCCGGGACCTGTTCGGCCCGGACATCGTCGAGTCCTACATCGTGTCCATGACCCAGGGCATCGACGACGTGCTCGCGGCCGTGGTGCTGGCCCGCGAGGCGGGGCTGACGGGCATCGGGTTCGTGCCGCTGCTGGAGACCCCGGCGGAGCTGTCGTCGGGCGGGGAGATCCTGGACGCGCTGCTCAGCGTCGCACCGTACCGGGCCCTGGTCGGGGACGTGCAGGAGGTGATGCTCGGCTACTCCGACTCGAACAAGGAGGCCGGCATCACGACCTCGCAGTGGGCCATCCACCAGGCCCAGCGCTCGCTGCGCGACGTGGCCGCCAAGCACGGGGTGCGGCTGCGGCTGTTCCACGGCCGGGGCGGCACGGTCGGGCGGGGCGGCGGTCCGACCCGGGAGGCGATCCTGGCCCAGCCGTACGGGACGCTCGACGGGGCGATCAAGGTGACGGAGCAGGGCGAGGTCATCTCGGACAAGTACACGCTGCCGGCGCTGGCCCGGGAGAACCTGGAGCTGTCGCTGGCCGCCGTGCTGGAGGCGTCCGTGCTGCACACCTCGCCCCGGCAGCCGTCGGCGTCCCTGGAGTCGTGGAACGCCGCGATGGACGTGGTGTCCGGCACCGCCTTCACGGCGTACCAGGGCCTGGTCAACGACCCCGAACTCCCCGCCTACTACTGGGCGGCCAGCCCCACCGAACTGCTCGGCGCGCTCAACATCGGTTCCCGGCCGGCGAAGCGCCCCGACGCGGGGGCCGGCCTCGGCGGGCTGCGCGCCATCCCGTGGGTGTTCGGCTGGACCCAGTCCCGCCAGATCGTCCCCGGCTGGTTCGGGGTCGGGTCGGGGCTCGCCGCCGCCCGCGCGGCCGGGCTGGGCGACCAGCTGGCCGAGATGTTCGAGCGCTGGGACTTCTTCCGGACGTACCTCTCGAACGTGGAGATGACCCTGGCGAAGACGGACCTGGCGATCACCCGGCGGTACGTGACCGAGCTGGTGCCCGCGCACCTGCACCGGTTCTACGACCAGATCGTCGCCGAGCACACGTCCACGGTGCGCGAGGTGCTCGCGATCACCGGGGAGTCGGAGCTGCTGGAGAACCAGCCGACCCTGCGCCGCACCCTGATGGTCCGCGACACGTACCTGGAGCCGCTGCACCACCTCCAGGTCGCGCTGCTCAAGCGGCACCGGCAGCAGCCCGACCCGCTGCTGGAGCGCGCGCTGCTGACCACGATCAACGGCATCGCGGCGGGGCTGCGGAACACAGGGTGAACCAGTGGTGTGTACCATCGGTACATGCCTCTTCCCAGGTTCCACCGGCTCACCGCCGAGCGGCGTGCCGACATCCTCCGGGTGGCCCGTGCCGAATTCGCCCGGCACGGGCCCGAGGCGGCGTCCTACAACCAGATCATCGCGCTCGCGGAGATCTCCAAGGCGTCCGCCTACCACTACTTCGACGGCAAGGAAGACCTGCTCGGCGAGGTGCTCGCCGAGGTGCGCGCGCGGCTGCTCGGCGCGCTCGGGCCATGGGTACCCGTCGGAACTGATCGTGATTTCTGGGCCGGGCTGCGGGCCGGCTCCGCGCGGCTCGTCGGCCACCTCGGGACGCATCCCGACGACCGGGCGCTCGCCGATGCCGCGTTGGCCCGGGCGCCCCGGGAGGAGTCGGCCGCCTGGCTGGCCGCCGTGCTCGACAACGGGATCGCGCTCGGGGTGATCCGGGACGACATCGACCGGGAGCTGCTGCTCGGGGTCACGGCCGGGGCACTCGCCGCCGTGGACGGGTGGGCGCTGGCCGGCGGGACGGACCTCGACCAGGGCTGGAGCCTGCTGGCGGGGCTGTGGACCGCCCCGGGGGGTCGCCATGCGTGACGATCTCCGGGTGGACTGGCGCGTCCCGCCCGACACCGGCTGGCTCGACCGGTTCATGGGACCCGGAAAATCCAGGGCCGAGAGCCTCGTGGAGTACGTCGGCGGCGCGTGCTGCGTGGCCCTGCTCGCCGCCTACTGCTGGCGCACCGCCGACGGGCTGTCCTCGCTCCAGCTCACCGTCATCGGGGTACTCGCCCTCGACCTGGTCGGCGGCGTGCTCACCAACGCGACGAACGCGGCCAAGCGCTGGTACCACCGGACGCCCTCCCCCCGCGGCCGGCTGACCTTCGTGGCCGCGCACGTCCTGCACCTGGCGGCCGTGGCGTTCCTCGTGCTGCCGGACGGGGCCGCCTGGTTCGTCGTCAACACGCTCCTGCTACTCGGCGCGGCCGTCCTCATCGAACGGGTCGCCCCGCACCTGCGCCGCCCGGTGGCGATGTCCGCGTACATGGTCGCGGTGCTGGTCAACCTGCTCGCGTTCCCCGTGCCGGCCGTACTCGCCTGGTTCGCCGCGTTCTTCTTCCTCAAGCTCCTCGTCTGCCACCTGGTCCCGGAGGCACCCCTTGTCGCCTGAGACCGTGCTGGCCGGCGCGTTCGTCCGGGAGCCGGGCATGGCCTGGCTCTGCGGGGACCGCAAGCTGCCGTGGTTCGCGGCCACCGCCCGCCTGCCTGGCACCGTGGCCCGGTCCGCGCCCTCGGCCGCCGCGCTGCTCACCCCGCCGGGACACCGGCCCGGCCAGGCCGCCCAGCTCGCGTGGACCGCCCGGGTCGCCACCCGGTGCGGGCCCGGCGCCGTCCGGCGGACCCTGACCTACCTGCGCGCGGCCGAGCGGCACAAACCGGCGGGTGCGTGGACCCTGGAATTCATCGGGGTACTGCCGCGGGCGCGCGGCACCGGGGCCGGCCGGCTCCTGCTCGACCGGATCCTCGCCGAGTTCGGGGACGTGTGGCTGACGACCGCCGACCCCGCGAACGTGCCGCTGTACCGGCACTTCGGGTTCGCGGTGACGGGCGAGTGGCGGGTCGGCCCGTTGGGCGTGACGGGGATGCGGCACCCCTGACCGGGGCGGGCTACTTCGGCGTCGGCAGCAGCGACAGCTCGGCGATCACCCGGATCCCGTAGCAGCAGGCCCCGGCCATGCCCACCGCCACCAGCACCCAGACGAGGGCGAGCCACTTCGGACTCCGGGGCGGCTCGTCGTCGGCATTCCGGTCCCACACCAGCCCAGGGTGTCACCCGGTGGCCCGGCCGGCCCGTCCGGGGTGGTCCGCCGGGCGGCGCTACCTGGCCAATTGCGCGCTCGGCTCCGGCATGACCCACTCGACGAACAGGTAGAACCCCCGGCAGCAGGCCACGATGAGCACGATGGCCAGCAGGATCCACAACAGCGTCAGCCACCAGGGCCGGGGCGGTTTGTCCGGCGGGAACAACGAGTCCGACATGCGTCCACTGTGCCGGGCGCCCGCGACGCCGCGACCTCGACCGGGCCGCGATCCGGTAACGCCGCCCGCCGCGCCACCGTCCGGCAGCCGGTTTCCGGCCGGCCCGCGCCCCGGGCCGACCGGCGGTCACGGGCCGACCGGCGGTCAGCGGTGCGAGGTCGGCTCCAGCCAGCCCTCCGCCGTCAGGTACTCCAGGACCGTCGCCACCGCCTCGTCCACCGTGCCGGCCGTGTCCAGGGTCAGCTCCGCGTCCGTCGGGATCTCGTACGGGTCGTGCACGCCCGTCAGGTTCGTGATCTCGCCGGCGCGGGCCTTCGCGTACAGCCCCTTGCGGTCGCGGTGCTCGCACACCTCCAGCGGGGTGGCGATGTGCACCAGGATGAACCCGGCCCCGGCCTCGTGCGCGAGGCGGCGCGCCTCCGACCGCCCGTGCGCGTACGGCGCGATCGGGCAGCACAGGGCCAGCCCGCCGTGCTTGGCGATCTCGGACGCGACGAACCCGATCCGGGAGATGTTCAGGTCCCGGTCGGCCCGCGAGAAGCCCAGCCCGGACGACAGCAACCGGCGCACCACGTCCCCGTCGAGCAGGCTCGCGTTGCGGTCGCCGCCCTCCAGCAGGGCCTCGTGCACGCCCCGGGCGATCGTGGACTTGCCCGCGCCGGACAGGCCGGTGAACAGCACGACCAGGCCGCGTTCCTTGCGGGGCGGCCGGGACCGGCGCAGCTCGCGGGCCACCGCCGGCGGCGTGTGCCACTCGGGCAGGGTCACGCCCCGGTCCTGGAGGTCGGCGATCTCGCGGTTGGTGAGCGCGAGGCGCCGGGTGTGCGGGGGCACGTCGTCCCGGGAACGCCACTGGCCGTCCCGGGCGTCGTAGGCGAGCTCGCGGGGCAGGACCACCCGGAGGCCGCCGGCCGTGATGGTGGCCGCACCCGACAGCAGGTGCGTCACCCCGTAGGCGGCGGCGACCCGGCTGTGCAGCAGGGCGTCGCGGACGTCGTCCCCGGTCCGGCTGAGCGGCACGGCGACGATGGTGGCCGCCGGCAGCCGGTCGCGGGCCGCGAGCACGGAACGGACCAGCGCCTCGGGCGGCAGGCCGTCCGGGCCGGGGCCGCCGACCGGCACGATGATCAGGACGTGGCCCGCGATGGTGCGGGCGGCGTGCGCGAGCTGGGCGAGCTGCGGGCGGTGCAGCGGCCGGTCGGCGATCACGCCGAGCACCCGCCCGGCCGGCAACAGCTCACGGACCTCGGACGGGCCGAGCCGGAGCTTCTTGAACGCGCCGCGCGGCCCCTCCCCGAGCCGGCGCAGCTGGCCCGAGATGAACACCGAACCGGCGCGGGCCTCCCAGGACTCGGTGACGTCCAGGGCCGCCGCCGGGGCGGCCTCGGTGTCGGTGAGCACCAGGACCCGGCGCATCGGGTTGGTCAGGTCCAGCTTCCCCGTGAGCTCGACCGGCACCTCCAGCGTCACCGGCGCCGACCACGGGGTGCCGTCGGCGAGGCGGCCACGCCGGGTCACCCCCACCAGGTCGGCACGGCTCAGAAAACCCGTCAGCGGGGCGTACGCCCCGCTGAGCAGTAGTTCCAGATCGGCGAGCTCCCGTGGTCGGGGCGTATACGTCGGTGCGCCCCGTAGTACCTCGTCTGGCAGAACCCAGCCGTTCATTGACAGCCCCCTCCCTCGGCCCCTGGGGCCTGCGGCCCTGACAGTCTCCCAGCCTGTCAAGAAGAGGTCGAGTCGCCACCCAGGGCTGTCACTGTTACGTCAGATCGGCCGCCCCGAACGAGGCACTGAACCTTTTACACCAGATCGTCACGCTCTTGTAGAGATCCAGGTCGGTGCCGGCCGGGATGTCGTACACCTGGCTGCCCTTGTTGCCCTTGAGACGGCCCAGCTCGACATAGCGCGAGGCATTGAGATCCGTCACCGTGGCGGGGCGGTCGGTGATCCAGACCCGCAGGTCAGGGCCGTTGCTGGTGTCCAGGTCGCGGAACGTGAGCACGTGCCGGCCATCGGCGAGCCGGACCAGCTCGGCGGCGCCGGACGTCGCGTGCTCGTGGCTGACGAAAGCGCCCCGGCGGAGCACGGTGTCGACCGGGGCGGCGGACGGGGCCGCCGACGGGGCGTCCGTCGGGGCGGTTGTCGGGACCACCGCGACCGGCAGCGCCTCCTGGACCGTCCGGTCGACCACGAGCTTCCACGGCTGGAACCAGAACAGTCCGAAGGCGACCGCGACCGCGAACACCAGGGCACCGACGACAAGTTTCCTACGCATGCCCCTCAGCCTGCCCGCTCCGGACCGTTGTGCACCTTACGGAGCGGTTACCGGTCGGCCCCGCCACGTCAGCGGAGCCGGACGTCGAACACCCGGTTGTCCATCAGACTCCGGAACGCCGCCGCCGCCTGCGGGGTCGCGTCGATCCGGGAGTCGCGGCCCTCGGCGTTCGGCGAGTCGAAGTACACCAGGGCCTTCACCCGGGGGAACAGCGCCATCTGGTCGGAGGTGGTCTGGAAGAACCACGGCTTGTGCCCCGGGTTCCCGCCCGACTGCCACACACCCCACTCGGCCACCATCAGCGGCTTGTCCGGGAACGTGCGCGCCGCCCAGGAGTAGATGCCCGGCCACGCCTTGCCGGTCGCGGTCCGGTTGACCATCTCCACGAAGTCGCCGTAGCCGAATCCGCCCTCGCTGTAGGCGTACACGTCCCAGCTCACCCAGTCGATCACGTCGTCACCCGGGTACAGCTCGGTGAACCACGGCTGGATGTTCCACGGCACGTAGGACATGTAACACATGACGGTCACCGCGTTCGTGACGCCCTTGGCGCGCAGCCGCTCCACGACGTGCTTGAACATCGCCGCGTAGTCCCGGGCGGTCATGCCCGAGCCCTGCCGCGCGTCGACGTCGTTCTCCGGCTCGTGGTGCACCGTCAGGTAGAACGGGTCCTTGTAGACCGAGGTGATGTGCGCGGCGAGCCGGTCGATCACCCGGTCGTAGTCCCCGGCGGCCACCTTGTCCCAGCGCATCAGCGGCTTCCAGTTCAGGAAGAGCAGCCGTTCGTGGCCGGGCTCGCGGGCCAGCGCCACCTCCCACGGGGTCGGGAACAGCTCCTCGCCCCGGTGGTAGTGGTGGAAGATCTGCTGCGTCCGGCCCGCCGTCGCCTCGAACTCGCGCATGGCCTCGTCGCGGGGCTGGTTCGTGTGCGCGGCCGGGGCCACGCCGGTGAGCATGCCGCAGGTGGGGACGAGCTTCGGTCCTATCGCGCACTCGGGGGCCGGCGGCTCCTCGGGCTCCTCCGACGGGGACGGGGACGCCGAAGGGGACGCCGAAGGGCTCGCGCCCGGGGTCGACGGGGACGGGACGGGCACCGTCGGGCTCGGCGGGGTGGGGACCGCGCTCGGGCTGGGCGTCCCGGGGTCCGACGGCGTGGCGCCCGGGGTCGGGAGCGGCGGGGACGGCAGCGGCGGGGTCGGGTCCGGGGGCGGCGGCACCGGATCGGCCGTGCCGGTCGGCGGCGTCGGGACCGGCACCGGCGGCGGCGGCACGGGGTCGGCCGTACCGGTCGGCTGGCTCGGCACCGGGTCGGGGCTGGCCGACGGGTCGCCCGGGGGCGGCGGGGTCGTGCCCGGATCCTCCCGAGGCACCGGGGACGCCGGGTCCTGCCACCGGCCCGCGCGCGGCTCCTCCCGGGTCAGCCGCAGCGTCGGCGCGCCGATCGGCGCCTCCGAACTGCGGAACCGCTGCACCTTGTCGGGGCTGGTCAGCGCGAAGGCGTACTTGCCCGCCGACTGGACCACCCGGGTCACGTCGAAGGTCAGCTCCGAGGCGGACGCGGTGACGGTGCTGGTGCCGAGCACCCGGCCGACCTGGGGCGCGCGGGTGGCGAGGGTGCGTTCGCTCCAGCCGGTGTCGGGCACGGAGACGAGTTCGACCAGTCCGGGCTTCGCGCCGGGCAGCGGGGTCAGGGTGAGGGTGCTGCGGAGTTTGCCCTTGCCGCGCGGCAGGTCGGTCACCTCGAACCGCAGGTAGGACACCATCGCCTCGGAGCCGGCCCGGCCGGTGGCGAGTTCGGGGTCGCGGGCGACGGCGGGGGTGCGGCCGTTGCGCAGGTACGCGTCGGCGGCCACCCGGACCAGCACGTCGGCGGTGAGGGGCGAGCTGGTGCAGGCCGCTAAACCGCCCCCGAGGCAGAGCACTGTGGTGACGAGGGCGACTCGACGGTCCACGCTTCTCATACGTGCATATTTACAGTTTTTCGGGACACGAGTGGGCTAAAAACCACAACTCGCCGCGCACCCTCGACCCCCCGCCGGTCGTTGGCCGTTTAGTCGGCCTGTGCGCATTGCCGCACATCGGAGGGAGGCCGGATTTGTCCTATAGTACATTTTTCATCATTTGTCCTCGATTGTAACGATGCGAAAGGTCCCCGCATCCCCATGGACGTGTCTCGGCCGGCCACGTACGACCTCTCCGACTACCTCAGCGCGCTCCGCCGGAGCTGGTGGGTGGCCGTGCTGGCCGCGGCTCTCGGTTTCGCCGGGGCCACGGCGTACACCCTGACCCAGCACAAGCTGTACGAGTCCTCGGCCTCCGTGCTCGTCCAACCCACCGGCGTCACCGACACCAACGTGACCGGCGGCCGGACCAAGGGCGACATCAACCTCGACACCGAGGCCCAGCTGGTCAAGTCCACGGCGGTGGCCACCGACGCCGGGAAGCTGATGCGCAGCGCGAAGACCGCGCCGCAGCTCGCCCACCGGGTGTCGGTCCAGGTGCCGCCGAACACGTCGGTGCTGGTCATCACGTACTCGGAGCACTCGCCGCGCGCCGCCCAGGCCGGGGCGCACGCGTTCGCGGAGGCGTACCTGGCGAACCGGAACGAGAGCGCCAAGGCCGACCTCACCGGGCAGACCGGCACCCTGGACCGCAAGATCAAGCAGGTGAACGCGGACCTGGCCGGGCTGCCCTCCGGCGACCGGGGCGACGTCGACAGCCGGCGGTCCAACCTGTCCAACCAGCTCAACACGCTCACCTCCCGGCTGAACCAGCTCGCCACCACCACCGTCAACGGCGGCAAGATCATCAGCGACGCGGACCTGCCCCGGCACGCCGTGAAGCCCAGCGTGCCGCTCAACCTCGGCAGCGGGGCGCTCGCCGGGCTCGTGGCCGGGATCGGGATCGCCCTCGGCCGGGAGCGCTTCGACCGCCGGGTCCGGCGCGGGATCGACCTGCCCCGGCGCGCCGACGTGCCGCTGCTCGCCGAACTGACCGCGATCGACGACAAGTACGACCCGGGCACCGACTGCGGGCGCGCCTTCGCCCGGCTGCGCAACGAGATCGCGTGCGGGGACCACCGGCTGATCGTGGTGACCGGCGCGGCCCCCGGCTCGGCGGCCACCCTGGTCGCGGCGAACCTGGCCGGGGCGTTCGCGCACGCCGGCAACAACGTCTCGCTGCTCACCCAGCACGCGCAGGACGCCACCGGGCAGTTGCAGGCCGAGTCGGTGCGCCGGACGCTGGACAAGCTGCGGGCCCGCGCCGAGTACGTGATCATCGAGGCGCCGTCCACGGCCGCCAGCGCCGACGCCCAGAGCCTCGCCAGCCTGTGCGACGCCGCGATCATGGCCGTCGAGCTGCGCCGATGTACGCACGCCCAGGTCCTCGACGCCGCCGACCAGCTGCGCCGGGTGGACACCGTGCTGCTCGGCGGGGTGGTGACCCCCCGGCTGCGGGCCCTGGCCGCCCGGCCCGCGCAGCCGGAACAGGCCGAGCCGCAGCCGCAGTTGACGTGACCGACCTCCGCGAGGGCGCCCCGCCCCCAGGACCCCGATCGGCCCCCGGCCACCGCGCCGGGCAGGACCCGACGGGTGCCGCCGACCCCGGCGCGGTGACGGCGGCGCTGTCCCGTCCCCGCTCCCCCCGCTGGCTCCCGTTACCCCCCGCCTGGCCGGTCGTCGGCATCCTCGCCCTCTACCCCCTGTGGTGGGCGCTCGGCCTCGGCGTCCTGATCTTCCCGCTGATGGCGCTGCCGATGGGCTGGTGGCTGCTGCGGAACCGGCCGATCCAGGTACCCCCCGGCTTCGGTCTGTGGTTGCTCTTCCTGCTCGCGGTCCTGGGCAGCACGATCGCGCTCGGCTACCAGCCGCAGGGCACCCTGCCGGGCACCTTCGTCGGCCGGCTGCCCGGGGTCGGCTTCCGGGTGATCGAGTACGCGTCGCTGACCGTCCTGCTGCTGTACGTGGGCAACCTGCCCCGCCCGGTACTCCCGCAGAAGAAGCTCGTCGCCCTGCTCGGCTGGCTGTTCGTCGTCACCGTCGGCGGCGGGGTGCTCGGGGTGTTCGCCGGGCACTGGGAGTTCAGCTCCCCGGTGGAGATGCTGCTCCCCCAACGCCTGCGCAGCATGGGCTTCATCCGCTCCCTGGTGCACCCGGCCGCCGCCCAGGTGATGGACGTGTTCGGCGGGATGGACATCCCCCGCCCGGCCGCCCCGTGGGGCTACACCAACACCTGGGGCAACAACTTCTGCCTGCTGGTCGGCTTCTTCGTGATCTGGGCGTTCGCCACCAAGCGCCGCTGGCTGGCCGCCGTACTCCTCGTCGTGTCCGTGCTGCCCGTCGTCTACTCCCTGAACCGGGGCCTGTGGATCGGCCTCGCCGTGATGGCCGTCTACCTGGCCACCCGGCTGGCCGTGCAGGGCCGGCTGTGGCCGCTGTTCGGGCTCGGGGCCACCACCGCCGTCGTCGGGGTGCTGCTCGCCGTCAGCCCCCTCGGCGACCTGGTCAACGCGCGGGTCGAACACGGCAAATCCAACGACGTCCGGATGTACGTGACGATGGAGGCCCTGCGCGGCCTGCCCGAGTCGCCCCTGATCGGCTTCGGCTCGACCCGCAACACCTCGGGCGGCCGGAACTCGATCGCCGTCGGCAGCTCCTCGGAGTGCGAACGGTGCGGCAACTTCACCCTCGGCGGCAACGGTCAGCTCTGGCAGACCCTGTACGCGCACGGGATCATCGGCACCCTCGCCTACTTCGGCTTCTTCGGCTACGGCATCTGGCGGTTCCGCCGGGACCGTACCGCGATCGGGCTCGTCTGCTCGGCCTGTCTCGTCGTCAGCTTCTCGGCGATGTTCTGGTACAACGCGCTGGTCACCCCACTGGCGTTCCAGCTGCTGGCCTACGCGCTGCTGTGGAGGAATAGCGATGCCCACGAATAACGCGCCCGCGGCCCTGACCGCCTCGGACTCCTCGCTGCGGGCGACGTACCTCGCCGAGGTGCTCCGCCTGCTGTACCCGGCGAACGAGGGGGTGGGAATCGAGTACCTGGTGGTGCCCGACGCCCGCCGGCCCCGGCTCCTGGTACCCGCCGACGACCGCCGGCTCGCCGCCGCCGCGGTGCGCAGGTACGCCGAACCCACCTCCCGGCTCGCCCGGCTCAAGCGGGACGCCGTCGTCGCCGCGCTGCGCACCGGGGCCTCCGGGCTGCTGCTCCGCGACCGGGTCACCGTGTCCGGCACCGGCGGGATCGACGACCACCTGGGCGAGGCGCTCGGCCAGCGGGTCCGGGTCAGCGTGCACATCGGACCCGCGCGGGCCAACCGCAAACCGGTGCTCCAGCTGCTCGCGCCCGGCGGTACCACCGTCGGGTTCGTCAAGCTCGGCGTCAACGAGCTGACCCGCCGCCTGGTGCGCGCCGAGACCAACGCGCTGGAGTCCCTGGCCTGCGCCGGACTGCAACGGATCTCCACCCCCACCGTGCTGCACAGCGGCGTCTGGCGCGGACACGAGGTGCTCGTCCAGTCCGCGCTGCCGATCTGGCGGCCCCGGGCGGCGATCCGCGACCGGCTCAACGTGGCCATGCGGGAGCTCGCCGAGGCGTTCGGGGTGACCCGGTGCCGGCTGTCGCAGAGCGAGTACCGGGGCCGGCTCACCACCCGCCTCGGGGCCGTCAAGACCTCCGACGACGGCCGGGTACTCGAACGCGCCGCCGCCGAACTCCTCAAACGCGCCGGCAGCGCCCAGCTGTCCTTCGGCGCGTGGCACGGCGACTGGACCCCGTGGAACATGGCCGCCCTGTCCGACACCCTGCTGGTCTGGGACTGGGAACGGTTCTGCACCGGGGTACCCGTCGGCTTCGACGGCGCGCACTACGCGTTGCAGGCCGCCATCGTCACCGCCGGCCGGGAACCGGCCACCGCCGTCGACCAGGTCATCGACAACGCGCCCGCGCTCCTCGCCCCGTTCGGGGTGGGCGCGGCCGCCGCCCGGATCACGGTGCTGCTCTACCTCGTGGACCTCGCCACCCGGTACCTGACCGACCGCCAGGCGGAGGCCGGTGCCCGACTCGGGGTACTGGGCACCTGGCTACTGCCGGCGCTGGTCCGCCGGGTTTCTCACCTATAGGAGAGGGTCGTGGATTCACACAAGGTCCCAGAAAAAGTCAAACAGTTGGTGCACTTCGGTTCCCGGTCGCTCGGCAGGGCGACCGCGAACGCCCGACTGTTGCCGTCGTTCCTGCTCTGCGGGGGACAGCGGTGCGGCACCACGTCGCTGTACCGGGCGCTCGCCGGGCACCCGGCCATCCTGAAGGCGGTGCTGCACAAGGGCGTGCACTACTTCGACACGTCCTACCACCAGGGCTTCTCCTGGTACCGGGGCCACTTCCCGCTCCGGGTCAGCGCCAAGCGCGTCGAGACCCGGGTCCGGGTACCCGTCCAGACGTTCGAGTCCAGCCCGTACTACATGTACCACCCGCACGCCGCCGAGCGGATCGCCCGCGACCTGCCCGACGTGAAGCTCGTCGTCCTCGTCCGCGACCCGGTCGAGCGCGCCTACTCCCAGCACGCGCACGAACTGGCCCGCGGCTTCGAGCACATCGAGGAGTTCACCGAGGCCGTGGACCTGGAGCCGTCGCGACTGTCCGGGGAGGCCGAGCGGCTGCGCACCGACCCGACCTACTACTCGTTCTCGCACCAGCACCACGGCTACCTGGCCCGGGGCCGGTACGTGGAGTACCTGGAGCGGCTCGCCGAGATCTTCGGCCGGGACCGGATCCACGTCGTCGACAGCCACGACTTCTTCACCGACCCGCAGCCCGTGTTCGCCGACCTGCTCGGCTACCTCGGCCTGCCCTGGCTCGGCGACCCGCCGTTCGAACAGCACAACGCGCGGCCCCGGTCCTCGATGCCGCAGTCGGTGCGCGACGCCCTCGACGCGTACTTCGCGCCCCACGACGAGCGCCTCGCCCGGTGGCTCGGCTGGGTCCCGTCCTGGCGCCGATGACCGTCCTCTCCCGACCCACCGCCCGGGACCGCGCCGACCTCGGTCGCGTGGCCCGGGGCGGCGTCCTCAACCTGGCCGGCGCGGCGTACGCGGGCCTCGCCGGCTTCGGCGTCACCTGGCTCGTCGCGCGTGGCCTGGCCCCCGCCGACGCCGGGCTGTTCTTCGCGTCCACGGCCGCGTTCACGGTCGCCGTCACGGTGGCCAAACTCGGCACCCCCACCGGCCTGGTGTACTGGCCGGCGCGCCTGCGGGACAGCCCGCACCTGCTCCGCCGGATGCTGCGCGCCGCCCTGACCCCGGTGGCCGTCGTCGCCCTGGCGCTGGCGGCCTGCCTGTGGGCCACCGGCCAGCTCGGCGCGCTCGCCCTGTTCCTGCCGCTGGCCGCGCTCACCGACAGCCTGCTGGCCGCGACCCGGGGCTTCCGCCAGCCCCGCCCCACCGTGCTCTACGACAAGCTCCTTCGGCCCACGTTGCAGCTCGGGGCGCTCGGGGCCGCCCTGTGGCTCGCCGACGGGTCACCGGGGGCGTTCACGGTGGCGTGGGCGTGGGCGTACCTGCCGATGGTGTTCCTCGCCTGGCGCGCGCTGCCGGCGCTCCCCCCGTCCGGACCGGGGGAGATCGCGGGGCCGTTCTGGCGGTTCACCGCGCCGCGCGCCCTGGCCAGCGTCGCCCAGCAGGCCCTGCAACGCGTCGACGTCATCCTGCTCGCCGCGCTGGTCAGCTTCACCCAGGCCGCCTACTACGCCGTCGCCGGCCGGTTCGTCATCGTCGGCCAGCTCGCCAACCAGGCCCTCGCGTACAGCGTGCAGCCGCAGCTCGCCGCGCTGCTCGCCGCCGGGGACCGCCCCGCCACCCGGGCCCTGTACCAGTCCGCGACGGGTTGGGTCATCCTGCTGTCCTGGCCGATCTACCTGCTCGCGGCCGTGTTCGCCCCGCTCTACCTGCA
Organism: Longispora sp. NPDC051575; assembly: GCF_040681875.1. Classification (NCBI taxonomy): domain Bacteria; kingdom Bacillati; phylum Actinomycetota; class Actinomycetes; order Micromonosporales; family Micromonosporaceae; genus Longispora; species Longispora sp. NPDC051575. Next base: position 639,799 of record NZ_JBFAZP010000005.1, on the reverse strand, counting down.
CCTGTTCGGCCCCGAGTACCGCGCCGCCGGCAATGTCGTCGTCATCCTCGCCGGCGCCATGATGGTCGGCTCCGGCTGCGGCATGGTCGACTCGGTGCTCGCCATGGCCGGGCGGACCAGCTGGAACCTGGTCAACGTCCTCGCCGCCCTCGGCGTCAACATCGGCCTGGACCTGCTGCTCATCCCGCGCCTCGGAGCCGTGGGCGCGGCCTGCGGGCTCGCCGGGGCGGTCCTGACCAACAACCTCGTCCCCCTCGCCCAACTCGGCTGGGGACTCGGCCTGCACCCGTTCGGCCGCGGCACCCTGATCGCGGCCACCCTGTCGGCGACCTGCTTCGGCGCCGTCCCACTGGGCACGGTCGCGCTGCTCGGCCGGGGCCTGCCGGGCCTCGCCGTGGCCGTCGGCACCGGCGGCACCCTCTACGGCCTCGGCTGCTGGCGGTTCCGCCGGCCGCTGGCCCTGCCCACCAGCTCCCTCGCGCGGCTCCGCGGGTTCGTCCGCTTCCCGCGCCGGAAGGTGTGAACCATGCCCGAACTCGCCAGCCGGCCCTTCCGGGGTGCCGCGTCCCGGATCTCGCGTGGCCTCCGGGGTGCCGGGGCCCGGGCCCTCCGTGGCGCCGTGGACCTCCGTGGCGCCGTGCCCCGGCTACTTCTCGGGAGCGTGCTCGCCACCCTGCTCGCGGCCTGCTCGGACACCCCCCTCGAAGAACGCCCGCTGGACCTGGTCCCCGCCGCCCTGCAACCCTCCGGCCCGGTCAAGCTCCCCGACCGGGGCGCGCTCGTCGGCGCCTGGGTCCGCCCCGCCGACTACACCGACCAGGGCCGCACCGACGCCATCTCGGGCCTGGAGAAGGACCTCGGCCGCCCCCTCGACATCGTGCACGTCTACCACAAGTGGACGGACGACCTCGTCGACCCGGCCGACAAGGCCTTCGTCCGGGCCGGCGCGACCCTGATGATCTCCTGGGCGGGCGCCGACACCCGCATGGTCACCTCCGGCCGCCTCGACGCCGAGATCACCGCCCAGGCGGAGCGGGTCAAGAAACTGAAGAGACCGATCCTGCTCCGGTACCGCTGGGAGATGGACCGCCCCAACCTGTCCGCCCAGATCTGGTCCGCCGAGGACTACATCGCCGCCTGGAAACACGTCCGCACCCTGTTCGCCGCAGCCGGGGCCACCAACGTGTCCTGGGTGTGGTGCCCCACCGCCGAGGGCTTCCACCGCGGCGACGCCGGCTCCTACTACCCCGGCGACGAATCGGTCGACTGGACCTGCGTGGACGCGTACACCTCCACGACCCTCAAGCCGCTCGCCGAGGTGGCCCGCCCCTTCCTCACCTGGGCGACGGCCCGCCCCAAACCCGTGATCATCGGCGAGTACGGCGTCTCACGGAAGTTCTCCCCCGAGGAACGCGCGTCCTGGATGCGGGACGCCACGCGGCTGTTCCAGGACACGCCCCGGATCAAGGCGGTGAGCTACTTCAACTCTGATCCGGAGGGCAACGACCCGGCGCACCAGTACGCCTTCGACCCGGCCTCGTTGGCGGCCTTCAAGGCGATGGCCACCCAGGACCACTTCCACCGCCGCCACCGCCCCACACCGTTACCGGGCGGCTCGGCGTACCCGTTCCCGTCGGATGAGCCCTCCGCCTCGCGGCCCGACTCCGACTCGGACGAGCCTTCGGCGGCCAGCACACGGCCGTCCTCGACCGGCCACCCTTCCGGACTACCCGCCCGCGCCCGCCGCTCCCCCACAGCGTCGCCCTCGCACTAGCCCAGCGGGACAGCCGACGTCTGGAGACGCTCGGCACGTCCGGCGCACTCCGGATGGCTCCGCAGCCCTCCGGCTCCTGTGCCGGCCGGCAGGCGGAAGTTCACCGGCACCAACGCAGGGGGCGGATCGGGGTCCCGGGGCGGCACGGGACCAGTATCACCGGAACGCACGCCGCCGGCTGTCCCGCGCACGGTCGCCCGGCCGGATCGAACGGCGTTCGTGGGGAAGTAGTCGTTGGGTGCGGGGCCAACGACAACCTCCCCACGATGCCGCGAAGACCGTCAGACCTCCTTCTGGAGGACCACCAGGTACTCGGTGCGCAGGGCGTCGAGCTGGCCCAGGCTGGCCACGCGGGTCAACCCCCGGGCCGCGCGCCACCCCGCCCCGGTCACCCGCAACTTCTGCCGCAACTTGCGCTGCTTGTTGTCCTCGAAGTACCCCTCGAAGGCCACGCTCAGCCCCAGGTCGGCCGCCCGCCGCGCCAGGTTCCGGGGCGCGATCGACCGCCGCAGCGTCGTCGGGTACGGGCCGAAGCCGGGCTTGCCGGCGTTGGCGGATCCGGCTACCTTGCGCCGGAACCAGATGTGGAAGCTGTGCGGCGTCCACTTGGTCACCAGCGACTTGGGGCTCGCCAGGTGCGGGACGGCGAGCACCATCAGCCCGCCGGGGCGCAGCCAGTTGGCGAACCGTTCGATGAGCAGCTCGGGCCGGTCGACGTGCTCCAGCACGTACCAGCAGGTGATCAGGTCGAAGGTGCCGAACGGCGGGGTGTACTCCATCAGGTCGCACAGCACGCGCTCGTCCAGGCGGGTGTTCCAGGCCAGCGCGTCGGGGTCGGTGTCGACGCCGACAACGTAGGTGTCCGGGGGCAGGGACAGCCGGGTGCGTTTGCCCGCGCCGGCCTCCAGGGCGCGGGACCCGAGGTGCTCGCCGAGCAGCTCGTCCACCCGCGTCTGGAGCGCGGCGCAGGCGTCGGTGGGTCGGTCGAAGGTCTGCATCTCAGGCACGTTTCCTCACAGCGGAGCTCAGAAGGCGAAAAGCAAAGGGCAGATCGTGGATGAGGTACCGGCCGGCGAGCCGCCGGGGTTCGCTGAGCAGCCGGTGGATCCACTCCAGACCGGAACGTTGCATCCAGAGTGGCGCGCGGTGCAGCTCGCCGGCCACGAACTGCACGGAGGCGCCGCAGCCGACGAACCAGGCGGCGGGCAGTTCGGGGCGGAGCCGGTCGATGACGTGCTCCTGTTTGGGGAAGCCGAGGCCGACGTACACGATGTCGGGTTTCGCCTCCTTCACCCTGGCACAGAGTTCGTCGTAGAAGGAGGTGCGTTCGAAGCCGAACGGCGGGCTGACGTGGCCGGCGATCCGGAGTCCGGGGCAGCCGGCCTCCAGGGCCGGGCCGGCGGCGGTGCCGGGGCGGCCGCCGATCAGGAACACGGAGCGGCCGTCGAGGCCGGCGGCGCGGGACAGGGTCCAGATCAGGCTGGAGCCGGCGACGCGTTCGGGCAGGGGGGTGCGGGCGAGGCGGGAGGCCCAGAGCAGGGGCATGCCGTCGGCGACGACGAGGCTGGCGTCGGCGAGGAAGCGCCGGACGGTGACGGCGTCGCCGGGGAACGGGTCGCCGGAGTCACGCGCGACCGAGGCCGGCGTCGGTGCCGCCCCGGCGCGCAGTGCGATGTCCACGTTCGGCGTGATGATCCGCCCACCCTCCCCCCGGTCCAGCGCCGCCCTGACGTGGCTGACCACCTCCTCCTCCGTGAGCGCGTCGAAGGCGATCTCGCCGACTGTCACTTTTGCTGCCAAAGCCCCGAACCCCGTTCTCTCCGTATTGCTCGCTCGTTATAACGATCGGGCTGGTACAGGAGGGTATGAGTGGTTCGCGTAATTTTCATCGGCGCACTCGGCCGTAGTGGCACGACCCTCCTGGAGCGGGTACTCGGGCAGCTCCCGGGTGTCTGCGCCCTGGGCGAGGTCGTGCACCTGTGGGACCGGGACGTGCGTGACGACGAGCGGTGCGCCTGCGGGAACCGGTTCTCCCGGTGCGAGTTCTGGCAGGAGGTCGGCGACCGGGCGTTCGGCGGCTGGCACCGGCTGGACGTGCCCCGGCTGCTGGAGCTGCGGGATTCCGTGGAACGCACCCGGTACATCCCCCGGCTCGCGGTGCGCGGCGGCGGGGCGGTGGAGGACTACGCCTGGCACTACCGCCGGGTGTACCAGGCCGCCGCCGAGGTCAGCGGCTCCGAGGTGGTGATCGACTCCTCGAAGCACGCGGCGCTCGCGTACTGCCTGCGGTACTCCCCCGAGGTGGATCTCCGTGTTCTGCACGTGGTCCGCGACTCCCGGGGCGTCGCCTACTCCTGGACGAAGGAGGTCGCGCGGCCCGAGGCGGACGGCGACGCGATGACCCGCTACACCCCGGCCCGCTCGGCGATGCTGTGGAACGCGCACAACGCGGCGTTCGGCGTCCTGAGAAGGCGCGGCGTCCCGACCCGCCGGGTCCGGTACGAGAACTTCATGCGCGACCCGGTGGCCGTGACCCGTTCGCTGGCCCGGTTCGTGGGCGTGGATCCGGGGCCGATGGAGTTCCTGCACGCCGACTCCGCGCAGTTGACCACGTGCCACAGCGCGGCCGGGAACCCGATGCGGTTCACGGTGGGCCCGGTGCCGCTCCGCCGCGACGAGGCCTGGCGGACCTCGCTTCCCCCCCGACAGCGGAACATCGTGCGGGCGCTCACCGGGCCCCTGCTCAGCCGCTACGGCTACCTCCGGAGTTAGACATGTACTGGCCGTCCATCGGTGTCGTCATCCCCACCCACAATCGTCCCGAGCAGCTCCGGGCGGCGATCGCGTCGGTGCTGGCCCAGGAGTACCCGGGCGAGATGCGGGTCATCGTCGTCTACGACCGGGCCGAGCCCGACTTCATGGTGGCCCAGGGCGGTCCCCGGCCCGTGATGGTGCTGTCCAACAACCGCACCCCCGGGCTGGCCGGGGCCCGCAACACCGGCATCCTGGCGCTGGACACCGACCTGGTGGCGTTCTGCGACGACGACGACGAGTGGCTGCCGGGCAAGGTGGTCACCCAGTCGATGGCGTTGTGGCGCAAGCCGCTGGCGGAGTTCGGTACCTGTTCGATCGAGGTTTCCTACAACGGGCAGGTCAACGAGCGGCTCGCGGGCCGCGCCGAGGTCAGCCACGCGGACCTGCTCGGTTCCCGGATGTCGATGCTGCACTCGTCGACGTTCGTGATCCGGCGGAGCGCGCTGACCGGCGGGCTGGGCATGGTCGCCGAGGACGCGCCGGGCAGCCAGAACGAGGACTGGGACCTGCTGTTGCGCGCCGCGGCCCGGCATCCGATCGTGCACGTGGACCAGCCGATGGTGCGGGTCGCGTGGGGGGTGGGGTCGCTGTTCGCTCGGCAGTACGACACGAAGATCTCGTCGTTGCGGTGGATGCTGCACCGGCACCCGGAGATCGGCACCTGCCGGACGGGCGCGGCCCGGGTCTACGGCCAGCTCGCGTGCTGGTACGCCGCCAAGGGTGATCGCAAGCAGTCCGTCCGCTGGGCCCGGGCGGCGCTCCGGCAGCGCTGGCGCGAGCCCCGCGCGGCCATCGCCCTGGCCGCCAACGCGCGGATCGTCACCGTCGAGCGGGTCGTCTCGGCCCTCCACAAACGCGGCCACGGCATCTGAGACCTTCAGCGCCAGCCCCGGCACGGTGACCAACAGCCCCTACTTCGTCAGCCCGATCGGATTGGGAAACGGCAACGCATCCGCCGCCACCCGAGCCAACGGCCCCACCACCCCCACCAACCGCGCGACATCCACCCCCCGCCAGACCTCCTCCGCGATCACATCCGTCCGCGCCTCCACCTGCGCGAACGCCGCCTCCCCGAACTCGGTCGGCTTCCCGTCCGCGTCCAGCCACCCCTTCTCCCGCAGCCGCCCCTCGGCCCGGACCCACTCCTCATCGGCCCAGCCCCGGGCGGGCTGCAACAGCGCCCGGTCGTTGTCGAGCGCCGCCCGCCAGGCGAGGCTCTCGCACCCGTCGAGCCCGGCGACGACCAACGCGGCGACATGCCCGTCCCCCCGGTGCTCCCGGAGAACGGTCGCGGCATGCCACAACACGTCGAGCGGATCGGTCGGCCACGCCAACGCGGCGTTCGCGGCGGCCAGCGCCCGCCCGGAGGTGTCGACGGCCTCGGCGGCCCGCCGCAGCAACCCGGCGGCCTCGACCACGCGTTGGCCGACGGTCATCCCGTCCGGATCGGCCCACTGAGGCGCCCCCGACGGGCGCGCGGCCAGGTCCTCGGCGTCGAGCCCGGTGCCGGGCAACCCCAGCAGCCGCGCCAGGGCGGCCCGCGCGCCCACCGCCCGCGCCCGCAGCGCCTCCTCGGGCCCCGCCAGCTCCCACAGCGCCGGCAGCGCCCGCTCCACCATCCGGGGCGCGAACCCGAAGAACAACGCGGTCACCGGCGCGGCTCCGACGGGCCCGAGCGGCGCGGCCCGCCCGCCGAAGTACCCGCGCCAGAAGCCGCGCAGGCCGGCCTCCTCGAAGGCTGCCCGGCACTCCGGGGCGAAGTAGGTCACCGCGTGCAACGGCTCGAACAGGGTCCACAACCGGCGGGCAATCATCCGCCCATCATCGCGCCCCACCAGCCCGGAAGCGATGCCCTCCGGCGAATGTCACCCGCCGGGCGCGGCCGGGGCACGCACCCGTCCGCACGACGCCGACGCGGTCCGGCAACCTGTCCGGCCGCGCGTGCCCACAACGCCATCGCGGTCGCCGCCGCCACCCAACACGGAAGTGGCCCGCCTTCACACCCAGGCGCGGCCCGGCCTGGGCGCGACAACGCGGGCGCGGACCGTCCTGGGCACACAACGCGGGCGCGGCGCCGGCCCAAGGGCCCGCGCCGCGCTGGCGGAACTACAGGACGGGTCAGACGATGATGCCCGCGCCCACGGTCCGGTTCGTGGACTCGTCGATCACGATGAACCCGCCGGTCACCCGGTTGCGCCGGTACTCGTCGCACAGCAGCGGTACGGTGGTCCGCAGCCGGATCCGGCCGATCTCGTTCAGGCTGAGCGACGGGGCCGTCTCGTCCCGGTGCAGGGTGTTGATGTCGAGCCGGTAGTGCAGGTCCTTGACGATCGCGCGCGCGGTCCGCGTGGTGTGCTTGATCGCGTACTTCTTGCCCTGGACCAGCGGTGCCGTCTCGTCCATCCAGCACACCATGGCCTCGACGTCCTGGGAGACCTGCGGCTGGTTGTTGGGCCGGCAGATCAGGTCCCCGCGGGAGATGTCGATCTCGTCCTCCAGCCGGACGGTCACGGACATCGGCGGGTACGCCTCGGCGACCGGCCCGTCGGCGGTCTCGATGGCCGCGATCTTCGAGGTGAACCCGGAGGGCAGCACCGTGATCTCGTCGCCGGGCTTGAGCACCCCGGAGGCGACCTGGCCGGCGTAGCCCCGGTAGTCGCGGGCGGAGTTGGACTGCGGCCGGATCACGTACTGCACCGGGAACCGGGTGTCGACCAGGTTGCGGTCGGACGCGATGTGCAGGTTCTCCAGGTGGTGCAGGAGCGCGGGGCCGTCGTACCACGGCATGTTGGTGGATCTGGTCACGATGTTGTCGCCCTTGAGGGCGGAGATCGGGATCACCGACAGGTCGGGCACCTCGAGCTTGGTCGCGAACGCCCGGAACTCGGCCCGGATCTGCTCGAAGACCTCCTCGGACCAGTCGACCAGGTCCATCTTGTTGACGCACAGCACCATGTGCGGGACGCGCAGCAGGGAGCACAGGAACGCGTGCCGGCGCGACTGCTCGACGAGCCCCTTGCGGGCGTCGACCAGGATCAGCGCCAGGTCGGCCGTCGACGCGCCCGTCACCATGTTCCGGGTGTACTGGATGTGCCCCGGGGTGTCGGCGATGATGAACTTGCGCTTGGGGGTGGCGAAGTACCGGTACGCCACGTCGATCGTGATGCCCTGCTCCCGCTCGGCCCGCAGGCCGTCGGTGAGCAGCGCCAGGTCGGTGTAGTCGTCGCCCCGGGCCGCGCTGGTGGCCTCGACGGCCGCCAACTGGTCCTCGAAGATGGACTTCGAGTCGTACAGCAGCCGGCCGATCAGCGTGGACTTACCGTCGTCCACGGACCCGGCTGTGGCGAATCGCAGAATGTCCATCTTAGAAATATCCCTCGCGCTTGCGGTCCTCCATGGCTGCCTCGCTGACCCGGTCGTCGCCCCGGGTCGCGCCGCGCTCGGTGATCCGAGTGGAGGCGACCTCGTCGATCACCTTGGCCACGGTGTCGGCGTCGGACTTCACGGCCGCCGTGCAGGACGCGTCGCCGACCGTGCGGTAGCGGACCTGCTCCTTGAACGGCTTCTCGCCGGCGCGCACCGGGAGGACGTCGTGCACCGCGTACAGCATGCCGTCGCGGTCGACCACCTCGCGCTCGTGCGCGAAGTAGATCGACGGCAGGCCGATGTTCTCCTTGGCGATGTAGTGCCAGATGTCCAGCTCGGTCCAGTTGGACAGCGGGAACACCCGGATCGACTCGCCCTGCTGGACCCGCGCGTTGTAGAGCGACCACAGTTCGGGGCGCTGGTTCTTCGGGTCCCACTGGCCGAACTCGTCGCGGAAGCTGAACACCCGTTCCTTGGCCCGGGCCTTCTCCTCGTCGCGGCGGGCGCCCCCGAACAGCGCGTCGAACCGGTACTTCTCGACCGCGTCGAGCAGCACCGGGGTCTGGATCGGGTTGCGCATCCCCGACGGCGGCTCCACCACGAGGCCGGTGTCGATGGCCTCCTGCACGCTGGCGACGAGGAGCTGGCTGCCCAGTTCCTCGACCCGCTGGTCGCGGAAGTCGAGCACCTCGGCGAAGTTGTGCCCGGTGTCGACGTGCAGCAGCGGGAACGGGATCCGGCCGGGGGCGAACGCCTTCTCGGCGAGCCGGAGCAGGACGATGGAGTCCTTACCGCCCGAGAACAGCAGCACGGGGCGCTCGGATTCGGCCACGACCTCGCGGAACACGAAGATCGCCTCTGCTTCCAGGGCGTCGAGGTGCGTGACCGTATAACCCACTGGCGCGGTAGGGAATTCGGTCATTTAGGTGCTCCGATAGATTAAAGGGACGAAAGCGAACCGAGCAATGTCTGCGCAAGATCCTTACGACAGACCAGCAGGTCAGGCAATTTAGGGTCAGGCTGGTTGTAGTCCAGCACAGAACCGTCGATCCGGGAAGTATGCAGGCCCGTGGCCCGGGCCACAGCGACCGGGGCGGCCGAGTCCCACTCGTACTGGCCGCCGGCGTGCACGTACGCGTCCACCTCGCCCGTGACCACGGCGGACACCTTCACGCCGGCCGAGCCCATCGGGACCAGTTCGGCCCCCAGTCGCTCGGCCAGGGCCGTCAGGAAGGCCGGCGGGCGGGACCGGCTGCACGCGATCCGCAGCGTCCCGGCCGCGCCCGCACCGGGCACCGGAGCGCCCTCGGCGCGCAGCGGCGGATAGGCCGGCGGCGTGTCCGTACCGAGGATGATGCCCCGGGCCGGCATCCCGACCGCGCCCGCGACCAGCTCCCCCGGCCCCGGGCGGGACAACGCGCGCCGCCACAGCGCGACGTGCACGGCCCAGTCGGTGCGGCCCTCCTCGGAGAACTCCCGGGTGCCGTCGAGCGGGTCGATGATCCACACCCGGTCGGCCCCGAGCCGGACCGGATCGTCCGCGCCCTCCTCGGACAGCACCGCGTCGCCGGGCCGCCAGCGTTCCAGGGCGCCCATCAGCAGCTCGTGCGAGATCTTGTCGCCCGCGTTCTTCAGCATCAGGGCGTCGTGGAAGCCCAACTCGTCCCGCAGGGCGAGGAGCGCGTCACCGGCGGCCCTGGCCAACCAGCGGGCGAACGCGGCATCTCCAGCCGGAGTGATCATCAGTACGCTCCCGAGGCGCGGCACACCGCAGTCAGTGTACGCAGCAGAATCACCAGATCCAATGACAGAGACCAATTCTCCACGTACCTCAGGTCAAGTCGGACCGCTTCCTCCCAGGGGAGGTCCGAACGTCCGCTGACCTGCCACAACCCGGTCAGGCCGGGCTTGACCACGAGCCGGCGGCGCATGTCGTCCGGGTAGGCGGCCACCTCCGCAGGCAGCGGCGGGCGCGGCCCGACGAGCGACATGTCCCCCGCGAGCACGTTGAGCAGCTGGGGCAGTTCGTCGATCGAGAACCGGCGGATGAACTTCCCCACCGGCGTGACCCGGGGGTCGTCGCGCATCTTGAACAGTACGCCGCCGGTCTCGCTCTCCAGGGCGGCCTTGCGGGCCTCGGCGTCGACGTACATGCTGCGGAACTTCCACACCCCGAACAGCCGGCCGTGCTTGCCCACCCGGAGCTGGCGGAACAGCATCGGCGCGCCCGGCTCGCCCCACCAGATCGCGAACCCGACCACGATCCACAACGGAGCGATGAGTACGAGGATCGCGAACGCCCCGACCCGGTCGAACAGCTCCTTGGCGAACCGCCGGGTACCGGCCAGGTTCGGGTGCTCCACGTGCAGCATCGGCAGCCCGTCCACGGGGCGGATCGTGGTCCGGTCGCCGGCCACGTCCAGCAGCGAACTGGCCACGATCAGGTCCACGTCGCCGCGTTCGAGCTCCCAAGCCAACCGGCGCATCGCGATGCCGTCGATCTCCGGGCAGGACAGCACCACCACGGTGTCGGCCCCCGCCGTCTCGACCGCGCCGGCCACGTCGTCGAACGTGCCGCACACCGGCACCTCGGCCAGCATCGCGTCCCGGCTCGACGGCACGCACGCGCCGACGACGGTCAGCCCGTGGTACGCCTCCCGGCGCAGCTGCACCGCCAACTGGGCCACCGCGACACTGTGCCCGACCACCACGACCCGGCGCAGGCACCGGCCGCGTTCGCGCAACATGTGCAGTCCCTTGCGGACTCCGAACCGGCTGACAATTCCCGCGACGGTCGCCAACGGCAGCACCATCAGGACATAACTCCGGGCGAGCGGAATCTCCAACGCGTACGCCATCAGGGCCAGTCCGGCCGTGAGTCCGAGACCGGAGCGGAATACGCGTTGGTACTCGTCGGTGCCGACGTAGAGATAGCGTTTCTCGTAGGCCCGGTTCAGGGTGAGCGCGGCGACCCAGGCGACGGGAAAGGCGAGGGAAAGCGCGAAATACCAGAGGTTGTACTCCGTGATCCGCTCGCCGAACCGCAGGCAGAACGCCACGCCACCCGCGAGCAGCCCCACGAGCACGTCGGTCGTCAGGAGATAGCGCAGATAACGCGACTCCCACGCCCTCGACGGCGCGGCGACACGACGGTCCGTCGCGATATCCAGCTCAACAACCGCCATTGCCTTCCCCCCAATGTCACCTACCGTGGTAACGAATTAGGGGTAAAACGGTCACGCCGCGTGGTAATTATTCTGCGCCCACTCGACGCCATTGTCGGCGACGGCCTCGACGATGTCGGCGGTACGGTCCACGAAATAGTCGAGTTCTTTCTTCTCCACAGTGGAGAAGTCACTCAGCACGAAATCGGCCGCGTCCTGCCGGCCCGGCGGGCGCCCGATGCCGAACCGCACCCGGACATAGTCCTTCGTCCCCAACGACTGGGTCATCGACCGCAGCCCGTTGTGCCCGCCCTCCCCGCCGCCGATCTTGATCCGCAGCGACGTGAACGGCACGTCCAACTCGTCGTGCACCGCGATGATCCGCTCCGGCGGGATCTTGTAGAACCCGGCCAGCGCCGCCACCGGCGGACCCGACAGGTTCATGAACGTCAGCGGCTTCACCAGCACCAGCTTCGGCCCGCCCGGCCGCACCCGGCCCTCGGCGACCTCCGACTTCGGGGCCCGCGCGTGCCGGCCGAACTTCGCGCCCACCCGGCCCGCCAGCAGGTCCGCGACCATGAAGCCGACATTGTGCCGGTTCCCCGCGTACTGCTTGCCCGGGTTGCCCAGGCCGACCACCAGGAACGTCTCGTCAGACACACGCACTCCTCAACGGGAACGGCCCGGCTGAATGATCAGCCGGGCCGGAACGTTCGCGAAAGACCTACGCCTCGGCGGGAGCCTCGGCGGCCTCGGTGTCAGCGGCACTCGGGGTGGCGACGACGTTGACGATCAGGGTGTCGGGCTCGGTGATCAGCTCGGAGCCCTCCGGCAGCGTGATCTGACCGGCGGTGAGGTGGTCGCCGACCGCGAGACCGTCGAGGGAGACCTCGACGCTGTCCGGCAGCTTGGTGGCGTCGGCGCTCAGCGACAGCGTGTTCAGGGCGTGCATGACCATGCCCGACTTGTCGGCCTCGCCGACGAAGGTGATCGGGACCTCGACGGTGACCTTCTCGCCCTGCTTGACGATCAGCATGTCGACGTGGTCGATGGTGTCGCGGATCGGGTCGCGCTGCAGCGCCTTCGGGAGCGCCAGGATCTTCTCACCGGCGGTCGACTCGAGGGTGAAGAGCTGGTTGATGCCGCCGCGACGGATCGCGTTGCTGAACTCCAGCGCCGGGAGGGCGATGTGCTTGGGGGCCTCACCGTGGCCGTAGAGCACGGCAGGAATCTTGCCGGCCCGACGGGTGCGACGCGCGCCACCCTTGCCGAACTCGGTGCGGGGCTCTGCGCTGATACGGACCTCGGACACGGGAGAACTCCTCCGGAAGGGCTTGGTCTTTTGTGCGAACATGTCATCGGTGTGCGGTGCCCGGCGCGGCGGCGTGATGCACGGACGTCCTCGCCCAGAGCACCGCGTCGATGACGGAGCCCCCATCAGAAGGGGCACCCTCGCCGTGGCAACCGCACCAGCCTACCGGAGTGGCCCCCCGACCACTAAATCGGGTGCCCTACCACACTGGGTGGGCCGGGCCTAGTGTCCGGGCTCGGCCGCCGCGTGGCGTACATCGGCGGCGGCATCCTGGGCTCCGGCCGCCGCGCGCAGGTCACCGCCCCATTCGTAACCATCAAAAGATCGTGCATTTGGGTACTTGTGACGCGCGGTCCCCGGAATGCGAAAGGCGGGCGGGTGCCGGTCGCCCGACCTCCCGCCCGCCACGTGTTCGCTATCCGGACAGGCCGCCGAACAAGGTTGTCACGGAACCGTCGTCGAAGACCTCGCGCATCGCCCGCGCCACCATCGGCGCGATCGACAGCACCGTGATCTTGTCCAGCTGCTTCTCCGCCGGGATCGGCAGCGTGTTCGTCACCACGACCTCGCTGATCCGGCTGTTCTTGAACCGCTCCGTCGCCGGGTCCGACAGGATCGCGTGGGTCGCCGCCACCACCACGTCCGTCGCGCCGCTGTCGAACAGCACCTCGGCGGCCTTGCAGATCGTGCCACCCGAGTCGATCATGTCGTCGATGATCAGACAGACCCGGCCCTCGATGTCCCCGACCACCCGGTTGGCCACCACCTGGTTGGGCAGCATCGGGTCGCGCGTCTTGTGCACGAACGCCAGCGGCACCCCGCCGAACTTGTTCGCCCACCGCTCCGCGACCTTCACCCTGCCCGCGTCCGGGGACACGACCGCCAGGGGCTTGCCCGCGTACTTCTCCAACAGGTAGTCCGCGAGGGTGTCCATCGCGTACAGGTGGTCGACCGGGCCGTCGAAGAAGCCCTGGATCTGCGAGGCGTGCAGGTCGACCGTCAGGATCCGGTCCGCGCCGGCCGTCTTGAGCAGGTCCGCGACCAGGCGGGCCGAGATGGGCTCGCGACCCCGGTGCTTCTTGTCCTGCCGCCCGTACGGGTAGAACGGGAGGACCACGGTCACCCGCTTCGCCGAACCGCGCTTCAACGCGTCCACCATGATCAGGGTCTCCATGACCCACTGGTTGATCGGCGTCGTCATCGACTGCACGACAAAGGCATCCGAACCGCGCACCGACTCCTGGTACCGGACGAAGGTCTCGCCGTTGGCGAAATCGTAGGCGTCGGTCGGGGTCGGCTTGATCCCCAACTCCGACCCGATCTCCTCGGCCAGCGCGGGGTACGCCCGGCCGGAGAAGAGCATCAGTGTTTTTCGGTTCTCCGCGACGATACTGCCCATCGGGTACGACCCTGTCTGCTCGTTAGTGACACAGCATTGGTGACACGGTGGTGGCGACACCACGTGCGGCTAGGACTCACGCCCAGTATCGCCGCTCGCGGGCGTCCATCCCAAGCCGACCCGAACCTCGTGGCAAACTTCACGCCATCGATTATTCAGCTGCGCCAGGTGCTATCGGGGCCGTTCGTCAAGTTACCCAGGTGGGCGAGCACCCGCAGGTCAGCCCTCTTCCGCGGCGCTCACCCTCGCCGCCGCCGCGGCCGCCGCCGACTTGGTTCCCGCGCGCCGCCGCTCCACCCAGCCGTCGATGTTGCGCTGCTGGCCCCGCGTGACACCCAGCGAACCCGCCGGCACGTCCTTGTAGATCACGCTGCCCGCCGCCACGTACGCGCCCGGGCCCACCGTCACCGGGGCGACCAGGTTCGTGTCGCAGCCCACGAACGCCGCCTCGCCGACCGTGGTGTGGTGCTTGTTGACCCCGTCGTAGTTCACGAAGATCGTCGCCGCGCCGATGTTGGCGTTCGCGCCGATGGTGGCGTCCCCCGCGTACGTCAGGTGCGGGATCTTCGCCCCCGTACCCACCGTGGTCTTCTTGGTCTCCACGAACGTGCCGACCTTCGCGCGCTCGTGCAGCACGGTCTCCGGCCGCAGGTACGCGTACGGCCCCACCTGGGCGCCGGCCCCGATCACCGCGCTCAACGCGTGCGCCCGGATCACCGTCGCGCCCGCGCCCACCGCGCAGTCCACCAGCGTCGTGTCCGGGCCGACCAGCGCGCCCGCCGCCACCGAGGTGCCGCCGCGCAGGATGACCCCCGGCTCCAGCGTCACGTCCGGCTCCAGGGTCACGGTCACGTCGATCCACGCGCTCGCCGGGTCGATCATGGTCACGCCGTTGCGCATGTGCTCCCGGTTCACCCGGTCCCGCAGCAGGTACCGCAGGTCGGCGAGCTGGGCGCGGTCGTTGCAGCCGTAGGTCTCGGTCACGTCCGGCGCGACGTACGCCCCCACGGTCCGCCCCGCGGCCACGAGCAGCCCGACGACGTCCGTCAGGTACTCCTCGCCCTGGTCGTTGTGCGCCGTCAGCACGCCCAGGGTGTCGCGCAGCGCCGCCGCCTCGAACACCATGATCCCGCTGTTGATCTCCCGGATGGCGCGCTGCTCGGCGGTCGCGTCCCGCTCCTCGACGATCCCGGTCACCCGGCCGTCGGCGTCCCGCAGGATCCGGCCCAGCCCGGTCGGGTCCTCCTGGGCGGCCGTCAGCACGGTCGCCGCGTCGCCGCTCGACTCGTGCACGGCCACCAGCTTCTCGACCGTCTCGGCGCGCAGCAGCGGGTTGTCCCCGAACAGCACCACGACCGTGCCCTCGACGTCCTTGACCGCCTCGAAGCCGACCCGGGCCGCGTGCCCCGTGCCGCCGGGGGTCTCCTGGAGCGCGGTGACCGCGCCCGGGACGGCGGTGGCGAGGTAGTCGGTGACCACCTCGGCGCCGACGCCGACCACGACGACCGTGTGCTCGGGGTCGAGCGGGGCGGCGGCGGTCAGGACGTGGCCGACTAGGGGTCTGCCGAGGAGGGGGTGCATGACCTTGGGGAGCGCCGAGCGCATCCGCTTGCCCTGACCAGCAGCGAGAACGATGACAGTCCTGCGCACGAGCACTCCCTATTTCGTCACGGCTGGGGTGCCCGGTTCGCTGGGGTACCAGGATTCGAACCTGGACTGCGAGGCACCAAAGGCCTGCGGGCTGCCGTTACCCCATACCCCATCCCGACCTACCTTACCGAACGCCCGACACCCGCTATGACCGCCTGGACCGCCCCCTCCACGAACCAGTACAACTGGCGGCTTCGGCGGACGTCGACGATCAGGCAGCCATGGTAGTGGTCGTCAGTATTGTGGCGAGTTGTCGGCACGTGCCGCTTGAGAGTCGCGTTGGCGAACCGCTCTGGAACGACGCCGACCCGCTCAGCCCACCACCGGGTGGCCGCTGGCACGTCCGCCGTCTCGTGGATCGACAGCCGGTAGCTGATCTGGTCTTCGGAGACCCCGCTCCTGCGAAGAAACCCGAGGAACAAAGCGATCAGCCCTGGGTCGCTGTTGATGAAGGTCAGCCGCTCGGAGCGCCGCCAGGGCTTGGACTTCGAGCCCTCGCACCAGTAGGCGATGGCGGCGGCGGCGATCATCGGATCCGTTGCGGCCACCGCGCCCTTCGCCATGGCCGCTTTGCGCGCCGCCGAGCGCTGCTCCTCATGGCTGGCCCAACGCGCCTCGCTCATCACCTTCATCCGGTCGAGCACCTCGCCACCGAGGCGAACCTCGACGGCCCCGGTGGGAACGTCGCGCACCCATGTCGACACCGAGGACTTCGCGACGCCCAACTCCCGCACTATCTCCGACAGGGTCGCGCCCGCCATGCGCAACTCACGGGCCCGCTCCCGACTCTCCGGCTTCGCACGCATGTACGGAAACGTACACCCGGGGTAGGACAAGTCGGCACGGTCGAGCGGTGGGAAACTACGGGACCGTAGGTTACGGTTGCGTAGGTAAGAAACCCCCTGAACGTGGAGCGAGGCAGTATGACCCAGTCGACGACCGCCCAGGACCAGCAGCAGGGCGGCCCCAAACCGCTGACTGAGGGCTCCCAGGGCACCGGAGTGATCATCGGCCTGTGGGCCTTCGTCGTGATCCCGTTCCTGGCGCTGCTCACCGCGATCCCGTTCGCCTGGGGCTGGGGCCTGACCTGGACCGACGTCGTGATCACGATCGTGATGTACCACATCGCGGGCTGGGGCATCACCGTCGGCTTCCACCGGTACTTCACGCACGGCGGCTACAAGGCCAAGCGCTGGCTCCGCGTCACCCTCGCGGTCGCCGGCTCGATGGCGATCCAGGGCTCCCCGACCCAGTGGGTGGCCGACCACCGCCGGCACCACCAGTACTCGGACCTGGAGGGCGACCCGCACTCCCCGTGGCGGTACGGCTCGACGTTCAAGGGCCTGACCAAGGGCATGTTCCACGCGCACATCGGCTGGCTGTTCCACCGCGAGCTGTCGAACCGGGAGCGCTTCGCCCCCGACCTGGTCGCCGACAAGGACATCCGCCGGGTGGACGCGCTGTTCGTGCCGCTGATCTTCACCTCGCTGCTGCTGCCGGGCGTCATCGGCGGCCTGATCACCTGGTCGTGGTGGGGCGCGCTGACCGCGTTCTTCTGGGGCGGGCTGGTCCGGGTGGGCCTGCTGCACCACACGACGTGGGCGATCAACTCGGTGTGCCACGTGGTCGGCAGCCGGCCGTTCGAGATGCGCGAGGGTGACCGGGCGACGAACTTCTGGCCGATGGCGATCCTGTCGATGGGCGAGAGCTGGCACAACCTGCACCACGCGGACCCGACCTGCGCGCGGCACGGCGTGGACCGGGGCCAGCTGGACACGTCCGCCCGGGTGATCTGGGTGTTCGAGAAGCTGGGCTGGATCTCGAACGTGAAGTGGCCCAAGGCCGACCGCCTCGACGCCAAGCGTGTTAAATAGCCAGGTGGTCGACAGCGGGGATGCGAAGGCGACGACGCCGCGCCGGGTGAGGATGTCCTCGGCGCAGCGTCGTGAGCAGCTGATCGCGATCGGCCGGCAGCTGTTCGCGGAGAAGGGCTTCGACGGGACCTCGGTGGAGGAGGTCGCGGCGCGGGCCAAGGTCAGCAAGCCCGTCGTGTACGAGCACTTCGGCGGCAAGGAGGGCCTCTACGCGGTCGTCGTCGACCGGGAGGTCCTCGCCCTGCTGAACCGGGTGACCAACGCCCTCACCGGCGGGCACCCGCGCGAGCTGCTCGAACAGGCGGCCCTGGCGCTGCTCGACTACATCGAGTCGGACACGAACGGCTTCCGGGTGCTGGTCCGCGAGTCGCCGGTCGGTTCGAACAGCGGCAACTTCTCCAGCGTGCTCAACGACGTGGCGCACCAGGTCGAGCACGTGCTGGCGGCCGAGTTCAAGAGCCGGGGCTACGACCCCAAACTCGCCGAGTTGTACTCGCAGGCACTCGTCGGCATGGTCTCCCTCGCCGGGCGCTGGTGGCTGGAGGTGCGCAAGCCGCGCAAGGAGGCGGTGGCCGCCCACCTGGTCAATCTCGCGTGGAACGGGCTGAGCAACCTCGAGGCCAAGCCGACCCTGGGCGGCGCTCGCCGGTAGCGTAGGCGAGAATGCCGGTGGAGCGTTCAGACGAAGAGGGGCACGATGTCACACTTTCCGGTCAACCACCACCTGCGCCCGGTGTACAGGGTCATCACGGCCCTGGTCAGCGTGTACTTCCTGGTGTTCGGCATCATCGGCTTCGCCCAGACCACGGACCTCGACTTCTTCGCCCAGACGGGTACGAAGCTGGTGCTCGGCATGAAGGCGAACCCGGCGTTCTCGGTGCTGTCGATCGTGCTCGGCGCGGTGGGGCTGCTCGCCGCGGTGGTCGGACGGAACATCGACGTCAAGGTCAACTGGTGGCTGTCGTCCATCCACCTGATCATCGGCACCGCGATGCTGGCGTTCCTGCGTACCGACCTCAACGTGCTGGGCTTCTCGATGTCCAACGTGATCGTCGTGTACAGCGCGGGCATGCTGCTGATGGGCGCCGCCGTGTACGGCTACGTGGGTACGCCCGCTGAGGCCGACGCGGAGGAGAGCTTCCGGCACTCGCACTAGTCCTGATGTGAGAGGCCCCCGGGGAGTGACTCCCCGGGGGCCTTTCGCTGTCTCCGCGCGCGTGCCGACGGGTAGGGCCGCAGTCCTGGCGGGGCTGGCCCCGCCGACCGGCCAGCCCGCGCCGCCCGGCCTACCCGCCCAACTGCTCCGCGAGCGCCAGCCACTGCTCCTCGGTGGATTCCTTCTCCGCGATCACCGCGTTCAGCTCGGCCTGCAACTCCGTGATCTTCGCGTAGTCGGTGGCGTGCTCGGCGAGCTGCGCGTGCAGCTTCTCCTCGCGCTGGTCGAGCTTCGTGATCGCCCGTTCGAGCCGGGAGAGTTCCTTCTTGCCGGCCCGCGCCTCACCGGCCGACAGCCCGCCCGACAAGCCGGCGGAACCGCCCCCGGCACTGGTCGGCATGTCGGCGGACACCGCCGAGAGCCGGCCGCCCACGTCGACCCCGGAGCTGACCCGGACGAGGAACTCGTCGATGCCGCCGGGCAGGTGGGTGACCTTGCCGTCGCCCATCAGGGCGTAGACCTGGTCGCAGACCCGTTCCATCAGGTACCGGTCGTGGCTGGCGACCACGATCGTGCCCGGCCACGAGTCGAGCAGGTCCTCCAGCGAGGACAGCGTGTCGGTGTCCAGGTCGTTCGTCGGCTCGTCGAGCAGGAGCACGTTCGGCTCGGCGGCGAGCAGGCGCAGGAGCTGGAGCCGGCGGCGCTCGCCACCGGACAGGTCCTTGACCGGGGTCCACAGCCGGCGGTCGGTGAAGCCGAACTGCTCGGCGACCTGACCGGCGGACAGTTCCTTGTCGCCGAGCACGATCCGCTTGGCGACCTCCTCGACGGCCTCGATGACCCGCAGGTGACCGGGGAGTTCGGCGAGCTCCTGGGACAGGAACGCCGTCTTCACCGTCTTGCCGATCTTCACCTCGCCCGAGGTGGGCTTCGAGACGCCGGCCAGCAGCCGCAGCAGGGTGGTCTTGCCCGCGCCGTTGACGCCGACCAGGCCGATCCGGTCGCCCGGGCCGACATTCCAGTCGACACCCTTCAGGAGGGTACGGTCCCCCAGGGTCACCGTGGTGTCCTTGAGTCCGTACACCTCCTTGCCGAGGCGCGCGGTGGCCATCTTCTGCAGGGACACGGACTCGCGGACCGGGGGCACGTCCGCGATCAGCGCGTTGGCGGCGTCGATCCGGAACTTGGGCTTGGACGTCCGGGCCGGCGGGCCGCGCCGCAGCCACGCGATCTCCTTGCGGAGCAGGTTCTGCCGGCGGGCCTCCAGGGTCGACTCGACGCGCTGGCGTTCGATCCGGGCGAGGGTCCAGGCGGCGAACCCGCCCTCGTAGGCGCGGACCTGGGCGTCGGCGACCTCCCAGGTCCGGGTGCAGACCGCGTCGAGGAACCACCGGTCGTGGGTGACGACCAGGAGCGCGCCCCGGCGGTTGTTGAGGAACTCGGCGAGCCAGGCGATGCCGGCGACGTCCAGGTGGTTCGTCGGCTCGTCCAGGATCAGCAGGTCCGTGGTGCGGATCAGGAGGGCGGCGAGGGCCACCCGGCGCCGCTCGCCCCCGGACATGGTCCGGAGTTCGGCGTCGAGGCCCAGGCCGGGCATGCCGAGGCCGGCGAGGATGCCCCGGATCCCGGCGTCGGACGCCCACTCGTGCTCGGTGGCGAACCCCTCGTCGAGCCAGCCGGTACCGAGGACGACCTGACCGACCGTGACCCCCTCGGCGAAGGTGATCTGCTGGGGCAGGGCGGTGACCCGGGTGTCGCGGCGGCGGGTGACCCGGCCGTCGTCCGGTTCGACGGTGCCGAGGATCAGCTTGAGCAGGGTGGACTTGCCGGCCCCGTTGAGGCCGACGACGCCGATCCGGTCGGTCTCGTCGACGCCGAGGGAGACGCCGTCGAAGATCGGGCCGGCGGCGTAGTGCTTGGAGACCTTGTCGAGGTTGACGATGTTCGCCATCTACGCCACCCCACCGAGAACGGCCGGGTTACCGGCCGAGGTCAAGGTACGACCGGCGTCCGAGGCCCGCCCCGGAACCGGGAGGTGCCCCGGGACCAGGGGGCGGCCGGCGACCGGGGTGCGGCCCACGGCCGGGACGAAGCCCGGGGCCGAGGTCAGGGTGGAGTTCCTCATGAGGTCACCCGCGCCCCTGCGACCGGCCCGTGGGCGGTGCGCACGGTGCGGCACACCCCGCGGCCGGTGAGGCTCGCCGCGAGGGCGTTGGCGTGCTCGGCGTCGCGCGCCAGGTACAGGCACGTGGGGCCGGAGCCGGAGACGAGGGCCGCGAGCGCGCCCTCGTCGAGGCCGGCGCGCAGGGTGGCGCGGAGGGGGGGCCGTAGCGAGACGGCGGCCGCCTGTAGATCATTGACTAGCACGGCGGCGAGGACCTCCGGGTCGGGTTGGCGGAGCGCGGCGAGCAACAGGTCTGCGCTGCCGGCGGGGGTGGGGGCGGTGCCGAGTTCGCGGAGTCGGTCGATCTCGCGGTACACGGCGGGGGTGGACAGGCCGCCGGCGGCGACGCCGACGACCCAGTGCCAGGTGCCGGCGGCGAGCACCGGGTTGACCTGTTCGCCGCGCCCGGTGCCGAGTGCCGTGCCCCCGAGGACGAGGAACGGGATGTCGGAGCCGAGGGTGGCGGCGATGCTGGCGAGTTCGTCGCGGGACAGGCCGGTGCCCCAGAGCGCGTCGCAGGCGACGAGGGTGGCGGCGCAGTCGGCGCTGCCCCCGGCGAGGCCGCCGGCGACGGGGATGCTCTTGGTGATGTGCAGCCGGGCGTGCGCGGGCAGCCCGGTGTGCGCGGCGAGCGCCCGGACGGCCCGGACGGCGAGGTTGTCGTCGTCCAGGGGCAGGGTGCCGGCGCCCTCGCCGTCGATGGTGAGCGCGAGGGTGTCGGAGCGGTGGGCGTGCACGTCGTCGTAGAGGCTGATGGCCTGGTAGACGGTGGTGAGATCGTGGTAGCCGTCGTCGCGGAGCGGCCCCACCCCGAGATGCAGATTGATCTTGGCGGGTACCCGGACCCGGACGGAGCCGGAGGCCACGAACTCGGGCTTCTCCTCGTAGGCGAGGCTCACTCCGCCGCCACCTTCGCCGCCGCGATGGCGCAGAACTGCTGGATGGTGAGGGTCTCGGCGCGCGCGGTCGGGTCGACCCCGGCGGCCTCCAGCAGCTCGGTCGCCCGCGCGGCACCGCCGGCCCAGTCGGCGAGCGAGGAGCGCAGCATCTTCCGGCGCTGGCCGAACGCGGCGTCCACGGCGGCGAACACGGCCGCGCGGGGTACGTCGGTCTGCGGCGGTTCCCGTCGGGTGAACGAGACGAGCCCGGAGTCGACGTTGGGGACGGGCCAGAAGACGGCGCGCGAGATGGGGCCGGCCCACTGCGAGCTCGCGTACCAGGCGAGTTTGAGGCTCGGAACGCCGTAGATCTTGGATCCGGGGCCGGCGATCATCCGGTCGGCCACCTCGGCCTGGACCATCACGAGGCCCTTGGCGAGGCTGGGCAGCTCGGCGAGCAGGGTCAGCACGACGGGCACGGCCACGTTGTACGGCAGGTTCGCGACCAGCGCCGTCGGCGGCGAGGGGAAGTCCGAGGCCTTGACCCGCAGCGCGTCGGCGGTGATCACGGTGAGCTTCCCCGCCTGCGAGGGGGCCTTGTCGGCGACGGTGCCCGGCAGCGCGGCGGCGAGTTTCGGGTCCAGTTCGACGGCGTGCACGGCGGCGGCGTTGGGCAGCAGGGCCAGGGTCAGGGAGCCCAGGCCGGGGCCGACCTCGACCACGACGTCGTCGGGGGTGAGCCCGGCGGACGCCACGATCTTGCGGACCGTGTTGCCGTCGTGCACGAAGTTCTGGCCGAGGACCTTGGTCGGGGTGACCCCGAGTTCGGCGGCGAGCCGGCGGATGTCCGCCGCGCCGAGCAGCTGGTCTACCACTGACCGAACACCCGCTCGCCGTTGGCGCCGAGCGCGGCGCACATGTCTTCCACGGACACGCCGCGCAGGTCGGCGAGGAAGCGCACGATGTGCGGGATCAGGTACGAGGCGTTGGGTCGCCCCCGGTACGGCATCGGGGTCAGGAACGGCGCGTCGGTCTCCACCAGGATCTGGTCGAGCGGCGCGGCGAGCGCGGCGTCGCGGAGGTGCGCGGCGGACTTGAAGGTCACGTTGCCGGCGAAGCTCAGGTAGAAGCCCTGGTCGGCGCATTCGCGGGCGAACTCGCCGTCCCCGGAGAAGCAGTGCAGCACGACGGTGTCGGGCGCGCCCTCCTCCTTGAGCACCTTGAGCACGTCGGAGTGGGCCTCGCGGTCGTGGATGACGAGCGCCTTGCCGTACCGCTTGGCGAACGCGATGTGCGCCCGGAAGCTGGCGGTCTGCGCCTCGACGCCCTCCTCGCCGGTCCGGAAGTAGTCGAGGCCGGTCTCGCCGAGCCCGCGCACCCGGGGCAGGGCGGCCAGGGCCTCGATCTCGCGGAGCGCCTCGTCGAGGTCCGCCAGGCGGGGGGCCTCGTTCGGGTGCAGGGCGACGGTGGCCAGGACGTGCGGGGACGCGTCGGCGAGCCGCGCGCCCCACCGGGAGGAGGCCACGTCGACACCGACCTGGACGAGCCGGGGCACGCCGACGGCGACGGCGGCGTCGATCTCGGCCTGGACCCGGCCGTCGGGGTCCAGGGTCGCGTCGGCCTCACCCCGCCGGTCGACGACGATGTCGAGGTGGGTGTGGGAGTCCAGGACCGGGACCGGCAACGGCTCCGGGGCTGGCGGGCGCTCTGGGGCGTGGGATCGAGACATCCCTACCAGGATAGGCGGTACGGAGTCTGGTGCTCGCGGACGTCGGACAGCTCACTGCCCTGGGCCCACGCCTCGTAGACGCAGCGCTCGGCGGACCGGGCGCCGATCCGGACGATCGAGTCGGAATCTGGACGGATCAGGCGGACCCGGAGCCAGTCCTTGTCGGCCCCGACGATGAGTACGTCGATGCCGCGCCACCGGCCGCGCACATCCCGGCGGGCCAGCGACTCGACCGGGTACCGGGCGGCCCGGTTCTTGGCGAGCAGCCGGAACTCCCCGGGCGGGTCGGCCACGGCCTCCTTCACCTCGCCCTGGTAGCTCCCGACGAGCCGGGCGAACGTGTCGGGTACCGGGATCATCTCCTGGTCCGCGTCGATCGGGGTGAGCAGTCGGCGCCACTGCGGCCCGGCCATCCGGGACCACGCCTTCTGCTCGGGCACGAAGTGGAACAGGGTCACCTCGGTGCCGTCGGGCAGGTAGGCGATCAGTTCGCTGAACGCGGGCAGCGGCAGCTCCGCCAGGTCCGCGGTCACGAACTCGGGCACCAGGTGCTTGTTGCTGGGCGCGAACCCGGTGCCGAGGAGCGGCGGGCCGACCCGTTCGTGCGGTGGGAGGGCCATCACCCCCGGCAGGTCCGCGATCTCGTAGTCCTCGGGGCCGATGGCGCGCCAGCGCAGGGCGTAGGCGGCGTCCTCGTCCTCGATGCCCAGGAACCGCAGGTCGGCGGGGGTGCGCAGGTGCGCGATGTCGTGTTCTCGGTAGCAGCAGCCGTGCGGGAGCGCGCCGCGGCGCAGGTACGCGCCGACCTGGGACGCGTTCAACGGCTTGATCATGCGGGTACCCGACTTGATGGTCGCGGACTCGCGCACGGCGCGCAGGTCCCCACCCGGGGTCTGGGAGAGGCGTTGGACACTCTCCCAGCTCATGGTCCTGGACAACGGAACGGTCAGAGGGGCGTCGAACGGTTCGGCGCCCGGTACCTCCGAGGAGTGCACGAACATCCGGAACGGGTGCCGGGCCCCCGGGCGGGGGTTGGGCAGCGCGCCGGGTTCGGGACCGTCCAGGTAGAGCTCGTATGCGGCTCCTCTGGCGAGTTCCTCGGCAGGGTACTGCTTTCCCGCGAACGTCACCGTCCGCTGCGCAGCTTCACCTACCAGGGTCATACCCGCCAACTTAGGGCTTACCCCTCAACCGGCGCGTTAACAGAAGGCAAACAATTCTCGATCGCCGTACGTTATCCGCGACACACGGCGTGTCGACACACGGAAAAACGAGCCCGACCGGTACCCACCGGATCGGGCTCGTTTCTGTCGATCTCAGCCGGACGGCCGGCGCGGCCCCCGTCGGCCGGCGTGGCTCAGCTCTCCAACCGGGCCAGCTCCTCGTCCACGATGGACGGATCCAGCTTCTTGAAGATCGGGGTCGGCGCGGACAGCTCCACCCCGGCCACCAGCGGCGTCGACTCCCACGCGGGGAACGCGTAGTCCCCGGTCAGCACCGGGTACGTCGGCCCGCCGTCGAGGTCGGCGACCTCCCGGATCTCGGGCATCGGCGCGAACACGCCCGTCCCGCCGAGCAGCTCGTGCACCTGCTGGGAGGAGTGCGGCAGGAACGGGGCGAGCAGGGTCTTGCAGTCGCTGATCACCTGGAGGGCGACGTAGAGCACCGTACCCATCCGGGGCTTGTCCTCTTTGAGCTTCCACGGGGCCTGGTCGGAGAGGTAGCGGTTCGCCTCGGCCACCACCCGCATCGCCTCGCCGATCGCGGCCTTCTGCTTGTGCTGCCCGATCAGCGCGCCGACCTTGCCGAAGCCCTCGCGGGCGATCTCCAGCACGGCCCGGTCGTCGTCGGTCAGGTCGCCCGGGGTCGGCACCGCGCCGAAGTTCTTCGCCGCCATCGACACCGACCGGTTGACCAGGTTGCCCCAGCCCGCGACCAGCTCGTCGTTGTTGCGGCGGAGGAACTCCGTCCACGTGAAGTCCGTGTCGTTGGTCTCCGGGCCGGCGACGGCGATGAAGTACCGCAGCGCGTCGGCGTCGTAGCGCTCCAGGAAGTCGCGCACGTAGATCACGATCTTGCGGGACGAGGAGAACTTGCGGCCCTCCATCGTGAGGAACTCGCTCGACACCACCTCGGTCGGCAGCCCCAGCTCGCCCAGCTCACCCGGCTTGCCGCCCTTGGCGCCCTTGCCGTCGTAGCCGAGCAGGATCGCCGGCCAGATCAGCGAGTGGAAGACGATGTTGTCCTTGCCCATGAAGTAGTAGGCCTTCTTGTCGGCCCCCTGCCACCACTGGCGCCACGCCTCCGGGTCACCCGAACGCCGGGCCCACTCGATCGACGCCGACAGGTAGCCGATCACGGCGTCGAACCAGACGTAGAACCGCTTGGTGTCCCAGCCCTCGCGCGGGATCGGCACGCCCCACTCCAGGTCCCGCGTGATCGCCCGGGGCCGCAGGTCCTCGACCAGGTTCTTCGAGAACTTCAGCACGTTCGGTCGCCAGCCCTCGCGGGTGTCCAACCACTCGCCCAACGCGTCGGCGAACGCGGACAGGTCCAGGAAGTAGTGCTCGGTCTCCCGGAACTCCGGGACCTCGCCGTTGATCTTCGACTTCGGATTGATCAGGTCGATCGGGTCGAGCTGGTTGCCGCAGTTGTCGCACTGGTCGCCGCGCGCGCTGCCGTAGCCGCAGATCGGGCAGGTGCCCTCCACGTACCGGTCCGGCAGGCCCCGCCCGGTCGACGGCGAGATCGCGGCCATCGCCTTCTGCGCGACGATGTACCCGTTCGCGTCGAGCGCGTTGAACAGCTCCTGCACCACCGCGTAGTGGTTGCCGGTCGTGGTCCGGGTGAACAGGTCGTAGGACAGGCCGAGGGCGTGCAGGTCCTCGACGATCACCCTGTTGTACTTGTCCACCGCCTCACGCGGCGTCAGCCCCTCCTCGTCGGCCTGCACCTGGATCGGGGTGCCGTGCTCGTCGGTGCCGGAGACCATGAGCACGTCGTGGCCCGCCATCCGCATGTACCGGCTGAACACGTCGGACGGGATGCCGAAGCCGGATACGTGGCCGATGTGGCGCGGACCGTTGGCGTAGGGCCAGGCGACCGCGGCGAGAACGTGACTCATGTGCCCAGCGTAGTTGGTCGCCCGGAACCAATTTCGACACGCCGCCCCGTTCCCACCCGTCAAAAGCGTAGACAATGGTCAAATATGTCTATGACCGGAATAACCGCAGGTGACGACGCGGAAGCCCTGGCACCGCCCGCCCAGCGGATGCGTCCCGAGTCCGCACCCGAGCCGCCGGAGGTCGACCACGCCTTCTGGCCCGACACCAGCGGCGCCGTCGAGCCCGCCCGCCGCGCCCGGATCAAGCCCCCCAAGGACGGCCGCCGCCCCGCCCTCGGCCTGCCCCTGCTGGTCGTCTTCGCCCTGTGCGCGGCCTTCTTCGCCTGGGTCAGCGCCGAACCGTTCTGGCTCGCCCTCGGTCACGGCGACCGCGGCACCCTCACCGTCACCGAGTGCGCCGGCAACGGCCTCGCCGCCCGGTGCGAGGGCCGGTTCGCCGCGTCCGCGTTCAGCGTCGAGAAGGCCGCGCTCGCCGGCACCGCCGACGCCGAGCACCGCACCGGCGACAAGCTCACCGCCCGGATGGTCTCCGGCACCTCCCGGTTCGCCTACGTCGGCGACGCGGCCGGGCTGCACCTGCGCTGGTCGATCGGGCTCGGACTGCTGCTGCTGTGCGGGGCCGGCATCGCGTGGGCCACGGGCGCGCTGCGGCTGCACGGCCGGGCCCGGGTCACGGTGCTCCTGCTGAGCCTGGGCGCGCCCCTGCTGCTCCTGCTGGGAAACCTCGCTCTGACCTGGTAAACCCCAGCATTCGACGGGTACTCCCGGCGGGAAGACGCCGCCCGCGACGTCTTCCCGCACCCCGCTCAGGCGCTGTACGTGCCGACCACGTCGGCGATGACGTGCACGGTGCCCGAGCCGGTGTTGATGAAGATCGTGTCTCCGTCGGACAGCTCGACGTACACCAGGTTCGCGACGGTCTGGCCGGGACGCCAGTTGAGATTGGACGTAGCGGTGGGTGCCGAGCCGAACCTGCCGAGGACCGTGAGGAAGCCGTCCCCGGTCGGGCCGGTCACCGTCACGTTGACAAACACCCCGGTGGTCCCCTCGGGGACCAGGGAGCGGAGGTTCACGCTGGTCCAGGCGCCCTGGTAGACCGGCGACCCACGGCCGCCGTTGGCGTCGCGGGTGTCCAGCACCCGGAAGGGGCTCGCCGGGTGGAACACCGCTCCCCCGCCGGTGCTGTGGTACCCGGCCAGGTCGGCGACCACGTGCACGGTACCCGCGCTGGTGTTGTGGAAGTCGACCTTGCCGTTGACGACCGGGACGACGACCAGGTTCGGGACCGTCACGCCCCGGTTCCAGTTCAGGTTCGACGCGTTCGGCCGGGGCCGACCGTTCGGGGAGACGGTGAGGAAGCCCTCGTTGCCCGGCTCGGTGACCGTGACGTTCAGGCTGACGGCGGTGACCCCGGTGTCCGGTACGCCGGCGCGACCGGTGACCTGGAGGGTCAGGGTGCCGCCCGGGGCCACCGGGGCCGTGCCGGTCGTCCCGGTCGCGTCCCGCGTGTCGAGGACCCGGGTCAGCGGGACGGGCACGTGGGAGGCCCCCGGGCCGGTGGTGTGGTAGCCGACCAGGTCCGCGACGAGGTGCACGGTACCGGCGCTGGTGTTGCGGAAGTCGACCTTGCCGTCGGCGACCTGCACCACGACCAGGTTGGGCACCGTCAGGCCCGGCACCCAGTTCAGGTTCGACGCGTTCGGCGTGCTCCCCCCGTGCGGGTACACGGTGAGGAAGCCGTCCCGGGTCGGCTGCGTGGCCGTCACGTTCATGGTCACCGAGGTGACACCGGTCTCCGGCACGCCCAGGCGGCCGGTGACCTGCAGGGTCAGGGTGCCGCCCGGGGCCACCGGGGTCGTGCCGGATGTCCCGGTCGCGGCCCGGGTGTCGAGCGCGCGGACCGGGCCCAGCGGCACGTAGTACCCGCCGGGTTCGTAGCCCTTGCTGGTGGACGCGGCCAGCCTCTGGGCGTCCGTCACGGTCACCCGGATGTCGTGGCGGTCGCGGGTGGCGTAGGTGTGCGACGCGACCGGGGTGGCCTGGGTGACGGTGGTCCCGTCGCCGAAGTCGAAGGTGTAGGAGACGATCGGCACCCAGCCGGGCTTCGTCCCCGAGGCGTCCGCGACGACCCCGGCGTCGGGCCGGCTGGTCAGGGTGAGGGCGGCGGTGGGCCCGAGCGAGATCTCCGACGTTCCCCGGTCCGCGTAGGTGAACGGGCCGGCGCCCGTGTTGGGGACGTCGGGGTTGTCCACCGGTGACCGACCGCCCGCGTCGGTGGGCTGCCAGCCGGGCGCGGCCGAGTTGGCGGAGTCGAAGTTCGGGGAGGGCTCGGAGGAGTCCCGGTCGTGGGCGCCCTGGCCGGAGGCGGCCCGGAACTCGGCCACCGAGAAGTACGGGGTGGCGCCCCAGACGTAGCGCGGGCCGTTGGCCGAGGGCTGCACCGTGTTGTAGTCGACGGTGGTGCCGGACACCGCGTCGCCGTACACCCCGATCACCGCCTTGTCCGCCTGCGGCAGGTCGCAGGCCGCGCAGGCCGTGCTGCGGACGACGTTGTTCTGCACGGACACCCCGGTGGACGCGCCGTCGACCCGGATGTTGGTCTCGTTTCCGCTGTTCACGGTGTTGTTGGTGATCGCGGTGCCGGTCGCGCCCGCGTTGACGATGCCGCGCCGCACGGTCTCGTACACGTTGTTGCGGGCCACGACGTTGTCCGTGGCACCGGCCCCGACCGTGATCGCGTCGGCCCGGGCGGCGGAGAGCGTGCTGTACAGGACGGAGTTGCGGGACCCGAGGACGACGATGCCGCCGTGGCGGTGGTTGCCGAACCGCGTCAGTCTCGCGCCGGTCACCACGACGCCGCTGGTCGCCGCGTCGAGGCTGATCGCGGGAACCAGGGCGCCCGCGACGGAGACCTTCGCGAGCGAGGAGTCCGTCACGCCCGTCAGGCTGATCCCGGGGACGGGAGCCAGGTTGTCCCGCCGCACGGCGACCTTGTCGAGGGTCACCCGGCTGGCGTTGTCGACCGTCACCGCGGGTCCACCCGCGCCGGCCGTGACCTGGACGTTGGCGATCGACACGTCGTGCTGGCCGGCGATGGTGACGCCGGCCTTGTCGCCGGTCAGGAAGAAGTCGGCGACGTCCGGGTTCGCGCCCCGGAACGTCACCGGACTGCCCGGGGTGCCGGAGGAGACGACCGTGAGCCGCTCGTTGTAGGTGCCGGTGCCGCGGACCGTCCCGCCCGGGGTCACGGCGGCAGCGGCGGCGGCCAGGGTGCAGAAGGGCTGGGCCTGGCTGCCGGGCCCGGTGTCCGCGCAGGCGACGGTGTTGTTCACGAAGAGGTCGGTCGTCGCGGCGCTGGCGGTGGTGGCCGGCACGCTCACCCCCGCGGTGAGCGCGACGACCAGGGTGCCGAGGAGAAGGGGTCTACGCACGTGGGGCTTCCCTGAGGAGTGGTGGAGGAGGTAAATGCGCAGGTCACCTTACAGAAGGTGCGCGTCGCCGTGGGGGCGGCACGGTCCGGGGAGAGGTACGCCTCCCCCCGGACAGGGCACTCAGTAGTAGACGCCGACCAGGTCCGCGACGACGTGCACGGTGCCCGGGCCGCTGTTGAAGATCCGGATGGTGCTGTTCGCACCGTTCACCCGGACGACCACCAGGTTGGGTACCGTCTGGCCCCGGCGCCAGTTGAGGTTGGAGGCGTTCGGCAGTGGCTGCCCGAAGTCCCCGTACACCGTGAGGAAGCCCTCACTGGTCGGCTCGGTCACCGTGACGTTGAGCACCACCGAGGCGGCGTCGCCCGGGATGAGCACCGGATACCTCAGGTCGATCGTGGCGCCGGGACCCACCGGGGTCGGGGTCGGGTCGGACGTGCCGAGCCGGGTCCGGGTGTCGAGGATCCGCAGGGGCGTCCACGGCTTGAAGAGGCTGCCCGCCTCGGTGGTGTGGTAGCCGACGACGTCCGCGACGACGTGCACCGTGCCCGGCCCCGAGTTGCGGAAGTTGACCTTGCCGTCGATCACGGGCACGACCACCAGGTTGGGTACGGTCTGGCCGGCCGTCCAGTTCAGGTTGGACGCGTTGGGCAGGGCCCGACCGTTCGGGTACACGGTGAGGAAGCCCGCGCTCGTCGGCTCGGTGACCGTGACGTTCATGGTGACGGCGGTGACCCCGGTCGCGGGGATCCCGGTGCGACCGGCCACCGGCAGGGTCAACGTGCCGCCGGGAGCGACCGGGGTGCGGCCCGGGGTGCCGATCGCCTCCCGGGTGTCCAGGGCGCGCACCGGCCCGACCGGCAGGAACGAGCTACCCACGCCGCCCGTGTGGTATCCGACGAGGTCGGCGACGAGGTGCACGGTACCCGCGCCGGAGTGGCTGAAGTTGACCTTGCCGTCGACGACCCGCATCACGACCAGGTTCGGCACGGTCAGGCCACGGGTCCAGTTCAGGTTGGACGCGGTGGGCACCTGCTCACCGCTGGGGTAGACGGTGAGGAAGCCGTCACCCGTCGGCTCGGTGACCGTGACGTTCATGGTCACCGAGGTCACGCCCTCCGCCGGCACTCCGGCGCGTCCGGCGACCGGCAGGGTCACCGTGCCGCCCGCCGGGACCGGGGTCCGACCGGGGGTGCCGATCGCCTCCCGGGTGTCGAGGATCCGGACCGGGCCGACCGGGACGTAGGCGTCGCGGGGGTCGTAGTCGGCGAACGCGTCCTGGATCAGGCCGTTGGTGTCCGTCACCCTGACCTTGACCGGATGGTAGACCCGCTGCGCGTAGGTGTGGGTCGCGACCGGTCCGGTCTGGGTGACGGTGGCCCCGTCGCCGAAGTCGAAGGTGTACGACGCGATCGGCACCCAGCCCGGCGTGCTCGCGGAGGCGTCGGCGGTGACCTGGGCGTTGCCCAGCTGGGAGGTGACGGTCAACCGGGAAACGGGGCCCAGGGTGCGTTCGGTGGCGCCCCGGTCCGCGTACGGGACCGGCCCCGCCCCCGTGTCGGCGGTGCCCGGGTCGTCCTCGGGGAACCGGCCCACGCGGTCGGTGGCCGGCCAGCCCGGCGCGGCCGAGTTGGCCGAGTCGATGTTCGCGGCGGGGTCCTCGCCGTTCGCGTCGTGGCCGCCCTGCCCGGAGACCGTGCGGAACTCCGCGAGCGTGCCCGAGGCGGCGCCCCACGCGTACGGCACGTTCCCCGGCTGGGACCTCACCGTGTTGTAGTCCACGGTGGTGCCGGAGACGGCGGCGTCGCGTACCCCGATGTCGAACTTCTCGACGGTCACCGTGCCGCAGAGGGGGCTGGCGCTCCCGCTGAGTTTGACGTCGTTGTTCTGCACGGAGACGCCGGTGGACCCGCCCGACACCCGGATGCCGGACCCGCAGTTGCCGGACACGGTGTTGTTGACGATCGCGGTCCCCGTGGCCCCCGCGTTCTCGATGCCGAACGTCTGACTGGCGGAGGACGCGTTGCCGGCCACGACGGTGTCCGTGGCCCCGGGTCCGATCGCGATCCCGACGCCCGTCGACCGGTAGACGGTGCTGCGCAGAACGGCGTTGTGCGAGCCCAGGATCTCGACGGCCCCGGTGCGGCCCAGGGACGAACCGATGGTGGCCCCGGTCATCGTGACCCGGCTGGTCGCGGCGTCGAGGCTGACCGCCGGCGCCACGCTCCCGGAGACGACGGGCCTGACGATGGTGGAGTCGGTGACCCCCGCCAGCCGGATCCCCGGCACGGTGACCAGCCCGACCTGGAGGATCCTCAGCCGTTCGAGGGCGATCCGGGTCGAGTTGGTGACCACGACCGTGGGGCCGGTCAGGTCCCCGTCGAGCGACACGCCCGTGACGGACACGTCGTGCTGCCCGGCGATGGTGATCCCGGCGTCCGGACCACTGAGGACGAAGGTCCCGTTCGGTTCGGCGACGACGTTGCGGAACGTGATCGGACTGCCGGGGGCACCGGAACGGGCGATCGTGAGGCGTTCGCGGTACGTGCCCTTGACCTGCACGGTCTGGCCGCCGGTCACGACGGCGGACGCGGCGGCCAGGGTGCAGAACGGCTGGGCCTGGCTGCCGGTACCGGCGTCCGAACAGGCCACCTGGTTGTTCACGAAGAGTTCGGTCGTCGCGGCACTCGCGGGGGTCGCCGCGACGCCCACCCCCGCGGTGAGCGCGACGACGACAGTGCCGAAAATGGTGGTTCTACGCACGTGAGGCTTCCCTGAGGGGTGGCGGATCAAGGCGAATGCGCCGTCACCCTACAGAAGAACCGCCGCGCCGTGGGGCCGGCGGGACACGCGCGACGAACCTGTGCCGGGTGCCGCCGCCGGTGGGCGGCGGCACCCGGTGGCGTCAGTTGCGGTAGAACCCGACCACGTCGGCCACGACGTGTACGGTGCCCGCGCCCGTGTTGTGGAACAGGGCGGTGGCGTTCGCCGTGTTCAGCGGCACGACCACCAGGTTCGGTACCGTCTGGCCCGGCCGCCAGTTGAGGTTGGAGGCGTTCGGCAGCGGCTGCCCGAAGTCGCCGTACACCGTGAGGAAGCCGTCGGCGGTCGGCTCGGTCACCGTGACGTTCAAGACCACCGAGGTGGCGCCCTCCGCGACCAGGTCCCAGAACTTCAGGGAGACCTCCCAACCCCCGGTCACCGGGTAGCTGGCGCCGTTGGGTATGCCCGTCCCGTTCCGGGTGTCGAGGGCCCGGTAGGGCGTCCGGGGCTGGAACAGGGTGCCCTGGTCGGTGGTGTGGTAGCCGACGACGTCCGCGATGACGTGCACCGTGCCGGGGCCCGAGTTACGCAGGTTGACCTTGCCGTCGACCACGGGCACGACGACCAGGTTGGGTACCGTCTGGCCGGCCGTCCAGTTCAGGTTCGACGCGTTGGGCAGGGCCCGACCGTTCGGGTACACCGTGAGGAAGCCCGCGCTCGTCGGCTCCGTGACGGTGACGTTCATCGTGACCGCGGTGACCCCTGTGGCGGGAATCCCGGTGCGACCGGCCACCGGCAGGGTCAACGTGCCGCCGGGAGCGACCGGGGTGCGGCCGGTGGTGCCGATCGCCTCCCGGGTGTCGAGAGCGCGCACCGGACCCAGCGGCACGAAGGAGCTGCCCATGCCCGTGGTGTGGTAGCCGACCAGGTCGGCGACGAGGTGCACGGTACCCGGACCCGAGTTGTGGAAGTTGACCTTTCCGTCGACGACCTCCATCACGACCAGGTTCGGCACAGTGAGGCCCCGGGTCCAGTTCAGGTTGGACGAGGTGGGCTTCGGCTGACCGCTGGGGTAGATGGTGAGGAAGCCGTCACTGGTCGGCTCGGTGGCGGTGACGTTCATGGTCACCGAGGTCACGCCCTCCGCCGGCACTCCACTGTGTCCGGTGACCGGCAGCGTCAGGGTGCCGCCGGCCGCGACCGGGGTCCGACCGGGGGTGCCGATCGCCTCCCGGGTGTCGAGGATCCGGACCGGGCCCACGGGTACGTAGGGGTTGCCGGGCCGGAATTGCCGACTGTCGCCGATGCTGACCATGCTGTTGGCGTCCGTCGACGTGACCCTGACGGGGTAGGGGCCGCACACCGCGTAGGTGTGGGTCGCGACCGGGCCGGCCTGGGTGACGGTGGCCCCGTCGCCGAAGTCGAAGGCGTAGGACACGATCGCCCCCCAGCCCGGCTTGGTCGCTGAGGCGTCGACGGTGACCTGGCAACCGGGCCGCTGGGTGAGACTGAACATCGTGGTGGGTCCGAGCACCGATTCGGTGGGGCCCCGGTCCGCGAACAGCACCGGACCCGCCCCGGTGTTGCCGCGGTCGGGGCTGTCCACAGGGGACCGGCCCGTGCGGTCGGTGGGTTGCCAGCCCGGCGCGGCCGAGTTGGCCGAGTCGATGTTCACCAAGTAACCGGCCTGGGCCACGTCATGGGCGCCCTGACCCGAGACGGTACGGAACTCCGCGAGCTCGCCCGTGAACGTTCCCCAGGCGTACGGCGCGACGCCCGCCCGGGGCGGCACCGTGTTGTAGTCCACGATCGTGCCGGACACCGCTGCGTCGTACACCGCGATGCCGAACCGGTCGACAGCCCCCGGCGCACAGGGCAGGTCGGGCCGGCCGTTGTCCCGGACGTCGTTGTTCTGCACCGAGACACCGGCGGACGCGCCGGTCACCCGGATGCCGGTCCGGCAGTTGTCGACCACCGCGTTGTTGGCGATCGCGGTCCCGGTGGCTCCGTCGTTCACGATGCCGAAGCCCAGGTTGATGCTGACGGAGTTGCTGGCCACGACCGTGTCCGTCGCCCCCGGCCCGACCGTGATCCCGGCAGCCGACCCCCGGACAATGGCGCGGAGTACGGAGTTGTGCTGGCCCAGGACCTCGATGCCACCGCGGTGGCCCGACCCTGCCGACACCATGGAACTGGTCACCGTGACCCGGCTCGTCGTGGCGTCGAGGCTGATCGCGGGCGACACGCTCCCGTTGGCGCCGACCTTGAGAAGGCTGGAATCGGTGACCCCCACCAGGCGCACGCCGGGCACCGAGGTCTTCCCGGACGGGGAGGCGAGCACGCGTTCGAGGGCGATCCGGGTCGAGGCGGACACCGCGACCGCGGCGCCGGCCACCTCGCCGGTGATCCGGGCTCCGCCGACGGACACGTCGTGCTGCCCGTCGATGGTGATCCCGGCGTTCGGGCCGT
The DNA here is from genome assembly GCF_040681875.1 of Longispora sp. NPDC051575. Lineage (NCBI taxonomy): Bacteria > Bacillati > Actinomycetota > Actinomycetes > Micromonosporales > Micromonosporaceae > Longispora > Longispora sp. NPDC051575. The sequence goes on along the minus strand of NZ_JBFAZP010000005.1, from coordinate 604,732 downwards.
TGAGGACGAAGAAGTTCACGTTGGGCCAGGTGCCGGCGCTGCGGAACATGATCGGGTTGCCCGGGGTACCCGAGCGGGCGATCGTGAGGCGTTCGCCGTACGTGCCGGTGACCTGGACGGTCTGGCCGGCGATCACCACGGCCGACGCGGCGGCCAGGGTGCAGAACGGCTGGGCCTGGCTGCCGGTACCGGCGTCCGAGCAGGCGACCGTGTTGTTCACGAAGAGTTCGGTCGTCGCGGCGTGGGCCGGACCGGATGCGACGCTCACCCCCGCGGTGAGCGCGACGACAATGGTGCCGAAAGTGGTGGTTCTACGCACGTGTGGCTTCCCTGAGGGGTGGTGGATCAAGGCGAATGCGCCGTCACCCTACAGGGGGTTTCCCGCCCTGTGGGGGCAGGCCACAGGCCCCTGACCAGGGGTATCACCACCTACTCGGACACAAGCCCCAGAGGCGTACCCATCATGGCCGTCGCCCGGGGAACCTCGGCCTCAGCGGCGCGGCACTTCTCGGCGCGGCCCTGATCCTGGCGGCACTCGCCCTGGTCTGGTAGTCGCCCGGTGAACGGGTTCGGGGAGGTCGCCGCCCGGGGGCGGGACCTCCCCGAGGGGGTGGCTCAGCTGCCGTAGTAGCCCACCACGTCGGCGACCACGTGCACGCTGCCCGGGCTCGTGTTGTAGAACCGGGCGATGCCGTCCACACGCTCCAGAGGGACGACGACGAGGTTCGGCACGGTCTGACCCGGGCGCCAGTTCAGGTTGGAGGCGTTCGGCTTGTCTCCGTTGCCGGCGACCGTGAGGAAGCCGGGGGCGGTCGGCTCGGTCACCGTGACGTTGAGGACCACGGCGGTGGCGCCCTGCCAGGTCAGGCCGCGCAGGTCCAGGTCCAGTGAACCGCCGGGCGGCACCGGCGTGTTGCGGTCGGCGCCGATCCCGCTCCGGGTGTCGAGCGCCCGGTACGGGCTCTGCGGGTGGAACACGTCGCCGACCCCGTTGCTGTGGTACCCGACGATGTCGGCGATCACGTGCACGGTGCCCGCGCTGGTGTTGCGGAACGCGACCTCGCCGTTGACGACCGGGACCACGACCAGGTTGGGAACCGTCAGGCCCGGGGTCCAGTTCAGGTTGGACGCGTTCGGAGTGGCCTTTCCGTCCGGGTACACCGTGAGGAAGCCGTCCCTGGTCGGTTCGGTGACCGTCACGTTCATGGTCACGGCCGTCACGCCGGTGGCGGGCACGCCGACGCGGCCGGCGACCGGCAGCACCAGCGTGCCGCCCGGGGCGACGGGGGTGGTGGTGTCGACGCCGATCCGCTCCCGGGTGTCGAGCACCCGCACCGGCCCGAGCGAGGCGAAGATGCCGCCACCGTCGGCGCTGTGGTAGCCGACGAGGTCAGCGACGACGTGCACCGTACCCGGGCTGGTGTTGCGGAACGCGACCTTGCCGTTGACGACGGATACGACGACCAGGTTGGGGACCGTCAGGCCCGGGGTCCAGTTCAGGTTGGACGCGTTCGGCGGGGTCTCGCCGTCCGGGTACACCGTGAGGAAGCCGTCCCGGGTCGGCTGCGTGACCGTCACGTTCATGGTCACGGCGGTCACCCCCGTGGCCGGCACCCCGGCGCGGCCGGTCACCGGGAGGACCAGCGTGCCGCCCGGCGCGACGGGGGTGGTGGTCTCGACGCCGATCCGCTCCCGGGTGTCGAGTACCCGGACGGGTCCGGTCGGGATGTAGCCGTCGCCGGCGGAGATGGACTTGGTGACCGTGGAGGTGGCCCCGTTGCCGTTCTTCAGCGTGAGCGTGACCGTGCGCCCGTACCGGCTCGCGTAGGTGTGGGTCGCGACCGGGGTGGCCTGGGTGACGACGGTCCCGTCGCCGAAGTCGAAGGTGAAGGACAGCGTCGGCGACCAGCCCGCGGTGGAGTTCGACGCGTCGGCGACGACCTCGCCGCCCGGGCGCTGGCGGAGCTCGAGGTAGGCGGACGGCCCCCGGGTCGACTCGCGCGCGCCCCGGTCGGCGTAGGCGATCGGGCCCGCCCCGACGTTGGGGACAGCGGGGTTGTCCTCGGGGGTCTTGCCGTCGTAGTCGCGTTGCCAGCCGGGGGCCGCCGAGTTGGCGGAGTCGATGTTCGCTCCGAAGGAGTCCGCGTCGTGGGCGCCCTGTCCCGAGGCCGTCCGGAATGCCGCGAGCGTGGCGACGGGCCCGTTCCAGAAGTACGGGGACCGTCCCGACGCCGACACCACGGTGTTGTAGTCGACGAGCGTGCCCGACACCGCCGAGTCGTGGACGCCGATCCCGGCCCCCGGCTGGGCACACGTCGCGGGCGAGGGGCCGCTGGGCCAGGAAAGATAGTTGTTCTGCACGGAGACCCCGGTGGACGCGCCGGCTACCCGGATACCCGTCCCGCACGTCTTGTACACCGTGTTGTTGGTGATCGCCGTGCCGGTCGCGTCGGCGTTCTCGATGCCCGCGCCGAGGGTCGAACTGAAGATGTTGCTGGCCACGACCGTGTCCGTGGCCCCGGGGCCGACCTTGATGCCGGCGGTGGTCCCGGAGAACCCGCTGCGGATCACGGAGTTGCGTGTCCCGAGCACCTCGACGCCAGTCGCGTTCCCCTCGGGTGCGCCGACGTACCAGGAGGTCAGCACGACGCGCTGGGTCGCGGCGTCCAGGCTGGCCGCCGGCCGCACGTCCCGGAGGACCCTGACCTTGGTGAGCGCGGAGTCCGTCACCGCGGCCACCCGCACACCCTGTCGTGGGCTCGCACCGGCGGCCGGCGCCAGGAGTTCGACCCGCTCGACCACGAGCCGGGTGGAGTTCGCCAGGTCGACGGCGGGGCCGGTCGCGTCGCCCTGGACGCGGAAGCCGACGACCGCGACGTCGTGCTGACCGTCGACCGTGATCCCCGCGTTGGTACCGGTCAGGTTCGCGTACGAGGCGTCGTCGCCGTCGCTCCGGAACGTGATCGGGCTGCCCGGGGTACCGGACCGGGCGATCGTGAGGTGTTCGTCGTAGACGCCGGTGACCTTGACGGTCTGGCCGGCGGTGGCGGTGGTCGAGGCCGCCGCCAGGGTGCAGAACGGCTGGGCCTGGCTGCCGGTACCGGCGTCCGAGCAGGCGACCGTGTTGTTCACGAAGAGTTCCGTCGTCGCGGCGTGGGCCGGACCGGCGACAACGCTCACCCCCGCGGTGAGCGCGACGACAATGGTGCCGAAAGTGGTGGTTCTACGCACGTGTGGCTTCCCTGAGGGGTGGTGGATCAAGGCGAATGCGCCGTCACCCTACAGAAGGACTCCCGCGCCGTGGGGGCAGGTGGCCGGCCACTGACCAGCGGCATTACCCAACTCACACCCGTGCCCGGGGACGAATCAGGGGAAGGCGCCAGATGTCGACGCCCTCCCCCGGAACCGTCAGTTGCCGTAGAACCCGACCAGGTCGGCCACGACGTGTACCGTCCCCGCGCCCGTGTTGTGGAACCGGGCGGTGCCGTTCACGGGATTGAGCTGGACGACCACCAGGTTCGGGACCGTCTGGCCGGCGCGCCAGTTCAGGTTGGAGGCGTTCGGGCGGGGCTGGCCGAAGTCCCCGTACACGGTGAGGAAGCCGTCGCGGGTCGGTTCGGTGACCGTGACGTTGAGGATGACCGCGGTGGCGCCCTCGTAGGTCAGCGAGCTGAGGTTCAGGTCGATCCAGCCGCCGGGCGCGACCGGTCCGGCGCCGCTCGGCCAGGTGCCGGTGCCGTTGCGGGTGTCGAGCATCCGGTACGGGCCGCGCGGGCGGAAGACGGCTCCGACACCGCTGCTGTGGTACCCGACGATGTCGGCGATCACGTGCACGGTGCCCGGGCTGGTGTTGTGGAACGCGACCTTGCCGTTCACGACGGGGACGACGACCAGGTTGGGGACCGTCAGGCCCGGGGTCCAGTTCAGGTTGGAGGCGTTCGGCCGGGCCTTTCCGTCCGGGTACACCGTGAGGAAGCCGTCCCTGGTCGGTTCGGTGACCGTCACGTTCATGGTCACGGCGGTGACCCCGGTGGCGGGCACCCCGCGGAGGCCGGCGACCGGCAGGACCAGCGTGCCGCCGGACGCGACCGGGGTCCGGCCCTGTGCCTCCCGGGTGTCCAGCGCCCGGACCGGGCCGAGGGGCACGAACGAACTGCCCACCCCGGTCGTGTGGTAACCGACGAGGTCGGCGATCACGTGCACCGTGCCGCCGCTGGAGTTGCGGATGTCGACCTTGCCGGCGGCGACGGACGCGACGACGAGGTTCGGGACGGTCTGGCCGGCGACCCAGTTCAGGTTGGACGAGGTGGGGGTGGGGCCGGCGTGCGGGTACACGGACAGGAAGCCCGGGCCGGTCGGCGAGGTGACGGTGACGTTCATGGTCGCCGAGGTGATGCTGGCCGGCACCCCGTCGCGGTTCGCGAGTTCCAGGGTCAGGGTGCCGCCCGGGGCGAGCGGGGTGGTGCCCGCGGTGCCGATCGCGGCGCGGGTGTCGAGGACCCGGACCGGGCCGACGGGCACGTACCCGTCGCCTGGGGTGTAGCTCTTGGTCAGGGTGCTGGTCAGGCCGTTGGTGTCCGTGGCCGTGACGGTGACCAGGAACTGCCCGGCCTGGGCGTACGTGTGGTTCGCGACCTTCTCGGCCTGCGTGACCACGGTGCCGTCGCCGAAGTCGAACGTGTACGTGCCGATCGGCACCCAGCCCGCCTCCGAGTCGGACGCGTCCGCGACGACGGCGCCGCCGGTCCGGCCGGACAGGGTGAACAGCACGCTCGGCCCCATCACCCGTTCCCGCGCGCCCCGGTCGACGTAGCTGACCGGGCCGGCGCCCGTGTTGGGCACGCCGGGGTCGTCCTCGGGCCCGTTGCCGTGGTAGTCGACCGGGTGCCGGCCGGGGGCCGCCGCGTTGCCCGAGTCGATGTTCACGTCGGGGCCGGCGGAGTCCAGGTCGTGCGCGCCCTGGCCCGAGGCCGCCCGGAACGCCGTCAGCGAGGCCACCGGGGTCCGCCACGCGTACGGCGGGTTGTTCGGCGAGGCGCGCACCGTGTTGTAGTCGACGGTGGTGCCGTCGGCCGCCGCCCCGTACACGCCGAGGCCGACCTTCTCGGTGATCGCCGCGTCGCACGCGGGGGTGGTCGGCTCGCCGTTGCCGTAGACGACGTTGTTCTGCACCGAGACGCCGGTGGCGGCGCCGGACACCCGGATGCCGGTCGAGCAGTTGTTGTAGGCGGTGTTGTTGGTGACCGTGGTGCCGGTGGCGCCCGCGACGTGGATGCCCACCCCGCGACCGGTGCCGACGAGGTTGCCGGCGACGACGGTGCCCTTGGCCGTGGCCCCGACCAGGATCCCGGTACCGGCGGCGCCGGTGACCCCGCTGCGCACCACGGAGTTGTTCGGGCCGTGCACCTCGATGCCGTCGGAGTGCTTCGGCCCGGGCGTCGAGAGGTACGCGGAGGTGACCACGACGCCGCTGGTCGCCGCGTCCAGGCTGATCGCGGGTGTCAGGTCGCGGAACGTCTGCACGCCGCGCAGGGTGGAGTCGGTGACGCCGGTCAGCCGGACCCCGGGCACCGGGTCGGCGTTCACCCCGGGGATCAGCAGCCGGTCCACGGTGATCCTGGTCGAGTTGGCGACCGCGAGGACGGGGTCGGGGCCGAGGAGCATGGTGATCCGGAAGCCGACGACGGCCACGTCGTGCTGGCCGTCGATCGTGATTCCCGCGTGGTTGCCGAGCAGCGCCGTGTACTTCTCAGGGTCCGGGCTGGCGTTCCGGAAGGTGATCGGGCCGCTGGGGGAACCGGACTTCGCGATCTTCAGCCGCTCGTTGTAGGTGCCGGTGGTCTGGACCGTCTGGCCGGGGACGACGGCGGCAGCGGCGGCCGCCAGGGTGCACAGCGGCTGGGCCTGGCTGCCGGGACCGGCGTCCGAACAGGAGTTGACGGTGTTGTTCACGTACAGGTCGGCGAGCGCGGCGCTCGCGGGGGCGGCCGTGACGCCCACCCCCGCGACGAGCGCGACCACGACCGTGCCGAGGGACAGGGTTCTACGCACGAGGACATCCCTAGGAGTAGGGGATCAAGGCGGATGTGCCGTCACCCTACAGAAGTTCGTCCATGCGTAGGGGCCCGCGCGGGGCCAGGTGGGGGCGCCGGACCCCGCCCGGTGGGCGACCCGGCCCCCGCGCGCCGCCCCGGGCCGCAGCCAGCCCGGCGACGCCTCCGACCGCCCGGTGGGGCCGCCGACGGCCCGGCGCGGCCGGCTCAGCCCGCGTTGACCACCAGGTTGTACACCTCACGCCGCGACAGCCCGTGCAGCGACGCCACCTCCGCCGCCGCGTCCCGCTTCGACGTCCCCGCCGCCACCCGTTCGGCGACGAACGCGAGCAGTTCCTCGTCCGACGGCCGGCCGGTGGACCCGACGAAACCGGACACCACGAGGGTGATCTCGCCGCGCGGGCCGTTCTGCTCCGCCCAGGTGGCCAGCTCGCCGAGCGAGCCCCGGCGTACCTCCTCGTAGGTCTTCGTCAGCTCCCGGCACACGGCCGCCTGCCGGTCCGCGCCGAACGCGCCGGCCAGGTCGCGCAGCGCCCCGGAGATCCGGTGGGTCGACTCGAAGAAGACGAGGGTGCGTTCCTCGGTGGCGAGCTTGCCGACGACCGCGCGCCGCTCGGCCATCTTCCGGGGCAGGAAGCCCTCGAAGCAGAACCGGTCGCACGGCAGCCCGGACACGGCCAGCGCGGTGGTCACGGCGCTGGGACCGGGGGCCACCGTCACCGGGATGTTCGCGTCGATCGCGGCCCTGACCAGGCGGTATCCCGGGTCCGACACGCTGGGCATGCCGCCGTCGGTGACGAGGGCGACGGTCTGGCCGGCGACCATCGCGGCGGTCAGGTCGGGGGTGCGGAGTTCCTCGTTCCCCTCGAAGTAGGAAATGATCTTCGCCTTGAGTTCCACCCCGAGTTCCTTGGCGAGTCTGTGCAGTCTGCGGGTGTCCTCCGCAGCGATCACATCGGCGTGCGCGAGCGCGTCGGCCAACCGTGGCGACGCGTCGCCCACGTTGCCCAGCGGCGCGCCAACCAGGACAAGTCGACCATTCACCCGTAACCCCCTGCTGTTGTACTCCCCACCGGCGCCACCCACAGCCTACGATCGTGCGGTGGCTGTGACCGAGACGACGCCCCCTGCCGACGAACAGGCCCTCCCCGAGGCCGTCCGCAGGCGCCTGAGCCCGTTGATCCCGCGCGACCCGATCTCGTGGATCTGGACAGCGGCGGTGGCCCTGATCGCCGCCGTGCTCCGGCTCGTGGGGCTGACCACGCCGAGAGGCAAGATCTTCGACGAGGTGTACTACGCCACCGACGCGCTGAACCTGCTCCGGCACGGCGTCGAGTGGGACGACAAGAACAACGCGCCCGCGTTCGTGGTGCACCCGCCGCTGGGCAAGTGGTGCATCGCCGTGGGCGAGCGGCTGTTCGGGGACAACGAGTTCGGCTGGCGGATCGCGTCGGTGGTCGCGGGGGTCGCGGCCGTCGTGGTGGTCACCCGGCTGGCCCGCCGGATGTTCGGCTCCACCGTGCTGGGCTGCGCCGCCGGGCTGCTGATGGCGCTCGACGGGTTCCAGTTCGTGCTGGCCCGGACGGCGCTGCTCGACATCTTCCTGCTCACGTTCGTGGTCGGGTCGTTCGCGTGCCTGGTGGCCGACCGCGACCAGCGCCGGGCCCGGTGGATCGCGGCGCTTTCGGCCGGGCTGAAGCGGCCCGCGTTCCAGGTGCCGTGGTGGCGGCTCGGCAGCGCGGTGCTGCTCGGCTGCGCGCTGGCCACGAAGTGGTCCGCCGTCTGGTACGCGATCGCGTTCGTCGTCATGATGGTCTGCTGGGAGGTCAGCGCGCGCCGGTCCGGGGGCGAGAAGCAGCCGCTGGTCGAGGGCCTGCTCTCCGGGATCGGCTGGGCGGCGACCTACACGGTCGTGACCATGGTGGTGTACGTGACCTCCTGGTCGGGCTGGCTGGCCAGCGACAACGGGTACGACCGGCACTGGCTCGCCGCGCAGGGCAAGGCCGAGTGGCCGTTCCTCGGCGCGCTCTACAACCTGTTCGCGTACCACCGCGACGCGTTGACCTTCCACACCGGACTGGAGGCGTCGCACCCGTACCAGTCGTGGCCCATGCAGTGGCTGCTGCTGAGCCGGCCGGTGGCGTTCCACTACTCGGGCGACGCGGGCTGCGGGGCGGCGCAGTGCTCCTCGGAGGTGCTGCTGCTCGGTACCCCCGTGCTGTGGTGGTCCTTCGTTCCGGCCCTGCTGGCGGTCATCTACCTGGGGATCAGCCGCCGGGACTGGCGGGCGTGGCCGATCGTCGCGGGCGGGCTGCTCGGCATCGTGCCGTGGCTCTTCTTCGGGCACCGGACGATGTTCTACTTCTACGCCGCCCCGAGCGAGCCGTTCCTGATCCTGGCCGTGGTGTTCGTGCTCGGCGCGGTGGTGGGGCCCCGGGCGGCGAGCGCGATGAGACGCACGGTGGGCGCGGTGGTGGCCGGCGGGTACGTGGGCCTGGTCGCCATCTGTTTCGCGTACTTCTATCCGATCTACACCGGACGCCTGATCTCGTACGCGGCCTGGTGGGCCCGAATGTGGCTCGGAAATCACTGGGTGTAGCTACCAGTTAAACGGCGCGTCGTCCCTTTTGGGGGCGGCGCGCTTTTTCGTGCCAACATCATTGCCTTTAAGACATGGAGACGTGTATACCTTTCAATACTTAGGTTTCTTAACAGTTAGGGACCGGCACATGAAACTTCATCAGCGGATCGCTGTTGCGGTTGCGGCAACCCTCGCCCTCCCCCTCGGGGCGGCCGCCGCACTCGCCAGCACCGTCCCCTCAGCGGCCCCCGCGGTCGCGGCTCCGAGCAGTGGTGGGGTGAAGTTCGCGTACTTCACCCAGTGGGGCATCTACCAGAACGCCTTCTACCCCAAGAACATGCAGACCTCGGGTGCGGCGGCGAAGATCGACTTCATGAACTACGCGTTCGCCAACATCCACCCGACGAACCACACGTGTTTCATGGCGAACAAGGCCGCCTCGCAGGACGAGAACAACCCCAACGCCGGTGACGGCGCGGGCGACTCGTTCGCGGACTACGGCAAGAGCTACGGCGCCGACCTGAGCATCGACGGCGTGGCCGACACGTACAACCAGCCCATCGCCGGCAACTTCAACCAGTTGAAGAAGCTCAAGGCGAAGAACCCGAACATGAAGATCCTGATCTCGATCGGTGGCTGGACGTACTCGAAGTACTTCTCCGACGCGGCGATGACCGACGCGTCCCGGAAGAAGTTCGTCACCTCCTGTATCGACATGTTCATCAAGGGCAACCTGCCCGTCGAGGGCGGCTACGGCGGCCCGGGCACCGCCGCGGGCATCTTCGACGGCATCGACCTGGACTGGGAGTACCCGGGTTCGCCCGGCGGGCACCTGGGCAACCACTTCGGCGACTACGACAAGCCGAACTTCACGGCGCTCCTGAAGGAGTTCCGCACCCAGCTCGACGCCGTGGGCGGTGGCAAGAAGTGGCTGACCGCCGCGATGCCGGCCGGCCAGGACAAGATCAAGTACATCGAGACCGACAAGATCTCGCAGTACCTGGACTACTCGAACCTGATGACGTACGACATGCACGGCGGCTGGGAGGCCACCGGCCCCACCAACCACCAGGCGCCGGTCTACTCGGGCCCGAACGACCCGATGAACCCGGTCCCGCCGGGCAACCTGAAGTACTCGGCTGACGTCGCCGTCAAGGCGTGGACCACGGGCCTGCCCGACTACGGCATCCCCGGCGGCTTCCCCGCCAACAAGATCACGGTCGGCTACCCGTTCTACTACCGCGGTTGGACCGGCGTGCCCAACAACGGCAAGAACGGTCTCTTCCAGACCGCGACCGCCCCGGCCCCCGGCGCCCCCAACTCGGGCAACGTGGCGGGTACCCGGTTCTACAAGGAACTCGCCGGCTTCGTCGACAACCCGTCGAAGACGTTCTGGGACGCCGAGAGCCAGGCCGCGTACTTCTACGACGGCACCGTGTTCTGGAGCGGCGACTCCAAGCAGTCCGTCAAGGCCCGCGCCGACTACGCGCACTGCAACGGCCTCGCCGGCGGCATGATGTACTCGATGGAAGGCCTGGACGGGGCGATGACCCTGTTCAACGCCACCGTGGACGCCATCAACGCCACCACCCCGGGCTGCGTGGCCCCGACGACGGCCCCGCCGACCACCCGGCCCCCGACGAGCCAGCCGCCGACGAGCCAGCCCCCGACGTCGAACCCGCCGACCTCGAACCCGCCGACCTCTCGGCCGCCGACGAGCAACCCGCCGACCACCCAGCCCCCGACCTGCTCGGTGGCGGCGTGGAACGCCGCGACCGTGTACAGCGGTGGCCAGCAGGCCTCGTACAACGGCCGGGTCTGGAAGGCCAAGTGGTGGACGCAGGGCGAGACCCCGGGCGTCGCCGCGGTGTGGGAGAACATCAGCGCCTGCGGGCCGGCGACCTCCTCGCCGCCCGGGACGTGCACCGCGGCTGCCTGGAACGCGGCGACCGCGTACTCCGGTGGCTCCGTGGTGTCGCACTCCGGCAAGAAGTACCGCGCGAAGTGGTGGACCCAGGGTGAGACCCCCGGTTCCGCCGCCGTGTGGGAGGACCAGGGCGCCTGCAGCAGCTAGTGGCTCTCTGACGCTCGTGCCGCTCGCGGTGTGAGAGGTGGCCCCCGGGACGTGTCCCGGGGGCCACTGCCGTGCGGCCGGCCGGGAGCACGGTGGCGGGGCCGGTCGAGGGCCGGGAGACGTCACCGGTCGGGTGCGGGAAGCCCGCACCGATCAGATGCCGGGGACCTGCGTCAGATGACGGCGGGTGGTCGGTCGTGATACACAGAGGAGTCGAGAGTGGGGTCCCGCGTGGGCCCGGCGCTCGATCAGACCGGGTGCGGGTGGAGGCGCCAACCGATGGCCCGCCCCCGGTCGCCCAGGACGGCGCTCCGCTGGCCTCGCGGCGACCCTTCGGCCCGGACGTGCCCGCCTCGGCCGCTCCGACCGCGCCGGACCGTTTCCGATGCCGGACCGCTCCAGCGCCGGACCGCTTCCGGCGTCGGGCCGCTTCCGGCATCGCACCGTTTCCGGCGTCGGACCGTTTCCGGCGTCAGCCCTTGATGGACATGATCCAGCCGTACGCGCCCCACACCCACGCGGCCAGCGGCACCACCGCCAGGATCAGCAGGATCTCGAAGATGTCCAGGGTCCGCCCCCACACCGGGGAGATCCGCTTGCCGGCGACACTCAGCCCGTACACCAGGCTGATGCCCGCGACGACCAGCAGCCCGACCAGCACGCCGACGAGCCGGAGCAGCACCGAGCTGGCCGTGAACGTGGCCAGCGCGACGAGCGCCAGCCCGACCGCGCCGGTGAGCAGCAGCGGGGTCCGCTGCAACCAGCCGGAGAACACCCGCGACTGGGTGAGCAGCACCAGCGACATCACGAGGCCGAGCAGCACGCCGGGCATGCCGCCGCCGAGCACCACGAAGCCGAGGACGCCGAGGCCGGTGGCCGCGACCCCGCCGAGCAGCCCCGCGAGGAACCGGTCGGCGGTGTCCGCGCCCCGGCGGACCTTCACGCCGTCCACGGTCTCGGCGTCGGTCTTCAGGTCGGCGGGCCCGGACGGCACCGTCGGCATCGGCAGCTTGGCGAGCCGGTAGGCGTTCATCGGCAGCGACGGCAGGGCCAGCACCAGGATCGCGGCGACGATCGCGGCGCCCCCGGCGGCGGTGACCCCGCCGAACAGCACCCCGGCGAGGGAACCGATCAGGAACAGGAACGCGACGATGCCGGCGCCGACGAACACCGGGGCCGCGTCGCCGACGGCCATGGCCGCGAGCAGCACGAACAGCACCATCGCGGTCGCGCCGATCACGGCGTTGAGCGCGGTCAGCCCGCCCTCGGAGGGCGCGAGGAGCAGCAGGCCGCCGACCGTGCCGTACGCGGCGCCGACCAGGCCGCACGCCGCGCCCACCATGCTGTCGCCCACCGCGCGGGACATCACGGCGGCGAGCACGAGGAGCAGCATCCCGAGGCCGAGCCCGACCGCGCCGGCCGCGAGCGTGGCGCCGGAGAACAGGAGGGCCAGCAGGCCGCCGGCGAGGGCGGCGATGCCGAGGCCCACCGAGTACCTACGGGTGTGGGAGAGCCGCCACTTGCCGCCCCGGTCGACGGTGGCGTTGGCGACGGCGTCGACCGCGTCGTCGTACACGTAGTCGGGGGCGACCTGGGAGCGCGGCGTCAGGTAGAGGATCTCCCCGTCGCGCAGTTCCAGCTGGGTGGCCGTGCGGCTGCTGTCGAGGACGTCGCCGCCGAGCCGGGACAGCACCCAGCCGCCCTGGGACGAACCGTCCTCCGCGAGGTCCGTCCCGGCGTACTGCAGCAGGGTGGGCAGCATGTCCGCGAACGGCACGTCGCCGGGCAGGGAGATATCCAGTCGGGATTTGGGCGCCTTTACGGTGATTCGACATAGCCCCGCCGTGACGGCCATCGATCCCCACTCCATTCCCTACGCACCCCGACGGACCCCGTCCGTCAGCCTGACTTGCCGAGAGTACCTAGGATGTCCAAGTCCGAGGAGGTGGCATGGGTACCGTTCTGTTCCGCAGGCCCGCACGGCAGGCCGGGCCGCAGGTTCCCCGTGGGGAGCTGCTGCTCGAGTCGCCGCCCGATCTTCCGGAGCCGACCCCGAAGGGTCTCGGCCAGATCCTGATGATCTTGCCGATGCTCGCCGGCATGGGCGCGATGATGTTCATGTACGCCGGCCGCGGCGGCGGCAACTCCGCCATGCCGTGGATCACCGGCGGCCTGTTCGGCATCTCGATGCTCGGCATGGGCATGAGCCAGTTCACCAGCGGCAGCGGTGAGAAGAAGGCCGAACTCAACCACGCCCGGCGCGACTACATGCGCTACCTGACCCAGATGCGCAAGCGGGCGCGCAAGGCCAGCTCCCAGCAGCGCGAGGCGCTCCAGTGGCGGCAGCCCGAGCCCGACTCGCTGTGGTCGATCGCGGCGTCCTCGCGCCGGTGGGAGCGCCGCGCCCCGGACAACGACTTCGGCGAGACGCGGGTGGCGGTGGGCCCGCAGAAGCTCGCGATCCAGCTCATCACGCCCGAGACGAAACCCGTCGAGGACCTCGAACCCATGAGCGCCATCGCGCTCCGCCGGTTCGTCCGGACCCACTCGACCGTGAACGACGTGCCGATGGCGCTGTCGATCCGCTCGTTCAGCCGGCTGGTGTTCCGGGGCGAGCGCGCCGTGTCCACCGACCTCGTCCGGTCGATGCTGTGCCAGCTGGCCACGTTCCAGTCGCCCGAGGACCTGCAGATCGCCATCGTGACCAACGCGCAGCGGGTCGCCGAGTGGTCCTGGGTCAAGTGGCTCCCGCACTCGCTGTACGAGCCGCAGACCGACGCCGCCGGCCCGCTCCGCATGGTGTTCAGCAGCCTGGAGGAGCTGGAGGAGCTGCTCGGCGACCAGGTCTCCGGCCGACCCCGGCACGCGCCCGACCAGAAGCCGAACATGACGCAGCCGCACCTGGTGGTCGTGCTCGACGGCGGCGACTCCTCCCCGAACTGCCACCTCGCCGGCCAGGGCCTGCAGGGCACCACCGTGCTGGACCTGTCCGGCTTCACCCCCCGGCACGGCTGGGCCGGCCTGCTGCCCCTGGACGTCACGTCCACCTCGGTGCAGGGCGTGCGCGGCGACCGGGTCATCCCGCTCGGCACCCCCGACCGGATGACCCTGGAGCAGGCGGAGGGCCTGGCCCGCCAGCTCGCGCCGTACCGGCTGTCGTTCCAGTCCACCGGGGGCGGCGGCGAGGAGGCGCTCAACGTGGCGACCGAGCTGCCCGAGCTGCTGGGCGTGTCCGACGCGGCCAAGGTCGACCCGCGCAAGAGCTGGCACCCCCGGCCCAACCGCGAGAAGCTCCGGATCCCGCTCGGCGTCGGCCCCGACGGCATCCCCGTCGACCTGGACATCAAGGAGGCCGCGCAGGAGGGCATGGGCCCGCACGGCCTGATCATCGGCGCCACCGGTTCGGGTAAGTCGGAGCTGCTCCGCACGATCGTGGCCGCGCTGGCGATCAACCACTCGTCCGAGGAGGTCAACTTCGTCCTCGTCGACTTCAAGGGTGGTGCGACGTTCGCCTCGCTGGACGTGCTGCCGCACACCAGCGCCGTGATCACCAACCTGTCCGACGAGCTGCCGATGGTCGACCGCATGCAGGACGCCATCGCCGGTGAGATGACCCGGCGCCAGGAGCTGCTGCGCTCGGCGGGCAACTACGTCTCCCGCTACGAGTACGAGAAGGCGCGCCTCGCCGGCGAACCGCTGGCCCCGCTGCCCAGCCTGTTGATGATCTGCGACGAGTTCTCCGAGATGCTCGTCGCCAAGCCCGACTTCATCGACCTGTTCGTCCAGATCGGACGGATCGGCCGGTCGATCGGCGTGCACCTCCTGCTGGCCTCCCAGCGGCTGGAGGAGGGCAAGCTGCGCGGCCTGGACACGTACCTGTCGTACCGGATCGGTCTGCGGACCTTCTCGGCCGTGGAGTCCCGGATCGTCCTCGGCGTCAACGACGCGTACGAGCTGCCCAACGCCCCCGGCCACGGCTACCTGAAGTCCGACACGACGACGATGCACCGCTTCCGGGGCGCGTACGTGTCGGGCGCGTACCGGCCGACCGGCATCCAGGCCAAGTCGCACACCCTGCTCCAGCGCCGGATCGTGCCCTACGACGTGGCGTACGTGCCGATCCCCGAGGCGCCCGCGGACCTGCCCGTCGAGGTCGAGGAGGCGGAGGCGCACGGCAAGGAGACCTCCATGCTCGACGTGATCGTGGACAAGCTGCGCGGCCAGGGCCCGCCCGCCCACCAGGTGTGGCTGCCCCCGCTGTCGGAGCCGCCGACGATCGCCGAACTGCTCCCGCCGCTGGTCACCGACCCGCACCGCGGCCTGACCCCCGCCAACTGGAGCGGGGCCGGCCGGCTCGCGGTCCCGGTCGGCATCGTGGACAAGCCGTTCGAGCAGCGCCGCGACCCGATGTACCTGGAACTGGACGGCGCGGGCGGCCACGTCGTGATCGTGGGCGGCCCGCAGTCCGGCAAGTCCACGATGCTCCGTTCCCTGCTCACCTCGCTGGCCCTGACGCACACCCCGCGCGAGGCGCAGTTCTACTGCATCGACTTCGGCGGCGGCACGCTGATGGCCCTGCGGGACCTGCCGCATGTCGGCGGGGTGTCCACCCGGATGGACATCGACGGCATCCGCCGGACGATCTCCGAGGTCACGTCGCTCCTCGACGCGCGCGAGGCCCGGTTCACGGCCCTCGGGATCGACTCCATGGCGACGTACCGGCGGCGGCGGAACGCGGGCGAGTTCGCCGACGACCCGTTCGGCGACGTGTTCCTCGTCGTGGACGGCTGGGGCGCCTTCAAGCAGGAGTACGAGAACTTCGAGCAGACCTTCGCCAACCTGTGCAACCGGGGCCTCGGCTTCGGCGTGCACGTGGTGCTCGCCGCGACCCGGTGGGCCGAGGTGCGGATGTCGATGCGCGACCTGTTCGGCACGAAGGTCGAGCTGCGGCTCGGCGACCCGGGCGAGTCCGAGCTCGACCGCCGGGCCGCGATGAACGTGCCCGAGCGTTCGCCCGGTCGCGGTGTGACGAAGTCGAAGCTGCACTTCCTCACCGCGATCCCCCGGATGGACGGGGTCAAGATCGTCGACGACCTCTCCGAGGGGGTCGCCGCCCTGGTCAGCAACATCCGGGGCGCGTGGCCCGGCGCCCCGGCCCCGAAGGTCCGGCTGCTGCCGGAGCGGCTGCACATCTCCGAGCTGCCGAAGGTCACGGCCAAGGAGGGCATCCCGATCGGCATCAACGAGACGGCGCTCGCCCCGGTGCTGCTCGACATGGAGACGGAGCCGCACCTGATCGTGTTCGGGGACGCCGAGTGCGGCAAGAGCAGCCTGTTGCGGCTGATCGGGCAGACGGTCACGGAGCAGTACACGCCGGACCAGGCCCGGTTGATCGTCGCCGACTACCGGCGGGCGCTCCTCGGCCAGTTCAACCCCGACCACCTTCTGGGGTACGCGCCGTCCGGCCAGGCCTTCTCCGACATCCTCGGCTCGGTCCGGGCCGCGATGGTCGACCGGATGCCCGGCCCGGACGTCACGCCGCAGCAGTTGCGCGACCGCAGCTGGTGGTACGGCCCCGACGTGTTCGTCCTCGTCGACGACTACGACCTGGTGGCCGGTTCGGCGGGCAACCCGCTGACCGCCCTCTCGGAGTACCTGCCGCAGGCCCGCGACCTGGGGCTGCACCTCATCATCACCCGCCGGATGGGCGGCGCGAGCCGCGCGCTGTACGACCCGGTGATCCAGCGGCTCCGCGAGCTGGACTGCCCGGGTCTGCTGATGTCCGGCAACCGGGACGAGGGCGCGATCTTCGGCAACCTCAAGCCGAGCCCGCTGCCGCCGGGCCGGGGCACGCTGGTGCGCCGCCGCGACGGGGCGAACCTCATCCAGCTGGCCTGGTCGGAACCGTCTTAGTGGGTGGGGCCCGCTGGGGGCGACGATGCGCGCGTCGTCGCCCCCAGCGGGCCCAGAACGGCTACGCCCGGACGAAGGTCGACACGGTGCCGGTGTCGAAGGACCGGTTGTCGACCAGTGCGAAGTGGTTCGGCGCGAACGGGGCGCCGAACATCGGGATCCCCGAGCCGGCCACGATCGGGTACCGCTTGACGATCAGCTCGTCGATCTCGCCGAGCAGCTGGCCGGCCAGGTTCCCGCCGCCGCACAGGTAGATGCCCCGCCCGTCGCGCTCCTTGAGCCCCCGGACGAACGCCACCGGGTCGCCCGCGACGATCTCCACGCCCGGATCGGTCGAGGTCAGCGTCCGGGAGAACACGTACTGCGCGAGGTGCGCGTACGGGCTGGGGTTGCCCGCAGCCAGGGCCGGCTCGTAGCTGCCGCGCCCCATCAGTACCGTGTCGAACTTCTCGTTGGGCGCGTCGGCCACCCCCACGAAGCCGCGGACCTGGGTCGGGATCACCTCGGGGTACTCCGCGATCATCGCCGTCATGAGGTCGCCCTCCAACGGGAAGAAGTCGAACCGCCCGTCGGGGTCCGCGATGTACCCGTCGATGGTCGCGCCGACATAATAGGTCAGTTTTCGCATGATTTTCTCCTGTTCCCGATCCTGCCGGTCTACCATCCCCGGGCACCCGGACGCCAGAGCGACGCGGCCCCACCCACGGCTCGCTACCCTGGGAGGCATGAGTGGTGGCGTTCCTGACCGGCTGTGGCTGGTCGAGTCGTTGCTGAACTCCGTCGAGATCTACCAGTCCGGCGCGGACGAACTTCGCGATCTCGGAACTTTCCGACAGTGGCTGGCCGCGCACGCCCCGCTGGCCGCCGACCGGGGCCGCCCCGACACCGCCGCCCGCCTGGCCGCCGAGCCGTCCGAGGCCAACCTGGACCTGGCCCGCCGGCTGCGGACCGAGCTGCGCGCCGAGGCCGTCACCCACCACCGGGGCGGCACGGCCCGCGACCAGACCGGCCTGCGCGCCGTCGCCGCCGAGCTGCCCCTCGTGGCCCAGCTCCCCCACCTCGTGCCGGCGGGGCACGGCACCCGGGCCGCGCTCGCCGAGGTGCTGGCCGATATCGTGCAGTCCGGCCCGGAATGGCACCGGGTGAAGATCTGCCCGGCCGACGACTGCCAGTGGGCCTACTACGACGCGTCCAAGAACTCGTCGCGCCGCTGGTGCTCGATGGAGCTCTGCGGCAACCGGAACAAGACCAAGAAGTACCGACAACGACAGGCCGCACATGCCCCAGCCACTGACTGACGCCCTCGACGAGCTGCGCGGGCAGCTCACCGACCCGGAACGGCTCGTCCGGGCGGTGGCGGCGGGCAAGCGCCGGTCCGGTACCCCCCAATGGGTCCGTGCCGAACTGCGGCCCGTCACCCTCAAGGGGGTCCGGCGGCTCCAGGTCGTGGTGACGTCCGACCGGCCGCACACCCGCAACGTGGACTTCACCGACCCGGTGGTCGCGGAACTGCTCGCGGAACCGTTCGGCAACTGGCACGTGGAGACGGTGTCGGAGACGATCCAGCTCCGGGTCACGAAGAAGGGCGAGGCCCAGGTGTCCCGGCACGCCGCCGCGCACACGGCCGTGACCAGCCACGACCGGGCCAAGGAGCACCTGCTCGCCCCCGACGACCCGATCTACCGGCTGATCGGCGGGAACGCGGCCAAGCGCCGGCAGGTGGACGCGTTCCTCCGGGCGCTCGACGCGACCCTGGGCCGCCGGCCGGCCGGGTCCGGGAACGCGACCAACCGGCTGGCCCCCGACGCGGCATCCGGCGACCCATCGACCCCGGCCACCGACGGCGACTCCCCGCACCCGTCCGCCGGCGACTCCGCGGCCCCGACCGCCGGCGCCGCGGAGCTGGCCCCGGGCACCCCCGGCCGCCTGTTGCGGATCGTGGACCTGGGCTGCGGCAACGCGTACCTGACGTTCGCCGCCTACCGCTACCTCACCTCCCAGGGCATCGACGCCGAACTCATCGGCGTGGACGTGCGCGCCGACCAGCGGGACCGCAACACCGCCCTCGCCGAGGAGCTGGGCTGGGCGGACAAGGTCCGGTTCGTGGCCGGCACGATCCTGGAGGCCCCGGTCGAGTCGGCCGACGTGGTCCTCGCGCTGCACGCCTGCGACACGGCCAGCGACGAGGCCCTGGCCCGCGCGGTCGGCTGGGGCGCGGAGCACATCCTGGTCGCCCCGTGCTGCCACCACGACATCGCCGCCCAGCTGAAGAAGCACCCGTCGCCGCTGGTCGGGCAGCCGATCCTGCGGGAACGGTTCGCGGACGTGCTCACCGACAGCCTGCGCGCGCTGATCCTCCGCCAGCACGGCTACCGGGTCGAGGTCACCGAGTTCGTCGACTCCGCGCACACCCCGCGCAACCTGCTGCTCCGGGCGACCCGGACGGGCACGGTCTCGGGCGGGACGGAGTTCGCGGCCCTGGTGGACGAGTGGCACGTGGCCCCGCACCTGGGCACCCTGCTCACCACCTGACCGACCAGCCGCCCGGAGCCGCCGCCGAGGCACGGTGACACAAGGGCGCGGTCGGCAAGATCCAAGGACAGTTCGCGACGGGTACCGGTGCGGGGCACCGGAATCCGCCGCCGCCCGGCCGTGTCACAGCCATGTCGTACCGTGTCGCCATGCCTCCCTACGTGCTGCTCGTGCCCACACCGGACGGTGAACGTTCCGCGCTCCTCGACCGCGCCGGCCGACTGCTGCGCGCCCCCGACCTGCTGACCGTCTGGGCCTACGACGAGGACGGCGCGGGCAACTGGACCGCCGTGGCCCAGGCCCTCGACGGCCGCTGGGGCTACCTGGACGCGGCCGGCCGGTGGCTGGTCGAACCCACCCTGCTCGCGGCGCAACGGATGTCGCCCGACGGCCTGGCCCGGTTCCGCGCGGAGTCCGGCTGGGGCTTCGTGGACCGGACCGGCCGGGTGGTCGTGGAGCCCGTGCACGACGCGGTCGGCGGGTTCTACGAGGGCCTGGCGTCGGTGGAGGACGGGGGCCGGGTGCGGTTCGTGGACACCACGGGGGCAACCGCCATCGAGGGCCCGTTCGCGCAGGTCGGAGCGTTCTCCGGGGGGCTGGCCAGCGCGCGGTGGGTGCCGGACGGGCCGATCGGGTTCGTGGACCGGTCCGGCGCGACGGTCATCGGGCCGACGTTCGACCGGGTGCGGCCGTTCTCGGCGGACGGCGCGGCGGCCCCGGCCCGGACGGGCAAGTACTGGGGCCTGATCGACCGGTCCGGCGGCTGGCTGATCGAGCCCCGGTTCCCGACGCTGAACGCCTTCAACGAGGACGGCCTGGCCTACTTCGCCGAGCCGTATCCGAAGTCTTCGAACCCCCAGCCGCAGGGCTACCTCGACTCCGCCGGAAAGGTCGTGGCGACCGGCGACCGGCACCTGGCGGAGGAGATGGCCTGCGGGCTGGCCCGGACGAGCCCACTCCCCGGGCTGGGCTTCGTGGGCCGGTCCGCCATCAAGGGCCCGTTCACCTGGGCGACCGACTTCCACCGGTCGGGGGCGGCGATCGTGCTGCGCGGGGACGAGTGGGGCGTGCTGCGCGCCGACGGGGAGTACCTGCCGTCCGGGATGCGCGAACCCGCCTCGGACTGGGACGGCATGGTGATCGGCTACGGCCACGGCCAGGGCATCGCGCCGTTCCTGTCCTGGGACGCCTCCTGGGTGTACCTGGACACCCACGCCCGCCCCGTCGCCCGGTACGAGGTGGCCGACGGGCGGGCCCGGCTCACCGGTCCGGACGGCGGCGAGCTGTGGGCCTCGGGGCCGGACGGGGGCGAGTTCCGCCGGCTGACCCCGGACCTGGCCCTGGGACCGGAGGAGATGCGCGACTCCCGGGAGGACGTGGTGGCCGCCGCCGAGCGGATGCTCGCCGCCGAACCGGTGCCGTACCGGCCGTGTTCGCTGGTCTTCGGCGGTTGGCGGGACCCGATGGACCTGGACTTCCACCCGGACTACGACGACGGGGACGAGGTGACCTGGCTGGGCGGCATCGTCGTCCTGGCCAGCGACCACGTCAACGACGAGGCGAGCAGCACGTACCCGTTCCTGGAGGACCAGTACGAGGAGGTGTTCCGGGGGCTGTTCGCCGACTGGGACCGCCGGCTCGTCGAACGGTTCGGTCCACCGACCGGGGAGTACGCGCCGCTGGCCTGCGGACTCCCGGACGGCTGTCGGGTGTGGACGTTCGACGCCGGCAAGCTGGTGCTGGAGTGGCACCGGGACACCGGGGACGGGAACTTCGAGAACCAGATCTGGCTGGCCTGGGTCACCGGCACAGAGCCGTCCCGGTCAGGCGGCGAGGAGTAGAGCGGGCCGTCAGGACCCCGCGCGGGGCCGGCTCCGTGGTCCGGGGCCCCGCGCGGGCAGGCTCCGTGGCCCGGGGGCCCCGCGTGGGCGTACCTCGCGGGGCCGGCGCGGTGGGCAGTGCCTCCGGAACCCGGGCCGGCTCCCACCGTAACTAGATGATGTTCTGGTTTGTGGGGGTGAAGCGGAACAGGCGCAGGCTGTTGCTCACCACCAGCACGCTGGACAGCGCCATCGCCGCCGCCGCGACGACCGGCGTGACCAGGCCCGCGACCGCCATCGGCAGCGCGACCAGGTTGTAGGAGAACGCCCAGAACAGGTTGCCCTGGATGGTGCGCAGCGTGCTCCGGGACAGCCGCAGCGCGTCGCCCACCACCCGCAGGTCGCCCCGCACCAGGGTCAGGTCGGCGGCGGCGATGGCCGCGTCGGTGCCGGTGCCCATCGCGATGCCCAGGTCGGCCTGGGCGAGGGCGGCGGCGTCGTTGACCCCGTCGCCGACCATCGCGACGACCTTGCCGTCCGCCTGGAGCCGTTTCACCTCGGCGACCTTGTCGGCGGGCATCACCTCGGCGATGACGGTGTCGATGCCGACCTCGGCGGCGACCTTCTCGGCGGTGCTCCGGGCGTCGCCGGTGAGCAGGACGGGGGTGAGGCCGAGGGCGCGCAGCTCGGCGACGGCCCGCGCGGAGGTGTCCTTGACCCGGTCCTCGACGGTGATCGTGCCCCGCACGGCGTTGTCCCAGGCGACGAGGATGCCGTCGGCCCCGGTGGGGATGCCGTGGTCGCGCAGGAGGGCGGCGCGGCCGACCAGGACCCGGCGACCGTCCACTGTGCCCATCGCGCCGAGGCCGGGGAGGGCCTGGAAGTCGGTGACCGGCTCCAGGAGGGTGCCACCCGCCGGCACGACGCCGCCGGCCCGCGCACCGCTCGCCGCCGCGCCGTCAGCACGGCCGCCCCCCGCCGCGCCGTCAGCACGGCCGCCCGCCGCAGCCGAGGCACCGGCGCCCGGGTCGCCGCCCACCCGGACCGCCCCCGCACCCGCCGCCGCCGCGATCGCCCGCGCGATCGGATGCTCGGCGGCATGCTCGACCGCCCCCGCGTACCGCAGCGTGTCCGGATGCCCCGTCACCGAGGTCACCACCATCTGCCCGGTCGTGACCGTGCCCGTCTTGTCCAGCAGCACGGTGTCGACCCGCCGGGTGGACTCCAGGATCTCCGGCCCCCGGATCAGGATGCCCAGCTGCGCGCCCCGCCCGGTGCCGACCAGCAGCGCGGTCGGCGTCGCCAGGCCCAGCGCACAGGGGCACGCGATGATCAGGACGGCCACGGCGGCGGTGAACGCGCCGGTCAGGCCGTTCCCGGTGCCCCACCAGAAGCCCAGGGTCGCGGTGGCGAGCAGCAGGACGACGGGGACGAACACGGCCGCCACCCGGTCCGCGAGCCGCTGCACGGGCGCCTTGCCGCTCTGCGCGTCCTCGACCATCCGGCTGAGCTGCGCGAGCTGGGTGTCGGCCCCGACCCGGCTGGCCCGCACGACGATCCGCCCGCCGACGTTGACCGTGGCCCCGATGACGGCGTCCCCCGGCCCGACCTCGACGGGGACGGACTCCCCGGTCACGGCGCTGTTGTCGACGGCGCTGCCGCCCTCGGTGACCGTGCCGTCGGTGGCGATCTTCTCCCCGGGCCGCACGACGAACAGGTCACCGACCTTGAGGAGCTCGATCGGCACGGTCGACCCGTCGACAAGCGTCGCCTCCTTGGCCCCCAGTTCGGCGAGGGCCCGCAGCGCGACGCCAGCCTTGCGCTTGGCGCGGTGCTCGAAGTACCGGCCGGCGAGGAGGAACGTGGTCAGCGCGGCCCCGACCTCCAGGTAGATGTGGTGCTCGTTGGACGCCGAGGCTCCCGGCCAGCCCATGGCCATCTTCATGCCCGCGACGCCGGCCCCGCCGAGGAACAGCGCCCACAGGCTCCACGCGTAGGAGGCGACGACGCCGACCGAGATCAGGGTGTCCATCGTGGCCGCCGCGTGCCGCAGGTTGACGAACGCGGCCCGGTGGAACGGCCACGCGCCCCAGGTGACGACCGGGGTGGCCAGGGTGAGGGCGGCCCACTGCCAGTAGGTGAACTGGGCGGCCGGCACCATGGACAGGATCAGCACAGGAAGAGTCAGAAGAGCGGAACCGATCAGACGGGTACGCCCGTCGTCCGGCCGTTCCTCCGCCCTCTCCTCCCGGACCGGCGCGGGCGGGCTCGCCGTGTACCCCGTCGCCTCCACCGTCGCGACCAGCTCCGCCACCGTCACCGGCTCGGCGTAGCTCACCTTCGCGGTCTCGGTCGCGTAGTTGACCAGCGCGGTCACGCCCGGCATCCGGTTGAGCTTCTTCTCGATCCGGGCCGCGCACGCCGCGCAGGTCATGCCGCCGATGTCGAGCCGCACCTCGGCCATCTCAGACCACCACGGTGAACTCGGCGGTCCGCACCGTGCCACCGACCTGGTAGTCGAGGAACGCCCGGTACCGGCCCGGACCCGGCGCGGTGAACCAGAACTTGATCGCGCCGCCGGACAGCTCCGCCTCGGGATGCGCGTGCACGTACCCCACGTCGCCCTCGCGGACGATGATCAGGTGCCCGTACGCGCCCAGGTAGCGCTCCAGGTTCGTCACCGGCGACCCGGCCGTGAACACCCGGAACAGCAGCGGCTGACTGGCGCCGATCCGGGGCGTCCCCTCGTACGTCACGTCGAACCCGCCCACCTTCGCCTCGCGGGCGGCGGCGGGCAACGGGGTCGGCTGGTACGTCCCGGGCACGGTGAGATCCGCCCCCAGTACCAGTGGAGTGAGGTTGGTCGTGAAGTCCGCGAACATCCGGTAACTTCCGGGCTCGCGCAACGTCAGCGGCAGCTCCCACGTCCCGTCGGCGCGCATCGTCGGGTGCACGTGCTGGTAGCCCGACAGGTCGCGCCGCACCACGATCATGTGCAGCCGCTGCTCGTGCACCTGCGCGAACTCGGTCACCACCTTGCCGCCCGGCCCGACGACGGTGAACGTGAACGGCGCGCTCTCCCCCGCGACCAGCTCGGCCCGCCCGGGCACCAGCGTGTACCCCTGGGCGCTGATCGCCAGCCCCGTCGCGTCCCCGGTGCCCGTCGCGCCGTGGTCGTGCCCGTCCCCCGACGCGGTGGTGCCCGCACCGTGGGCGTGCGCCGACGGGTTCGACGGCACGTTGGTGGGCCCCGCGACCTTGCCGATCAGGAAGCCGGACACCAGCGCGACACTCAGGCCGCCGATGAAGACGCCGAGCCGGACGGGCGGACTGCTGGTCATGACAGCTCGTATCCGGCCTCGTCGACAGCGGCCCGGACCACGTCGAGCTCGAGCGGCCCCGCGCTGGTCACGGTGACGGCCTTGCTCCCCAGGTCAACGGTCACATTGCTCACGCCCGGCAGCTTGGTCAGCTCGGCGCTCACCGCGGAGACGCAGTGGCCACAGGTCATACCGGCAACGGTGTAGGTCGTATCCATGGCCTCACCGTACCCCCGGGGGGTATCTTTCTCCAAGTCGAGTGTCCGAGTTGCCCATATTGTGGAGTTTTCCTATCCTCAGGTGTCTAGTTCATCACCTTCTGGGAGTACTGAATGCGGACAGCAGTCCACGTCACCAGCTCCCTGCGGCCCACCGGGCCGCGCGCCCAGCCCGGGCCGGCTGCCTACCAGAGCGCCGCGCCCGGGTCCGTTGCCTGCCAGCGCGCGGCCGGGTCACGGTCTCTTCTCGGCTGGCTCTCACTCGCCCTGATCCCCCTGGTCCTGCTGCCCGCCCTCCCCGCCGGCACGGCCCTCGCCGACCCGCCCGCGGTCACCGACCAGCAACTCGACCAGACCCTGCAACAACTAGAGATCATCATCGAGAAGTACGACCTGGCCCGCGAGCAACTCAAGGCCACCCGCGCCCAGACCGCCGCCCTCGACACCCAACTGACCCCCCTCCGCACCCGGGTCGCCACCCTGAACACCGAGGTCGGCCGGCTCGCCTCGGCCCTCTACCAGGGCGGCTCCATCAGTACCGCCAACGCGTTCGTCAACACCACCTCCCCCGAGGACCTCGCCGAAAAGCTCGCCATCGTCGACCACCTCGCCCACCGCAACCGCCGCCAGATCGACGCCCTCAACGCCGCCAAGGCCGGCCTCGAAACCCAGAAGAAGGCCCTCGACGCCTCCCTCCAACAACAGACCCGCGCCGAACGCGAGATCGCCACGAAGAAGGCGCACATCGAACAACAACTGACCGCCTTCACGGCCGCCCGCTGGGGCCTGGGCCGCCTGGAGACGCGCGACTCCTACGTCCCGCCGTTCAAGCTGGGGCGGGGCGGGGCGGCGGTCCAGTACGCGTACGGCGCGATCGGTACCCCCTATGTGTTCGGGGCTGAAGGCCCTGGGGCCTACGACTGCTCCGGGTTGACGATGGCGGCGTGGCGGGCCGCAGGGGTCTCGCTCCCCCACAGCGCGGAGCTCCAGCGCCAGGTGACCGACCCGGTGCCGGCATCCGAACTACGCCCCGGCGACCTGGTCTTCTACTACCCGGACGTGCACCACGTGGGCGTGTACGCCGGCGCCGGGCGGGTGATCCACGCGCCGCAACCGGGGCAGCGGATCACGATGGCACCCATGAACCAGATGCCTGTGCACAGCTTCGGGCGGCCCCGGGTGCGGGGGGCGTCGGCGGGGTGAGAGGGTTCGCTAGACTCTCAGGGCCGCCCTCGTAGCTCAGGGGATAGAGCATCGGTTTCCTAAACCGTGTGTCGCAGGTTCGATTCCTGCCGGGGGCACCTCACACACCAGCCAGAACCCCTGTTCACCAGCGCGAACGTTGGTCAATCGGGGTTCTTCTACATGCAGCCGCATGCCACTCGGAGCCGCAGTTTTTCAGCGGTCGCGGAAAGTACGTGGAATGACCTTTGGGACGTTTTCCCAGGTCGCGAAGGCCACGCGGAACGTCTGTGAAATGCGGAAGGACCCCGGAGCCGTCCCGGGGTCCCACGCCACCTTGCCGCCCAGCCTTCAAGGCCCTTCGCGATCTTCGCCATGACCGCAGCTTCCCCATCGTCGAGGCACTTCTCGTACACGGCGAGCAGTACTTCTTCCGAGTTGCCGCCCAAGTCCGTCCGGCGGCAAGCCGCCGAAGTACCGACGGCGGCCACGCCCTCACAGTGCCAGAAGCCACCGCGGGGCACTCAGCGAGAGCACGCGCGGCCCGACTGGAATATGCCTGGTGCGGTGCCGGGCGTCGGGGCTAGCGTCGGGCACCATGACCCTTCTCCGTGATCGGCCGCCCTTCGACGCCGACGAGCGCACTTCCCTCACAGGCTGGTACGACATGCAGCGTGCCCTCGTGCGCTACAAGTGCGAGGGCCTATCCGAGGTGGACGCGCACCGCTCTGTGCTCCCGGCCTCCCCGCTCATGACTGCGGCCGGCCTGGTTTCACACCTGCGCTGGACCGAGCACCTCTGGTTCGAGGTGCTGTTCCTGGGCAGCCCCGCCGACTCTCCATGGTTCGACGAGCGCGAGGAGGACCTCAGTTTCAAGACCGACGGCCGCCCGCTGGCCGTGCTGCTCGACGAGTACGAGCATGCCTGCGCACGATCGAACGAGATCCTTGCGGCGCACTCGCTGGACGAGTCCGGGCGCCGGCCCGAGATCACGTGGGGCGGTCAGGCCAACCTGCGCTGGATGGTCATCCACATGATCGAGGAGACGGCCCGGCACGTGGGCCACCTCGACATCATCCGCGAGATCCTCGACGGCGAGACCGGCTACTACTGAGCTCAGAACCGGACGCCCACCATGATGAGCATCGGGCGACACCGACACCGACACCGACTCGGACGACGGCAAGCTGTCCGATTGCCGAAAGAGCAACGGTATGTCCTCGCCTGACGGGCAGGCTCCAGGATGGACCCGGGGTCCGTGGGTACTTTGCAAAGAGTTTGTGGTTCCGGTTCGGGTCGGGTCCATCCCGTCAGGCCCGAACCGTCTGGAGATGCTCCCAGTCGGTTCGTGCAGGGCGGGAAGAGGCACACCCGTGGCGCCTATGGGAACCACGTCGACCAGCCCTAGCTATCGCTGGGCTCGCTGCTCGCCCACAAGGGCCGCTAGTTGCTCCACCGTGAGCCAGTCATCGGCCTTGCGATGGATCATGCGGTGACAGTTGGAGCAGATGAGCGCGAGGTCTTCGATCCGAGTCCTGGTCGGCCCGCTGACGGACAGCGGCGTTCGATGGTGACACTCGATGTAGTCCTCGCCACGGGGCCCGTACGTCAGGCGGAAGTCGAAGCCACACACCTCACAAGCGATGGCCTGTCCCTGGCGCTTGGCGGCCGCGAGCTTGGCGGACTTCAGTTTGGGGTCGCGTTCGCGCCGCAGGTGGAGTCGCTGTAGCACCCGGCCCTCGTCGGCCGAGTGCCCTTCCAGGTCCGGATCCGCGACTGGTGGCCTCTCGGCCTTCTCGCCCGCTTCGATCTCGGCGCGCAGGGCGTCGGCGTACGCGCGCATCTCCTCCGGCTGTGCCATGAACTCGAGTAGGACTTCCTCGTCGAGCCTGTTGCCATGGGTCGGGGCCCCGGTATAGCTGGGGTGGCGGGTCGCGATGTCGGACGTCTTGCGCGCGACTCCCGCAGGATTGCGGAATCGGTCGCCGCGCGCCGCGACCGGGTGGATGGCGGCTGTCTGCAACAGGTCGGACAGCTCCGACACGCGAGGGTCGTTGACGCCGACGAGTTTCCAGTCGTTGGCCACTACCAGATCGCAGGCCAGCACGATCTCGTCGCGCGTCCAGTCAGGGTTGCGGATCTGCCGCACGACGAAACCAAGGTTCCGCAGCAACGTCGCCACGGACTTGTCGCCGCCGGTGAAGTCGCCGGACCTGAGCGGAACACCCTGGCTCACGCCGTGGGCATATCCGACGATCGCCTTGGAGTCGTACCGCTGACCGTCGTGCTCGATGAAGTACTCGCGGGCAGTCCCGAAACCGGCCGAGGCCAGGAACTCCTCCCGGCCCACACGGTCGAACTCGGCGAGAGCTGCCAACACATCCGGGCGGGTCACTTCGGCTAGCGTCACACCACCTACCCTAGGGCGAACTAGCGGAAAGTACTGCCCCCTGAACGCTCAGAAGAGGTCAGCTCGGCCAGCCGGTGGGGTTCATGCAGGACTCGCGGGAGATGCCGGAGTTGGTTTCCGGGAAGTCGCCGAAGCGCTTGCGGTGCAGGTGCGCGAAGAAGTAGCACATGCTCTCGCACTCGGCGTCCATCACCGCCATCTCCGGATCACGCGCCACGGCCTCGTAGAAGTCCCGGCCGAGGGCGACGATGAACCCGCGCGCGTACAGGAAGCCGTCGTCGGAGCCGTCGGTCACTTCCTGGATGTCGGCGCGGTCGATGTCGTACAGCTTGCGCTCCAGGACACGGTCGAGGTCGGTCAGCTCGGCGCCCGACAGGCTCTCGGAGTCGGCGGCCAGGTTCTCCAGGAGGCCGTCGAGCGCGCCGTCGAGGAGCATGACGTCCACCTCGGAGCCGGGCTCGCGCACCGCCAGGGCGCGTCGCGCCGCGTTGACCTGGGGGTCGAGGCGCGCCCAGGCGGACTCGACCAGCGCCCAGAACCGGGCCTCGTGTTCGGCGGTGGGCAGCTGCGGGGTGTCCGTACCAGTCATTCCGCGATCGTAGCCACGGTCTCTGACAATTTCGTGACAGGCGGTCGGGCCCGGAGAGCCACGTCACCGGATCGGTGGGACGCGGGGCGCCCCGGTGGCAGGCTAGCCTCGCGGCATGGATGCCCTGGAGCTCAGAAAGGCCGCGGAGGCCGGCGACACCGAGGCGATGGTCGCGCTCGCCGACCTGATCGGCGCGGAGGACCCGGAAGACCCGGAAGCCCTCGACTGGTACGGACGCGCCGCCGCCGCCGGTTCGGTCGACGGCATGTACGCCTTCGGCGTCGTCCTCCGCTGCGAAGGTGACGAGGAGCAGGCCGAGCCGTGGCTGCGCCGGGCCGCCGCGACGGGGCACACCGACGCGATGGTGGAGATCGGGCACATCTTCGACCATCTCGACGAGCGGGAACAGGCCATGGAGTGGTACCAGCGCGCGGCCGACGCGGGCAACGCCGACGGCGCGTCCAACCTCGCGGCCCTGGCCACGCTTCGGCACCCCAGGCCGGCGGTCCCCCGCGACCCCGGACACACGCCAGCGTCCTGAGCAGCCCCGGCGCTGAGCGCCTCGCGGCCCGAGCAGCCCCGGCGCTGAGCGCCTCGCGGCCCGAGCCGTCCCGGACTAGGTGGTCGCGGGCGCCTCGTGGCCACTCGCGCCGATGACCCGCGCCACGCGGTCGGGCAGTGGGTACGCCGGCTCCTCCGGTAGGAGGGCGGTGGCGGCCGGGGCGTCGCCGGCCAGTACCCGTCGATGGATCTGGGTTGTCAGGGCTGTGACGTCCCTGATGTCGACCGTCCACTCGTCGATGTAGCGGGTCACGGCCTCGCCGCTCAGGCCGACCTGGAGGGAGCGGTGCGGCAGCGGGGCGAGGTTCAGGGCGCGTTCCGGGTCCCACTGGATCCGCACCGGGCTCGCGCGCAGCTGGCGGGTCCAGTCCTCCCGGCTCGGGTGGTGGTCGCGGTCGAAGTGGCTGAGGCAGGAGTGCTCCAGGGCCCATTCGAAGCCGGCGCGGGAGATCTCGATGGCGAGTACGCGTTCCTGGCCTGGCTTCGTGGCCCAGCCGCAGCGGTACATCATCCAGAGGAACGACGGCTTGATCCAGGTCATGCGCTCGCGTTTGAAGGGGGCGACGAAGCGGCCGGCGGCGAGGGCGGGCTCGGCGATCTCCGGCGGGTACGCCTGGTAGACCGTGATCGTGTCGGGGGTGTGGCGGGCCCGGATCTGTCGGGCGGGAAAGTTCACCAGGTCATCGTGTGGGCGAATGTCCAGGGCCGCCAGCGGATTTCCCCGGCGCGCCGCCTCCGTGGCGGGCTCATCGGTCACGGTTCCAACGGATCGAGCACGTCGCGGCGTGGTGCTGGGCCTCACTCGGGCGAGCACATGGCCGAGCCCGGGAACGCGACCGCGCTGCGGTTCATCCCTCGACGTAGGCCACGTGGCGGTCCTGGTCCGTCCGACCCTGACCGCATAGACCATCATCTGGGTACGGGTGCTCCTAGTCGGTCGCCGCTCGGCTGTCCTGGGCGGCGAGCTGGTCGCGGGCCGACATCAGGGCGACGCCCAGCAGGTTGAGCCCGCGCCACCGGGTCGGGTCGGCCGCGCGGGGGTCGTCGGCGGCCAGTCCGATGCCCCAGATCCGGTCGAGGGGGCTGGCCTCGACGAGGACGCGGTTGCGCGTACCCAGGAGATAGGTTTTCAGGGCCGGGTGCTGGCCGAACTTGGCCACGTTGCCGGCCACCACGATCTCCAGGCGGTGCGCCTCCCAGGTCGCCTGGTCGAAGCCGCGCACCTGCCGGCCGAGGGCCTTCACCGCGCCCGGGCCGCCGGCGTCGAGGATCCGGGCGGCGGTCTCGGTGTCGCCGAACAGGCGGGCCTTGCCGGCCATCATGAAGTGTTCGGCGGTGCCGTAGCGGACGCCGTCGACGGTGAACGGGGCCGGCCACCACTGGCTGAGGCAGCCGGGGCCGACGCTGCCGTCGGGCTGGGGGCGGTGTCCCCAGAAGAACAGATACTTCATACCCATGCGGGTCAGCGT
This sequence comes from Longispora sp. NPDC051575, assembly GCF_040681875.1. NCBI lineage: Bacteria > Bacillati > Actinomycetota > Actinomycetes > Micromonosporales > Micromonosporaceae > Longispora > Longispora sp. NPDC051575. The sequence goes on along the minus strand of NZ_JBFAZP010000005.1, from coordinate 574,010 downwards.
GCCAGAGGCCGGCGCGCCCGACGAATGAGTTCCGGGCGTGGGCGGCTCGCTACAGACACCCCACTGCCCGGGCCCAGTCAACTCGGTTCAGCGCAGGTGGGCGCGCTCGTCCACCAGGCGGGTCGGTTCGCCGAGGAAGGTGTCCGCAGGGACCGGGCCGTGCGCGAGGTTCAGGGTGTCCGCCTGGTAGCTCCACCCGCCGCAGCAGTGCGAGAACCGGTAGTTGATCCGCCAGCGCAGCCATTCGCCCCGGGCCAGCAGGACGCGACCCGGCCGCCACTCCCGGCGCGGCACGCCCTGCGTGGTACCGAACCCGATGCTCAGCAGGCCGTCCTTCTCCCTGATCCACAGACCGGCCAGGTCCGTCGGTGTGGGTCGCCGGTGCTCGGAGACCGGCGCGAAGTCGTCCCGTTCGTGCAGGGTCACCTCGTGCAGGAGCGGGGCGACCGCCAGCGGCAGCGGGTAGCCGGGCGGGGTCGAGTTGCGCCGGGTGGCCGCGGCCCCGCCCCGGGACGCCTTGGTCCAGGATGTGCGGATCCATTGCGCGACCGTCTCCATGCCGCCGATCCTGGCGCACGGCCCGATGCCCGGCAACCGGATTGCGGCAGCCCGACGTCCGCTGCGGACCTGGACCGGAATCCGCCAGCCGTCAACGGCGCACGACCGGAAGGTAAGACACCGCCCGTCGAAACCAGCCCGGCGTGACACCCGGCCCGCCATCCCGCCCGGCCCCGGCCAGCGCCCACTCCGGCACCGGCACCGGCACCGGCACCGGCACCGGCCCGCAACGACCGAAACCCGCCCGCCGCCCCCACTCAGCCCGCAAGCGTGTCCAGAATCCCCTGCCCATACTTGGCCAGCTTGTTCTCGCCGACGCCGCTGATCGTGCCGAGCGCCCCCAACGTGGTCGGCTGTTCCGTGGCGATCTGGCGGAGGGTGGCGTCGTGGAAGATGACGTACGCGGGGACGCCCTGTTCCTTGGCCTGGGCCGCCCGCCACGCCCGGAGCGCCTCGAACACGGGCACCGCCTCGGGGGCCAGGTCGACGACGGCGGCCGCGGACTTGGCGGACTTGGACGAGCGGGAGGCGCGTTCGGGTTCGCGGCGGAGCATGACGGGGCGGCGGGACTTGAGGACGTCGTCGCTGGACTCGGTCAGGACCAGGGTGCCGTAGTCGCCCTCGACGGCGAGCAGGCTCTGGGCGAGGAGCTGGCGGACGACGCCGCGCCACTCGGTGTCCTTGAGTTCGGTGCCGATGCCGAAGACCTTGAGGGAGTCGTGGTCGTGTTGGACCACCTTGTCGGTGCGCTTGCCGAGCAGGATGTCGATGGACTGGCCGGCGCCGAACTTCTGGTTGCGTTCGTTGCGGAGCCGGTAGACGGTGGAGAGGAGTTTCTGGGCGGGCACGGTGCCGTCCCAGGACTCGGGCGGGTTGAGGCAGGTGTCGCAGTTGCCGCAGGGGTCGCTCTGCTGGCCGAAGTAGGCGAGGAGCTGGACGCGGCGGCACTGGACCGTCTCGCACAGGGCGAGCATCGCGTCGAGGTGGGTGCCGAGGCGGCGGCGGTGGGCGGCGTCGCCCTCGGAGGTCTCGATCATCTTGCGCTGCTGGACGACGTCCTGGAGCCCGTAGGCGAGCCAGGCGGTGGAGGGTAGGCCGTCGCGGCCGGCGCGGCCGGTCTCCTGGTAGTACCCCTCTACGGATTTGGGCAGGTCGAGGTGGGCGACGAAGCGGACGTCGGGTTTGTCGATGCCCATGCCGAAGGCGATGGTGGCGACCATGACCAGGCCGTCCTCGCGGAGGAAGCGGGACTGGTTGGCGGCGCGGATCCGGGAGTCGAGGCCGGCGTGGTACGGCAGGGCGGGGATGCCGTTGGCGACCAGGAACTCGGCGGTCTTCTCGACGGAGGCACGGGACAGGCAGTAGACGATGCCGGCGTCGCCGGGGTGCTCGGCGCGGAGCAGGTCGAGGAGCTGCTTCTTGGGGTCGTTCTTGGGCGCGATCCGGTACTGGATGTTGGGGCGGTCGAAGCTCGCCACGAAGTGCCGGGCGTCGCCCAACTGGAGGCGGGTCGCAATCTCCGTGTGGGTGGCCTCGGTGGCCGTGGCGGTGAGCGCGATCCGGGGCACGTCCGGCCAGCGCTCGTGCAGCATGGACAGCGCGAGGTAGTCGGGGCGGAAGTCGTGGCCCCACTGGGCGACACAGTGCGCCTCGTCGATGGCGAACAGGGAGATCTTTCCCCGGTCGAGGAGTTGGACCGTGGTGTCGACCCGGAGCCGCTCGGGGGCCAGGTAGAGCAGGTCGAGTTCGCCGGCGAGGAAGTCCTTCTCGACCCGGCGGCGGGACTCGGCGTCCTGGGTGGAGTTGAGGAACCCGGCACGCACGCCGAGCGCGGTCAGGGCGTCGACCTGGTCCTGCATGAGGGCGATCAGCGGCGAGACGACGACGCCGACGCCCTCGCGGACCAGCGCGGGGATCTGGTAGCAGAGGGACTTGCCGCCGCCGGTCGGCATGAGGACGAGCGCGTCGCCGCCGGCCACCACCTGGTCGATGATCGCCTGCTGGTTGCCCCGGAAGGCGTCGTAGCCGAAGACCCGGTGCAGAACCTTCAGAGCGTCTTCTTGGGTACTGGTGGCAGCCATTCGTCGATTCTACGGTGGCCCGTTTCCGCCGCCAACGGGCGTTTCGGCACTAGCATGGGCGGCATGATGTCGCGTATGAGGTCGGGTGTCGCCGTCGTCGGCGGCCTGTTCGTCGGAGCACTGACCGCGGGGCCGGCTTGGGCCTCTGACCTGGAGGAAGTCCGCAAGGGGATGGGCGCGCTCCGTGGTGTGGGGCTGGTGTGCTGCCTGCTGGTGGTTCTGTTGGTCGTCGTCGGGGTCGTCATCGGGGTGTCGATCAGCAGGAAGCGGCGCAAGTAGCAAGTGCCCAACGGCACGTCTGATTTGTTCAAGACCGGCGCGGGTCGGCGGCCGTACGGTGGTCGGATGACACCGCAGCTCAATCTGGTCGGCCTCGTTGTCGCCGACATGGCCGCCACGCTCGCGTTCTACCGCCGCCTCGGCCTGGACCTGCCACCGGAGGCGGACACCGAGCCGCACGTGGAGTACGCGCTGCCGGGCGGGCTCCGGCTGGGCTGGGACACCGTGGACGTGGTCCGGTCGTTCGACCCGGGGTGGACGGCGCCGACGGGTGGGCACAGGATGGCGCTGGCGTTCCTGTGCGCGACCCCGGCGGAGGTCGACAAGCTGCACGCGGACCTGGTCGCCGCCGGTCACGTCAGCCACAAGGAGCCGTGGGACGCGTTCTGGGGGCAGCGCTACGCGGTCGTCCTCGACCCGGACGGCAACGCTGTGGACCTGTTCGCCGCGCTGGGCTGAATCGCCGCGCTGGGCCGCACCAGGCTCGAACCGCACCGGTCCCGGGCCGGCAGGCTCACACCAGCTCCCCCAACGTCACCCCGGCCAGCGCCCGCACCTCCCGCGACAGATGCGCCTGATCCGCGTACCCCGCCACGGCGGCCACCTCCGCGAACGCCCGCCCCGCCCGGGCCAGCCCCAGCGCCCGGTCCAGCCGGAACACCCGGGCGAGCGTCTTGGCCCCGTACCCGTATCCGGCCAGGCTGCGGCGGTGCAGTTGCCGTTCGCTGAGCCCGACCGCGACGGCCGTGTCCAGCACCCGGTTCCCGGCGCGCAACCGGTCGGCGACGTGCGCGAGCAGCGGGTCGGGCGGTCCGGCCTCGGCGAGCAGGTCGGCGACCACGGCCTCCAGGGCCGGGCCCCGGTCGGGCGCGCCGGTGATCCGGTCGGCGAGCCGCCGGGCCCGGGCCGGGGTCCACAGGTCGGCGAGGGGCAGCCGCCGGTCGCGCAGTTCGGCGGCGGGGACGCCGAGGACGGTCGGGCCGGTACCGGGCGCGAACCGCAGGCCGACGAACTGCGCGCCGCCCACGCCGACGGCCAGGTGCGCGGTGGTGTCGGGGCCGGCGACGAGCAGGGTGCCGTCGACCCAGATCAGGTCGAGGGAGCCGTCGGGGAGGATCCGGGACTCGGCTCCCCCGGCGGGCACGGTGCGGGTCCACAGCACCCCGCCGACGGCCGCTCGTTCCCGGTACACCTCTGAAGTATTCCAGCGGGGTCTCACAGCCGCCGCACAGGAAACGGAAAGCCCCCGCACATCCTCGGGGCGCTCACTAGAAAGGAGAAGACACCAGAAAAGGGGTAAGACCATGACGCACGACCACGACCGGGGCCTGTCCGGGGACCTGCCGAAGCTGGTGGACCGCCGGCTGGTGGACCGCAGGCTCGCGCTCGGCCTGATGGGCGGGGTCGGCATGGCCGCGCTGGTCGGCTGCTCGACGGCCCCGGAGACGCCCACGGCAGCGCCCACCACGGCAGGGGCCACCCCGAGCGCGGCAACGAGCACCGCCGCCACCTGTGCGACCAAGATCCCGCAGGAGACCGCAGGCCCGTACCCCGGTGACGGCTCCAACGGCCCGAACGCCCTCACCCAGGCGGGCATCGTCCGCACCGACATCCGGTCCAGCTTCGCGGGCGCGTCGGGCACCGCGCGGGGCGTGCCGCTGACCATCAGGCTGAACCTGCAACAGAACTGCGCCCCGCTCGCGAAGGCCGCCGTCTACCTGTGGCACTGCGACCGCGAGGGCCGGTACTCGATGTACTCCAACGGGGTCACGAACGAGAACTACCTGCGCGGCGTCCAGGAGACCGACGCCCAGGGCGGGGTGACGTTCACCAGCATCTTCCCGGCTGCCTACTCGGGCCGGTGGCCGCACATCCACTTCGAGGTCTACCCGAGCCTCTCGACGGCGGCGACGGCGAAGGGCCGGCTGGTGACCTCGCAGCTCGCGTTGCCGTCGGCGGCCTGCCAGGCGGTCTACGCCACCGACGGCTACTCGTCGAGCGTCCGCAACATGGCGCAGACGTCGCTGGGCTCGGACATGGTGTTCCGGGACGGCTACCAGAGCCAGTTGGCGACGGTCACCGGCGGCGTCACCGAGGGCTTCACGGCGACCCTGACCCTGGGCGTCTAGACCCGATCAGAGGGGTACGCCGGCGCGCGTGCTCCGCAGGTCCCGGCTCACCGTGCCGTACCCGGCGAGGACCAGCATCAGGCCGGTGTACACCAGGACCGTGCCGTGCGGGCCGAGCCACGCGATCAGCGCCCCGGTGCCGAGCGTCCCGACGGGCAGCACCGCGTACGACAGCAGGGTGACGAACGCCTGGATCCGGCCCAGTTCCTCCTCGGGCATCCCGGTGAGCATGTACCGCATCTGGATCACGTTCATCATCGAGATGGTCACGCTCAGCCCGGCCCAGACCAGCCCCACCCAGACCGGGGCCAGTCCCAGCGCGAGCAGCGGGAACAGCAGCACCGTGGCCCAGCCCCGGACGACCACCGCCGTGACGAGGCCGACCCTGCGTTCGATCCTGGGGGCGGCGAGCGCGCCGAGTACCCCTCCGGTGGCCGCGATCGCGAACACCGCGCCGACACCGGTCGGGCTCCCTCCGTCCTGGCGGACCAGGAGCGTGATCAGGATCGCGATCCCGGCGAACGGCAGGTCCCCGGCGACCGTGATCAGGGTGAGCGCCCGCAGCCGGCGGTGGGTGGCGACCCGGCGGGCGCCGAGGGTGAGGTCGGCCCGCCAGTCGACGGGGGCGGGTGGCGCGTCGGCGTTCAGCCGGGCCCGGACCAGGGCCACGCAGCCGGCGACGACGCCGAAGGACAGCGCGTCCACGGCGAAGGGCAGGGTGGCCGACCGGGTGATCAGCAGGCCGGCGAGCGGCGGGCCGACGATCGAGGCCAGGTTCCAGATGACCTCGGCCTGCCCGGCGGCCCGGCCGAGCTGGTCCGCGCGGACGATCCGGGGCAGCACGGCCACCTGCGTGATGCTGAAGACGACGCCGGCGCAGCCGTTGACCAGGGCGACCCCGTAGATGAGGTACGGGCTGAGCAGGTCGGACGCGTGCGCCACCGGGACCGTGCCCGTGGCGGCGAGGCTGACCAGGCTGGCGCCGATCAGGAGCGCGCGGCGGGGCAGCCGGTCCACGAGGGCGCCGACGGGCAGGCTGAGCAGCGCGTACGGCAGTACCTCGCAGGCCGCCGCGATCCCCGCGCCGAGCGCCGAGCCGGTCACCGCGAACACCAGCAGCGGGTACGCGATCAGGGACATCGCCGTGCCGACCGTCGAGATCAGGTTGCCGAGCCACCACAGCCGGTAGTCCCGGCTCCCCCAGAGGTCCACGGCCGGATTGTGTCGCCGATCACCAACCCCGACAACCGGATATGGGTACGCCGGGCGCGGATGGCCGGGCTGACCGGCGCGGGAGGCCGGCACGGCTCGGGCGGGCGACCGGCCCGGTCCGCGCGGGCGCACCGGTGAGGTCCGAATACCGCCGGACCCCGCGTTCGAACCTATGATCCACTGGGCGGTATGACGAACAGCCAACTCGACCAGGCCCGCGCGCTGCACGCCCTGCACCGCTCCGGCCGGCTCCTCGCCCTGCCCAACGCGTGGGACGTCGCCAGCGCCCGCGTCGTGGAGGACGCCGGCGCGCCGGCCGTCGCCACCACCAGCGCCGGGGTGGCCTGGAGCCTCGGGTTCGCCGACGGGGACCACCTCGACACCGACCGGGCGCTCGACCTGGTCGCCCGGATCGCCGCCGCCGTGCGGGTGCCGGTCACCGCCGACATCGAGGGCGGGTACGGCGACGTCGCCGGCACCATCCGGGGCGTGATCGCGGCGGGCGCGGTCGGGGTCAACCTGGAGGACGGCGGCACCCCGCAGGCGGAGCGGTACGCCGTGGCGCGCCGGGCCGCCGACGCCACCGGGGTCCCGTTGTTCCTGAACGCCCGGATCGACACGTACCTGTTCGGCAACCCGGACTTCGAGGAGACCGTCGGGCGGGCCCAGGCGTACCTGGCGGCCGGCGCGGACGGCATCTTCGTACCCGGCGTGGCCGATCCCGAGGTGATCGCCGCCCTGGTCAAGGCCATCCCGGCGCCGCTGAACGTCCTCGTCGGCCCCGGTTCGCCCACTGTGGACGAGCTGACCGCGCTCGGGGTGGCCCGGGCGAGCCTCGGCTCCTCGATCGCCCAGTCCGCGTACGGGCTGGCCCGGCGGGCGGCGACCGAGTTCCTCACGACCGGCGGTTACTCGGCGCTGGGCGAGGCGGAGGACTACGGCAAGCTCAACGGCCTGCTGAGCCCGTCGCGGAACAGCTAGCGCGCCGTCGCCCGCCCGGCGGGGTGGCCGGCCCTCGACGGGCGACCACCTCGCCCGGCGGGCCCGGTGGCTTCGGGCCCGCCGGGCACGGAAAGTCGGTGGATCACCCGTCGCACCCGGGCCGGCCTGCGATGATCAGGGGCGTGGCCGAGACGACACCCCTGTGGTACCGCAGAATGACCTCCCGCAGTTCCGGCGAGCGGCACCGGGCGGCGACCCCGCTGGAGCTGTTCTTCGACCTGTGCTTCGTGGTGGCCGTCGCCCAGGCGGGCTCGAAGCTGCACCACGCGCTGGCGGAGAACCACATCGGCCACGGCCTCCTGAGCTACGTGACCGTGTTCTTCGCGATCTGGTGGGCGTGGATGAACTTCACCTGGTTCGCCTCGGCCTACGACACCGACGACGGGGTGTACCGGGTCACCACGCTCGTCCAGATCGCCGGCGCCCTGATCGTCGCGGCCGGCGTACCCCGCGCGTTCGACGCCACGGACTTCGGCGTCGTCACCTTCGGGTACGTCCTGATGCGGTTCGCCATGATCTTCCAGTGGCTGCGCGCGGCGCACGGCGACCCGACGCACCGCCCGGTGGCGCTGCGTTACGCGCTCGGGATCTTCCTCGTCCAGATCGGCTGGGTGTTCCTGCTGGCGGTGCCGGAGCGGGTGTTCCTGCTCGGGTTCGCGTTCCTGGTGGTCTGCGAGCTGGCCGTCCCCGCGTGGGCGGAGCGGAAGAACCCGACCCCGTGGCACCCGCACCACATCGCCGAGCGGTACGGCCTGTTCACCCTGATCGTGCTCGGCGAGTCGGTACTGGCCGCGACCCTGGCCATCCAGGCGGCCCTGGACAGCGGTCAGGCCGGCGCCGGGTTGTTCACCCTGGCCGGCGCCGGCCTGGTCATCGTGTTCTCGATGTGGTGGATCTACTTCGACAGGCCCGCCCACGCGCTACTGACGTCGTTGAACACCGCCCTGCGCTGGGGCTACGGCCACTACCTGGTCCTGGCGTCCGCGGCCGGTGTCGGTGCCGGGCTCGCGGTCTCGGTCGACTACGACGCGCACAAGGCACACATCTCCGGTACGGTCGCCGGTTTCGCGACGGCCGTACCGGTGGCGGTGTTCCTGTTGAGCGTCTGGTTCCTTCAGGTCTGTCCTACTATGCGCGGCCCGATCGCGGCGGCGATGCCGGTGACGGCCGGCCTGGTACTGGCCACCCCGTTCACCGGCGCCCCCGTGCATGTCATCGCGGTGCTGTTGGCAGCACTGGTCGCGGTACTGGTGCTCGACGGCCGACGCGGTTCGCGTCTAGCGGAGCCAGACTCCGTCTCTGACTAAGGTGAGAATGCCCATTGTTCTTTCCTCCGTGGTGCAGGAAAGGGCACACCTGGGCGCGCGAAACTGAGCCAACGTACTTGGCAAATGAATTCCCCCGTGGTGCCCTACAGCTTTTCATCAACATGGCTGTCGCGACATCCACAATGGTGCCAGGCGATTTCACGTTCGCCAATTCATTTCCGCTCGCGGAGCACGTGGCCCACCCAGCGGATGGCCATCGCGAGCCCGAAGATCCCCACCGCCATCACGGCCGAGGCCATCGCGACCCGGCCGTAGCCGCCGTCGCGCCGGGGGTCGAGGAACGGGTACGGGTACCAGTCGACGATCGCCCCTCTGACCAGCGAGTACGGCAGGTAGAGCAGGGGGAAGAGCAGCCAGAGGAGCACCTTGCGGAACTCCAGCCGGCGGTACGGCGGGTCGAACAGCCAGTCGAGGAGCACCACGACGGGCATCAGCTGGTGGACCACGAAGTTCGTCCATGGCACGGTGGTGTCCACCTCGATGCCGGACAGGAGTGTCGCGTACACGATCCCGGTCGTCGTCATGTACAGCGTGACGGCCCCTCTGAGCTGGTCGAATCCCCGGGCGCCGAAACGCGCGCACAACAGTAGGGTCACGACCGTGAGAAGGTTCGACAGAATCGTGAAGAAACTGAAGAAGTTGGAAACCCGATAGTCGGGAACGTTGTCCAGCAGATATCCGAGCTGCCAACCCATGGCGGCCAGGGTCAGCAATGCGGCGATGACACGGTAGGCGCGCACCCAGTGGTTCATCACACCATTTCACCCTAATCCCGGCCCGGGTATGCTCGAAACCACTGTGACTACCACCGACACGAGCATCCGCACGTTCTACCCGCGCCGCGGCCGGGTGAGCGCCCTGCACGAGGACTCCAGCGCCCGCCTCTGGCCGGTCTACGGAGTGACCCTCGCGACCGCGACCGCCGCCTTCGGGCGCGTCGCGCCCCTCGTCATGGAGATCGGCTCCGGGATGGGTGACGCGACCGCCGCGATGGCCGCCGCCGACCCCGACCGCGACTACCTGGCCGTGGAGGTGCACTTCCGGGGCGTGGCGAACCTGCTGCGCCTCGTCGAGGAGCGCGGCCTCACCAACGTCCGGATCTTCGACGGCGACGCCCTCGACCTGGTCCGCACGCTGCCCGAGGCGACCCTCGACGCGGTGCACGTCTACTTCCCGGACCCGTGGCCCAAGGCCAAGCACCACAAGCGCCGGCTGATCCAGCCCGCCAACACGGCGCTGCTGCGGTCCCGGCTGGTGCCGGGCGGGACGCTGCACTGCGCGACCGACTGGGCGGAGTACGCGGACGGGATGCTCGCCACCCTGACCGCCGACCCGGGCCTGGTCAACGCGCACGACGGGTTCGCGCCGCGCCCGGAGCACCGGCCGTTGACGAACTTCGAGAAACGCGGGATCAAGCAGGGCCGCAAGATCTTCGACCTGGTGTACCACCGCAGCACGTGAGTGCCGTCGGGCCCGCCTCCGCAGCGGGCCCGACGACCTACAGGGCCGGCGTCTGCTTGTGCGTCGCGACCATCAGCCGGTTGAACGCGTTGATCAGTACCAGCGCGATCAGCAGGTCCGCGACCTGCTTCTCGGAGAAGTGCTCGTGGGCCGCCGCCCACACCTCCTCCGACACGCCGCTCTCCCCCAGCCGGGTCACCTGGTCCGCGAGCGCCAGCGCCGCGCGCTCCGCCGGGCTGAAGAACGGCGACTCGTGCCAGGTACTCACCGCGAACAGCCGGCGGGCGTCCTCGCCGCCCTTGAGCGCGTCGCGGGTGTGCATGTCCACGCAGTAGGCGCAGCCGTTGAGGATCGAGGCGCGGAGCAGGACCAGTTCGAGCAGGGTCGGGTCGAGGACGCCCCGGACGTAGCGGTCGAGGTCCAGCAGCTTTCCGAACGCCTCCGGGACCAGCTTGTCGAGGTGCTGGGTACGGGTGGTGGTCATGGCGAACTCCTTTCGTCACCCGGCATGACGACCGGCCCCACCCGTGACGTGACACTCGGGATCAGGATGTTACCCAGCTCACAAGTTTGTCCGGGTTCGACACGGACTGCACGCCCACGATCCGCCCGTCGGTCACCTCGAACGACCACAGGTGCGCGGTGCCGCCGTACCAGAACAGCACCGGCCCGCCGTTGGCCTCGGCCCGCTCCCACCGGCTCGGGAACTTCGCGATGACCCCGAGCAGGAAGCGGGCCACCCGGTCGGCCCCGTAGATCGGCTGGAGGGCCGCGCGGACCCTGCCCCCGCCGTCGGACCACAGCACGACGTCCTCGGCGAGCAGCCGGTGCAGGCCGGCGCTGTCCCCGGTGCTGGCGGCGGCGAGGAACCGGTCTACCAGGGCGCGGTGCGCGGTCTTGTCGGGCTCGAACCTGGCCCGGCCGTCGGCGAGTTGCTCGGCGGCCCGGCGGTGCAGTTGGCGCGCGCCGGGCTCGGTCACCTCCAGGACGGCGGCGATCTCGGCGTACGGCAGGTCGAAGGCCTCGCGGAGCACGTACACGGCGCGCTGGGGCGGGGTGAGCCGCTCCATCAGGCGCAGCGCGGCTAGTGACACCTCCGCGCGCCGGTCGACCACGTCGGCGGGGGTGGGCACGGGCTCGGGCAGCCACGGGCCGACGTACGGCTCGCGGGCCCGGGACCGGAGCCGGTCGATGGCGAGCCGGGTGACGACGGTGAACAGGAAGCCGCGCGGGTTGCGTACGTCGGTCGCGTCCCGCCAGCGCAGCCAGGCCTCCTGGACGATGTCCTCGGCGTCGTGCCGGCTGCCCAGTACCCGGTACGCGAGGCTGGTCAGGGCCGCGCGGTGCTCCTCGAACTCCACCCGCCCCAGGCTAGCGCCCGCTACGACGCCAGCCGGTACGCCGCGAAGTCCTTCTCCCTCGGACACACCAGATACTCCGCGCTGAACCCGCACCCCTCGCTCCGGACACTGATCTTGCCCAGGTACGACCGCTCCCCGGAGCGCGCGCTCATCCCGTACACGTTGACGTCCTGCACGCTCCGGCCCGGCCCCCGGTCGAGCAGCAGCACCGAGCCGCTGGTCAGCCACACGGGATACCAGGACACCTGCCGCCCGCCGACCAGGGCGCCGTCGGCGTCGTAGAGGGCCGACCAGTACTCCTCGCCGGTGCCCGTGTCGTCCACGACCTGGATCCGGTCCCCGACCGGCCAGACCGCCTGCGCCCCGGGCAGGTCCCGGGTCCACCGGTCGCCCTTGGGCCCGACGGTCACCAGCCGGCCGGTCTTCTCGTCGCCGCCGGCCTCGTCGAGCAGGCAGACCCGTTCGCCGCACACCTCCATGGCGGTGACCCGGCGGGCGGTGTCGGTCTCCCGGTACAGCGTGGTGGGGGCGCCCATGGTGTCCAGGTCGTACGAGTACACCTGGTAGCCCTTCGCCGCCGTGGCCACGTACAGCCGGCCGTTGTAGACCAGGTACCAGTCGTCCTCGCCGACGTTGTCCGCCACCCGGACCACCTTCATCGTGCTGGTGTCGATCACCTGGGCCTTGCGGGTGCTGGGCGTGACGCGGAGGATCCGGGGGTCGAGCAGCGGGCCGTGGCTGCCGCCGCGCCGGTCGACGTAGGACTTGGGGGTGCCCGCGCCCCGGGTGTAGTCGCCGCTCCTGAACTCCGGGCCGGCCGTGCGGACGCCGGTCCGGTAGTCGATCCTCCAGATCCGGCCGGCCTTGGGCTCGACCTGCACCAGGTACTTCTCGTACGGGTAGTACCAGGCGCCGGACTCGAACTCGGCGTGCCAGAGTTCCGCCCCGTCCGAGGGGGCGAAGGCGCGCGCCCGGGTCGGCTTCGTCGAGTCGGTCGAGTTGGCGAACGCCACGACCGCGCCGGGCCACGCGCTGATCCAGCCCCGGTAGTCGACGTCGGTCTGCCCGACCTTGCTCCATTTCTCCGACCTGCTCTCCAGGTCGTAGGCGCCGACGTGCAGCTGTTTGTCGGCGACGTTCGCGAGGAACGCCGTGTCGCCCACGACCTGGGCCCCGGTGTCCCCGTAGCCGTCGCCCGGTTTCGCGATCACGGTCGGCGCGCCGAGCTCCGCCACGAACGACACCTCCGGGAAGGCCCCGGGCAGCACCAGGACCAGGCCGACCGCCAGCGCGGCCACCGCGGCGAGCCCACCCCCACCCCACAAGAGCCTCTTTCTGGTTACGAGTGGCCGCGTCGACGGCGCGGCCTCGACCTCGGCGGGCTGTCCGGGCCCGGTCACCGGTGCCGCCGGCAGCTCGGCCAGCGCGCCCTCCGCGACCGGCAGCTCGGGCTGCTCCAGCACCGTCGGGGCGATGCCCAGTTCGGCGTGCAGCAGGCGGGCGACCATCGGCACCCGGGACGAGCCGCCGACGAGGAACAGGCCGCTGAGCTGGGTCGGGTCCAGCCCGCAGCCGGCGATCACGGCGCGGGCCTCGTGCACCGCGCGGCGGAGCAGGCCGGCGGCGACGGCCTCCAGTTCGGGGCGGGTCAGGTGCAGGGCGTGCTCCAGGCCGGGCACCGGCACCGGGGCCGACGCGGTCCGCGACAGCATCTCCTTCGCGCCCCGGACGTCCTCCCAGAACAGCCGCCGGGCCCGCCGGTCGGCCGGGGTGACCGGGTCGCGCAGGGCCTGCCAGATCGCGGGCGCGGTCTGGTGCAGGACCGCGCCGAGGTGCGCGACGAGGGCCGCGTCGAGGTCGAGGCCGCCGAGGTCCTCCAGGCCGCCGGAGCCGAGCACCGTGAACCGGGCGGGCTGCCCCGGGCCGCCGTGGCCCGGTGCGCCGGGGTGGCCGGCCCCGCCGGTACCCGTCGAGGGGTTTCCGTCGTTGCGGACCACCGCGATGTCGACCGTGCCGCCGCCGAAGTCGAACACCGCGAGGCAGCCGCCGACGGGGATCGGGCGGCGCAGGGTCTCCGCGAAGAACCGGGCGGCGGCCACCGGCTCCGGCACGAGCGGCACGGGCGGCCACCCGGCCTGGGCCGCCGCGCGCTGGAGGGTCTCCCTGCGCACCGGTCCCCACGCCGCCGGGCAGGTCAGCACGGCCCGGGGCAGGAAACCGACCGCCTCGACGGCCGCCGCGGCGATCCGGTGCAGCAGCGCGGCGAGCAGGTCCACGACGGGCACCTCGGCGTGGCCGAGCAGGACCGTGCGCTCGTCGATCCGGCGCTTCGGGTTCGGCTCGAACCGGGCCGGGTCCAGCTGGGCCAGCCGCTGGGCGTCCCGGCCGACGTGCAGGTGGCCGTTCTCGTCCAGGTAGACGGCGGAGGGCAGGATCGGCTGGCCGTCGAACAGCAGCGGCTGCGCCCGACCGTCAGGCCTGCGCAGCACCGCCACCGTGTTGGAGGTGCCGAGGTCAATGCCGATCGAGTACCCGTCCACGGGCGTGATCGTAGCCAGCCCGCGCCATCGTGACGCCGGCGCCGGTGGCGACCACCAGCACGGCGAACCCGGCGAGCGTCCAGGCCCCCGGGCGTAGCAGCGGCTCACCGTTCAGCGCCTGCCAGGTGAGGAGGGCCAGCAGGCCGGCGTACCCGGCGGCGGCCACGAACACCAGGCGGGTCCGGAACCGGTCCGGGAACCGGCGGAGCAGAAACGCGAGCAGCGGGAGCAACTGGAGGGCGTGCATGCCGACGAAGTGCGGGATCCGCAGGTCGCCGCCCCGGGTGCTCCAGGTCAGGCCGGGGATGCCGGGTCCGCCGTCCGGGACGCCGACGCTGTGCCCGCCGACGATGTCGAGGTGCTGGCCGGCGGCGTGCAGGGCGGCCTGCTCGGCGGTCGGCGGGATCATCAGCATGCCGAGGGCCAGGCCGATCAGCATCAGGACCAGTCCGAGCCGGATCGCCCAGGTCAGCGAGCGGTCGGTGAGCCTCTGGAACATGCTCAACACCGTGATCACCAGGGCGGCGGCCCACATGGCGTAGATGGTCATGGCCATGACCTGGGTGAACATCGCGTCGACCGGGGTGGTCTGGTTGAAGTGCAGCTGCCGGCCCCGGATGCCGATCTGGGTCACGATCAGCATCATCTCCACGGCGAGCGCGACGGCCACCACGGTGCCCATCCACCACGCGGTCCGGCGGAACCGGGTCTGCAGGGACAGCAGCCAGGACATCGTCAGGGTGTACAGCCCGATGGAGATCATGAACTTCAACGGCTTGAGCCAGAGGGGTACGCCGACCGACCGCCGGTCGTCGACGAGCAGCCCGACCACCGCGCCGAGGGCGAGCACCACCATGGCGACGGCGACGTACAGCAGGGGGCGGTGCCAGCGGGTCGGGGCGGTCGGTCCGGACGCGGCGACCCGAGGGGAGGTCTCAATGATCATTGTTACAAAATCCCAGGTCACAACGGTCCAAACGATGCCGTAGACCCCCCATTACCTGGTAGGGACAGCCCTACTACCGAGCCAGTTCACCTGTAGGTCACCTTCCGGTCACTCCCCGGGCGTGCAGCCTCTCTAGCGTCCGGTCGGTAGAGCCCCTTCCGAACAGGAGTCCAGAATGGACCGCCCACAGCTCCCGCTGCTGGCCGCGCACAGTGGCACGAACCGGGACGCGATGACGTGCCTGTACCGGTGCGGCAACGCCTGCGACCACCCCGCCCCCAACACCTCCGGCAACGAGTACTTCAGCGCGGAGGTGTCGCGCCGGGGCATCTTCAAGACCGCCGCCGGTGCCGCCGCCGGCGCGATCGTGGTCGGCTCGGGCCTGGCCGCCGTGGCCGCCCCGGTCGCCGCGTACGCCGACGACACCACCCCGGTCGTCCCCGAGGTGCTGCCGAACACCCCCGCGCCGGCCCCGTCCGAGCTGACCTTCAAGGCCATCCCGCCGAACAAGATCGACGCGGTGATCGTGCCCAACGGCTACGACCACTCGGTCGTCATCAAATGGGGCGACCCCGTCGAGCGCGACGCCCCGAAGTTCGACGCCCGGCACCAGACCCCCGAGGCGCAGGCCAAGCAGTTCGGCTACAACAACGACTTCGTCGCGGTGCTGCCGTTGGACAAGCGCGGCAAGCGCGCGCTGCTCGTGTGCAACCACGAGTACACCAACGAGGAACTGATGTTCTACGGGTACGCCGGTCCCGACACCATGACCGTCGACCAGATCAAGATCGCGATGGCCGCGCACGGCATGAGCGTCGTGGAGCTGGAGCGCAACGACGGCGAGGGCCAGTGGCGCCTGGCCAACCCGAAGACCGGCCTGCACTACAACCGGCGGATCACCACCTCGGGCACGAAGTTCGAGCTGACCGGCCCGGCCGCCGGCTCGGCGTTCCTGCGCACCGCGGCCGACCCGACCGGCCGGGTCGTGATCGGCACCCAGAACAACTGCGCCGGCGGCGTCACGCCGTGGGGCACGGTGCTGTCGGGCGAGGAGAACTTCAACCAGTACTTCGTCGGCGGCGACGGCGCGCCCGAGGCCGCCAAGCCGGCCCTGAAGCGCTACGGCATCGACACGGTCAACCGGTACCCGGCGGGCAACCGCAAGTGGGACCGGGCCGACGCGCGCTTCGACGTGGCCGCGCACCCGAACGAGGTCAACCGGTTCGGCTGGATCGTCGAGCTCGACCCGTTCGACCCGGAGTCGACCCCGAAGAAGCACACCGCGCTGGGCCGGTTCAAGCACGAGGGCGCGAACATCATCCTGGCGAAGGACGGCCGCGCGGTCGCCTACACCGGTGACGACGAGCGGTTCGACTACCTCTACAAGTTCGTCTCCGACAAGAAGATGGACAACGGCAAGTCGGCCCGGGCGCGCAAGCACAACCTGAGCCTCCTGGAGTCCGGCACGCTGTACGTGGCGAAGTTCGACTACACCTCGGCGGGCGAGATCGACGGCTCGGGCAAGCTGCCCACCGACGGCCTGTTCAACGGCTCCGGCAAGTGGATCCCGCTGGTGCGCGGCAACCAGTCGCTGGTCGAGGGCATGACCGTCGAGGAGGTGCTCGTCTTCACCCGGCTCGCCGGCGACAAGGTCGGCGCCACGAAGATGGACCGCCCCGAGGACGTCGAGCCGAACTGGAAGACCGGCAAGGTCTACTGCGCGCTGACCAACAACACCAACCGGGGCGTCGGGTCCAACCCGAAGGCCGACGAGGTGAACCCGCGCAACGCCAACAAGCACGGCCACATCCTGGAGATCACCGAGGACGGCGGGGACAACGCCGCCGAGACGTTCACCTGGTGCCTGCCGATCGTGTGCGGCGACCCCAACGACCCGTCGACCTACTTCGCCGGGTACGACAAGACCAAGGTCTCCCCGATCTCCTGCCCCGACAACGTCGCCTTCGACGGGGCGGGCAACCTGTGGATCTCCACGGACGGCAACCAGCTCGGCTCGAACGACGGCCTGTTCGCGGTACCGCTGGAGGGCCCGCAGAAGGGGTACCTGAAGCAGTTCCTCACGGTCCCGTTCGCGGCCGAGACCTGCGGCCCGTTCCTCTACGAGGACAACCGCTCGGTGTTCGTCGCCGTGCAGCACCCGGGCGAGGTCAGCGGCGCGTCCATCGAGAAGCCGGCGTCCAACTGGCCGGACGGGGACTTCGGCAAGCCGGGCATCGTGGTGGCCTGGCGCCGGGACGGCGGGGCGATCGGCCTGTAGCCGGAGCGCGGTGCCGCCGCTGGGTGCCGCCGCGTGGTTTCGCGTTCGACAGTGCGGCCCGCTCCCCGTGAACTCGCGGGGCGCGGGCCGCGCGTTCGTACACTGGGGGCGTGTCCTGGGAGATCACCGCGCCCGGTGTCCTGCGGCTGCCCTCGGGGCGGCTCGTCCGGGGCCGGGGCCTGCGCCATCCGCTGCCCGCCGGCCCGCTGCCGACCTTCGGCGTGTACCTGCTGGGTAAGCCGCCGCCCGCGTTCCCCTGGGAGTCGGCGTGGATCCGCTGGCCGGACTTCCGGCTGCCCAGCGACCGGGTGCGGGCTCGGGAGGTGCTGGCGGAGGCGTGGCGCCGGGCCGGCACGGACCCGGACAGCACCGCCCTCGCCGGGGCCGGCGTGGGCGGCACAGACCTGGCCGGGGCCGAGCGGGTCGAGGTGGCCTGCGGTGGCGGGCGCGGCCGGACGGGCACCGCGCTGGCGTGCCTGGCGATCCTCGACGGGGTGCCGCCGGGCGAGGCGGTGGCGTTCGTGCGGGAGCACTACCACCGGCACGCGGTCGAGACCCCGTGGCAGCGCCGCCACGTCCGCGACTTCACCTGACGGCGCCGGCCCCGGGTCAGCGCGCGACCTGGGCACCCGTCACCGACGGCCGGCGGGGCCAGCGCGGACCGGGCATCCCGACGGACACTCGGCCCCCCGCCTCGGCCGGTACCCGTCAGACGATGTCGAAGTTGGCCATCATCGCCATGTCCTCGTGCTCCAGGTTGTGGCAGTGCATCATGTACCGCCCCTTGTACCCGGCGAACCGCACCAGCACCTCCACCACCCCGTACGGCCGGATGTCCACGGTGTCCTTCCAGCCCCCGTCGGAGTCCTCCGGATCCCGCCCGGTCCGGCTGAGCACCTGGAACTGCGCGAGGTGCACGTGCACCGGATGGTGGAAGTCGCTGGTGAACCGCCACAGTTCGACGGTGTCGAGTTTCGGGGCGGCCAGCGAGCCCGAGGTGTCGTACGGCTGGCCGTTGATCGTCCACTTCCCGCCCTGGAGCCGGAAGTCGAACTGCCGGGTGGCGACGGCGTCCTCGCGGCGCAGCACGGGGACCGGCACCAGGCTGGCCGGCACGACGGACTCGTCCTTCTCCGCCCGGGCGACCCGGAACCGGAGCACGTCGCGGGTCCGGCCCTCGCCGAGCGCGTTGGTCAGGGTCAGTTCGGTGCCGACCGGGTAGCCGGAGAAGTCGACGACGACGTCGTAGCGTTCGCCGGGGGCGATGGTCAGCGCGTCGAGGCGCACGGGCGCGGCGAGCAGGCCGCCGTCGCTGCCGATCTGGACGAGGGGCACGCCGGTGAGCTGGTACCGGCGGGCGTTGGAGCCGTTGATCAGGCGGAACCGGTACCGGGTGTTGGCGACGTCGAGAACCGGCCAGGGCGCGCCGTTGACGAGGATGACGTCGCCGAACACGCCGGACATGAACTCCTGCGTCACGCCGGGGTTGGTGAGGGTGGAGTCGAGCTCCGGGTAGCGGAACTCGCCGTGCGCGTCGAAGGACCGGTCGCAGATCAGCAGCGGGATGTCCTTGTCGCCGCGAGGGAGGCCGAGGCGGTCCTCATCGTTGTCGCCGACGAGGAACGCCCCGGCCAGTCCGCGCCACACCTGCGGAGCGCTGAAATCCATCCGGTGGTCGTGGTACCAGAGCGTGGCGGCCTGCTGGACCATCGGGTACTCGTAGTCGCGGGTCCGGTCGTGGAACTTCCAGTCGGCCGGGTTCATCCTCATGCCGTTGTGGCTGGTGTGCGCCGTGTGCACGGGGTAGCCGGCGGGCACGACCAGGTCGGTCGGGAAGCCGTCGGACTCCGGGGGCGTGACCCCGCCGTGCAGGTGGGTGGACGTGGGCACCGGCAACTCGTTGCGCACGGTGACGACGACGCGGCGGCCGGTCCGGGCGCGGAAGGTGGGGCCGGGGAACGTGCCGTCGTACCCCCAGATGGTGGTCCTGCTGCCCGGCAGGATCTCGACCTTGGCGACCTTCTGCACCACCTCGTAGTAGTCGGTGGTGTCGTCGCGGCGGACGGTCTTCGCGACCCGCGGGATCGGCAGCGGGACCTTGAAGGGTGGCGGGATCGGCGCGGCGCTGGCCAGCACCTGCCCGGTGCCGGGGCCGTCGACCGCGCAACCGGTCAGGGTCGCGACGCCCGCCGCCCCGACCAGGCCGAGCACCGCGCGCCGGCCGATCACGAGCTGATCCACTTCGGACGGTATCGGAAGGACCAGACGGTCAGACCGGCCAGCAGACCGAGGATCGACACGCCGAGCGGGATGTGGCCGCTGACGACGCGGGCGTAGCCGAGGCCGAGCTGGGTGACGACCAACATCCAGAGCCCGATCGAGACGGGTACCGGCCACCACGGGCCACGCCCGGCCGTGAGCAGGAGGATGGTGCACGGCACCAGGGCCGTCGTGACCAGGAAGACCAGGATCGCGTTGGCGCTGTGCAGGCCCAGCAGGCGCACGTTGCCGCTGATGAAGCCGCCGGCCAGGGCCGCCTGGGTGAGCACCAGGGCCACCAGGAGCACGCACAGCGCGCGCACCGGGTAGATCGGCCACCTGCGGCCGGGCTTGAGGGAGGACATACGTCGATCGTTGTTCCCCGGCGCGCCCCGGGACATCGGTTATCCCCCGGACAGCGCCCCTAGGGGAGGGCCGTGCCGACCCGTAGGGCCCGCTAGTCCCAGCCCTCGCGGGCCGCGTACCAGCCGAGTTGGATCCTGGTCTGGACGCCCGCCAGCTCCATCAGGAAGTGCACCCGGCGCTGCACGGTGCGGGTCGACAGTCCCATGTGCACCGAGATCGACCGGTCGGTCAGGCCGGCGAGCATCAGGGACAGGATCCGGGCGTCCTCGGGGGCCAGCACGCCGCTGTCGGAGGGCCTCAGCGGCCGGGCCCGGGCCCAGGTGCCCTCGAACAGGGCGATCAGCGCCTCCAGCAGGCCGCTGGAGTGCAGCATCACCGCGCCCGGCTCGCCGTGCCCGGATCCCGCCGGCCCCGTGGCCGGGAGCGACACCAGGGCCAGTTCCCGGTCGGCCATGATGAGCTTCACCGGCAGTTTCTCGACCACCCGGATCTCCTCGCCGGCCGCCATGGACGCCAGGGCCGCGTCGGCCGTGCCCGGTTCGTCGAGCGCCGCCCGTTCGATCACCACCCGGTAGCGCACGCCTTTGGCCACCGACCCGTCTTCGGCCTCGCTCTCCTCCCGGCGCACCGCCACCGGCCGCGAGGTGACGAACGCGCGCACCTCCTCCCGCGCCGACCGCTGGATCTGGTCGTACCGGTGCCGCACCCCGTCCGCGCCGGTGATGACCTCGATCAGGTCGCTGAGCGCCCGGCCGGCCACCGCGCGCCGGTGCTCCTCGGCGAGGGCCGCGACGGCCAGCTCCGCCCGGCGCAGGTCGTCGTGCCGCCGGCCGAGCAGGGTACCCAGCGCGACGGTCGGCGGCGCGGCCACGAACCGGTCGCGGTCCCCGCCGGAGCGGGCGGCCAGGCCCCGGGCCGCGAGGGTCTCCAGGGCGTGCAGGATCTCGCCGGTGTCCCGGCCGAGGAGCTGTGCGAGGTGCGGGGCGGTGGCGGAGGGCAGAGCCACGAGGCCCCGGTACGTGTCCTCCGCCAGGGCGTCGAGCCCCAGTACGCCCAGCGGGGTCGTCACCTGGCGAGTATGAGTCAGGGCGTAAATACGTCACAAGCAGTGTGTTCAGATTGTGACGCCAAAGCGCCAGGGTCCTAGGCGCACCCCGCCCGGGCCCCACGGTGGGGGAATCACTGGGTCGATACCCCCCGGGGGGTATGGGTAGAATGGGGGGATGACCACCCCCACCCGCGGGTACACCGCCACCAAGGACCAGCTCCTCGCGCGACTCCGGCGGATCGAGGGCCAGGTGCGCGGGATCGAGAAGATGGTCGAGGAGGACCGGTACTGCATCGACGTCCTCACCCAGATCTCCGCCATCCAGGCCGCGCTCGACAAGGTCGGCCTCGGCCTGCTCGACGGGCACGCCCGGCACTGCATGCACGAGGGGGCGACGACGGGGAAGGCGGACGAGATGGCCGACGAGATGCTCTCAGCCGTCGCGCGGCTCATGCGGCGGGGCTGACGCCCGCCGCATGAGCCGAAGCGACGGCTTCGCGGCGTGCGCTGCGCGCTACGACCCACCCATATCACGGCGGGGTCAGAGCCGTGCGGCGTCACCGCAGGGGGAGAGCCGCTTGGCAACACCGCAGGGTGAGAGGCGCGTGGCACCACGGCCGGGTGAAAGGCGTGTGGCATCACGGCCGGGTGGGGCCGTGATGCCACGCGGTGGTGTTACGGGGTGTTACGAGGTGGTGCGGGTCGCCGTCGGGCGGCCGGTGGCCAGGGTCGGCAGCTGGCGGCCGGTGAGGCCGCGCAGGGCCGGGGGCGCTTCCAGCTGGTACGGCGGGATGTCGAACGTCCCGTTCACGTCGATCACCAGGTGCGTGTTACCGGCGTGGTTGTACACGTTGAACCGGTTGTCCGTCCCGAGCGAGGTGATCGTGGCGTTCGGCACGGTCTGGCCCCGGGCCGGGTTGAGGTTGCTGGCGGTGGGCCGCGCCGGCAGGCCGGTGCGCCACAGCGTCAGGTAGGTGCCCTCCGACGGGGTGACGGCGGTGACGTTGAGCCCCACGGCGACCGTGTTGGGCCCCGCGATCGCGCCGGGTACCGCGATGGGCGTGATCGACTGCGGGCCGAGCACGTTCGCGCCCAGGCCGTCGCGGGTGTCCGTGATCCGGGTCGGGCTCAACGGGTTGAACCGCAGACCGGTCTCCATGCTGCCCTGGACGTACACGCCGACGATGTCCACCAGGATGTGGGCGCTGGACGTGACGTGGTTGTACACCCGGAAGGACATGAACTGGGAGCAGTTCGGCAGCGGGCAGGTCGTCACCGGCACGACGGCCATGTTCGGCACGGTCGCGCGCGGCGAGAAGTTCAGGGTCGAGGACTGCGGCGGGATGTTGTTCCCGTCCCACGCGGTGAAGAAGCCCGTACCCGTCGGGTCCACGGCCGTGATGTTCACCGCGACCGCCCGGATGTTGGAGGTCAGGCCGGTGTAGCCGAGCGGGATGGTGACCTGGTCGCCGCCGTCGAGCGGGCCGTAGCCCCATTCGCGGGAGTCCAGCAGCCGCTCCACCTTGACCGGGATGTACTCGTTGCCGAGGCCCCGGTTGTAGAGCAGCTCGTTGTTCGCGGCGTAGAAGCCGACCACGTCGACGATGACGTGCGTACCGCCCGCGTGGTTGTAGATCGACACCTGGCCGCCGTCGCCGACCCTGACGGTGACCGAGTTGGCACCCGTCCACCCGGCCGAGAAGTTGAGGTTGGACGCCGTCGGGCGGCTGACCCCCTTCGGGTACACGGTGAGGAAGCTCGCGGAGGTGCCCTCGGTGACCGTCACGTTCAGCACGACGGAGGACACGCCGCTCGACGGGATGTTGCCCCGACCGGTGACCTGGAGGTTCAGCGTCGAGGCGCCGCCGACCTTGCCAGCGGGGGCGCCGTTGCCGGAGCGGGTGTCCAGGATCCGCGCGGAGTCCACCGGGTAGTAGGTGCCCTCGGCGCCGATGATGCCGAAGGCGCTCAGGCTCACGGCCGGGCGGGTGCCGGCGGTGTCGTCGGGCACGGTCAGGGTGGCGGTCTGCGCGCCCTTGGCGGTGGGGTGCGCGGCGACGCTCACGGTGCAGCTCTTGCCGACGGCGAGCACCTTGCCGGAGCAGGTGTCGGCCTTGATCCGGAAGGCGCCGGGGGCGGAGCCGGCGAAGGCCGCCTGGCCGAAGGTCACCGGCTGGGTGCCCCCGACGGTGACGGTCACGTCCTTGGCGGCGGTGTCCCGGCCGATGTCGGAGCCGTCCCAGCCGAAGGACCTGGCGCTGCTCCGGGCGAGCTTGTAGCCGACGCTGGAGTTCCAGCGCAGCTCGCCGGACATGTCCTTGCAGCCGGGGAACCGGTAGGAGGCGGCGAAGGCCGTGATGTCCCCGGCCTGGTTGCGCTGCACCTCGTGGATCGTCAGGTTCCCGGCGAGCTCGTTCTCCGAGCACGCCTGGCCGTCGATCCCGTGGTCCATGCCGGCGTGGGTGGCGTCGGCGAACCGGAGGGTCGGGTAGGTGCCGGGCGTCAGCGACGTGCCGGTCGGCGGCGAGATGTAGAGGTTGTAGTTTCCGCCCTGGCCGTAGGCGTAGGTGTTGATGCCGTCCGGGCCGAAGCGGGAGAACTCGACGCCGGACTCGAACGTGTAGTCGTGCCAGTCGCTCTCGACGGCCAGGACGGTGTAGGGCGCGCTCGGCGCCGCCTGGGCGGCCGTTCCCGTGATCAGTGACGCGCCCAGGACAAGGGCCGCCACGGCAAACATGCGCAATCCGCGCATTTGCACTCCCCGTGAAGTACTATGAAGGGTTTGGAAAAATCACGGTAGCCGCGCGAACTTCCGGGACGCAAGCGGGCGTTCAGCCGCCCGACGCGAGGGCAACCCACAGGGTCAGGCCGGCCAGGACCAGGCACAACGGCGAGTAGTACCGCAGGTCGAGACGGTCGAAGTCCGGGGCAGCCCCGCCGCGCATCCCCGAGGACACGAGCCCGGCCGCGCCGCGCAGGCCGAGGACTCCGGCGACGACGAACGCGCCCACCTCGACCACCCAGGAGGGTCCGACCTCGGGGAGCAGGGCCGCGCGGGCCGCGACCACGTAGCCGGCGGCGGCGATCAGGCCGGCCACCAGGAGGGTGAGCGGGCGGGACGGCAGCCCGTCCTCCGGGACGCCGACCACGAGCCGGGCGAAGTCGGCGCGGCTGGCCAGCGGCCACGGCGAGAAGGCCCAGACCACGTGCAGGGCGGCGACGAGCGCCAGTGCCACGGCCGCGATCCCACCAGAGATCATCATCGGGGTACTCCGTTCCATACAGCAGTGTACGGAAAACCATACAGTAGTGTATGGCCCATGGTTAAACGCAGGCTGACCAGGGAAGACTGGACTCATGCGGCCTTCGACGCGATGTGCCGGGGCGGCCTCGGGGCGGTGGCGGTGGACCCGCTGGCCAAGGTGCTGGGCGCGACCCGGGGCAGCTTCTACTGGCACTTCACCGACCGCGAGGCCCTCCTCGTCGCCGCCCTCGAACTCTGGGAGCAGCTCGCCACCGAGGACATGATCGCGGCCATGGAACGGATCAGGGACCCGCTCGACCGGCTGCGTACCCTGCTGCACGAGGCGCTCCGGGACCGCCGCCCGTCCGACGTGTACCTCGAACCGTCGATCGTGGCGCACGCCCACGACCCGGTCGTCGGGCCGGTGCTGCGCCGGGTCACCGAGCGGCGGATCGGCTACCTGACCGAGTGCTACCAGCAGCTCGGCATGCCGGCGGAGGCCGCCCGGCGGCAGGGCGTCGTCGCGTACGCGGCCTATCTGGGCTGGGTGGAGCTGCGGGCCGCCGCGCCGGACATCGTCCCGGAGGTCACCCGGGACCGGGCGGCCATGGATCACCTTCTCGGTCAATTGACCCCTAGGCTGGGCAATGAGGACTTAACTTGATGAAATGAAGAAATGGGTGATCGCCCTCATCATCGGCCTGGTGGTGCTCCTGATCTGCTGCGGCGTCGGCGCCTTCGTGTTCTACAAGTTCTTCGACAAGGCGACCGCGACCCGCAGCGCGTACGACAGCGTCCAGGAGGGCCAGACGCGCTCCGAGGCCGAGAAGCTGATGGGGAGCGACGGGCTGCCGTCCGACCAGACGACGAGCCCGCCCTCGGGGACCGAGTGCCGGATGTGGATCAACCGGGACACGGCCAAGGAGGGCTTCGAACTCTGCTACGCGGACGGCCGGGTCAGTACCAAGCAGACCTTCGCCGTGAACTGAGGGGCACGCCGCAACCAACCGCGTCGCGGGGCGGATCGACCGCCCCGCGAGCGGAGGCGCGTGCCGGGCCGCAGCACGCGGACGGCGTCTCCGCGACCGGCCACGGCACGGAGTTCCCCTTGCCCCCGAACGGATCCACGGTAATGATCTTCGAGTGGATCTCACCGAGCAGCGCGTCACCTGGGCGGAGCTCTTCCTGGACCTCGTCTGGGTCTTCGCCGTCACCCAGATCGCGGGCGTCCTCGCCACCGCCAAGGGCCCAGTGGCCGTCCTGGAGGCCCTGCTCCTGCTCGCCCCGCTGTGGTGGGGCTGGGTCGGCGTCACCCTGCTCGGCAACCTCACCGGCGCCCGGCTCGACGGGGCGCGCGGCCGGCTGACCCTGTTCGCGCTGGCCGGGTGCGGGCTGGGCATGGCCGTCGCCGCCCCGCACGGGTTCAGCCGGTGGGGCGGGCTGGCGCTCGTCGGGTTCTACGTCCTGCTCCGGCTGCTGCTCTGGCTCGCCGCGATCCGGATCACCGGCGCCCGGCACCTCGACCCGTTCTCGGTCACCCTGCTGGTGAGCTGCCCGCTGTACGTGGTCGGCGCGCTCCTCGACGGGCCCTGGCGGCTCGGGTTCTGGTTCCTGGCCGCGTTCGTCGGGCCGTTCGTGTTCCGCCCCCGGGTCAAGGGGCACCGGTACGAGGCCTCGCACCTGCCCGAGCGGTTCGGGCTGTTCGTGATCATCGCGCTGGGCGAGAGCATCGTGGCCGTGGGCGGGCAGGCCACCGGGGCGCTGTCGGACTGGGCCACGATCCCGTTGGCGCTGGTGCTGACCGTGGGGCTGTGGTGGACGTACTTCCACTACGGCGCGCCCGCCGTCCGGCACGCGCTGGAGACCGATCCGGTGCAGGCGCGGATCGTCCGGCAGGTGTTCAGCGTCGCGCACTTCGGGTACGTGTTCGCCATCATCCTGATCGCCGTCGGGCTGAAGAAGACGGTCGGGCACCCGTTCGACGTGCCGCACAAGACGGCCGAGCTCCTGCTGGCCCCCGGGGTGGCGCTCTACCTGTTCGGGTTCTGCTACGCCCGGTGGCGGATGTTCGGCGCGGCGCTGTGGCCCCGGTTCGGCGGCGCGCTGGTGTGCGTGGGGCTCGCGTTCGCCGCGCCGTACCTGCCGCAGTTCGGTACCGCAGCGCTCGCCACGGCCGTGCTGCTCGCCGTGAACGGGATCGAGGCGTGGATCGTCGAGACTGGCCGAACGTTGCCGGTGGTGGCGCTGCGACGCGGATAATGTCGCGTATGCGGGGAGTCGGGGTCTGGGCCGTCCTGGTCACCGGCGTACTCCAGATCGGCGGCTGGATCGCCGACGAGATCCCGGCCGCGCTCAGCCTGCCCCGGCCGCCGTCCTGGGTGTGGGCGATGCTCTGCCTGGTCAACGCGGTGCTGGTGTTCGCACCGGCGGAGCTGCTGTCCCAGCGGGGCCGGACCGCGCCCGCCCGGATGGCCGGCCAGATCTGGGCGACCGCCGCCGCGGCGCTGGCGCTGATGGGGCTGGCCCGGCTGGTACCCATCCCGCACGACGAACTGTCCCTGGGTTCCCTCGCCGTCATCACCGGCCTGGTCGCCTTCGGGGTGCGGCTGTTCCGGGGCTGGACGAGCCCGGAGGGCCGGCCGAGCGGCTGGGCGGTCGCGGTCGGGCTCACCTGCCTGCTGCCCTGGCTGGTGTTCGGGGCGCTCGGCGGGCGGCTGGAGACCCTGATGGCGGTGCTCGCGGGCATCGCGACCGGCGCGCTGGCCCGGTCGGTGCTCGACGGCCGGTTCTGGGCCGCGTACGGCACCGACCAGCTCGTCGCGGGCACGGTCGCCGGGGTCGCGCTGTGCGTGCTCGCGGCCGGGGTCGGCGCGTTCGGCGTCAACATCCTCGAACTGCTCGTCCTCCCGCCGCTCGGCTACGTCGCCGCCCGGCTGCGGCACACCTGGCTGCTGGTCGCGATCGTCGCCCTCGGCCCGCTGGCCTTCGTGGACCCCGAGGAGCTGAACTTCGTCCTCGGGTTCTCCGACGTGCTGTTCTACGGGATCGTGTCCGCGCTGTGCTCGTTGGCCCTGGCCGCGATGGCCGCGTTCGTGCTGCCCCGCACCCTGAAGCGGGGCCTGGCCGCCGCGCTGGTGATGACCGTGGTCGCCGGCTGCGCCTACACCCTGCTCGGCAACCCCGACTTCTACGGCAACCGGCTCTTCGTGATCATGAAGGCGCAGGCCGACGTCGGGGGCCTGTCCGGGCCGGCCGCCGTGCACCGCAAGCTCGTCGACACCGCCGAGGCCAGCCAGGCCGAACTGCGCGGGACCCTGCGCGACAGGCACATCCCCTTCACGCCGTACTACCTGGTCAACGCCATCGAACTCGACGGCGGCCCCGTCCTGCGGCTCCGGCTGGCCGCCCGCCCCGACGTCGCCCGGGTCCTGATCAGCCAGCGGCTCCGCCCCATCTGGCAGCGCGGCGCGCCGGCCGGCGGCACCCTCGGCCCGCCCGACGGCCCCACCTGGGACATCCGCGCCATCGGGGCGGACCGGGTCTGGCGCGACCTCGGGGTACGCGGCGCCGGCACCCTGGTCGGGCACGTCGACACCGGGGCCGACGCCACCCACCCGGCGCTCGCCGACGGCTACCGGGGCGGGCCCGACTCCTGGTACGACCCCTGGTACCACTCCGCGCGGCCCACCGATCTCGACGGGCACGGCACCGGGACCGCCAGCCTCGCGGTCGGCCGGGGCGGGGTCGGCGTGGCCCCCGACGCGCGGTGGATCGGCTGCTCCAACACGGCGCGCAACATGGCCAGCCCCGGGCTGCACCTCGACTGCCTCCAGTTCGTGTTCGCGCCGTTCCCGGCGGGCGGGGACCCGTTCCGGGGCGATCCGGCGCGCGGGGCCAGGATCCTCACCAACTCGTGGGACTGCACCGACGAGGAGGGCTGCGACGCCCAGTCGCTGTACCCGGCGGCCCGGGCCCTGGAGGCGGCCGGGGTGTTCGTGACGGCGGCGGCCGGCAACTCGGGGCCGTTCTGCCGGAGCATCACCGAGCCGCTCGCCACGTATCCGCAGGTCGTCACGGTGGGGGCCACGAACGAGCAGGACCAGGTCGCGCCGTACTCCAGCCGGGGACCCGTCGGGCCGCTGATCAAACCGGACATTCTCGCTCCGGGTACCGACGTGGTCCTCGCCCGGCCCGGTGGCGGCTACGGCACCGCGTTCGGCACCTCGATGTCGGCGCCGCTCGTGGCGGGGGTGGTGGCCCTGATGTGGTCGGCCAACCCGGCGCTGGTCGGCGACCTGGCCCGGACCCGGCAGATCCTCACCGCCACCGCGCGGCCCACGGAGCCGGCCCCGCCGTCGCACCTGCTCTTCCAACGCCGTAAATGCGGCAAAGTAGGCAACCCCGGCATTGTGGATGCATATGCAGCGGTGTCGATGGCCAGGGCGGGGACGTGATCCACAACATGCCTGGTTGACACGGGTATGCCGGGCTCGGAACACTGACCGACAGCAGCACCACGTGACCGTGTGGGGAAAGTCCGGTGAAACTCCGGCGCTGACCCGCAACGGTAGAGCCCGAGCACCCGCCGGTCACGTCGCATCCCTCCCGTCGCGGTCTACGGGGTGGCGCCCGGGGCACCGGGATCCATCATGGACCCGGACAGAAAGGCCCCCTCGTGCGCAGAACCCTTCTGGTACCGGTCGCCGCCGTGGCCCTCAGCCTCGGCCTCGCCGCCCCCGCCCAGGCGGCCCCCGTCACCAAGGACGCGAACCAGGCCGCCGCCGGTTGGCTCACCACGCAGCTCAAGGACGGCGAGCGCCTGCAGTCCTCCGGCTACGACGACGCCGGGCTGACCATCGACGCGGTCCTCGCCCTCGACGCCGTCGGCGTGGCCGGCGACGCCGCCGCGAAGGCCACCGCGTGGCTGGTCAAGCCGGACAGCGTCGCCAACTACATCGGCGACGGCACCAAGGAGTCCTACGCGGGCGGACACGCCAAGCTCGCCCTCCTCGCGATCGCCCAGGGCAAGGACCCGGAGTCGGTCGGCGGCCGGAAGCTGCTCACCGAACTGGCCGCGCTCCAGGAGGCGTCGGGCCGCTACTCCGACAAGTCCGAGTACGGCAACTACAGCAACACCTTCAGCCAGTCTCTGGCCGTGATCGCGTTGCAGCGCACCCCCGGGAAGGCCCCGGCCAAGGCCGTGGAGTTCCTGGTCGGCAGCCAGTGCGCCGACGGCGCGTTCCCGCAGGACTTCGCCCAGCCCACGTGCACCGGCAGCGTCGACGCGACCGGGCTGGTCGTGCAGGCCCTGTTCGCCGCCGGGAAGACCACCGAGGCCGGCAAGGCCCTCGACTGGCTGACCGGCCGCCAGCAGGCCAACGGCGGGTTCACCTCCGGCGTGGCCGTGCCGGACAAGGACAACCCGGTCAACGCCAACAGCACCGGCAACGCCCTGGCCGCCCTGCGCGCCGGGAAGCGCACCACCGCCGCGAGCAAGGCCACCACCTACCTCACCGGCCTCCAGATCGGGTGCGCCGGACCGGCCGACCAGCGCGGGGCGATCACGTTCGACGGCACGTTCACCGCAGGCAAGGCTCCCCGGGCCACGGCCGGCGCGCTGTTCGGCCTCGCGAACGGCTCGCTGAACACGGTCAGCAACACCGGCATCACGGCCGCCGCGCCGAGCCTGGACTGCACCGTGCCGGCCACCGCCACCCCGACCCCGACCGCCGGCCCGGTCCTGCCGGTCACCGGCTCGCCCGCGTCGCTGCTCGCCTGGGCCGGCGCGGCCATGCTGGCCCTCGGCGCGTGCACCGTGGCCCTGGCCCGGCGTCGGCGCTCGGCGTGACCCTCCGACGACTGCTCGCCGCCGCGGCCCTGGTCGCGGCGGCGGTCGTCGTCCCCGCGGCCCCGGCGCGGGCCGCCTGCTCCGGCGTCACCGTCGTGGTGGACTTCGGCTCCCTGGGCGGCGGCGTCCAGACCCGGTGCGCGGGCGGCGATCCGGGGACCGGCCTCCAGGCACTGGAGTCGGCCGGGTTCGGCTACAGCTTCGTGCCCCGGCAGGCCGGGCTGATCTGCCAGATCAACAGCCGGCCCGACCCGTGCAACGGCGCGCCCAAGGACGCCTACTGGGCCTACTACCACGCCCAGCCGGGCGGTTCGTGGGCCTACAGCGACGAGGGCGCCGGCAGCTACGACCCGCCGGCCGGCAGCGTCGAGGGCTGGGCGTTCGGCGCCGGCCGCCGACCCGGCATCGCGCCCCCGGCCGCCCCCGCTCCCCCGCCGCCCCCGGTACCCGTCCCGCCCGCCCCGACCGCCGGCCCCGGCCACCCGCAGCCGGGCGGCACCACCGCCCCCGGCCCGCAGTCGGCGGCCCCCTCTGCGGGCCCCAGCGCCGTCGCGACCCCGGAGTCCTCGGGGACACCGGCCACCGGGACCCCGGGCACCGTGCCGGCGTCGAACACCGCCGCCACCCCCGGCCCGCAGAAGTCCACCGGGCTCCCCTGGCAACTGGGCCTGCTCGTGGTCCTCGTCCTCGGCGGGCTCGCGTTCTGGCAGGTCAAGCGTCGCCGTGCCCGGTAGGTTGCACCCCGGCGCGTGGTGGCTGTGGGCGCTGGCGCTCGGTACGGCCGCGAGTCGGACCACCAACCCGTGGCTGCTGCTGCTCGCGCTGGCGGTCGCCGGGTACGTCGTCGCGGCCCGGCGCTCCGGGGAGCCGTGGGCCGACTCGTACAAGGTGTTCCTGCGGTTCGGGCTGGTCGCCATCGCGTTCCGGCTCGGGTTCCACGCCCTCCTCGGCGGGTACGGCGGCACGCACGTCGTGTTCACCCTGCCCCGGATCCCGTTGCCCGACTGGGCGCAGGGCATCCGGCTCGGCGGCCCGGTGACCGCCGAGGGCCTGGTCGCCTCGTTCTACGACGGGCTGCGGCTCGCCGTCCTGCTCGGCTGCATCGGGGCCGCCAACGCCCTGGCCAACCCGAAGCGGCTGCTCCGGATCCTGCCCGCCGCCCTGTACGAGGTCAGCGTCGCCGTGGTCGTCGGCCTCACGGTCGCCCCGCAACTGGTGGCCAGCGTGAAGCAGGTCCGCCGGGCCCGGGCGCTGCGCGGGGACACCAAACGCCGGGCGCGCGCCATCCTGGTACCCGTCGTCACCGACGCCCTGGACCGCGCGCTCGCCCTGGCCGCCGCGATGGACTCCCGGGGCTACGGCCGGCGCGGCCCGGCGCACCGACTGACCGGCGCCCTCGTGCTGGTCGGCCTCCTCGGCGCGTGCCTCGGGCTGTACGCGCTCCTCGACGGCCGCAGCCCCGTACTGGTCAGCGGCCCGATCCTGGTCCTCGGGCTGGGCCTCGCGGTCGGCGGCCTGGTGCTCGGCGGGCGGCGGGTGACCCGGAGCCGGTACCGGCCGGACACCTGGGGCTGGCGCGAGTACGGCGTCGTCCTCAGTGGACTGCTCGCGATCGTCGGCGTGTACGCGTTCCCCACCGGCCTCACCCCCTCCGTGGTGCCGTTGGCCATGCCGGGACTGCCGGCCCTCCCCGCGTTGGGCGTGCTGTGCGCGTTGGCACCCGCGTGGCTGTCTCCCCGGAGTACCCGATGATCGATTTCGAGTCCGTGACCGTGACCTACCCGGACGCGCCGGGGCCGACCATCGAGAATGTCGACCTGCACGTGCCCGAGGGCGAGTTGTGCCTGCTCGCGGGGCGGACCGGCTCGGGCAAGTCGACGCTGCTCAAGTGCGTCAACGGCCTGGTCCCGCACTTCACCGGCGGCGAACTGACCGGCAGGGTGACCGTCGCCGGCCGCGACACCCGGCTGTTCCCCCCGCGCGAACTCGCCGACCTCGTCGGCTACGTCGGCCAGGACCCGGTCAGCGGCTTCGTCACCGACCACGTCGAGGACGAGCTGGCCTACTCGATGGAGTCCCTCGGCCTGGCCAATCCCGTGATGCGCAAACGTGTCGAGGAGACCATCGACCTGCTCGGACTCGCCGACCTGCGGCACCGGCCGCTCGCCCAGCTCTCCGGCGGGCAGCAGCAACGGGTCGCGATCGGCGCGGCGCTCACCGCGCACCCCCGCGTCCTGGTGCTCGACGAGCCGACCTCGGCGCTGGACCCGGGGGCCGCCGAGGAGGTTCTCGCCGCGCTGCACCGCCTCGTGCACGACCTCGGGGTGACCGTGCTGCTCGCGGAGCACCGCCTGGAGCGGGTCGTGCAGTACGCCGACCGGGTCGTGCTGCTGCCGTCGGGGCTGGCCGGCGCGCCCGGGGAGGTGCTGGCGGAGTCGGAGGTGGCGCCGCCGGTGGTGCGGCTGGGCGCGGTGCTCGGCTGGGCGAGTCGACCGGTGTCGATCCGGGACGCGCGGCGACTGGCCCGCACGACCCCCGTTCCCCCGCCCGGGTCCCACCTGCCTGCCCCATCCGGCGTCAGGCCAGCCGGCTTCTCCACGAAGGATCGGCCCCAGGATTCCTCCGTCGCAGCCACCCCCGGTGACGGCGCCTCCTTCCCGGCCGGCCGGTCCGTGCGCCCCGCCGAGCCACAGGCCCCGTTGCTCACCGTCACCGGCGCCGCCCTCCGCTACCGCGACACCACCGCCCTGGCCGGCGTCGACCTCACCCTCGCCCGGGGCGAACGCCTCGCCATCATGGGCCGCAACGGTGCCGGCAAGTCCAGCCTGCTCTGGGGCATCCAGGGCACCGGCGACCTCGACGCGGGCACCGTCACCGTCGACGGCGAGCACCCGCGCGCCCTGAAGGCCGCCCGCCGCCGCAAGCTCGCCGGCCTCGTCCCCCAGCAGCCCACCGACCTGCTCTACCTCGAAACGGTCGCCGAGGAGTGCGCGCAGGCAGACCTCGAATCCGGCGCGGCCCCGGGCACCTGCCGCACCCTCCTCGACCGGCTGGCCCCGGGCCTGCCCGACGCGCTGCACCCCCGCGACGCGTCGGAAGGACAACGCCTCTCCCTGGTACTGGCCATCGCGCTCACCGCCAGCCCCGCCCTGCTCCTGCTCGACGAGCCGACCCGGGGTCTGGACTACCCGGGCAAGACGGCGCTCGCGACCCTGCTCGCCGACCTGTCCGCCCAGGGCCACGGGATCATCGTGACGACCCACGACGTGGAGTTCGTCGCCGAGTACGCGACCCGGGTGGTCGTCCTCGCCGACGGGGAGATCGTGGCGGACGGGCCGACGGCCGAGGTGGTGACGGCCTCCCCGGTGTTCGCGCCCCAGGTCTCGAAGATCCTTCCCGGGTACCTGACGGTCGAGTCGGTCGCGACGGCCCTCGCCCAGGGGTCCCCGTGACCACGCCCGCGAACCCGGGCCCCGCCCCGTCCGACCCACCTCTGACCGGCTCGGCCCAGGGTGCCGAGGACCGGGCTGGCGCCCACCGCCACGAGTCGGGACCGGGCCCGGCCGTCTCCCTCGCCGCAGCTCCCGCCGGTACCGCGTCGGCCGCCCGGCCCCGGGTGCTGGTCCGCCTGCGGGGCCGGTCCGTGCTGACCATCGTGCTCGCGAGCCTGTTCGGGCTCGGGGCCGTCGGCTGGCCGCTCGTGATCAGCCCGGAGTCCAGCCTCGCGCACGGCGTCGACGCGCCCTGGGTGTTCGCGCTGCTGCTGCCCCTGATCCTCGCGGTGGTGCTCGCCGAGATCAGCGAGGGCGGGATGGACGCGAAGGCGGTGGCCCTGCTCGGCGTACTGTCGGCGGCCGGCGCGGCCCTGCGCCCCTTCGGTGCCGGTACCGCCGGGATCGAGACCGTGTTCTTCCTGCTCGTCCTGGGCGGCCGGGTGTTCGGCCCCGGCTTCGGCTTCGTGCTCGGCAGCACCACCCTGTTCACGTCCGCGCTGCTCACGGCGGGGGTCGGCCCGTGGCTCCCGTACCAGATGCTGGGTGCGGCCTGGTTCGGTCTCGGCGCCGGACTCCTGCCCCGGCTGCGCGGCAGGCTCGAACCGCTCCTCCTCGCCGGGTACGCCGCCCTCGCCAGCCTCGGCTACGGCCTGATCATGAACCTGTCGTTCTGGCCGTTCGGCACGGGCGCCGGCCTGAGCAGCATCTCCTACGTGCCGGGCGCGCCGATCGGCGACAACCTGATCCGGCTGCTCGGCTACATGCTGGCGACGTCCCTGGGCTGGGACGTGGGCCGTGCGCTCACCACGGCCGTCCTGGTCCTGGTCACGGCCCCGGTCATGCTCCGCACCCTCCGCCGCGCCGCCCGCCGCGCCACCTTCCCGACCCGCTGACGAGCCACCCGCAGGCGGGCCCAGGGCCCGCACGGCACGGCACCCGGCACCCGGCACCCGGCACCCGGCACCCAGACGGTGGCTCAGCCGCCCGCCACCGACGGCAGCACCTGCACCTCGGCCCCGTCCGGCACCGTCGTCCCCAACCCCGCCGGCTCCCCGTTGACGTACACGTTCACATACCGCCGGATCGCACCCCGCTCGTCCCGGACCCGCCGCTCCAGCAGCGGAAACTCCCGTCCCAGCGCGTCGAGCACGTCGCGGAGCTCCCCCGGCTCGGCCGGCAGGTGCGACGCCCCGCCGGCCTCGGCGCGCAGCACCCCGGGCACCAGGATGGTCACCCCCATGACGCGGCCCGGACGACGAGCACGTCGGGGAGGTGTGAGGCGACCAGGTTCCAGGTGTCGCCCTCGTCGGCGCTGCCGTAGACCTCGCCGTTGCGGGTGCCGAAGTAGACGCCGGCGGTGGGGGCGTCGTCGCAGCACAGGGCGTCGCGGAGCACGGTGCCGTAGTGCGCGGTCTCGGGCAGGCCGGCGCCGAGTTCGGCCCAGGTCTGGCCCTCGTTCTCGGAGCGGTAGACCCTGGCCCGGTATCCCGGGGGCCAGCGGCGGGCGTCGGCCTCCAGCGGGAAGTTGTAGATCACTCCGGGGCGGTGCGGGTGGTTGACCATCGCGAAACCGAAGTCGCTGGGCAGGCCGTCCGCGATGGACTGCCAGGTGGCGCCGGCGTCGTCGGACCGGTACACCCCGTGGTGGTTCTGGGCGAAGAACTGGTCGGGGCGGTCGGGGTTGCGCGACACCTTGTGCACGCACTGGCCGAACTCGGGCCACGGGTCGGGCAGGAAGTACGCCTTGATGCCGGTGTTGCTCGGCGCCCAGGAGTCGCCGCCGTCCGCCGTGCGGTACACCCCGCCGGTGGACATCGCGACCAGCATCGACGCCGGGTCGGTGGGGTGCGGGAGCACGGTGTGGATCGCCTGGCCGCCGAAGCCGGCGCCCCACTGCGGGCGGTGCGGGTGGTCCCACAGGGCGCGGACCAGCTCGAACGACCGGCCGCCGTCGGCCGAGCGGAACAGCGCGGAGGGTTCGGTGCCCGCGTACACCTCGTCGGGCCCCGCGCCCGGGGTGAGCTGCCAGACCCGGCGCAGGGCCTCACCGGTGTCGGCGGGGAACGCGATGGGCGCGGTGTCCGGCTCCTGCCAGGTCGCGCCGAGGTCGTCGCTGGTGGCGACGCTGGGGCCGAAGTGCGAGCTGTCGATGCCGGCGAGCAGCCGGGGGCGGCCGGCGCGGGTGTCGATGGCGACCGAGTAGACCCCGGTCATCGGGAAGTGCGGTCCGGTGAGTTCCCAGGTGCGCCGGTCCTCGCTGGTGGCGAGGAACAGCCCCTTCCCGGTACCGATGGCGAGGAGCACAGTCATCCGTCCAGTATCTGACCGGGTACGACAGTTCCTCTCCGATTCCGGAGATCCCGGCGCGACCGCAGCTGCGCAAAACCGCATTTCAGGGGGTACTCCGGGTACCCGTCCCGCCGCTCAGGGGTGCGCCGGGGCCTCGTGGTCGAGGTGCCCGACCGGTTCGAGCTGGAACGTGCTGTGCCGGATGTCGAACGCGTCGCCCATCCTGGCGGCGACCCCGTCGAGCACCTCCCCGCCGTCGGTCATCGAGGACACCACCACGTGCGCGGACAGCACGGGCATGCCGCTGGTCAGTTCCCAGACGTGCAGGTCGTGGATGTCGAGCACCCCGTCGACGGCGAGCAGTTCGGCGCGCACGGACTCGACGGCCAGCCCCTTGGGCGCGCCCTGGAGGAGCACGTCCACGGCGTCGCGGAGCAGGGACCAGGTCCGGGGCAGGATCATCAGGCCGATGACGGCGGAGGCGATCGGGTCCGCGTACCGCCAGCCGGTGAAGATGATGACGACCGCGGCGGCGATCACGGCCACGGAGCCGAGCAGATCCCCGAGCACCTCCAGGTACGCGCCCCGGACCGCGAGGCTCTCCTTCTGGCCACCCCGGAGCAGCAGCAGTCCGACGACATTGGCCGCGAGTCCGACGCTCGCGAATGCCAGAGTGGACAATCCGGCGACTTCCGGCGGGTCGGATATTCGCTTGTATGCCTCTATCAACACCAGTACCGCGATGACGGTGAGAATGACGGCGTTGATGACTGCGGAGAAAATTTCCACCCGATAGTAACCAAACGAATGTCGGGGTCCGGCGGCGCGTTTCCCGAACCAGATCGCGGCCATCGCGAGGGCCACGCCACCGGCGTCGGTGAGCACGTGACCGGCGTCCGCGAGCAGGGCCAGGCTGTTCGTGACCAGGTAGCCGACCACCTGGAGGACGAGAACTCCCAGCGCGATGCACAGTGCGATGACCAGTCGACCCCGGTGCCGTTCCCCGGCACTCTCCTGCCCGCCCATATTGTCGGAGTTTAACGATTCTCTGTTCACACCGAGCGTGAATGGCCTTTAGAGACCCTTAAGGTAATCTTGGGTTCCTCTTCATGCACAAACCTCGATACTTCGTTACATCCACTGGGCCGGCAGGCGGAGCAGACCCTGTCGGTTCGGTGGGATCAACTTTTCGGCAGTGACTTCAGGTACTCGTTGTACCGCACCCATTCGTCGTCCTCCCCGCCCGCGGCGGACCGGTCGGCCGCGCGGTCGAGCCGGCGCTGTTCGCGTTCGTCGGCCCGGATCCACTGGATGACCAGGATGACGAACACGATGGCGCTCGGGATCTCGCCGAAGCTCCACGTGATCCCCGCCCCGAGGTACTGGTCCGCGAGCGGGTCCGTCATCCACGGCGGCCGGACGACGCTGAACCAGTCGTCGGCGATCAGGGTCTGGGCCTGCATCAGGATCACGCCGAAGAACGCGTGGAACACCATCCCACCGAAGTGGATCAGGATCAGGACGGGGTGGCTGACCTGTCGCCGGCCGGGGTCGATGCCGATGATCACCCAGAAGAAGAGGTACCCGGCGAGGATGAAGTGGGTCAGCATCGCCAGGTGACCGAGGTGGCTGCTCATCAGGGTGGCGAACAGCGAGCTGAAGTACAGCGCGTACAGGCTGACCACGAAGATGAACAGCGCGACGACCGGGTGGGTGAAGAACTTCAGCACCCGGCTGTGCAGGGCGAGCAGCAGCCACTCGCGGGGGCCCCGGTCACCGGCGGGGCGCTGGGCACCGTCGCCGGCCGGGCGCGGGCCGCCCTCGCTGGCCGAAACCGGATCCACCGACGCCCCGGCCGGCCCCGAGGGGCGCAGCGCCCGGAGCGCGAGCGTGAGCGGCGCGCCCAGCACCAGCATGATCGGGATCAGCATCGACAGGATCATGTGCTGCATCATGTGCGCGCTGAACAGCACGTACGCGTACCTGGCCAGCCCGAGGTTCGTGATCGCGCCGAGCAGCAGCAGGCCGCCGACCCAGGACAGGGTGCGCCCGATCGGCCAGCGCACCCCGTTGCGGTGCAGCCGCCAGACGCCCGCGAGGTAGAACCCGATCCCGGCGGCGACCACGGTGAGGAAGAACAGGTCGGGCAGGAACCCGCCGAACATCGACCCGAGGGTCGGGGCGGGCGGCATCTCGAAGCCGAGCAGGTCGGTGATGCGGTCGGGGTCGATCGGGTTGGTCGGCACCGGGGTCGGGGTGCGCGACAGGCCGACGGCGAGCCCGAACACGGCGGCCATCACCAGAAGTTCGCCGGCCAGGAGCCGGCGGAAGAACGAGGGCCGGTCGGCGAGCCGGCGCAGCGCGTAGCTCCGGTGCGCGACCCCGAAGGCGCCGAGCAGGCCGAGGCCGAGGACCTTGGCGAGCACGAGGCGGCCGTAGGGGCTGCCGAACAGTTCGTTCCAGGTGCCGAGCCGGATCGCGGCGTTGGCCACCCCGGAGAGGACGACCAGAACGAAACACCCCAGAGCCATGCGACTGTACCGGCCGGCGGCCACCCGCAGCGCCGCCGTCTTCCGGACCGCCAGCAGCGCCGCCAGCCCGCCGAGCCACAGCACGGCCCCGGCGATGTGCAGTGCCATGCCGGTGACCGCGACCTGGTGGTTCCCGGCCCCGGCGGCGTGCCCGGTGAACGCGGGCGGCAGGGCCGTGACCAGCGCGAGTACGGAGAGCAGGGCCGCGCCGGTCCGGGACAGCACCAGCCGGCAGCCGAGACACAGGACGAGGGCGAACACGATCTGGAGCGCGTACGCCTTGCCCATCACGACCGTGGTCCAGAAACTCCACAGCATGGTCGTGCTGAGCTCGTCGGCGGGCCGGCCGAGCAGGTTGGCGACCGTGAACACGCTGAGCAGGATCGCGGCGACCGCCCAGGCCAGGGCGAGCCAGCCGGCCCGGCGGAGCAGCGGATAGCCCTCGGGGCCGACCGTCGTCCCCTTGCCCGGGGTGAGGAACGCGGCGGCGACCACGTACCCGACGGTGACGGCGCCGAGCACGTCGAGCAGGACCCGGGTGACGGGCAGCCCGTAGGTCACCAGGTCGCCGGGATCGGGCAGCCCGGGTACCGAGCTGGAGGCGATCGCGCCGCCCGTGTCGAGTACCCAGAGAAGAACAAGGACCGCGACGGCGCCGAACGCGCCGACGAGGCCGATTTTGCGCAACGTCACGCGCTTACTTTGCCCCTCTTCTTCCCGAGGACCAGACCCAGGGCCACGATGGCGAGAAGTGCGCCACCCCCGGCGGCCCACCAGAGCCACCCCGGAGCCGCGAAGTCCCCGTCGGTGGGCTTCTTCTTCGCCGGCTTGGGACCCTCGCTCGGCTCCTGGTCGCCCGGGATGGCGGCGGTGAAGCCGAAGCCGCCCGCGACCGGGTGCCCGTCGGAGGAGACGACCCGCCACGCGACCTTGTAGTCGCCCGACTTCAGTGGGTGCACGGGCTGGGAGACGGTGTTGTCGGTGACGCTCAGGGCGCCGACGCTGTAGGACACGCCGCCCGGACCGTTGACCACCACGGTGCTGAACCGGCCGTCGACCCCCTCGTCGAACCGGAGGTTGACCTCGGAGATCTGCTGCTTGATGATCGCACCGTCGGTGGGCGAACTGCCCGCCAACGTGCTGTGCGCGGCGGCCGGAGCCGCGATGGCCAGCAACCCCGTGAACGCTAGTGCGGCGACAACCAGCGCACGCTTCATGATTCTGGAACCTTTCCTAGACCCCGTTGGACTAATAGTCGGCTACGCGTCGTCCACAGTTCCACCTGTGTCCCCCGCCACACGATCCTCCTTAGGGGTAAATCTCCGGGAGCGTCCCCGATTCGCTCAGGGTCGAAGTCGGGCACGCTGTGGGCATGACGAAGCTCAGGATCGTGGCCGTGGGCATGATCGCCCTCCTCAGTGTCGGCGCCCTGTCCGCGTGCGGGATGGAAGACTGGACAGAGAACCGCGAGGAGAACGCGTACGAGGTGACCGAGAACGTCACCAAACTCGACATCCAGGCCCAGGCCGGCGCGGTCACGGTCCGGGCGGGTACCGGACCGGTCAAGGTCAAGGAGATCCTCCGGTTCAACGGCAACAAGCCCAAGGCGACCCACGCGGTCGTCGACGGCACGCTGAAGCTGGTGGACGAGGGCTGCTCCGGGGTCCGCAACTGCGGCGTGGAGTACGAGGTGACCGTGCCGGCCACGCTCGCCGTGACCGTCAAGACCAGCGCGGGCCCGGTGGACGCGACCGGGCTGACCGGTGACGTGAGCCTGGCGACGAACGCCGGCAGCGTCGAGGCGGTGTCCATGGGCACCAAGAAGCTGAAGATCCGCAGCGACGCGGGCCGGATCCGCGCCGAGTTCACCGTGGTGCCCGACGACGTGGACGTCCAGACCAGCGCGGGGTCGGTGACGGTGGTGGTGCCGTCCGGCACGGCGTACGCGGTGGACGCGCGGACCAGCGCCGGCAGCCGCGACATCACGGTGCAGACCGACCCGGCGTCGACGCACAAGATCAAGGCGGAGACGAGCGCGGGGAAGATCGAGGTGCGCAACTCCTGACCGGGTGACCCAGGTCTCACGCCAACGACTTGAACGTGTTCAACATGGAGGTCTACTCTCCTGTTGAACACGTTCAAGTCTGGAGTGCAGCCATGGACCTCACCGTCATCTCGTACATCGCCTACCTGCTGATCAGCATCGGGCTCACCGTCTGGGTCGCCCAGACCCTGAGCCGGGCCGGGAAGATCTTCCTGATCGACGTCTTCAAGGGCAACACCGAACTCAGCTCGGCCGTCAACCACCTGCTCGTCGTCGGGTTCTACCTGCTCAACCTCGGATTCGTCGCCCTCTTCATGAAGCTCACCGACCGGGTGGACGGCCAACGCCAGGTCTTCGAGGCCGTCGCGCTCAAGGTCGGCACCGTGCTCCTCGTCCTCGGCGTCCTGCACCTGTTCAACCTGTACGTGCTGAACAAGTTCCGCCGGCGCAGCGCCATCGACGGCCAGCGGACCCCGCCGGTGCCCCCGCAGATGATGACCCGGGTCCAGCCGCCCCAGCAGCAGCTCCGCCCGCCGACGGCGCCGCCCGCGCCGCAGATGTGATGGAACGGCTCACCGTGCTCTACGACGAGCACTGCTCCTTCTGCCGACTGTGCCGGGACTGGGTCGTCCAGCAGACCCAGCTCGTACCCCTCGAATTCCTCGCCGCCGGGTCACCCGAGGCCCGGCGGCGCTACCCCGACCTCGACCCGGCCGCGACCCTGAAGGACGTGACGGTCGTCGACGACCACGGGGCCGTGTACGCCGGCCCCAACGCCTGGGTGGTCATCCTCTGGGCCCTGGCCGAGCACCGGTCCACCGCCCTGAAGCTGGCCCATCCGCGATCCGCGCCCCTGGCCAGGGCGGCGGTCGCCGCGGCCAGCCAGATCAGGCTCGCGGTGCGGACGAATCCGGACCAGTACGGTAGTGACTGTGACGACAAGCAGTGTGGATAGCAAAGGCGCCGCCACCCGGGCCCTGATCCTCGAAACCGCGATGCGGCTGTTCCAGGAGCGGGGCTACGGCAAGACCACGATGCGGGCCATCGCCGAGGCCGCCGGGGTGTCCGTCGGAAACGCCTACTACTACTTCGCTTCCAAGGAACAGCTCATCCAGGGCTTCTACGACCGGCTCCAGGCCGATCACCTGGTGGCCGCCCGGCTGGCCCTCGTCGGGGAGACCGACCTGGCGCGCCGGCTCGGGGTGGTCCTGAAGACCTGGCTCGACGTCGCGGAGCCGTACCACCAGTTCGCCGCGCAGTTCTTCGTCACCGCCGCCGACCCGGCCAGCCCGCTCAGCCCGTTCTCCTCCGACTCGAAGGAGGCCCGGGACGCGAGCATCGAGATCCAGGTCGAGGCGGTGTACGGGGCGAGCACGAAGATCGACCCGAAGCTCCGGGAGACGCTGCCCGAGCTGGCCTGGCTGGGGATGATGGGCCTGGTGCTGTACTGGATCCACGACACCTCCGCCGGCCGCGCGAAGAGCTACAAGCTGGTCGACCAGTGCGTGCCGATCGCGGGCAAGGTGGTCAAGTTGAGCCGGTACCCGGTCGCGAAGGCGATGATCCGGGAGGTGGCGGACATCTGCCTGGAGCACGGGATCAGTCCGCGGATCCCGAAGCCGCCGGTCCGGCCGGACACTTCCGCGAAGTAGGCACGGCGGGCGATCGGCCTCCGGGACCGACCGGCGATCCGGCGCGGTGGCGGCCGGCCGCGCGCCGGTGGAGCGGCGGGCGGCGCGGGTCAGCGCGCCGCCCACTCCTCGGCGCCAGCGGGCTCAGCGCCAGCCCACATCGATCCGGGCCCCGGCCCAGTCGAAGAAGTGCACCCGGTCCATGTGCACGCCGATCCCCATCGGGGCCCCGGGCTGCAGGTCCGGCGCGGCGCCCATCCGGACGGCCAGCTCGGCCCGGCGGCGGGTGTGCCGGCCCTCGGGCGTGGTCGCGACCGCCTGGCTGGCGGGCCGCTTGCGGAACCGGTCGAGCAGCCCCCGTTGCAGCCGGGGAGCGGTGACCGGGCCGGTCGGGTCGTCGAGCACGACGGCGTACGCGCCGATGTCGAGGTACGCGAGGGACTCGTGGCCGTGGTGCTCCACGTACCGGACCCGGCCCCGCAGGTCGTGGCCCCCGGCGACCAGCGCCTCGGCGCGCAGCCCGACGACGATCCGCTCCCCGTGGTAGTGCGCCAGCGCCCGGGCGCGCAGGTCGGCCCACGGCACGTCGAGTTCCTGGTCCCCGAGCCGCAGGGCGACCCGGCTGCCGTCGTGCACGTGCACCACGGCCTCCAACAGATTGATCTTCGGGGTACCGAGCAGCGCGGCGACGTACATGGTGGCCGGCCGGCCGTACACCTCGGCGGGGGTTCCGACGTCCTGGAGCTTCCCCCGGCGCATGATCGCGATCCGGTCCGCGACGGTGAGGGCCTCGGCCTGGTCGTGGGTGACGTACACCGTGGTCGCGCCCAGGTCGCGCACCATCGAGGAGATCTCGGCGCGCAGCTCGGCCCGGAGCCCACTGTCCAGACTGGACAGCGGCTCGTCCATCAGGAACAGCCGGGGCCGCCGGACGATGGCCCGGCCCATCGCGACCCGCTGCCGCTGCCCACCGGAGAGCTGGCTGGGTTTGCGGTGCAGCAGGTCGCCGATGCCGAGGGCCGCGGCGACGTCGGCGACCCGTTCGCTCTGCTCCTCG
The DNA here is from genome assembly GCF_040681875.1 of Longispora sp. NPDC051575. Taxonomy (NCBI): domain Bacteria; kingdom Bacillati; phylum Actinomycetota; class Actinomycetes; order Micromonosporales; family Micromonosporaceae; genus Longispora; species Longispora sp. NPDC051575. The sequence continues at coordinate 531,024 of NZ_JBFAZP010000005.1, read as the reverse complement.
ACCGGGACGCCGGCCAGCCGGAGCGGGAAGGCGATGTTCCCGGCGACCGTGAGCTGGGGATACAGCGCGTAGTCCTGGAAGACCATCGCCACGTGCCGGTCCCGGGGCGGGATCTCCAACGCGGGCTCGCCGTCGATCAGGAGCTGGCCCGTGGTCGGGTCCTCCAGGCCGGCGATGATCCTGAGCAGGGTGGACTTGCCGCATCCGGACGGACCGAGCAGCACCATGACCTCGCCGTCCCGAACATCGAGACTGACGTTGTCGACAGCGACGGTGCCGTCCGGAAAAGCTTTCGTGATCTTCTGGAGGCCAACCGTGGACATCCCGACACTGTGCGACCGGACGTCGACCGTCGGCTATCCCCCGATTAGCTCAACATTCAATGACGTTGACAGCGAGGCCCCCACGGGCGGTCTCTTTGTACTTAACCTTCATATCCGCCCCCGTTTCCCGCATGGTCTTGATGACCTTGTCGAGGGAGACGAAATGGTCGCCGTCGCCGCGCAGGGCGAGTCGGGCGGCGGTGATGGCCTTGATCGAGGCGACGGCGTTGCGTTCGATGCAGGGGATCTGCACGAGCCCGCCGATCGGGTCGCAGGTGAGGCCGAGGTTGTGTTCCATGGCGATCTCGGCGGCGTTCTCGACCTGGTCAGGGGTGCCGCCGAGGACCTCGGCGAGCCCGGCGGCGGCCATGGAGCACGCCGACCCGACCTCACCCTGACAACCCACCTCGGCACCGGAGATCGACGCGTTCTCCTTGAACAGGACACCCACCGCGGCGGCCGTCAACAGGAACTTGACAATGCCGTCGTCGGTCGCGCCCGGAACGAAACGCCAGTAATAGTGCATGACGGCGGGAACGATTCCGGCCGCGCCATTTGTCGGGGCGGTCACCACCCGTCCGCCGGCCGCGTTCTCCTCATTCACCGCCAACGCGAACAACGTCACCCAGTCCATCACCCGGAGCGGATCGGTGACGAAATGCTCGGACTCCATCTGGCGCTTGAGTTCCATCGCCCGGCGGCGGACCTTCAGCCCGCCGGGGAGGACGCCCTCGGTGGAGCAACCGGTCTGCACGCAGTCGCGCATCACCTGCCAGATGTGCAGCAGGCCCTCCCGGATATCGGCCTCGGAGCGCCAGGACAGCTCGTTGGCCATCATGATCTCCGAGATCGACTTCCCGGACTCCTTGGTCATCCGCAGCAGCTCGTCGCCCGTCCTGAACGGGTACGCGACCGGGGTGTCGTCCTCCTTGATCTGGCCGGTGTGCTCGTCCACGACGAACCCACCGCCGACCGAGTAGTACGTCCGGGCGCGCAGCACGTGGCCCTCGGCGTCGATCGCCGTGAACCGCATCCCGTTCGGGTGCAGCGGCAGCGACTTGCGCCGGTGCAGGGTCAGCTCGAACTTCGCCGGATGCACGCCCAGCAGGTCCACCACGCCGGCCTCGCGGATCTCGGCGAACCGGGCGTCCGCCGTCGCGGTGTCGACCGTCTCCGGCGCCTCCCCGGTCAGCCCGAGGAGGACGGCCTTGTCGCTGCCGTGCCCGCGGCCGGTCGCGCCGAGGGAGCCGAACAGCTGGGCGTCGATCACCGCGACGTCGGCGAGCAGCGCGTCGGCCTTCAATCCCCCGACGAAGGTCCGGGCCGCCCTCATCGGGCCCACCGTATGCGAGCTCGACGGACCGATACCGACCTTGAACAGGTCAAAGACACTGATCATGCTGTTCCTCACCGCTGCCGCTGGCGACGTTGCCAACCGCGTCGAGCGTAGCCGTCACCGGGGCCCGCACCCCAAAAGTAACGCCGAGATCACGCGGGCCAGACGAGGTTCGTGAGGGGCTCACCGGCCTCGTACCGGCGAATCTGCTCTTCGATCAGTTTCCGCCCCCGAGGCCAGAAAGCGGACGTCTGACCGCCGATGTGCGGACTTATCAGGGTGTTGGGCGCCGACCACAGCGGGTGGTCCGCCGGCAGCGGCTCCGGATCGGTCACGTCGAGCGCGGCCCGCAGCCGGCCCGAGGTCAGCTCCACCAGCAGCGCGTCGGTGTCGACCACCGGGCCGCGCGCGACGTTGACCAGCAGCGCGCCGTCCCGCATCGCCGCGAGGAACCCGGCCCCGACCAGGCCCCGGGTCTCCTCCGTCAGCGGCGTGATCAGGATGACGACGTCGGCCTCCGGCAGAAGATCCAACACTTCCGAGATGGGGTGTACGCCCTCCCGCGCCGACCGCGCCACCCGCGTCACCGACACCTCGAACCCGGCGAGCCGGCGCTCGATGGCCTCGCCGATCGAGCCGTAGCCGACGATCAGGACCCGGGAGTCGGCGAGCGACGGGCGCTCGTCGCGGACCCATTTCCCCTGGTCACCGTTGCGGACGTAGCCGGCGATGTTGCGCTGCGCGGCCAGGGTGAGGGTCAGGGCCATCTCGGCGGTCGACGCGTCGTGCACGCCGCGCGCGTTGGCCAGCAGCAGCCCGGGGCGCATCAGGTGCATCGCGTGCTCGTACCCGGCGGTCAGCAGCTGCACGACCCGGAGCGCGGGCATGTCCGCGATCGGCTGGTAGTACTCCTTGTTGAACGTGTACGGCGGCACGAAGAACTCAACATCATCGATCACGCTGGGTAGTGGGGTGGAGCCGTCCCACACCTCGACGTCGAGGTCGGACAGCCGGTCAGCGGACTCCGCGAAAGGGATGAGATAGCGCACAGCGATAATTGTGCTGTGTTCCGCGAGATCCGACAGTGGTTCGATCCCCATGAGGTGCGTGAGACGGGCGACACTCCCGACTACCGCTTCTCCCTCGCCAACGAGCGAACGTTCCTCGCCTGGCTCCGTACGGCACTGGCCCTGGTGGGCGGTGGGCTCGCCGCGGCCCAGTTCGTCACCACGCCAGCGGCCCCCTATGTCCGGACCGTGATCGCGGTGGTGCTGCTCCTGTTGGGCGGCGGGTGCGCGCTGCGGGCCGTGGACCACTGGATCCGGTGCGAGCGCGCGATGCGTACCGGGAAGGATCTGCCGCCGCAGCGGTTCCCGGCGGTGCTGGCCCTGTCCCTCGGCGTGGGAGCCGTGGCGTTGATCGTGTTGGTGATCGCCGGGGGGTTCGGCAGGTGACGCCCGACTGTCCCGGCCGCCGGGGCTCGGGTCGCCGCCGGGTGTCGGGTCGCCCCCTGGCCTCGGGTCGCCGGCTCCGGGGCTGGTGGGGGTCGTGAGGCTGCTCGCCGGGGACGGCGGGTTGCAGCCCGAGCGGACCCGGCTGGCGTGGCGGCGCACCGTGCTGACCTCGGTGGTGGTGACGCTGCTCGGGGCCCGGCTGTGCGGGGGCGAGCCGCTGCTGCTGGCCGGGGTGGTGATCAGTTGGCTGGTGCTGTTGCGGGTCGGGTTCTGGCGGGTGGCCGCGATGGGGGTGCCGCACCCGACCCGGCTACTGCTCCCGACCGCCCTGATCGCCGCCGGCTCCGTCGTGGCCGTCGCCGTGCTCGGGATCGTCGCCGTCGGGCTCGGGGAGCTGGGACGCTAGGGTCCCGGCCGGGGCCGTGGCGGGCGCACGGAGCGAGGAGAGGCCGGCCAGGGCGGACCTCGTGATCCCGTGGTCGTCGCCGAGCACGCGACTGGACTGTTCGGCGAGCTTCTCGAACTCTTCGAGGGCCCTGTCCGGGTCCGGGAGTTCCTTCAACGTAGCCGCCCAGGAAAGCCAGGTCTCGAGTGTCACCGGGCTTTCCGCCCCCTGGTCGTTCCGGTGGAGATCGAGAGCCTTTCGCAGTTCCGGCTCAGCCTCCGCGTGGCGGCCCAGCCTCAGCAACAGTGCTCCCAGGCGCTGTTGATTGATAGCCATGAGGTCGTCTCTCACACCGACAGGCCAGAGCTGCAGCATCTCCCGCGACTCCGCCACCCCGTCGACTTCGTTCCCCTCATGGGTGTAGGCGCCGATCAGGAGGGTTCGAGCCACCAGTAGCCGCAGGTCCCGCTCGTCGAACTCTCGCCGGCACTGCTCGACCGCCCTTCGGAAGCGCACCTCCGCTTCCGTGACCCGCGCCTCGTACCACAGCGCGATGCCCACCGACAGGTCCACGAACGGCATCTTCCAGCGGCTGGCGATGTCGTCCCGCAGTTGCGTCAGCGCGCGGCGGAACGCTTTGTTCTTCTTGCCGGGCCGGCCACCCAGGCTGAGGATCGCCTCGGACAGCAGCCGGCATACCACCACGTCCAGCTGTTCGCTGACGGTCCAGATGTCCTCGACGGTCCTCGCCGACCTCGAAATGGTGTTGCCCAACTCATCCCTGATCACGTTGACGTGGGTGAAGAACAGGAACTGCTCCGTCACCTTGATCGGCGTGGACGCGTCGTCCGCCGCCACGGCGCGGCGCAGGAGAGCCGCCGCCACTTCCGGGAACGCGTTCGGCGCCTCGTACCGCCTCACGAGCCGGCGGCCCGCCTCACGGACCAGCGGATGCATCTCCAGCAGCTTCGGCGCGTGGTCTCCCAGATCGAACAGCCGGACCAGGCTGAAGTCGGCGAGGAACCGGAGCGACCGGGAGAGCCCCGCGCCGTCCCCGTTGTCGAAGAGCCCGGATCCGGCCAGGACCACCGGGTCCAGGAACGCCTGGAACGGCACCGGCGCGTCCGCCAGGCAGGACAGCAGCATGAGCAGCTTCCGCCCGTCGGGCCCGCAGTCCTGTTCCAGCACGGCGAGGGTGTGCCCCAGGAGTTCGTCGATCCGGGCGTCCTGGGCGAGCCGGCCGTCCGCCAGCGCCCTGCGGTACTGCTCGAAGCTCCGGGTCGCGCCGGGCGTCGGGATCAGCGCCCCGATCTCCGCCGTCAGGAAGGCCCCGGCCAGCTCCAGGGCCAGCGGGTGCCCGCCGAGCCGGCGCGCGAGGTTCTCGGCCTCCTGGGCGTCTCCGGCGGCGTCGCCGACGTGGTCGAGGAGCACCTGTGCGCCGTGCGCCGCCGACAGCGCCTCCACCTGGGTCCGGTGGCACCAGCCGCCCCAGGCCGCGCTGCCGTCCTGGCTGGTCACGACGACCAGGCCCTGGCTGGTGTGCGGACGGAGCCATCCGGTGCCGTCGGTGACCGCCGCCCTGCCGGTCGCGAGCACCCCGGGATCGTTGGCGCCGTCGATGACGAGGAGCCAGGGGCCGGTCTGGGCGTTGAGCCGCTTCCACAGCTCGTCGGGCAGGTGTCCCTGGAGTTCGCTCGACGACGCCCCCGCGGCCCGGGCCACCGAGCGCAGGCTCGCGACCATGCTGTTCGGGTCGGAGGCGGACACCCACCAGGTCGGGATCCCGCGCTCGTCGGCCCGGGCGGCGAGTTCCAGCGCGACGGAGCTCTTGCCGCAGCCGCTCAGCCCGTGCAGCACCCGGACCCGGGGCCACTGCGCGCTGTCGGTGAGCACGCCCTCCAGGGTGCCGAGCAGGTCGTCGCGGCCCCGGAGCGGGCGGCCGGGCACCCGGCGACCGAAGGGCGGGGCGACGGACCCCTCGATGCCCGCCAGCATCGCGACGGCCCCGCTGTTGTCCTGGCTGCCCGCCCCGAGCACCGCGACCGTGGAGCCGGCGTACGCCTCCACGTTGATCGGGATCTGCGGCTCCCAGCGGGTCACCCGTCGGTCCGGCGCCCGAAGGTGTTGGTCTGGTGTCCCTGGCCGAGGACCGCCACCTGGGCGTCGTCGGTGGCGTGGACTCTGATCGACACCGTGCCGGCCGCCATCGGGGCCGGCCCGCCGAGCCGCTCGACGAGGGTGCGCAACTCCGCCTCCGCGTCGGGTTCCTCGACGAGCAGTTCCTCCAGCCGGTCCCGCCAGGTGCGGGCGAGGGCGGCGCTCTCGACGGCGAGCGGTTCGCCCTCCAGGGCGGCGAGCCGGGCCGCGGCCCGGTCGAGCCGGCCCTCGTAGGTGGCGACGTCGGCCGGGGAGCGCCGGCCGAACAGCGCGGCGAAGCCGGACTTCGCGGCGGCCCAACCGTCGGTCACCATCGCGCCGACCAGGGCGGTGCCCCCGGCCGCCGCGAGCCCCGTCAAGGCTTCTGATAGCACCCGGAACTCCTCACGCCGTGAATGACAAAAGCCATCTTCACGGTACTGCACAGTGGAGTGACCAGCGTCCCACCGACGGTCGAGCCCGGGGTCGGCCATCCGTCAACCGCCCACACCCCCGGCGGGGACCGACAGCCCGGTCAGGCGAACGCGGACAGCCCCGTCAGCTTCTGCCCGATCACCAGCTGGTGCACCTCCGAGGTGCCCTCGTACGTCAGCACGCTCTCCAGGTTGTTCGCGTGCCGCATGATCGGGTACTCCCCCGAGATGCCGTTCGCGCCGAGCAGCGTCCGGCAGGTCCGCGCGATGGCCAGCGCCTCGCGCACGTTGTTCAGCTTGCCCACGCTGACCTGCTCCGGCTGGAGCTGCCCGGCGTCGGCGAGCCGGCCGAGGTGCAGGGCCAGCAGGTACCCCTTCTGGAGTTCCAGGGCCATGTCGGCGAGCTTCGCCTGGGTGAGCTGGAACCCGGCGAGCGGCCGGCCGAACTGCTCCCGGTTGCGGGTGTAGGAGATCGCGGTCTCCAGGCAGTCCCGGGCCGCGCCGAGCGCCCCCCACACGATCCCGTACCGCGCCTCGGTCAGGCAGGACAGCGGCGCCTTGAGCCCCCGGGCCCCCGGCAGCTGGGCCGAGGCGGGCAGCCGGACGTTGTCGAAGACCAGTTCGCCGGTCGCCGAGGCGCGCAGCGACATCTTGTTGCCGATCTCGTTGACGGTCACCCCGGGCTCGGCCAGCGGCACCACGAACCCGGTGATGCCCTGCTCGACCCGCGCCCAGATCACGGCCAGCTCGGCGACCGGCGCGTTGGTGATCCACATTTTGGTACCGGTGAGCAGCCAGTCGTCCCCGTCCCGGACCGCCCGGGTGGTCATCCCGGCCGGGTCGGACCCGTGATCCGGTTCGGTGAGGCCGAAGCACCCGATCGCCTCGCCGGCCGCCATCCGGGGCAGCCAGTGCTGCTTCTGCTCCTCGGAGCCGAACTTCCAGATCGCGAACATCGCCAGGGAACCCTGCACGCTGACCAGGCTCCGGACCCCCGAGTCGCCGGCCTCCAGCTCCAGGCACGACAGGCCGTACGCGACGGCGGAGACGCCCGCGCAGCCGTAGCCGGTGAGGTGGGCGCCGAGCAGGCCCAGCTTGCCCAGCTCCCGGGCGAGCTCCCGGACAGGGGCTCTGCCGCTCTCGTACCACTCTGCGACGTGTGGGCGGACCTGGTCGTCCACGAGCCGGCGCACGCTGTCGGCGAAGGCGCGCTCCTCGGCGGACAACAGCGATTCGAGGGCGAGCAGCTCGATGGCGTCAGTCATGAGGCCACCGTATCGGCTGCCGGTCAGGCATCATGGGCCACTATGAGCACCAGTCCGGACGGCCTCGGCCGTACCCCCGCCGAGCTGCCCGAATTCCACCTGCCCGGAGCGGGGCCGGCCTCCGGGCCCGCCGGGACGGCCGCGACGTCGGGGCCGGCGTGGTCCGCGCCCGACCTCGACCCGGACGAACTCCACGACGGGTACGGGCCGGAGGACGAGGACGCGGCGCCCGACCGGGCCCGGCTCCGTACCACGGTGGTCCTCGCGGCCCTCGGGGTCGCGCTGGTCACCGCCGCCAGCCTGCTGCCCAACCTCACCGTCGAGCTGGACGGCAAGGCGATGGCCGCCGGCACCGGGGCGGGCCTGGGCAGCCTGGTGAGCATGCTGTCCCGCAGCGCCCTGGCCGACGGCTTCGTCTTCGGGCTCGGCGTCTTCGCCCTGATCGCGCTCGCGGTCACCGCCGCGACCAGCACCGGCCGGCTGAACGGCGCGGCCCGGCTCGCCGCCGCCGGCGTCACGGTCTACGTGCTCGGCTCGATGCTCAACGTCTATCTGAGCCTGCAACGCCAGCTCGACCCGACCGTGCTGGGCGACTTCGACCGCCCCAACCGGTCGGCGGACTTCCCGACCCCGGAACTGGTCGCCCAGCCGGGCGCGTTCTGCGCGATCCTCGGCATCCTGCTGCTCGCCGCCGCCGTGGTCGCGGCGGGTCCCCGGCCGGCGTTCCTGCACCGGTTCGGGCAGCGGACGGCCGAGCCGGTGGAGCCGGACGAGGAGGGGCGCGACATCCAGGTGAGCGTGCACTAGCCCCGGGCCGGGGCGGGCGTCCGGCACACGGGTGTGTGGGCTAGAGCTCCAGGACCCGCGCGTGGATCGTCGTGCGCTGCTGCAGGGCCGCGCGCAGCGCTCGGTGCACCCCGTCCTCCAGGTACAACGCGTCCTGGTAGCGGACCACGTGCGGGAACAGGTCGCCGTAGAACGTGGAGTCGTCGGCGAGCAGCCGGTCGAGGCCGAGCTCGCGCTTGGTCGTGATGAGCTGGTCCAGCCGCACGGGGCGCGGCGGGATCTCGGCCCAGTCCTTGAGGCTCAGACCGTGCTCCGGGTACGGCTGGCCCTCGCGGACCGCTTTGAAAATCACGTACTGAGACTATCGCTCGCCACGATGCCCCACGTGCCGCGCCACTGCTCACCCGGCGCGAGGGTCACGAGGTCGCGCCCGGACCGCAGCGCGTCGGGCGGACAGGTCATCGGCTCGACGGCCACGGAACGCCGGTGCCGGCCGTCGGGGAGCCCGTCCGCCGTGTACAGCTGGAGCCACCGGAACGACTGATCCGCCCACAGGGTGACAGACCTGCCGTCCGGGGCGGTCAGGGAACCGAGGATCCGGCCCTGCTCGTCCCGGTTGGGCAGCCCGAACGTCGTGTCCAGCCGGGTGGCGCCGAGCCGGCGGCCGGCCGTGTAGTCGTAGTCGGAGCCGTCGACCCGGGCCGCCCCGATCGGGAGCAGCCGGCTGTCGGTGAGGAGGCGGGAGCGCATGCTCAGCCGGAGGACCAGGTCGTCGACCGGGACCCCGTCGATCCGCAGGTACGGGTGGGCGCCGAGGCCGAACGGCGCCGGCCCGGTACCCGTGTTGGTCGCGTGGTGTTCGGCGCGCAGCCCCTCCGGCCCCACCGACCAGCGGGTGCGCAGCAGCAGCCGGAACGGGTAGCCGGGCGACGCCGGCAGCTCGTACTCCACGGTCACCGCGTCCTCGGCGACCTCGACGGCGCGCCAGGGCACCCAGTTGACCAGGCCGTGGATGGCGTTGTGCCAGTCGGGCTCGCTCAGGGGGAGCTGCCGGGGCACGCCCGCGAAGGTGTAGCGGCCGTCGCGCACCCGGTTCGGCCACGGCGCGAGCACCTGGCCGGCGGCGAACGGGCAGAGCGCGTCCTCCTGGTACCCGTCGACGAGGTCGACGCCACCGGCCGAGTAGGACCGCAGGCCACCACCGACCTCGGTCACCACTGCGCGCTGATCGCCGGCGGCGATGGACCACTCCATAGTCCGCGACCATAGCGCGCCGCGAGACCCGACAAAACCCCCAGTTGAAGCTATGGTGACAATCTCTCCACCAGCCAGCCCGCCGCGCTGTGCCGGAACCGCAACCTGTCGTGCAACCGACTGCGCCGGCCCTGCCAGAACTCGACGGTCTGCGGCACGACGCGGAAGCCTCCCCAGTGGTCCGGGGCGGGGATCTCCTCGGGCCAGCGGTGCTCGGCGGCCTCCCACGCGGCCTCCAGTTCGGCCCGGCCGGAGATGACCTCGGACTGCCGGCTGGCCCACGCGCCGAGCCGGGCGCCCCGGGGGCGGCTCGCGAAGTACTCCTCGGTCTCGGTGCGGGTGACCCGCTCGACCTCGCCGCAGACGATGACCTGCCGGTGCAGCGCGTACCACGGGAAGACGAGGCTGGCATGCGGGTCGTCGCGCAGTTCCAGCCCCTTGCGCGACTCGTAGTTGGTGAAGAAGACGAAGCCCCGGTCGTCGATGGACTTCAGCAGCACCGAGCGCGCGGACGGCCGGCCGTCGAGCGCGGCGGTGGCCAGCACCATCGCGTTGGGCTCGTCCACCCCGGTCCTGCGGGCCACGTCCAGCCACGCCGCGAACTGACCCGGCCAGTCTTCTGCCAGGTCAGACTCGTTCAGCGGAAGATCGCCGTACTCCTGCCGCATCGCAGCCAGATTTGCCGCAGTGTCACCTATCACCCGCATATCCTGTCAGGGGACCAGCCCATTGGCTGAAAAAGTGAGGCACTCGCCACATCCCGGAGTGGTTTTACCCCATGACCCCCTCCGAGGGTCCAAGATGTCGCGCAAGGCACTACTGATGGTCGCCGTCCGCCAGACCGGTGGGCGGGGCCACCGGGCGCACGGACTCGGGCCGGAGGCGCGCGTCCCGGACATCCGTCATATATGGCGTACGGATCCTGGGAGTACTAATGTCCGACTTCAAGCCCGGGCTAGAGGGTGTCATCGCCTTCGAGTCCGAGATCGCCGAACCTGACAAGGAAGGCGGTGCGCTGCGGTATCGCGGCGTCGACATCGAAGACCTGATCGGTCGGGTGTCGTTCGGTAACGTGTGGGCCCTGCTGGTCGACGGGAAGTTCGGGCCCGGGCTGCCGCCCGCGGAGCCGTTCCCGGTACCGGTGCACTCCGGCGACATCCGGGTCGACGTCCAGTCCGCGGTCGCGATGCTCGCGCCGTACTGGGGCCTCGGCCAGCTGCTCGACATCTCCGACGAGCAGGCGCGCGCCGACCTCGCCCGGGTGTCGGTGACCGCGCTGTCCTTCGTCGCGCAGTCCGCGCGCGGGGTGGGCCTGCCGGCCGTGCCGCAGAAGGAGATCGACACCGCCGCCACGATCGTGGAGCGGTTCATGAAGCGCTGGCGGGGCGAGCCCGACCCGCGGCACGTCAAGGCCGTCGACGCGTACTTCATCTCGGCCGCCGAGCACGGCATGAACGCCTCGACGTTCACCACCCGCGTCGTCGCCTCCACCGGCGCGGACGCGGCCGCCTGTATCTCCTCCGGCATCGGCGCGCTCTCGGGCCCGCTGCACGGCGGCGCGCCCTCCCGGGTGCTGGAGATGCTGGAGGGCGTGGAGCGCACCGGCGACGCCGACGCGTACGTCAAGGGCGTCCTCGACCGGGGCGAGCGCCTGATGGGCTTCGGCCACCGGGTGTACCGGGCGGAGGACCCGCGCGCCCGCGTGCTCCGCCGCACGGCCCGCGAGCTCAACGCGCCGCGCTTCGAGGTCGCCGAGGCCCTGGAGAAGGCCGCGCTGGCCGAGCTGCACGCCCGCAAGCCCGACCGGGTGCTGGCCACGAACGTCGAGTTCTGGTCGGCCGTGGTGCTGGACTTCGCCGAGGTCCCCGCGCACATGTTCACCTCGATGTTCACCTGCGCCCGGGTCGCCGGGTGGAGCGCGCACATCCTGGAGCAGAAGAAGCTCGGCCGCCTGGTCCGGCCGTCGGCGACCTACATCGGCCCCGCGCCGCGCAAGCCGTCCGACGTCGAGGGCTTCGACGTGATCGCCCGTTAGGCAGCGTTAAACGATCGTTCAGGGGCCGCCCTCGGGCGGCCCCTTTTCGTTGGGATAGTCTGGTCGGACACGGCAGCGTCGCCGGGCATGCGCAAGATCACCCGATGGAAGGACGCTGTCCTGTGATCATTCCCGAGAACCTCAAGCCCGCCGACGGCCGGTTCGGCTGCGGCCCGTCGAAGGTCCGCCCCGAGGCCGTCGCGGCCCTGGCGGACGTGGCGACCACGTTCCTCGGCACCTCCCACCGGCAGGCCACGGTCAAGAACGAGGTCGCCCGGCTCCGGCGCGGCCTGGCCAGCCTGTTCAACCTCCCCGAGGGCTACGAGGTCGTGATCGGCAACGGCGGCACCACCGCGTTCTGGGAGGTCGCGACGTTCGGCCTGATCCGGGACCGCGCGCAGTTCGCGTCGTTCGGCGAGTTCGGCTCGAAGTTCGTGTCCTCGGTGAAGGCGGCGCCGTTCCTCGGTGCGCCGACCGTGCACAAGGCCGACCCGGGCAGCGCGCCGACCCTGGTCGCCGAGGCCGGGATCGACGCCTACTGCCTGCCGCAGAACGAGACCTCCACCGGCGTCGCGGTGCCGATCCGTCGCGTGGAAGGCGCCGACGAGGGCGCGTTGCTGCTGGTCGACGCCACCTCGGCGGCCGGCGGCCTCGCGGTCGACATCGCCGAGACGGATGTGTACTACTTCGCGCCGCAGAAGTGCTTCGGCTCCGACGGCGGCCTGTGGATCGCCATCCTGTCGCCGGCCGCCATCGCGCGCGCCTTCGAGATCAAGGAGTCGGGCCGCTACATCCCCGCGTTCCTCGACCTGGTGACGGCGATCGAGCAGTCCCGCCTGGAGCAGACGTACAACACGCCGGCGCTGGCCACGATCTTCCTCGCGGCCGAGCAGACCGACTGGATGCTCGCGAACGGCGGGCTGGAGTGGTGCGCCAAGCGGACCGCCGAGTCGGCCGGCGTGCTCTACGACTGGGCGGACGCCTCCCCGGTCGCGACGCCGTACGTCGTGGACCCGGCGCTGCGGTCCAACGTGGTCGCCACGATCGACTTCGACGACAGCGTGGACGCGACGGCCGTGGCCAAGGCGCTCCGGGCGAACGGCATCGTGGACACCGAGCCGTACCGCAAGCTCGGCCGCAACCAGCTCCGGGTGGCGCTGTTCCCGAGCGTGGAGCCCTCAGACGTCGAGGCACTGACGAAGTGCATCGACTTCGTGCTCTCAGGACTGTAATTTTTCCGGCACCGGCACGCTGCAGAGCGTGCCGGTGCTCGCTTTTTACCCCCTTTTGAGGTACTCGTCTCTTAGATTGCCCCGGCGTGCCTCGCACAGAGCCGCTATCGTTCGTCGTACGGTGTCCAGACAGGCGCCCCGACGGGACGGAGGATCGCGATGCGGCCGGTACGCTTCGTCGCCCTCTCCGAGGACGGCCAGGCGCTGGTGCTCGCCGACGAGGTCGGCCGACTGCTGGCGCTCCCCATCGACGACCAGATGACGTCCGCGCTGCGGCACGACCGCAACGCGCTGCGCACCCACCCGGCCAGCCCGGCGATGGGTGCCCAGACGGCGTTGTCCCCCCGCGACATCCAGGCCCGGATCCGGGGCGGCGAGTCCGCCGAGGACGTGGCGCGCGTCGCCAACGTCCCGGTCGACCGCGTCCTGCGCTACGCCGGCCCGGTGCTCCAGGAGCGCGCCATGCTCGCCCAGCACGCCCGGCGTACCCGGCTGCGCACCTCCGACCGGGGCGCCTCGCTCGCCGAGGTCGTCGACGCGCGGCTCGGCAAGCACGGCGTGGACGCCGAGAAGGTCTCCTGGGACGCGTACCGGCGCGACGACGGCACCTGGCGCGTCGTCGCCACGTGGCCGAGCGGCAAGGCCACGGCGCAGGCGGTCTGGGAGCTCGACAAGGCCCGCCAGGTCGTCATCCCGTCCGACGACATGTCCCACTACCTGTGCACGGAGCGCCCCGCCCCGCTGCTCGGCCAGGACCCGGCCCCCGAGCCGGCCCGGCATGGGCACGACCCGGCGGGGCCGCCGCCGCGCGCGCTGCGGCCGGCGGACCAGCTGGCCCAGGGCAGCGACCCGATCCGGGCCGGCCGGGACGCGCTGCTCGCCTCGCTGGAGCGTCCGCTCGACCGGCCGGGCCGCAGCCTGGAGCCGGCCGCGCGGCAGCAGTCCCCGACCGCGCCCGGCAAGCTGTCGGTGTCGGCGTTCGCCGAGGACGACATGGACGCGCCCAAGGAGGTGCCGGCCGTGCCTTCGCTCGCCGTGCTCCGGCCGCGCCGGCAGTCGGCCACCCCGTCGGTCGCCGATCCGGCGTCCGGGGACAAACCTCGCAAGAAGCTGCCCAGCTGGGACGACGTTCTATTCGGGAGTGCACCGAGCAGTGGCCAGGCAACCTCTTAACCAGTGCGGATCATCACAGGTCGTTAGCCAAACTAATGAGATAGGCTAACGACTGTGATGGTTCGGCCAACGGACGACCAGGCACGCCTCGCCGCATCCCTGCGGCAGTCGATCATGCGGCTCAACCGCAGCCTGCGTCGGGCCCGCCCGATCAGCGAGCTCACCCCGAGTCAGCTCTCCGCCCTGACCAGTCTCGACCTGGCCGGCGCACTGACCCCTCGCGAACTCGCCGACACCGAGCGGGTCCAACCGCCGACGATGACGAAGGTCATCGCCAAGTTGGAGGAACGGGGCCTCGTACAGCGGACCCCGCACCCGACCGACGGACGCCAGGTCATCCTGGCGACCACCGAGACGGCGCGGAGCCTGCTCGGCGACAACCAGCGAGCCCGGGACGCCTGGCTCGCCGAGCGACTCGCCGAGCTGACCGCCGAGGAACGCGAGGCCCTGAACAAGGCCGCTGAGCTGCTGGAGCGCATCGCCCGGAGCTGACCGCCGCACCACTGGGCGCGCAGCTGGACCGGGGGACCCGTACCCGGCTGATCGGTGTTCTTGGTCTTTGTGCCGTGCCATCCCACGTGAGCACCATCTACGTAGGAGGCGCACCACTTCGTGTTCCGCTCATTTCGGATACGCAACTACAGACTCTTCATCGTCGGACAGTTCATCTCCCTCACCGGCGGCTGGATGCAGATCGTCGCCCAGGACTGGTTGGTGCTCCAGCTCTCCGACAACTCGGGCACCGCGCTCGGGGTCGTGACCGCGCTGCAGTTCCTGCCGATCCTGGTCTTCACCCTGTACGCCGGCAAGCTCGCCGACCGGCTCGACAAGCGCAAACTCCTGATCGCCGTCAACGCGGCGTGGGCGGTCCTCGCGGCGGCCCTCGGCATTCTCGTGATCAGCGGCGGGGCCCAGCTGTGGCACGTGTTCGTCTTCGCGGCCGTGTTCGGGGCGGTCAACGCCGTCGAGGTACCCGTCAGACAGTCCTTCGCCAGTGAACTGGTGGGCGCCGACCTGCTGCCCAACGCGCTGTCGCTGAGCGCCGCCACGTTCAACACCGCCCGGATCGTCGGGCCCGCGCTCGCCGGCCTGTGCATCGCCTGGCTCGGTACCGGCCCGGTCTTCGTCCTCAACGCGCTCACATACGCCGGCCCCATGGTCGGGCTGCTGATGATGAAGTCCGCCGACCTGTACCGCACCCTGTCGGCCAAGAAGCCCGGCAACGTCCGCGACGGGCTCGCCTACGTGCGCCGCCGGCCCGACCTGATGCTGCCCATGGCGCTGATGGGCGTGATCGCGATGCTCGGCTACAACTTCCAGCTCACCCTCGCCATCATGTCCAAGACGGTCTTCCACAACGGGGCCGCGTCGTTCGGGCTGCTCACCTCCGTACTCGCCCTCGGCGCGCTGTGCGGGGCGCTCGCCGGCACCGGTCGCGACGCCCGGCCGTCGGTCTACGTCATCCTCGGCGGCGCGCTCGCCTTCGGGATCCTGGAGACGATCCTGGGCTTCGCGCCGACGTACCTGAGCATGGTCGTGCTGCTCTTCCCGACCGGGTTCGCCATGGTCTACTTCGCGCAGGCGTGCAACCAGCGCGTGCAGATGGGCGTGCCCGCGGAGTACCGGGGCCGGGTCATGTCGCTGTACATGCTGGTCTTCGCCGGTACGACCCCGATCGGCGCCCCGATCATCGGGTGGCTGTCCGAGCACGTCAGCGCCCGGTCCAGCATCTGGGTCGGCGGGCTGGCGTCCATCGTGACCGCGCTGGTGGCGCTCGCGGTGCGGATCCGGGTCCGCGGGGTACAGGTCAGCTTCGCCGCCCGGCCGTGGCCCACGCTGCGGTTCGCCGAGCCCGATGTCGACGAGCTGAGCGTGTCGGTGCTGCCGGGGCGCGCCCTGCTGGGCCGGTTCGCCCGCTGACCTTCGCGACCGGCTCGCGGGAGGTTTCCGCCTGATCGGGGCCGTCGCCGGTCGCTGCCCGGTCCGCTGCCCGGCCCGCCGCCCGCCCCGGGTGCCGCGTCGGACTGTTCGGCCGACAGTTGTCGTACCCGCGTGGCAGGGTCGGGTCATGGATTTCGTTGACTACCGGGACCGGCTCGCCGCCGACACGGCCCGGCTGACCGCCGTCGCCACCGACCTCGGCGCGCGCGTGCCGTCCTGCCCCGACTGGACGGTGGAGGACCTCGTCCGGCACGTGGCGATGGTCTACCTGCACAAGGTCGAGTGCCTGCGCCTCGGCCACCACCCCGAGGGCTGGCCGCCGGACCTGTCGGCCGAGCCCGCGCTCGCCCAGCTGGTCCGGGCGCACGACGAGCTGGCCGCCGAGGTCGCGGGTCGCGCGCCGGAGGACCCGGCCTACACGTGGTACGGGCCGGACCAGTCCGTCGGCTTCTGGATGCGCCGGATGGCCCAGGAGGCCGCCGTGCACCGGGTGGACGCGGAGCTGGCCGCCGGGCAGGTCACCCCGATCGCGGCGGATCTGGCGGTCGACGGGATCGACGAGGCCCTGACGGTCTTCCTGGCCTGGACGTCGACGGAGTGGCCGGAGGACTACACGCTGGTCGACGCCCCCACCGTCGAGGTGAGCGCCGGGGGCCGGTCCTGGCTGGTCAGGCCCACCACGAAGGGTGTCCTCGTGGACGCCGGGCCCGGGGAGGCCGCCACGACGATCTCCGGGGAGCCCTCGGACGTGCTGCTGTGGCTGTGGCGGCGGGTCGGGGACGACGCGGTGACCGTGACGGGGGATCCGGCCGGGGCGGCGACGCTGCGGGCCCTGATGGAGGCCGGCACCCAGTGAGCCGCCGGTAGGCGGTGTCGGGCGCGAAGTCCGGTTCGTGCCCGCACGCGTCACGTGCGACCTGCGTTCCGCCAGGTCGGCGGGCGGGTCCTCAGTGCGGGCGCCGAGGGGTGCGGCCGTCTGGTCCGGGCTGTGGTTCGGGCGGCAGACTGGCGGGGTATCGGGTGGCGTCGGGGCCGGTAGCGGCCTAGCCTGGGGAACGTGGCCGCCCTTCACTACGTGACAGTCGGCGTCGCCCTGACAACACTGGCAGCGACGCCGATCCTGATCGCCTGGCTGGTCGTCCGAGCGGACGACCTCGCCGGGTACGCGGGCGACGTCATGGACCGGCTCCCCGGCCAGGAGCCCACCCCCCGGCACCCGCCGATCGAGGAGACCGCCGCCGAGCTGCGCCGGATCACCGAGGCCCTGCGCGCCCCCGTCTCCGTCGCCGCGGAGCTGGCCGAGCTGGAGCGTTCCGAGCGCGAGTCCGTGGAGCTGGAGCGCCTGGCCCGGCAACTGGAGGTGGACTCCGAGGACGTGGAGATCGCCTCCCCGTCGGAGGAGACGCTGCGCCGGGCCGCGCAGTGGCGGGCGGAGCTGCGGCGCGAGGCGTTGTGGATCTCCTACGACGAGCACCTGCGCGAGGCGTGCCGGGCGTTGGCGGTGTACCACCAGCTGGACACGGTGGTGGGCGTGGAGCTGGAGCTGGAGCGGCTCCGGGTGACCGAGGAGCTCACCCACGCGGGCCTGGTCCTCCCCGTCTGAGCCCGCCGTGGAGAAGCGTCCGTGTTGAGCGTCCGTGAGTGTGTCACCGTGGCGGGCCGGGTCGCCGATACCCTCACCGGGCGTTCCGGGCTGTCGGTCATCGTCGTCGGGGTGGTTCTGCCGCACTGGCCGGAGCCATCCGAGCAGGCCACCGCCATCCTGGGCGCGCCGGTCGACAACGGCCCCGTGCCCGTCCGCGTCACGTTCGAATGCGAAGGCGTCGTGATCGAGCTCCACGTCGACCCGCGGCTGCCGCCCGGGGAGCTGGCGGACCACCTGGCCGACGAGATCGCCGACTACGTGGCGACGACGACCCGGTGGTGGGGAAAGCGGGTCTTCGCCGTGCCCTCGACGTAGGGCTACATGCCCGTGAGGGACTCGATCGGGCCGCGGAGGAAGTAGACGGCGAAGAGGGCCGCGACCGCCCAGAGCACCGGGTGCACCTCCCGCACCTTGCCCCGGGCGAGCTTGAGCAGCACGAACGACACGACGCCGGCCCCGATCCCGTTGGAGATGCTGTAGGTGAACGGCATCAGGACGATGGTCAGGAACGCCGGTACCGCGATCTCGTAGTCGGTCCAGTCGATGGACCGTACCCCCGTCATCATGAGGAAGCCGACGACGACCAGCGCCGTGGTGGCCGCCTCGAACGGCACGACGGTGACGAGCGGCGCGAAGAACATCGCGAGCAGGAACAACGCCCCGGTGACGAGGTTGGCGAAGCCGGTCCGGGCGCCCTCGGCCACGCCGGCCGCCGACTCGATGTAGGACGTGTTCGAGGAGACGCTGGCCGCGCCGCCGGCCGCCGCCGCGATCGAGTCGACGAGCAGGATCTGCTGGGACCGGGGCGGGTTGCCCTCCTTGTCGAGCAGTTCGCCCTCGGCCCCGACCGCGACCATGGTGCCCATCGTGTCGAAGAAGTCGGTGAGCAGCAGGGTGAAGACGAACATGACGCTGACGACGAGCCCGGCGCGTTCCCAGGAGCCGAACAGGTCGAACTTGCCGAGCAGGCTCAGGTCGGGGCTGTCGATGATGTTCGTGGGCAGCTTGGGCACGTTGAGCTGCCAGCCGCGCGGGTTGCCGACGACGCTGCCGGCGTGCGCGAGGCTCTCGACGACGATGGCGAGGACGGTGGTGCCGAGGATGCCGATCAGGATGGCGCCCCGGACCTTACGGACGACGAGGACCAGGAGGGCGAGCAGGCCGACGACGAACACGAGGGTGGGCCAGCCGAGCAGCTTGCCGGAGATGCCCATCCCGATCGGGGGCGTGGCCACGCCGGAGGAGCGGACGAAGCCGGCGTCCACGAAGCCGATCAGGGTGAGGAAGAGCCCGATGCCGACGCCGATGGCGTTCTTGAGCTGGACGGGTACGGCGCGGAACATGAGCGCCCGGAGTCCGGTGAGGACGAGTACGGCGATGATGACGCCCTCGATGACCACGAGTCCCATGGCGTCGGCCCAGGTCATGTGGGGTGCGAGCTCGTAGGCGACCATGGCGTTGACGCCGAGGCCGGCGGCGAGGGCCAGCGGGAAGCGCGCGACGACGCCCATCAGGAGGGTCATCACCCCGGCGACGAGCGCGGTGGCGGCGGCGAGCGCGGCGATGGGCAGGGTGGCCCCGTCCGCGTCGACGGCCTTGCCGAGGATCAGCGGGTTGAGGACGACGATGTAGGCCATCGTGAAGAAGGTGGCGAGGCCGCCACGTACCTCGCGGCCCATCGTGGAGCCTCGGGCGCTGATCTCGAAGTACCGGTCAAGGGCGTTCATGCCGGCAATCCTCCCGGGTGGAGTGGATTGTCCAGCCGGCGGGTCTTGTGGTGGCGTGCGTGAGCTGCCAGGTTGGCGGCATGAAGAAGCTACTCATGATCATGAGTGCTGTTCTGGCCCTGGGGATGAGCGGGACGGCTGCGTACGCGGCTCCCCCGGGCGAGTTCGGCACCGACTGGGACGATCCGACCACCGCGACGCCGGCGATCGAGCGGCCGGCCGGCCCCTCGTGCACGGTGCGGGTGGTGACGCACAAGTTCGTGAACTTCGACCCCTACACGAGTACGTACCAGCCGCCGGCCGGGTGTGCCGGGGACTGGGGCAAGGTCGTGCTGGACCTGCACGGCGCGGTCAAGGGCCGGCAGTTCGACCGGCTCGGGGCGATGTCGATGGGCGGGGTGACCATCTTCAAGACGTCCACGCCGGAGCCGTCGGCGGACGGGATCGAGTGGAAGGTCGAGAAGGACGTCACGGCGTACTCGGCGCTGTTCCGCAGCCCGCAGCCGGTGTGGATGCTGATCGGCAACGTGGTCAACGAGACGTACACCGGGATCCTGGACATCACGGTGGACCTGACGTTCTACGCGGCGGGGAAGGCGAAGAACCCGGCGCACACCGTGCAGCCCTTGGCCGACCCGCACCGCGAGGGCACCGACCAGGTGGGCACGGTGACGCTGCCGAGGAGTACCGAACGGCTGGTCGCCGAGGTGTACGCGACCGGTTCGGGCGGCGGCTGCGAGGAGTTCTGGTACTCGGTCGCGCCGGCCGACGCGGCGTACTCCTGCGCCTACGGCTCCGGCCCGTACCGGGAGGTCCAGGTCCTGGTCGACGGGAAGCTGGCGGGCATCGCGGCGCCGTACCCGCACATCTACACGGGCGGCTGGGGCAACCCGTTCCTGTGGTACGCGGTGCCCGCGCCCCGCGCGTTCGACGTCCGCCCGCTGACCTATGACCTGGGCCCGTTCATCGGCCAGCTGACCGACGGGCAGCCGCACCGGCTGGCGGTCCGGGTCGTCGGGGTGCCGGAGGGCCAGTCGGGCTGGGACGTGCCGACGAACGTGCTCTCCTGGCAGGGTTCGGCCCCGGTCACCGGTTCCGTGACCAGTGTGAACGACTACCCGGTGAAGAACGTGGTCACCGCTGCCGACAAGAAGGTCACCGTGTCGGCCGGCCACCGCTTCGCGGCGACCGGCGTGCTGAACACCAGCCGCGGCCAGGTCACCACGAGCGTCGACCAGACGGTCACGAACGACAGCACGCACACCTGGACCGACGGCGAGAACCACGACGAGCTGGTCGCGAGCTGGTCCGACCAGTCGATCGTGACCCGGCTGGGCGTGGATCCGTCTGTGGTCCGGGACAGCAAGCGGTTCTCGATCAACGGCTACACCGACGTCAACGAGGCGAACCGGCTGGTCACGAAGATGAACCTGCTCGACGCGGCCACCGTCATGACGGTCGGGCCCGGCGGGGTGTCCTGGCTGCGGCTGGACGACTCGTTCGTCGGCGAGGCGGGCTACACGCTCGGGGTGCCGCGTCCGGACCGGCACGCGACGTGCGTGTCCCAGCAGACGTACAAACTCAACAACCAGGTCACAACCGTCAGGACTGTCAACGGGTACCGGGTCTGAGCCCGCTGGTCCGGCCCGCACCCGTGGGCCGGACCAGTACTCTCAAGGCGTGTCGACCCGCGAGGAAGTCCAGCCGTTGCAGATCCGGACGGTGCCGTTCGCCGTGGCCGGAATGGTGCTGTGGGCGCTCGGCGGGCTCGGGGTGCTCGTGTTCGACGGGCCGCGGCACTGGATCGGGATCTGCGTGGCCGGCGTGCTGATCGGGATCCCGGGGCTGCTCACGATGATCCGGCACGACCGGCGGGAGCGCCGGGCGGCGAACTAGCCGGCGCAGGGGCACCGCCTAGCAGCTGTCCGCCGGGTTCATCGCCGCGATCTTGGCCACCGGCACCGACACCACCCTGCCGTCCGACGTGCGCCGGATCCGGATCGACGTCGGGTTCTTCGAGGCCAGCAGGGCCCCGCACACGTCCGACTCGTCCGTCCGGGTCACCCGGACCTGGGTGCCACCCTTCTCGGCCGGCGGCACGAACCAGAGCAGCCCGACGCCGACCACGAGCGCGGCGAGGGCGGCCACCGTGGCGAGTACCGCCCGCTGGAACTGGGCGACGATCTCCCCCGGCTGCTCGTCGCGGGCCCGGTACCAGGCGAGGAGTTCTTCGGGGTTGTCCTTCGGGTCGGGCCAGCCGTAGGCCACCCGGTAGCCCAGGAACAGCGCCACGGCCGCCAGGACCACCGCCAGGCCCACGGCGGCGGCCACCGCGATCCGCCCCCACAGCGGCAGGGCCGTCAGGGTGTCCTTGCCGATCAGGGCCCCGCCGATCCCGAACAGCCCCAGGATCGCGGTCAGGCCCGGGATCCACTGGGCGGCGACCTTGCGGATCGCGGCCACCGGGCCGTCGGCGGCGAGCAGTTCCGTGACGGCGGCCGGGCGCCCGGCCTCCTCGTGCTCCATACCGGCACCCTACGCCGGGCGCGCACCCCCGTCCGCGCGAACGGCGGGGGCGCCCGGAAGCTGGTATCCCCCGCCCGGCGGTGGACCTTCCGGCCGGGCGCGGGCCCGGGCCGGGGACCCCGGGTTACAGCTCGCTGAGCAGCGGCGCGTCCAGCAGGTCCGCGACCGGCAGCCCGCCGAGGACCGGACGCCGGTCGCCGAGCCGGTCGAGCAGCCAGGGCTGGTCCACGACGACCACGTCCCCGGCCGGCACCACCAGATCGGGGGCGACCCGGACCATGGCCGGCGGTTCGAGCCCGAAGTCGGCGGCCGCGATCCGGCCGTAGATGTCCGCGAGCAGCTCCGGGGTCGCCGTCCGGTCGGGGTCGCCGAGCCGGTCGAGCAGGTCGGCGCACGCGTCGCGGTCGTCGAGGATCGCCTCCACGGACGGCCACGCGCCGAGCAGGGCGGCGGCGGGGGTGGCCAGTTCGTAGAGGCCGACGAGCGCCTCGGACGTCGTGGTCTCCCGGGGACGCAGGCCGTTGAGGACGGGCTGCTGACCGAGCCACCACTTCGAGTACGACGGCACGGTCATGCTGCTGCCGTCCTCCAGGACGACCCGGCACGGCTGGAGGAGGGCCTGGCGGTGTTCGAGGAGCAGCGGCAGCGCGCCGGCCCAGTCGTCCACCCACTCCAGGTCGCGCAGCGCCACGAGGTGCTCGATCAGGGCGTCCTGGCCCCAGGTCGCGGCCCACTCGGCCGCCCCGTCGAGGTGCAGCTCGTCCAGGTCGGCGACGAGCACCTCGGACTGCTCCTCCACCGCGAACGTGTCGAGCACGCCGACCGCGATCAGGGTCTCGTCGGTCACCGGGGAGTCGAGCAGCTCGGGGGCGCAGTACCCGAACGGGCCGTCCTGGGCGACCACGGCCGCGAGCCGACCGCCGGGGAGCAGCAGGTTGTCCGCCGGGTACCACTCGCCGTCGTCCTCGGCCGGCAGCGCCAGCTTGGCCAGCCAGGGCTCCTCCCCCGGCGCCAGCCCGGCGGCGGCCACCAGGGCCAGCACGGCGTCGGCGATCGGGGCCGGGTCCTCGCTGTCGTAGGAGTTGGCCACGGCGGCGCGCACGAAGTCGTCCGTCAGCACCGACCGGGGGGTCGCCGGCCGCGCCCCGAGCCGCTCCAGCAGCGGGTGCACCGCGTCCGGGTGCACCACCCGCAGGCCCAGCGCGGACACGTCCGGCAGGTCCTCGTCGGGCAGCAGCAGGCCCTTCGCGCCGGTCACGGTGCGGCCGTCGGCGAGCGGCACGGGCAGCGCGCCCAGCTCGCCCGGGTCGGCGTCGGCCAGGCCGCCGTAGAGGGCCCGCCACCAGCCGGGTTCGCGCCCCAGGCCGGAGACGAGGTCGACGATCTCGGCCGTCGCCAGTCGGCGGACCCCGAGCCTGGTCAGACCCTTGATCTGGTACCAGCCGGCGGGCAGCACCCCGTCCACCGCCTCGGCCAACGGCTCGACGACCGCGTCCGGCACGGCGATCGCGTCGCGGGGCGTGTACCCGCCCGGCAGCCAGGGCCGCTCGGTGAGGGTGGCCGTCAGCCGGTCCCGCAGCGCGGCGTCGAACGCGCCGGCCGGGAACCCGCCCTCCAGGACGGCGGTCAGCTCACGGGCCGGGCCGGCCGCGTCGCCGACCAGCAGGTCCGCGATCGCGTCGGCGGCCTGGCCGATCAGGAAGTCGGTCAGCGGGCTCGCCGGGATGTGCTGGCGGGTCGTGTCCAGCGGGAACGTGCCGATCAGGCGGACCGGCAGGCTGATCCGTTCGGAGCTGGGGGTCGGCGCGTGCACGACCTGGTCGGGGGCCGCGCCGTCGATGGCGGCGATCACCCACCAGTGCGTCCGGACGTGCTCCTCGGCGGGCCGGTCGGCGAGCAGCGCCGGGTCGAGGACGCCGTCGCGGCGGGCGGTCCGCCAGTGCTTCTCCTCCTCGGCCTTCTCGATCACCCGGCCGGGCAGGTCCACCCGGGCGAGGTCGAGGGCGAGCAGCAGGGCCGGGTCGAAGTCGTCCAGGACGGCCTTGATCGCGGCGGGCTCGCGGAGGGGGAGGCGGACCTCGGTCGTCCAGCCCTGGGCGGGCGGGCCCGAGGGGGGCCAAGGTAGACGGAGGACGGGTACACCGCCCCGTCGCTCCGCTTCCGCACGTATATGCGGAATATCGGAAATTGTAGCGGCGGTTTCCCGGGCTGAGAAGCGCACCCCGCCCGTGGTGGAGAGGATCTCGGGCTCGTCGGTGACCGCGAGGACGGCCGAGAAGCCCACCCCGAACCGGCCGGTGGAGCCGTCCTCCCGCTTGCTGGACGCCCGCAGCGAGGTGAGCGCGTCCAGCCCGGCGGTGGTCAGCGGCTCCCCGTCGTTGGCGACGCTGAGCGTGTCGCCGTCCAGTCGGATCCGGACCGTGGTCGCGCCCGCGTCGGCCGCGTTGGTGAGGAGCTCGACGAGCAGCCGGTCGGCGTACCCGCCGTGCAGCAGATCCTCCTCCGCGTTGGCGTCCTCCCGGAACCGGGTCGGGGAGTCGCGCCACGCGGCGAGGATGGCCTGCCGGCGCTGGGCGAGTTCGCCGTCGCGGCCGGTCCGGGCCGGCTGGGCGGCGGGCCCGGTGGGGCCCGCCGGGTGCTCAGAGCTCGTCAAGGGCAGAGTCGTCATAGGCGGGACCCGGAGTCGGCTCGGGCTCGGCCTGGGCCTCGACGAACAGCTCCGAGAACGCGCCGCAGCCGTGGTCGCCGGACACGACCTTGCCGTCGTCGGCCGCGTACTCGTTCGAGCAGACGCCGAAGTCCTGGCGGAGCAGGCCGGCGAGCGGCAGGAAGAACCCGCAGCCGGCGCACTGGGCGCTGTCCGGGGCGGCCTTCGCGATCGGGGCGTTGGGGCCGTGCTCGCCCTCGTACCAGCGCTGGGCGGCGTCGAGGCGGCCCGTCCGGCTCAGCACCCGGGGCCGGCCGAGGCCGATCTCCCAGGACACCTCCTCGACGGCGGGGTCGTCCGACAGCACGTACGCCGGGGCGAGCCGGTCGTCGTCCGGGGCCGTGGGCAGCAGGTCACCGACGCCGACGTCGCCGGGCTGGAGCCGCTCGTTCCACGGCACCCACGCGGGGGTGGTCAGGGCGTCGGCCCCCGGCAGCAGGGTCGTCTCGCACACGGTGACGTGCTTGCTGCGCGAGATCCGGGTGACGGTGACCGACCAGTACCAACCGCGGTAGCCGGCGAGCAGGCACTCGTAGAAGTGGGTGACGAGGCGTTCCCCGTCGGCGACGGCCTCGGTGTGCTTGCCGACGCTGTCGGCCGCCTCCGGAATCGATGCCAAAAGGGCGTCACGGGCAAGGTCCGTGGCATCCGCGCAGACCTGATCAATTCGGGCCGAGCGGGTGCGGGAACGAATTACTGCGCTGGTCACCCGCCTATTCTCGCATCATGCGAACCCTGATCGTCACTGCAGTCGAGGCCGAGGCCGCCGCCGTCCGGGCCGCGTCCGGTGACCTGGAGGTGTACCCCGTCGGGGTCGGGATCGCCGCCGCCGCTGCGGGCACCGCCGCACTGCTGGCCAGGGGCGGTTACGACCGGGTGATCAGCGCCGGGATCGCCGGTGGATTCGCGGGGCGGGCGGACATCGGGGACGTCGTGGTGTGCACCCGGACGGTCGCCGCGGAGCTCGGCGCCGCGTCCCCGGACGGCTTCCTGCCGATCGAGAGCCTCGGCTTCGGCACGTCGTGGTTCGCCGCCGAGAAGCTGGCTCTGGGGGCGGCCGGACCGCTTCCCGGGCTCGCCGTCCGGTTCGGGGAGATCCTCACCCTGCAGACCGTGACGGGTACGGCGGCCGGCGCCCGCGAACTCGCCGCCCGGCACCCCGACGCGCTCGCCGAGGCGATGGAGGGTTTCGGGGTCGCGACTGCCGCGCACCTCGCGGGGGTACGGTTCGGGGAGCTGAGAACGATCTCCAACCTGATCGGCCCGCGCGACACCTCGACCTGGCGCTTCGGGGTGGCCTTCGCCGCGCTGACCACGGCATTCAAGGAGCTCCTGTGAAGGTCGCCTACTCGCCCTGCCCCAACGACACCTTCGTCTTCCACGCGCTCGCGCACGGCCTGGTGCCCGGCGCGCCCGACCTGGACGTGACCTTCGCGGACGTGGACGTGACGAACACCTCGGCGGCGACCGGCGAGTACGACCTGGTGAAGGTGTCCTACGCGGCCCTGCCCTGGCTGCTCGACTCCTACCGGCTGCTGCCGTGTGGCGGAGCGCTCGGCCGGGGCTGCGGCCCGCTGGTCGTGACCCGGCCCGGGGTGACCCCGCGCACGGTGGCCGTGCCGGGCGACCGGACGACGGCGTACCTGCTGTTCCGGTTGTGGGCCCAGACCGAGTACCAGATCACGGTCGTGCCCTTCCACGAGATCATGCCGGGGGTGGCCGCCGGGAAGTGGGACGCCGGACTCGTCATCCACGAGGCGCGCTTCACCTACCAGGAGCACGGCCTGGTGGCCCTCGCCGACCTCGGCGAGTGGTGGGAGGGCGAGACCGGGCTGCCGATCCCGCTGGGCGCGATCCTGGCGCACCGGGACCGGGTGGACCCGGAGCGGGCGGCCGAGTGGGTGCGCGCGTCGGTGCGGCACGCGTGGGCGTACCCGGCGGCGAGCCAGGACTACGTGATGGCGCACGCCCAGGAGCTGTCCCCGGACGTGGCCGCCCAGCACATCGACCTGTACGTGAACGAGTTCACCGAGGACCTCGGCGAAGAGGGGTACGCGGCGATCGAGGCCCTGCTGGGCAGGGCCTCGGCCGCCGGTCTGATCCCGGAGTGTTCGGTGCGCTAGGGAGCTTCAGCTCCCGGAGCCGACCGCCAGCTCGTTGGCCACGGCGTGCACGACCTCGGCGAACTTGGCCGCCGACTTCTTGTCCGGGTACCGCCCGCGCTGGAGATCCGGCTGGACCTTGGACTCCAGCACCTTGATCATGTCCTCGATGAGGCTGTGCAGCTCCTCCGGCGAGCGGCGGCGCAGCTCGGTCAGCGAGACCGGCGACTCCAGGATCTTCACCTGGAGCGCCTGGTCGCCCCGGCGGCTCTCCACGATCCCGAACTCGACCTTCTGGCCGGGGGTCAGCGCGGCGACACCGGACGGCAGGGCTGCCTTGTGCACGAAGACGTCGCCGCCCTCGTCCCGGGTGAGGAACCCGAATCCCTTGCCCTCGTCGTACCACTTCACGCGACCGGTGGGCACAGCGGGACCTCACACTTCATTTGCGGATAACAGGGCCCTTAAGGCTATCCAGGGTCGCCGCGTCCAGCCAAGTGAGATCTTGTAGCACCAGGTCAGCGCCCGCCGCGCGGAGTTCGTCGGCCGTGCAGTGCCCCGTGGTGACCCCGATCGCGGGCACCCCCGCGCTCCGGGCGGCCGCCATGTCGGCGGTGTGGTCGCCCACGTACGCGACCGGGCGGTGCTCGCGGAGCGCGTCGGCCTTCCCTTCGCCCCAGGCGAGGCCGACGAGGTGCTCGACCTGGAGCCCGAAGTACTCCAGGTGCATGCGGGCCTGGGGCGCGTTCTTGGCCGTGATGACCACCGGGGTGGTGGCCGCCAGGACCTCGCGGGCGCCGGGCAGCAGGTCGACGGCCGGGATCGCGTACTCCGGGTACAGCGCCCGGTACGCCGCCGCCATGTCCGCGACCCGCTCCTGGGGCACCCAGTTGCCGAGTTCGGACTCCAGCGGCGGGCCGAGGCGGCCGACGACGAGGTCCACGTCGATGCTCAGCCCGTACCGCGCGTTGAGCTGGTGGTAGACCGCGCCGATGCCGCGCCGGCTGTCGATCAGGGTCATGTCCAGGTCGAAGCCGACCAGCGGGCGGGTCACCACTAGTGGGTGGGGGCCGAGCCCTCGTGCGGGTGGGTGTAGGACAGGCCCTCCACCGGCAGCGGGAACTCCACGTCCTCCCCGAACGGCGACGGGGCCCCGGCGCGGTCGAACAGGAGCTCGTTGAGGGGCAGGTGCCCGTCCTTGACGATCGCGGACTTGCGACCGGGCTGCTGCGCGTGCGCCGGCTGGTGGGCGTTACCCATGCTGACTCCTTAGTTCACCTGTCCGGTCAGTCTGTCACAGCCCCGGGGGACCTTGCGGGGCCCGGGTAACGTGGTCAGTCGCGAATCCACCGAAAGAATTCGGACTCCGCGGCAACCAGTGGGGCACCGCTTAGCGTCATATTGGTGCAGACCCACAACGGGGAGGAAAACACAATGGGTGTACGAACGAGAGCGCTGGCCATCCTCGCCGGTGCCCTCACCGCGGTGCTGCTCGGGACGGCGACGGCGTACGCGCTGAGCCCCGTCCAGGCCACCCCGCGGTTCCAGGACGTGGCGGTGAAGGCAGCCGAGGGCTCAGAGCCCCCGCCGAGCCCGCCCGCCGGGCCGTCGGCCAGTCCGTCACCCGCCCCGTCCGAGCCGCCCGTGCGCGGCAACACCGGCAGCTGTGAGGTCGGTGAGCACCAGAAGGAGGTCGAGGACCTCCTGGTCAAGATCGGGGGCTACGGCGCGATCGACGCCGACGGCTTCCAGTCCGATGGGGACTGCGCCGCGATCAGGGCGTTCCAGACCCGGTTCGACATCCGGCCGACCTCGGGCCGGCCCGGCCCGCTGACCGCGAAGGTGGCCCGCCGGATCGCCGCGTTCGACCCGGCGCTGTGCAAGGCGGGCGCGGGTCTCACGATCTGCGTCGACCTGACCCAGCAGACCGTCTGGGCGATGCGGGACGGCGCGGTCGTCCTCGGCCCGACCGTCGTGCGGACCGGGATGGGCGGCGGGTTCCAGACGCCGGCCGGCCAGTTCGAGCTGACCCGGAAGAACAACCCGGAGTGGTCGGTGCCGTACAAGGTGAACCTGCTCCGGTTCCAGCACTTCACCGACGGCATGGGCTTCCACGACACGCCGAGCTACATCCACGACGCGTTCGGCTCGCACGGCTGCGTGAACATGCTGGCGGAGGACTCGAAGGCGCTGTGGAGCATGACCGAGGTTGGCACTCCGGTGCACCTGTTCGGCCGCAAGCCCGGCACGTAGACCGAACCGCACGGTAGGCCCTGGTCGGCGCGCTGACCGGGGCCTTCGGCGTTTCCGGGAGAACGCG
The DNA here is from genome assembly GCF_040681875.1 of Longispora sp. NPDC051575. Taxonomy (NCBI): domain Bacteria; kingdom Bacillati; phylum Actinomycetota; class Actinomycetes; order Micromonosporales; family Micromonosporaceae; genus Longispora; species Longispora sp. NPDC051575. The sequence continues at coordinate 502,243 of NZ_JBFAZP010000005.1, read as the reverse complement.
GCCGACCGGGTGCCCCGGTCGAGGGCTGCTCCCCCGGTACCCGGAGAAAGGGTTTCAGGCCAGGGTCGCCGACGTGATCCGGGCCAGGGCGAAGGTGTGCAGGGTCTCGCTGCGTTCGTCCTCCGCGCGCAGGTAGCCCGCCCCGATCGACATCGGCCGCACCAGGCGGGAGATGGTCGAGCCGTGCGGGTCGATGTAGCCGACCCAGACGGGCACCCGGTCGCGGATCGCGTCCCGGAGCACGGCGAGCGCGTCGTCGATGCTGCCGGTGACCATCACCGGGGCCTTGCGGGCGGCGCGGGCCCGGGCGTCGCTGATCCGGAGCTCCTCGACGATCCCGGCCAGGTACGCCTCCGGCAGCTCCAGCGGCTGCCCCGAGGACCGGTCGAACCCGGCGGTGGGCGCCCGGCGCGGCGTGGCCCGGGTGAGCAGCACCACCCCGGTGGCGTCCTCGGGCACCGGGCTGTAGCCGGTGTCGCGGAGCGCGTCGACCACCCGCGCGATCGGGTACGGCGACACCAGCACGGTCGGGGCCAGCCGGCGGAAGGCCAGCCCGGACAGCCGGCGGTCGGCGGCGATCTCGGCGAGCAGCGCCTCGTCCTCGCTGCGCAGGTAGGCCGAGGCGCTGCCCGCGCGCAGGCCGCCGTGTTTGCGGGACACGTCGTCGATCAGGTACGTGAGCGCCTGGGGCACCGGGGTGGTGGACCGGCGCGCGAAGAGGGCGTGCAGGTCCGTGGACGCGTACCCGGAGTCGAGGGCGCCGCGGAGGCTGTCGACGCTCACCCGGTACACGCTGGGGGACTCGGGGACCGCGACGGACGCCAGTTCGGCGGCCAGGCCGGCCGAGGCGGGGCCGGGCACCACGATCGTCAGGTCGGCCTGGAGGAGCACCTGGTCCACGGGGGCCGGGAGCAGGGCGGCGAGGATCGTCACGGAGCCGGGGGCGCGGTCGAGCACGCCCAGCGGGTCGTCCACCGACTCGGGGGCGAGCAGGGCGCGGCCGTAGCTGGTCAGGGCGCCCATCGCGGTCAGGCCCAGGGTCGCGGCCTCCGCGAGCGCCGCGCCGAGCAGGGTCGGGCGGGTGAACCGGCGCGGCGAGCGCCAGCGCAGCACGGCCAGCACGTCGGCGGTCTCGGCCCCGGTGCCGGCGGGCAGCTCGGTGAGCATGGCCAGGACGGCCGCGCGCAGGGCCGGGGCGCCGGACCGGGCCAGCTCGCCGGACAGGGCGTTCATGGGGCGGTCGCGCTCGTCCCGGGTGCCGATCAGGGCGGCCTGCCGGGGCATCCGCAGCCAGGCGTCGGCGAGGATCTGCCAGCGCTCGGCGAGCCCGGCGGCCAGCCAGGTGTCGAACACGGCGGTCGGCAGCCAGTGCGCGCCGCCGGTGCCGCCGCCGTCCAGGACGCCGATCAGACCGGCCGAGTACGCCACTTCCAGGAGCAGCCCGGCCGTGTTCTCCTCGACGCCGGCCGTCCGGGCGACCCGTTTGAGGTCGCGCGCGCTGAGGCCGCCGGCCTTGAGGATCGGGGCGGGCAGGGCGTTGACCAGCACATCCACCAGCCGGACGACCTCGATGGCCTGCCCGGCGCCGGCCTGGTCGACGGCCGCGCCGCGCTTCTTCGTCGGCAGGGTCGGCGGGGCGGGGTGCAGCTGGCCGAGCGGGCCGTCGTCGCGGCGGAGCAGCAGGCCGACCTCGCGGGGCAGCTCGACGGCGTCGTCGGAGATCGGCACGAGGAGCCGGCGGTTGAGCAGCCAGCGGACCGGGGAGTCGTCGGTCTTCGCCGTCCGGGCCTCGGTGAGCGAGCCGACGGGCGGGCCGGCGGCGAGGGTGTCGAGCACGGCGCGCGCCTCGGGCGGGGCGGACATGATCGTCCGGCGGAGGGCGGCCGGGTCGGCGGCCAGTTCGGTGGCGGCGGAGTCGCCCAGGTCGGCGGCGGGGCGGCCGAGCCCGGCCGGGTACGCCGAGCAGACCTCGTCGAGCACCGACACCGGTCGCAGGGCGGTGTCCGGGCCGTGCACGAGGAGCAGCGCGCGGAGCCGGTCGACGGCGGCCCGGGTCTCCGCCACGTACGGCGCGGTGACGGTGAGCACAGCGTCGAGCGAGGCCGCCGGGGTGCCGGCCGGGCCCGCGCCGAGCAGCCGGAGCGCGTCGAGCACCTCGAGGGTGAACAGGTCGAGTGCCTCCAGGGCGCGGGCGACCGAGAGCCGGGTCTGTGCCCGGTTGGCCAGGGCGGACAGGTCACCCGGAAGGGGGACGGTCAGGTCCGGACGGGCACGAAGCAGTTCCGCGAGGGCCTCATCGGGCAACGCTCGCAGGTGGTCAGCCAGGCTCATAGACATCGTTTCCTAAGTTACCTGTCCCCTGGCCAAAACGCGGCCCAGCGACGCCAGCCCTCCGGCGAGGCATACTTGAGGGTCTGCCTTGTTGGAGGTCCCCGTATGTCCTGCCTGATCGTGCAGAGCGACAAGACGCTGCTTCTCGAAGTCGACCATCCGGACGCGCAGGCGTGCCGGCTGGCCATCGCGCCGTTCGCCGAGCTGGAGCGTGCCCCCGAGCACGTGCACACCTACCGGGTGACCCCGCTGGGCCTGTGGAACGCCCGCGCCGCCGGCCACGACGCCGAGTCGGTGGTCGACGCGCTCCTGAAGTACAGCCGCTATCCGGTGCCGCACGCGCTGCTGGTGGACATCGCCGAGACCATGTCGCGGTACGGGCGGCTCCAGCTGCTCAACGACCCCGCCCACGGCCTGGTGCTGCGGACCACGGACCGGGCGGTGCTGGTCGAGGTGGCCAAGGCCAAGCGGCTCGCGGGCATGCTCGGGGCGCGGATCGACGAGGACACCCTCGCGGTGCACGGCTCCGAGCGGGGCAACATCAAGCAGGCGCTGCTGAAGCTGGGCTGGCCGGCCGAGGACCTCGCGGGGTACGTGGACGGCGAGTCCCACGAGATCACGCTCGCGGAGGACGGCTGGCACCTCCGGCCGTACCAGCAGGAGGCGGTCGACGGGTTCTGGGCCGGCGGTTCCGGGGTCGTGGTGCTGCCCTGTGGCGCGGGCAAGACGATCGTGGGCGCCGCCGCCATGGCGCACGCGTCGGCGACCACGCTGATCCTGGTCACGAACACGGTCGCCGGCCGGCAGTGGAAGCGGGAGCTGATCGCGCGCACGTCGCTCACCGAGGACGAGATCGGGGAGTACTCGGGCGAGAAGAAGGAGATCCGCCCGGTCACCATCGCGACGTACCAGGTGCTGACGACCCGCCGCAACGGCGCGTTCTCGCACCTGGACCTGTTCTCCGCCCGCGACTGGGGCCTGGTCATCTACGACGAGGTGCACCTGCTGCCCGCGCCGATGTTCCGGTTCACCGCCGACCTCCAGGCGCGCCGGAGGCTCGGCCTGACCGCCACCCTGGTCCGCGAGGACGGCCGCGAGGGGGACGTGTTCAGCCTGATCGGCCCGAAGCGGTACGACGCGCCGTGGCGGGACATCGAGAACCAGGGCTGGATCGCGCCGGCCGACTGTTGCGAGGTCCGGGTGACCCTCACCGACCACGAGCGGATGACGTACGCGACGGCGGAGGCCGAGGAGCGGTACCGGATGGCGGCCACCGCCAAGACGAAGCTGCCCGTGGTGCGCAAGCTGATCGAGAAGCACGCGGGCGAACCGGTCCTGGTGATCGGCGCGTATCTCGACCAGCTGGACCACCTGGCCGCCGAGCTGGACGCCCCCGTGATCGAGGGCAAGACGTCCAACAAGGAACGCGAGCGGCTGTTCGACCTGTTCCGCAAGGGCGAGCTGAAGGTGCTGGTGGTGTCGAAGGTCGCGAACTTCTCCATCGACCTGCCCGAGGCGTCGATCGCGATCCAGGTGTCGGGCACGTTCGGTTCCCGGCAGGAGGAGGCGCAGCGGCTCGGCCGGGTGCTGCGGCCCAAACAGGACGGTCGCCAGGCGCACTTCTACACGGTGGTGTCCAGGGACACCGTCGACGCGGAGTACGCGGCGCACCGGCAGCGGTTCCTCGCCGAGCAGGGCTACGCGTACACCATCATCGATGCCGACGACGTGCTGGCTCCACCGGATCTCCACAACTGACCGGCTGTTTCCCCAAAATCGCTCCGTAGCGTCGGCCGCATGACCGCATCGCAAGGAGCACCGAGAACCCTGGTGTGGGCGTTGCTAGGCACCGCCTTCGCCGTCGCCGTCGCCGTGCCGCTCGACCGGCCCGGGTTCGGTTGGCTGGCCGGCGGCCTGCTGGCGGCCGGCTTCGTCCGGTACGCGAGCGGCCGTTGGCTGCCGGCCCCGTCGCGGGCCGGGTGGGCGCTGATCTGCCTGGCGCTGTTGGCCGTCGGCGGCTTCCGGGCCGCCGGCTGGCTGTTCATCCTTTGTGTACTGGGCGCGCTGCTCGCCGGCATCCTCGCCGTGGCGGACGGCCGGATCCACCGCCTGGGGCTCGCGGCCCTGAGCCCGTTCGCCTTCACCCCGCTGGGCCTCGCGTGGCTGGCCCGGGGCTTCGGGCGCGCGGCGTTCCGGCCGAACGGCCGACCGCTGGCCGTCATCGGCGCCTCGGTCGGCCTGCTGGTGGTGTTCGGGGCGCTGCTGGCCAGCGCCGACGCCCGGTTCGGGGACCTGCTCACCGGCTGGCTGCCCGCCCTGCAGATCGGGCCGGTCTTCCGGATGGGGGTCGTGTTCTGGGGCGCGGTGGTGGCCCTGGCCTGCGCCGGGTACCTGGTCGGGCGGGAGGCCGGGGACCTGATCGGGCAGAAGCAGGCCGATCCCGTGGACTCCCCGCCCGGGCCCGCACGGCTCCGTACCGGCGAGTGGGCCGTGCCGGTGGGGCTGCTCGTCCTCCTGTTCGCCGCGTTCGTGGCCGTGCAGCTCTCCGTGCTGTTCGGCGACCAGCCGGCGGGGGTCAGCTACGCCGACCACGCGCGCGGCGGCTTCTGGCAGCTGTCCGCCGTGACGGTGCTGACGCTCGCGCTCATCGGGGGCGTGTTCCGGCTCGCGCCGCGCACCGACGGGGTGCTGCTGCGACTGCTCCTCGGCGGACTCGCGGGGCTCACCCTCGTCATCGTGGCCTCGGCCCTGCACCGGATGTCGCTGTACCAGGAGGCCTACGGCTTCACCCGGCTCCGGCTGCTGGTCTCCGCCTGCGAACTGTGGCTGGGCCTGGTGTTCGTCCTCGTGCTGGCGTCCCTGGTGCGGCTGCGCGGCGGCTGGCTGCCCCGCGCGATGCTCGCCACCGGGCTGCTGGCGCTGGTCGGGCTCGCGGTGCTCAACCCGGACGGGTTCATCGCGGAGCGCAACGTCGCCCGGTACGCGGCGACCGGGGACATCGACGTGAACTACCTGGCGGACCTGTCGGCGGATGCCGCCCCGGCCCTGGACAAGCTGCCCCCGGACCGGCGGGCGTGCGCGCTGCGGTTCGTCCGGGAGGACCTGCGGGACCTGCCGGACGACGAGTCCTGGCGGGGCTTCAACCTGGGGCGGCACCGGGCCGCGTCGATCGTGCGCGGCGAGCCCGGGCCCTGCACCTGGCGGGAACTGCGCTGACGGCCCCGCCCGTGGACGGACGGGCGGCGGCGGGCTGCCCCACGGGGACGGAATGCGGCGGGCCGCTCCGGCCCCGTGGGGCGGACGGGGGCGGGCCGGCCCGGAGCAACCTGGGCCGGCCCGGGTCCATCAGCTGCCGGTCAGGCCCTGTACCAGGCCGACCAGCTTGCCGAACGTGGGGCGCGGCTCCCCGCAGTTCTCCACGGTGTAGCTCTCCTGACCGAAGGTCAGCGTGTACGAGAACGTGTCCGCGCACTTCGCCGTACCCGGCGTCTTGAGCTCCTTGACCAGGACCGGGTCCTTGAGCAGCCCGGTCAGCTCGGTGCGCTGGGCGTCCGTCAGCTTGCCGGACTTCTTCTGCGCGGAGCGGTTGTCGCTGGCCCACGAGCCGTCGGGCTGGATCGTCCACGTGTCGCGGACCCCGGCGAACCCGCCGGTGCGGACCAGGGTCACGGCGTCGGAGGTGTTGGGGACCTTGGGCGGGTTGGCCGTGGCCTGGCCGGTGGCCGACGGGCTTGGCTGTGCGGACGCCGACGGAGAGGTGGTGACCTGGGTGTCGGCGGTCGGGGACGCGGACGGCTCCGCGCCGCACGCGGCCAGGGCCAGGGCCGCGAGGCCGGCGATCGTCAGTACACGAAGGGTGCGCATCTTGGGTTCTCCTAGTTGGTCGCCGTCACACGGCCGACGAATTCCGCCAGCTCGACGATATGGGGGGTCGGGGACTCCAGGCCACAGCCCGGGACGATTCCCGAGGCCGGACCCGAGTTCAGGATGTAGTCGATGCCGTCCGGGCAGGTACCCGGGCGGGCGTCGGCTCTGAGTTCGGCCGCGAGGGCCGGGTCGGTCAGCTTGCGGGTCAGGTCGCCGAGCTGCTCCCTGGTGAGGGTGCCGGTGGCCTTGACCTGCTTGCCGGCCGGGTCGGTGCGCCGCCAGCCGCCGTCGGCCGTGATGGTCCACATGTCCGATCCGCCCTTGAGGCCGCCGGTGCGGACCAGGACCATCTGGGTACCGAAGCCGGTCGGCGCCGGGGCGGTGGCGCCCGGGGACGGCGACGCCGTGACCGCCGGGGTGGGCCCGGCCGCGGGCGTGGACGTGCAGGCCGGCAGGGCCAACAGGGCCAGGACGACGAGGGCACGGGACGCACGCATACCCATGTGACGTCCGCCATGGCGCTACGGTTCCCGTATGGGACTGACTGCCGATCTCCGGGCCGCCCTCGGCGACCGGGTGCTGACCGACCCCGACGTGCTGGAGACCTACCGGCGGGACGAGGCGGACCTCTGCCCGGCCGGGGTGCCGCTCGCGGTGGTGCGGCCCCGTTCGACGGCGGAGGTGGTCGAGGTCGTCAGGATCGTCGGGGGGTACGGGGTGCCGATCGTCCCCCAGGGCGCCCGTACGGGGCTGGCGGGCGGCGCGAACGCGGTCGACGGCTGCGTGGTGCTCAGCATGACCGCGATGGCCGACATCCTGGAGATCGACCCGGTGAACCGGCTGGCCGTCGTCCAGCCCGGGGTGGTCAACTCGGCGATCAGCGCGGCGGTCCTGGCGCACGGGCTGACGTACCCGCCCGATCCCGGCTCCTGGGAGTCCTCCACCATCGGCGGCAACGTGTCCACGGACGCGGGCGGCATGTGCTGCGTGAAGTACGGCGTGACCAGCCGGTACGTACTCGGCCTGGAGGTGGTGCTCGCCGACGGGGAGGTGCTGCGCACCGGCCGGCGGACCGCGAAGGGCGTCGCCGGCTACGACCTGACGAAGCTGTTCGTCGGTTCGGAGGGCACCCTGGGCGTGATCACCGAGATCACGTTGAGCCTGCGGCCCACCCCGGGCCCGGCCCTCGGACTCGCCGCGATCTTCCCGGGCACCGCCGCCGCCGGGGCCGCCGTGACCGCGATCGTGGCCGGCGGGCACAGCCCGAGCCTGCTGGAGCTGATCGACCGGACCCACCTGCGCGCCCTGGAGGCGTACCGGCCGATGGGTCTGCCCACCGACGCCGCCGCCCTGCTGCTCGCCGCCGTGGACACCGCCGGGCCCGAACTGGAGGCCCTGGCCGACCTGTGCCGGGCGGCCGGCGCCACCGAGGTGCACGTGGCCACGGACGAGGCGGAGACGGCGGGCCTGCTGGCCGCGCGCCGCAACGCGCACCCGGCGATGGAGCGGCTCGGCAAACTGATCATCGACGACGTGGCGGTGCCGGTCTCGCGGCTGGCGGAGCTACTCGACGGCGTCGACCGGGTCGCCGAGAAGCACGGCGTGACGATCGGGGTCGTCGGGCACGCGGGTGACGGGAACATGCATCCGAACATCGTCGTCACCGAGGACAACGTCGCGGCGTGTCAGGCCGCGTTCGACGAGATCATGGCCCTGGGGCTCGCGCTCGGCGGCACCTGCTCCGGCGAGCACGGGGTCGGACTGCTCAAACGCGACTGGCTGGCCCGTGAGCTCGGCCCCGTCGGCGTGCGCGTCCATCACGCGATAAAAGCCGCCCTCGATCCGCGAGGATTGCTGAACCCGGGGAAAGTGCTTCCGGGCTCCTGACCCACTGGAGGTCGAGTTCCGCCCACTCCACAGCCGACCGGTCACCCTGAAATCGCCACTCGTCCCGGGCGGAGAGCTTCGGCAGCCGGTCCGTGAACAGCGCCATCGCGACCAGCCCGCCGACGGCCACCCCGCCGAGCGCCCAGGTCGCGGCCTCGGCCAGGCCGGTGGCCCCGCCGTAGAGCCGGCTCCACGAGGCGGCGGCCGCCGCGAGCGGCACGGCGACCAGGGCACCGGCGCCGGCGCTGAGCACCGCGCGCAGGTCGGGGCCGCCCGTCCGGAACCGGGTGAACGCCGCCGCGAGGATCACGGCTGCGGCGGCCAGACCGAACCGCCAGCCGAGGTGCGCCTCGGCACTGTGCCCGCCGGGCCACGGGAGGACCCCGGCCACCGCACCGAACACCGGGAGCACGGCACCCAGGATGGCACCAGAAATCAACCCAACGATCAGGGTGCCAGTGGGCCGAACGGTGGATGTCATATCGCCACATTACGGAGTCGAAGGCTCCGGGTAGGTCGAATTTTCGTCACAACTGCGTATCACTGGCCGTGGTCGATGCACCTGACCGGAATGAGGGACGGGCTCCCCCGCGAGGTCCTCCGTGCGGAGCGCCCTGACGCCGCAATCCTGCCGGAAATCCAGGTCGGACGCCGCCAACTTTCCGGCGTGGCCAGGTTCCGTCGGGTTCCCGACATAACGCCCCGACGTGGGTGGCGGGGCGTCAGGCCGAGGCCGGGTCCGGGGCGTAGCCGCGCACGTCCGGCGCGCCCAACCGGGCCGCGTCCGCCGTCTGGTCGTCGGGCATCCGCTGGGACTCCCGCTCCGCCTGCACCCGGGCCAGGTAGTGGGTGATCTCGTTCGTGAGCGTCTCCGGGGACCAGCCGAGGACGTCGGCCATCAGCCGGGCCGCGTGCGGGGCGGACTCCACGCCCCGGTGCGAGGTCTCGATCGAGATTCGGGTCCGCCGGGTGAGCACGTCGTCGAGGTGCAGCGCGCCCTCGGCCCGGGCCGCGTACACGACCTCGGCGGCCAGGTACTCCGGCGCGCCGTCCAGCGGCCCCGGGTACTCGTCGGCGACGTCGAGGATCTCGGTGTACAGCGCGCCGTACCGTTCGAGGAGGTGTTCGAGGACGCCCACGGACACCGCGTGCCGCCGGGCGATGTCGGCGCGGTTCTGCCACGCGTGCTCGTACCCGTCGGCGCCGATCAGCGGGATGTCCTGGGTGCGCGACTCCGGCGTGCCGGGCAGCCGGCGGGCGGCCTTGTCGACCACGTCGGCGGCCATCACCCGGTACGTCGTGTACTTGCCGCCGGCCACCACCATCAGGCCCAGCATGGGCTCGACGACGGCGTGTTCGCGGGACAGCTTCGAGGTCTCGTCGGACTCGCCGGACAGCAGGGGGCGCAGGCCCGCGTACACGCCCTCGATGTCGGACGCCGCGATCGGGCGGTCGAGGACGGCGTTGACGTGTTCGAGCAGGTAGGCGATGTCGCGGCCCGACGCGGCCGGGTGCGAGCGGTCCAGCTGCCAGTCGGTGTCGGTGGTGCCGATGATCCAGTGCCCGCCCCACGGGATGACGAACAGGACCGACTTCTCGGTCCGCAGGATCAGGCCGTCGTCGCCGGAGATCGCCGAGCGGGGCACCACCAGGTGGATGCCCTTGGAGGCGCGCACCCGCAGGCCGCGCTTCTTGGTGCCCAGCATCTCGGCGATGTCGTCGGACCAGACGCCGGTCGCGGCGATCACGGTCCGGGCGCGCACGTCGAACTCGTCGCCGGACTCCATGTCGCGGACCCGGACGCCGACGACCTCGCGCGCGTCGCGGAGCACGTCCACGACCCGGGTGGACGTGGCGACCGCCGCGCCCAGGGAGGCGGCGGTCCGGGCGATGGTGGCCACGAACCGGGCGTCGTCGACCTGGCCGTCGTAGTACTTGATCGCGCCGATCAGCTGGTCGTCGCGCAGGGACGGGAACCGGCGCTTGGCGGCCGTGCGGGACAGGTGCCGGTGCCAGGGGATGCCCCGGCCGAAGCCGAGCACGGAGGCCATCGAGTCGTACAGGGCCACGCCCGCGCCGTAGTAGGTGCGCTGCCAGACCCGGGAGGTGAGCGGCACCAGGAACGGCACCGGGCGGACCAGGTGCGGGGCCAGGCGGGTGAGGAGCAGGCCGCGTTCCCGGAGCGCCTCGTAGACCAGCGGGAACTCCAACTGCTCCAGGTAGCGCAGGCCGCCGTGGATCAGCTTGGAAGACCGTGAGGAGGTGCCCGACGCGAAGTCCCGCGCCTCGACCAGGGCCACCGACAGGCCCCGGCTGGCCGCGTCCAACGCCGCGCCGACCCCGGTCACGCCACCGCCGATGACCAGCACGTCGAACGTCTCGGTCCGCATCCGGTCGAGGTCGGCGGCCCGCCGTTCCGGGGACAGGCGGCTGCGGGCGTAGCGGGACTCACTCGGATCACGGCGCACATGCCCACGGTATCGGTTGACCACGGATATCGTCCGGTTATGCAGCCTGAATCACCCTCGCCCTGGTCCGTCGTCGCGGCCGTGTTCGTCGGCCTGTGGACGGTCGGGGTCACCTGGCTCACCCAGAGCGGCTGGTGGCTCGTCGCGGATCTGCTGCCCAGCTTCGGGCTGGACGCGCCGCCGGCCGTGGGCGTGGCGGTCGGGCTGGTCAACGCGCTGTTCGTCGCCGTGCCGGCCGCGTTGCTGCGGCTGTCGGGGCGGCCGGCCGTGCGGGCCGCCGGGACGGCCTGGCTGCTGGGGGCCGGGCTGATCGGGATGCTGGCCGCGAGCCGGGCGGTGCCGGCCGCGTACCACGAATGGCTGCTGTTCTGTCAGCTCGTGCTCTTCGGGGTGTGCGACCTCGTCCTGCGGCGGCGCGGGCGGGAGCGCGGCGGGCGGCTCTGGGGGCTCGCGGCCGGGCTCGCGGTGGCGCTGCCCTGGGCGTGGGCCGGGTCGCTCGGCGGCTGGTTCGAGACGTTCCTCGCGGTGCTGGTCGCCGTCGCGGTGGGCGGGTGCGCCGGCTCGCTGCTGGACTGGGGCCCGTTCCGGGCGCTCGGCACCGCCCGGCGGCTGTGGTGCGGGGGCCTCGTCGCGGGGGTCGCGTTGCTGCTGGTCGGCGCGTCGGCCGGCGCCGCTGGGCAGAACCTGCTCCTGATGGCCCTGCTGCCGCCGCTCGGGTTCGCCGCCGCCGCGCTGCACCGGCCGCTCGGGGTCGCCGCGCTGGTCGGCGCCGCCACCCTCGGCCCGCTGGTCTTCGTCGACCCGGAGGAACTGTCCCTGCTGCTCAACCTCGAAACCCGCGACATCGGGTACTGGGCCCTGATCGCCACCGCCGGTTCCCTGGCCATCGCGCTCCTCCTGTTCCTCCTCTACGGCCTGGCGGTCCCCCGCGACGCCGGCCGCCCGCTCGTCGCCGGGATGCTCGCCGCCCTGCTGCTCGTCGCCGGGGCCGGCGTCTACTTCGGAGCCGGCCGGCCCGGCTTCCACGGCGACCGGCTGTTCGTCATCCTCAAGTCCCAGGCGAGCCTCGACGGCGTCCGGGGCGCCGCCGTGCAGCCGTTCCTGCGCGGGCACGCCGAGGAGACCCAGCACGACCTGCTCGCCGCGCTGAAGGGCCGCGGCCTCGGCTACCGGTCGTACTACCTGGTCAACGCCGTGGAGGTCGACGCCAGCGACCCGGTGACCCGGTCCTGGCTGTCCGACCGGGGCGAGGTCGACCGGATCCTGCACAGCCCCCGCCTGCGCCCGCTCCCCGAGCCGCTCCGCGTCGCCAAGGGGGACCTGCCCGCGCCGACCGGGCCGGGGTGGAACCTGGACCTGATCGGCGCGCCGACCGCGTGGGCCGCCGGAGCCAGGGGCCAGGGCATCGTCATCGGCACGTCCGACTCCGGGGTGGGCATGGTGCCGGCGGTGGCGGACGCGTACCGGGGCGGCGCCGACTCCTGGTACGACCCCTGGAACGGCTCCAGGACGCCCCAGGACCACGGCGGGCACGGCACCCACACCCTGGGCAGCGCGCTCGGCCGGGGCGGGATCGGCGTGGCCCCCGAGGCCCGGTGGATCGGCTGCGTGAACCTTGACCGGAACATGGCCAACCCGGCGTACTACCTCGACTGCCTCCAGTTCATGCTCGCCCCCGGCGGCGACCCGACCCGCGCCCCGAACGTCCTCACCAACTCGTGGGGCTGCCCCGCCTCGGAGGGCTGCGACCCCGGCGCGCTGTCCCAGGCGCTCCGGGGCATCAAGGCCGCCGGGATCTACTTCGTCGCCGCCGCCGGCAACAGCGGCCCCGGCTGCGGCACGGCCGCCGACGTCCCGGCCCTGTACCCGGAGAGCCTCACCGTCGGGGCCGTCAACCGGAACTCGGAGGTCGCGTCGTTCTCCAGCCGGGGGCCGGCCGGCGGACGGGTCAAGCCCGACGTCGTCGCGCCCGGGGCGGGGGTGGTGTCGGCGATGCCCGGCGGCGGGTACGCGGCCCTCGACGGCACGTCCATGGCCACCCCGCACGTCGCCGGGGTGGTGGCGCTGATGTGGTCGGCGAACCCGGCGCTGGTCGGGGACATCGACCGGACGACGGCGATCCTGCGGTCCACGGCGAGTCCGGTGACGAAGGTGGACAAGGACAGCCTGCCGATCGACGGGTGCGACGGGAACCCGGAGAACGTGCGGGGGGCGGGGCTGGTAGACGCGGCTGCGGCGGTGGCGGCGGCGCGGGAGGTGCGCTGAGGGTGCGTTACCGGGGCCGCTGCCGGGGTGCCGACGGTTGCCGCTGCCGGGCCGCTGACGGTGGCCCCGCCGGTCAGGTCGTGGGCAGGGTCAGCCGGAAGTGCGCGCCGCGCTCCGAAGCCACCAGGACCGCCGCTCCCCCGTGCGCCGCCGCGACGGCCGCCACGATCGCCAACCCCAGCCCGGCCCCGGACGACGCCTCGGCCCGGGTCGTCCCCGCCCGGTAGAACCGTTCGAAGATCCGGTCGGCGTGCGCGGCGGGGATCCCCGGCCCCTCGTCGGTCACGTCCACGGTCCCGGGCCCGACCCGCACGGACACCGGCCCGGCGGTGTGCCGCACCGCGTTGTCCACCAGGTTCGCCACGGCCTGGCGCAGCCGGACCGGGTCCCCGACCACCGGCGCGGACTCCCCGGTCAGGGTCACCCGGTCCGTCAGGTCGTCGAGGACCACGTCCGCCGCGACGTCCAGCAGGTCCACCGGTTCGGCGGCGAGCGGGCGGTGCTGGTCGAGCTGGGCCAGGAGCAGCAGGTCGTCCACGAGTCCCGTCATCCGGACCGCCTGCGCGGAGATCCGGTCGATGATCCGGTCGGTGTCGGCGGGCTCCAGGGTGCCGCGCTGCTGGCGGTGGACGTCGGCGTACCCCCGGATGGTCGTGACCGGGGTGCGCAGCTCGTGCGAGGCCTCCCCGACGAACCGGCGCATCTGCTCGGCGGCGGACAGCGCGGCCCGTTCGGAGGCCTCCCGGCTGAGCAGCGCGGCCTCGATCCGGCCGAGGGTGCGGGCCAGCCCCCAGCAGGCCACCCCGAGCGCGAGCAGCGCGAAGCCGGCCACGCCCAGGTTGATGGTGGCCAGCCGGTCCACGGTGTCGTCGACGTCGGTCAGCCGGGTGGCGACCGTCAGGTACCCGGGTTCGCGCTGGTCGGCGACCCGGACGACCAGCCAGTCCCCGGACACGAACGGCCGGTCGACCGGGCCCGGCCGGACCCTCGGCGCGGCCTGGTCGCCGGAGTCGAGGGTCTGCACGAGCGTGCCGTCCGGGGCGTAGCTCTGCACCACGTAGTCGCTGGGCAGTTCCTGCCGGCCGCCACCGGGGCGGGGCACGGTCAGCCGGGGGAAGTGCCGGACCCGCTCGGCCGTCGCGACCAGGCGCTTCTCGGTCTGCGCCATCAGATAGTGCCGGAGCAGACGGGTACCGGCGAAGCCCGTGACCAGCAGCGTCGCCGACACCAACGCCAGCACTCCGGCCACCAGCCGGAGCCAGAGCGGGGCCCGGCGCACGCCCGGCCAGACCCGCCTCACGGCCGGGGCACCGTGGGCGCGGCCGGGAGGCACTGGGGGCGCGGGAGGCGCGCGGCGCCCGTCACGGCCGGGGCACCCGGAGCACGTACCCGACGCCCCGCAGGGTGTTGATCAGGCGCGGCCCGTGGTTGTCGACCTTCTTCCGGAGGTACGACACGTACAGCTCCACGATGTTCGCCTCCCCGTCGTACTCGTGGCTCCACACCCGGTCGAGGATCTGCGACTTGGACACCACCCGCCCCGCGTTGAGCATCAGGTACCGCAGCAGCCGGAACTCGGTGGGCGACAACGCGACGAGCCGCCCGGCGCGGCGCACCTCGTGGCTGTCCTCGTCGAGTTCCAGGTCGCCGACCCGGATTCGGCCGGTGGCCGCCTCGGTGGTCCGGCGCAGCACCGCCCCGATCCGGGCGATCAGCTCCTCCAGCGCGAACGGCTTGGTCACGTAGTCGTCGCCGCCGAGCGTGAGGCCCGCGACCCGGTCGGGGAGGTCGTCGCGCGCGGTGAGGAACACGACCGGGGCGTCCACGATGGCCCGCAGCCGCCGGAGTACGGCGAACCCGTCGAGGTCGGGCAGCATCACGTCGAGGACGACCAGGTCGGGCGGGTTCCCGGCGGCGTGCCGCAGCGCCTCGCCCCCGGTGCCGACGGCGGTGACGTCGAAGCCCGCGTACCGCAGGCCGCCGGTGAGCAGTTCGCGGATGTCGGGCTCGTCCTCGACGACGAGCAGCCGGGCGGTCACCGGGTGCCGCCGCCGCCCGGAGCCCCGCCGGTGCCGCCGTTGCCACCCCCGCCCGGGACGCCGCCCGTGCCCGGGTTGCCGCCCGTGCCCGGGTTGCCGCCGCTCGGCCGGGTGAACCCCGGGAAGTTCCCGCCGCCGGGGAACTGCTGCTGCGGGTTCGTCACCGTCGGCGTGGCCGGCGTCCCCACCTGCCGGGTCGTGTACGCCCCGGCGAGGAACCCCGCGACGAGCAGCACCAACCCGAGCAGGACCGCCGTGCTCCTCGGCAGCCGCCAGCTCCGGCGCCGCCGCGCGACCGCGTCCGCGAGTTCGGCCTCCACCTCGTTCGCCATAGCCATCCTATTCATATCGAAGTGCATCTATCGGACGCATCGAGGCGGCCCGGTGCGCGGGGAAACTGCCGAAGAACAGGCCGATCGCGACCGAGACGCCGAGCGCCAACGCGACGGAACTGGGCACGACCACCGGCTGTACCCCGCCGATCGTGAACGTCGCCCCGACCAGGGCCACCAGCACGCCCAGGCCGCCGCCGACCAGGCTCAGCACCGTGGCCTCCAGCAGGAACTGGCCGAGGATCGTGCCCCGGGGCGCGCCCAGCGCCTTGCGGATCCCGATCTCCCGGGTCCGTTCGGTGACCGTGACCAGCATGATGTTGGTGACCCCGATCCCGCCGACGAGCAGGCTGATCGCCGCCACCGCGCCCAGCAGGAACGTGAACGTGTCCGCCGTGGCGGTGCGGGTGGCCAGCAACTGGGCCTGGTTCTGCACCCGGAACGGACTGTTCGCGGCCGTCGCGTGGTGCCGGGCGTTGAGCACGTTGAGCACCTCGGCCTGCGCGAGGTCCGTGGTCTCGGCGCTGGTGGCCCGCACCAGGATCGAGGACAGGCCGCCGTACCCGGTGACGCTCTCCCGGAGGGCCGCCACCGGCACGATCACCGTGTCGTTCGGGTCGGAGAAGCCGGCGGTGTCCTTGGCCGCGAGCACCCCGGTCACCGTGAACCGGACCCCGCCGAGGGTGACCGTCTGCCCGAGCGGGCTGATCCGGCCGAACAGTTCGCTGGTCACGGTCTGGCCGAGCACCGCCACCCGCCGGGTGTCGCCCACCCCGAACAGCTCCCCGGACTCCAGCTTCGTGTTCGTCGCGGCCAGGTAGCCGGGTTCGGTGCCGATCACCTGGGGCACCGCGTGCGACGTCGACTCCCGCACGGCCGTCAGCGCGGTGGTGACAACCGGAGAGACACTCACAGCGTCGGGTACGAGTGCCTTGTCCAGCAACGATTCCGCGTCCGCCAGGGTCAGCTCCCCCGAGGAGGTCTGCGCCGCCGTCGCCGACCGGCCGCCCGCGCTCCGGTTGCCCTGCACCGTCAGCGTGTTGCTGCCCAGGCTCTCGATGCCGGCCTGCACGGCCTTCGCCGACCCGTTCCCGTACGCGACCAGCATGATCACCGCGCCGACCCCGATCAGGATGCCCAGCACGGTCAGCCCGGACCGCAGCTTGTTCGCGGTCAGCCCGCGCACCGCCTCCCTCACGCGAGCTCACCGTCCCGGAGCCGGATCACCCGGTGCGCGCGGGCGGCCACGTGGTCCTCGTGCGTGATCAGCGCGATGGTGACGCCCTTCTTGTTCAGCCCGTCGAGCACGTCGAGCACGTCGTCGGTGGAGTGGCTGTCCAGGTTGCCGGTCGGCTCGTCGGCCAGCAGCAGGGCCGGCTCCGTGACCAGCGCGCGGGCGATGGCGACCCGCTGCTGCTGGCCGCCCGACAACTCGTTGGGCAGGTGGTCGAGCCGGTCGCTCAGCCCCACGGTCTCCAGGGCCGCAAGCGCCCGTTCGCGGCGCGCCCGCCGGGGCACCCTCGCGTAGGTCAGCGGCAGTTCCACCTGGGCCAGCGCCGTCCGCCTCGGGATCAGGTTGAACGCCTGGAACACGAACCCGATCCGGCGGTTGCGGACCAGCGCCTGGCTGTCGTCGTCGAGCTCCGCCACGTCGATCCCGTCGAGGTGGTAGCTCCCCGACGTCGGCGTGTCCAGGCAGCCCAGCACGTGCATCAGGGTCGACTTGCCCGAGCCGGAGGAGCCCATCACGGCCACGTACTCGCCGCGCCCGACCGTGAGCGAGACGCCGCGGAGGGCGTGCACGGCGGTCTCGCCCGCGCCGTACACCTTGGTGAGGTCGCGGACCGCGATCACCGGCCTCATCGGGCGGTCCGGCCCGCGCCGCCGGTACCCCGCTGGTTGGTCGGGTTCTGGGTCGTCGTCGCCCCGCCCGTCGTGGCCAGCACGACCTTCTCGCCCGCGACCAGCCCACCCGTGACCTCGGTGTACAGGTCGCCCTGCAACCCCACCTGCACCGTCTTGGCGGACTGCGCGCCGGCCGCGTCGACCACGGTCACCGTGGCCCGGTTGCCCGCGACCCGCACCGCGCTCGTCGGCACGACCAGCACGCCCTCCTTCGCCCCGGTCACCACCGTCACCGACGCGGACTGCCCGAGCCGCACCTCCGCCGGCAGCTGGTCGAACGTGACCGTCACCCCGTAGGTGACCACGCTGTTCTGGGTGGTCGGCACCGGATCCACCACCGACACCTTGCCCGGGGCAGGTCGGCCGGGGGCCGCGTTCAGTGCCACGCTCACCGCCTGGCCGACCTTCACCTTCAGGCTGTCGGCCTCCGTGAACGACGCGCGGACGGTCAGGTTCGCCAGGTCCGTGAGCTGGAAGAGGGGCGTGCCCGCGTTCGTACCCGTCGAGGCCGTTTTCGTCCCTCCCCCGGTGCTCGCCCCGCCGACCTCGGCGTTCACGGCCAGCAGCGTGCCGCCCGAGGGGGCCTTCAGGGTCGAACTCTCCAGCGCGTCGTCGGCCTGCTCCGCCTTCGCCTGCGCCGAGACCAGGGAGGACTGGGCCCGGGCGACCTGGGAGGCGTCCACCTTCGTCGCGCCCTTCGCGGCGGTCAGGTCGGCCTGCGCGGACGTCACGGCCGCCCAGGCGGCGTTGGAGTTCTGTTCGAGCACCCTGGTGTCGAGGGTGGCCAGCACGTCCCCGGCCTTCACCACCTGGCCGACCTTCACCTTCACGTCGTCGATCCGGCCGGCGGCCGTGAAGTCCACGTTGAGGATCTTCGCGGCCGTGACCGTGCCGCTCGCCGCGATGGAGGCGCTGACGTTGCCCTGGGCCACCGCGACCGTGCGGACGCCGGCCTTCGACTCCGCCCGGGCCGGGGCGCGGAGCGTGAGATAGCCGGCCACGCCGCCGGCGACGACCAGCAGGGCCAGGACGCTGTTGACGAGAACGAGGCGACGCCGCCTGGGATTGCGCATGATGGGTACCCCACCACCGCGACCTGTGAGGACCCTATGAGTCGGGGCCTACATGTCCTCCAGTTCCCGCCCCTTCGTCTCCTTGATGAACCGCAGCACGAAGATCAGGGCCAGGAACGCGAACATGGTGTACAGCCCGTACGCCAACGTCAGCCCCACGCTGGCCAGCGGCGGGAACGTCACCGTGATGATCCAGTTGGCGATCCACTGCGCGGCGGCGGCCACGGCCAACGCGGTGGCCCGGATCCGGTTGTTGAACATCTCGCCGAGCAGCACCCACACGACGGGCCCCCAGCTCATCCCGAACGCGAAGACGTACACGTTCGCGGCCACCAGCGCGATCTTCCCCTCGGTGTCGCCGAGCACCAGGTCCGTCCCCGAACCGCTCGCCGTGGAGAACGCCCACGCCATCAGCCCCAGCGACAGCGCCATCCCGGCCGCGCCGATGATCAGCAGCGGCCGGCGGCCCACCCTGTCGATCAGGGAGATCGCGACCAGCGTGGTGACGATGTTCGTGACGGACGTGATCACGGAGGTGAGCATCGCGTCGGACTCGGCGAACCCGACCGCCTGCCACAGCGTCGTGGAGTAGTAGAAGATCACGTTGATGCCGACGAACTGCTGGAACACCGACAGCAGGATCCCGACCCAGACGATGCCGCGCAGCCCGAGCACCGGCCCGCGCAGGTCCCGCAGGTTCACGGCCTGGTCGCCGCCCGCCAGGGACCGGACGATCTCCTTCATCTTCAGGTCCACGTCGCCGCCGACGAAGCGCTTGAGCACCTCGCGGGCCCGGTCCATCTTCTTGACCTTGACCAGGTACCGGGGCGACTCGGGAATCTGGAGCGCCAGCACCCCGTACACGAGGGCCGGCAGCATCGCCGACGCGAACATCCACCGCCAGGCCGCCCCGCCCCACGGCACCGACTCGCCCGCCCCGCCCGCCGACCTGGCCAGCAGATAGTCGATCAGCAGCGACGCGAAGATCCCGGACACGATGGCCAGCTGTTGCAGCGAACCGAGCCGCCCCCGGATGTCGGCCGGCGAGATCTCCGCGATGTACGCGGGCGCGATCACCGACGCCGCCCCCACCGCGAACCCGCCCACGAGCCGCCACCCGGTGAGACTGATCGGCCCGACCGCCAGCGCCGAACCCAGCGCGCTGATCCCGAACAGGATCGCGGCGAGCAGCATGACCCGCAGCCGCCCCCACCGGTCGGCCAGCGGCCCGGCGAACCAGGCGCCCACGGCGCAGCCCAGCAGGGCGGAGGAGACCACGAAGCCGAGTACCGCCGAGGACAGTCCGAACTCGGCCTTCACCGCGTCCACGGCCCCGTTGATGACCGCCGTGTCGTACCCGAACAGGAAGCCGCCGATCGCGGCCGATCCGGACACGAACAGCAGCGCGCCGTGCCGCTGCCCCTCCGAGATTTCGGTCATGTCGCAAATCTATAGGCTTGCCCGCATCACCCGCAGCGCATTCCCGTGCGCCAACGCGCCCAGCTCCGCCTCCGACCAGCGCCGCCGCCGCAACTCCTCCAACAACCTCGGATACCCGGCGACATCCTCCAACCCGGCCGGCAACAGCTCGACCCCGTCGTAGTCGCCCCCCAGCCCGACATGCTCCACCCCGGCCACCGCCCGCACGTACTCCACGTGGTCCGCGACATCGGCCACCCCCACCGGCGGCAGCGGATTCGCCCGCAGCCAGCCCGGCACATCCTCCTGTTTGTCCTTCTCCTC
Source organism: Longispora sp. NPDC051575 (assembly GCF_040681875.1). Classification (NCBI taxonomy): domain Bacteria; kingdom Bacillati; phylum Actinomycetota; class Actinomycetes; order Micromonosporales; family Micromonosporaceae; genus Longispora; species Longispora sp. NPDC051575. The sequence continues at coordinate 482,333 of NZ_JBFAZP010000005.1, read as the reverse complement.
CGCCCAGGCCCGACACTCCTCCGTCAGGAACCACGGCACGAACGTCACCATCACCAGCCCCTCGGTGTCCCGCACCCGCCCCAACACGTCGTCGGGCACATTGCGCGGATGGTCACACAGCCCCCGCGCCGAGGAGTGCGAGAAGAACGCCGGCGCCGTCGACGTGTCCAACGCCGCGTGCATCGTGCTCGGCGCGACGTGCGACAGGTCCACCAGCATCCGCAGCCGGTTCAGCTCCCGCACCACGTCGTGCCCGAACTCCGTCAGCCCGCCCACGACGGGGTCGTCGGTCGCGCTGTCGGCCCACGGGATGTTCCTGATGTGCGTCAGGGTCAGATAGCGCACGCCGAGCCGGTGCAGCATCCGCAACACACCCAGCGAGGAGTCGATCTGGTGCCCGCCCTCCGCGCCCATCAGCGACGCGATCCGGCCCCGCTCCCAGGCCCGCTCGACCTCGACGGCGGTGGTCGCGAGCTCCAGGTCGTCGTAGCGCCGGATCAGCGCGTGCACCGCGTCGACCTGCTCCAACGTGGCCGTCACCGGGTCCGGCACGTCCTGGTCCACCCACACCGACCAGAACTGGGCGGCCACCCCGCCGGCCCGCAGCCTGGGCAGGTCGGTCTGCAGTCCGGTGGCGGTCAGATCAACCCCGAGATCAAAGAGATCCGGGTTGTACCGGTACCGGGCGCGTAGCTCCCATGCCAGGTCGTTGTGCCCGTCGATGATGTCCACGGGCAGATCCTACGACCAGCGATTTCTTGCTGGGTGGGGCTGGAGTGGGCTGGGTGGGGTGGTGGGAAGGGTTGGTGCGGGCGGCGCTTTCCTGGGGTGGGTGGGGAGCCGGGCCGAGCGGTGAAAGGGTGACGCAAGTGTCGTCGCTCAGCACTCGATTCCGAGGCGGGGTGGCGGGAAGAGTTGGGGTGGGTTCCTTCGCTCATGGGTGACAGCCGGGCGGCGGTGTGGGTGGGCTGTTGGCGTGGCGGTGGCTGGTCTCTCCGTGCATCTGACGGCCGGGCAGTATCGGGCCGCTGTGCGCGTGACAGCCGGGCGGCGGGCGTGGCGGATTCCCGGCACCCGGGGTCTGCCGTGGTGCCGTCGCGGGTGGCCTCCGGAGCGGCCGATTAACTTCGGCGGCGGACCGGCCGCTAGGCACGGCGGTGGCGGGGGGCCGTGGCCGTGGCCGTGGCTGTGGCTGTGGCGGTGGCGGTGGCCGTGGCTGTGGCTGTGGCCGTGCCGGTGCCGGTGGCCGTGGCGGTGGCCGTGCCGGTGCCGGTGGCCGTGCCGGTGGCCGTGCCGGTGGAACATTGCTTGACGAGATGGGCCGGGGCGTCGGCACCTCCTCGCGAAGGTGGTGCCGACGCCGTCGGGCTACTTCGACGCGGCCGGGCGGTAGACGCACACGTTGACGCCCGCGTCGCTCGTGGTCGCGGAGACCAGTTCGAACGTGTGCAACCCGCCGTCGGCGGGGAAGATCGACTTGCCTCCACCGAGGAGTACCGGCATGACGATCAGCCGGAGCTCGTCCACCAGTCCCTCGCCGATCAGAGTGCGCGCGAGCGTCGGGCTCCCCATGACGACCAGGTTCCCACCCTCGGCCGCCCGCAGCTGCCCGATGTCCGCGACGGCCGTACCACCGGGGATCAGCGTGCTGTTGTTCCAGCTCAGGTCGTCCTCGCCCAGCGTCCCGGACACCACGTACTTCGGGAGCGCGTTCATCCGGTCCGCGAACGGGTCACCGGCCCGCTCGGGCCACGCCGCAGCCATCGCCTGCCACGTCCGACGCCCGAACAGCAGCCCCTCGGCCCCGCTCATCGCCCCGTCGAACGCGCCCCCCACGATCTCCGGGTCGAAGAACGGATGCGACCAGCCACCGTGCGCGAACCCGCCGTCGGTGTCCTCCTCGGGCCCGCCCGGCGCCTGTACGACCCCGTCCAGGCTCATGAACTCCACAATCACGATGCGCACGGAAATCGCCCCTCTTCCTCACTCCGACGTATGGCGCTGAAGATCATCCCACCTCGCCTCGGCCAGCGACCGCACATCACCGCGAGCCCGCCCCACCCCACCGCCCCTCAGCCCTACCCATCCCGCCGCCCCACCGCCCGCACCGCGAACCGCACCGCCGCCCCACCGCCCGCACCGCCGCCTCGTCGACCGCACCGCGCGCCACCCCGCCGCCCGCTTCTCGTTCGGCCCCAGCGGCCCGCCTGCCTCACCACGCGGCCAAACGGAGACCGCCCATGCGCCACTCCTCCGAGCTCACCCTCGGCGGCCAACCAAGCCCTGGCCCGGCGCACCCGACCGTCCGGACCCCGCCAGCGACCATCACATCAGGCTGCGATCCTCCGGCCCCTCCGGCCACCATCAGGTCCGGCTGCACGCCTGCGGGCCCGCCGTCCGCTCAGCGGTCTGGCTGCACACTGGCAGACCCGCCCACATGCCCGAGACTCTCGGCCCGACACCGCCGCGGGCTACTCCACGACCCGCGCGGCGCTCACCCGTCGGCGCCCACCTGCCCTCGACGCACGTCGCCCGAGCCTCCGACACTTCAGCACGCCGCAGCCCGCAATCATCAACTCAAGTCGCGCGGAACCATGCTCAGCTCCGCGCCCCAGTCGTCACGGGCACCCACGAACCCGCCCACCACGCAGGATGGTCAGCCCGACACCGCAGCGCGCTACTCCACGACCCGCTCGGCGCTCACCTATCGGCGCCCACCTGCCCTCGACGCACATCGCCCGCGCTCCAACACGCCAGCACGCCGCAGCCCGCAGTCATCAACTCAAGTCGCGCGGAACCAGCTCAGCTCCGCGCCCCAGTAGTCACGGGCATCCACGAACCCGCCCACCGCACACGACGGTCAGCCCGAGACCACCGCGCGCCACTCCGCTACCCGCTCGGCGCTCACCCCGGCGGCCCAGCCGCCCTCGCCACGGGCCGCGCTGCCCACGTGGAACGCCCGTACCCCGTTGGCGCGCAGCACCGGCACGTGGGCCGGCGTAAGCCCGCCGCCGGCCAGGATCAGCGCCGGGTCCCGGGCGAGCAGCCCGTCGAGCCCCGCGCCGAGACCCTGCGGCGCACCGGCGGTGAGTACGGCGTCGAGCCCCGGGAGGGCGCACACCAGGTCCCAGGCGTCCGGGCCGACCGCGTGGTCGATGGCGCGGTGGAAGGTCCACGGTCGACCGTCGAGCGCCCCGGCGAGGCGGGTGGTGGAGGGGACGTCGATCTCGCCGGTACCCGTCAGGAAGCCCAGCACGAACGCGTCCGCACCGGCGTCGACCAGCTGGGTGGCCACGGCGGCCAGCTCGTCCAGGTCGCGCTCGTCGGTCTGGAAGCCGGCCTGGGACCGGAGCATGACCCGGAGCGGGAGCCTGGTGGCGGCCCGGATGGCGGCGACCGTCGCCACGGACGGGGTGAGCCCGTCGGCGCGCATGTCGGCGACGACCTCCAGACGGTCGGCCCCACCGGCCTCGGCGGCGGCCGCGTCGAAGGCGTCCAGGGCGATGATCTCCAGCAGCGCGCGCGTCATGGACAGGATTGTTTCAAATTACCCGAGGTGTCTCCGTTACCGGGGCCACACCGGACTGTCGCGGCCCTCCGACTCGGATACCTGGACGGCTGTCCAGGTCGTCCGGCGGCTGCTCTGGAGGGCGTAGCTCAGGGCGAACACCGTTACGAACGGGAGTATGTAGGACATCCTGTCGAAGTACGTCGGGAGGCTTTCGCTGACGATCCATCCGGACAGCCCAGGGCCGAGGTCCACGCCGCCTAGTGTGCCCGGCAGCCACCACAGGAAGAGGTTCCACGGGGTCTGTGCCCCGAACCGCTCCACGACCTGGACGCCGGCCGCCAGATACAGCGACCCCAGCCCCCCGACCACCGCCACAGCCCCCGCAACCACGCCCCCGACTCCAGCTCCGCCTCCAACTCGGGCTCTGCCTCCGACTCCAGCTCCGCCTCCGACTCGGGCACCGGCCCCAGCACCGGCACCGATTCGGGCTCCAGTTCTGCCCCCGACTCGGGCTCCAGCTCCGACGCCGACCTCGGCACCGCCCCCGCCCCCGCCCTCGACCTCGGCTCGGTCCCCGACCTCGGCTCCATCCCCGGCCTCGGCACCAGCACCAGCACCAGCACCAGCACCAGCACCAAGTCGAAGACGACGGCCCCCCATCCAGAACAGCACCACGGAAACCACTCCCAGCCCCACTCCCCACGCGAAGACACTGTGCAGCACCCGAACCTGCCGACCCGGGTCACGGTTGTCCAGAGCCTCGATCGCCCCCAGCAGCACCGCCGTCGCCACCACCAGCACGACCAGACACACGAGCGGACGGACCATCGCCCCCGGCCGCACCTTCGCCCGACCGACCGGCGACTGTCGCCTCCCGAGCCACCGGCTCCCCTCTGCCGCGGCCGGACTTCCCGCCCCTGGCGGAGATCTGTCGCCGGTCACCGGAGTGCCCGGCGCCTGCGGGGACGAGTTGTCCAGCTCCGACGGCACCCCGGCCCCGGCAGCCGGCGGCACGGATCCGTTCTCCGCCAGCCGGCCGCTGAGGGTCTCGTTCTCCGGCCAGCCACGAGCCCCGTCGACCGACGCCACCCGCCCCGCTTCCCCCGGACCGCCGGCCCCGTCCGGATAGGCCGCCCCGCCGCGGGACTCCCGCGCCACCAGCACCCCGAGCCCCGCCGATATCAGCGCGAACAACAGGAACACGACGGCGTGCAGGATGTATCCCACCGACGGGGACCCGTCGAACGCGCCCCGGGCGAACATGGCCACATACATCCCGACCTCGCCGAACACCCCGAGCAACGGGGCGAACAGCATGAGCAACCCGGGCCGCCACACCCCGTGGAGGGCGAGCCGCAGACCGTCGCCCCGGGCCCCTTCCCGGGGCGGCCGCGCCACGGCCAGACTCAAGGCGAACGCCAGCCGGGCCCACCCACCCTCGATGACGTGCACCTCGGCAGCCCACTCGGGCCCGACCTCGGCCCGCAGGCGCTCCGGCCACCGCCGAACCGCGACCCGCAACAGGACCCGCACCAGCCACGCCACAGCACCGGACCCACCACCCGAGCCGGAGCTCGAACCTCGACCCGAGTCTGCCCCCGCCGTCACCATGCCGGCCGCACCACGGGAGCCGGACTCGTCTCCTGCCGCAAGGCCTGAAGTGCCACCCGTGACCGCGACGCCCCCTCGGCGGTGACCCGGTAGTACCTCCGGGCGGGCCGCCCAGCCTGAACGGGATCGATGTCCTCCCACTGGGTCTCCAGCCACCCGGCACGCACCAGCCGGGTCAGGATCGGATAGAGGCTGCCGCTGGCCAGGCCCGTCTGGTGCATCAGGTCGAGCCCGTAGCGCTCGACCTCCACGTCCGCCAGGAACGCCGCGAGCACCCGCGCCACCGGCACCGTCAACCGCACATCATCCGCCACCCCAAGAACTCTACATAGGGCCTATGCCCGTTGTCTACATAGGGTTGGACCAGCACCCCTGGGCCCAGCCTGGCAGCCACCAAAGGCCGCACACCCACGCGCCCAGCCCAGAGCAGCGGACGCAGCCCACCGGCAGCACGCCCCGAGCCCCCGAATCACAGGCACCAGCCATGGCAGGACCACAGACCCCGCCCACCAAAAAGCAGAGGGCGGACCCGAAGGCCCACCCTCTGCTGAGGTAGATCAGATCAAGGACTTAGAAGTCCATGTCCCCACCGGGGTTACCGGCCGGAGCGGCCGACTTCTCCGGCTTGTCCGCGACGACAGCCTCGGTCGTGAGGAACAGCGCGGCGATCGACGCGGCGTTCTGGAGCGCGGAACGCGTCACCTTGGCCGGGTCGATGATGCCCTCGGCCAGCATGTCGACGTACTCGCCGTTGGCCGCGTTGAGGCCCCAGCCCGGGGTCAGGTTGCGCACCTTCTCGACGATGACGCCACCCTCGAGACCGGCGTTGACGGCGATCTGCCGCAGCGGGGCCTCGAGCGACACGCGGACGATGTTCACGCCCGTGGCCTCGTCACCGGTCAGGTCGATCTTGTCGAACGCGGTCGCGCCGGCCTGGACGAGCGCCACGCCACCACCGGGGACGATGCCCTCCTCGACGGCCGCCTTCGCGTTGCGAACGGCGTCCTCGATGCGGTGCTTGCGCTCCTTGAGCTCGACCTCGGTGGCCGCGCCGACCTTGATGACCGCGACACCGCCGGCGAGCTTCGCCAGGCGCTCCTGCAGCTTCTCGCGGTCGTAGTCGGAGTCCGACTTCTCGATCTCGGCGCGGATCTGGTTGACCCGGCCCTGGATCTCGTCCGCCTCGCCGACGCCGTCGACGATCGTGGTCTCGTCCTTGGTGACGACGACCTTGCGGGCGCGACCGAGCAGCTCGAGGCCGACACCGTCGAGCTTGAGGCCGACCTCCTCGCTGATGACCTGGCCACCGGTGAGGATGGCGATGTCGCCCAGCATGGCCTTGCGACGGTCACCGAAGCCCGGGGCCTTGACGGCGACGGACTTGAAGGTGCCACGGATCTTGTTGACGACCAGGGTGGCCAGGGCCTCGCCCTCGAGGTCCTCGGCGATGATCAGCAGCGGCTTGCCGGACTGCATGACCTTCTCGAGGATCGGGAGCATGTCCTTGACAGCCGAGATCTTCTGGTTCGCGATGAGGATGTACGGGTCGTCGAGAACCGACTCCATCCGCTCCGCGTCGGTGACGAAGTAGGGCGAGATGTAGCCCTTGTCGAAGCGCATGCCCTCGGTGAGCTCGAGCTCGAGGCCGAAGGTGTTGCTCTCCTCGACGGTGATGACGCCTTCCTTGCCGACCTTGTCCATCGCCTCGGCGATGATCTGGCCGACGGTGTTGTCACCGGCGGAGATGGAGGCGGTGGAGGCGATCTGCTCCTTGGTCTCGACGTCCTTCGCGAGCTTCGACAGCTCCTCGGAGACGGCGGCCACGGCGGCCTCGATGCCACGCTTCAGGGCGATCGGGTTGGCACCGGCGGCAACGTTGCGCAGACCCTCGCGGACGAGAGCCTGGGCCAGCACGGTGGCGGTGGTGGTGCCGTCGCCAGCGACGTCGTCCGTCTTCTTGGCGACCTCCTTGACGAGCTCGGCACCGATCTTCTCGTACGGGTCCTCGAGCTCGATCTCCTTGGCGATGCTCACACCATCGTTGGTGATGGTGGGGGCGCCCCACTTCTTCTCGAGCACGACGTTGCGGCCCTTCGGGCCGAGCGTCACCTTCACGGCGTCGGCGAGGATGTTCATGCCCCGCTCAAGGCCGCGGCGCGCCTCCTCGTCGAACGCGATCAACTTAGCCATGGTGGCGTGTCCTCCGCTGCTGCGTTCTGCCCGGGTAAGGGCTGAATGTACGCAAGGTCCGAGTCGAGTCAGTGCCCGCGACGGACGACCCTACGGAGGGTCTCACCTTCTCGACCTGGCACTCGCAGTGCACGAGTGCCAGGTCAACGTTTAGCACTCTCCAGCCGCGAGTGCAACCTATGAGGCCTCCCGGAGGAGCTGTTCCGTGCTCAGCGGGGTCTCCCGGGCGCGGAGGTCGGCGTAGGTCACAACGGTGCCGGCCAGCACGAGGACGAAGATCGGCAGCGCGACGACGGCCGACCAGAGCCCGCCGCCGACGTCGGCCACGAACCGGCCCACGTCCCCGCTGATCGAGGCGGACAGGCCGGAGGGCGCGCCGAGGCAGCAGGACAGCACGATCACGACCAGCGCGAGGGGTACGAGGCGGGACAGGGTGTGGCCGAACCGGGCGTGGGTGAGCTTGAAGGAGCGCGGGATGCCGGCGGTCCGCTCGTACACGATGACGGGGGTGACCAGGGAGCAGGCGATGGCGAAGTACACCGAGCCGATCAGGCACAGGCAGATGCCGAGGGCGATGAGGATGGAGCTGAGGATCTGCCAGCCCCAGACGGCCAGGGCGCGGGTCCGGCCGAACCGGAGGGCCTCGCCGAGGGTGACGGTCCGGCCGGCGGCCTCCTGGGTGATCGCCCACACCCCGGCGGCGGAGCCGAGCGAGCCGAGGTAGGCGGCGCCGATCCAGACGACGAAGGCGAGGAGGCCGACCACGGGGCGGAAGTTCCAGTCGTCGGCGGCGTTCTGGTCGTAGGAGACGTTGGTCAAGATGGTGAGCAGGACGGTGGGGCCGGCGATGGTGACCGCCGCGATGGTCAGGAGCGACTGCCAACTGCGGCGCAGGACGCCGACCACCCGGTCGTACCAGCCGCCGAATCCGGCGGCGGGGTCGGGCACCAGCGGGTCGTCGGTCGGTTGGCCGATGGCCTGATAGCCATAAGTCGCCATGTTCGCCCCCTATTGGGTAGTTGAACATTGCTTAGCATGGCTAGATATAATTTTTCCGAGAAACAGCCTGAACGAATGCGGTGACCGCCTTGTCCCGGGAGCCGGCGAGCCGGATGGCGCGCAGTTCACGGGCCAGGGACAACCCCTCGACGGGTACGAGCACGAGGCTCCCCGCCGCCAGTTCCTCCCGGACGGCCAGCCGGCTGAGAATGGTCGCGCCCAGCCCGGCCCGGACCGCCGCCTTGAGCGCCTCGGTGGAGGTCATCACCCCGAACGGCTCGGCGATCAGGTGCCCGGCGGCGGCCGCGGCGGCCTCGTAGGTGCGCCGGGTGCCCGACTCGGCCTCGCGGAGCAGGAGCCGGGTGGCCACGAGCGTCTCCAGCGGCAGCGGGCCGTCGAGCCGGGCCCAGGCGTGTTCGGGGGCGACGAGGACGACGAGTTCGTCGCGGTCGAACAGCTTGGTGGTGAGCCCGGCGGTGGGGATGGGCCCCTCGACGAACCCGACGTCGACGGCCCCGGACCGCACCAGCGCGGTGACCTCGTCGGAGTTGGCGACGGTGAGGGACACGGTGACGTCCCCGGCGGCGGCGATCCGCCCGGGCAGCACGTACTCGGCGTTGGTGTAGCTCGCGGCCACCCTGATCCGGCCCTGGGCCCCGGCCCTCAGCGTCTCGGCCTCCCCGGCGAACCGGTCGGCTGCGGCGAGCAGTTCCCGGGCGAGGTCGGCGAGCCGGGCGCCCTCGGCGGTGGGCCGGCAGCCGCGCGGCGTACGGATCAGGAGTTCGACGCCGACCCTGCGTTCGAGCCGGCGGAGCGCCTCGCTGGCGGAGGGCTGGGTGATCTGGTGCGCGCGGGCGGCGGCGGAGATGCTGCCGGTGGCGACGGCGTCGACGAACAGGCCGAGCGGGACGAGGTCGGCGAGCCCGAGACGACTACCCATAGGTTGAGTCTATGGGTAGTCCACCCCGTCTCGGCGCGGTCTCCCGCGAATGGCTCAACCAGCCAGGCGGACGTTCTCCGCCTGCGGACCCTTCTGGCCCTGACCGATCTCAAATTCGACCCGCTGGCCGTCCTCGAGTGACTTGTACCCATCCATTTGGATCGACGAGAAGTGGACGAAAACATCCTGCCCGCCATCCACAGCGATGAAGCCGTAGCCCTTTTCGCTGTTGAACCACTTGACGCTACCTTCAGCCACAGCCGCACTTCCTTCTGCCAAACACCCCGACGCCGCACGACGCTGACGCCGGCATCAAGCCATTCCCGGTGCTCGATGAACGCACGCTACACGAGCCGATCAACCTACGCACTAATACAAACCGGACAGTAGAAATAACGCTGCGACTGTGGACAATCGCGGCTAGATTCTGTTTCTTATGCGCGCACAACCACCACCGTCCCGAGCCACTCTCGATTGGCTACACAAGGTGATCGGCGCCGACATCGCGTCGGCCGTGCCGCTCACCGGGGGCGTGGCCCAGTCCGTGACGGGGGTGACGACGACCGACGGCCGGGAGTACGTGCTGCGGTTGTGGAGCCGGCCCGACTGGCGGGAGACCGATCCCGACCACAGCCCGGAGAACGAGACCGCGGCGCTCACGGCGCTCGTCGGCAGCGGCCTGCCGGTGCCCGAGGTCGTGGCGGTGGACGCCGAGGGCCGGCACGGGGAGTACCCGGCGCTGCTGATGACCAGGCTGCCGGGCACGATCCTGCACAGCGCCACCCACCGTTCCCCGACCGCCGAGCCGCTGACCGCCGACATGCTCCGGCAGCTGGTCGACGCGGCCGACGTGCTGCACGCGCTGCCGGTACCCGACGTCGGCCCGTACGCGCCGTACGAGGATCTGAGCGAGTGGGAGCCGCCGTCGGAGCACCCGGTGTGGGAACGCGCTCTCGCGGTGGCCGCCTCCGGTCCGCCCCCGGGCCCGGACGTGTTCGTCCACCGCGACTTCCATCCCGGTAACACGCTGTGGCGGGAGGGGCGGCTCACGGGCGTGATCGACTGGACCACCGCGGCCCGGGGCCCGGCGGGCGTGGACCTCGCGCACCTGAGGATCAACCTCGTCCTGGCGTACGACCGGGCGACCGCCGACTCGGTGCTGCGGTTCGCTTCCGAACACAATCCTTACTGGGACGTCCGGGCAGTGCTCGACCTCGTGGACGAGGACGACGAGGACGACCTGCCGACCGTCGAGGAGTACCTGGAGAGCCTGCTGTGACCGTCGCGGACCCCGCGCGCCCGCGGGCCGCTCGGATCAGGCTGACCGTCGCGGATGGACGGACCCGGCGCGCGGCGGCCGTCTGACGGCCGCCGCGCGCCGGGTCGGGTTCAGGGTCGACAGGACCGGAGCAGGGCCAGCGACGGGAGCGGGTTCTTCCGGACCCCGCGCCCGCACCGGGCCAGTCAGGGCACCGCCGACGGGCTCGCGCTGGTGGCCGGGGTCGGCGTGGCACCCGGGGAGGCGCTCGGGGCGGCACTCGGCGCCCCGGACGGGGACGTCGACGGGCGCGGCGCGTCCGCGGAGCGCCGGATCGGGCCCGGGCCCTGGATCTCCTGCGGGCACAGCGGATAGACCCACCGGTCCGCCCAGTCCATGTTGTTGCGGTAGACGACGCTCGACGACTGCAGGCACCGGAACGGGTTGCCCATCTGGATCGGGTCGCCGTTCTGGTCGTAGATCCGGATGTCCTTCAGCGGCTTGCCCTCGGCGTCGTAGGCGACGATGTCCTGCACGTGGCCCCACCGGTCGTAGCTGTTGTAGGGGGCGTTGCGGTCCGCCGACTCCGCGACGATGACCAGGCCGGCGAGCGCGATCGGGAACGCGGCGGCCAGGAGCAGCCATCGGGGCCAGCCGCGGGTCTTCCGGGTCCGCCGGCCCAGCCAGACCGAGAACGCCACGGAACCCAGGAGGACGAGCAGGCCCAGGAGCGGCTGTCCGTTGCCGAACGGCAGCAGGCCGGTCCCGCCGCCGGTGAACACCAGCATCAGGAAGCTCGCGATCACCCAGCCCCGGAAGATCCACCAGGCGGGGCGGAGAGCGAGGAGGAGATCCATGATCCGTGGGTACCCGACGAGGGTGCCCAACCGGACGTCCACCCGGCTGAGGAAGGCCGCGAACCGCCGCCAGTCCAGCGCGGTGGCGTGCGGGCCGTTGCCCGCCGGGTCCAGCCCTGCGGCGGCGCGCAGTTCGGCCGCGTACTCCGCCGGGGTGCCCAGCCGCTCGGTCAGCGTCCCGCTGTGCTCGGCCTCGATGTCGGCGAGGTGGGCGGGCAGGTCCTCCATGAGGTCGTCGCGCACCTCCGGCGGCAGGTCGGACAGCGCCGTGCGGACCCCCGCCAGGTACGCCTCGCCCGAAGTGGTCGTGGTCATCACGCTGCCGCCTTCCCGTCGAGCAGGCTGTCCATGGTCCCGGCGAACCCGCGCCACACCGTGCTCGACCGGGTGAGCTGGGTGCGGCCGGCGGGGTTGAGGGCGTAGTACTTGCGGTGCGGACCCTCTTCGGAGGGGACCACGTACGTGGTCAGGTAGCCGGCGGTGAACAGCCGGCGCAGGGTGCCGTAGACGGAGGCGTCGCCGACCTCGTCCAGACCGGCCGCCCGCAGTCTGCGGAGGATGTCGTATCCGTAGCCGTCGTCTTCGCGGAGCACGGCGAGGACGGCCAGGTCGAGCACTCCTTTGAGAAGCTGGGTGGTATCCACGCATCAGACAGTACTGCGGACAGCGAAGTACCGTCAAGACGGAACTACCACCCGCTGCGCCATACACCTGTGGGCACAAAGGAGCGGGCGGGCACCCGGAGGTGTCCGCCCGCTGGAAGTGCGCTGTCTAGCTGTGCCGGCGGGACTGCACGATCCGGAACCGGTTGGACACGTAGGCCCCGTCGGTCAGGGCCGAGTTGGCCGCCCGGTTGGCGCCGCTGGCGTGGAAGTCCGAGTACGCCGCGGACTGGTTGACGAACACGCCGCCGGTCAGGTTGATCGACAGGTGGGTGCCGACCTCGATCGCGGCCTCCTCGACGACCCGGAGCACGTCCTCGTCGGTGGAGTACACCCCGACGGTGAGCGCGCCCTTGGCCTCCACGGTGCGCGCGAACAGGTCCACGCTCTCCGTGGTGCCGGCCGTGCCGATCAGGAACGAGATCGGGCCGAACCACTCGGTGCCGTAGGTGTCCTCGTCGGCCGCGTCGAGCTTCACGATCAGCGGGGTGCGGACCACCGCGTCCGGGAAGTCCGGGTGGGTGTGGGCGACGGAGTCGAGGACGACCTCGCCGACCTTGCGGGCCAGGTCGAGCCGGCCGATGACGCCCTCGTTGACGATCGCGCCGATCAGTTCGACGGCGCGGGCCGGGTCGCCGGTCAGCTTGGCCACGGAGCCGGCGATCCCGGCGGCGACCTCGTCGAAGGTCTTCACGCCGTCGGGGGTGGAGATGCCGTCGCGCGGGATGTAGATGTTCTGCGAGGTGGTGCACATCTGCCCCGAGTACAGCGACAGGGTGAACGCGATGTTGCGGCACATCCCGGCGAAGTCGTCGGTCGAGTCGATGATGATCGTGTTGACGCCGGCCTTCTCGGTGTACACGACGGCCTGGGTGGCGTTGGCCTCCAGCCAGTCCCCGTACTCCGTCGAGCCGGTGAAGTCCACGATCCTCACCTCGGGCCGGGTGGCCAGCACGGAGGCCAGCTTCTCGCCCGGGGCCTCGGGGGCGAGCTGGACCAGGTTCGGGTCGAACCCGGCCTCGGCGAGCACCTCGCGCGCGACCCGGACCGTGATGGCCAGCGGGGCGATGGCGCGCGGGTGCGGCTTGACGATCACCGGGTTGCCGGTGACCAGGGAGGCGAACAGGCCCGGGTAGGAGTTCCAGGTCGGGAAGGTGTTGCAGCCGACGACGAGGGCCAGGCCGCGCGGTACCACGTGGAAGGTCTTGGTCATCTTCAGCGGGTCGCCCTTGCCGGCCGGCTTCTCCCACTCGGCGGTGGCCGGGTGCCGGGTCATCTCGGCGTACGCGTAGGCGACGGCTTCCAGGGCGCGGTCGAACGCGTGCGCGGTGCCGGCCTGGAACGCCATCACGAACGCCTGGCCCGTGGTGAACTGCACGGCGTTGGCCAGCTCGAACGTGTTCTTGGCGAGCCGGTCGAGGATCTCCAGCGTGACGCCGGCCCGGGTCTGCGGGGTGGCGGCGCGCCACGCGGGCAGCGCCTCCTGGCCCCGGGAGACCAGGGTGTCGGCGTCGGTGTGCGGGTAGCGGATGCCGAGGTCGACCCCGAACGGGCTGGTCTCGGTGGCGACCCGCTCGGCGCCGTCGAGCGGGAAGTCCGCGTTGTGGTACGCCTCGAAGGCAGCCTTGCCGTCCGCGGCGGCCGTCTCGCCCCACACCCGGGGGCTGGGCGATTCGGGGTAGGCCGACCAGTAGCCCCGCTCCCGGATCGCGGTGAGCGCGGCGTCGAGTTTGTCGCTGTGTGTGGCGAAGAGGTCCGCAGTCATGCCCACCATCATGCCCCGACTGTGACAACTTTCGGCAATCTGATCACCAACGTGTCATGGACGGGTCAGCAGGGTGGGGGTTCGACCTGGTCGGTGACGTAGGCGTGGGTGACGTACTGGCCGCCGTAGAGCTTGTCCCAGCGGTCCGTGGAGCCGATCTGCTCGCCCCGGGTCTGGCACTCCAGCGGCAGCACCGCGTACGGCGCGGCGAGCCCCACGACCGCGTGGTCCGTCCCGGGCCCGGACCGCAGGTTGAGCAGCGTCTCGGCCTTGCCGGCGCCCGGGGACAGCCCGGTCCACAGGAAGGTCACGGTGACCCAGGCGTTGTTGGTGAGCCGGAGGCCGTCCCAGAAGGTGCCGTCGGCGAGGTCGATGCCCGCCGGGTTGTCGACCGTCCGGCCGAACTCGTCCTTCTTGGCGTTGTACTCGTCGTAGTAGGCGGCCTGGGCCTGCGGGGTGCCGTGCGGCAGGTCGCCCCATTCCTGCCGGTCGGGGTTCCAGTAGTCGTCGTGGGTGTTCCAGGGGCCGACGTCCCACACCGGCGCGTACTCGCACCGGCCGTTGTCGGAGCACACCTGCACGCTGCGGTCGCCGCCACCCTTGGCCGACAGGCCCCGACGGGACGGGAGGGCGACGAAGTGGTCGTGGGAGGTGATGACGTGTCCGTTGGCGGTGTTCTTGCCGACGAGCCCCTCGCGGGTCGCGTACACCCGGGACTGGAAGGGCGGGTCGTCGGCCGCGAAAGCAGGGGTCGGAGCCACCGTAATGACCCCGACCAGCACACTAGCTAGCTTCACCCACATAAAAGAACATTAGGCGGGTTTTACAACTCCTGCTGCCAGTTCACCCAGGTATTCGCCCAGCGGAACCCCATCCGCTCGTTAATCACGATCATGTAGCCGTTGTCGGCGGCGTTGGAGGTGTCGATGGCCCGGAGCTGCGGATACGTCTCCCGGTAGAAGGCCAGGTTCTCCAGTTTGACGATCGTGCCGAGCCGGTGGCCCCGGTGCGCGGAGCTGGCGATGGTGTTGTGCTGCCAGGCGTGCCACTCGTCGCCGGCGTCGGTGGCCAGCGCCGAGTAGGCCGCGAGGGTGTCGGTCTCGCGGTGCACCAGGCCCACGGCGAAGTGGATGTGGCCCCGGATCCGGGCGACCTCCTCGCCGGCCTTGACCCGGTCGGCGTCGATCTTCTCCTCCTCGAAGGTGAAGTCGCCGGTCGGGGACTCCATCATGATCCGCCGGTCGAGGTAGGCGAGGTCGTCGGCGTACTTCTCCGGGACCCGGTCCTTCCAGGTGATCAGGTCGTAGCCCTCGGCGTGCGTCCAGGCCTCGGCGAGCTGGCGGGCCAGCTCCTCCTCGGACACCACGCCCGGTACCCACCGGCGGTGCGCCTCGTCGAGCACCCGACGGAAGCCCATCGCCTTGGCGAACTCCTGGCCGGGGCCGTGCGGGCTGCCCTCCTCCTGACCGGGGAGCGCCTCGGTGGAGTCGGTCTGGAGGTTCTTGCGGTTCTCGGCCTTCGCGCGTTCGACGGCCTTCGCGTACAGCGCGCGGCCGATGCCCTTGCGGCGGTGCTCCGGGTGCACGGTGAAGTCGGCCCCGATGTTGTCGAGGTTGTCGAGGGTCGGCATCGACAGGGCGAGCAGGCCGACGGTTTCACCGTTCTCGGTGGCGGTCCAGTACTCACACCTCTCGCCCGGCCACGGGTTCCTGAGTCTTCCGATGTCACGTTCGAGCGTGGGGAACGGAAAGTCCGCACGCTCCAGGGTGTGTGCCGCGAGATGCACGCGGAACCAGGCGGCCACGGCCGCGTCGTCGGTCACGTCGAGCTGGGAGATATGCATACCCGTCAGACTGACGAACCCGGACCGACGCCGCGACCGAATTATGCCAACACCTGCTTGTACTCCTGATCGATCTTGCGGACCCGGAATCCCATCGCCTCGTTGACGGCGATCATGTGCCGGTTCTCGTCGGCGTTCCAGGTGTAGAGGGTGCGCAGTTCCGGCACCTCCGAGCGGACGAAAGCCAGGTTGGCGAGCTTCACGATCGTGCCGAGCCGCTTACCCCGGTGCTCCGGGTGTGCGATGGTGATCCACTGCCAGCCGAAGTCGTCGAAACCATGATCAAGGGCAATCGTCGTGTACGCGACCAGCCGGCCCCCGTGCAGCACCCCCGCGTTGTACCGCCGCCGCTTGCGCACGTCGAGCGCCGCGTCCTTGGCCCGGACCAGGTCGACGTCGATGTCCTCCCGCTCGACCGGGATGTCGCCCATCGGGATGTCGAGCAGCATCCGGCCGTTGAGGTAGGCGACGTCGGCGATCACCGAGTCCGGCGCGCCGTCCCGCCAGGTGATCAGCTCGTAGCCCTCGGCGTGCGTCCAGGCCTCGGCGAGCAGGGCGTCGAGGTCGGCCTCGGACACGGTGCCGGCCTCCCACCTGCGGCACACCTCGTTCAGGGCCCAGCTCGCGCCGACGGTCCCGGCGAACGCGCGGCCGGCCTCGCCGTGCGCCTGGCCGATGAGGACGGTGCGGCCGAGCGCTCCGGCGCGCTCCAGGGCCCTGGCGTGCAGGGCGCGGCCGACGCCCCGGCGGCGGTGGTCCGGGAGCACCCAGAGGTCGACGCCCAGCAGGGTGAGGTTGTCGCGGGTCGGCCAGTCCAGGACGAGGCCGCCGACGATCCGGCCGTCCTCGACCGCGATCCAGTGTTCGTAGCCGGCGCCCGGCCACGGGTCGTCCACGGCGTCGACCCACTGTTCGCGGCTCCGGGGCGGCATGTCCGGGTTCTCGGTGTGCCAGACGGTGTTCATGGCGGCGTAGCGTTCCTCGACCCGGGCCAGGTCCGAGGTGTCCAGCTCGATGATGTCCATGGGTCCACCTTGGCCGCCGCACGATCCCCCCGCGACCGATTAACCCCGGACGAAAAAGAGCCGCCCCCGAGTCCTCGGGGGCGGCTCACACGTTGGTCGGGAGAACGCTCGCTTGAGCAGCACCGCCAAATTGCGGCACCGCTGCACCGATCGAGATCGGAGCACATCATCGAAACAGGTTTCGACGGTGGTTACGGCGTCCTCCCGCAGAGAAAATACTCTGCCTCTACTTCCCCGTCGTCAAGCAGCCAAGTTATAGTTATCGATCGTTAAGCTCACCGTGAGTGGCGACTCGCCCGGGGACACCGGACGACTCGCCAACCCACCAGCGCACATTACGCAGTGCCTTGACTACGCTATGTAGTTTGTGTGACCTAAGTCACAACAGCCCAGCCTCACGGGCGGCGCGCAAAGAAGGCTTCACCTGGTGCGTCGGGCCTACGCGATCGGCCACGGCGTCCAAAGTCTTCAGTCCCTCGCCCGTGTTGTACACAACTGTCTCAGCCGACGGGTCGAGCTTGCCACTCTCAAGAAGCTTTTTGAGGACCGCGACCGTGACGCCCCCGGCGGTCTCCGCGAACACGCCCGTCGTGCGGGCCAGCAACTGGATGCCGTCGCGGATCTCGTCGTCGGTCACCGAGTCCATCCAGCCCCCGGTCCGGCGCACCGACTCCAGGGCGAACGGCCCCGCCGCCGGGTCACCGATGTTCAGGGACTTCGCGATGCCGGTCGGCTTCACCGGGGTGATCTGGTCCTTCTCGTCGCGCAGGGCGGTGGCGATCGGGTCGCAGCCCTTCGACTGGGCGCCGAAGACCTTCCAACCACTCTCGGGTACGAGGCCGATCTCGACCAGTTCCTCGAACGCCTTGTCGATCTTCGTGAGCAGCTCGCCGGACGCCATCGGCACGACCACCTGGGCCGGGAGCCGCCAGCCGAGCTGCTCGGCGACCTCGTAGCCGAGGGTCTTGGAGCCCTCCGCGTAGTACGGCCGGACGTTGACGTTCACGAACGCCGTGTCCTCGAACTCGTCCGTCTCCGTGAGCTCGCCGCAGAGCCGGTTCACGTCGTCGTAGGAGCCCTCGATGGCGACGAGCTCGCCACCGTAGACCGCCGTGGTGATGATCTTGCCCTGTTCGAGGTCGGACGGGATGAACACGATGCTCGGCACCCCGGCGCGGGCCGAGTGCGCCGCCACCGAGTTCGCCAGGTTGCCCGTCGACGCGCACGCGAACCGGGTGAAGCCCAGCTCCTTCGCCGCCGTCAGCGCCACCGACACCACCCGGTCCTTGAACGAGTGCGTCGGGTTCGCCGAGTCGTCCTTCACCCACAGCGTGCCGGTCATGCCCAACTCGGCCGCCAGCGCGTCCGCCCTGATCAGGGGGGTCAGACCGGGGTCGAGGGTCACCCGGGAGGCGGGGTCCTGGCCGGCGGGGAGGAGCGGGGCGTAGCGCCAGATGTTCTGCGGGCCCGCCTCGATCTGCTCACGGGTGACCTTGTTCAGCGCCGCCTGGTCGTAGCCGACCTCCAGGGGACCGAAGCACTCGAAACACGCGTGCTGGGCGATCAGCGGGTACTCCTGGCCGCAGGCACGGCACACGAGACATCGAGCGGGTGAGTTGGTTGCAGACAGCGCCATGCGCGGATTCCTTCCCATCTTTCCCGGATTCGATCTTCGATCCGGGCCGGATTTGGCACCTAACCCACATGTGTGGCGGTTGCCGGAGCGTCAACGGGCCGTTCCCTCGGCTCCTCTGGATGAGGTATTCAGTTGTGCCCAGCATTCTATGGGCTTTTTCCACCACCCGACACGTGAGCCGCACCACGCTCGTTGAACCTTCCGATCGGGGACAAGGAGGTCCGAAATGGCAGTAGGGCACAGCCCAATGGTGCGTCGGAGCAGGCTGGGCGCTGAGTTACGCAAGCTCCGCCGGGACAAGCAGCTGACCATCGCGAACGTGGCCGCACTCGTCGGCTGGCAGGCATCGGAGCTCAGCAGGCTGGAAAACGGCAAGCTCCGACCGGACCTGTCGGTTGTCATGGACATTCTGGACGCGTTGGAGGTGATCGGCGGGCAGCGCGAGATCCTGATCTCCATGGCCCGCGACGCCAACCAGCGCGGTTGGTGGAAGGCGATGGTGGGGCCGATGTTCGAGCGGTACCGCCAGATCGCCGAGATCGAAGCGGGCGCCACGGACATCAGGCAGATCACTCTGCTGTACGTGCCCGGGCTCCTCCAGACGGAGGACTACGCCCGGTCGCGCCTGTCGCACTACCCGGGGTTCACCGAACCCGGGGCGCTCAACACGGCCATCCACGGCCGTCTGACCAGGCAGAAGCTCCTCGACAACGAGGAGACGCGGTATTCGGTGATCATGGATGAGGGAGTCCTTCATCGCCGAACCTGTCAGCCAGCACTCATGGTTGAGCAGTTCAAGCACCTGATCAAGATAGGCCAGCGGCCAAACATTCAGATCAAGGTGCTGCCGTTCAGCTCGGAAATCTACGAGCGCACCTCGATGACCACGGGCTTCACGCTTTTCCGGTACGCAAGTCCGGATGACCCGCAGGTTGCTTTTGTCGAGACCAGCTCCGTGGACCTGATCCTCAGCGACACCGAGGACCTGGCCCGCTACGAGGGGATGTACCAAGAGATCTCGTCACACGCGCTGAGCGTCGAGGACTCGCGGACTCTCCTCGAAGAGGCGACAGAGAGATTCAGCAACGAAGGACGGCGATGACGCACCCCACATTCAGCGACTGGCACAAGTCAACTCGCAGTGACCAGTCCGGTTGCGTTGAGATGTCGTCGAGTGACGACCAGCTCATGGTTGGAATCCGCGACACCAAGGACCGGTCTGCTGGCACGCTCGTGTTTGGCAGCGCGGACTGGCAGACGTTCCTCAACGAGGCCAAGGGTGGCTCCTTCGTGCACTAACAGGGTCTACTTGCACAACGATTGTGTGGCCTCGGGGAACCTCCCGGGGCCACACATATTTATTCCGGAACCCGAATATCGGGACTTCGGGGTGTGGGTGGGATGCAATCTGGCGCTACCTTCGAGGCATGTCGAAATCGGCTGATCTATTCCGACGACGCCAGGAGCTGGGCGTCGCCCTCCGGGAGCTTCGCGAATCCGCAGGTCTGAGCGGTTCCAGACTCGCGGCCAGGCTGGGCGTAAGCCAGTCGAAGGTGTCGAAGATCGAGACCGGCCTCAGTAGACCTTCCATCGAGGAGGTCGAGATTATGCTGAACGCTCTGGAGGCGAGCACAGAGGTTCGGCGGAAGATCCTCAAACTCGCGCAGGTTAGTCCCTTGAGCTTCACACACATGAGCGCCATGCGTCAGGTCGGCTTGGATCGCAATCAGCAAAACGTGGGAGCACGGGAGCGAGCAGCCCTGGAATACAGGAACTATTCGTCGACCTTCATCTCCGGCTTGTTGCAGACTCCTGAATTCATCCGCTCATTGTTCGTCAAACCGCTCTTCGTTGGAAGCATCAACGCGCAACGAATGATCACAGCACGCGTCGATAGGCAGCGAATTCTCTACGAACCAGGGCGGCACTTCCGCTTCCTGTTTTCGGAGGCGGCTTTGCGTAGCCGACTCTGTTCCGGCCCTGTGATGGCCATGCAGATGGACCACATCGCGTCCATGTCTCGACTCGACAGTGTGGACATCAGCGTGCTCCCGTGGACCACCCGAATCCCTCAGGCAACCCTCCACCACTTCACGATCTATGACGAGCGGCTGGTTGTTGTCGAGAACATGCACGGCGACCTGAAGGTTCGCGATCACAAGGACATCGTCATGTATGCGGAGCTATTCGAGTCGCTGCATGGGGTGGCGCAACACGGCGACGCCGCGAGGGAGTTTCTGCGGGAAGTGGCTGACGAGCATCGGGGACTGCCGGACTGAACCGATGCGCGCCGGGTCGGGGCCCACCGTAATCAGATGATGATTTTATGCTTTGACCCGCATGAATTCGGTCCTCCGTCGGGGCACGGTCCTAGCGTTTTGGGCAGCCGGGGCGGTCCCTTCCCCCCTGATCGCCCCGGCCGACCCCGAAGGGAGAAGCCATGGCCACCACGGCGACCGCGCTCGGCACTCTGGACACCGTCTCCAACGGCCCCCGCGACGCGATCCTCGGACTCGCGCTCGACGGGATCGTGCACTGGATGACCCCTGGTGAGGGGTACCGGCTGCACCACGACGGCCTCGACTGGCGGGTGACCGGCGGGCGGTTCCACGGGGCGGTGCTGACCCGGGCCGGGCAGCCCGTGTTCCGGCTGCCGACCCAGCACGGGGACGAGCCGCTCAGCGTCCAGCACGCCTACACGGCGCAGCTCGGCCCCGACGGGCAGTGGGAACTGTGGCGGCTCAACTGGTGAGGAGTTTGGGCAGGTCCTCGATCCAGGCGAGGACCATCTTCTCGTAGCGGATGCCGTATTCGCAGGTCACGAGGCGGTAGGTCTCCCCCGCCTCCAGCATCGCGACCCGTTCCGCCTCCAGTTGGGCGAGCCGGGCCTCGTGCGCCTCGCGGTGCCCGCCGAGCAGGACCTCCAGCTCGTCGGGGCCGAAGTGCTCGCCGAACCCGATCCGGAGCAGCAGCTCCTCGCGGGGCTGCTGGACCTGCGGCACCCCGACCAGCCAGGTGGCGAACGCCTCGCGCCCCGCGTCGGTCAGGTGGTACGGCACGCTGCCGCGGGGGCCCGTGTCGCCCGCCCCGACCAGGCCACGGCCGGCGAGGAGCGGCAGTTCCCGGAAGATCTGGCTGCGGGTGATCCCCCAGAAGGGGCTGATATCGGACTCGGCCGCCCGGGCCAGCTCGCCGGCCGTGGCCGATCTCAGACGGTGCAGCAGACCGAGAGTCGCGGCGGAGGTGGCGTTCAGGTCGCGCGGCTGCCTCATGGAACAGAATTGTCCGCCGAAATGACGAACTTCGGTGCCTAAAAAGGGTTAGCTGTCAGTTAAGACACGCCGTGTCGTGGTGGAATCCCCGTATTGAGCCCGAATTGGTGGGGTCCACAGTTGACGGATGAGTGAGCAAGATCCACAGTGGAAAGTGTCGTAGCCCGCTGGCACAATTCTGGCATGCGGGACGTGAGCGGGAGACGGTTCGGGGGCGCGATCCTGGCGTTGGCCCTCGTCAGTGTGCTGTCCGGGGTGGCCGCGATCGGGCTGGCCGCCGTCTCGGTCGCCAGCGTCGGCTTCGGGCCCGAGCGGTGCTGCCCGGCCGGCGGCCCGCCGACGCGGCCGAGTCCCGCGCCCCGCCCGAGCGCCACCCCCGGGCCGACCCGGGCCGTCGGGCTGCCGGCCTGCATCATCGGCTCGTGGCGGGTGGTGTCCGAAACCTCCATGGTGAAGTACTACTCGAACGCCGACCCCTTCGCCGCCAGCTCCAGCCCCGGCAAGTCCTATGAGTTCCGGGCCGACGGCACCGGCACCGAGAAGTGGGACAACGTGACCTACACCGCCAACAGCGGCGGCTCCACCCTCCGCCTCCAGTCCAACGGGTCGGCGGAGTTCACCTGGACGGCGACGGGGGACACGGTGACGTATCTGGCGCGGACCAGCGTGAACCTCAAACACCACTGGTCGGTGCCCGAAGGGGAGTCCGACGCGACCAGCTCACCGAACCCCGCGCTGAACGAGGTCGACCGCTACAAGTGCGGGGCCACCGGGTTCGAGGAGAGCAACGACACCGGTTACCGCTCGGTGTGGGCCCGCACCTCCGGCTACGGGTTCTACGGATGAGGCGCGGCACGGGTCACCTCACGGAGGTGGGCGGCCGGGTGGGGCGCGCGATCTCCCGGCTCGGGCTTGCCGCCCTGTTGGGGCTGGTCGTGGTGGGGGTTGGCGCACCGGCCGGGGCCGCGCCGCCCAGTGCCGAGGAGCGGGCCGCCGCCATCGCCCGGCCCGCGATCGTGATCGTGGAGATCCGGTGGCAGGCGTGGGTGCGGGACACGAAGACCGGGGAGGTGTTCGGCGGCAAGGACGGCTATCGGATCGTCAGCTCCTGCACCGGGTTCGGGGTGCACGCCGACGGCCTGCTCGTCACCGCCGGGCACTGCGTGGACCCCGGGGCGGAGGGCATCGGCCGGGCCCTGTTCGGGATCGTCGCCCAGGAGCTGGCCGCCGTCGGCCGGGTCGGCGACAACAACAAGGCCGTGGCCGCGCTGCTCGACCGCGCCGTCGCCGAGGGCCCCGAGAAGGACAGCCCCGTCAGTCGCGAGGTCGTCGTGCACCGGGGCGTGCGGGTCGACGATCGGACCGTGGACGACCCGCTGCCCGCCGAGGTCGTGCACATCCTGCCGCACAGCCGGGGCGACGTCGCCGTCCTCAAGGTCGAACGGGGCCGCCTCCCCGCCCTGGAGATCATCGACGGCAGCGACCTGCCCGTCGGCACCCCGATCCTCGCCATCGGCTTCCCCGGCTCCGCCGACCGGATCAGCGACCCCACCCTCGAACCGAGCGCCAAGGACGGCCGGATCAGCAACCGCCGCACCATCGCCGGCGTCCCCTTCTACGAGGTCAGCGCCGCCTCCACCGGGGGCATGAGCGGCGGGCCCGTCGTGGACCAGTCCGGCCGGGTGATCGGCCTCGTGAGTTCCGCGCCGGCCGGCGAACCGCAGGCGTTCAACTTCATGGCCGCGTCCTCGCTGGTCGCGGGGGTGCTGCGCGGCAAGGAGATCCCCAACGGGCTGGGGCCGGTGGACCGCAACTACCGGTCCGGGCTCAAGCAGTACTACGCCGGCCACCACAAGTCCGCCATCGAGTACTTCGACGCGGTCCTCAAGGCCTCCCCCAGTCACCAGCAGGCCTGGGAATATCGGAGGCTGGCCGGGCAGACGCCGGGGAGTTCGGCCGTGCCGAGCCTGGTGATCGCGTTGTGCGCGCTGGTCGCGGTGGGGACCGGGGTGGTGGCGGTGTTCCTGTTCATGCTGCGGCGGACGGCTGCGGCCGGGGGCGTCGTCGGGGCTGGGCCCGGGACGCCGATCGGGCCCGTTTCGGGGCAAGGCTTCGGGGCTGTCGCCGGGCCGGTGTCCGGACCCGGGTTCGGGGTGCCCGCTGGGCCTGTGTCGGGGCCAGGCTTTGGGACAGCGGTCGGGCCGGTGGCCGGGTCGGAATGGGCGCCCGAAAGCGGGCCAGACGCCGGGCCCGCGCCGGGGCAAGGGTTCGGGGCCGCAGTCGGGTCGGAGTCCGAGCAAGGCTTCAGGTCGGAGCCCGGTTTTGGCGCGGTCGCGCCGATATCCGGACCGGCGTCCGGCCCCGGGCTGGAGCCGACCTCCGGTGCAGGGCCGCTGCCCGGCCCGGCGACCGAGCCGGAGCCGGGGCAGAGGGCCGGCTAGCTCACCACGTCCTTGCGGAGGAAGCGCCACCAGCCGAGCGCCACGAAGATCGTGACGTACAGCAGGGCGGAGATCGTGCCCCGGATCATGTCCTCGGTCTGGATGGGGCTGGCCAGCAGGCCGAGCCAGCCCGTGTCGTAGTGCCCGGGGAGCCAGTTGCGCAGGTCCCCGAGGGCGGTCACCGCGTCGAGGATGTTCGCGATGATCTGCAACAGGACCGCGCCGCCGACGGCTCCGAGGGGCGCGTCGGTGCTCACGGACAGCAGGAAGGCCAGGCCGGCGATCGGTAGCAGCTGGATCGCCAGGTAGGCGACGACGCCGAGGACCCGGCCGGTGCCGGTGCTGGCCGGGAGGACGCCGCCCAGCGGGGTGCCCAGGTCGTGCCAGCCGAAGAAGATCCAGCCGAACAGGGTCGCGCTGCCGGCCAGCAGGAGCACCGCGATGGCGCAGTAGGTCAGGGCCACCGACAGCTTCACGGCGAGCAGCCGCGACCGGGGCACCGGGACGGCCAGCAGGTAGCGCAGGCTCCCCCAGCTCGCCTCGCTGGCGATCGTGTCCCCGCAGAACAGCGCCACCACCACGATCAGCAGGAACGTGGACGACACGAACAGCGAGAAGATGGTGAAGTTCAGGGCGCTGCCGGTGGCCAGATCCACCAGGCTGCCGTACGCGCTCTGCCGGGTCGACTGGTTGCCGCCCGGGTTCAGCTTGAACGCGCCGGCCAGCAGCAACGGCAGGAGAGTCAGGAAACCCAACGCCATCTTGGTACGGCGGCGGGTCAGCTGCCGGCGGAACTCCACCCCGTAGCGCAGGGTGCGGTGGGCGTGCCAGCCGGTGGCGCGGCCGTCGGTCTCGGTCACGGTGGTCACCGGGGCACCTCCTGGAGGCGGGGGATGGACGCGGCGGGGGTCGTGGTGCTCAGGACTGGCGCGGTCAGCGCCCAGCGGTGCGGTGTGGCCGGCAGGCACCCGCGCGGGGCAACCCGGCGGTCAGTCGCGGTCATCTTCCGGGCCCCCTTCGACCAGGGCGAGGAACGCGTCCTCCAGGCGCCGGCCGGAGCTGGCCACATCGGCGACCGGCCCGGCCGCGACGAGCCGGCCCTGGTTCACCACGACCACGTGCGTGCAGGTCTGCTCGACCTCCGCCAGCAGGTGGCTGGAGACGAGCACGGCGCGGCCGTCGACGGCGTACTTCTTCAGTACCCGTCGCATCTCGGCGATCTGCGGCGGGTCGAGCCCGTCGGTCGGCTCGTCGAGGACCAGCAGTTCCGGCATGCCGAGCATGGCCTGCGCGATGGCGAGGCGCTGCTTCATCCCGTGCGAGTAGGTGCGGGCCTTGCGGTGGATGGCCTTGCCGAGGTTGGCGATCTCCAGGACCTCTTCGAGGCGGGAGTCCTCGGCGGGGCGGCCGGTGGACTGCCAGTACAGGCGGAGGTTCGCCATGCCCGACAGGTGCGGGAGGAAGCCGGGGCCCTCGACGAGCGCGCCGAGCCGGGACAGCACGGGGGCGCCCGGGATGAGCTGGTGGCCGAAGACCAGGACCTGGCCGGCGCTGGGGCGGGTGAGGCCCATCAGTACCCGCAGAGAGGTGGTCTTTCCCGCGCCGTTGGGGCCGAGCAGGCCGACGACCTGGCCGCGTTGCACGGTCAGGCTGATGTCGCGGACCGCGACGTAGCCGCCCGCGTACTCCTTGCGGAGGCCCTTGATGACCAGCGGGGTGTCGGCGTACTCGGCGACGACCGCGCGGTCGCGGCCCCGGTGCCGGGCCCGGGCGATCAGGACGGCCGCCAGGATGCCGAGCAGGATCAGGCCCACCAGGACGGCGAGCCCGATCAGCAGCGGGGTCTCCGCCGTGATCAGCGGGGTGCCGGCGGCGGTGGGCAGGGCGACGGCGGTGCCGGCGGCCACGGTGTAGACGACCGGCTGGACCGGGCCCTGGTAGGACTGGTCGGACGTCGCGATCACGACGCGCACCCGGTGCCCGACGTCGATCCGGGTGGAGATCGCCGGCAGGGTCACGTTGACCGGCTGGGCGGTGGCGAGGTCGGCGGACAGGCCGGAGAGCCGGATCGGGGCGACGAGGCCGTTGGGCAGGGAGGCCTGGCCGTTGGGGCTGACGTCGTACAGCTTGGCGAACAGCACCGCCTCGCCCGTCGGGGACGCGACGCGCAGCTGCACGCTCGGGGTGCCGACGACGTCCGCCGCCGTGGTCAGCGGTTCGGATTCGAAGGCCGCGTTCTGGCCGGTCATCTCGACGCTGGTCAGGCCGGTGCCGCCGAGGGACAGGCCGGGCAGGACCGAGATCGCGGAGGGTACGCCGTTGGGCGGGCTGGCGATCCGCTGTTCGCGGCCGGTGATGTCGACGGAGCGCGGGGAGCCGTCGAGCCCGGGGTACGCGTCGAGCTTGAAGCCCGTCGTCGTCAGCCCCCGCTCCTGCGCGCTGACCCCGGTCACCCGGCTGTACGTGAACGACGTACCCGGCGCGTCGCCCTGCTTGAGCAGGTAGTGGTCGAGCCACTGGACGGTCAGGAACTTGACCCGGTCCCGGTCGGCGTTGGAACCGACCCCGCCGTCGTGCCCGCCGGAGAACCAGGCCAGGCGCACGGGCGCGCTGGTGATGGCCTTCGCGTTGGCCTCGGCCTCGGGCAGCGGGAACAGCGAGTCGGCCATGCCCTGGATCAGCAGGGTCGGGGCGGTGATCTGGCCGGCGATCGCGTTGGGGCTGACCTCGCGGAGCAGCTTCACGGTCTCGGGGGTGGCCCGGCCGGTGGTCACGGTGTCCAGGAACGCCGCGCAGACGTCCTTGGCGAACCGGCCGCACTGCGGGTCGCCGGGGACGGTGCGCGCCGGGGCACCGTTGCCGGCGCCGCCGAGGGAGAACCCCGAACCGGAGCCGAACAGGACGCCGACCCAGCCCTTCTTCAGCACGCCGTTCTCGGGCGGGCCGCCGGAACCGTCGGGCAGCAGCGACCGGGCCAGGTCGTTGTACGTGATCTGCGGGACGATCGCGTCCACCCGCTTGTCGACGCCGGCCAGGTTGAGTGCCAGCGCCCCGCCGTACGACCCACCGACGACGCCCAGTTTCGGGTCGCCGGCCGCGTCCAGCGCCACGGACGGGCGCTGCGCGGCCCAGTCGATCAGGCCCTGGGCGTCCTTGATCTCGAAGTCGCGCGCGTTGAGGTGGATCTCGCCCGTGGACCGGCCGAAGCCCCGGGCGGTCCAGGTCAGCACGTTGTAGCCCCGGCCGGCGAGTTCCTTCGCGGAGTCGGCGACGGAGTTCTTCGAGCCGCCGAAGCCGTGCGCGAGCAGGATCAGCGGGGCCTTGCCGGAGGCCTGGGCGTAGAAGGTGGTGTCGAGGGTGACGCCGTTGACGGGGAGCTGGGCGTCGGTGGTGCGGTAGTCGGCTTCGTCATCCGAGAAGTACCACCAGGAGAGGCCGCCCAGGAGGACGATCACGAGTGCGAGCGCCCACAGGCGATGGCGACCGATCAAGCGCATGGTGGCGACTGTACGCGGCGCGATGGCGTCGGCTAAAAAAATACGGTTAAATCTCCCACATGCTTGGCCCTGACCTCCCCCCGCCCCATGAGCCGTTCAAAACGGACGCCTTCGAACAGCGCTGGCCGACCGGCGCCACGAAATGCGAACTCATCGATGGCGCGATCATCTTCTCCGGCGCCTTCGACGAACGCGACGTGAAGACAGCCACCCGCGCGTACCCGGGCCGCCGGGTCCAACTCGGCCCCGACAACGGCGTGGAGGTGTACCCGGGCGGCAGCACCTGGACGATCTGGGACCAGTGGGGTGGCGTCGAGGCGGCGCGAGCCGCTATGAACAACGGATGACCCGGACCCTGATCCACGGCGGTGTCGTGTTCGACGGCACCGGCGCTGCCCCCTCCCCCGCCGACGTGGTCGTCGAGGGGGACACGATCGTCGAGGTCGGCGTCGGCCTCGACGGCGATGTCGCCATCGACGCGACCGGCCACACCCTGCTGCCCGGCTTCTTCGACTGCCACGTGCACGTGATGTTCTCCGGTGTGGACTACCTCAAGGGGCTGGCCAGGCCGTTCTCGCTGCCGTTCTACGAGTCCGTGCACAACCTGCGGGCCACCCTGGACTGCGGCATCACCTCGGTGCGCGACGCCGGGGGCGCGGACCTGGGCGTCAAGGAGGCCGTCCGGCGCGGGCTCGTCGCCGGACCGAGGATGCAGATCTCCGTCAACGCGCTCAGCCAGACCGGCGGGCACGGGGACGGCTGGATGCCGTGCGGTACCTCCGTGAAGCTGTTCCCCGCGCACCCGGGGCGCCCGCACGGGATCTGCGACGGGCCCGACGAGGCCCGGAAGAAGACCCGCGAGATGCTCCGCGCCGGGGCCGACGTTCTCAAGATCATGACTTCCGGAGGGGTACTGTCCCCGCGCGACGACCCCCGGCACGGCCACTTCCGGGACGCCGAGGTCGCGGTGATGGTCGAGGAGGCCGCGGCGGCGGGCAAGTACGTCATGTCCCACGCCCAGGCCGCCGACGGGATCAAGGTGGCGCTGCGCAACGGGGTCCGCTCCGTCGAGCACGGCATCTACCTCGACGACGAGGGCGTGGCCCTGCTGCTGGAGCGCGACGCCTGGCTGGTCCCGACGATGCTCGCCCCCCAGATGGTGCTCCGGATCGCGGCCGACGGCGGCGGCCTGCTGCCCGAGGTGATCGAGAAGGCCCTGATGGTGGTCGACCAGCACACGGCCGCCGTCGAGCGCGCCGTCGCGGCGGGCGTGAAGATCGCGATGGGTACGGACTCCGGCGTCGGCCCGCACGGCGACAACCTCGACGAGTTCCGGCTCCTCATCGAGGCCGGCATGACCCCGGCCGCCGCCCTGCACACCGGCACCGGCTCGGCCGCCGACCTGCTGGGCGTGGCCGATTCCCTGGGCACGATCGCACCGGGCAAGAAGGCCGACCTGGTACTCGTGGAGGGCGACGCGCTCGCGCACGCCGGGGCCAAGGGCGCGCTCAAGGAGTCGATCCGGGGCGTGTGGCTGGACGGCAACCGGGTGGTGGACCGCACGGGCGCGTGATGGGCGCGGGGCCCGTACTCGGGTGACGGGAATGGCCGACGCCGGGCTGGTGGTGGGCGTGGCGGCAATGGGCCCTTGCCTCGTGCCGGGGAGGGGCCCTGTCCAGCCCACACCCGGGGGGCGTCGCGGAGTCTGTTGCCCCGGAGGCACGCGGGGCGCGGGGAGCGCGGACAGGCGCACGGGCCTGGCCCCGTTGGCGGGGCCGATTCCTGCCCGTGGCGAGTTGGACGCCCCTGTGGGCGCGGCGCGGCACCGGCCGGCCCCGGGGGTACGCGGGGCGCGGGGAGCGCGGGTGGGCGCGCGGGGGCTCGTACCCGTCTGGTGGGTTGAGGGGTTTCGTTTCTGGCCCC
The DNA here is from genome assembly GCF_040681875.1 of Longispora sp. NPDC051575. Lineage (NCBI taxonomy): Bacteria > Bacillati > Actinomycetota > Actinomycetes > Micromonosporales > Micromonosporaceae > Longispora > Longispora sp. NPDC051575. The sequence goes on along the minus strand of NZ_JBFAZP010000005.1, from coordinate 452,903 downwards.
TCCCGGGGCGGCGGGAGGCGGCTAGTCTCGGGGCGTGACCGAAGCCCTGACGTTGACCGCCAGCCTGCGCCCCGCCGCCCTCGACGCCCGCCGGGGCATCGTCCGGCTGCACGCCGAGGTGCTCACCGCCCTCGGGCTGCGGCCCGGTGACCCGATCCGGCTCGTCGGGCGCCGGGAGACCGCCGGCATCGCGGCCCTCGCCGAGCCCGGCACCGCCCGGGGCCTGCTGCACGCCGACGACCTGATGCTCGGCAACCTCGGCGCGCGCGACGGCTCCTCGGTCACCGTGTCCGCGCTGCCCGTCGAGGCCGCCCGGCGGATCACCGTCGCCGGCGAGCCGGAGATCATGGCCTCGGTCTCCCCCGAGATGCTCCGCCTCGCCCTGCTCGGCAAGGTCGCCACCCTCGACGACAACGTGTCCCTGCTGCCGCACGACGTGGCGTCCGGCGCCCGGCAGAGCCTCGCCAACCGGGTCGGCCTCGCCTGGACAACGGTGCTGCTCACCGTCACGGCCGTCGAGCCCGGGCCGACCGGCCTGGTCACCATGGACACCGTCGTCGGCTGGCGCGACGGGCACGCCACCCACTCGCCGTCCGCCCCCGAACCCGCCGGCCCGGCCGCCGAGGAGATCGAGCTCGCCGGGCTGCGCGGCCAGGCCCAGCAGCTCACCGAACTCCTCGACCTCGGCCTGCACCACCGCGAAGTGCTCGATTCCCTCGGTACCGACGTGTCACTCGGCGTCCTCATCACCGGGCCGGCCGGGTCGGGCAAGTCCACACTGGTCAGAGCCGTCGCGCACTCCCTGAAGGCTCGGGTCACCACCCTTTGGGGCCCAGAACTCGCCGCCCAGCCGCCGAACGACGCCCTCGCCGCGCTCCGCAGGTCCGAGGGCATCCTGCTCGTGTCCGATGTGGATGCCCTGTCCGGCGGGCTGGCCACCGCGTTCCGGTCCCTGATCGTCGACCGGGTCGGGCGCGGCCGGGCCGTCATCTGCACCACCAGCCGTCCCGAGGACCTCGAACCCGGCCTGCGCGGCCCCGGCCTGCTCGAACACGAGATCTCCGTACCGCTCCCCGACGCGATCGGCCGCCGCGAACTCCTCGACGTCCTCACCCGGGGCGTCGCGCTCGCCCCCGACGTGCTGCTCGACGACGTCGCCGGCCGCACCCCCGGCTTCGTCGCCGCCGACCTGTCCGCCCTCACCCGCGAGGCCGGGGTCCGGGCCGCCCTGCGGGTCCGGGGCGGGGCCGCGCCCCAGGTCACCCAGGCCGACTTCGACGCCGCCCTCGAAGTCGTCCGGCCCAGCTCCATGGGGCAGTCGACCCTCGACCTCGGCCGGATCACCCTCGACGAGGTCGGCGACATGGCCGACGTCAAACAGGTGCTCACCGAGAGCGTGCTGTGGCCGCTGACGTACCCGGACACGTTCGCCCGGCTCGGCGTCGACGCCCCGCGCGGCGTCCTGCTGTACGGGCCGCCCGGCTGCGGGAAGACGTTCCTGGTGAAGGCCATCGCCGGCACCGGGAAGGCGAACGTCCTGTCCGTCAAGGGTGCCGAGCTGCTCAACAAATGGGTCGGCGAGAGCGAACGCGGCGTCCGCGAACTGTTCCGCCGCGCCCGCGACGCCGCCCCCACCCTGATCTTCCTCGACGAGGTCGACGCGCTCGCCCCGCGACGCGGCCAGTCCACCGACGGCGGCACCACCGACCGGGTCGTCGCCGCCCTCCTCACCGAACTCGACGGCGTCGAGTCCCTCCGCAACGTCGTCGTCATCGGCGCCACCAACCGCCCCGACCTGATCGACCCCGCGCTACTCCGCCCCGGCCGCCTCGAACGCCTCGTCTACGTCCCACCGCCGGACGCCACCGCCCGGGCCGCGATCCTCCGCGCCTCCGCCAGGAACGTGCCGCTCGCCGACGACGTGGACCTGGCCGTGCTCGCCGAGGAGTTGGAGGGGTTCTCCTCGGCGGACTGTGCGGCGCTGTTGCGGGAGGCGGCGCTGGCGGCGATGCGGGAGTCGTTGGACGCGGCCACGGTGACGGGCGCGCATGTGGCCACGGCCCGGGAGCGGGTGCGGCCGTCGTTGGATCCGGCGCAGGTGGCGGCGCTGGCGGCCTACGCGGCGTCCCGGTAGGGGCTGCCGCCCGGTGGCGGGCCGCTATCGGGAATGCGTCTCCGCCCGGGTGTCGTAGCCGATAGTGGGGACCAGGGCGGCCCGGCAGGATGCAGAAGCCGAGCCGAGCGACCGAGGAGCAACCTGTGTCCACCCCCGCACGCACCCGCAGGTTCGGCCGGAGCTCGCTGCTGGCACTCGCCGCCCTCGCCACCTTCGCCGGTGGCGCCGTCGTCGCTTCCAGCCCGGCGGCGGCAGCCTCCTGCGGCACGCTGACCGGCCCCAACCGGTGGGCGAACGGCCCGGCGGGCAACGCCGTCAACTACGTGGTCCGCCAGGGCACCCACACCACGCTGGTCTTCGGTGCCTCCGACGCCCTCGGCGTGTGGATCGAGAACGGACCCGCACCGCAACGGCACCTGCCGAACGGCGCGTGGCGCTTCGAGTTCACCCCCTCCTCCTCGCAGGCGACGCTGACCGGCTACACCCACGACGTGCCCGGCTACCGGGTCATCCGGGTGCACGCGTGGAACGCCTCCTGCGAGACCAGCTCCGAGTACGGGGTGCAGGTCGTACCCGGGACCACGGAGACTCCCGGCGGGTCGACGTACCCGGCGACCCCGCCCCACGAAGGCTCGGACGAATTCGGCTCCGGTACGGCGACCTACTACGATCCCTCGCCCGCCCCGGGCGTGACGGGCTCCTGCGGCGAGGTCGACACCGCCGACCAGCTCGTGGTCGCCGTCAGCCGTACCGAGATGACGCGGGGGCTGTGCGGCAGGAGCATGCGGGTCGAAGGGCCCCGGGGCACCGTGACCGTGCGGATCGTCGACACCTGCGGGTGCGGTCCCGGCTCGATCGGGCTCACCGCGGCCGCGTTCGAGCGGATCGCCGACCTGGACCTGGGCCAGGTCAACATCACGTGGCAACTCCTGTGAGACACACCGCGCCGCGACCGGCTCAGGGCAAGATCTACCGGATCCGCCCTAGCCGCGCGAGCGGCGGCGGGTGTCGCGAATCCGGCGGAGGCGGCCGACCAGCACCGGGTCGTGTACCAGGGCCGCCGGGTTGTCGAGCAGCTCGTTGATCAGCTGGTAGTACCTCGTGCCGGACAGGTCGAACTCGTCGCGGATCGCCTGCTCCTTGGCACCGGGGAACCGCCACCACCGCTTCTCGAAGTCGAGCAGCTCGCGCTCCCGGACGCTCAGCTCCGGCAGCTTCGCCTCGGGAGTGTTCGACGAGATGGCCATCCCTCGACCCTAGCGAAGCCCCCACCCCGAACGAAAGGCCAGTTTTCGGTATCCACAGGGTTATCCACAGGCCAACGAGTTGTCCACAGGCGGCCGCGACGGGTACCCGGGGGCCGTACTGTGCCCGTCGTGGAGGAACTGTTCCGGACGGTGGCGGCGGCGGTGGGCGTGTTCGCCGGTACCAATGTCGATGATCTTTTGATTCTGACCGTGTTGTTCCTGTCGTCCCGGGCGACGGGCCGGCCGGGGCGGTGGCAGATCTGGGTCGGGCAGTATCTGGGCGTCGGCGCGCTGGTGGCGGTGTCCGCGCTGGCCGCGCTGGGGCTCCAGGTCGTGCCGGACCGCTGGGTCGGGCTCCTCGGGCTGGTGCCGGTCGGGCTGGGGGTCCGGGGCCTGGTCGGGGCGTTCCGGAACGCGGCGAACGGGGCGGACGCACCCCGGGTCGCGGGCGGCTGGCTGGCGGTCGCCGGGGTGACCGTCGCCAACGGTGCGGACAACGTGTCGGTCTACACGCCGATGCTGCGGACGATCGGGGTGACGGAAGGCCTGGTCACGGTGGGGGTGTTCGCCGTGCTGGTGGCCGTGTGGTGCGTGGCCGGGTCGTGGCTCGGGTCGCACCGGCGGGTCGTCGCGGTCATCGAGCGGCACGGGCACTGGATCGTGCCGGTCGTGTTCGTCGTCATCGGAGCCGCGATCATCGCCGAGTCGGGCGTCATCGGCCGGGCCCTCGCCCTGATCTGACTCCGGCCCCGCGCCGGGAGCGGGTCGCTTCGTCGCCCGGACAGCAGTGAGCCCGTGCGATGAGGGGGCCGCCTCGCCGCACGGGCTACGTCTACCAGATGATTGCCCAGATCCGGACATGCGTCAACGCGCCGGAGCGTGTCCCGGTGACGAACCGGTCACACCTTGACGACCTTCAGCCCCGCCGCCTCGAACTCGGCCACCAGTCGCGGGTCGGCGTGCTGGTCGGTGACCAGGGTGTCGACGCGCTCGATGGGGCAGATCCGGGCGAAGGCGTGCTTACCCAGCTTGGAGCTGTCCGCGATGATCACGACGCGTCGGGCGCGGGCCGCCATCAGGTTGTTGATCGCCGCCTCGCCCTCGTGGTGCGCCGCCGCGCCGAGCTGGACGTCGACCGCGTTGACGCCGAGCAGGACCATGTCCAGGGTCAGTTCGCGGAGGATGCCGGTGGCCAGGGGGCCGACGAGTTCGTAGGACTGGGGGCGGACGACCCCGCCGGTCACCACGATCTTGATGTGGGACCGGACGATCATCTCGTTGGCGATGTTCAGGGCGTTGGTGACGATCGTCAGGCCCTGGCCGTCGACGCCGCCGGCCAGGTCGGCGCGGGTGGCGAGCGCCCGGGCGACCTCGGTGGTGGTGGTGCCGCCGTTGATGCCGACGACCATGCCCGGGGAGACGAGCGAGGCGGCGACCTGGCCGATCCGCTGCTTCTCCCCGATGTTCTTGGCCGATTTGTACCGCAACGGCAGGTCGTAGGACACCCCGTTGGCGACCGCGCCGCCCCGGGTGCGGGTGATCATCTGTTGCTGGGCGAGCTGGTCGAAATCCCGCCGAATTGTGGCCTGCGACACAGTCAGCCGATCGGCTGCGTCCTCGACACTGACACGCCCGGTCTCCGCGAGGAGCTCCAGCAGCGCATTCCAGCGCGCGTACCGGTCCACGTGCGGCCCCTCTCCCAGTCAGCCCCAGTCGGGCTCGATCTCCGTCAGCCCCGTCGGGCGGCATCACAGTGCTATGCATCCTACGGAGTTCCGTGCACAATGATTCTCCTGCACAATGATGCTCGAAACTAGGCCCTTACGTCGAGTTCCGTGCGCGAAATCGGATCATAAGCCATCAAGGAGGCCACGCAGGTGACGTACGTCGAGCAGGAGATCGCCAGCCAGCCCGCGTGCTGGACCCGCGCCGTCGAGGTGGCGGGCGCCCGGGTCGACGCTCTGCCCCGCACCGGCGAGCGCATCGCGGTCGTCGGCTGCGGCACGTCGTGGTTCATGGCGCAGTCGTATGCCGTGTTACGCGAGAGTGCCGGGCACGGCGAGACGGACGCGTTCGCCGCGTCCGAGTTCCCGGTCGGGCGCGGGTACGACCGCGTCCTCGCCATCACCCGGTCGGGCACCACGACCGAGGTGCTGGAGCTGCTGGGCCAGCTGCCCGCCAGCATCCCCAGCGTCGCCATCATCGGCGACCCGACCTCGCCGGGCGTCGCGCTCGCCGGGGACGCGATCGTGCTGGACTTCGCGGACGAGAAGTCGGTCGTCCAGACCCGGTTCGCGACCACCACCCTGGCCCTGCTGCGCGCCAGCCTGGGCGAGGACCTGTCCGGGGCGATCTCGGACGCGGCCAAGGCCGTCGAGCTCGCGCTGCCGGTGGACGTCGCGACGATCGAGCAGATCACGTTCCTCGGTCGGGGCTGGACCGTCGGGCTGGCCAACGAGGCCGGGCTGAAGTGCCGGGAGGCCGCGACGTTCTGGACCGAGTCGTACCCGGCGATGGAGTACCGGCACGGCCCGATCTCGATCGCCGCCCCGAACCGCGCCGTGTGGGCGTTCGGCGAGGTGCCGAAGGGGCTGGCCGAGGACGTGGAGCGCACCGGCGCCGCGTTCGTCTCCAGCGACCTGGACCCGCTCGCGGACCTGGTCGTCGCCCAGCGGGTCGCCGTGGCGCTCGCCGCGCACCGGGGCCTCGACCCCGACCAGCCGCGGCACCTGACCCGTTCGGTGATCCTGGATGGTTAGCGGGCCGCCCAGCCACGCGCCCCGTACCGTCGTCGCGATCGATGTCGGCGGTACGGGGATGAAGTGCGCGCTCGTGGACACCGAGGGGCACGTGCTGCACGTCGAGCGGCACGCGACCCACCGCGAGCGCGGGCCCGAGGCGGTCCTCGACACGATCGGCGACGTCGCGGCCGGCCTGGTGCGCACGGCCCGGGAGAAGGGGCTGGACCCGAAGGCAGTCGGCGTCGTCGTGCCGGGCGTGGTCAACGAGGACGGCGGCATCGCCGTGTACTCGTCGAACATCGGCTGGCGCGACGCCCCCTTGCGCGACCTGATCGAGCGGCGGACCGGGCTGACCGCCGCCCTCGGGCACGACGTGCGGGCCGGGGCCCTGGCCGAGGCGCGGATCGGTGCGGGCAAAGAGTACAATAACGTGCTTTTCATTCCGATTGGTACTGGAATCGCCTCGGGGCTGGCCGTCAACGGTCAGGTCCGGAGCGGCGCGCACGGGGCGGCCGGCGAGATCGGCCACATCGTCATCCGCCCGGGCGGGCCCCAGTGCGGCTGCGGCCAGTTCGGGTGCGTCGAGGCGATCGCGTCCGCCAGCGCCATCGGCCGCAGGTACGGTGAAAACGTGACCGCGGCCGAGGTGGCGGCGCGGGCCGAGGCCGGAGAGGCCAAGGCGCAGCAGATCTGGCAGGAGTCCGTGGACGCCCTGGCGGACGGGCTGCTCGCCGGGATCGCCCTGCTCGACCCGGAGATCATCATCATCGGGGGTGGGCTGGCCGAGGCCGGTGGCCTGCTCCTCGCCCCGCTCGCGGTCGCGCTGGACGCCAAACGGACGTTCCATGCCCGGCCACACCTGGTCCGGGCCGCGCTCGGCGACGAGGCCGGCTGCATCGGTGCGGCACTCCTCGCGCTCGACAGGTTGGAGAGCTCGTGAAGATCGTCACCCCCGACGGGGTCGTCACCGGCCAGCTCGACAGCGAAGACGGCATGATCACCGAGGTGGTACCGGGGGGCGACGCCACCCACTGGCTGATCCCCGGCTTCGTGGACATCCACACCCACGGCGGCGGCGGGCACACGTTCACCACCGGCGACCCGGTCGCGGCCCGCGCGGCGGCGGCCTTCCACCTCACGCACGGCACCACCTCGATCATCGCCTCGCTGGTCACCTCGCCCCCCGAGCTGATGAGTACGGCGACGGCGAACTTCCGGCCCCTGGTCGGCGACGGCACGCTGGCGGGCATCCACTACGAGGGCCCGTACCTGTCGGCGATCCGGTGCGGCGCCCAGAACCCCGAGTTCCTCCGCGACCCCGACCTCGACGAGCTGGCCGCGCTGCTCAAGCTCGGCGGCGGGGCCGTGCGGATGGTGACCGTCGCCCCCGAGCTGCCCGGCGCGCTCGCGGCCACGAAGATGCTGGTCGACGCGGGGATCGCGGTCGCGATCGGGCACACCGACGCGACGTACGAGCAGACGCTGGCCATGATCACGGCCGGCGCGACGGTCGGTACCCACGTGTTCAACGGCATGCGCCCGCCGCACCACCGCGAGCCCGGCCCCGTGTTCGCCCTGCTCCGCGCGCCCGGCATCGTCTGCGAGTTCGTCGCCGACGGGGTGCACCTGCACGACGGCACCCTGTCCTTCGCGGCCGGCGTGACCGGCCCGGAACGCGCGGCCCTGATCACCGACGCGATGGCGGCCACCGGGATGCCCGACGGCGAGTACGAGCTCGGCGGGCAGGGCGTGGTCGTCGCCGACGGCGTGGCCCGGCTGACCCGCAACGGCTCCATCGCCGGCAGCACCCTGACCATGGACGCCGCGTTCCGCCGGGCCATCGGGGCCGGCTTCTCCATCGTCGACGCCGTGCGGATGGCCGCGACCACCCCGGCCGGCGCGGTCGGCCTGCACGACCGGGGCGCGATCGAGGTCGGCAGAAGAGCCGATTTCCTGGTACTCGACGACAACCTCCAGGTCCTCGAGGTGCACAAGGGCGGAGCGCGAGTCGCGTGATCCTCACCGTCACCCTGAACGTGGCGCTCGACGTCACCTACCAGGTCGACGCGCTCGTCCCGGGCTCCGCGCACCGGGTCCGCACCGTCGTGGAACGCCCCGGCGGCAAGGGCCTCAACGTCGCCCGGGTCCTGCACGCCCTCGGTGAGCCCGTCATCGCCACCGGCCTGATCGGCGGCGCGGCCGGCACCCGGGCCCGCGACCTGCTGGAGACCAAGCACGCGTTCGTGGAGATCGCGGGCGAGTCGCGCCGGACGGTCGTCGTCACCGACGGCTCCGACGCCACCGGGTTCTGGGAGCCCGGCCCCGAGGTCAGCGCCGAGGAATGGGCCGAGTTCGTCGGGCGCTACACGGGGCTCGTCGCGGTCGCCCGGGTCGTCGTCCTGTCCGGGTCGCTGCCGCGGGGGGTGCCCGTGGACGCGTACGCGCAGCTCGTGGGCATCGCGCGGGAGCGGGACGTGCCGACGGTGCTCGACACCAGCGGGGAGCCGCTGCTGCGCGCCCTGGCGGCCGGGCCGGATGTGATCAAGCCGAACGCCGAGGAGTTGGCGGAGGCCATGCACGCCGGGCGGGCCAGCGAGTCGCGGAACAGCAACGTCCGGCAGGGCGCCGCAGACCCCGGCTTCCCCTCCGGCACCGAGCCGGCCGCCCCCGGACCACGCACCGACACCACCCGCGCCGACCTCGCGCCCACAGATCGTCCGGGCGTCGACGGGGGCGCCCGGACGGCCGACTCCACCGAGCGGCCGACCGACGGTGAAACCGCCGCCGACGCCGGGTACCGGATCGCCACCGCCGGCCTCGCGCACATCATCGAATGCGCCGAGGCGCTCCGCACGGCCGGGGCGCGCACCGTCCTGGCCTCCCGGGGCCCCGACGGGATGCTCGCCGTCACCGCCGACGGCCGCTGGCACGCCGCCCCGCCCGCACCGGTCGCCGGCAACCCCACGGGAGCCGGGGACTCGGCGGTCGCGGCCGTGGCGCGCGGGCTGGCGTACCGGAAGGAATGGCCCTCGATCCTCGCCGACGCGGTGGCGCTGTCCGCCGCGGCGGTGCTGGCCCCCGAGGCCGGGGCCTTCGACCAGATCGCCTACCGCAGGTTCTGCCATGCGGTGACCTCTCAGGAGCTGTAGATGCTGACCCCCACCGCAGAGCTCGTCGTCCCCGGCCGGGGCGTCGGCGCGTTCAACGTGATCACCGTGGAGCACGCCGAGGCCATCGTCGCGGGAGCCGAGGCCGCCGGCCAGCCGGTGATCCTGCAGATCAGCCAGAACGCGGTGCTCTTCCACCACAATCGGCTCGCCCCGATCGCGGCGGCGGCCCGGGAGGTGGCCCGCGCGTCCTCGGTACCCGTCGCGTTGCACCTGGACCACGTCGAGGACATGTCCTTGGTCGAGCAGGCGCCCGACCACGGCTTCGGCTCCGTCATGTACGACGGCTCCAAGCTCGACTTCGCCGCCAACGTGGCCGAGACCCGCAAGGCCGTCGAGTTCTGCCACGCGCACGGCCTGTGGCTGGAGAGCGAGCTGGGCGAGGTCGGCGGCAAGGACGGCGCGCACGCCCCCGGGGTGCGCACCGATCCCGACGAGGCGGCCGCGTTCGTCCGGGACACCGGGGTGGACGCGCTGGCCGTGGCCGTGGGCTCCTCGCACGCGATGGTGTCCCGGGACGCCGCGCTCGACCTGGAGCTGATCGGCCGGCTGCGCGCGGCGGTGCCGGTGCCGCTGGTGCTGCACGGGTCCTCGGGGGTGCCGGACGGGGAGCTGACGGCGGCCGTGCGCGCGGGCATGACGAAGATCAATATTGGTACGGCGTTGAACATCGCGTTCACCGGGGCGGTGCGGGAGTACCTCGGGGGGAACCCGAAGGCCGTGGACCCGCGGAAGTACGTGGCGCCGGGGCGGGACGCGATGGCGGCGACGGTCGAGCACTTCCTGCGGGTGCTGAACCCGTAGCGGCGACGCCGGGTGGCTCGCGAACCGTCGAGCCGCCCCGGGCTATGCCGCCGTGGCCGGCTCCCGGCGGCGCGACCCCAGCGCCTCCCAGTCCACCCAGCTGATCAGGCGGGACAGCAGCACGCCGATCAGCAGGCCGGCGGCGGTGTCCGTGACCCAGTGGAAGCCCAGGTAGATCGTGGTGAAGGTGACCACGACGACGGGTACGACCCGCAGCACCAGCCGCCACCGGGCGGTCAGCCACGGGGCGAGCAGGATGACCAGGATCGTGTACCAGACGAACACGTTGACCGCGTGTCCCGACGGGAACGACTCGTTGGCCGGGCCGCCCGAGAAGCCGGGGTGCGGGGCGGCGAAGAAGGCCGGGTCGTTGGCCGGGTCGTGCGGTGGGAGGCGGTGCGACCAGACCTTGAGGGGTTTGATCGACAGGCCGGTCAGCAGGTAGCCGGCCACGGTGATGAGAAGTGGCCAGAGGCGGCCGAGCAGCGCCGCGCCAGCCGTAGGGGTGCCGTTCCCGGGGGCGGCTCCGGATCCGGCCCGGGCCCGCCAGAGCCGCCAGACACCGGCGAGCAGGCACAACACCATCAGCGGGGTACCGCCGCCGAGCCGGTTGAACACCTGCCCGAACACCCAGTCCGCCCAGTCGGGCCGGTGCGCGTCCACCGCGTCGCGGACGGCGACATCGAGATCCAGCAGCCACCCGGCGCCCCGGGCCAACGCGGTGGTCAGGACAACCAGAACGGCCAGGCAGGAGGCGTCGAGCCACCAGCCTGGCCGTTCCTTGACCAGGGGAATTCGCATCCCCTATTAAAGCGTGCCGACCGTTCCTACAGCTTGCCGGCGATCTTCTTCTGGATCAGGTCGACCCGCACCCCCGAGTTGGGGCAGCCGCCGAAGTGGTGCAGCGCGACGACCTTGTGGGTCCGCCGCGACAGCACCGGCGAACCGGACGAGCCGCCCTCGGTGTCACAGAAGTACGAGACGTCCGTGCCCGGCCCGTACCCCTCGAAGTTGGGATCGTCGACCTTGCAGTTGGCGCCATCGGCGTCGCTGGTCATCGCGATCTGCTTGGTCTGCCCGCCCGGGTGCTGCGGGATGTAGATCTCCTCGCCCGCGTCGGGCCGGCGATCGTCGAACTCCAGGTACCCGAAGGACTGGATCTCCTCGAACTCGCCCACCGAGAACAGGGTGAAGTCGAGCTTGTCGTCCGTGGCGAGGAACTGGTCGCCCCACACCTTGGTGACCGGCTCCGACTTGGCCGCCCCGCACACCGCGCACTGGTAGTTGAACCAGACCTCGGTGTTGTTCACGTCGCGCTGGCTGGCGATGCAGTGCTGGTTGGTCAGCATCCGGTTGTTGGCGCCGATCCGCCAGGCGGTGCACAGCTCGACGCCGTTGATCAGGAGCCGGGCGACGGGCTTGGCGTGCTCGAACTCCCGGGGGTACTCCGACTGGAAGCACACCGCGTCGGACTTGTCGTCGCGCTTGCACACGCTCTCGGTGCGCGGCTTCTCCTTCGCGGCGAGTTCCTTCTTGCCGAAGCCGCGCGCCACCTTGTCGACCGTGACGCCGAGGCCGCCGAGCTTCTCGGTGGGCAGCGGCAGCCGCTTGCTGACGACCTCCAGCACGGCCGTGTCGCCGGGCACCGACATGACCCACTTGTCCACGCCGGTCAGCGGACCGTTGGACAGGGTCTTGCCGACGTCGAGCAGGCTGGCCGGGTTGAGCGGCAGGCCCTCGGGGCCGTAGTACCGGCTCTCCTTGCCCGCCTTGTCGCTGACCTTCAGGTACTGCCCGGGCAGCAGCACCAGCTTGCTGATGTGCGGCTTCACGTACTCCGCGTCCTTGTAGTGCAGTTCGGTCCGCCCGTTGCCGAGGAGGTCGAGGACCTGGTTGACGGGCTCGATCCCGCCGATCAGGGCCGGCGCCGGCCTGATCTTGGACTCCTTGGCCTGGGTCTTGCCGGGGGCCTTCGACTTCGCTTCCGGCGCGCCCGCCATCCCCTGCTCGGGCTGCTGGTCCGTGCTCGCGGCGACCAGCATCCCGAACGGGCCGTCCTGTCGGTGCGTGATCGCCGCCTCCGCGACCCCTCCGGCGACGACCAGGATCGCCACCCCCATGAGTACCGCCACGACTCGCCGCATGGTGCCCCTTCCGCGCATTTCGGGTTTGCCGTGGTTAACGACCCGCGCGGTGGGGGCGACGCGGTCATCGGATGATTCGTACCTCGTCCAGAGGCTTCTTGGTGATCGCGGGCACCTCGGCGTCCGACGCCGGGTACCCCACCGGGATCACCACGTACGCCCGCTCCTCGGCCGGCCGCTCCAGCACCTCGTTCAGGAACCGCATCGGGCTCGGGGTGTGCGTCAGGGTCGCCAGGCCGGCGTGGTGCAGCGCCGCGAGCAGGAAACCGACGGCGATCCCGACGGACTCCTTCACGTAGTACGGCCGGGGGGTCTCGGGCCCCTTGTGCACCTCGAACACCACGATCAGGGCCGGCGCGACCTCCAGGAACGGCTTGTCGGTGTCCGTGCCGAGCGGGGCCAGCGCGTCCAGCCACTCCTGGCTCGCCCGCCGGGTGTAGAACTCGACCTCCTCCTCCTCGGCCGCCACCCGCAGCCGGGACTTGATCTCGGGGTCGGTGACGACCACGAACCGCCACGGCTGCACGTTCGCGCCGCTCGGGGCGGTCGCGGCCACCCGGATCGCCGCGTCGATCACATCGAGGGACACGGGGGCGTCGGAGAAGTCGCGGATCGTCCTGCGCTGGAGCATCAGGTCGGCGAAGGCCTCGACCCTGGCAAGGGCCTCTTCGGCGGGTACGTCGTAGTGCGGGGCCGGAACGGTGGGGTAGCTGCGCGTCATGCGTACATTGTTAGACCCCGACCGCCTAACGGACAAGAGTGTTCACTATTCGGACGTGGACCGGGACACCGTTCTCGGCAGCAGCCGGCCGAGCCCCGCCCGGGTCGCGACCACCGTGATCCGGTCCCCCACGGCGAGCAGATGGTCCGCCGACGGCCGGTACCCCGTCCGGCCGCCGTTGCGCATCGCGATCACCCGCACCTCGCCCGAGTCGTGCGCGGCACTCAACCGGGCCCCGACCAGCTCCGACCCGCGCGCCAACGGCAACTCCGCGACCAGCAGCACCCGCCGCCCGACCGGGATCGTCTGGATCGCCTTCCGGTCGATCATCGCCGCCGCGAACGCCGGAGCCGCCATGTACGACACGCTCCGCGACCGGGTGATCCCCAGATGCTTCTCCACCCGGTGCGCCAGGTCCCCGTCGAACAGCCGCAGCGTGACCCACAGATCCGGCTGGAGCTCCTTGCCCAGCAGCCCCGCGTCCAGGTTCGTCGCGTCGTCACTCGTGATCGTCAACAACGCCCGGCACGTGTCCACCCCGGCCGCCAGCAGCGTGTCCCGCCGGCTCGCGTCCCCGACGATCACCTCGCGGCCCAGCGACCGGACCACCGGCACCCCGATGGCCTTCTCGTTCGCGTCGATCGCCACCACGTCGATGCCCAGGTCGTGCAGCTGGCGCACCACCCGGGTGCCCACATTGCCCAGACCGATGACCACCACGTGCCCCGAGTGCGTCGTCCGGGGCTTGTTCAACGCGATCGCCAACCGGGTGTTCACCACGAACTCGACGGCCAGCGCGGTCGCGATCGGCACCAGGATCACCAGGCCGGCCAGCGTCACCGCGACCTGCACCACCCGCTCCGGCCCGTGCAGGTTGTGGTCCACCTGCCCCGAACCGGCGGAGGTCATCATCATCTCGTACAGCGACGAGAGCCAGGACTTGCCCGTCAGCTCCGACCACACCGTCGCCGCCACGGCCATCACGCCCAGCCCGACCAGCAGCGCGATCCACAACTTCCGGAACCGCAGCACGTCCCACAGCATCTTGGCCGGCGCGCGCCGCTTCGGCGGGGCCGGCGCGGTCTCCTCCGGGGTCCCGGTCGCCAGCGCCAACACCAGGTCCGTACTCCGCGAGCCCTCCGGCAGCAGCGCCGACGGCGACTCCGTCGGATCGGTGAGCGTGCACAACACCTGGTCCTCGGGCACCGAGTCCCGGTGCGCGACCCGCAGCGTCTGGCCCGGCAGCCGCACCACGTTCAACGTCGGGTCGTTCAACGCCGCCACCACGAACGCCGGGGCCGCGATCGCCGCGTCCGACAGGGCCGTGCAGTCGTCGAACAGCTCGTGCATCCGCCGCCCGAGGCTCGTACTCGACATCCGGACCACCAGGCGCAGCCCCGGGTGCAGGTCCTGGGCGCGCAGGGCCGCGTGGATGTTCTCCACGTCCCCGTGCTGGACCAGCGCCAGGGCGCGCGCCTCCGGCAGCCCCGCGGCCCGGAACGTGTCCTCGTCGAGCCGGGTGGACTCGACGATCCGCACCCCCGGCAGCCGGGAGATGTCCGGCCCGTGGTTGTCCCTCTTGGACCGCAGGATGACGGTGACGTTCTCCCCGTACTTCTTCGTCAGCTCCTCGGCCAGCCGGAACGCGAGCGGATTGTCCCCACAGACGACGAAGTGCCGGCGTTGCACACGGCGGGGCAGGACTGGGGACATGTGCCCGATGGTAGCCAGCCGGGGCAACCGGCGACCGTCCCGACCACGGCCGGCGTCCAGTGAGGAACCCCACGCCCGCGCGCCTCCGCCGGCCCGGGCGGCGAAACGGCGGGCGGCACCCTCGCCACCCGCCGTCCCGGATCAGACCTACAGTGCCGGTTCGAGGACCAGGACTTCCCAGGCCCCCTCGCGCACCTCTTGCACGCTGTAACTGTTCGGGCGGATCAGGACGAGCGGCCCGTCGGCGGTCGGCAGCTCGCGGATCGCGCTGCCGTCCTCCTCCACCAGGTGGCCGATGAGAATCCCGTCAGCGTCGACGAGCTTCCAACCGTCGTTGGGGCGGATCTCGTAGCGGAGGCCGGGCACCAACCACTGGCGGTAGGTCATCCCGTCGTGCTCGACCAGAACGCCGGCGATCCCGTAGATCGTCGCCGGATGACCGGAACCGCCATGGCGGGCCGGCTCGTCGCTGGTCCGCCCGTAGGTCTCCAGAGCAGCCATGACTCCCCCTTTCAGGGGCTGTGCGTCGACCACGGCGGGTGGTCGACGCAGGACAATTGCCGCAATTAGGGTAACTAACATCTTTGAGATCTGGGTACCCTTCGCGCTTCTGATCTACGCAACGAGCGAACCGCACTCAGGTCTCGCCTTCGCGGGGCGATTATTCAACATCAATGGGCGGATCTGCATAACCATCCGATTGGGTGCCCATGCCACGACACTCAGTAACCAAACACCCGAATCCCATTCACGTGTACGAATCCCCGCGCGCCATCGACCACCGCGCTTCCCCGCCGCCGCCCCCGTCACCCCGAGAACCATTCATCGTGCGAACGATCCTCCGCGTACCCACAGCTCAGAACCCCTGAGGCCGACCGGGCAACAGAAGAGCGCCCCATGATGTCAGAGCCCGGGCAGCGCTACTGGTGCCAACCGAAGGCAATGGCGACCGCGTAGGCGAGCACGCCCACCACGAACGCGCCTACGACGATCAGACAGATACCTTCAGCGAGCGCCTCCGCGCGGTCCGCAGAGCTTTCGTTAGGGAGCGCCGTGCATCGGGGCGTCACCGTCGGCAACTCCCGCGTCGGCTCCATCCCTGCCCGGCCCCCGCTGGGCGCACTGTGCCTCAGGACAGCCACGCGTCATCGCAGACGAGGGCAGCGAACGACTCACGCACTCCGGGGTCGGCGAAGTCGCCGGTTACGTAGGTGTGCAGGACCATAAGGCGGTCGATCCCGGCCCGGTTCATGATCGCCCGACAGCCGACCGGCGCGTCCGGCCCTTTCGAGAACCCGAACCGGCCTTCCTCGTCCACGAAGATCAGCGCGTCGACCTCGTCCGGCCGGTAACTGTCGACGAAACTCACGATCCGCTGGCCGAGTTCCGAGATCTGCGCTGGTGAAGCCTTGAACATGGCGATAGCCCTTCGGGAGAGGCGTCCGACGACCTGGGTGAGGACTGCGGGGATAAGTCGCGACTCAGGAGCGACTTCCGCTGTCCACAAGCTCACCAGGCCCGCCTGCGCGAAGGAACGTCCCGCCAAAGGCAGTCGGAGAGCAGCGACTAGGCATCGAATAGGCGGGAACTGTCACCGTTCGCTCCCCGATAGCCTGTGGGCACACGGACGAGCGCGGGAGGCGGAAGTGGTGTCGCGAGCGACGGACGCGGTCCCCAACATCGCTCTGTACAACCTCAGGGACGCGGCCGGCCAGACCCAGCATGATGTCGCTGAGGCGCTGAATGCTCTGGGAGCCACGCACCACCGCGGAATCGCCGTTTCGGCAAACCAGGTCAGCCGCTGGGAGCGCGGCATCACACACCCCTCCGGCATCCACCGCCAACTGCTCGCCGAGCACTTCGGCGTCTCCCTGGAGGAGTTGGGCCTGACCCGGCCCCGGATCACCAGCAACCCCGGGCCCGGCAACAGGCCACGTGAGCCGTTCTCGATCGACTCGCCTCCGGTCGAACACGTGGACAAACCTCACGTCGCCCACAGCCAGGCGGAATGGCGTGAAGTCCGCAGACTCCTGAACCTCAACCGCGTGCGGATCGCCCGTACAGCAGCCCAGCTCTACGACCCCGACGTTCGGGTGGGTGGTTCCGGCTTGATTGCACACCCGTCCTGGCTGCTACCGACTCCGCTGGACCTCGACGAGTTCCGCATCAAGCTGACCGGGCTAGGGCAGCCCACTGTCACCGGGTCAGAAGACTTCAGCGCGAGGATGCGGCCTTTGGCCGACGTCGGACGTCGCTACCAGCGCTACAGCCAGGCGGTTCGGGACCTGGACCATCCTCGCCTTTTCGAGAACAAGTTCGCTTGGCGACTGGTCGATATCGACTGGGCTGATCCGGAGAACGCACTGACCTTCAGTTCGAGCACATACTTCGAGGGATTCGATGTCGCGGAAACACTCGCGCACGAAATGGCCGCCCAACACCTGTCTTCCGACGGCGCCAAACTCCTGCCCGCCAGTTGGCGGGGCCTCAACTTCAGACGGGAGTTGGAAGATCCCTTCACCCTTCCACGCCGTCCCGCCACCACGTCCACCGATACTCTGACCCTGCGCGTTGATCGAGATGGAGCGACATTCGTCCTCCACGACAGATCCGCCAACAGAGTCGCCACCGCCGGCGGCATGCTGCACATCATGCCGGCTGGCGTCTTCCAGCCTTCCAGCATCATGCCGGCGGCCCAGGCCACGGACTTCGACCTCTGGCACAACATCATGCGGGAGTACAGCGAAGAATTCCTCGGCAATGCGGAGCACGGCGGCGACGGCCAACCAGCCGACTACGGCGCGGAACCGCTCTCGTCCTTCGGTCGAGCAAAAGCCTCAGGCGGAGTTCGGGTGTACTGCCTCGGCGTAGCCCTGGACGCACTCACGCTGTGGGGGGAACTCCTGACAGTCGCTGTCTACGACGGCCCGGTATACGACCGGCTCTTCGCGGAGATGGTCCACTCCAACGACGAGGGCACCATCGTCACCACGGGGACTGTCAGACCGACGCACGCGATTCCCTTCACCCGGCACGTCATAGACGAGCTACTCGACAGCGACCGTCTGGCGCCCGCTGCGGCCGGAATTCTGGAGCTGGCGTGGCAACACCGAGCGAAGATCCTCGAAAGGAGCTGACGTGCAGGTACTGGTCACCGGAGGGTTGGGATTTCTTGGGCGCGCCGTCACCCTCGACCTCCTCGCCGCAGGGCACCAGGTCACCGTCCTGAGCCGGGGCGGGACGGACACGAGGCTCCCCGAAGGCGCGACCCTCGTCCACGGCGACGTGCGGGACCGTACCCGGATGATCGAGATCGTGGCCGAAGGCGGATTCGACGGGGTCTGCCACCTGGCCGCCCTCGCACACGGCCGGGACTCCTTCGCCCACCCTCTGGCCTACTTCGACGTCAACGTCGCCGGCACCCTCAACCTTCTCCTCGCTCTGGAGGCGGCAAAACCCGCGACCCCGCCCAGCTTCGTGTTCACCTCCACGAACATCGTCTACGGCTCGGTCCACACCGGCGCTCTCGCCGAGGATCTGGAACCGCACCCGGAGAGCCCCTACGCCGAGTCGAAGCTGGCCGCCGAGCGCCTCGTCGCCGCGCACGCAGCGACGGGAGCCGTCACCGCCACGAGCCTGCGGCTCTTCAACCTGGCCGGTGCCGTCGACGGAGTGCCCGACACCGATCGCACCCGCATCATCCCCAACGCCCTGCGCGCCGCGGCGGGCGAGCTCGACCGGGTCACGCTCAACGGCGACGGCTCGGCGGTCCGCGACTTCGTGCACATCCTCGACGTCGCCACCGTTGTCCGGCTGGCTCTCGGCAGATCGACAGCCGAGAACACGTCCGCGCCCGACAACGGCGAACCGACACCTGGAAGCCGACCAGAGGCCGGTTCCGACGGCTACCGGGGTCCGGCGCCGCACGAGCTGTACAACATCGGCAGCGGCACCGGTTCAAGCATGGCGGAGGTCGTCCGCGTGGCCCGGGAGGTCACCGGCGTCGACTTCACCGTCGAGCACCTCCCGCCGAAGCCCGAGCCCCAGCTTCTCATCGCTGACGTCCGGCGCGCGGCCACCGGGCTGGGCTGGGTCCCGACCAGGTCGGGCCTCGGGGAGCTGATCGAGGACGCCTGGCGCGCATGGCGGGGCTGAAAGAGCGTTCGACGGGAAACCGAGATTCTAGTCAGACGATCTCGCCATCCGGGCGCAGTACCCAAAAAGTGGTGAATTCAATGTGTTGGACCTCAAATTTGACTGTTACCTAGAATCCCGGGCGATCGGGATTCTAGGGTTCCTCGACAGGCACGCACAGTTCCGAATCGGGGGGAAACATGGACTACCGAAAGCTGCTGTCCGCGACCGCGCTCGTGCTGGGTGCGGGTTCGATGGCGGGTTGGGCGACACCGGCCGGGGCGACGTCCCCGGGCGGGCCGGTCACGGAGGCGGTGCAGGTCCAGCAGGTCACGCTCCGGCTCGCCAGTGACCCGGGGCAGGTCGCCAACGTCTCCGGGGGCTCGGTCGACAACGGGGCGGCGGTGATCCAGTGGCCGCTGACCAACGCCGGCAACGAGCGGTGGGAGGCGGAGTCGACCCTGGACGGGTACTACCGGTTCAAGGCCGTCCACAGTGGCAAGTGTCTCAACGTCCAGGGTGGCGGGACCCAGGACGGGACTGCGGTCATCCAGTACACCTGCGGGAACGCGGCCAACGAGTTGTGGAAGCTCGTCCCGAAGGGGATCGGGTACCAGGTCGTGGGCAAGGAGAGCGGCAAGTGCCTCAACGTGCGCGGCGGGGTGGGGCGGGGCAACCCGCTGATCCAGTACACGTGCGTCGCGGCGGGCGCGCCCAATGACGTGTGGCTGCCGGTGTGGGAGGACACGCTCAAGTAGGCCGGGCACAGGTGCCGGGCGGCCATCCACGACCGCCCGGCACCATTCCCGACCAGCACCTCCACACCCCGCCCACATCAGCCGGCTACGGTCCGGCCCATGCCCCTGACGTTCCCGTCGCACGCCGCAGCCGTCGTACCGCTGAAAATCTGGCGGCCCCGCTGGTTCGACGGCGTCGCGCTCGTCGTCGGCTCGGCGGTACCGGACCTGCCGTTCGCGTTCGAGCCGTGGGTGACCGTGCGGGCGCACCTCTGGTGGTCGCTGGTCTGGTTCTGCGTGCCGGCGACCGTGCTGGGCAGCCTCGTGCTGCGCCGGGCCGCGCCGGTCGTCGCCGCGCACCTGCCCGGCTGGGGGCGGCACTACGGGGTACTGGGCCGGGTGCGGCACCGCTGGTGGGTGACGGCGTCGTCGGCGTACGTCGGCGCGCTCAGTCACCGGCTCTGGGACATGGTCACGCACCGGTCGCTCGACCAGGGCCGGGTGCGGTTCGAGTGGTTGAGCCTGGCGGGGCCGTTCGGGGTGCCGGTGCATACCTACGCGCACCTGGGGTCCACGGCGGTGGGCGGGATCGCGGTGGCGTGGTGCGCGGTGCTGATCGGTCGGCGGAGCCTGCTGCTGCGCTGGCACGGCCCGCTCCGGCCGACCGACCTGTGGCCGGGGCCCGGCGCCGCCCGGACCGGCGTGTTCTGGGGCGTCGCCTGCGCGGTGACCGGGCTACTCGCGATCGTGTCCGTGCTCCTTCCCGGCTGGCCCTCGCTGGCTGTGGTCGGCGTGCGCTGGATCCTGTCGGCGGTCCTCGGGGCGCTGGCCGGCGTGGTGGCGGTACGGGTCGCGGGGTCGCGGCGCCTCGACCGACAGCCTCAGGACCACCCGGCCGGCTAGAGGATTTTGGCGTACGCGGTCGTGCTGCGCCCGACACTCATGCCGACCCGTTCGTACAGGGCCAGCGCGCCGGTCCGGGAGTGTGTCCACAGTGTGCAGCCGAGTCGGCCGCGCTGGAAGAAGCCACGGAAGGTGTCCCGCAGCAGCAGGCGGGCGACACCCCGGCCCCGGTGGTCATGGCGGACCGCCAGCCGCTCGATGTAGCCCTCGGTCGTGCCGGGCACGTCCAGCGCCAGTACGGCGCCGATCATCTGGTCGCCCGCGAACGCCACCGGCGACACGTCCGGCGCGAACGAGGTCCGGCCGACGGTGAGCGCCGCCCATTCCGTATATGACCTGCGCCGCTGCCCCCACTCCTGGAACGCGTCCTCGAGCAACTGGTGGGCGGCGGGTCCGTCGCCGGCCCGGAACGGCCGGACAGTGATCCCCGGCGGCGGTTCGGGCACCTCGGGCTCGGTGGGCAGGGCGATCTCCAGCCGCCAGTTCACGACGATCGGCTCGAATCCGCGTGACCGCAGCAGCGCGACAGCGGCCTCGTCCTCGTCCGGCACCGTCTGGGTGAGCTGCGGGGTGCCGTCGCGGCGCGCCCGTGCCTCGACCCAGTCGAGCAGCGCGCCACCGAGCCCGCGTCCCCGGTGCCGGGGGTGCACGTCGACTTCGCAGCGCTTCTTCACCCAGGCCCGGGCGACCAGGACGTCCGCCGGGTCAAAAACCATCGACGTGTCGAGCTCCGGGTCGAATCCGGGCCGGGCGAAGGGGGCCGCGACGGCGTCGAGATCGGTTTCTGCCCGGCCGAGCAACGCATGCTCACAGGCCCCGAGCAGGCCACCGATCGCGGGAACATCGGCAAGGGTCGCGGGCCGGGCCCGGTAGCCGGCGGGCAGTACGAGGGGAGTGCGCATGCGGGGATCCTGCCCGTGGCGCCAGCCCGGTCGCACCCGAATTGACGGGAGCCACGGCCGCGCGTGTCGAATAACGTACCCAAATGGGTGATTTGAGCCGCTATCGGGACTCGAACCCGAAACCTTCCCATTACAAGTGGGGTGCGCTACCAATTGCGCCATAGCGGCCTACCGGCTGCAGAGGATCATACCGTCAGCTGTTGGCAAGCGATCTCCCCCGCGCCTATGGTGGTCGGGCACTGCTCTTTCACTCGGATCGTCCGGCACGTTCCTGCCGGTGGAAGGAAGGTTAGTCGCAGCATGGCTACAGTCAGTTACAGGTCCGCTACTCGGATCTATCCGGGCACCCCCCGACCCGCCGTCGACTCCCTGAACCTCGAGATCGGGGACGGCGAGTTCCTGGTCCTCGTGGGCCCCTCGGGTTGCGGCAAGTCGACCAGCCTGCGGATGCTCGCCGGCCTGGAGGACGTCGACAAGGGCGGCATCTTCATCGACGAGCGCGAGGTCACCCACCTCGCCCCGAAGTCCCGCGACATCGCGATGGTCTTCCAGAACTACGCGCTGTACCCGCACATGACGGTGTACGAGAACATGGCGTTCGCGCTCAAGCTCCGCAAGACCTCCAAGGACGAGATCCAGCGGCGGGTCAAGGAGGCGGCGGTGCTGCTCCAGCTGGAGGAGTACCTGGACCGCAAGCCCAAGGCCCTCTCCGGCGGTCAGCGCCAGCGGGTCGCCATGGGCCGGGCCATCGTCCGCGAGCCGCAGGTCTTCCTCATGGATGAGCCGCTGTCGAACCTCGACGCCAAGCTCCGGGTGCAGACCCGTTCGCAGATCGCCGCGTTGCAGAAGAAGCTCGACATCACCACGGTGTACGTGACGCACGACCAGGTCGAGGCCATGACCATGGGTCACCGGGTCGCGGTCATGCTCGACGGCGTCCTCCAGCAGGTGGACACGCCGCGCAACCTGTACGACGCGCCGGCGAACGTGTTCGTCGCCGGCTTCATCGGCTCGCCGGCCATGAACATCAAGACGGTGCAGCTGACCGCCGACGGTGGCCAGTTCGGCTCGATGTTCATCCCGCTGAGCCGGGAGCAGGTCTCGAAGGTCGACAACGGCAAGGTGACCATCGGCTTCCGGCCGGAGGACACCGACCTGGTCGGCGCGGGCGACGGTGGCCTGCAGGTCATCGTGGACCTGGTGGAGGAGCTCGGCTCCGACGCGTACGTGTACGGGCACGCGGACGTCAACGGCGCCCAGGAGCGGTTCACGGTCCGGACCGACGGCCGCAACGCCCCGCGCCTCGGCGACATCGTGCACGTGAAGCCGCGTGGCGCGCACCACCACGTGTTCGACGCCGCGTCGGGGCTGCGGATCGCGTAGTAGTACCCAGCAGAACGGGGGGCGTTCCACGGCCGTGGAACGCCCCCCGTTGGGAATTACCTGGGTACGAGTAATTCTGCCCTAAAAAGTCCAGGCTGTTAGCTTTTCGGTAATAAGCGTGCACACCAGGTACTTGTCGCTGGCCACGCACTTCTCGTCCCCGGCGCCCGGAAGCTTCGCCAACGGCCGGATCTTCCGGGACCCGACCTCGGCGAACCCCACCCAGTCGACGCCCTCGAAGATGCCGCTCAGCGCGAACCGGTCCACCGAACCGTCGTGGCCGGGCAGCGGCGTCCACCGGCCCAGGTTCAGCAGCTCCTCACCGGTGGCGGCGTCGACCATCCGGATCCCGGTCCCCCGCGCGGTGCCCAGCATCGCCCCGTTCACCCCGGCGCCGACCAGGTACAGGCCATCCGTCCGCGAGGTCCACCGGGTACGCCCCGTCACGACGTCCACGGCCACCACCTCCGGGCCGGACATCTGGCACAGCAGCTTCCCGCACGGCATGGCCCACTCGGACTCCGGGGCCGACGTCGTCCACAACTGCTCCAACGTCTCCGGGTCATACGTCGTGTACGACGAGCCCTGGCGCAGCACCAGCGCCGTCGCCGTGGCGAACAGGCCGCCGAACCGGTTCACCGCGCCCTGGTCCGGGCCGAGGTCGCGGCTCCGGAGCACCCGGCCCGACTCCAGGTCGACGATCCGCAGCATCGTGCCCTCCGCGAACGCCATCCGCCACGGCGCGACCGGGGTCTCGCCGCCGACCAGCGCCGCCCCGCCCTCGCCCGGCGAACGCTTCCACAGCTCCCGCCCGGTGGCCACGTCCACCCCCACCAGGTCGCTGCCCCGGCTGAACAGCAGCTTGTCCTCGCCGAGCCGCGCGAACGGGAAGCCCTCCGCCGACCACGCGGACGCGCCGGTCCCCTTGTCGAAGGCCATCGCCACCGGGGTCAGCAGCGCGCCGTCGTCCGTCGGCTGGCCCTCCGGGAACCGTTGCAGGAACAGCCGCTGGCCGTAGAGCACCAACGAGCCCACCGCGCTGCTGTCGACCGGGACCTGCCAGTGCCGACGGCCCCCGCGGGTCAGGTCGTAGCTGGCCAGCCAGGTGGTCGCGCCCTCGCGGTACACCCGGAAGAGGTCGTCGCCGTCGATCAGGAGTTGCTGGTCGCTGCGGCCGTGCGAGGGCGAGGACACCGAGAAGACCTCGACCAAGGGGGGTACCCGGGCCGTCTCCACCGCCCCGCACGTCAACAGCGTGACCGCGACCAGGCCGAGCACCTGGACCCGGCGCCGCCACCTCTCCCACGGCGGCCCGGCCGACGCCGGCTCCGACTCCCCGCCGGTCAACTCACCCAGATCAATGAACCCCATACGACCAGGCTCCCAGACGACCCCCGGTGTCGACACACGCCAGGTGGCGATCGTTCCCGGCACAGCTCGCCGGGGACGTCGGCAGCGGCAGCACCAACCGGACCCGGCCGGTCGGGCCGTCCAGGACACCCAGCCAGTAGCCGCCGGCGTCGGCGTCGCGGACCAGCGGGATCCGGTCCGGGAACCGGCGGTCGGCGTCGAGCACCCGCCACCCGGTCAGCTTCTCGAGAACCGTGCCGTCCGGGGCGAGCACCAGCGCGTTCGAGCCCAGCCGCCGGTAGCTCCCGTCCGTCGTCACCGCGCCCGAGAACGTGTTCTGCCAACGCGCCGTCCCGGTCTCCGGATCGACGGCCGTCACCGGGGCGTACGACATCCCCGTCGGGCTGTCCAGGCAGACCAGCCGGCCGCAGAGGCTCGGGGCGAACAACCGCAGCGGGGTCGGCGACCGCCACCGTTCCTTCAGGGTCGCCGGGTCGATACCGACCAGGGCGGTCTTTTCGTCCAACAGGACGCCACCCGGGACGACGAACACGGGCAGTGTGTCGAACACCTCGAAGCCGCCGGTGTCGCCGGACTCACGCCGGACGGAGTAGGAATAGAGGACCCGCGTGGCCAGCTCCCGGCCCGATTCCGGTTCCCACAGGCGCAGGTGTTCCGAGACCACGGTCGACGTGCCCGTGGACTCGCTCCGCGGCACGACCTGGATCGTCCGCAGCGGGAGCACCGGCGCCCCGTCGGGCCCGAGCACGAAGGGCCCCGAGTCCCTCCACAGCTCGCGACCCGTGGCCAGGTCCACCGCCGCACCCGTGTCGAACAGGACCCGGCCGTCCGGCAACACGTGCGACACGATGCCCGGGTGGTCCCACCGCTGCGTTCCCGTCCCCGGGTCGTACGCCACCGTGGTCGCGTCGCTGCCCGGCCCCGACGAGGCCCGGACCGTCGCCAGCAGCATCCCGTCGACCACCCGCAGGGCGCTCGGCGCGAGGGCGTGGCTGACGGGCACGCGGTAGACGACCCGGCCGCCGTGCCGCAGGTCGTACCGGGTGAGCTGGGTGGCCGTCGCCGCGTACAGGGTGTCGCCGTCGAGGGCGGGCGGGCTCTCGGCCGCGTACCCGTCGACGGCTGTGAGGATCTGGCGGGGCGCGCCCGGATCCGGGCCGGCCGCCGCGACGCACCCGACACCGATGACGGCCGCCATCAGCAGACCCGCCGGCACGCGCCGCACCCAACCCAGGTCCAGGGGACGGCGGGGCGGTTCGGGGGCGGGTTCTTCGGTGATCTCGCCGAGGTCGATGACGTTCATGGCCCCGGGAGACTACCTCCCGGGGCCATGGTCGCGCAGTCCTTCGACTAGATGTCCAGCGCCCGGCGGCGGGCGATCTCCGACAGCGTGACGGCGGCGGCCACCGAGGCGTTCAGCGACTCGACCTGGCCGGCCATCGGAATGTTGACCAGCAGATCGCAGGATTCGCCGACCAACCGGGACAGACCACGGCCCTCGGAGCCGATCACGATCACGATCGGGTCGACGGCGGCTTCGAGGTCGTGCAGGGACACGTCGCCGTCGGCGTCGAGCCCGACGACCATGTAGCCGGCCTCCTGGCAGGCCTTCAGCGTCCGGGTGAGGTTGGTCACCTGGGCGATCGGCAGCCGCGCCGCCGCACCGGCCGAGGTGCGCCACGCGGTGGCGGTCATCCCGGCGGCCCGACGCTCGGGCACGATCACGCCCTGCGCGCCGAACGCGGCGGCCGACCGGACGATCGCACCCAGGTTGCGGGGGTCGGTGACGCCGTCGAGCGCCACGAGCAGGGGCGCGGTCACGGCGTCCCGGGCGGCGCCCAGCAGGTCCTCGAGGGCCTCGTAGTTGTACGGCGGCACCGCGAGGCCCACGCCCTGGTGCAGCACCCCGCCGGTCATCCGGTCGAGTTCGCGCCGGGTGACCTCCAGGATCGCCAGGCCCTTGTCGGCGGCGGACCGGACGATCTCCGTGATCCGCTCGTCGATGTCGATGCCCTGCGCGATGTACAGCGCGGTGCTCGGCACGTGCGCGCGGAGCGCCTCGACGACCGGATTACGTCCGACGAGCAGCTCGGGGGCCTCCCGGGGCGTGTTGGCGCGCCGACCGGGGGCGACCCGGGGGCCCGCCGGACGGGCCGGGCCGGACGCCTGCCGGATCCTGGTACCCGGGGCGACCTTGCCGCCGCGGGTCGTCTGGACCGAGCCCGGCTGGCCGACCTTGGGCGCGCGGCCCTCGACGGCGGCGGCCTTCTTCTCCTTGTGCTGCTTCCACGCGGTCTTGCTCGGGACCTGCTCGGTGCCCGAGTAGCCCTTGTGCCAGGGCCGCTCCTCGGCGGGCAGCGTCTTGCCGCGCGGCTTGAGGGTCTGTGCGCCCCGCTTGCCGCCGCTACCGCCCGTGGCGCCCTTCTTCGCCTTGCGCTGAATCGCGCCCTTGCGCTGTGAATTTCCTGCCATCGTCAGCTCCCCAACGTCCAGCGAGGCCCGTTCGGGGTGTCCTCGACAATGATCCCGGCACGCTTCAGCTGGTCACGGACCGCGTCTGCTGCCTGGAAGTCCTTACGGGCGCGGGCTGCGTTGCGCTGCTCGAGCGCCAATGCGACAAGAGAGTCGACTGCCGGCTTGAGCTGCTGGTCGCTGCCGGCCACTCGCCACTGGGAATCCAATGGGTCGATACCCAGGATACCGAGCATGGCCCGGACACTGGCCAGCGCCCGGCGTGCGGCGCCGTGGTGGCCATCGGCGAGGGCCGAATTGCCCTGCCGGATGGTCTCGTGCAGGGCCGCGAGGGCCCTCGATGTGTTGAGGTCGTCGTTCATCGCGGCGACGAACTCCGCGCCCAGCTCGCCCGGCTCGACCTCGCCGACCAGTTCGGTGGCGCGGGTGACGAAGCCCTCGATCCGGCGGAACGCGACCGCGGACTCCTGGATCGCCTCGTCCGAGTACTCGATCGCGGAGCGGTAGTGCGGGGACGCGATGTAGTACCGCACCTCGATGGGGCGCAGGCCCTTGGCGATCAGCGCGTCGAGGTCCAGGACGTTGCCCACGGACTTGGACATCTTCTCGCCGCCGAGGTTGAGCATGGCGTGGTGCACCCAGTGCCGGGCGAAGCCGAAGCCGGCCGCCTTGGACTGCGCGATCTCGTTCTCGTGGTGCGGGAACTGGATGTCCAGCCCGCCGCCGTGGATGTCGAACTCCTCGCCCAGGTAGCGCCAGGTCATGGCGGAGCACTCGATGTGCCAGCCGGGCCGGCCCCGGCCCCACTGCGAGTCCCAGTAGGCGTCGGCGGGTTCGGTCGGCTTCTCGCCCTTCCACAGCGCGAAGTCCAGCGGGGAACGCTTGCCGGACGCGCCGCTCTCGGTGGGCAGCATCGCGTCGGGGCGCTGCCCGGACAGCTCGCCGTACGGCGCCCAGGAGCGCACGTCGAAGTAGACGTTGCCCTCGGCCGCGTACGCGTGCCCGCGCTCGATCAGGCTCTGGATGAGGGCGAACATCTCGGGGATGTGCCCGGTGGCCCGGGGCTCCACGGTGGCGGGAAGCACACCGAGAGCGTCATACATCCGACCGACCAAGAGCTCGTTGCCGTAGGCGATCTGCCAGAACGGCACGTCGGCTTCGAGGGCCTTGGCCAGGATCTTGTCGTCGATGTCGGTGATGTTGCGGACAAACCGGACCTCATACCCGAGGTGCAGCAGCCAGCGGCGGAGGACGTCGTAGTTGATCGCGGAACGCATGTGACCGATGTGCGGGCCTGCCTGAACCGTGATCCCACACAGGTAGATCCCCACCTTGCCGGGTTCCCGCGGGACAAAGTCCCGCACCGAGCGGGTCGCGGTGTCATGCAGCCTGAGAGTCACCCCAAAAGGGTACCGGAGCCTGCGCTTATCCTCTGCACGTGAGCAGCGCGGTAGACCGTAGGCGGCTCAGGTCCGGCCGAACGATGGAGTGATGTTGAGTACAGAGACCGCCCAGACCCTCGACCGGGGCCTCCGCCTGCTCAAGATCGTGGCGGACACGCCCGACGGGCTGACCATCACCGAGGCCGCAGAGAAGCTGGAGGTCGGCCGCGCGGTCGTCTACCGCCTCGTCGGCCCCCTCACCGCGCACGCCCTGCTCCGCCGCGACCCCGCCGGCCGGCTCCGGCTCGGCCTGGGCGTCCTCCAGCTCGCCCGCCGCGCCCAGCCCCTGGTCGCCGACGCGGCCCAGGCGCCCCTGCGCCGGCTCGCCGAGGCCGCCGGGGCCACCGCGCACCTGACCGTCGCCGACGGCGGCGAGGCCCTCGCCCTGGTCGTGGTAGAGCCGAGCTGGACCCAGTTCCACGTGGCCTACCGGGCCGGCTCCCGGCACCCGCTCGACCAGGGCGCAGCCGGCAAGGCGATCCTGCGCGGCCGGCCCGGGCAGCCCGGCTGGGTCGGCTCCGTCGGCGAGCTCCAGCCGGGCGCGCACGGCCTGGCGGCACCCGTGCTCGGCGTACCCGGCCTGGAGGCCAGCGTCGGCGTCGTGTCCCTGGGCCCCCTGGACGGGGCTGTCGTCGGACCGCTGGTCCTCCAGGCCGCCACCGAACTCACGGCAGCCCTCGCGGCGGCCTGAAAAGCACAAGGGCCACGACCAGAGGGCTACGAGAGGCGCCCGACCCGGCACGCATCGGTTTCCGGCGCACTCCGGCCCCGCGAGGTGCCATGCCCCGCCCACCGTCACGCCCCCTGCGAGGGCCACCCCACCGCAACCCGGGCGCACACGGCACCCACGCAGCTCACCGACCGGGACGCGCACACCTACCGGGAGGCTCCGGGCACACACGGCACCCGGGCCCGCCGTGGTCCGCGCCCCACTCACCTCCCGTGCGGCCGCGCCATCCCCAACAGGTCCAACGCCGCGTCCAACTGCTCCTCCGTCAACGTCCCCCGGTCGACGTGCCCCCGCCCGATCACGACCTCCCGGATACTCCGCCGGGTGGCCAACGCCTCCTTCGCGACGGCCGCCCCCTCCGCGTACCCCAGATAGCGGTTCAACGGGGTGACGATCGACGGCGAACCCTCCGCGTACTCCCGCATCCGGTCCTCGTTCGCCGTCAGCCCCGCCACGCAGCCGTCCGCGAACAGCCGGGACACGTTCGCCAGCAGCCGGATCGACTCCAGCAGGTTGCGGGACAGCACGGGGAGCATCACGTTGAGTTCGAAGTCGCCCTGCGAGCCGGAGAACGCGATCGCCGCGTCGTTGCCGATCACCTGCGCGGCGACCTGGCGGACCGCCTCGCACAGCACCGGGTTCACCTTGCCCGGCATGATCGAGGAACCCGGCTGGAGGTCGGGGATGTGCAGCTCACCGAGGCCGGCGCGCGGGCCGGAGCCCATCCAGCGCACATCGTTGGCGATCTTGTACAGGCCGACCGCGATCGTGCGCAGCTGCCCGGACAGCTCGACCAGGGCGTCGCGCGCGCCCTGCGCCTCGAAGTGGTCCCGCGCCTCGGTCAGCGGCAGCCCGGTCTCGGTGGCCAGCAGCGCGATCACCCGGGCGGCGAACCCGGCCGGGGTGTTGATGCCGGTCCCGACGGCCGTCCCGCCCAGCGGCAGCTCGCCGACCCGGGGCAGGGTGCCCCACAGCCGCTCGACCCCGTGCCGGACCTGCGCCGCGTACCCGCCGAACTCCTGGCCCAGGGTCACCGGCGTCGCGTCCATCAGGTGCGTACGCCCGGCCTTGACGACGTCGCGCCACTCGGCGGACTTCGCCGTCAGGGCCGCGCCCAGGTGCTCCAGCGCGGGCACCAGATCGCGCACCACGGCCGCCGTGGCCGCGATGTGCAGCGCGGACGGGAACACGTCGTTGGACGACTGGGCGGCGTTCACGTGGTCGTTGGGGTGCACGGGCCGGCCGAGCCGGGCGGTGGCCAGCGCCGCGATCACCTCGTTGACGTTCATGTTGGTCGAGGTGCCCGAGCCGGTCTGGTACACGTCGATCGGGAACTCTTCCGGGTGCCGGCCCGCCGCGACCTCGTCGGCGGCCTCCGCGATGGCCTTGGCCAGATCGGGCGGCAGCTCGGCGTTGGACCGGGCGGCCGCGGACTTGACCATGGCCAGGGCGGCGATGTGCGCCGGGTCGACCCGTACCCCCGAGATCGGGAAGTTCTCCACCGCCCTCTGGGTCTGCGCGCCCCACAGCGCCTCAGCCGGAACCCGGACCTCGCCCATGGTGTCGTGCTCGATGCGGTACTCCATACGTCCCATCCTGCCCCGGGAACACCCGGACCGCCCACGCACCGGCCAACAGGCCCAGCCCGGCCGACTCCAGCAGGCGCACCCCGATCACGGCCGTGAACCACGCGGCGGGCAGCAGGAAGCTCACGAGCGCGAGCAGCGCCGTCACCCCGCCAGCGACGCCCCAGAGGAGGCCGGGACGCCCCTCTACCTGCGGCGGTTCACCGTGCCACTGGCGGAGCAGGCCGCGCCGGCCGACCAGGATCACCAGCCCCGCCACGGCGAGCGCGCCGAACACCGTGGAACCCTGCTGGAGGAACCACCACAGCGGGGTACCGGCCACCTCCGTGCCCAGCGGCGTCAGCACCCCCGTCGCCCAGCCGTGCCCCGCCGGATCGTGGGTGAAGCCGTCCCAGAACAGGTGGCTGCCGGCACCGAGCAGGGCCGAGCACACCGTCACGTACCAGGGGTGCCGCACCCCGCCCAGGACCGCGTAGTCGCGGCCCCAGCCCGGGAGGGACGCCGCGACCGCCGGGGCCGCCCACCGGGTCAGCCGGCAGCCGAGGAGGGTGACGGGGAGGCACCAGAGGAGTACCCCCCAGAGGTTGTGCGCCGAAGGCGTGTCCGGCAGCACC
This sequence comes from Longispora sp. NPDC051575, assembly GCF_040681875.1. NCBI lineage: Bacteria > Bacillati > Actinomycetota > Actinomycetes > Micromonosporales > Micromonosporaceae > Longispora > Longispora sp. NPDC051575. The sequence goes on along the minus strand of NZ_JBFAZP010000005.1, from coordinate 421,976 downwards.
GCGAACACGCTGTAGGGCAGGTCCGGGGCCGTCGAGCCGAGCACCAGCGCCACGCCGTCGAACCAGCGGGGCCGCCAGAGCTTCAGCGGCACGACGATGGCCGAGTGTGACGGAAACGTCAGGGGCATGAACCGGACCGTAGCCTCCAGATGCGTACAACCGGTGGAGGAGGCGCGCGGAAACGGGGCAGCGGGCGGCCCCGGCGCGGCCCTACCCTCTGCGGGTGACAACCCTCTCCGCCCCGCGACGGCTCCTGGCAGCCGCCGCCCTGGCCGCACTCACCAGCGGTGTCGCACTCGTCACGACGGGGACCAGTGCCACCGCGAACACCCTGCACACGCTCGTGCCCACCTCCGTGTCATACGTGGACTCGGCCTCGCCGGACGGCACCCTGCCGCCGGTGGACGGCGCCGTCCCGGTCGGCACCTGGAAGGACGGCGCCGGCACGACCCACACCGCCCGCGCCTTCGCCACCTACGACGTGCGGGCCCTCAAGGGCCTCGACGTCCGCACGGCGCAGATCTTCACCCGGCACACGAAGGTCGACGACTGCTCCGCGCCCCGGCAGACCGAGTTCCGCTGGACGCAGACCCCGGACGCGCCCCCGACCTGGACGCGCCAGCCGGCCGAGCTGAACAGCCTGAAGGTCATCGACTTCGCCACCCGCCCGGGCTGCCCCGCCGACTACGTCGCCGCCGACGTGGTCTACGGCGTGGGCAAGGCCGTCCGGGGCGGGGCCGACACGTTCACGGTCGAGTTGCGGGTGCCGAAGGGCGTCGAGAAGGACGCCCGGCTGACCCAGTGGTACGACGCCCAACTGCACCTGTCCGTCCAGACCAACGCCGCGCCGGCCACCCCGTGGGACGCCAGCGTCGAGGGCAAGGCCTGCCAGGGCGAGGACAAGCCGTTCGTCCGGACGACGGAGCCCGAACTGCGGGTGCGGTTCTCCGACCCCGACGCCAACGACCGGGACGTGAAGGTCGTGTTCGCCGTGTGGCCGGTCGACGCCCCCGGCCAGCGCTTCGAGCTGGAGGGCCGCGGCCGCTACAGCGACTTCACCAGCGCCTTCGCCGCCCTCAGGATGCCTGCGGGCCGGCTCGTCGGCGGCACGACGTACGCGGTGGCCGTGCGGTCCACCGACGCGGCGGGCGGGGAGTCCGCGTGGAGCGGCGGCTGCCGGTTCACGACCGACCTGGTCGCCCCGGCCACGGCCCCGTCCGTGACCTCCGACGACTACCGGGACATCGAGCACGACTCCGGCTACGGCGGCATCGGCGTGCCCGGCACGTTCGTGTTCTCCGCCAACGGGGACAAGGACGTCGCGGGCTTCGCCTACGCCGAGCGGTCCGGTCGTAGCGGCTACGTCGCGGCGGACCACCGTGGTGGCAAGGCGACGTACCAGCTCACCCCGTACATCGGCAGCCAGCAGTCCCTGTCCGTGTGGAGCGTGGACCGCGCCGGGAACCGTTCCCCGGAGCGGGTCTACACCTTCGGCGTCCCCTTCAACCAGCCGTACTTCACGGACGGCAACCCGGGCGGCGGGATCGGCGAGGCCCGGGTGCTGACCCTGCGCCCGACGGCCGCCGACGTGGTCGAGTACACCTACTGGCTCGGGGAGGGCCCGCACCTCACGGTCCCGGCCGGCGCGGACCACACGGCCGCCGTCACGATCGTCCCCGAGTCGGAGTACCTGGAGATCCGGGTCCAGGCGCGGCGGGCGGACGGCCGGCTGACCGGGATCTCGCTGACGAACCTGCACGTGGACACCAGTCCGCGGGTGGTCTCCGCCGAGTACCCGGCCGATGTGTCCTCCGGTGGCGCGGGCGTGACCGGCACCTTCACCTTCCAGCCCCGGCAGCCCGGCGTCGTCTCCTACGTCTACTCGTTCGACTTCGGCGTCGAGGAGACCGTGCCGGCCGGCGCGGACGGCACGGCGAGCATCACGTGGACCCCGGAGACCGGCGGCTCCGACCACTGGCTGAGTGTCCGGGGCGTGCTGGCCGACGGCACCACCACGTCGGACAACTACCACTACTTCCTCGTGAACTAGCGGCAGTGGAACGGCCCGCCTCCCAGTGGGGGGCGGGCCGTTTCCGTGCGCTGGGACCTACCGCCGCCCGAGCGTCAGGGTCGGCTTGGTCGTCTCGGCGAAGAAGTCGTTCCCCTTGTCGTCGACCACGACGAACGCCGGGAAGTCCTCCACCTCGATCTTCCACACGGCTTCCATGCCGAGCTCCGCGTACTCCAGGACCTCGACCTTCTTGATGCAGTCCTGCGCGAGCCGGGCCGCCGGGCCGCCGATGGACCCGAGGTAGAACCCGCCGTGCGCCGCGCAGGCCTTGGTGACCTGCCCGGAACGGTTGCCCTTGGCCAGCATCACGAGCGAGCCGCCCGCCGCCTGGAACTGCTCCACATAGGAGTCCATCCGGCCGGCCGTCGTGGGCCCGAAGGAACCCGAGGCCATCCCGGTGGGGGTCTTGGCGGGGCCGGCGTAGTACACGGCGTGGTCGCGCAGGTAGGACGGCATGCCCTCGCCCGCGTCGAGCCGCTCCTTGATCTTCGCGTGCGCGATGTCGCGGGCCACGACGAGCGGGCCGCTCAGGGACAACCGCGTCTTCACCGGGTACTTCGACAGCTCGGCCCGGATCTCCGCCATCGGCCGGTTGAGGTCCACCCGGACCACGTCCTCCGACAGGTCCTCCTCCGAGGCGTGCGGCAGGAAGTGCGCCGGATCGGTCTCCAGCTTCTCCAGGTACACCCCGGAGGAGGTGATCTTGCCGAGCGCCTGGCGGTCCGCCGAGCAGGACACGGCGATCGCCACCGGGCAGGACGCGCCGTGCCGGGGCAGCCGGACCACCCGGACGTCGTGGCAGAAGTACTTGCCGCCGAACTGGGCGCCGATCCCGAACTGGCGGGTCAGCTCCAGCACCTCGGCCTCCAGCTCCAGGTCCCGGAAACCGTGGCCGGACGCCGAACCCGAGGTGGGCAGGTTGTCCAGGTACTTGGCGGAGGCGTACTTGGCCGTCTTCACCGCGAACTCCGCGCTCGTGCCCCCGACCACGATCGCCAGGTGGTACGGCGGACACGCCGACGTGCCCAGCCCGCGCAGCTTCTCCTCTAGGAACCGCATCATCCCGGCGGGATTCAGCACCGCCTTGGTCTCCTGGTACAGGAAGCTCTTGTTCGCGCTGCCGCCACCCTTGGCCATGAACAGGAACTTGTAGGCGTCGTCCCCGTCCGCGTACAGCTCGATCTGCGCGGGCAGGTTCGAGCCGGTGTTCTTCTCGTCCCACATCGTCAACGGCGCCAACTGCGAATACCGCAGATTCAGCTTCGTGTACGCGTTGAACACGCCCTCCGCGATCGCCCGCTCGTCGGCCCCGTCGGTGAGCACGTGCCGACCACGCTTGCCCATCACGATCGCCGTACCGGTGTCCTGGCACATCGGCAGCACGCCACCGGCGGCGATGTTCGCGTTCTTCAGCAGGTCCAGCGCCACGAACCGGTCGTTCGGGGACGCGGCCGGGTCGTCGATGATCGACCGGAGCTGGGTGAGGTGCGCGGGGCGCAGGTAGTGCGCGATGTCGTGCATCGCCGTCTCGGTCAGCAGGGTCAACGCCTCGGGCGCCACCTGGAGGAACGTTCGTCCGGCGGCTTCGATGACCTCGACGCCGTCGGAGGTCAGCAGCCGGTACTCGGTCTCGTCGGGACCGAGCGGGAGCAGGGGCGAGTAGTCGAACTCGGGCATGCCCGCCAGCCTATCCCCGGCCCGCCCACAGGCCTGGCAAGGCTGACCTAAGTCACTGTCCAGGGGCCGGCCGGGGCGCGCCGGTCAGAGCCGCACCAGCGGCAGTACCCGATAGTGGATCTGCTCTTCGAGGGCGATGATCGTCGACGCGCGCACGATGCCCTCCTGGGACACGATCTGGTCGATCACCCGCTGGAGGTCCGCGTTCGACCGGGCCACGATCCGGCACATCATGTCCCCGCTGCCCGTGATCGTGTGCGCTTCGAGGACCTCCGGGATCCCGCCCAGGTGCTCGGCCACCGGCTGGTGCCCGCGCCGCTGCCGGATCTCCAGGGTGATGAAGGCCATCACCCCGTAGCCCAGGGCGACCGGGTCCAGCTCCGGGCCGAAGCCGCGCAGCACGCCGCGTTCGACGAGCCGGTCGAGCCGGGCCTGGGCGGTGCCCCGGGCCACGCCGAGCCGCCGGGAGCATTCAAGGACCCCGATCCGCGGCTCGGCGGCGAGCAGCCGGAGCAAGCGGACATCGAGATCGTCCAGGCTATACAACTTGTCCATTACTTCAGGGTAGTCGTAGAACAGTCTGCGCAACATGACCACTGGCAGAGCGCACAGTTGCCTAGTTGCTCGGGCCGGGTAAAGCTTCGGGCGAAACCCACTTCCCGGAAGGAGCCCCGGCCATGACCCAGACGCTGGACGATCAGCTTGTCGGTGCCGTCGCGCACGACATCACCACCGACCAGTTCCCGATCAAGGGCTGGGACCACGTCCGGTTCTACGTGGGCAACGCCAAGCAGGCCGCGCACTACTACTCGACGGCCTTCGGCATGACCCTGGTCGCCTACCGGGGCCCCGAGCAGGGCTTCCGCGAGCACGCCGAGTACGTCCTGACGTCCGGTGGCGCGACCTTCGTCTTCGCCGGCGGGGTGCGCGCCGACAGCGCCGCCACCCAGCACTACGCCCGGCACGGCGACGGCGTGATCGAGGTCGCCCTCGAGGTGCCCGACGTGGACGCCAACTACAAGTTCGCGCTGGCCAACGGCGCGGAGGGCGTGGACGAGCCCTACGACATCACCGACGAGCACGGCACGGTCCGCGTCGCCTCCATCCGCACGTACGGCGAGACCCGGCACGTGCTGGTGGACCGGTCGAAGTACTCCGGCCCGTTCCTGCCCGGCTTCGTGCAGCGCGCCCCGATCGTGGACCGCCAGCCGGCCATCGCCGCCGGCATCCAGCCGAAGCGCTTCTTCCAGGCCCTCGACCACGTCGTCGGCAACGTGGAGCTCGGCAAGATGAACGACTGGGTCGAGTACTACGAGCGCGTGATGGGCTTCACCAAGATGGCCGAGTTCGTCGGCGACGACATCGCGACCGAGTACTCGGCGCTGATGTCCAAGGTCGTCGCCAGCGGTACCCGGAAGGTGAAGTTCCCGCTCAACGAGCCGGCCATCTCCCGGAAGAAGTCCCAGATCGACGAGTACCTGGAGTTCTACGAGAGCCCGGGCGTCCAGCACCTGGCCCTGGCCACCAACGACATCCTGGCCAGCGTCGACGCCATGACGGCGGCCGGCGTGGAGTTCCTCGACGTGCCCGACTCGTACTACGACGAGGAGCTCACGGCCCGGGTCGGCAAGCTGCGCACCGAGATCAGCGAGCTCAAGGCCCGCAAGATCCTGGTCGACCGCGACGACGACGGCTACCTGCTCCAGATCTTCACCAAGCCCGTCCAGGACCGCCCGACGGTGTTCTTCGAGCTGATCGAGCGGCACGGTTCGCTCGGCTTCGGCAAGGGCAACTTCAAGGCGCTGTTCGAGGCGATCGAGCGCGAGCAGGAGCAGCGCGGCAACCTGTAGCAGGATAGGGGCCGTGACCAAGACCGACGGAGTCCAGCCCGGCTGGCATCGCGACCCGGCCGAACCGGACACCCAGCGCTTCTGGGACGGCGAGCAGTGGGTGGGCGAGCCCCTGCCGATCGACGCGGAGACACCGGACGGGCCGTTGCTGGCCCGGCCGGTGCCCCCACCCCTGCCGACACTGGTGCCGGACCCGGGGCCCCCGCCTCCGGGCTGGACCCCACCGGCCGGGGCGGTGCCGCCTCCGGGTTGGACCCCACCGGCCGGCTCCGTGCCGCCACCGGGCTGGACCCCGCCCAAGGGCTCCGTGCCCCCTCCGGGCTGGACCCCGCCCCCGGGCTGGAGTCCGCCGCCCGGCTGGACACCCCCACCCGGCTGGACACCCCGGCCGGCCCCGGCCCCCAAGCCCCGCCCGCACGGCCTCACCCTGGCCACGGCCGGCTCCCGGTTCACCGCCCGGCTGATCGACATCGGGTCGGTGTTCCTGCTGGCCCTCGTCGCGAACGCCTGGTTCCTGTACCTGTTCTTCGACGCGGTCGGCCCCTGGTACTCCGAGGTCTTCAAGTGGAGCTTCGACGGCCAGAAGGGCGACCCGCCGGCGTTCCCGGAGAGCGCCCAGTTCCTGCCGTTCTACATGGTCCTGGTGCTGATCGCCGTCTGGGGCGCCTACGAGGTCCCGGGCATCGCCGGCACCGGACAGACGCTCGGCAAGCGGCTGATGCGGATCAAGGTGGTGCGGCTCGACACGACGGACAAGATCGGCTTCGGTCGGAGCCTGCGCCGCTGGCTGAACATGTCGATCCCGTGCCTGATGTGGTACGGCTGCTGCGGCCTCGGCCTGGTGTTCCAGTTCTTCGACTCGATCGGCGCCGTGACGAACCGCCCGTACCAGCAGTGCATCCACGACCGTGCGGTCCAGACCGTGGTCGTCAACACAGGAGAAGGAGAACGGACATGACCCGGCTGACCCGCGCCGACCTCGAGAAGCTGCCGAACTACGTGCCCGGCCGCAGCCCGGCCGACCTGGCCCGGGAGCTGGGCATCCCCGAGGCGATCAAGCTCGCGAGCAACGAGGTGCCGTACGGCCCGCTGCCGGGCGTCGTGGAGGCGGTCACCGAGGCCGCCACCCAGTCGCACCGGTACCCCGACATGGGTGTCGTGGCCCTGCGCGCCCGGATCGCCGAGCTGTACGCCGTCGACCCGGCCAACGTGGCCACCGGCTGCGGTTCCGTCGCGCTCGCCGAGATCCTGGTGAAGGCCACCTGCGTGCCCGGCGACGAGGTCGTGTTCGCGTGGCGCTCCTTCGAGGCGTACCCGATCATCACCGCCACCGCCGGCGCCACCAGCGTCATGGTGCCCAACACGCACGAGCACGGCCACGACCTGGACGCGATGCTCGCCGCGATCACGCCGAAGACCCGCCTGGTCTTCGTCTGCAACCCGAACAACCCGACCGGCACGTTCCTGCGCAAGGACGAGCTGACGGCGTTCCTGGACCGGGTGCCGGCCGACGTGCTGGTGGTGCTGGACGAGGCGTACAAGGAGTTCGTCACCGACGCCGACGTACCCGACGCGCTGGAGGTCTTCGGCGACCGGCCGAACGTGGTCGTGCTGCGCACCCTGTCGAAGGCCTGGGGCCTGGCCGCGCTGCGGATCGGCTGGCTGCACGCCTCGCCGGAGGTCGCGGGCGCGATCCGCAAGTGCGTGACCCCGTTCTCGACCAGCGCCGCCGCCCAGGCCGGGGCCCTGGCGGCCCTGGCCGCCGGTGACGAGATGCGCCGCCGGGTGGACCTGGTGATCGCCGAGCGCGGCAGGGTCGTGGAGGGCCTGCGGGCGCTGGGCGTGGACGTGCCCGACAGCCAGGCCAACTTCGTCTGGCTCCCGCTGGGCGACCGGTCGGCGCCGTTCGCGCAGGCCTGTGAGCAGCAGGGCGTCATCGTCCGGCCGTTCCAGGGCCACGGCGTCCGGATCACGATCGGCACCCCGGCCGAGAACGACGCGATGCTGACGGCGGCCGAAAAGGCACTCTGACCCGCACGGAAAGGGGGCACCTCACACGAGGTGCCCCCTTTTTCAGATCCATTTTCCGGCTACGGCGGCGCCTGATCCGGCACGCGGCGGTCGTCCGCGCCCCCGGTCCGGTGGTCGCCGCGCACCCCGGGCTCCGTTGCCCCGCCCAGGATGCCCGCCGCGGGCCGCTCAGCCCGCGATGGTCCCCGTGACCTCGCCCAGCGCCACCGGCCGCCCGGTGGCCCCCGGCGCGGTGGCCGTCAGGGTCACCGTGTCCCCGTCGAGCAGGAACGTGCGCTCCGACCCGTCCTCCAGCTTGACCGGGTCGGCCCCCGACCAGCTGAGCTCCAGGAACGAGCCGACCTGGTCACGGTTCGGCCCGGACACGGTGCCCGAGGCGAACAGGTCCCCGGTCCGGACAGAGGCGCCGTTGACGGTCATGTGCGCGAGCTGCTGCGCGGGGGTCCAGTACATCCCCGCGAAGGGCGGGCGGGACACGACGGTGCCGTTCCAGTCCACCTCCAGGTCGATCCCGAAGGTGCCGCGCGCGCTCTCGGCGAGGTAGGGCAGCACGACCGGGTCCTGCGCCGGGGCTGTCACCGTGGCGAGCGCCGCCAGCGGGGTCACCCACGCGGACACCGACGTCGCGAAGGACTTGCCGAGGAACGGGCCCAGCGGCACGTACTCCCAGGCCTGGATGTCCCGGGCCGACCAGTCGTTGACCAGCACCACGCCGAACACGTGCTCGGCGAACGCGTCCACGCCCACCGTGTCGCCCAAGGCGGACGGCACCCCGACCACGAACCCGACCTCGGCCTCGATGTCCAGCCGGACGGACGGCCCGAACACGGGGGCGGTCTCACCCTTGCGCTGCCCGCTGGGCCGCTTCACCTCGGTGCCGGTGACGACGACGGTGCCGGAGCGCCCGTGGTAGCCGATCGGGATGTGCTTCCAGTTCGGGTACAGCGGCGGCGAGTCGGGCCGGAACAGCTTGCCGACGTTGGTCGCGTGCTCCTCGGAGGAGTAGAAGTCCACGTAGTCGCCGACCGTGAACGGCAGGCTCAGGGTCTTCCCTGCGAGCGGGGACAGGTGCGGCTCCACCGCGGCCCGGTGCGACTCGTCGGTCAGCAGCTCCACGACCCGCTCCCGGACCGCGCGCCAGGCGTCGGGGCCCAGGGCCATGAAGTCGTTGAGCACCGGCGCGCGCAACGCCTCCAGCGCCAGCACGGACTGCAGGTCCAGCACCTGGTCACCGATGCGGACGACGATCCGCCCGTCGGCCACCCCGTACGGCAGGTTGTGCGTGCCCCACGGGCCGTCGGCCCCCGCTACCCAGCTCACGATCTCTCCTCCACTAGTCCCAGTTTGAGAATGTCTTCCAACGGCTCGGTGACGCTACAGGTCCCGAAACCCACCCAGAGGGGCCGCTCCTGGAAGAGGTGCGGCCGGACCACGTCCGCGAGCACCTCGGGCTCGGTGGCCTCCAGCATGAACGCCTCCTCGCCGGGCGTCAGACACGCGGCGAGGATGTTCAGGAACCCGTGGTGGGTGAACCCGGTCGCCGGGTCGGTGTGCCGGGCGGCGTGGTGCAGCCCGGCGGTGAGCTTGATCCGCAGCCCGCGGGTCCGGCAGGCGCTGATGATCGCCGCGAGTTCCCCGATGCTCGGGAACAGGTCGGGCGACAGGCCTCCGGTGCGGAACTTCGGCGTCACCGGGGTGCCGACGAGCGTGTCGAGGGTGGCGCGCCAGTCGCTGGCGCGGCTGATCTCCGCGTACACCCGGGTGGTTTCGATCCAGTCCTCGTCGAGGAGCGACGGTGACCAGGGCAGCTCGACCTGGACGGCTCCCGGCGCGTGGCCACCGATGGCCCCGAACGGGAAGTCGAGTGGGCCGGCCTCGTCGATCCGCCCGACGGGCAGCAGAAGAGGGCCGACAAATGGCGCATACCATGCTGAACGGTGTGCACGGTGCGCGACAATGGCGTCGGGCAGCGGCGCGTTGCCGGGCGGGAAGACGGCCGCGTCGTCGATCAGCCCTTGCAGGAGCCGTGGGATAGCAGACGTTGACACATCCACTACTGTAGGCGACGCTACAAATAGCGGACAAGTGTTGGTTGGACCGTCCGATTATCGGACGACCGGAGGTTGAGATGCCCTATTACCGGAGCGTTGGCGAGCTTCCGCCGAAGCGTCACACCCAGTTCCGGCAGCCCGACGGCAGCCTGTACGCGGAGGAGCTCATGGGCCAGGAGGGCTTTTCCAGCGATTCGTCACTCCTGTACCACCGGTTCCTGCCGACCGCGATCGTCGCCGCGGAGGAGTACGAGCCGACGGCCTGGACCCGGATCCCCAACAAGCCCCTCAAGCCCCGGCACCTGGTCACGGCCAAGCTCGGCGAGCAGACCGACCCGGTCCTCGACCGGCAGCACCTGCTGGCCAACGCCGACTGCCGGATCTCCTACGTCGCGTCCTCGCGCACCTCGGTGCTGTACCGCAACGCGATCGGCGACGAGTGCCTGTACATCGAGTCGGGCTCCGGCCGCCTGGAGACCAGCTTCGGCGTCCTGGAGTTCACCGCCGGCGACTACCTGATCGTGCCCACCTCGGTGATCTACCGCGTGGTGCCCGACGGCCTGGTCAAGATGCTCGTCGTCGAGGCCACCGGCCACATCGGCCCCCCGAAGCGCTACCTGTCGGTGCGCGGCCAGTTCCTGGAGCACTCGCCCTACTGCGAGCGCGACGTGCGCGGCCCGTCCGAGCCCCTGCTGGAGGACGGCGAGGACGTCGAGGTGTACGTCCAGCACCGCACCGGCTGGACCAAGTTCACCTACGCGAACCACCCGTTCGACGTGGTCGGCTGGGACGGCCACATGTACCCGTGGGCGTTCTCCATCCACGACTTCGAACCGATCACGGGCCGCGTGCACCAGCCGCCGCCGGTGCACCAGACGTTCCAGGGCCCCAACTTCGTGATCTGCTCCTTCGTCCCGCGCAAGGTGGACTACCACCCGCTGGCGATCCCGGTGCCGTACAACCACCACAACGTCGACTCCGACGAGGTGCTGTTCTACACCGGCGGCAACTACGAGGCGCGCAAGGGTTCCGGCATCGGCCAGGGCTCGGTCTCGCTGCACCCGTCCGGCTTCACGCACGGCCCGCAGCCGGGCGCGGCCGAGGGCTCGATCGGCGCGGACTACTTCGACGAGACGGCCGTGATGGTGGACACGTTCCGCCCGCTGGACCTGTGCGAGCCGGGGCTGGCCGTCGAGGACGAGAACTACGCCTGGACCTGGTCGAACCGCAAACTCTGACGGGTACCGGTACCCCAGACCACCTCGCCTGTCCGATCAGGGCTGCTCGGACAGGCGAGGTCCACCCCAGCCGGACCGACTACCTGGCCGCCAACCAGGCCAGCAGCAGCCCGACCGCGAACACGATCGCGGCGACCTTGAAGATCCCGCCCCAGCCACCTTCGCCGGAGCCCGCGGTGGTGTTCGAGGCCGGCGCGGGCTGGATCCCGCCGAACCGGTCCCACCACAACTTCCACACCCCGGCCCGCCTGCCCGGGAACGGCGGCAGCTGCCGGGCGTGGAACAGCCCCTCCTCGACGACCTGGTCCAGCCCCATCGGGGCCGCGATCCGGGCGAGCAGCCAGTGCGCGTCCGGGTCGGCCGGCGCCAGCCGCACGGCGTCCCACGCCGCGTCGAGCGCCACCTGCCCACCGCCGAACACGTTGAGCAGCGCGGTGGCGACCAGCGTGGTGTACGCCGAGTGGGAGAAGTCCCGGAGCAGTTCCTCGGCGAAGGCGAGCGCGCCGGCCCGGTTGTCCGTGGACGCGAGCACCCACGCCCGGGTGATGATGGCCTCGTCGTGCCCCGGGGCGGCATCGGTGGCCGCCGCCGCGAACTCGGCCGCCTCGCCGGCCCGGCCCTCCCGCGCGGAGACCAGCGCGGACAGCGCCAGGATGTCGGCGTCCTCGGGGGCGAGCGCCCGGGCGAACTTCAACTCGTCGCCCGCGTCGCGCCAGTGACCCAGGTCGACGAGCAGCCGGGCCCGGCTCAGATATACGTCCGCCGTCTCCCCGGTCACAGCGCCACCCCCACCTGGGAAGCCGGCACGGTGGCGGCCGGCTGGTAGATCAGGGCGGTGGCGAGGCCGACGAGCCCCTCCCCGCGACCGGTCATCCCCAGCCCGTCGGTGGTCGCCCCGGCCAGGTTCACCGGCGCCCCCACGGCGGACGTCAGCACGGCCTCGGCCTCCGCGCGCCGGGTACCGACCCGGGGCGCGACCCCGATCACCTGGACCGCGACGTTGCCGATCTCGAACCCGACCTCCCGGACCCGGCGCGCCGACTCGGTGAGCAGCGCGACCCCGGAGGCGCCCGCCCACTCGGGCCGCGACGTACCGAAGTTGGAGCCCAGGTCACCGAGGCCGGCGGCGGACAACAGGGCGTTGCAGGCGGCGTGCGCGACGACGTCGGCGTCGGAGTGCCCGGCGAGCCCGCGCTCCCCCGGCCAGTGCAGGCCGCCGACCCAGCACTCCCTGCCCTCTTCGAACGCGTGCACATCGGTGCCGATGCCGATCCGGGGCACGATCACAGGAGAGCCTCAGCGATCTTCAGGTCGAGGGGACGGGTGATCTTCATGGCGAGTTCGTCGCCGGCGACCGTGTCCACCCGTACCCCCAGCTTCTCGACGAGGCCGGCATCGTCCGTGAGGTCGTCGCTGGCCTGGTCGTGGGCGGTGGTCAGGGTCGGGCGGTCGAAGCCCTGCGGGGTCTGCACGGCGCGCAGCACGCTGCGGTCGACCGTGGCGAGCACCTCGCCGTCGTCGCCGACCTGCTTGATGGTGTCCACGACGGGCAGCACGGGGATCACGGCCCGGGACCCGGCCCGCACGGCGGCGGCGACCCGCGCGATCACCGTCGGCGGCGTCAGGGCCCGGGCGGCGTCGTGCACGAGAACGATCAGGAATTCGGGGGGTACTGCGGCGAGCGCGTTGGCCACGGAGGCCTGGCGGGTCGCGCCACCGGCCACGACGAGCACGCCCTCGGGCAGCATGGCGCGAACGGCGTCGACCTCGCCCGGCGGGGCGGCGACGACCACGCACCCGACGTCGGGGGTGGCCAGAAGATTGCGCACGGCGTGCACGAGCAGCGGCTCGCCGGCGAGTGGGCGTAGTGCCTTCGGGGCTCCGGGACCGAGTCGGAGGCCGGCACCAGCGGCAGGAACGAGGGCCGCGACATCACCACGCTGCTCGGATTGCGTGGTCACGCCGCGGCCCTCTGTCGATCCTTCAGAACTGTTGGTCACGCCTCAAGAAGCACCTTGTCGAGGAGACCCTCGGCATCGTCCTTGGTGCTCTTCTCGGCGAGTGCCACCTCGCCGACGAGGATGTCGCGGGCCTTGGCGAGCATGCGCTTCTCGCCAGCGGAGAGCCCACGCTCCCGCTCACGACGCCAGAGGTCACGCACGACCTCCGCCACCTTGAGCGGATTGCCGGAGGCCAGCTTCTCCAGATTCGCCTTGTAACGCCGCGACCAGTTGGTCGGTTCTTCGGTGTGTGGGGCGCGGAGAACATCGAAGACTGCCGTGAGGCCCTCTTCGCCGACCACTTCCCGCACACCAACGATCTCGGCGTTCTCCGCAGGCACCCGGACCGTCAGGTCGCCCTGTGCGACCTTCAGAACCAGGTACTGCTTCTCCTCGCCCCGAATGACGCGAGTCTCGATTGCCTCGATGAGTGCGGCCCCGTGGTGGGGGTATACAACGGTCTCGCCGACACTGAAAGCCATAGGTTCGAAACCCCTTTCGCTGTGTCTAGGGTAACACGCTCCGCAGCCTGACGGACAGTGTGCTGACCGACATAACCGCAGGTCAGGGGCTATGTGAGGCACTTGACAACATCCGCGTTTCGCTGATCCGCACCGGGAACGACACGTGGAGTAACGATCTGGTGACAAGTATGGCGGACTAATCGTTTATTTCGGACTAGCGCGGGGCCGGTGTCCTGATCGGGTGCGTCCCACGTCACGTCCGGAAAAGTTCCCCGCCTACCCTCTGGCCCCCGCCGCCCGGGTGCGGGAAACTGGAAAGCAAGGACTAAAGGGTCCGTTGGGTGCTGCTCCGCGAGGGGGTGCGCATGGCCACATGGCGAGAGGACGACAACAGCCAGCCGGTCACGGGGCTCCCACCCGAGTGGGGCCGCGTCATCATCCCCGACACCCCCGCTGAGCTGGCATTAGAGGCCAAGCGGGTCCGCCGGGAGCTGCGCTGGGCCGCCCGTCGGCGGCGCTGGACGGGCAACGGCTCGCTGTTCCGCTCCCCGTTCGCGATCCTCCTGATCACGCTCGTGCTGGCGCTGAGCAGCCTGTTCTCCATGGTCGGGCCGCTGGGCCGCGCGCCGAGGAGTTCCGAGCCCGACGTCGACCTCTCCCTGACCGGGGTCACCCTCACCGACGAGCTGGGCCGCTCCGTCCGGATCGGCAAGTACCTGCCCGCGGTCATCCTGATCCTCGACGCGTGCGTGTGCGCCCAGCTCACCACCGCCGTGACGGGTGCGGCCCCGGCGGGCGTCACCGTCCTCCTCGTCGGCCGGCAGTCCCCCACCGAGAGCGGCCCGGGCATCCGGCTCGCCGACCCCACCGGGCTGGCCCGCGACAGGTCCGGCTCGGGGCCCGCCACCGCGGACCAGGCCACCGTCGTACTCGTCGACAACACCGGCCGGGTCACCCGCCTCGTCCGCGCCACGACGACCGTCGAACCCTTCCGGACCGAGCTCCTCGCGCTGCATCCCTAGGACGCGCCGCGCCGCGTCTGCAACCGGTGGTCATGAATTGGGCGGGGTGCCTCCGCCTCCCCGAACGCGACAACTAGGCTGTCAACCGGTCTGCGTGTGGCTATCGAGGAGGACCGACGTGACCCGTCTGACAACTGCCATCCCGGCGTTCGCCTTGGGTGTGGCTGCCGTCGCGCTCACGGCTGGCTGCAGCGCCGGGCAGGTCTCCCAGACCGCCGGTCAGGTCGCCGCGGTACCCGGCGCGAACCGCACCATCGAACTCAAGGACAGCCACGACCTGATCGTCGGTCGGGTGGCGCTCCGCGACGTGATGGTCCAGTACTCCGACAAGGGGTACGCCGCGAAGGGCACGGCGCCGCTCCAGATCCGGATCTTCAACGACAGCCCGTACGCGGTGAAGCTGTGCTCCGTGGACAGCGAGGCCGGCAAGGTCGTGAAGGGCACCGGGGGCATCGTCCCGCCGGCCAGCCCGTCGGCCGCTGCCTCGGCTTCCGCGTCTCCGTCGGCCACGCCCGGCGCGTCGGCGTCGGCTTCCGCGGTGCCGTCGAGCTCCGCCGTGCCGTCCGCCTCCGCCGTGCCCTCGGCGTCGGCCGCCGCGCCGGTGCCGGCCGGTGGCTGCGCGCTGAACATCACCGTGCCGGGCCAGGGCTACACGTCGCTGCTGCCGGGCCAGGCGACGTACCTGCAGCTCACGGACCTCAAGGACGAACTGAAGCCGGGCGTCGTCGCCCGCGGCTTCACGTTCACCTTCCAGGATTCCAAGGGCAAGACGTTCGCCAGCGACAAGTTCGAGATCCCGATGGGTACCCCGCTGACCCCCGGTCCGCGCGAGAGCAGCGAGATCGAGGGCGCGCACACGATCGACGGCAGCGGCGGCGGCGAGCACAAGTAGCACTGTCGTACTCCTGGGCTAGGTTCAGTGCGTGACCACGCCCAGGAGTTCCCGTTCGGCCACGAAGTCACCCCGGGTCGTCGTGCAGTGCGACGCCTGTGGACACCGGCCGCCCCGCTGGGTGGGCCGCTGTCCTGAGTGCAACGAGTGGGGCTCGATCATCGAGGTCAGCGCCGAGCCCGCCGCGCTGCGCAACATGGCCGCCCGGGTGCCCAGCGAGCCGGCCCGGCCCATCTCCACGATCAGCGCCGAGCCCGCGCGCCGACGGCCCAGCGGGGTCGCCGAACTCGACCGGGTGCTCGGCGGCGGCCTGGTCCCCGGCGCGGTCATCCTGTTCGCAGGGGAGCCCGGGGTCGGCAAGTCCACCCTGCTCCTCGACGTCGCCCAGCAGTGGGCCGCCCACGCCGACACCCCCGCGCTGGTGATCAGCGGCGAGGAGTCCGCGAGCCAGGTCCGGCTGCGCGCCGAGCGGATCGGCGCCCTGCACGAGCGGCTGTTCATGGCCGCCGAGGGCGATCTGACCACCATCCTGGGGCACGTCGACGCCGTGCAGCCCGGGCTCCTGATCATCGACTCGGTGCAGACCGTCTCCTCCCCGGGGACGGACGGCGTGCCCGGCGGTGTCACCCAGGTCCGCGCCGTCGCCGCCGCCCTGGTCGCCACGGCCAAGGAGCGCGGGATCGCCACGGTGCTCGTCGGCCACGTCACCAAGGACGGCACGGTCGCCGGCCCCCGGGTCCTGGAACACCTGGTCGACGTCGTGCTCAACTTCGAGGGCGACCGGCACTCCTCCCTCCGGCTGCTGCGCTCGATGAAGAACCGGTTCGGGGCCGCCGACGAGGTGGGCTGCTTCGAGATGCACGAGTCCGGGATCGCCTCGCTGCCCGACCCGTCCGGGCTGTTCATCACCCGGCACGCCGACGCCGTCCCCGGCACCTGCGTCACGGTGACCATGGAGGGCCGCCGGGCCCTGATCGCCGAGATCCAGGCCCTGGTCGGGGCCGAGATGCCGGGCAACCCGCGGCGCACCGTCAGCGGCCTGGACGGCGCCCGGCTCGCCATGGTGCTCGCCGTGCTCCAGCGCCGCGCCAAGCTCAAACTGCACGACCGCGAGGTGTTCGCCGCGACCGTGGGCGGCATGAAGATCACGGAACCGGCCGCCGACCTGGCCCTCGCGCTCGCCGTCGCCTCCGCCACCCACGACATCCCGCTCACCCCCGACCTGGTCGCGATCGGCGAGGTCGGGCTGACCGGGGAGGTCCGCCGGGTCGGCGCCGTGCCCCGCAGGCTCGCGGAGGCCGCCCGCCTGGGGTACAGGATGGCGCTCGTCCCGCCCGGCTGCGGCCCGAACAACACCGCCAAGGCCCCCGAGGGGATGCGCGTGCTCGAGGTCGCCGACCTCCGTACGGCGCTGCACGCGGCCGCCACGGCGTACGCGCAGGCCGCCAACGAGGGGCCCCGATAACGTGATCATGACCGCAGCCGCAGGCGGGGGCAGGCGCAGTCCCGCCGCCACCGAGACCGGACACGCTAAAGTAGCTGTCGTGCCGATCGACCGCGATGACCCGCTCCGCGCCACACTCGCGCTGATGGCTCCGGGCACCGCACTCCGTGACGGCCTGGAGCGCATCCTGCGCGGGCGGACCGGCGGCCTCATCGTCCTGGGCTACGACAAGGTCGTGGAGACCCTGTGTACCGGCGGTTTTCCCCTGGATGTCGAGTTCTCCGCGACCCGGCTCCGCGAGCTCTGCAAGATGGACGGCGGGGTCGTGCTGTCCAGCGACGGCACCCGGATCGTCCGCGCCGCCGTGCACCTGATGCCCGACCCGACGATCCTGTCCGAGGAGTCCGGCACCCGGCACCGCACGGCCGAGCGGGTGGCCAAGCAGACCGGCCATCCGGTCATTTCGGTCAGCCAGTCCATGCGGATCATCAGCCTCTACGTGTCGGGTCAGCGACACGTCATCGACGACTCCGCGGCGATCCTCTCCCGGGCGAACCAGGCCCTGGCGACCCTGGAACGCTACAAACTCCGGCTCGACGAGGTCGCCGGCACGCTCTCCGCGCTGGAGATCGAGGACCTGGTCACCGTGCGCGACGCGATGGCCGTCGTCCAGCGCCTGGAGATGGTGCGCCGGATCGCCGACGAGATCGAGGGGTACGTGATCGAGCTCGGCACCGACGGCCGCCTCCTCGCCCTCCAGCTCGACGAGCTGATGGCCGGCGTCGACGCCGACCGCACCCTCGTGGTCCGCGATTACCTCGCCAGCCCCCGCCGCACCTCCCGCAGCGTCGGCGACGCGCTCGCCGAGCTCGACGGCCTCTCCGCCACCGAACTCCTCGACCTCACCCTGGTCGGCAAGGCCCTCGGCTACCCGGCGGCGTCCGACGCCCTGGAGGCGGCGGTCAGTCCGCGCGGCTTCCGGCTGCTCACCAAGGTGCCGCGCCTGCCCGGGGCGGTCATCGACCGGATCGTGGACCACTTCGGGAGCCTCCAGCGGCTGCTGGGGGCCACGGTGGAGGACCTGCAGGCCGTGGACGGGGTGGGCGACGCCCGGGCCCGTAGCGTGCGCGAGGGGCTGTCCCGCCTGGCAGAAGCCTCGATCCTGGAACGCTACGTCTAACCACCGGGGCTTCTGATCAACGGGGCGCTGGCGCCCAGACCCTGGAGCGGTACGTCAGACCAGCGGCGAGCCTGCCGCAGCGCCTGGTCAACGGTGTGTCCAACTGGCGGTGCGTGTGGTCAGCGGGACAGTGCGCCCAGTCGGATGCGGTGCGTCCACTCGAGCAGCCGCGTGACCGTGTACTCCCCGGTGGAGCCGACCTCCGGCAACGGGCCGTCAGCCTCGACTGTCGACCAGCAGTCGTCGAACTCCACCACGTACGCGAGGTTCGACACGAAGGCGGCCGTCACGGTACCGGTCACGGTCGAGCCCACCGGATAGCGCTCGGTGATGGCCCGCCACTCGGCACCCGACCATCGCGAGTACCGGCACCGGAGCGCTCGCATGCCCGCGTCCAGGGGAAACAGGCGCACCTGGCCGATGCTGTGCTGGAGTACCTCGAAAAGCCCTGTCCTGCCCACCGGGGGCCAGTGGGCCGGATCCTCCGGGAGGTGCAGGACGTCGACGAACCCATCCGGCGACGCGCCCAGGTCCACGAAGAGCCCGGTCAGCCCCGCCGGCCAGGGCATCGCGCTGACCCGGCCGCGAACCCTGTCCCCGGTCGGAAACCGGCGCCGAGCCGCCCGCAGTTCCTCGTAGTCCGACACGCCTCGACCTTCCTGGAATCCGGGGCAGGGTAGCGCCGATCCACCAGCCGGGCCAACCGTCTCCGACCCGGTGACGGCGTGAGCGGTGGGGCGCGCCTGACGGCCCGGCCGTGGGTAGATTGGGGAGCGTGACCGCCGCGATCGACGAGATGACCGGGCTGCTCGACGCCTCCGCACCCGGCCTCGCGCCGGCCGACCTCGTCTTCGTGTTCGGCTCGACCCTGCCCGGGCCGGTGGCACCGACCGCCCGGCTCCTGAGGGAAGGGCTCGCGCCCCGCGCGGTGCTCACCGGCGGGCCGAACCGGAGGATCCCCGCCCACGTCGAGAGCGAGGCCCACGCCCAACTGCTGTACGAGGCCGGCGTGCGCCCCGAGCAACTCCTGATCGAGCGGCGGTCCACCACCACGGTCGGCAACGTCGCCGACGCGCGCCCGTTGATCGAGGCTCGCTTCGGCGAGATGCGTACCGTTATCGCCGTCGTCAAGTGGTGGCACCGCCGGGCGTTGCACGTCCTAGCCGCCGGCATGCCCAGCGTCGAACGGATCTACGCCGTCACCTGGGATCCGCCGGCCCGCGCCACCGGTGCGCCCTACACGCGGCACACGTGGGCGGACAGCGCGGACCGCGAACGCCTCGAGGGTGAGTATCGCTACTTCCGGGGTTTCCTCGACCGGGATGAACTGCCCGCCCTCGTGCGGGACGGCGCCGGGTGGGTCCGCTCGGCCGATTCCTGACGAGCGAACTCCCGTTCTCACGGGACAGCAACGGTGGTCCGCTCAACCCTTCTCGCACGGGACAGCGACCGTGGTCCGCTCAACCTCCGGGCACGCCCCGCTGTTCCTCGACGAGGTCGGTGAGCTGCCGGAGACGTCGTAGGAACACGGCGAGCTGCCAGAAACGTCGCAGGCGGAACCGCGACCACATCGGCCGGACCGGCGCTCCGGCGACCACCGAGGAGGCGGACCCGGCGGGCCTTCAGGGGCGAGGACCGGCGACGACGAGTGCCGGACCGCACCGGTCAGTACCCGTCGAGGGGTTGCCGAAGGCCGCTACCGGAGCGGCGGCCCGTCCCCCAGCACCCGCGACGTGCCGACCGGTTCAGCTGACCTTGAAGTTGGCCGGGGCGCTCGTCTTCGTGCCGAGCCGCCCGAACACCTGGTAGGAGCCCTGTTCGACCAGGGTGCGGCCGTCCTTGCACGTGGCCGCGCTAGACGTCGTCGTGTTCCAGTCGGTGAAGAACTCCTGGCCGTCGGAGTTCGGCGCGAGGGAGACGACGTTGGTGCCGTGCAGGGCGGAGCAGTCGTCGGAGGACCAGATCCGCTTGTCGCCCTGCTTGATCTGGGCTTCCTGGGCGTCGGCGCCGAGGTCGCGGGTACACGTGCGGGCCGAGATGTTCTTGATCTTGATGAAGATGCGGAGGAACGCGGCGCTCGGCACCGGATCGCGGTCGGTCCGGACGGTCACCGAGATCTCGTCGTCGGTGCACGGCGTCACCGCGCCCTGGCCGGGAACCGGCGACGGGGTGCCGGACGCGCCCGGGGCCGCAGGGCTGCCGCCGGGGTTCTCAGCGGGCGTCGTGGCGTCGGGCTTGGGGGTCGACGCGGTGGGCTTCACGGCGTCGTTCTTCCCGGGGGAAGACGGGTCCGAGCAGGCGTAGACGACGCCCAGCAGCAGGACAAGCAGAATCGCTCCGAGCACGATGGCTCGACGCCGCCAGTAGACGGCGGGCGGTAGGGGTCCGACCGTCGATCGCATAATTCCGTCACAGTATCCGAGTCCGCGCACGAATGCGGAATCGGCTCGCCCGGGGCAAAAGCCCGGCGGAGGGTCGTGCCATCATCGGGGAGATGACTCCGCTCGCGGCACAGGCCCTCACCTGGTACGACGAACACGCCCGTGATCTGCCCTGGCGTGCCCCCGACGCGACCCCCTGGGGCATCCTCGTCAGCGAGGTCATGCTCCAGCAGACGCCCGTCGTCCGGGTGCTGCCCGCGTGGCTCAACTGGCTCGACACATGGCCCACCCCGGCGCATCTGGCCGCCGACACGCCCGCCGAGGCGATCCGCGCGTGGAACCGGCTCGGCTACCCGCGCCGCGCCCTCCGGCTGCACGCCTGCGCCACCGCCCTGGTCGAACGGCACGACGGCGCGGTCCCGAGCGACGTGGACGAACTGCTCGCCCTGCCCGGGATCGGGGCGTACACGGCCCGGGCGGTGGCCGCCTTCGCCTTCGGGCAGCGCGAGCCCGTGGTGGACGTCAACGTGCGGCGCTTCGTCGCCCGGGCCGTCACCGGGCTCGCCGACGGCGGGGCGGCGACCACCCCGGCCGACTTCGCGCTCGTCGAGACGCTGCTGCCGGCGGAGGACGCGCCCCGGGTGTCGGCCGCGTTCATGGAACTCGGGGCGCTCGTGTGCGTGGCCCGGTCGCCCCGGTGCGGGGACTGCCCCGTCGTGGCCACCTGCGCGTGGCGGCTCGCCGGGCAGCCGCCCGCTGAAGGTCCAGGACGCAAGCCTCAGGGGTACGCGGGGACCGACCGGCAGGTCCGGGGTCTCATGATGGCCCTGCTGCGCGACGCCCGGGATCCGGTGCCGTTGCGCACGTTGGACGCGGTGTGGCCGGACGAGACGCAGCGGCGGCGGGCGTTGGCGGGGCTGGTGGAGGACGGGCTGGCCCACGAGGTCCACGACGGGCTGTTCTCACTCCCGGTCTGAAAAACCATCATCGGGGTACCGGCGTGGCTTCGGACAGGTTCGGCGCGCCCGGGCTGGGGACGCCACGGGGACGGCCCGCCGTTCGTCGGGTGCCACGCCACCGGGACCGCGCGCCGCTCCTCGGGCGGCACACCACGGGAACCGCCCGCCGCCCCTCGGACGGCACACCACAGGGACCGCCCACCGCCCCTCGGGCCGCACACCACCGGGACCGCCCGCCGCCCCTCGGACGGCACGCCAGGCAAACGGCCGCCACTTCTCAGGCCGCACACCACGGAGACCGCACGCCGCTCCTTGGACCGCACCCACGAGTAATCGCACACCGCTGCCCTGGCGGCACACCACGGGAACGGCCCGCCGCTCGTCGGGCGGCACACCAGGGGACCGCCCGCCGCTTCTCCGACGGCGCACCACAGGAAAGCCCCCGCCCTGGCCTCTCGGACGGCCCGCCCGACCGCTCCCCGGCAGCACCCCCGATCCGGCGCCACGTCCAACTCCCGCCTACACCACGACGCGCCGAGTTGTCTGGTGTTTACGCAATCCCGACCTAAGATGGCGCGATGCGCCTTCCCCGTCCCCGACGACGCCTGCTCTCCGCTCTGCTCGTGCTCCCCGTTCTCGCGCTCGTGGCCGGTTGCGGCCCCAAGACGACGCAGTGGTCCGCCCCGTCGTCGCCGTCCGCGAGTCCCGGCCGGGGGCAGGCCGCCAGCCCGACCCCGACGGCCTCCCCGAACCCGTTCGACGGGAAGACGCCCCGGTTCGATCCCGCGCCGCCGCCGGAGCCGATCAACCTCGCCGGGGGGCCGACCGCGCCGCTGCTCTCCAGCATTCCGACCACCCAGAAGGTCGCCTTCCTCACCATCGACGACGGCTGGATCAAGAAGCCGGAGGCGATCGCGCTCCTGAAGGCCTCGGGCGTGCCGGTGTCGCTGTTCCTGCTCAGCCCGGCCGCCAAGGAGAATCCGGCGTTCTTCAAGGAACTGGTCGCCAACGGGGCCACGATCCAGGCGCACACGGTCAACCACCTGTCCATGCCGTCGTTGTCGTACGAGCGGCAGAAGCAGGAGATCTGCGGCAGTGCGGACGAACTCGGGAAACTCTTCGGTACCCGGCCGACGCTGTTCCGGCCGCCATTCGGTGACTACAACCAGAACACGTTGCGGGCCGCGCACGACTGCGGCATGAAGGCCGTCCTGTACTGGAAGCAGACGGTCGACAAGGGGAAGGTCCGCTATCAGGGTGAGTGGGGGAAGATGCAACCCGGCGACATCGTACTGATGCATTTCCGCGAGGCGTACGTGGACGACTTCACCGCCGCTTTGAACGCGATGAAGGCCAACGGACTGACGCCGGCACTCCTGGAGAACTACATTCCGTAAAGCTTGCGGTTGACGCGGTAGCGCCCCGGAAGATTTCTTCCGGGGCGCTACCGTTGTTCTGTCTCAGCCGCGAGTTATTCCGAAGTCGGTTCGGCGGAGCCGAGTTCGACGGGAACGGCGTCGGGAACCTGCGCGGGCTTTTCGATGCCCTTGAAGGTCAGCTTCGACTGGTCGAGGTTCTCCGGGTCGCCCTCGCAGTCGATGACGACGATCTGGCCCGGCTTCAGCTCGTTGTAGAGCACCCGCTCCGACAGGTTGTCCTCGATCTCCCGCTGAATGGTGCGACGCAGCGGACGCGCGCCGAGAACCGGGTCGTAGCCCTTCTTCGACAGGTACTTCTTCGCGTTGTCGGTGAGCTCCAGCCCCATGTCCTTGTTCTTGAGCTGGTTCTCGATCCGCATCGTCATGATGTCGACGATCTCGAGGATGTTCGGCTGCGACAACTGGTGGAAGACGATGGTGTCGTCGATCCGGTTGAGGAACTCGGGCCGGAAGTGCTGCTTGAGCTCGTCGTTGACCTTCGTCTTCATCCGCTCGTAGCTCGCGTCGGTGTCCTCGGACTGCTGGAAGCCCAGGGACACGGCCTTCGCCACGTCCTTGGTGCCCAGGTTCGTGGTCAGGATGATCACCGTGTTCTTGAAGTCCACGATGCGGCCCTGGCCGTCCGTGAGGCGACCGTCCTCCAGGATCTGCAGGAGCGTGTTGAACACGTCCGGGTGGGCCTTCTCGATCTCGTCGAACAGCACGACCGAGAACGGCTTGCGCCGCACCTTCTCCGTGAGCTGGCCGCCCTCGTCGTAGCCGACGTACCCGGGAGGGGCACCGACCAGCCGGGAGACCGTGTAGCGGTCGTGGAACTCGGACATGTCGAGCTGGATCAGCGCGTCCTCGGAGCCGAACAGGAACTCGGCCAGCGCCTTGGACAGCTCGGACTTACCGACACCGGACGGGCCGGCGAAGATGAACGAACCAGCCGGGCGCTTCGGGTCCTTGAGGCCGGCCCGGGTGCGCCGGATGGCCTTCGACACGGCCTTGACCGCGTCGATCTGGCCGACGATCCGCTTGTGCAGCTCGTCCTCCATGCGGAGCAGCCGGGAGGTCTCCTCCTCGGTGAGCTTGTAGACCGGGATGCCCGTCCAGTTGGCCAGGACCTCGGCGATCTGCTCGTCGTCGACCTCGCTGACGATGTCGAGGTCGCCGGCCTTCCACTCCTTCTCCCGCTGCGCCTTCTGGCCGAGCAGGGTCTTCTCCTTGTCGCGCAGCTGGGCCGCGCGCTCGAAGTCCTGCGCGTCGATCGCCGACTCCTTGTCCTTGCGGACCTGGGCGATCTTGTCGTCGAAGTCACGGAGGTCCGGCGGGGCGGTCATCCGGCGGATCCGCATCCGGGCGCCGGCCTCGTCGATCAGGTCGATCGCCTTGTCCGGCAGGAAGCGGTCGGAGATGTACCGGTCCGCCAGGGTCGCCGCCGCCACGAGGGCCGCGTCGGTGATGGAGATGCGGTGGTGGGCCTCGTACCGGTCGCGGAGGCCCTTGAGGATCTCGATGGTGTGCGCCAGCGACGGCTCGGCGACCTGGATGGGCTGGAACCGGCGCTCGAGCGCGGCGTCCTTCTCCAGGTGCTTGCGGTACTCGTCGAGGGTGGTCGCGCCGATCGTCTGGAGCTCACCCCGGGCCAGCATCGGCTTGAGGATGGAGGCGGCGTCGATCGCGCCCTCGGCGGCACCCGCACCGACCAGGGTGTGGATCTCGTCGATGAACAGGATGATGTCGCCGCGGGTGCGGATCTCCTTGAGGACCTTCTTCAGGCGCTCCTCGAAGTCACCCCGGTACCGCGAGCCGGCGACCAGGGCGCCCAGGTCGAGGGTGTAGAGCTGCTTGTCCTTGAGCGTCTCGGGGACCTCGCCCTTGACGATCTTCTGCGCCAGGCCCTCGACGGCGGCGGTCTTGCCGACGCCGGGCTCGCCGATCAGGACCGGGTTGTTCTTGGTCCGCCGGGACAGGACCTGCATGACCCGCTCGATTTCCTTCTCCCGGCCGATGACCGGGTCGAGCTTGCCCTCGCGGGCGGCCTGGGTCAGGTTCCGGCCGAACTGGTCGAGGACCAGGGAGGTGGACGGGGCGGCCTCGGTCGTGGTGCCGGCGGCGGCCGGCTCCTTGCCCTGGTAGCCGGAGAGCAGCTGGATGACCTGCTGGCGGACCCGGTTGAGGTCGGCACCCAGCTTGACCAGGACCTGGGCGGCGACGCCCTCGCCCTCACGGATCAGACCGAGCAGGATGTGCTCGGTGCCGATGTAGTTGTGCCCGAGCTGCAAAGCCTCGCGCAGTGACAGCTCGAGGACCTTCTTGGCCCTCGGGGTGAACGGGATGTGCCCGCTCGGCGCCTGCTGCCCCTGCCCGATGATCTCCTCAACCTGCTGGCGAACGCCCTCAAGCGAGATCCCGAGGCTCTCCAGCGCCTTGGCTGCAACGCCCTCACCCTCGTGGATGAGACCGAGCAGGATGTGCTCGGTGCCAATGTAGTTGTGGTTGAGCATCCGGGCTTCTTCTTGAGCCAGGACGACAACCCGCCGCGCGCGGTCAGTGAACCTCTCGAACATTCCCGTGCTCCTCACGTGCGCGGTGGCACCGTGTGGGTCCCCGAACACCTCTTGGTATCCGTGCCCTTACTCTATCGCCCGCCCCTGACTGTTCAGGGGTAGCGCTGGCCGGGTCGGGGCACTCACCCCGGCACGACCGTCACGTTTGCCCTAACCAACGGGCCTCTGGACCTGTTCCCGCAGCTTGAACGCTACGCCAAGAGCGAAATACGGCCCGGAGACGCAGCCGGCCCGACCCCGGGTACCAGGGGTCGGGCCAGGCGGTAACGCGAAGATCAGCGGCCGGCCTGCGCGTTGTACAGGTCGACGATGTCCTGGGAGATACGCCCACGACTGGAGACCTTGTGGCCGTTACGCACGGCCCAGTCACGAATGGCCTTGTTCTGCTCACGGTCATTCGCACCACTGGTCCGGGCACCAGTGGTGACCTGCCGGGTGGCAGGACGGCCGGCGCCGGCGCGCTGCCGACGACCAGCGGTGATGTACTTCGCCAAGGACTCGCGAAGCACCTTTGCGTTTTCACTGGACAAGTCGATGATGTAGCTGGCCCCATCAAGGCCGAAGCTCACCGTCTCGTCGGCTGGACCCGAGTCGAGGTCATCGACGAGGACCACGTGCACCTTCTGTGCCACGGTTTTCCCCTTCTTTCCCAACAAATTAAAAGAAAGATAGCCCACGGTACGGGAAAAGAAAAGCCGTCGGCACTATTCCTTTACTCTGGCTTAACCATGGGGAAGAGGATGGTCTCCCGGATGCCGAGACCGGTCAGAGCCATCAGCAGTCTGTCAATACCCATCCCCATACCACCCATGGGCGGCATTCCATACTCCATGGCCCGGAGAAAGTCCTCGTCGAGTTGCATGGCCTCGTCGTCTCCCTTGGCTCCGAGGAGCGCCTGGGCGACCAGTCTTTCGCGCTGGACTACGGGGTCCACGAGCTCCGAATACGCTGTACCCAATTCGAACCCTTGTACGTACAAATCCCACTTCTCCGTGAGGCCCGGCTCGGTACGGTGCGCACGGGTGAGGGGGCTCGTCTCCTCCGGGTAATCACGCACGAAAGTCGGCGCGACGAGCCCCGGGACGACCAACTCCTCGAAGAGCTCCTCGGCCAGCTTTCCGGGGCCCCACTTGGGATCCACGGCCAGGTCGTGGGCTTCGGCGAACTTCACCAACTCCGGATAGGGAGTGCGGATCGTGACCTCGGTGCCCAGCGCCTCGGATAGCGAGCCGAAAAGCGTGATTTCCCGCCAATCCCCGCCGAGATCGTGTTCGGTACCGTCATGATGTGTCACGACGTGACTACCGAATACGGAGTACGCGGCGTTCTGGACGAATTCCCTGGTCAGCTCTGCCATGGTGTTGTAATCGCCGTATGCCTCGTAGGCTTCCAGCATCGCAAACTCAGGTGAATGAGTGGAGTCCGAACCTTCATTACGGAAGTTTCTGTTGATCTCGAAGACCCGGTCGATTCCGCCGACCACACACCGCTTCAGGTACAGCTCAGGGGCGATCCGTAGATAAAGGTCAATGTCCAGCGCGTTCGAGTGGGTCTTGAACGGCCGCGCCGTCGCCCCGCCGTGCATCTGCTGGAGCATCGGCGTCTCGACCTCGACGAAGTCGCGCCCCTGGAGGAACTCCCGGAGCGACCGGACCACGCCGGAGCGGACCCGGACGACCTCGCGGGCCTGCGGGCGGACGATCAGGTCGACATAGCGCTGTCGGATCCGCGTCTCTTCACCCATCGGCTTGTGCGCGACCGGCAGCGGGCGGAGCGACTTCGCGGTGATCACGAACCGCTCGACCATGATCGACAACTCGCCGCGCCGGCTCGTCGCGACGTCGCCCTCGACACCGACCAGGTCGCCGAGGTCCACCATGCGCTTCCACTGCTCGAGCGCGTCCGCACCGACCTTGTCCAGGGACAACATCGCCTGCAGCTCGGTGCCGTCGCCGTCGCGGAGCGTGGCGAAGCACAACTTGCCGGTGTTCCGCACGAAGATCACCCGGCCCGTGACCGAGGCACGCTCGCCGGCCGCCGTGTCGGGCGGCAGGTCGGGATAGAGCGCCTTCAACTTGGCCAGGGTCGTGGTCCGTGGGAAACTCACCGGATACGGCTCGATACCGTCAGCGAGCAGCTTGGCTCGCTTCTCGTGACGAATCCGCAACTGCTCCGGCAGGTCATCGTTGTCTGGCTGTTGGACGGGCTTGGTCACGGCAACACCTTTCTTGTATGCAACAAAGGGTATAGGTTCGCCTCCGATGGACGCCTTCGACTTGTCACGCCAGGCCAGATCCTTCGGGCCGGTGGCAGATCTCTATGACCGGATCCGCCCCTCCTACCCGACCGAGGCCGCGGCCTGGCTCCTCGGCCCGACACCGTTGAAGGTCGTGGACCTCGGCGCGGGTACCGGCATCTTCAGCCGTGTGCTGGCCAACGCTGGTCACGAGGTCATCGCCGTCGAACCGGACGCCGCGATGCGCTCCCGGATCGGGGCCGGGATCACCGCCCTCGACGGCAGCGCCGAACGCATCCCCTTACCCGACGCCTCTGTGGACGCGGTGGTGGCGGCGCAGGCGTACCACTGGTTCCGGCCCGACGAGGCGCATCCCGAGATCGCCCGGGTCCTCCGAAGTGGAGGGATCTTCGGTCCGATCTGGAACATCCGCGACGAGTCCGTGGACTGGGTCGCGACCATCTCGAAGATCGCCGAATCCGAGGCGCAGCGGGTGTTCCACGCGCCGCAGCCGGGCTTCGGCCAGCACTTCCACGAGGCCGAGCGGGCCACGTTCCGGCATTCCGTGCACCACACCACCGACACCCTGGTCACCCTGACCCGCAGCCGGTCGTACTACCTGACCGCGACCCCCGAGCGGCAGGCCGAGGTGGAGGCCGAGCTCCGCGACCTGACGACCGGGCTCGAGGAACCGTTCGAGCTGCCGTACATCACCGTGGCGTTGCGTACCCGCAGGCTGCCGCGCTAGCGGTTCGTGCGTTCCCAGACCATCCGGAGTCCGATCAGGGTCAACGAGGGCTCGTGGTGGGTGACCGTCTCGCACTCCTCGATCACCACGGGCGCCAGTCCGCCGGTGGCGATCACGGCGGTGACGGAGCCGCCCAGTTCGGCGACCATCCGGCTGATCATGCCGTCGACCTGCGCGGCGAATCCGTACACCAGGCCGGACTGTAGGCACTCGACCGTGTTCTTGCCGATCACCGACCGGGGGCGGACCGGCTCCACCTTGCGGAGCTGGGCGGCCCGCGCGGCGAGGGCGTCGATCGAGATCTCGATGCCGGGGGCGAAGGCGCCGCCCATGAACTCGCCCTTCGGGCCGACCACGTCGAAGTTCGTCGCCGTGCCGAAGTCGACCACGATCGAGGGGCCGCCGTACAGCTGGTACGCGGCCAGCGTGTTGACCACCCGGTCGGAGCCGACCTCCTTCGGGTTGTCGATGGACAACGGCACGCCGGTGCGCACCCCGGGCTCGACGACGACGGCGGGTACCCCGCCGAAGTGCCGGTCGAGCATCCAGCGGAGTTCGCGCAGGGCCTGGGGCACCGAGGAGCAGGCGACCACGCCGGTGACCTGGACCGAGTCGGTGGCGAGCAGGCCCCGGTAGACCAGGGCCAGCTCGTCGGCGGTGGACCGCGAGTCCGTCTTGATCCGCCAGGAGTGCACCAGCCGGTCACCGTCGAACGTGGCGAGGACCGTGTTGGTGTTCCCCACATCGATGGCGAGCAGCATGGTGTTTACCTCCGCAGATCGAGTGCGATGTCCATGATGGGCGAGGAGTGGGTGAGCGCCCCGACCGACAGGTAGTCCACGCCGGTCTCGGCGTACGGGCGCACTCTATCGAGCGTGAGGTTGCCGGTGGCCTCCAACTCGGCCCGACCGCCCACCGCGTCGACCACCTCGCGGATCCGCTCCGGGGTCATGTTGTCCAGCAGCAGGAACGTCGCGCCCGCGTCGACGGCCTCCACGGCCTCGGCGAGCGTGGTGACCTCCACCTGTACCGACACGTCGGGGAACTGTTCGCGCACCCGTCGGTACGCCTCGGTGACCGAGCCGGCGGCCAGCTTGTGGTTGTCCTTGATCATGGCCACGTCGTACAGGCCCATCCGCTTGTTCGAGCCGCCGCCGACCCGGACCGCGTACTTCTCCAGGGCGCGCAGGCCCGGGGTGGTCTTGCGGGTGTCGAGCACGACGCACTTCGTACCGATCAGGGCGTCCGCCCAGGCCCGGGTGTGGGTGGCCACCCCGGACATCCGGCAGAGCAGGTTCAGCGCGGTCCGCTCGGCGGTCAGCAGGGCGCGGGTCGGGCCGGTGAGGGTGGCGAGCACCGTGCCCGCCGGTACCCGGTCACCCTCGGCGACGTGCAGCTCGACCTCGACGGGGCCGACCGCCTGGAACACCGCGACGGCCACCTCCAGCCCGGCGACGACGCCGTCGGCCCGGGCGACCAGCTCGGCCACGTCGGTCTGGTCGGCGGGGATCGTGGCCGCGGAGGTCACGTCGAGCCCCGCGGGCCCGAGGTCCTCCGCCAGCGCGGTCGCGATCACGCGGTCGATGTCAGCCCTCACAACAACGCCTCCCGTTGATTTCGCACGGCACCACCAGCGGCACCGGTCACAGCGCTTCCCAGGTCGAGGAGTTCAACCCCAACAGCACATGTCCGAGGTACTCGGGCCGCGCGTCCGGGAAGTCCTCGCGCCAGTGGCACCCCCGGGTCTCCTTGCGCTCCGTGGCGGCCCGCAGCAGACCGGACGCGACGGTGAGCAGGTTCGTCGCCTCCCAGGTCACGTTACGCGGCCGGCCGGCCCGCCCGGACAGTTCCTGGACGGTCGCGCTGGCGCTGGCCAGCGACTCCTCGCTGCGCAGCACGCCCGCGTGCCGGGTCATCGCGCGCTGGAGCTCGCCCTTGACGCTCTCGTCGACGACCTTCTCCTCCGCGCCCCCGAACACCGGGTCGGACTGCGGGGGCAGGTCGGCGGCGATGTCGGCCGCGATCCGCTTGGCGAACACCAGGCCCTCCAGCAGGGAGTTGGAGGCCAGCCGGTTCGCGCCGTGCACGCCGGTGCAGGCGACCTCGCCGCAGGCGTACAGGCCCGGGATGCTGGTGCGGCCGTGCAGGTCGGTGCGCACGCCGCCCGAGGCGTAGTGCGCGGCCGGGGCGACCGGGATCAGGTCCGTGGTGGGCTCGATGCCGGCCTCGCGGCAGTACGCGGTGATGGTCGGGAACCGCTCCGGCAGGCGGTCGACGTGCTTCGCGTCCAGCCAGACGTGGTCGGCGCCCTCGGCGTGCATCACCCGGGTGATGGCCTTGGCGACGATGTCGCGCGGGGCCAGCTCGTTGAGTTCGTGCTGGCCGACCATGAAGCGGGCGCCCGCGCCGTCGCGCAGGTACGCGCCCGCGCCGCGCAGGGCCTCGCTGACCAGGGGCTGCTGGGCGCGCGAGCCGGGAAGGTAGAGGGAAGTGGGGTGGAACTGCACGAACTCCAGGTCCGTGACGGTCGCGCCGGCCCGCAGCGCGACGGCCACCCCGTCGCCCGTGGACACCTCGGGGTTGGTGGTGACGCTGAAGATCTGGCCGAGGCCGCCGGTCGCGAGGACGACGGCCCGGGCCAGGATCGCGCCGACCCCGTCCTCGGTGCCCTCGCCGAGGACGTGCAGCGTGATGCCGCACGCCCGGCCCTGGGCGTCCTTCAGCAGGTCCAGGACGAGGGCGTGCTCGACGAGCCGGATCCACGGGTCGCGGCGGACCGCCCGGTGCAGCGCCCGCTGGACCTCGGCCCCGGTCGCGTCGCCCCCGGCGTGCACGATCCGGTCGGCGTGGTGGCCGCCCTCCCGGGTCAGCATCAGCGACCCGTCCGGGTGCCGGTCGAACTGGGCGCCGAACCGGATCAGCTCCTTGACCCGGGCCGGGCCCTCCTCGGTGAGGACCCGCACGGCCGCCGGGTCGCACAGCCCGACCCCGGCGACCTGGGTGTCGAGCGCGTGGGCCTCCGGGGTGTCCAGCGGGTCGAGCACGGCGGCGATCCCGCCCTGCGCCCAGCGGGTCGAACCGTCGTCGATGTTGACCTTCGTGACCACGGTGACGTGGTGGCCCGCCTCGCGGAGCTGCAGGGCCACGGTCAGTCCGGCGATGCCCGTCCCGACGACCAGGACGTCGGTCGTCTCCACCCAGCCGGGCTCGGGGGCCTGCAGTCTGTGCATGCACACAGTGAACGCCACCAGTCGGGCGAAGGACGGACCGGGGGTCTAACCGGCCAGCGGGGGCCGCCCGTCGCCGAGGCCCTTGACACTGGCCGTGAACCTGTGGTGATCAAGAGTGGTCACATAGCACTGGAAGGTACGGTCGCCGGCCAGGTCCGCGTGCGACGCGCCCCAGTAGGAGAGCTCGATCAACTGGGAGTCGCCGTATCGGCGCTCGTCCCAGCCCAGGTAGTCCCTGACCACCTTCTCGCAGCCGGCGGTGACCGCGGTGGCGAGGGCGTCCTCGTCGGCCGGGGCGGCGTCGGCCGGCATGGCGTAGAGGCCCGCGAACTCGGCGTTGTGCGCGGTGCCGCAGTCCGCCAGGTAGACGAAGTCGTCGGTGGTCGAGTTCGCGCAGCCGATCGTCATCGGGGCGGACCCGGCGAGGGAGCCGCGCAGGGAGGCGCTCCGGGTGACCAGCTTCTTGCCCGCCGAGCTCCCGACCTCCGCCAGGTCGCAGGTGAACCAGCGCCGGCCGCTGCCCTCCTCCAGGTAGTAGGTCATCTCGATCCGCCCGGCCTGCCGCTTCCCGCCCAGGTACTCCTCGGCGCGGGAGGTGCAGATCTCCATGGTCTCCTTCGTGCCCACCTCCTCGGTCCAGGTGGAGGCGTACACCCCGACGTAGACCGTCTCGATCTCGTGTGGGCCGGAGCACTTCACCCGGCCGGCCGCGTAGGTGTCGGGGAAGCCGTTCGTGCCGGTCGCGGGCCCGGTGCCGGCGCGCCGGCAGTCCCCCGCCACCGGGGTGATCCTGCTGCTCGCACCGATGCCGCCACCGCCGAGCAACCCGCTGTTGAGCAGTCCCCCCAGGGCGGCGAAACCGCCACATAATAGGAGAACACCGGAGACGACGAGGAGGACAACGGTTCTGGGCTTCACGGCGCGAGAGCCTACGGTGCCGCGCGCCGCCTCCGCAGCCCACTTCCGCGCCCGGAGCACGACCCGGCCGGCCCCGGCGCGCGACACCGCCGGCCCCGGGTGCGATACGCCACAAGCCCTCCCCAGCCGCCGGAACCAGGACGCATACTTGCGTCGACCGGTACCCCAACCAGGACTGGATCGCGACATGAACGTAGAACGCCCTGGCCGCCTCCGGGTCGGCATAGTCGGGGCTGGCCGGGTCGGCGCCGTCCTCGGGGCGGCACTGGAACGCGCCGGTCACCGCGTGGTCGCCGCCTCCGCGGTGTCCTCGGCGTCCCGGGCCCGCGTCGAGCGGCTGTTGCCCTCCGCACAGATCCTGACCCCCGGCGAGGTCGTCACCGGCGTCGATCTGACGCTCCTGGCGGTACCCGACGATGTTCTTCCCAAGCTCGTCGAGGCGCTGGAGTTCCCCGCCGGCCAGATCGTCGCGCACACCGCCGGCACCCACGGCCTGGACGTGCTCGCCCCGGCCGCCCGCCGGCGCGCGCTCCCCCTCGCGCTGCACCCGGTGATGACGTTCACGAACCGGCCCGAGGACCTCGACCGGCTCGACGGCATCTCCTGGGGGATCACCGCCCCGGAGGAGCTGCGGTTCGTGGCCGAGGCGCTGGTGCTGGAGCTGGGCGGCGAGCCGGAGTTCGTCACCGAGGCCGATCGGCCGCTGTACCACGCGGCGCTCGTGCACGGCTCCAACCACCTGGTCACGCTGGTCAACGAGGCGATGGACCTGCTGCGCGGCTCCGGGGTGACCCACCCCGAGCGGATGCTCGGCCCGCTGCTGTCCGCCGCGCTCGACAACACCCTGCGGCTCGGCGACGCGGCGCTGACCGGGCCGGTGGTCCGGGGCGACGCGGGCACGGTGGCCACCCACCTGACGGCCCTGGCGGCGCACGCGCCGGACTCGGTCGCCGCGTATGTGGCCCTGGCCCGCCGGACCGCCGACCGGGCCATCGCGGGCGGGCGGCTCAAGGCCGTCGACGCGGAAGAACTTCTGGGGGTACTGGCGGTGCGGTCGTGACCCTCGTCGTCGCCGACCGGGCGGGGCTCGCCGCCGCCCGGGCCACGTTCACCGGCCGGGTCGGCGTGGTGATGACCATGGGCGCGCTGCACCCGGGGCACGCCTCGCTGCTGCGCGCCGCCCGGTCCGCGAACGACCACGTGCTCGCGACCATCTTCGTGAACCCGTTGCAGTTCGGGCCGGCGGAGGACCTCGACCGGTATCCGCGCACCCTGGACGCGGACCTCGACCTGTGCCGGGCCGAGGGCGTGGACGCGGTCTTCACCCCCACCGTGGACGTCATCTACCCGGTGACCCCGTCGGTGCGGATCGACCCGGGTCCGACCGGCGACATCCTCGACGGCGCGAGCCGCCCCGGCCACTTCTCCGGGATGCTCACGGTCGTGCACAAGCTGCTCCGGCTCACCGCCGCCGACCGCGCGTACTTCGGCGAGAAGGACTACCAGCAGCTGGCCCTCATCCGGCAGATGGTCCGCGACCTGGACATGGGTGTGGAGATCGTCGGCGTGCCCACGGTGCGCGAACCCGACGGCCTGGCCCTGTCCAGCCGGAACCGGTTCCTGTCCCCGGCCGAGCGGGACCGGGCCCTGTCGCTGTCCCGCGCGCTGCGTGCGTGCCCCTCCGGTACCGCCGAGGAGATCCTCGCGGCCGCCGGCAACGAACTCAAGGATGTCGACCTCGACTACCTTGCGCTGACCGACCCGCTCCTGGGTCCGGTCGGCACCGGGCCGGCGCGCCTGCTGGTCGCCGCCCGGGTCGGTACCACCCGCCTGATCGACAACGCGCCCGTGGAGGTGCAGTGATGCTGCGTACGATGCTCAAGTCGAAGATCCACCGCGCCACGGTGACGCAGGCCGACCTGCACTATGTCGGCTCCGTCACCATCGACGAGGATCTGCTGGACGCCGCCGACCTGATCCCCGGCGAGCAGGTCGCGATCGTGGACGTCACGAACGGGGCCCGGCTGGAGACGTACGTGATCCCCGGCGAGCGCGGGTCCGGCGTGATCGGGATCAACGGGGCGGCGGCGCACCTCGTACACCCGGATGATCTTGTGATCATCATCTCTTATGGACAGATGGACGAGTCCGAGGCCAAGTCCTATCTTCCGCGCGTCGTGCACGTCAACGAGCGCAACCAGGTCATCGAGCTGGGCACCGATCCGACCGTCGCGAACCCGGGCGTACGCCTGGTGTGAGGCCGGGCCAGCCGGCCCGTTCTGTGTGACCGTTCGGCCGAATGGCCGCCGCCGGGAACTTCCGTAGGCTGCCCCGTCATGGGGTATTCACGGGGTTCATTCCTGGGGGCGGCCCTCGCCGTCGCCTCCCTCACCCTCAGCGGCTGCGCGCTCCTCCCGGGCGGCGGCGCGGCGACGAAGGACCCGCTCGCGGCCGGCGACAAGGTCGGCGAGTGCTGGAACTCCACCAGCGCGCCCGCCCAGAACGGCTTCCCGCAGTCCACCCTCGGGCGCAAACTCGTCGACTGCTCGGCCTCGCACGAGTTCGAGACCTTCTTCGTCGGGGAGACCGACGGGACGGCCGGCCGGGACACGATGCTGACCACGGGGTACGACCGGTGCGAGCGGGAGGCGGAGGGCTACCTCGGGGCGCACCGGCAGACCGGGCGGCTCGAGGTCGAGATGTACACCGAGGACAAGACGGCGAACGGCACCATGAAGCGCTGGCTGACCTGCGTACTCGCCGAGTCCCGCAGTTATCTGGTCCGCACGTTCGTCCCGCGTACCGGCCTGCTCAAGGGTGTTCTCGCCCAGCCCGGCCCGCTGCTCTTCGGCTGCGTCGAACCCCGCTACGAGGGCTCGAACGTCCAGGACGTCGACTACCTGCCCAACTGCGACGGGCCGCACGGCGGGGAGTTCGCCGGGCTGGCGAAGCTCGACCCCGGCGCGCTGCCGACTTCGGCCACCGAGCTGCAGACCGCCGCGGTGAGCGCGTGCGAGAAGACCGCGATGGACTATCTGGGCTGGCCCAGCACGAAGACGTCGAAGGACGTGACCGTGTTGTGGCTGGGGCCGCAGATGGACGGGGTCAAGCACGGGTTGCTGACGCTGCGGTGCCTGGTCGTGCCGACCGGTGGGCGGCATTTCACCGGGACGGTGCAGGGAATCGGGGAGCAGGCCCTTCCCCTGGCCTGAGCAGCGCTGACTCGGCCGTCGCGGCACTCGGCCCGGCGACATCCGGCCCAGCGCGGCATCCGGCCCGGCGGGGCATCCGGCCCGGCGTGGCACCCGGCCCAGCGCGGCCGACCCGGGCCATGGCGGAGGCCCGGTCCCACCCCCACGGGGAACCGGGCCTCCACCACCTCACGGCCGAGTCACTCCGTCGCGAGCGACTCCACCACCGGCCGGCCCACGGCCCGCCGGGCGGGGAACACCGAGGCGGCCAGGGCCGCCGCGGCCGCGACACCGAGGATGATCGACAGCTTCCCCCAGGGCACCGTGACCGCGAAGTCACCGCCCAGACTGTTGATCATGTTCATGGCCCCGGCGCTCACGGCTGTCCCCAGGGCCACGCCGAGCAGCGCGCCCACCAGGGCCATCAGGATCGCCTCCACGGCGAGCATGCCGCGCAGCTTGCCCCGGGTCAGGCCGACGGCGCGCAGGACGCCGTTCTCCCGGGTCCGTTCCACCACCGACAGGGTCAGGGTGTTCGCGACGCCGATCAGGGAGATCACCACGGCCAGGCCGAGCATCGCCGTGACGAACGCGAGCATGGTGTCGACCGTGGACGTGAGCTCCGCCTTGTACGCGGCCCGGTCCATCACCTCCACGGTCGGGTAGTCCTCCAGCACCGTGTACGCGGCGTCCATGGCCTTGGCCGTGCTGAACCCGGTGGCCGTGGAGGCCTCCAGCCCGTAGGGCCGGTACGTCGGGTACAGCGCCGTGAAGTCGGAGTCCATGATCGAGATCTGCTTCGTGGTGTTCGGCTTCTTGTCCACGTCGCCCTGCTTGACGACGCTGGTGACCTGGAACGACCTGCCCTTGACGCTGACCTTGTCGCCGACCTTCAGCCCGGTGGGCACCGTCGCGACGGCCTTGCCCTCCGTCAGCTTCGACGGGTCGCCGTCGACGGCCTTCTCGCCGTCGTTCAGCGCGTACAGCGGCTGGGTGGACCGGATCCGCAGGTCCGAGGCCTCGTCGACGGCCTGCCGAGGCTCCGAGACGGTGCCCAGCTCGGGCAGCTTGCGCAGCTTGTCGACCAGCTCCTGGGAGATCTGCCCGGAGCCGGACCGGAACATGAAGTCCGCGCCGATCTTCCGGTCGATCTGGGAGCCGATCCCCGCCTTGACGCTCTCGCCGCCGACCTGGAACGCGGACACCAGGCCGATCCCGATCACCAGCGCCACCGAGGTGGCCGCGATCCGGCGCGGGTTGCGCACCGCGTTGGAGATCGCCAGCGTGGCGGTCGCGCCGAACAGCTTGCGCAGCGGCCAGCCGAGCACCCGGACCAGGAACGGCACCAGGACCGGGCCGAACATCACGATCCCCGTGAAGCTGAGTACGCCGCCCGCGCCGACGAACAGGAAACTGCCGAGCATCCCCGCGCCGAACAGGCAGGCCACGCCGGCCGCGAGGGCGACCGCGCCGAGTACCAGTCTGATCTTGCCGACCTTACGGGCGGTCTCCACCGCGGAGTCCGACAGCGCCGCGACCGGCGGCACCCGGGTGCCCCGCCACGCGGGAACCAGGGCCGAGAAGACCGTGATGCCCGTGCCGATCACCAGGGAGATCACGATGGTCTTCCAGGTGAGGACGAGGCCGCCCTCCATCGGGAAGTCGAGCTTTCTCAGTACCGTCTGCATGCCCGCCGCGATGCCCAGGCCGGCCAGGATGCCGGCAATCGAGGCCACGAAGCCCACCACCGCCGATTCGAGCACCACGGACCGGAACGCCTGCCCGCGGGTGGCACCGACGAGCCGGAGCAGCGCGGTCTGCCGGGCACGCTGCGCGAGGACGATCGTGAAGGTGTTGGCGATCACGAAGGCCGCGACGAATGCCGAGATCGCGCCGAACGTGAGCAGCACAATGTTGAACTGCTCGACGTTCTGCACGATCTGCGCTAAACCCGCGTCGAGCAGTTCCTGGCGGGTCTTCACGTCCCCCGTGGGGCCGACCGCCTGCTTCACCTCCTTGGCCAGGGCCTCGTCGGCGACACCGGGCTTCGCCGCGATGATCATTCCGGTGTACTTCGTCAGGCCGCTCATCGCCAGCGCGTCGGCCGGGGTGACCCCGAGGAACGCCCCGCCGTAGTCGAGCGCGGTGCCCGAGACGTCCACGACGCCGACCAGCGTCATCTTCCGGCCCACGCCGTTCTCGCCGGCGGCCGTCACGGTGTCGCCGAGCTTGAAGCCCTGCTTCGCGAACGTGTTGTGGTCGATGGTGAGCTCGCCGGACTTCTCCGACAGGTGCCCGGCCGTCACGGTGTAGGACTGGAGGTCCTTGCTGGTCGGGACGCTGGTGAAGATCGGATAACCCCGGACGGGCTTTCCGTTGGTACCGGTCAGGCCGCCCGTGGTCCGCACCACGCCCTCGGCCACGGCGACCCCGGACAGCCCCCGCACCTTGTCGAGGGTGGCCTGGTCGAAGCCCGGCGGGTCGGCCTTGCCGGCGTCGGGGTTGCCGGCGGAGGTCCGGAAGGCGGTCTCGGACAGCTCCACGCCGACGCTGGTCTTCTGGTCGAGCTTGCCGACCTTGTCGTACGAGGCCTGCTTGAGTCCGTCGGTGAACACGAACGTACCGGCGATGAACGCCACGCCCAGCACGATGGCGAGGGAGGACAGGATCAGCCGGACCGAGTTCGCGCGCAGCGACTTGAGGGTGAGCTTGAACATCAGCGCGCGCCCGCCTTGTCGAGGTTGCCCATGACGTCGAGGATGCGCTCGGGCGTCGGCCCGTACAGCTCCGAGACCAGCCGGCCGTCGGCCAGGAAGACCACCCGGTCGGCGGAGGACGCGGCCATCGGGTCGTGCGTGACCATGATGACCGTCTGGCCCAGGGTGTCCACGGCCTCGCGGAGCAGCCGGAGCACCTCGGCCCCGGACCGGGAGTCCAGGTTGCCGGTCGGCTCGTCGGCGAAGATGACCAGCGGCTTCGTGATCAGCGCCCGGGCCACCGCCACCCGCTGCTGCTGGCCGCCGGACAGCTCGCTCGGCCGGTGGCCCAGCCGGTCGGCGATCCCGACCGCCGCGACGACCTGGGAGAACCACTTCGCGTCGGCCTTGCCGCCCGCGATGGAGATCGGCAGCATGATGTTCTCCGCGGCGGTCAGCGCCGGGAGCAGGTTGAACTTCTGGAACACGAAACCGACGTGGTCGCGGCGCAGCAGCGTGAGCTTCTTGTCGTCGAGCCGGGTGACGTCGGCGTCGCCGATCCGCACCGTGCCCGCGCTCGGCCGGTCCAGGCCCGCGAGGCAGTGCATCAGCGTCGACTTGCCGGAACCGGACGGCCCCATGATCGCGGTGAACTGGCCCGCGCCGAACTCCAGGCTCACGGCGTCCAGCGCGACGACGGCGGCCTCGCCCACTCCGTACTGCTTGCTCAGGCCGATGGCGGCCACGGCTGCTGCGTTGTTGGTCATGCGCCAAACGCTAGGCGCGCGCCGGCGGGTGTGCGTCCACCCGTGAACGGGACCTCGGGTCCACCGCCGGTCGCGCCCTAGGGGCAGATCCCTACGACCTGAGGATTACTAGCGGGTCGGCTTCACCAGGCCCGACTCGTAGGCCAGGATGACGGCCTGCACCCGGTCGCGCAGCTCCAGCTTGGTGAGGATCCGCCCGATGTGCGTCTTGACGGTCGCCTCCGCCACGAACAGCCGCTCCGCGATCTCCTGGTTCGACAGGCCCTGGGCCACCAGCAGCAGCACCTCGTGCTCCCGGTCGGTGAGGAGCTTCACCTTGGAGTCGTCCGAGCCGCTCTGCGGGCCGAGCTGGCCGGCGAACCGGTCGAGCAGCTTGCGGGTCACCCTCGGCGCGACGACGGCGTCCCCGCCGGCCACCACCCGGATCGCCGCGAGCAGGTCCTCGGGCGGCACGCTCTTGAGCAGGAAGCCGCTGGCCCCGGCCCGCAGCGCCGCGAACGCGTCCTCGTCCGTGTCGAAGGTCGTGAGCACCAGGACCTTCGGGCCGTTCGGGATGGCGGTCAGGCGGGCGGTGGCCGACACGCCGTCGAGCACCGGCATCCGGATGTCCATCACCACGAGGTCGGCCTCGACCGTGGCCAGCTGGCGGAGCGCGTCGGCCCCGTCCCCGGCCTCGCCGACGACCGTCATGTCCGGCTGCGCCTCCAGGACCATCCGGAACCCGGCGCGCACCAGCGACTGGTCGTCCACGAGAAAGACCCTGATCATGTACTCGGCGCTCCGCTCGGT
The DNA here is from genome assembly GCF_040681875.1 of Longispora sp. NPDC051575. Classification (NCBI taxonomy): domain Bacteria; kingdom Bacillati; phylum Actinomycetota; class Actinomycetes; order Micromonosporales; family Micromonosporaceae; genus Longispora; species Longispora sp. NPDC051575. The sequence goes on along the minus strand of NZ_JBFAZP010000005.1, from coordinate 382,147 downwards.
CATGGCCGTAAGGGTAACGTCGCGATGACCTCGAAGCCGCCGACCAGCCGGGGCTTGGCGATCAGCTCGCCGCCGTACAACATCGCGCGCTCCCGCATGCCGACCAGGCCGTGGCCGCCGGAGCCCACCGCCCGGGGCACCTGGCCGGCCCCGTCGTCGATGATCGAGATGTTCAGGGTGTGCGGCAGCCACTCGAAGGTCAGGGTGACCCGGGTGCCGGCCCCGGCGTGCTTGAGCGTGTTGGTCAGGGCCTCCTGCACGATCCGGTACGCGGTCAGCTCCAGCGCCTGGGACAGCGGCCGCGGCGTACCCAGCTGGGTCATCTCGATCGTCAGGCCGGCGGCCTCGGAGCGCTCGACCAGCGTGCCGACCTGGTTGAGCACCACCACATTGCGGTCGTCGTCGGGCGCCTCGCGGAGCACCCCGACGAGGCGGCGCATCTCCTCCAGCGACTCCCGGCCGGTGTCGCCGATGGTCAGCATGGCCTCGCGGGCCTTCTCCGGGTTCGCGTCGAGCACGTACCGCGCGCCGTCGGCCTGCACGATCATCACCGCCAGGCTGTGCGCGACGATGTCGTGCAGCTCCCGGGCGATCCGGTTGCGCTCCTCGCCCACCGCGATCCGGGCCAGGTGGGCCTGCTCGCGCTCCAGGGTCTCGGCCCGGTCCTCCAGGCTCACCACGTACAGCCGGCGGTTGCGGGCGTTGAGGCCGGCGAACCACACCCCGACGACGAGGGAGCCCAGCATGATGACCATGCCGCCCTTCTCCTCCCAGCTGCTGCCCATCTGGTCCGCCGCGAGGAACACCCCGACGACCAGGGCCGCGCCGGCCGCGAAACCCTCCCAGAGCCTTTTCGAGTACTTGACCACGCTGTACCCGGCGACCAGGACCACCGCGTCGTGCGGGAGGACCTGCCAGTTCATCACGGTCTGGAGCAGGGCCAGCAGGGCGACCACGGTGCAGGCGACCGTCGCGTACCGGCGGCGGAAGAGCAGGGCCAGGGACATCGTGACGCCGAGTACGAACGGGAGCGGCCAGAAGTCCCCGGTACCCAGGCTGGCCACGCACAGGAAGAGCGCGCTGAGTACCACCGCGGCGTCGAAGAGCGCGCTGCGCAGCGGGAGGCCGAAGTAGGTACGGGGCACGTACCGAGCGTAACGACGTCCGGGGGGCTCGACGGCCGTCGCCAGGCTGATCAGCCCGTCATCCCTGAGGATGACCCTCGTTATGCGGTGGAGGGAGGAAGACGACGAGCCGGGTGCAGGGGAAAGTGGTGGGACTTCGTGGCGCCTCCCTATTTCGAAAAACTGAAACAATCGGTACTGTCTGCAACCATGCCAGCCTCGGACACCCAACAGGGGCGTCTGAGCGGCGGTCTACCCACGATCCTGTTCTGGATCGGGGTGGGTCTGGCTCCTGTGGCAGCCGCTCTCCTGCTGCTCAGCCAGGGCGGGGGCCCACTTCGAGTCGCCGCCGCTCTCGCCATCCTCTCGATCGTTCTCATCGGGTTGTCCATCACCCTGCGTCGGGACACCGGCGGGGTGACCGCCGAGATGGAGGCGACGCTCGTCGAGGAGCTGGAGCTGCTCCGGGAGGACGTCCGCGACGACATCCGGACCGCCGCGAAGGCCACCCACGCCGCGCTGCTCCGCGAGGTGCAGACCCTGCGCGGGGAGGTCGACGCGCTCCGGGGCGGCCGGCCGCAGCCCGGTCCGGTGACCGCGACCGCCTCCGTGCCGGTACCGCAGGCGTCCGGGCTCGTGCACCACACGGAGACCGTGCAGGTCACCACCCGCCAGACCACGCTCACCGCTGACCACCCGCACGGCCGGGCCACTCCTTATACCCCCGCCGACGAGGCACCCCGCCGGCCCGAGCCCGAACCCCGGTGGACCGAGGGGCGCGCCGCGCAGCCGGAGGGTACCGAGTACGGCGCCCGGCCGGCCCTGGAGACCAGCCGGATCGAGCCGTCGACCGTGCTCGGCCCGCGTCCGGCGGCAGAGCCGGCCCGCCCCGCCGAGTACGGCCGCCGGGTCGAGGAGGAGCGCCCGCGCTGGGAGCCCGAGCCGGCGCCCGTGCGCGCCCGGCCCGCGGAGGAGAGCCGCGCGCGGCCCGTCGAGGAGAACCGGGCCCGGCCCGCCGAGGAGGCCCCGGCCCGCGCCTGGCAGCCGCCGAGCCCGCCGCCGGTCCGGTCCGAGCCGCGCCGGTACGACGACTCCACGTCTGTCTCCCAGTACGAGCCGCGCCGGGCCGAGGCGGCGCCCCGCTACGAGTCCGGGTTCGACAGCAGTTCCGGGTTCGCGCCGCGCCGTGCCGAGCCGGACCGGTACGAGGCCGAGCCCGCCCGGTACGAGCCGGAGCCCCGGGAGCCCTCGTGGTCGGACGCCGGTGCCCGCCGGGCGGAGCCCGCGCCGCCGCGCCGGGCCGAGCCGGAGCCCCGCCGCGCGGAACCCGAATCACGTCGTGCGGAACCCGAGCCGCGCCGGGCCGAACCCGAGCCGCGCCGTGTCGAGCCGGAGTCGCGCCGTGCCGAGCCGGATCTGCGCGGGTCCGACATCCGCGCGGAGCTGCGCGGGTCGGAGCCCCGCCGGGCCGAACCCGAGCCGCGCCGCGCCGAGCCGGAGCCGCGCCGCGCCGAACTCGACGTGCGCCGGCCCGAGCCCGAGCCCGGCCGGTTCGAGATGGACGGCCCGACCCGCAACCGCCGGGCCGCCCGCCGGGCCGAGCCCGACGACGAGCCCAGCTTCTCCGCCAGCCTGCCCGCCCTCCCGCGCGGCAACGACCCGTGGGCGGACCTGCGCTCGCAGGACGCGCCGGGCTCCACCCGCTCGGCCGGCGAGTCCTGGGCCGAGGTGCGCTCCGACGAGCGCGGCGGCGAGGTCCGGATGGGCGAACGGCGCGCGGAACTGCGCACGGACGAGTACGGCCAGGAGCTGCGGGTCGCCGACCGGTGGGCCTCGATCCGCCAGGAGCCGGCCGAGCCCGAGCGGGCCACCCGGCAACCGGCCGAGCGGTCGGGCCGTCGGGCCGCCAGCCCCGACCGGGACGACCAGGCATCGGGCTGGCGCGCGCAGGAATCCGGTGGCGACGAGCGCACCGAGTCCGGCTGGAGCCCGCCGCGCGACTACGACGACAGCGGCTACCGGGCCCGGTACACCGAGGAGGAGCCCCGCCGCCGCAGCGCCGAACGCGGCTGGCAGCCCCCGCAGGAGGACTACCCGCGCGAGGAACGCTGGCGCTAGCGCGCGGAGCGCTGCCGGTAGGCCGCCGGCACCAGGTCGGTGATCGAGTACCGCCCCAGACTCGACCCCACCAACATCCCCAACGCGATGGAGATGAACGACCACAGCCCACCGATCGCGTCGCTGGCCCCGATCGGCACGTCCGTGGCCAGCTCGTTGAGGCTGAGCAGCCCGACCGCCCCCGGCACCATCAGCCAGAAGGCGGGCAGGAAGAGCACCTGGGCGGGCGGCGCCCCGGGGATCCGCTGGAGCCAGTAGGACACGACGGTCATCACGAGCGCGCCGACGAACCCGCTGAACAGCGCCCCGATCAGCAGCGTGCCGAGGAACTGCGCCACGTACGCGAGGTAGAGCATCCCCATCAGCCAGAGCAGGGACTTCGCGGGGGCGGAGAAGTACAGGTACACGCCGACGCCGAAGACGGCCACGCCGAGCCAGGGGGTCCACGGGCCGAGCGCGGGGATCAGGGTCACGTCGGCGTTGTGCGCCCCGGCGAGCTGGGTGCCGGCGGCCACGCCGAAGGTGAGCAGGAGCAGCCGGCTGATGCCGTACACGAGGCGGGTCGAGCCGGAGATCATCGCGCCGGAGGCGAGCTCGACGGTGGCCATGGTCAGGGTCGCGCCGGGCAGGAAGGACACGAGCGGCGGGATGAGTACCCGCAGGGCGGTGTCCCCGAGCAGCGGCGCCGCCACCTGGTACGCGACGGCCGTGACCAGCAGGCTCGCGAGCACGGGCAGCGCCAGGGACAGCGAGCGGCTCCGCCGGGCGACGAGGCCGAGCAGCCCGACGCCGAGGCCGAGCACGACGTAGGCGACGAGCGAGCGCCAGGTCGGTTCGAGGAGCAGTCCGAGGCCGACGGAGAAGGCGACGTGCCCGAGCAGCGTGGCGGCAGTGCCGAACCGGGGCGGGGAGCCGAGCAGCGCGTCGAGCCGGGTGCTGCCCTCGGCGGGGGTGATCCGGGCGGTGGACGCGAGCCCGACCAGCTCGTACAGGGCGCTGATCTGGTCGAGGCGCAGTCCGGTGCCGGTGGCCTCGGAGAAGTCGACGGCCTCGTGGTCGCGGATGAACACGCCGGTGGGCAGGACGAAGAACCGGACGTCCTCGGCCCCGTACGCGTCGGCGATCTTCTGCAGTCGCTCGGTGGTCTGGTTCACCGGGTCGCCCGCGTCGCACAGGGCCACGCCCAGCTTCCGGAGGAAGGTGAGCAGGCTGGCCGGGTTACTTGTCAATATCGCCCACGACGAAGAACATCGAGCCGAGGATGGCGACGAGGTCGGGGATGAGGCAGCCGGGCAGGAGGGTGGCCAGCGCCTGCACGTTGGAGTACGACGCGGTGCGCAGCTTCATCCGCCACGGTGTCTTCTCGCCGCGCGACACGAGGTAGTACCCGTTGAGGCCGAGCGGGCTCTCGGTCCACACGTAGGTGTGCCCCTCCGGGGCCTTGACGACCTTGGGCAGCCGGGTGTTGACCGGCCCCTGGATGGTGTCCACCTTGTCGAGGCACTGCTCGGCGAGGTCGAGGGAGACGTAGACCTGGTCGAGCATGCACTCGAACCGGGCGTGGCAGTCGCCGGACTGCCGGGTGACCACGGGCACGTCGAGCTCGCCGTACGCGAGGTAGGGCTCGTCGCGGCGCAGGTCGAAGTCGAGCCCGCTGGCCCGCGCGACCGGCCCGGACGCCCCGTACCCGGCGGCGGCCTCGGCGGTGAGCACCCCGACGCCCTTGGTGCGGGCCATGAAGATCTCGTTGCGCCGGATCAGGACGTCGATGTCCTTCATGCCCTTGCGGACGTCGGCGATGGCCTCGCGGGCCCGGCGGGTCCAGCCGGCCGGCACCTCTTCCTTGATGCCGCCGACCCGGTTGAACATGAAGTGCATCCGGCCGCCGGCCGCCTCCTCCATGATCGCCTGGAGCTTCTCGCGTTCCCGGAAGGCGTAGAACACGGGCGTGATGGCGCCGATTTCGAGGGGGTACGAGCCGAGGAACATCAGGTGGTTGAGCACCCGGTTCAGCTCGGCGAGCGCGGTGCGCAGCCAGGTGGCGCGTTCGGGGACCTCGATGCCCATCAGCCGTTCGACGGCGAGCGCGACGCCCAGCTCGTTGGCGAACGCGGACAGCCAGTCGTGCCGGTTGGCGAGGACGATGATCTGCCGGTAGTCGCGGACCTCGAACAGTTTCTCCGCGCCCCGGTGCATGTACCCGATGATGGGTTCGCAGGTCACGACCCGTTCGCCGTCGACGGTCAGCTTGAGCCGGAGCACGCCGTGGGTCGACGGGTGCTGCGGTCCGATGTTCAGCACCATGTCGGCGGTGTCGAGTCCAGCTCCCACGCCCACGGTCAACTCGGTCATGGGAAGCATCGTGCCACGTCCACGCCCCTGCCCTCGAACAGCCACCAGTGTCCGCCGAGTCCGCCCGGGTCGGTCAGCTCGTTGGCCTCGGTCGCGGCGACCAGCGCCCGGAGGTAGGCGCGCGGGTCGGTGCTGGCGAGGGACAACGGGGGGCGGGTGCCGGTCACGCCGAGAGTGCGCAGCGCCTCGCGTTGGGAGACCAGGACGGAGTTCCCGGTACTCAGCGAGTCCATCGCCACGTGGGCCGTGATGTCCGTGCCGCCGTCGGGGTCGGGCGGGACCTGCCGGCCGGCGCGGTACCCGGTCAACGTACCGAAGAAGGGCCGTTGATCTCTGGTGTGGCCGTAGTCCACGGCGAGCGCGAGCCCGGTGTGGTCGGCCACCGCCTCCTGCCAGGCCCGGTCCCGGGTCAGCCCCGCCTCGGCCTGCTCGAACTCCGGCCACCAGGCGCGCAGCCAGTCGGCGGTCTCCCGGTCGGCGGCCGGGCCGAGGGTGCCGTCGGTGAGCAGCAGCCGGGGCACGCCGGCCTCGTCGCGGCTCACCACGTCGACGGGCACGTTGTCGAGCCACTCGGTCGCCACGATCAGCCCCGTGGTGCCCTTCGGCATCTCGCGCACCCAGCCGATGTCGGCGGAGATCCCGGCCGGCCGTTCCGCGATCTCCACGGCCGTGTACCGGAACCGCGCGTCGGCCAACTCCGCCCGCAGCGTCTCCAGCAGCTCGCCCCGCCCCGCGCCGATGTCCACGATGTCGAAGGTCTCCGGGTGCCCGAGGGCCGCGTCGACCCGGCGCACCACGGTCGCGATCGCGGCACTGAGCTGCGAGGACGCGTGCACGCTGGTCCGGAACTGGCTCGCCGGGGCCTCGCGGACGAAGAAGCCGTCCGGCCCGTAGAGGGCCCGTTCCATGGCCTCGCGCCAAGTGCTGACCGGCATTGTGGCCCCCGCGGTGCGTGTGTCGTCTGGGTTGTGGCACCCCTGTCATCCCCAGAAGGATGCCCCTGAAAACTAACCCACAGCGACGGGTACCGGGATGTTCCGTCAGATCCGGCGCGGAGGGGTACCCCACGGGTCGATGTCGGGGCCGTTGCCCTGCTGCCCGGGGCCGTCGGAGCCCAGCGGCGGCCGGAACGGGGACGTCTCCCCCGGGCGCGCGCCGTAGCTCGTGTCGTCGCCGTAGCGCGGGTCGTAGCCGGCCGGCTCGCCCGGGGCGGGCGGCGGGACCGGCGGGGCCGACAACGTGGCGGTCGCCGGGCCGGACCAGGAGTCCGAACTCGCCTTCGCGTACGGGCTGCCGCCCGGCCACGTGTCGTCGGCGGCCACCGCCTCGCCGCTGCCGACCCCGAGCGGCCAGTCCGGTGACTCCGGGTCCCCGACCGTCGGCGGGTACCGCCGGGGCCGGCCGAACCGCTCGACCAGCCGGGTGACGATCAGGCCGAGGAGGACCGCGGCGCCGGCCACCCACAGGTAGGAGGCGCTCACTGCCTTGACCGCGAGGATCTGGGTGCCCAGGGTGACGGCGAGCGCGCCCAGCACCGTGCCGAGGATGCCGCCCCGGCGGCCGAAGGCGCTCACCCCGCCGAGCAGTACCGCGCCGAGCGCCGCGAACGTGTGCTGCAGGCCGTCGTTCGGGGTGCTGGCCCCCAGGTGCAGGGTCAACAGGACACCCGACGCGGCCGCGAGCAGGCACGAACCGATCAGGATCCCCGCCGCCAGCAGCGCGGGGCCGGCCCCGACCCGGCCGGCCGGGTCGCCGTCGATCCGGTACCGCGACAGGCCGCGGCGCAGCCCACCGCCCAGGCACAACAGGCCGCCGATGACGGACAGCGCGACGGCACCCGCGAGCCAGAGCCCGCCGTGCGTCTGGGGCCGGTAGTCCAGGTCGTCGATCGTCGACGTGTGGTGGCCGGCGAAGTACGCCATGATCAGCACCGAGAGCCCGGCGCTCGCCGCCCAGCCCGGCACCCGGACCACGCACACGAACAGCGCCAGCGTCAGGCCGGCCAGCAGCGCGACCCCGACCGCGAACAGGGTGGCCTCGACATAGCCGGCGTAGCTGTGCGCCGCGAAGGCGTAGCCCGACGCGACCGCCACCGGGCCGACCGCCAGGTTCACCGCCCCGGCCCGGACCGTCGCGGACAGCCCCACCGCGAGGAACAGCAGCACGGCGGCGACCACGGCCATGGACTTCAGGCTGTTGCCGCCGAAGCTGGCGGACGCGAAGCCGTACAGCGTCACGGCCAGGCCCGTCACCAGGCAGGCCAGCAGCACTTCCCAGACAAGGTGGACGAAGAGCCGATCCTTGCCGGTCGACCCGGGGGCATCGAGAGCCATGTGCGGGACCGTACCCGCCGAACTCAGCCGGCGGAAGGGTCCTTTTCAATATCCTTGGGCCCCGGCGGGATCCGGCACGACTGCTCCAGCCACAGCGCGGCGACCAGCAGAACGGCCGACGCGCACAGCGCCAGTACCGCCCCGGGGAGGTCCCGGCCGGCCGCGTCGAGGCTCGACAACCACAGCCACACCGCCAGCGCGCCGTACGCCCCGGCGAAGATCGCGCCGACCAGAGAGGACGCCTTCGCGAGCACCACGAGCCGCGCCACGGTCAACGGCTCGACCGGCTCGGTACCCGGTCGGCGGGCCAGCCGGGTCCGGGTGTTCCACGCCGCGTACAGCTCCGCGAGGCCCAGCAGGCCCAGGGTCAACGCGGTCAGCCAGGTCAGCTTCGGCAGGTCCCCGTAGAACCGGCCGATCAGCACCCACGTCAGGGCGGCGGCGGCGAGGCCGGCCACGAACAGGGTCGCGGGGCTGGTCGGGCGCAGGCTGGGCTCCGGCTCGGTCATGACGCCACGGTACCGACCGCGACCACGTCGCGCGCGTCCGCCGCGAGCCCGGGTTCCCGGAGCAGGTCCGCGACGAACCCGTGCCCGGGCAGCTCGGCCCACGGGTCGACCTCCAGCCACGGCACGAGCACGAACGCGCGCAGGTGCGCCCGGGGATGCGGCAGGGTCAGCTCCGGATCGTCGGACAGCACCGGCTCCGGGTCCCACACCATGACCACGTCCACGTCGAGGGTGCGCGGGCCGAACGGGCGCTCCGGGTCCCGGGTCCGCCCGGCCGCCTCCTCCAGGCCGCGCGCGACGGCCAGCCAGTCGGAGTCGCCCTCGACGAGCAGGACCATGTTCAGGTACGCCGGCTGGTGCTCGTCCCCCCACGGCGGCGTCTCGTACACCCGCGAGCTGGTCAGCACGGCGTCACCAAGCGTGGCCACCGCCGCCAGGAGCGCCGCCCGCCGGTCGCCGAGGTTGGCCCCCAGCGCCAGGAGCGCCCTCATGCCTTCCTGCGCACGGTGACGGAGACGTCGGCGAACTCGTGCTGGATCGGGGCCTGCGGCTTGTGCACCGTGACCGCGCAGGCCACCACCCTGGGATCAGCCAGGCAGACCTCCGCCAGCCGCTCGGCCAGGGTCTCGATCAGGTTGACCGGCTCCCCGGACACGACCGCGACCAGTTGGCCGGCCAGCTCGCCGTAGTGCACGGTGTCGGCCACGTCGTCGGAGTACGCCGCCTTCCGCAGGTCGATGTCGAGGACGGCGTCCACGACGAAGTCCTGACCGGCGGACCGCTCGAAGTCGTACACCCCGTGGTGGCCGCGCGCCCGCAGGCCACGCAGCTCAATGGTGTCCATCGTCCACCTTTCGATCGTTCACCATGCGCAGGACGGCCAGCGCGTCGGCGGTCCCGAGCACGTCGTGCACCCTGACCCCCCACGCTCCGGCCTGGGCCGCCAGGACGCTGACCGCCAGGGTCGCCGCCTCCCGGCCCTCGGTGGGGCGGGGGGTGCAATCGGGGCCGGCGAGCAGCGCGCCGAGGAAGGACTTGCGACTGGCGCCGACGAGTACCGGCAGGCCGAGGTCGTTCAGCCGGTCCAGGTGGGCCAGGAGCTCCCAGTTGTGCGCCGCGTTCTTGGCGAAGCCGAGCCCCGGGTCGAGGATCAGCAGCTCGGGGTCCACCCCGGCGCCCACGGCCGCGTCCACGCGCTCCGACAGCTCGGCGAGCACCTCGGCGACCACGTCCCCGTACACCGCGTTGCCCTGCATCCGGTCGGAGTGCCCGCGCCAGTGCATCAGGATCCAGGGGCAGCCCGCGTCGGCCACCACCCGGGCCATGTCGGGGTCGGCCAGGCCGCCGGAGACGTCGTTGACGATGTTGGCACCGGCCGCGAGCGCCGCGGCGGCCACCGTCGCCCGGGTGGTGTCCACGCTGGTCGGCACCCCGGCGGCGGCGAGTTCCCGGATCACGGGCACGACCCGGGCGGCCTCGGTGTCCGCGTCGACCCGGGCGGCTCCCGGGCGGGTGGACTCGCCGCCCACGTCCACGAGGTCGGCGCCCTGGGCGCGCAGGGTGAGCCCGGCCTCGACGGCGGTCCTGAGTTCCGCGTGCCGGCCGCCGTCGCTGAAGGAGTCGGGCGTGACGTTCAGGATGCCCATGACGGCGGGAGTGCTCACCCGTTCAGGGTAGAGGGTGCGGCTCGGCGGTCCGGCGGGATGGCCCTATCACTCGGGTGGGGTCGCCGGCGTCAGGGGCCACACGGCGAGTTCCACGGCCCCGACGATCTCCAGCGGCGGCTGCGCGGCTCCGGGGGGCAAGAGTCGGAAATCCGTCAGTCGGACGAAGCGCCGTCCGGCCCCGTCCTCGGCGGCGACCACGATGAGCCACGTGCCGATCACGTCCCGGTACACCCACCCCAGCTGCGCGTCGTCGGGTACCCCACGGTCGTCGACGGGGGCCGCGGACGCGGCGGGCGGTACGGGCTGGTCGGCCACGGGGGCCCCCTCGGTCGGCAGTGGAATCGTCGGCACCAGCACCGGCAGCAGCGCGGCACCCTTGGCGTACGCCGAGATCTCGACCCTTCGGACGAGCTTTGTCACCCCGATCAGCCCCACGGCGAGGACGACCGCCCCCGAGCCGGCGACCAGCGCCCAGTGCTGGGCGGTGCCCACCGGGACCGACCAGACGATCGCCCCGGCCCCGGCGGTGGCCAGGACGAGCCCGAGGCCGATCGCGGCCACTGCCAGCGGACCCGTGCCGAGGTGCGGCCGGCCGGGTGAGCCGAAGGAGACCACGGGGGCACCCTGGTCGGGGGCCGTGGGCCGGGCCGCGCGGGCGGCGGCGACGCCGATCCGCAGGGCACGGGCGGCGCGGGCGACGCCGAGGTCGTACCCGCTCAGACCTGCCATGAGCAGGCCCGCGAGCATGATCATCGTGCCCGCGATCGCCATGCGCAGCATGGATTACCTCCACGGTCAGCTTTGTGCGCCGGAAGGACTCGTGCAACAGTCTTCTTAGCTTGTCCGCCGTCAGGGCGCAATGTACGGTCAAGCTCACCCTGAGCAGCGGCGCGACACAGGGTCACTGCTTACTACCACTCGGAGCAGTTTTCCGGAAGGCTAGAGCACTGGCGGCCGGGCTCCCCCGGCCGCGACCGGGGAGGTCGAGATGATCTTGTTGGAACTCGCGCAGGCGGCGCCGTCCGTCAGCCTCGCGCATGCGGCAGAGATCGTCCTCGCCGAACCAGGAATCAACACCAACGGCGTGCTGGGCTTCTTCGCGACCAAGATCGCTCCGATCCTGCTCGCGGTGCTCGGCATCATCTTCATCGGTCGCGCCAGCAAGGGCGAGGTGTCCAAAGTCCTCACCAGCTCGGCCATCGCGATCGTGGGCATGGTGTTCGTGGCCGGCGCCGCCACGTTGTTCTTCCTGGGCGAGTACCTGATCAATCTGCTCTTCACGAAGTAGCGGGGACGTGAGCGGACCATGCGGCTGAGGACAGATGACGACATCTACCGGGCGCGCCTGGTCTACCTCGGGCCGCCTGGATATACCCTGCCAGTCCACCTGCCTTATGCGCAATATGGACTTTTTATCCTCTTAGTACCCGTTTTCATGTTCATTCACTTCCTGGTCACCCGTACAGTGGAACTGTTTCCGGCGTGGGAGATCGCGCTGGCGATGGTGACCACGTCGTACATCTTCCGGCACGTCGACCCGGACCGACCGGCACGCATGGTCATCCGCACCGCGCTCACCGACTGGCGCCGCACGAGGGAGCCCCGCACCGAACAGCGGGAGCCCCGTCTCGTCGCCAGGAAAGTGCTCATCCGCGAGGAGCTGATATGACCACGACCCCCCGAGGGCCGGGCGAGACCTCGCCACCGACGACGAGTGAGAAGGCCACTGTGCCCGGACAGCCCGGCCCGGTAGCGGTGTTCCGCGCCCCGGGAGCCGACCCGAACGGTTCCGCGTCGATCCTGGACGCCGACGACGCGACCCTGTCGCCGTTCCTCGGCCTGGTGACGCCCGCGAAGGACGAGGCCGCCCCGGCGGAGCCCGTCGCCGAGCAGCGTCCTCCGGAGCCCGTGGCCGCGCCCGTGGTCGAGCAGGGGCCCGTGCACCGGCCGATCGAGCGCACCCAGGTGCGGCCGCCGACCGGGACGACCCGGGTGCCGACGGCCGCCGACCGGGCCGCGTCCGGCGAGCACCCGAGGCCCGAGCAGCGGGGTGGCCGGCCGACCGCGCCCGGGATCCAGCAGGCGCTGGGCGGGCGACGCGAGCCGTACGGCATGCAGGCCGCCGCGCCTGCCGGCGTCCAGCCCGGCTCGCCTTCCGGGGGCCAGCCCACCGGGTCGGTCACGCCTTCCGGAGCCCAGCCCGACCACCGCGTCCAGGCCGGGCTCGGTGCGCCTGCCACCGGCCAGCACGACAGGCCCGTGGCGCCGACCGGCGTGCAGCCGGGCGCGGGGGGGCCCGGCCCGGATATCCGGCGTGTCGCGGACGGCGCGCCGTCCGATTCCCGACGTCCGGTGCAGCAGCAGCCCCAGCACGGTCAGCCTGGCCAGCAGGGCCCCGCCCAGCCGCAGGCCCCCCAGCTCGGCATGCCCCCGGCCGAGGCGACCCGGTCCGCCGCGCCCGACCAGCAGCGCCACGACCCGCAGCTCCCCGGCGCCCTCCCGTCCGGCCGCCCCGCGTCCGCCGCCGCCCGCCGCGCCCACGACGACGAGCTGTCCCAGCACGTCGACGAGCTGTTCAACGCCGCCGTCGAGGCCGTCCCGCCGCCGCCCGTGCACCAGCTGCCGGTCACCGAGCGGGCCACCGGCCGGGCCGTGCCCGCCGAGCGTTCCCAGCTGCCGCAGGGTCCGAGGGACAACCAGGGCCCGAGGGGCACCCAGGGGCCCCGGGACAACCGGCCGACCGAGGACATCCGGCTCGGCCGCGAGCACCGCAACCTCGGCACCGCGCCGTCCACCAAGCCGGACCCGAGCCCGCGCCGGGTGCCCAAGCGCCAGGTCCAGCCGATCCGGGACGGGGTGCCGCGCCGCCAGCTGCCCCGGTTCACCGACCGGGACCCGTCGTCCGACCTGGCGATCACCGAGGTCGCCGGGCACCTGACGTTCACCCCGAACACCATCACCGCGTGGTACTGGCTGCCCGAGGTCCGCTGGGCGTTCCGCCCGGACGCGGAGCGCGAGGCGCTGATCGTGGCCATCTCGGAGCAGTACGCGGGGCTCGCCGGGTTCCGGCTGCACCTGCGGCGCACCACCATGCCGTTCCCGGCCGACGAGTGGGCGCGCACCGTGGACACCCACACGCCCCGGCCGCTGCCGACCGTGCCCGGGGCCCCGAGCTGGGGCGACCACCTGGTCAACGCGCAGAAGCACCTGTTGCAGGTGAACCATGCCGAGGGGCAGACGTACCTGGGGATCACCTTCGCCCGGCGTACCCTCGGAGACTCTTTTTCCGAGAAGATCAACCGGATGTTCGGCAAGGGCGTGACCGAGTCGGAGCGCCGGCGCACGTCGCGGCTGGTCGAGCAGTTCGACGAGGTGCTGGGCGCGTTCGGCATGCGCGGCCGCCGGGTGACCGTCAAGGAACTCGAGTGGCTGCTCTACCGCTCGGTGGCGCTGTGCATGGCCCCGCCGCGCGACATGTCCCCGGTCGGCACCGGGGAGTGGGAGCGCGGCGACCTGCTGGCCCTCACCGAGCACATCGAGCGCTACCGCACGCCCTACGGCGCGACCGTCAAGCTCGTCAACCGGCTCACCGGCGAGGAACGGCACGTCTGCGTCCTCACCGTCGGCCGGATGGAGCCGCTGGACATCCCCGAACGGCACGAGCCGTGGCTGCACTTCCACGAGCGGCTGCCGTGGCCGATGGAGCTGTCCAGCCGGGTCGACGCGCTCGGCCAGAACGACACCTTCAAGAACCTCGAGCACCGGCTGCGCATGATCCGTTCCCAGCAGCGCGACTACGCCGAGCACGGCATGGACTCCCCGCCCGAGCTGGAGCGCCTGGCCAAGCGTGCCCTCGGCATCGGCGACGAGATGACCACCGGCCTGCCGATCGACGCCGCCCGGGTGCACGGCTGGCACCGGATCGCGATCGGCGGCCGGACCCGCGACGAGGCCCTGGAGCGGACCCGCAAGCTCATCCAGATGTACTCCCGCGAGCTGCGGATCTCCCTCCAGCACCCGAAGAACCAGGACTGGCTGGCCCGCGAGTTCATCCCCGGCGAGCCCATCGCCAACAGCGGCTACGTCCGCCGGATGCCCGTCAAGCTGTTCGCCGCCGCGCTGCCCCAGGCCGCGTCCACGGTCGGCGACCGGCGCGGCGACCTGATCGGCCGCACCGCCGGCACCTGCCGCCGCCCCGTCTTCCTCGACGTGCACTTCCCCACCGAGGTCCGCGAGCGCTCCGGCCTGGCCGTGTTCGTCGCCGAGCCCGGCGGTGGCAAGTCCACCCTGATGGGCGGCCTCGGCTACCTGGCCGCGCGCCGGGGCGTGCAGGTCACCATGCTCGACCCGTCCGGGCCGCTCGGCCGGCTGTGCGAGATGCCAGAGCTCAAACCCTATTCGCGGGTACTGAACCTGACCGGCTCCGGCCAGGGCACCCTGAACCCGTACGCGCTGATCCCCACCCCGCAGCGCCCGCACTTCCCGCCGGGCACCGAGGGCGACCGCGAGTTCCAGATCGCGCTCGGCAACGCCCGCGCCGAGCGCCGGATGCTCGTCCAGGACATCTGCTCGATGCTCGTACCCCCGCAGGTGGCCCGCGAGGCGCGCACGGCCACGATGCTCCGGCACGCGGTCCGCAAGGTACCCGCCGAGGAGACCGCGACCCTCGACGACATCGTCAAGGCACTCCAGGACGGCGACGACCACTCCCGCGAGCTGGGCAACCTGCTCCTGGACACCGCCGAGATGCCCCTGGCCCTGCTGTTCTTCGGCCGCCCCCCGGAGGGCGCGCTCGGCGACGACAAGACCCTGACCGTGATCACCATGGCCGGGCTCCGGCTGCCCGACCTCAAGATCGAACGCGAGTACTGGTCCGCGGAGGAGCAGCTGGCCCTCCCCATGCTGCACACCGCGCACCGGCTCGCCGTCCGCCGCTGCTACTCCGGCGACATGCACCGCCGCAAGCTCGTCGGCCTCGACGAGGCGCACTTCATGGACGGCTGGCGCTCCGGACGGTCCTTCCTGGTCCGTCTGGCCCGCGACTCCCGAAAATGGAACCTGGCCGCTTTGGTCGCCTCCCAGAACCCGAAAGACATTCTCGGACTCGACGTTCAAAACCTCGTGTCCACAGTGTTCGTGGGACGAATCGCCGAGGACTCCGAGATCGCCGAGGAGGCGCTCCGACTGCTCAGGGTGCCCCGTGGCGTCGGATATGAGCAGACCTTAGCGACACTCTCCCAAGTTGAGGCATCATCACAGGATCGGCTCGGATTCCGGGAGTTCGTGATGCGCGACGTGGATGGGCGGGTGCAGAAGGTGCGGGTGGACATCTCCTACGTTCCACAGCTGCTGGACTACCTGGACACGACGCCTACGGCCGCGCCGGAGGCTCCGCCGACCCGGGGGCGGGAGTGATGTCCGGCCATCGCTGGGCAGCCGTTCTCCTCACACTGATCATCACCGGACTCGTGATCGTCGTGCCCGTGTCGCCGGCGATGGCGAAGAAGCCGTGCAGCCTGGAGGAGTGGCGGGTCCCCGGAAACCTGTCCAAGTGCGTCGGGGAGCTCGACGACGTGGCTTCGAGCCGGGCGACGTGCCTGAAGTCGCCGACGCCGAGTGCGCCGGACTCGGGGATGGCGGGCTGGTTCGCGTCCCGTCCGGAGTCCTCGCGCAAGGCCGGCGTGACCGGCATGTACAGCAAGTACGGCTACGCGGGCTACGACTTCACCACCTACGACATCAACTGCGTGCAGACCACGATGCACCCGGACTACAAGTTCGAGAACACCGTGGCCAACGGCGAGTTCATGATCGCCACCGGCATCGTCGGCGCGGCCAACGCGCTGCGCGAACGCGCCTGGGAACCCAAGGAACTCTGGGGCTGGGCGGATCCGCTGGTGGAGAAGGCCACCAAGGCCGTGTACACGAAGGTGTTCACCGTCTTCGGCTCGATCACGCTCGCCGTCGTCGGGCTCTACCTGCTCTGGCGCTCCCGGCAGTCGGACATGTCCTCGACCATGACGACGGCCGGCTGGGCGATGTTCGTGCTGGTCGTGGTGACGGCGTTGGCCACCTGGCCGACCAAGGCCGCGGGGCTGGCCGACTCGACGCTGACGACGGGGCTCGCGGCGGTGCACTCGGCGATCGGGCCGGCGACCAAGGAGACCCCGCCGGACAAGTGCCCGGCGATCCCAGGGCCAGCAGCGTGCAAGGACAACCGGCCCCCGGCGGTCCGGGCCGGCGACACCGCCGCCGAGAACCTGCTCTACAAGAACTGGCTCCGGGGCACCCTGGGCAGCGCGGACAGCATCACGGCGCAGAAGTACGGCATGGCGCTCTACGACGCCAAGTCGTTCAGCTGGGCCGAGACGGAAACGATGCGGGGGGATTCGAGCCAGCGGGCCGCCATCATCAGTCAGAAGTCCACCGAGTGGCAGAAGGTCGCCGAGCAGATCAAGACCGAGGACCCGGAGGCCTACGAGTACCTCCAGGGCATGCGGGGCACCGACCGGATCGGCGCGGGGTTCGTGGCGATCCTGGCCTCCCTGGCGTACTCGTTCTTCGACATCACCGCCTCGATCCTCGTGCTCCTCGGGTTCGTGCTGTTCCGCTGGGCCGTGATCGCGGCCCCGGTGATCGGCACGGTCGCGCTGCTCAAGCCGGCCTCGGCCGGGTTCCGCCGCCTGATGAACGCCGTGCTCGCCGCCGTCTTCAACATCCTGATCTTCGGTACCGGCGCCGCGATCTACCTGTTCGCCGTCGACCAGATCATGAGCACCGCCGCGCTGCCCGGCTGGCTGCAGGTCGTGCTGATCTGGCTGTGCGGGATCGTGGGCTGGATGCTCCTGCGGCCGTACCGGCGGATCACCCAGATGGCGGGCAAGGAAGGCGGGGCGGCGGCGCCGGGCGCGACCTGGCGGGAACGCTTCTTCTCCGACCTGCGGTCCGCCGCGGTGGCGGCCGGCACGGCGAAGGCCGTCGCGGAGGACGACAAGGCCCCGAGCGGCACGACCGCCGGCGCGTCCACCCGGGTGGAGACGCGGTCCGAGGAGGTCTCGGCGGCGCCGTCGGCCCCGGTCGCCCAGCCGGCGTCGTCCCGGCCCGAGTCGAGTTCGGCCCCGGCCAGCCCGGTGCGTTCGACCGGCGAGCGGCGGATGCCCACCCCGGTCAACACCGAGTCGGGTGACTCGTCGTGGGGCGAGGTCTACCGGCCGTCAGAGTCAAGGGCCGAGGAGCGGGTGTAGCGGATGCGGTGGCTGTCCTACCTCGGCGCCCGGTACGCGATCGCCCTGATGATGGTGCTGCTCATCGCCGGGCTGATCCTGACCATCAAGGTCGTCGCGCCGGAAGCCGCCCCCTCGGCGGTCGGCCCGGACACCGGCAGCGCGCAGCCCGCCCCGGTGAACACCGAACCGCACCAGGAGGGCACCGACCTCGAGCCCAGCCGGTCGCCGGCCCCGCCCTCGACCAGCCCCGGCACGGCCCCGCCCGAGGTGGTGGCGAAGACCTTCGCCCTGGCCTGGCTGCGGCACACCGGCGTCACCGGCGACCAATGGCGCGCCGGGCTCCGGCCCTACGCGACCCCGGATCTGATGGAAAAGCTGAAGGACGTCGACCCGGTCCAGGTGCCGGCGAGCAGCCTCGCCGGTGAGCCGAGTCCGGGAGTCTACACAGGAGCCTCGTTCGTGGAGTACCGCTTGGCCGTGGACTCTGGCACTCTGAGTCTGAGGCTGGTCGCCGATCGCGGCCAGTGGCGGGTCGACACGATCGACTGGGAGCGGAAACGGTGAAACGCAGGCTGATCATCTCGGCCCTCCTGGGCGGAGTGCTCATCCTGCTCTGTTGCGCCGGCGGCACGGCGGCTGCACTGCTCGGCGGCCTGAACGGCGACCCGAACGACCCCCGGTTGAACCTGGCGGCCTGCGGCGCGGGCACCACGATCAGCCTGGACAAGCTGCCCACCCTGTCGGACCTGTCCCCCGCCGAGATGCGCAACGCCGCGATGATCGTGCAGGAGGGTCAGCGGCTGGCGATCCCGCCCCGGGCCTGGGTGATCGCGATCGGGACAGCGTTGCAGGAGTCCAACCTGCACAACCTGGCGAACAGCAACGTGCCCCGCTCCCTGAACATCCCGCACGAGGGCGTCGGCCGCGACCACGACAGCGTCGGGCTGTTCCAGCAGCGTCCGCTCCCGCCCGACGGGGCCGGCGGCTGGGGCACGGTCGCCGAACTCATGACCCCCTCGATCAGCGCGCGGAAGTTCTACGACAAGCTCCGCGGCATCCCCGGCTGGGAGCGGATGCGGCTCACCGAGGCCGCCCAGCGGGTCCAGGTCAGCGCGTTCCCGGAGGCGTACCAGAAATGGGAGCCCCTGGCCGCCGCCATCGTCGACGCCCTGACCGGTGGCGCGGCCCGCGCGCCGGGCAACGCCGACCCCGCCGCGCTGGCCTGCGCCCCGGGCGGTGCCATCACGGCCGGCGGCTGGACCACCCCCGTCTCCGACCAGGTCAGCAGCCGGTTCGGCCCCCGGGACGGCGGCTTCCACTACGGCGTGGACCTGAGCTCGCCGCACCGGACCCCGATCCGGGCCGCCGCCGCCGGCATCGTGATGACCGCGGAGTGCAACGCGCACGTGGGCAACGCCCAGATGAGCTGCGACGTGGACGGCGGGACCCATGTGTCCGGCTGCGGGTGGTACGTCGAGATCAAGCACGCGGACAACGTCGCCACCCGGTACTGCCACATGATCCAGCGGCCGCCCGTCCGGATCGGCCAGTTGGTCAGCGCGGGCGAGGTGATCGGGCTGTCCGGCAGTTCCGGCAACTCGTCGGGGCCGCACCTGCACTTCGAGGTCCACCTGCGGGGCGACATGTCGAACGGCGGCGCGGTGGATCCGGTGTCCTACATGGCGGCCAAGGGTTCGCCGCTGAAGGATGTCAGGTGACCTTGCGAGCTGCGCAGACGCGCCAGCCGTCCTGGTCAGCTGTGTCGAAGATCCAGTTCTCGATTCCGTCGCCGGTCGGAGCCGACAGCCTCAGCTGAGCGTGGACCTCGGACTTGCCCGACAGTGTCAGGGCCTCCGCAGTCACCTTCACATTCGGCCCACCGCTGGCCTCCTGGGCCTTGATCCCAGACAGTAGTTCTCGAAGTGGTCCAAGCTCAGCCTTCCTACAGCTGAACCGAGCCACAGCCTCGTCGTCGCGGTTGGAAAACATCTCATACACCAACTGCGTCACCACGACTGTCGGAGTACTCCGATCGATCTTCGTCTGCTGGTCGTACACATTCAGCGCGATCCCCCCGGCCACCACCACCGCGACGATCACCGCGAGCCCCGCCACCAGCGCGATCACCTTCCCCGGCGGCCGCCCCCGACGCCGAACCACCCGACCGCCAGCCGCCACACCACCGGCACCCGCCTCCGAGCCGGCCCCCAGCACACCCGCTGAGGGAGCCCCTTCCAACCCGGGCCGGACGCCGGCTCCACTCCCGGCCTCGACAGCCACCCCTCCCGACGGCTGCCCACCCGGGCTCGCCCCCGGCACCGACTGCCCAGCGGCACCCTGCCCCAACGGCCCGGACGGCTCCCCACCACCAGCCTGCACCGGCACCGCACCCGGGCCCTGAGGCGCGGCCATCGGCCACATCGGCTCGTCGTTCTGCCCGTCCCCTGAGGTCATGCCACCAGATTAACGGTCCGCACCCCGCAGCCCCCGCACCCGCCGTTGACCGACGTTGGCTACCACGCCCAGGCCCAACGGCGGCGGTGCTGTCGTCACGGCCGGGACTGCGGTAGCGTCTGCGGGTGGGAATCGGCAGGCTGAGGTTCGGGGTCGAGCAGGCTGTCACTCTGCACCGGCAGGCATCCGGCCTGGTGGCCGCCGTGCGCCGCGCCCTGGAGCTGCCCACCGCCAGCGGCTACTCCGCGGAGTCCACCGCCGAGCAGCGCGCCATCGTCGAGCACCTGACCCGCACCGCCGCCGACCTGGCCCCCGGCTGGCTGGGCGCTCCCCTCACGGCGATCACCGGGGACCTCCCGCACGACCAGCTCGCCCTCCCGGCCCTGGTCCGGATCGGCGAGGCCCGCCCGCTTCCCGACGCCAGTTTCCCGCTCCTCGTCCCGACCCTGGGCAAGGGTCATCTGGTCATCGACGCGGACGCCCGCGATCCCCGGGTCACGGCCCTGATCCGCACGGTCCTGCTCCGGCTCCTGGCAGCCGTGCCGCCCCGCGAGCTGCGGGTCCTGATCGCCGACAGCGCCACGGTCGGTACGGCGACGGCCCCGTTCCGGCCGCTGTTCGAGGCGGGGGCGCTACCGGCTCCGGTGACCGACCGGGACGGGCTGAAGCATGTCCTGGACGAGGCGGAGCGGCAGGTGAAGGCGGGGCACCGGGAGCTGCCGTACCTGCTGGTGGTGGTCGCCGTGGCCCCCGAGTTGCTGGAGCCGGCCGACGCGGCCCGGATCGCGGCGTTGGCCCACGCCGGCCCGGCCGCGCGGCTGCACCTGCTGGTCACCGCGCACACCGGCCGGCCGCTGCCGAACAGCACGGCCCTGACCCTCGGTCCGAAGTACGCGAACCTGGTCAGCCCGGGCGGCGAGACCTCGACCATCCCGGTGTATCTGGACGCCGCGCCCCCGGACGCCCTGATCACCGAGGTGGCCGGCAGGCTCGCGGCGGAGGCGGCCCGGGCCGGCCGGACGGAGCTGGCGAACCTGTTGCCGAGCCAGCGTTGGGCGGAGACGAGCCGGACCGGCCTGAACGCGACGGTCGGCCGCTCGGGGCTGGCCGAGCAGACCCTGAGTTTCGACGACGCGACCCCGCACTGGCTGGTGGGTGGCCGGTCGGGCGCGGGCAAGACGGCGTTCCTGGTGAACGTCCTCTATGGTCTGGCAACCCGGTACGCGCCGGAGGAGCTGGTCCTCTATCTCCTGGACTTCAAGGAGGGCGTGAGTTTCACCGAGTTCACGCCGACGGAGCGCGACCCGTCGTGGATCCCGCACGCGCGGGCGGTGGGTATCGAGTCGGACCGGGAGTACGGGGTCGCGGTGCTCAAGGAGCTCGACGCGGCGATGTCGCAGCGCGCGACGCTCCTGAAGCGGGCCGGGGTCACGAAGATCGGTGAGCTGACGGAGACCATCCCGCGGGTGGTGTGCGTGATCGACGAGTTCCAGGTGTTGTTCGCGGGCAACGACAAGCTGGCCCGGGATGCCGTGGACCTGCTGGAGTCGTTGGCGCGCAAGGGCCGGTCCTACGGGATCCATCTCGTGCTGGCCAGCCAGACGGTGAGCGGCGTCGAGGCGCTGTACACGAAAAGGGAGTCGATCTTCGGGCAGTTCGCGGCCCGGGTGGCGTTGCCGGGCGGCGCGGGGGTGCTCGATCCGCTGAACAACGCGGCGACGGCGCTCCGGCTGGGCGAGGCGGTGGTGAACACGTCGGCGGGCGCGCCGGGCCACGACACGGTGGTGCGGTTCCCGAATCCGCACGCCGAGGTGGAGACCCTGGCCGAGCTGCGGCACACGCTCTGGCAGGCGCGCCCGGCGGGCTCTGAACCCCCGAGCGTCTTCGAGGGGTACGCGGAGCAGCACGTCGCCAACGATCCCGTCTTCGGCGATCCGGTCCGCCGGCGCCGCGCCGAGGTGATCGTGGGCCGCAACGTGGACGTGACCGGCTCGACGGCTTCCTTCCCGCTGGACGCGAGCCCCGGCCGGCACCTCGCGGTCCTCGGCCCCAGCGAGATCGGCGCGGACGTCCTGCACGCGGCCGTCCTGGGCCTGGCCCGGCAGCACGGCCCGGGCGACGTGCGGTTCCTGCTGGCCCCGCTGGTCGCGGCGGCCGACCCGGTGTGCGACGACGTGGTGGTGGACCTCGACCACCTGGGGCACAGCTACGAGATCCTGGACGCGTACCGGCTGCGCGCCGTACTCGCCGACCTCGCGGACCCGGCCACCGACGGCGCGCACAAGCCCACCTACCTGGTCCTGTTCGGCGCCGACGCCGCCAGCGGCACCCTCGAACAGCGCGACCCCGAACTCCGCCGCTCCGGCCTCGACGACCTGCGCGCGGTGCTCCGGACCGGCCCGGCGCGCGGGGTGCACGTGCTGGGCTGGTGGCGGGGGATGCGCCGGTTCGGCGAGGACGTCGGCGGCTCGTCGGGCCGGGAGGACGTGGCCTGCCTGGTGACGCTGAACGTGCCCGGTTCCGAGGTGGCGATGCTGCTGGGCCAGGCGCAACTGGACTGGCAGTACCGGCCGAACCGGGCTCTGCTGATCGACCGGCACACCGACCGGGTGGCCACGATCGTGCCCTACGTCCGCCCGGGGAGGTACGCATGACCTGGCGCGAGTACGCGACCCTCGCCGGCCAGCTGGAGGCGCACCGGGGGGTGCAGGCCGCCCGCGCCGCCGGGCACGTGACCGCGCGCTCCGCGGTCGGCGCCGAACTGTCCGCCCTGGAGGAACTGCTCGCCGGGCAGCGCGAGCGCCTCACGGAGCTGTACGACAAGCTCGACCTGTCCGAGCCGGTCCTCACCGCGCAGCAGCAGCCCCAGGTCGCCGACCTGGCCGAGGCGCTCCGCCGGGCCCGGGACGCGGCCGAGCGCTCGGCGAGCCAGCTCACGGCGGTGGAGTCGGCGGCGAAGCGGTCGCCGTACCTGCCGCACTGGTCGACCAACCTGCGCAACTCCCTGGTCTACGGCTGCACCTCGGCCGTCGCGTTCTTCCTCAACGTGTTCGCGTTCCTGGGCACTTCGGGCGTCGGCCGGCTGCTGGTGACGCTGCTGTTCCTCGCCCTGCCGTTCCTCGCGTACGGCGTCGGCAGTTCCCTGATCGGTCTGCTCTTCAAGCCGGCCCTGGGGTCGAAGCCGCCGAAGACCCGTCCACTCGGGCTGGCGATCTGCCTGGCCCCGATCCTGCCGCTGTGTGCCCTGTGGGGCATCTCGTGGACCGTAGGAGGCTGACCGCGCCATGGCCAACATCGAACAGATCAAAGTGATCATCACGGCGGCGACCCGCGACACCGAGGACATCGTCTCCGAGATGCAGGGCCTGTGCGACCGGCTCGACGAGGCGATGGTCCGGCTCCGGACGGCGTCGTCGGGCAGCTCGCACCCGAAGGCCGACGAGGCGATCCGCTTCCTCCAGCAGTCCCGGGACCGCCTGGACGAGGCGGGCACCCTCGCCCGGGGCGCGGTCGACGCGGCCGGCGTCTACAGAGCCCTGATCTAAACCCTTTCATCCGGGTACGAGGCCCCGCGTCCCGACCACTCCGCGCCGGATCCGGGCACTCGCCCCCGCCCGGCGCGACGGTCCGCCGCGTGACAGGCCTGCCCCGGGTCCGGCCGAACAAGGGCCCGGTGTCACCTGTGGCACGCACCCGCTGACCGCCGCGTGACTGGCGAAAATCCGCGCACCCGGAAAGGCGGCGCGGGGTCGGCGCTACCGGTGCAGGTTGAGGAGGCTCATCGCCTCGCTGCGGGACCGGGCGTCCGTCTTGAACCGCCCGCGCACCGCCGAGGTGACCGTCCGCGAACCCGGCTTGCGGATGCCGCGCATCGCCATGCACAGGTGCTCGCACTCCACGACCACGATGACGCCGCGCGGTTCGAGCTGGCGTTCGAGGGTGTCGGCGATCTGGGCGGTGAGCCGTTCCTGGACCTGCGGGCGGCGCGCGTACGCCTCCACGAGCCGGGCCAGCTTGGACAGCCCGGTGATCCGGCCGTGCGTCCCCGGGATGTACCCGACGTGCGCGACCCCGTGGAAGGGCAGCAGGTGGTGTTCGCACATGCTGGCCACTTCGATGTCGCGGACCAGCACCATCTCGTCGTGGTCGGCGTCGAAGGCCGTGCTGAGCGTCTGGGCCGGGTCGACCCGGAGCCCGGCGAACATCTCCGCGTACGCGTGCGCGACCCGGGACGGGGTCTTGCGCAGGCCGTCGCGGTCCGGGTCCTCGCCGATGGCGATCAGGATCTCGCGCACGGCGGCGGCGATCCGGGCGACGTCGACCACGTCGCCGACGGGGCGACCGGCGATGCCGCCGTCCACGAGCCGGGCGGCGAGGTAGTCCAGCTGGTCGATGTCGACGAACTCGGGCTCGGTGGAGCTACCGGTGATGGCGGCACTCGGCGCCCCGATCACCGCGGCCCCGGGAATGGGAGCGACCCCGGCGGCCGGTGACGTGCCGGTGCCCGACGCCGCGCCCGAACCCGCGGCACCGGCAGCCGTGGCGGCACCCGGAACGGAGGCGTCCCCGGAAGCAGAGCCGGCGTCTACGGAGGCATGCGCACCACCCGGAGCGGAGGCGGCGGTGCCGGACGTCTCAGCGGAACCCTGGGCGGCGGAGCTGTCGGCGGCCGGGACGCCGACTGCCGGCCCCGTGCCCTCGGCGGTTGCCGAGGGCTGCGAGCCGGCAGTCGAGCTGGACGCCTGGTCCCCGCTCAGTGGGACTGCTCCTCGACCGGAGCGATGTCGATCCCGGGCACGGCCACCGGCACCTCGTCCTTGGGCGGGACGGAGACCGGGGGCTTGTCCGACGGGGTGCGCTTGCCGAAGCCGTTGAACGGGGCCATCGGCGGGCGCTTGACGACCCGGGCACAGATCCGGGCCATGTCCTGGGTGGTGAGGGTTTCCTTCTCCATCAGCTCCAGGACCATGTTGTCGAGCACGTCGCGGTACTCGGCGAGGATCTCCCACGCCTCGTCGTGCGCGAGCTCGATCAGGCCCCGGACCTCGGCGTCGATGTCGGCGGCGACGGAGTCGGAGTAGTCCCGGGTGTGGCCCATCGTGCGGCCGAGGAACGGCTCGTCGCCGGAGGTGCCGTACTTGACGGCGCCCAGCTTCGAGCTCATCCCGAACTCGGTGACCATCGACCGCGCCAGGGCGGTCGCCTTCTCGATGTCGTTGCCCGCGCCGGTGGTGGGCTCGTGGTAGACGAGCTCCTCGGCGGCGCGGCCACCCAGCGCGTACGCCAGGGTGTCGATCATCTCGGACCGGGTCTGGGTGTACTTGTCCTCGACCGGCAGGATCAGCGTGTGGCCCAGGGAGCGGCCACGCGGCAGGATCGTCAGCTTGTGCACCGGGGCGGTGTTCGGCAGGGCCCAGGCGACCAGGGCGTGTCCACCCTCGTGGTACGCGGTGACCAGCTTCTCCTTGTCGCTCATCACCCGGCCGCGCCGCTCGGGGCCGGCGACGACGCGGTCGATCGACTCCTCGAGCTCGGCGTCGCTGATGGCCTTCTTGTTCACCCGGGCGGTGAGCAGGGCGGCCTCGTTGATCACGTTCGCGAGGTCGGCACCCGTGAAGCCCGGGGTCCGGCGCGCGATGGTGTCGAGGTCCACGTCCGGCGTGAACGGCTTGCCCTTGGCGTGCACCCGCAGGATGGCGCGGCGGCCCTCCATGTCGGGGCGGTCCACGGCGATCTGCCGGTCGAAGCGGCCCGGACGGAGCAGGGCCGGGTCGAGGATGTCGGGCCGGTTGGTGGCCGCGATCAGGATCACGCCACCCTTGGCGTCGAAGCCGTCCATCTCGACCAGGAGCTGGTTGAGCGTCTGCTCGCGCTCGTCGTGCCCGCCGCCGAGGCCCGCGCCACGGTGCCGGCCCACGGCGTCGATCTCGTCGACGAAGACGATGGCCGGGGCGTTCTGCTTGGCCTGCTCGAACAGGTCGCGGACCCGGGACGCGCCAACGCCGACGAACATCTCGACGAAGTCGGAACCGGAGATCGTGTAGAACGGCACGGACGCCTCGCCGGCCACGGCACGGGCCAGCAGGGTCTTACCGGTTCCGGGCGGCCCGTACAGCAGGACGCCCTTCGGGATCTTGGCGCCCAGGGCCTGGTACTTCGCGGGGTTCTGCAGGAAGTCCTTGATCTCGTGGAGCTCCTCCACGGCCTCGTCGGCTCCGGCCACGTCCGCGAAGGTGGTCTTCGGGGTGTCCTTGGAGATCAACTTGGCCTTGGACTTGCCGAAGTTCAGGACCCGCGAACCGCCGCCCTGCATCTGGCTCATGAAGAACAGGAGCAGCAGCACGACGAGCGCGAGCGGGAGCAGGCTGAGCAGGATGCTGCCGAGCGTGCTGTCCTGGGCGACGTCCGTGTTGTACTGCTCGATCTTCTTGTCGGCGGCCAGCGCGTTGAGCCGGTCGTAGAGATCCTTCGAGACGTTGCCGCCGGCCGGGTACTGCGACTCGACCTTCGTGGTCTTCTCGACCTTGTCGAAGGACGTCGGCGTCTTCAGCTCGAACTGGAGGGTCTGTTCCTTGTCCTTGATCAGGACCCTCTTGATGTTGGACCCGTCGGCAAGCAGGGCGGAAGCCTCCGACGACTTGATCTTCTTGTAGTCACCACTACTCGAGAAGATGCCCGTCAGCAGGATCGCGCCCAGAACCACGAGGATGACCCAGAACCAGGTTCTTTTGAAGATTCGAGTTCTTTCCATGCTTATACGAGCGCAGTGCGCCCGGACCTCCCGATCCTCGGACCAGCCATCCCCGCACCAGACACGAAGGTGCGATCCCGGACCTCACTCCGGATATTTGACGGTACACCGTGCCAGCCATCAACACGGAGTGGCTAGCCGGCTAGTGTGTGATCGCGGTCACTCGGACATTGTCCCCCGGGTCGGGATCCAGGGTCGAGGAACCCACGCTCGCGGCGTTGGGCGCCCGGTCCCCCGGGGGCCGCTGACCCTCCGGCCGCAGGGTGACCACCCGCTGGACGCTGGCGCCGGTCGGCAGGTCGCCGAGCGCGCAACTGAGAAGGTGCCCCGAGAAAGTGCAGCCAAACAGCGGTTCGGGGGTACCGAGGAAGGTCGGCACCGTGTCCCGCAGGACGACGGCCTCGGCGGTGGACGGCCCGTCGTTGGTGACCGTCAGGGTGTACCGCCAGGCGTCGGTCACCGCGAGCGCGCTCATGATCTTCAGGTTCGCCGCTGGCGTAATCCGCAACGCCGGCGCGCGGCCCGTGGCGGTGCGCGTCAGACTGGGCAGATAGTCCGGAGCGTACAAAACGGTCGCGGTCGGGCGCAGGGTCTCGCCGCCCGAGGCGACCTCGGCCCGCACGCTCAGGGTCGCGGTCGTGGTGGTTCCGGGAGCCATCGCCCCGATCGGTACCCAGATCTGGCCATTGCGTTGTTCGCCGGAATTGTCGAGCACCGTGGTGTGCGCCGGGACGGCGGCGACCAGCCAGACGTTGGCGACCCGGGAGATGGGCGCGGCCGAGACGGTGTACGTGTAGGTGATCCTCGCGCCCGGTACGACCGGCTCGCCGGCGATCTCCAGCCGTTCGGCCTCGGCGGTGACGGCGACGGTGACCTCGGGCAGCGTGACGGCCACGGCGGCGTACACCGCGCCCACCCAGCCCTCGCCGGACAGCCGCAACAGGGTGTCCCCGGTCAGGTCGAACGCGTCCCCGGTGGCCACGGGCCGGCCGTCGACGGTGCCGGCGGGCGTGCCGTAGCCGATCCAGCCGACCTGGGCCCGGCCGGTGCGCAGCGGCAGTTCGGCGGTCTGGGCCAGCCCGTCGGCCAGGGTCACGGCGCGCAGCGGTTCGCCGGCGGCGGCGTAGACGACGAGGAGGGTCCAGCGCGGGGCGGCGACCCGGTACGTGCCGGGGCCGGCCTGGCGGACGAGTGCGGTCACGTCGGCGGCGCCCTGGTGGCCGCCCGGGTACGCGGCCAGCTCGCCGGTCACGGAGGTTCCCGGTCTGCCGGGCGCCGTGATCGCGACGGTGCCGATCTGGACCTCGGCGGACCAGTACAGCCGGGCGTAGCGGACCGTGGCGCCCTGGGCGAGCGCGAGCGGCTCGGCGGGGGAGGCGGTGGCGAGGCCGCCCGCGACGGTGGTGGAGTACCGGAGCGCGACAGCGCCGCCCGGGTCCGCCGACGCGGGGGCGGCGCCGCACGTGAGAAGCAGACAGAACACAAGATAGTGCGTTTTCAGCATGCCTACCCCCAAGCTTGAGGTAGGTCATACATTAAGGGATCTAGCGGGAATAAACCTCAGGTTTGAGAACTCCGACAAACGGGAGCTCCCGGTACCGCTCGGCGTAGTCCAGCCCGTAGCCGACGACGAACTCGTTCGGGATGTCGAAGCCGACGTACTTCACCGGCACGTCCACCTTCACGGCGTCGGGCTTGCGGAGGAACGCCACGACCTCGATGGACGCCGCGCCCCGGCTCGCCAGGTACCGCAGCAGCCACGACAGGGTCAGCCCCGAGTCGACGATGTCCTCGCACACGATCACGTGCTTGTCCGCGATGTCGCGGTCGAGGTCCTTGAGGATCCGGACCACCCCGGAGGAGGTCGCGGCCTGGCCGTAGGAGGAGACGGCCATGAACTCCAGCTCGGTCGGGAGCGGGAACGCGCGGGCGAAGTCGGCCATGAACATGACCGCGCCCTTCAGCACGCCGACGAGAAGCACGCCGTCCCGGCCCGCGTAGTCAGCAGCGACCTCTTCGGCCAGCTCCTTCGTGCGCTCTTTGATCTGTTCCTCGGAGACGATGATGCGTTCGATATCGTCGGCGTACCAGCCCATGTGGTTAGCCTGCCGGATGACCGAGGTCACTCCCCCACCGGGGTCGCCACGATCCGCCCGGCCCGCCGCGATACGGGCAGACCGCCCGGCAGCTGGGTCGGGCCCTGGCCCTTCCATGCCGTGACCAGGGCGTCCAGCGCGTCGAGATGCCGGCGGGTGAGCGCGCCGCCGGGGACGCCCAGGGACAGCGCCCAGCGCCGGAGCACCCGGCTGCGCAGGGCCGGGCCGAGTCCCGCCAGGTCCTCGACGGCCAGCGACGGGCCGAGCGGGAAGCGCCCGGCCTGCGCGTCCAGCTCGGCGCAGTCGGCCGCGACCAGGGCGGCGGTGTTCGCCAGGTTCGCCACGACCTTCTCGCCCAGGGTGTCGACGAGCTCGCGGACCCGGGACCGGGCGTACCGCGCGTCGGTGTTGTGCGGGTCCTCCCACGGTTCGAGGTCCAGCCCCGCGCAGGCGGCCCGGACCACGGCCCGGGGCAGGTCGAGCAGGGGCCTGGCGTACACGCCGCGCCGGGCGGGCATGCCGGAGATGCCGCGCGGGCCGGAGCCCCGGGCCAGGGCGAGCAGGACCGTCTCGGCCTGGTCGTCGCGGGTGTGGCCGAGGAGCACGGCGGCGGCCCCGGTCTCGGCGGCGACCCGGGACAGCGCCCCGTAGCGGGCCGTGCGGGCGGCGTCCTCCGGGCCGGCCCCGGCGTGGACGGTGACCGTCTCCACCAGTACCGGATCAAAGGATTTCGACGCCCAGGCCGCCAGCGCCGCCGCCCGGGGGCCGGAGCCCTCCTGGAGCTGGTGGTCGACCGTGACCAGGCCGATCCGGAGTCCAGCGCGCGGGCCCTCGAAGGCGAGGGCGGCGGCGAGCGCGAGGGAATCGGCCCCGCCGGAGCACGCGATCAGCACCAGCCCGGCGGACGGCAGGGCCCGGCGGACGGCGACCCGCACGGCGGCGACGGCCGGCGGCGGACCGGTCACGAGACCCGGGCGACCCACGCCGCCGGATCGGACAGCTCCTCGACCCGGGGCAGGGTCTCCGGGGAGGTGAAGATCCGGTTGAAGCCGGCCATGCCGACCTGGTCGACGACGGCGGCCACGAACTGGCGGCCCTCCTCGTACTGGCGCATCTTCACGTCCACGCCGAGCAGCCGGCGGATGAAGCGCTCCATCGGGTTGCCCCCGGACCGGCGCTGGGTGAACTTCGCGCGGATCTGCTCCACGCTGGGCACCACCTCCGGCCCGACGCCGTCCATCACGAACTCCGCGTGCCCCTCCAGCAGGGTCATCAGCGCCGTGAGCCGGGCGACGACCACCTTCTGCGCGGGGCTCTGCATGACGTCGAGGATGCTGGTCTTGTCGTCGGAGAGCGCCTGGAACGCCCGGCGGGCCCGCTCGGAGAACGCCTCCCCGTCCAGCTGGGAGGCGTCGGCGAACGCGTGGATCTCCGCGAGGAAGTGCTCGCGCAGCCACGGGACGGCCGTGAACTGGGTCCGGTGGGTCACCTCGTGCAGGCACACCCACAGCCGGAAGTCGCGCGGGTCCACGTCGAGCTTCTGCTGGACCTCGGTGATGTTCGGCGCGATGAGCAGCAGCTCGCCGGGGGCGCCGGAGAAGACCTCGTACTGGCCGAGGACCTTCGACGACAGGTACGCCAGGACGGTGCCGGCCTGCGCGCCCGTGACCTTCGCGCCGATCACGCCGGTCAGGAACCCGGGCTGCTGGTCGGTGAGCCGGGGCGTCAGGGTGCCGAACAGGTTCTTCAGGCCCTCGATGTTCACCGCCGCCCAGTCGGCCCGGTCCACGACCCGCACCGGCGGCAGCTCCCCGATCGGGTGCAGCCCGGTGTACCCGGCGACGTGCTCCGCCGCCTCGTCGGTCAACCTGCGCAGCTCGGAGACTGTCTCCGCCGCCACCGCGTACGTCACCTTGGGCCCGGAACCGCCGAGTGTCGCGGCGGTCGAGGCAGCCAGCTCCCAGTCCACGAACTGCGTCATGGAACTAACGTAGCTCCTCCCAGCGGATCAGGGCACGGACGCCGAGTTCGGGATATTCCTCGTACGCGGTCACCGCCGACACGCCCAGCCAGGTGGCGCCCGCCCGCTCGACGAGCACCCGGGCCGCCCGGGCCTGGGTGCCGGTCTCCACCAGGTCGTCCACGAGCAGCACCCGGTCGGCGGGGCCGAGCGCCTCGGCGTCCAGGGCCAGCACCTCCCAGCGGCTGATCGGGGCGGTGTCCAGGGCCGAGACCAGCTCGCCGGGTGCCTTGCGCAGAGCGACGAACCCGATTCCCAGGTACGCGGCGACGAGCGGTCCGAGCATGTAGCCCGAGGACTGGTTGCCGGCGATGACGGTGGGCCGGACCCCTCCGGGTGCCTCGGCGGCGGGCGGCCGGGCGTCGTGCAGCGCCGCGAGGGCCGGGCCGAGCGCGCCCAGGATCTCGGGGTCGCGCCACCAGGCCCTCAGGTGCAGGAACCCCTCGCCGACGAAGACGGCCCGCTCCCGCAGTAGCCGTCGGATGTCGGCCAGGAGTGTCTCCCCGCCGGCGGCTGCGGCGCCGCCCGGGACCGACCCGGCCCGGCCGGCCGCGTCCTCCGGCAGGGTCACAGCTTCGCCAGCTGGCCCGCGGCCTTGTCGATCGCCGCCCGCGCCCCGTCGAGCCCCGGCGAGGCGTCGCACAGCACGACGAGGACCACGGTGCGGCCGCCCTTGGTGGTGACCAGCCCGGCGAGCGCGTCGACCCCGGTGAGCGTGCCGGTCTTGGCCCGGACCGCCCCGGCGCCGTCGGCCGTCGGCGGGTAGCGCGGGTCGAGGCCGCCGGAGAAGCCGGCCACGGGCAGGCCGGTGAACAGGTACCGCAGCTCGGGGTGGTCCGGCTTGGCGGCCCGGGTGAGCAGGCTGCCCAGGTACCCGGCGGAGACCTGGTTCCTGCCCGACATCCCGGAGCCGTCGACCTGGCCGGCGGGCGGGGTGAGCCCCAGTCCGGTGACCGTCTCCTGGATGCCCGCCATCGCGCCCTCGAAGGACCCCGGCTTGCCCTTGGCCAGCGCGACCTGCCGGGCGAGGGCCTCGGCGAGCACGTTGTCACTGCGGAGCAGCGCGATCTCCACGAGCCGGCCGATGGTCGGGGACAGCACCTTGCCGTACTCGCGGGCTCCGGGGTCGGCCTTGCCCAGGGCCACCGGAACGGTCCCGCCGACCAGCTTCGCGAGGGCACCGCCCGCCGCGATCGAGGGGTCGGGCTGCCGCTTCGAACCCTCGCCGGCCGGGTCCTTCGCCTCGAACCGGCCGCCGTCGACGGCCACCGGGACCACGGTGTTGACCCAGGAGCCGATGTCGGCGGGGGCCCAGCCGGGGGCGGTCCCCGGGCCGGCGAACGCGGAGTTGTCCACGGTCACCTTGGTCAGTGCCTGGCCGACCAGGGCCGTCTTCACCTGGTTGGCGAGGTCGGAGAGCTTGGCCGCGCCCGGGTAGGCGCCCGCGCCGTCCAGGGACAGGGTGACGTCGCCGCCGCCGACCAGCACGATCTCGCCGGGCTGGGCTCCGGCGACGACCTTGGTCTCGATCCGGTAGTCCGCGCCCCGGGCGGTCAGGGCGGCGGCGGCCGTGGACAGTTTGATCGTCGAGGCGGGCACGGCGGGGGTGTCGCCGCCCTTGTCGTAGACCTTCTCGCCGGTCTCCAGGTCGAGCACCACGGCGGTGACCTTGGGGCCGAGCCGGGGGTCGGCGAGGGCGGTCGCGAGGACCCTGGCCACGGCGTCGGGGGTCAGCGGCTGGCCGGCCCGCGCGGCGGCCTCGAGGACCGGGGCGGGCGACGGCTCGTTGGCGAGGCCGGGCATGAACGCGACCGAGGCCCTGGGCGACCACGGCCGGAGTGCGACCGCCGTCCCCGCTCCGGCACTGATCAGGAGGACTGTCGCAAATGCGGCGATCCATTTACCTTTGCCGGATTTTTGTTCCACTGTGGGCGGGTTTACCGCAAGCACGGGCGCGACGGACTGTGATGAGCCGTACACTGTCCCCGTCGGGGGCCGCGCATCGTAGCGTGCCCCGGACACGGGTGGCTCCGAGCCCGTCGCTTGTGTGCTATGCCTCCCCATGAGCCCCCACTTTCTGCGTACGCCCAGCCTTACACGAGACTAGATTGGATAATCAGCGATGCGCGACAAGGGAGATGGCGTGGAGTTCGAGGTAACGATCGAAATCCCCAAGGGTCACCGGAACAAGTACGAAGTTGACCACGCCACCGGTCGCATCCGCCTCGACCGTACCCTGTTCACGTCCACCCAGTACCCGGCCGACTACGGCTTCATCGAGGGTACTTTGGGCGAGGACGGCGACCCGCTGGACGCGCTGGTCCTGCTCCCCGAGCCCACCTTCCCCGGCTGCCTGATCCGCTGCCGCGCCATCGGCATGTTCCGCATGACCGACGAGAAGGGCGGGGACGACAAGGTCCTGTGCGTGCCGGCCAACGACCCGCGCCAGGAGCACCTCCGCGACATCAACCACCTGCCGGTCTTCGACAAGCTCGAGATCCAGCACTTCTTCGAGGTCTACAAGGACCTGGAGCCCGGCAAGAGCGTCGAGGGCGCGAGCTGGGTCGGCCGGGTCGAGGCCGAGGCCGAGGTCGAGGCGTCCCGCAAGCGGCTCGCCGACTCCGGCGGCCACGAGGTGCCGGTCGCCCCGAACGCGACCCCGCTCGAGCACCCGTAAGCATCCGGTCAACGGCCCGCCTCGACACTTGAGGCGGGCCGTTACCCTTGCCGCCATGACTACCCCAACCCCTCCCGGCTGGTACCCCGATCCGTCCGGCACCACAGCCCAGCGTTGGTGGGACGGCCAGAAGTGGACCGAGCACACCCAGGGCCAGAGCGGCGGCGCCCCGGCGAAGCCCCTGGACTGGGAACTGTCCGTCGACGGGCAGCACAACCCGGCCAGGATCGCGCAGCAGGTCCAGCAGGGCGCCGGAGTCGTGCCCACCCAGCAGGGCGGCGGCTCGCTGTTCACCGAGCCCGTGCTCGTCGTCAACCAGAAGACGAAGCTGATCGAGGTCAACAACGAGTACTCGGTGTTCGACCAGCAGGGCCGCCAGCTCGGCATGGTCGTGCAGGTCGGCCAGAGCACCCTGAAGAAGGTCGTCCGGTTCCTCGGCAACTACGACCAGTTCTTCACCCACAAGCTCGAGGTCCGCGACAACTCCGGCCAGGTGCACCTCCTGCTCACCCGCCCCGCGAAGATCATGAAGTCCCGGGTCATCGTGCAGCGCGGCGACGGCCAGCAGGTCGGCGAGATCATCCAGCAGAACATGATCGGCAAGATCCGGTTCGCGCTGATGTCCAACGGGCAGCAGGTCGGCGAGATCCGCGCCGAGAACTGGCGCGCCTGGAACTTCTCGATCGTCGACCACACCGGCCAGGAGATCGCCCGGATCACCAAGACCTGGGAGGGCCTGCTCCGCACCGCCTTCACCACGGCCGACAACTACGTCGTGCAGATCCACCGGCCGCTCCAGGACCCGCTGCTCAGCATGGTGGTGGCCTCGGCGCTCACCGTGGACACGGCCCTCAAGCAGGACGACCGCTAGACCCCTTTCCGGGTACGCCGCGCGGGCGGCCGGTCGGCGTGGACAGGTCTCGCCGACGGTCGACCCGTGCGGCACCCGGCGGGACTGCGCCGGGGCGTACCCGTCGGAGTTTTGGTTGGTCAGGTGTTGATCGTGAAGCCCCGGCCGGGGGCTGACGGTGGCCGGTCGGCCGGGAGGTAGGGCGACTCGGACAGGCTGGCCGTCCACGCCGCCGGGTCGAACGGGGTCACCACGGCCAGCACCAGGTGCCCCAGATCGGCGGCCGCCCGGACCACCTCGGGGGCCACGAAGCCGTCCGGCAACGCGGTGCGGATCGCGACCGCCTCGGCCGACCCGAGCGCGGCGGCCACCGCGTCGGCCATGTCCGACCGGAGCGCGAACATCCAGTCGGAGACCTGCGTCGCGTACTCCGCCGTCGCCTCCGCCCTGGTCACCAGCGTCTCCTGGTGCGCGCGCAGCCCCGCCCAGTGCGCCCCGAACACGGCCGACGCCGGGCCGGCCCACTCCACCGGGGCGTCCGGCAGCGCGGCGGGGACGGGCGGCGCGGTCAGGGGCGGCCGGAGCGCGGCGGCGAACTCCAGCGCGCCGCCGGGCAGCACCCGCCAGCGGGTGATCAGGGGCAGCACCGGGTGGTCGGCGGGGGCGCCCCCGTCGGTGAGCACGCGGTCGACCCTGGTCAGGAGGTCGCGGCCGGAGACGAGGAGCCGGTCGAGAACGGCGGACTGCCGGCGGTCCATCCGGTGCCGGCCCGAACCGAGGGCCCGGCCGCCGTGCGCCACCTCCGGCACGGAAAGCCGGGTCGCGGGTTGGAGGAGGTCAGCCATCGAGGGTGTCCGTGGTCGAGTAGCGGTCCGTGGCCGCGCGCAGGCCCTCGGCCGTCGCGGCCAGCCGGGCCCGTTGTCCGGTGTCCTCCGCGGCGCGGGCGGCCAGGGCGGCGGCCCACTGGGCGTGCACGGCCCGGCCCAGCTCGCCGAGGCCGCCGGGGGCACCGCCGCCGAAGTCGGCCGGGGACAACGGGTCCGCGGGACCGGGGTGCGCCCCGGCGCCGGGGCCGTTGCCCGCACCGACGTCCAGGTCGAATGTGGCGACGAGCGCCGTGGCCAACTGGTCGGGGGTCATCGGGGCACCAGGGGCGGGTACTCGCCCAGCTCCTGCGCGCGGACCTTCTCCCGGGCCCAGGTCGCCGCCTCGCCCGCCGAGCGCAGGGTCTCCAGGATGTCGGCGCGGCTCACGCCCTCCAGGGTCACGGCGCGGATCTCGCCGTCCGCCGAGACGGTGACCTCGACACTCCCGTCGGAGGAGCGGACGATCACCTCGACGGCCCGGACCGCGCGCTCGTACGCCGCCTGGCGGGCCTCGATGCGCTCATAGCGCGCGACAGCCTCGTCGGTCCAGGCCGTGTCGTACTCCTGGGGCATCGATCGTCCCTTTTGGATGGCGAACATTTGCCATCGGACATTACCGATGAATGATCTCCTTGGGAAGGGAAAGGTGGAGACATGTCCGGTGCGCGACTCCGGGGTGCCCGTGGGGCGGGTGGGGCCACTGGGACCCGGAGGTGTCCGCCGGGGGCATGAGCTGGCCGACAGCCTCCAGGAGTGGTCCACAACTTCTCCACACGGAGGTACTACGGTCAGTCCCGTGAACCAACGTCGTGTCCTGGTCGTCGAGGACGAGCCGACCATCGCCCAGTCCGTCGCGGCCCGGCTGCGGGGCGAGGGCTACCTGGTCGACATCGCGGCGGACGGGCCGTCGGCGGTGTCGGCGGCGGCCGCGTACCCGCCGGACATCGTCGTGCTCGACGTCATGCTGCCCGGGTTCGACGGGCTGGAGGTGTGCCGGCGGATCCAGGCGGAGCGGCCGGTGCCCGTGCTCATGGTCACCGCCCGGGGCGACGAGACGGACATGCTGATCGGGCTCGGGGTGGGCGCGGACGACTACCTGACCAAGCCGTTCAGCATGCGGGAACTGGCCGCGCGGGTCGCCGTACTCCTCCGGCGGGTCGACCGGGCCGCCAGCACCGTGGTGCCCCGGCAGCTCGGGCCGCTGCGGATCAACGCGGCGGAGCGCCGGGTGTTCCTGGAGGAGTCCGAGGTGCACCTGACCCCGACAGAGTTCGACCTGCTCAGCAGCCTGGCGTCCCGGCCGAGGGCGGTGCACAGCCGGGAGCAGCTGCTGTCGACGGTGTGGGGCTGGTCGGACGCGTTCGCGAGCCGGACCGTGGACAGCCACATCAAGAGCCTGCGGCGCAAGATCGGGGCGGAGCTGATCCGCACCGTGCACGGCGTCGGGTACGCCCTGGAGATCCCCCGGTGACCACCGGCCCGGGCCTTCCGGGGCCGCCCGGGGACGCCACCGGCTACCGGTCCGGGGAGTATCCGCTGACCCGGCGCCGGGCCGCCGCCCAGTGGGCCGCCGACTGGCTCCGGCTGGTCGTGCCCCGGCCGCTGGACCCGGTGCACTCGATCAAGATGAAGATCGGCATCCTGGTCGCCGCCTCGATCGGGGCGGCGGCGATGGTGTTCTACTTCGGGGTCAAGTGGCCGATGCGGTACACGCTGAGCGCCGCGCTGCTCCTGGCCCTCGGCGTCACCCAGGTCATCGCGCACGGCATGACCTCCCCGCTCCGGCAGATGACGGCCGCCGCGCGCTCCATGGCCCGGGGCGACTACAAGCAGCGGGTCCGGGCCACGTCCCGGGACGAGGTGGGCGAGCTGGCCCGCGCGTTCAACCAGATGGCCCGGGACCTGGCGGCGGCCGACCGGCAGCGCAGGGAGATCATCGCGAACGTCTCCCACGAGCTGCGCACCCCGATCACAGCCCTTCAGGGGGTACTGGAGAACGTCGTCGACGGCGTCTCCGACCCCTCCACCCTCCAGGCGGCGCTCGCCCAGACCGAACGGCTCGGCCGGCTCGTCACCGAACTGTTGGACCTGTCTCGGTTGGAGGCGGGCGCCGTACCCCTCAACCGGGTGTCGTTTCCCGCGAAGCCCTTCCTGGCGGAGGCCGCGGCCCTGAGCGCGGCCGTGGTGGACGCCCCCGAGGACCTGGTCGTCACCGCTGACCGGGAACGGCTGCACCAGGTCGTCGCCAATCTGCTCGCCAACGCCTACCAGCACGGTCCGGCGGACGGGCGGGTCACGATCTCAGCACGGCGCACGGGGGGCGCCGTGCTGTTCGAAGTCACCGACGAAGGACCCGGCATCCCCGTCGACCAGCGCGAACAGGTCTTCGAACGGTTCATCCGGGGCGAGCGGGCCATCGGGGCGGTCGCGGACGGCGGCACCGGGCTCGGACTCGCGATCGCCCGCTGGGTCGTGCACCTGCACGGCGGGACGATCGCGGTCGTCGGGACGGATCCGGGCTGCCGGATCCAGTTCACCCTGCCGGCCTGAACCGGGACCGACCGGAGGGCCGCCGGGCACCTGGCGGGTCCGGAACCCGGCGCGTGGTGCCCGGCGGCCCGGCGGGCAGGCCAGCCCGCCTGCCGTCCCGTCAGCTGTGACGAGGAGCCGGCCGGGCCCCGATGGTCCGCACGGGGCGGGCTGTGTGCCGGACGCGGTGGCGTGGCCTCCGGACCCGGTTGCCGGGTGTCCTCACGGAGTGGGGCGCGTGTCGGACGCGGTGGCCGGTGTGGCCTCCGACCCGGTCGCCGGCGGGGCGGTGGTCGGCGGGACGGTCTGCTGCGGCGGGCTGGGAGCGGCGGACGACGGCACGACCGTGGCGCGCGGACTCGGCGACGGAGACGCTGCGGCCGTGGGCTCGGTGCTCGGCGGTGCGACCGTGATCGTCGGGCTGGCCGTCTTCCCGGCTGCCGGCAGCACCGGCCGTGCCTCGGTCTGCCTGACCTCCGCCGTCGGAACCGCCGTCGCCGGGGCCGGATCGACGGGATCGATCGGCGCGCCCAGCAGGCTCGGGTACGCCACGCCGGCCGCGAGCGCCGCCGCCCCCAGCCCGGTGGCGAGGGCGACCATGACCGGCCACTTCCGCCGCTTCCGGGTCTCCGTGGGGGCCAGTTTCAGACCCGGGAGCTGCACGAGCGACGCGATATCGCCCTCCGCCCCGCTGAGCTGGGACAACAGGGCGCGCGCGGTCGGCCGGTCCTCGGGGCGCTTGGACACGGCGCGGGCCACGTGCGGGTACAGGTTGTCGGGCAGCCCGGACAGGTCCGGCGGCTCGTGCAGGATCTGGAGCACCCGGGTCACCGAGTCCCCCTCGCCGAACGGGTGCCGCCCAGTCGCCGCGAACGCCACCAGGCAGCCCCAGCCGAAGATGTCGGCCGCCTGGGTGACCGGCCCGCCCCGGGCCTGCTCGGGGGCCATCCAGCCGGGGCTGCCGACCATCATCCCGGTCCGGGTGAGGTCGGAGGAGCCGTCGACGGCCCGGGCCACCCCGAAGTCGATCACCCGGGGCCCGCAGAGGGACAGGATGACGTTGCCCGGTTTGAGGTCGCGGTGGATCAGTCCGGCGGCGTGGATCGCGGTGAGCGCGGCGGCCACCCCGACGGCGACGCCCTGGACGGAGGAGCTGGGCAGCGGTCCGCGTTCGGCGACGGCACGGGACAGCGGGATGCCGTCCACGTACTCCGTGACCAGGTACAACCCCTGATCGTCCTCGCCGAAGTCGATCACGGGTGCGGTGCAGAACGCCGCGACCCGCCGGGCCAGCGCGGCCTCCCGGCGGAAGCGTTCCAGGAACTGCTCGTCGTCGGCGAGCCTCGGGTGGATCACCTTGACGGCGACGATCCGCCCGTCCGGGGCCCGGCCCATGTGCACCGTGCCCATGCCGCCAGCGCCGAGCTTCCCGATGATCTCGTACTGACCGATCATGGTCCGCCGTCCCGAGCTCTGGACGCGCGTTTCGAACTCAAGATCACCCATGTTGCCTCTCGGAGTGCGCGTTACGTACTCAACGGGCAAAACCGGGCCGAGGTGACGGAGCGAGTCCGCGCCGTGACCCGCGCGACTACGATCACTGGGGTACCCATTCGTCACCCCTCATCCAGAGATCAGGTGTCAGCGATGGCGACTGAACGACAGGCCACGGTGGGCGGCGGCCACACCCAGCCCGGGCGGCACCCGGGACTCGCGCTCGCGGTGATCACCTCCGCGCAGCTGATGATCGTGCTGGACGCGACGATCGTGAACATCGCGCTACCCCAGATCCAGGACGCGCTCGGCTTCTCCTCGACGGGACTGTCGTGGGTGCTCAACGCGTACACCCTGACGTTCGGCGGGTTGCTCCTGCTCGGCGGCCGGGCCGGCGACATCCTGGGCCGGCGGCGGGTCTTCATCTTCGGGATCCTGCTGTTCACCGTGGCCTCCCTGCTCGGCGGGCTCGCCCAGTCCTCGGAGTGGCTGCTGCTGGCCCGGGCGTTGCAGGGCATCGGCGGGGCGATCGCCTCCCCGACGGCCCTGGCCCTGGTCACGACGAACTTCGAGGAGGGCCCCGAACGCAACCGGGCCTTCGGCGTGTTCGCCGCCGTCTCCGGAGCCGGCGCCGCGATCGGCCTGATGGCCGGCGGCATGCTCACCTCCTGGCTGTCGTGGCGCTGGACGCTGTTCGTGAACGTCCCGATCGGCATCGCGCTGGCGCTGCTCACGCCCAGGTTCATCAAGGAGTCCGAGCGGCACCCCGGCCGGTTCGACATCACCGGGGCCATCACGTCCACGGCCGGCATGAGCCTGCTCGTCTACGGGTTCATCCGCGCCGCCGACAAGGGCTGGAGCAATGTGGGCACCCTGGCCTCGTTCGGGGCGGCGGTGGTCCTGCTGGCCGCGTTCATCATGATCGAACGCCGCAGCCAGCAGCCGATCACCCCACTGCACCTGTTCGCCGACCGCGACCGGTCCGGCAGCTACGTGGTCATGCTGATCACCGGCGCCGCCATGTTCGGGATGTTCTTCTTCCTGACCCTGTTCGTGCAGAACGTGCTCGGCTACACGCCCCTGCGCGCCGGCTTCGCCTTCCTGCCCGTGACCCTGGCCATCGGGATCACCGCCCAGCTCGCGTCCCAGATCCTTCCCAGGACCGGCCCCAAGATCCTGATGATGATCGGCGGCACCCTGGCGGCGGGCGGCCTGATCTGGCTGTCCCGGATCAACGAGTCCAGCGGGTACGTCACCGGGCTGCTCATCCCCATGTGCATCTTCGGCCTGGGCATGGGCTTCATCTTCGTACCCGTCACGATCGTCGCCCTGTCCCGCGTCTCCAACCGGGACTCGGGCGCGGCGTCCGGCCTGCTGAACGCGACCCAGATGGTCGGCGGCTCACTCGGCCTGTCGGTGCTGGTCACGGTCTTCGGCACGGCCAGTCGCAACGAGGCCGCCGTCCAGGTCAAACAGTTCCTGGCCTCGGCGACCCCCGAGCAGCTGGCGGCGTTCCAGCAGACCCAGCAGCTGCCGAAGCCGTTCTCCAGCCATGTGCTCGCCCACGGCATCTCGTCGGCGTTCCAGCTCGCGGCCGTGCTGGCCGTGGTCGCGTTGGTGGTGACGATCGTGGTGATCCGGCGGAAGGTGGCCGGGGAGGGAGCCGGGACGGTGGGGGCACCGGTCGGCTGAGGCCCTGGCTTGTGCCCGGCCACCGAAGTCGGGCACAACCCACGATCAACTTCATCAGTTGGTTACGGTGGGACGTGACCGGGTCTGAAGGGCTTCCGAGCCGTGGCGGCCCCCTCTGCCAGCATCAGTCCGTCCGGAATCGGGGAAGCCTTGTCATCGGAAGCCCAGGCGAAGGTCCACCTCTGGCGGATCGAGGACAGGGAGTACGCCCGCCACGAGCAGCGGCGCGGCAGACGACACGCGTTCACGACCATCGAGCCCCGCCGCACGGCGCTCATCGTGATCGACATGGTCCCCTTCTTCGTCGCCGAGAACGAGTACTGCCGGGGCATCGTGCCCAACATCGGCCAGCTCGCCGACACCCTGCGCGACGCGGGCGGCACCGTCGCGTGGGTCCTGCCCGGCGCGGGCGAACCCTCCGCCGTGACCGACGAGTTCCTCGGCCCCGACATCGCCGAACTGTTCCGGCGCAGCGGCGGCGAGGGACCGCTCGCGGGTCGCCTGTGGGAGGAGTTCGAGGTCCACACCGGCGACATCCTCGTGGAGAAGACGGCCGCCAGCGCCTTCTTCCCCGGCCGCTGCCCGCTCCCGTCCCAGCTGGAGACACGCGGCATCGACACGGTACTGATCACGGGCACCGTCACGAACGTGTGCTGCGAATCCTCGGCGCGCGACGCCAGCACGCTCGGATACCGGGTCGTCATGGTGGCCGACGCCAACGCCGCCCGGCGCGACGAGGAGCACAACGCCACGCTCCACACGGTCTACCGCTCCTTCGGCGACGTACGCCCCACCGCCGCCCTCCTCGCCATGCTCACCGCCCCGGCACCGTAGACGACTCGGGCTCCGGCGAGCCTTGTGAGGTCCCTGCGCCCTGACAGCGGCCTTGCGGTCGATCATTCAAGCCGAGAAAGTGTGCGGTGGCGCTGAGTTATCGTTCGATCGGCTCATGCCGGGAGCCGGTTCACGTGCCCGCTCTACTCTCGACCCGACTACTCTGAGAACCATGAGCAACGCGGCCGGGGCGACGGCGACTCACGAGGAGGAGATCGCGTTTCTGGCCATGGAGCAGGTGCTTCGGATCGACATCAAGCTCGCGGATGCCGGCGCTGGCGACAGAATGCCCGACGGCTCTTGGGTTTACCCTGACGGCCAGAAGGGCCGCGGCATCGTCGAGGTCACCTCGCCCCCGGCCGCAAGACTGTTGACACAAAGGGCACGAGCGAAAAAGGCTGGACTGCGCCATACCGAGAGCGGGTCAATTTCTTTGCTCTTGAACCAGCTCGCGCAGGTGTGCAATGAGATGCTCGCGGCAGACTGGGCCCGGGAGAACATCAACAAGCTCCTGGCCCAACCGGCCGATGAGTGGCACCTCTTCCTCTTCGGGCGCAGCCACAAAGAAGAACACTACTTCTACCGGCTGTCAGATCCTGATGATGAAGGGAAAACCGAGCCCGTCGATGACCTTGTCCTCCCACAGGGCATCTCAGACGTATGGTTCCGGGGCCGGGCACGGCGGGACCGTGGCCACCCAGGGGCCCCGATCGAACTCAGGTTGGCACGGTTTCACATGGAGTCGGGTTGGCACCGTTACGTGGTCCGGATCGAGGACCTGCACCTGCCGACCCCCAATCGGCATCTCGCCGATGATCGAGTTCCCGCTGGATTGCGACACCCCAAAGATCGATCTACCAGCACGGCCGATGACTGAGGCCGACTGGGTCGGCATTCACGTTTCGGGTGCAGGCTCGTTCGTGCTGCGGATCCTCGCGCCACGGGTCTGATCTGCGAGCGGCCCAGCGCTGGACGCCGAACCAGCGCCGCGATCAGCGCGAACCCGGCGAGGAGCACTCTGCGCCTGGGAGCGTCCTCGACCACTGCCCCGCGTGGAGGCCGCGCTCCGGCTCGTGCGGTCTTTCGCACGCTCGGACCGAGCGCTCACCGCGCCGGGGAGGGCAGTCCCGCGCGCTCCCGCCATATCGACGGATCGGCTGGCCCGGCGGTCCACACGATGACCTGTGCCACGGCTTGTTCGAACGTGTCGGCCAAAGAGCGGGTGTCATCGACGAGCAGCACGTGCTGTTCGACGTGGTGAACGCTGTGATCGATCGGGCACCAACAGCCGACGCCGAGTTGCGCGGTCACCGCCAGCTGCCCCGAGCGCGTCCAGCAGACATCGAGTTCGAGTTCCGTCCAGTCGCTGAGGCGGCTCTCAAGAGTGACGGCGGTATAGAGAATGACTGGTACTCCGACCCCGTCGGGGCCTGGAAAAACCGCGTGATCTTCCAACCAATGCCAGTCCGGCGCGTCGGCTGCGGGCCGCGCCGCGTCGAGGGCATCCGCTGCGAGCCGCAGCCTGCCCACATCATCCTGCGCGACCCCCGGGAAAAGCACCTCCAACGGAGATTCCGGAATCGGACCACGAGTCATCCAGGTACTCATAGGAGTCAAATCTTGCCCGTCACACAGGTGCATCGCAAGCGATCCGCCCATTGCGGTCCGGAGCTACCATCGCGGCATGGGCGGAGTACACATCGGATGGTTTGTCGCGGCAGGTGGGGTCGCTCTCCTGGTGGTTGTCCTCCTTCTGCTGCGGTCACGGGGCCGGCGCCGTCCCGATCCGGTCAGGCTCGCCGAGGCCCGAGCGCTCGCCACCGGACGGCCGCACCGGTCCGCGCCCCGCGCACGTTCCCGCACCGGCGGCGGGCGGAATCCGGGGGTCAACGGCACGAGCGGCGTGTGGATCCACGACCACGGCACCGTGAGCAGTTCGGACATGAGCCCGAGCGGGGACTCCGGCGGTGGTGGTGGCGGAGGC
Organism: Longispora sp. NPDC051575; assembly: GCF_040681875.1. Taxonomy (NCBI): domain Bacteria; kingdom Bacillati; phylum Actinomycetota; class Actinomycetes; order Micromonosporales; family Micromonosporaceae; genus Longispora; species Longispora sp. NPDC051575. Next base: position 338,571 of record NZ_JBFAZP010000005.1, on the reverse strand, counting down.
GGCGGGGACTAGGTTCTGTCCGGTGGACCCCGGGTTGATCGGCCGGCCGGGTTCGGCGGGGTGCTCCGCGAGGGTCCGCACGATGTTCACGCCCTGGTGATCCTCGCGCGGACATACGCGGCGAGTCGCCGGACGTCCTCCACGCGCATCAGAAAACAGCCGCCGACGTAGGCCGCGACCAGCACCGTTCCGCTCAGGAGCAGGGCCGCTCCCGCCGAGAGTTTGTCACCCGGCAGCGTGACCACGACGGCAGCGCTCAGGCCGGCCGCCACAGCGATCGGGATCAGCAGGCGCAGCACGGTGGTTCGGACGTGCGCGGTCGGCGCTGGCCCGAGGCGGCGGCGGAGGAGTACGGCGCCGCAGATCGCGGCCGCGAGGTAGGAGAGCGCGTTGCTGGCCATGAGGCCGGCGGCGATCCAGCGCACGGGGACGACGTGGACCACCAGCAGCGCCGAGGCCACGCGCACCAGGGTCACAGGGATGTTCAGCAGCGCCGGGGTGCGCAGGTCGGCGAGCGCGAAGAACGCGAACGTCTGCAACTGGCTGATCGCGTACGGCAACAGGCCCGCTCCCGCGACCGCGATGACGGTACCGGTGGAGACCGCCTGGTCATGGGTGTAGCGGCCCCACTGAAAAACCGTGACCGCGATGGGTACGCCGAGGACCACGAACGCGAGGGCGACCGGACTCGCGACGACGGCGATCAACCGGCCGCCCAGGGACAGCTCGGCGGCGGCCAGGCTCCGGCCTTTCGCCGAGTGCCACTCGCCCTCGGGGTGGCGCTGGTCCGCCGACGGGTGCGGGTCAGTGGCGGCGCGGGTGAGGCGGGGTACGAGTGCGGTGATGATGGGCAGTGCCGCGATGCCGTAGCCCATCATCAGCAGCAGGTAGCCGTTGTTGTAGATCGCGGGACCCGGGCCGCCCTGGTCACTGGCCACCCGCGCGAGTTTGAGCACGACGAGCACCCCGGCCTGGCTGACCCCGAGATAGAGCAGCGTCCAGCCGGCCAGCCGCCCGAGGGAGGCCAACTCCGCGCGCCGGACGTCGAACCTGGCCCGCCACCGCCACCCGGTCCGCCGCAGGGCCGGCCACAGCGCCACGACCTGACAGCCGACCGCCAGGAGGGTACCGCCGCCGAGTACCGCGACCTGGGCGGACGTGATCGACTCCGGGGTCAGGTCCTTCGGGCCGGGGAGCAGGAGGAACGCGCCGGCGGTACCCATCAGTGCGAGGTTGTTCGCGATCGGCGCCCACACCGGCACCGCGAACTCGTCGTGCGCGTTGAGGACGGCGGTCAGCAGGGCGAACACGCCGTACAGCAGGATCGCCGGCAACGTCAGATAGGACCACGTGGTGACGAGGTGCCGGCCGGCCTCCGGGGTGGCCCCGCCGGACAACAGCCCGGAGATCCACGGGGCCGCGAGCGTGGACAGGGCCGCCAGCAGCGCGAACATGCCCGTGTCAGGGTGAGCAGCCGGTCGGTGTACGCGCGTCCGCCGTCGGGCTGGGCGCGCGCCCGCACGAGCAGCGACACGACGATGCTGGCGATGGTGCCGCCGACGAGCACCTCGTACACGATGCCGGGCAGCATGGTCGCCGTCGCGTACGCGTCCCCCACCAGGCCCGCGCCGATCGCGGCGCCGATGATCGCCGTGCGGACGAAGCCGGTGAGCCGGGACACCAGCGCGCCGACGGCCATGCCGGCACTCTTCCGGGCGATGCCTCCGGCGTCGGGGGTGGTCCCGCCGGTCCCGGGCTGGGCGGTCACCACGCGAACTGGGCGATGGCCTGGTCCAGGTCCCGGCCAAGATCGGCCATCTCGGAACGGGACTCGTGCCGGGCGAGCGCGAACCGGAGTGCCTGGACCTCACTGATCATCCGGGTGGAGCGGACACCGGTTAGTCGGGGCAGCACCGTTCGGGCCAGGCGAGCACCGGTGCCGGGGTCACCCTCGCCTTGGCCGAGGTGCAGGGTCGCCATCCGCAGCGTCGCGAACATGGCCGCGCGACTGCGGTCGTCCCCGAGGCCGGCCACCGCGTGCCCCAGATGTTCGAGCGCGGCGGTCGTACCCGTGCCGCCTGTGGCTCGGGCGAGGAGATAACCCGCGTACCCGATAGCGTGGTGCATCCCCGCTTCCGTGCGGAACGTGTTGAGCCAGACCGGGGCCGTCCCCGTGGTCGGACCGGCGAACGCGTCCTCCGCACGGGTCAACTCGACCTGTGCGCCCTTCTGCCGCCCCATCGCGGCGTATGCCTCGGCCATCACCCCGTGCACCGCCGACCGCAACTGAGGAACGAGACCAGGGGCTGCGGCGGCGTCGGCCATCCGCAGCGCCTCGTTGGGTTGACGCAGGTAGACGGCCTGATTCGCCATGTCGCAGAAGAGTTGCGCCCGGACGTTGACGTCGCGGGCATCGGCGGCCACGGCCAGGCCGAGTTGGAACTGACGACGTGCCTGGTCGTGCCGGCCGGAGTCGTAGGTGGCCCACGCCGTCCGGTCGGCCAGGTACGCGATCGTCCGGTCCAGCCGCCCGACGAGGTCCCCGTTGATCGCTCGGGAGCGCAACTCCAGTGACCACCGCAGCAGTGCGGCCCCCTGGTCGGCTGCCAGGTGTCCGCCCCGTTGCAGATCCCACGACGCGATCTGGGCGGTCGCGTCCTCCACCTCGGCCACGTCATCAGCCCGGACCCTTGCCGGGACATGGGGAGTGGACTCCCCCACCAGGTCGACGAGTGGCACCCCGATCCCGCCACTGCCGCCGGCCGCCAGGGTCAGAGCGCGTCCGAGGAAGTCGCGTCGATCCACAGAATCACCTTCCGCGTCGTGCCCACCCGCCACAGGCGACGGCAGAATGCCCGTGAGCTGACAGTGCCTGGGGAGCACGCGTCTCGGATCCTGACCCACTCGTCGCGCATTCTGGGACTAGTTCGTTTGCGAGGGTCAGGCCGCCTCGGGCCGGTAGAGGTGCCAGCCATGTCCGCCGGGGCAGCGGCGCGGAACGAGGCCACGCTGGAGCCAGGCATCGGCGCGCACGATGGTGAACAGGTTCCGTCCTCCGGCACCGCATGCGGTCATTCGACAACGCGCCTTCATCGTCGTCCCTTTCCTTTGCAGTCGGGGCAGGTGACCGGTCGGGTGGTCTCCTTCTGCACCGGCTTGCCGTTCTTGTCGTAGGTGGTCACGACCGTGCGAGCGCGCACCATTCCGTTGCCGGCACACTTGGCGCAGCTCGGTAGTGCCTCCGGTTTGCCCATCCTGTCACCTTCCCGGGAGGTTGCGTAAGGGGGCAGATACGTTGAGTAGACATTCGGTGAGGTCGGTGAAGTCGCGGCCGTGGTGGAGGTGGTAGACCTCCAGCGCCTTGAGGAGCAGATGCCGCTGCTCGTCCGGGGCGAGCCCGGGATCCGCCGGGCGGAAGAGCGACAAGGTGCAACCAGGATCAACGATCACTCCGACCAGCACGGCCTCACCATCCGTGAGCCTGAGCAGTCGCAGCTCGGAGCACATCGGGTTGCCCTCGACCAGGTAGGTGACCTCGGCGCGGCTGAAGCTGCCGTAGCCGATCTCGTTAACCATCGACCTCGACGACCTTCACCCGCAGCTCGCCCGCGCCGACCGCGTAGGGATTCTCGGAACGCCACTCGTGGAACAGGCGCATGGCGTCGGAGAGTTCCGCCCGATCCACGACGCGGGTCACCTGCGCCGGCCACGGGTTCCGCGGCTCCTCCATGATCACTCGGAACATGCCTGGCCTCCTGAATGCTCTGACGAATCCGAGCATTCAGAGTGCTTCTGGAACCTGCCCCAGGAAAGGAAATGAACCCGTGGTGTCAGTCCACGGAACCGCCGCACGGGTGAGCATTCTGCGCTACATGTCGGATACGCTCGATCACACATCTCACGGCGGGCGGACCCGGGTGGCGCGACGAAGAATCTTTGATCCTGCGACCGTTGTGTCGACGTTCTGGCGTCGCAACGATGTGCGGCTCGCACTCGCGCGCAGGGACATCGGCGGAGTATTCCGGCACTATGTGGAGCAGCATCCCCAGTGCACCCAGACACAGCTCGCACTACTCACCGAACACGATCGCTCGGATATCTCGAACTGGCTTCGCGGCACCCGGACAGGGAAGACGAGCGACATCGACGTGCTGAACCGGATCGCCGATGGCCTCCAGATGCCAGATGATGCTCGCGTGCTAATGGGTCTCGCACCGGCGGACGTTCACATGTCAGAGCTGGCCAATGCCTGGGCCGCGCCAGTCGTGGACAGTTCTTCCGCCCTGATTGCGATCTGCGGTAGCCGTGCGGCAAACACGGACGAGTCCCTGATCGACGCCTCCGTGCGTGCCCTGAGCGTGTTGCTCATGCGCCGACGCTGTGTCGTCAACCATGGCCCGGTCGGGGTCGGAATCGAGGTCATGACCTACCTCGCCGACCACTTCCGCCCGCCCAGCCTTACCGGTGTGACCGGCATCTTTGGCCGACCGAATGTCATTCGCAACGCCGACCTCATCCTCGTAGTGGGCGGTGCGCAAGGCACTCTCGATGAGGCGAATCTGGCCCTGGCGAGCGGCAAGGTCGTCGTTCCGTTTCCAGCATCCGGAGGGACTGCGAGCCAGGTGTACCAGGCACAGCGACGAGACCCCGCGCTGCACGATTGGGCGTCAGCGGAGGAGTTCGCAACCCTCGGCGTGATGACCAGCGCTGAAGACTACGCACGTTTCGTGGAACACCTACTGAACCGGGAGCGCTCGCATGACTGATCGGCCGTATGTGTTGTTGAGTTGTGCCATGTCCGTGGACGGGCACATCGACGACAACACCGACGAGCGGTTGCTGTTGTCCAACGACGCGGATTTCGACAGGGTCGACGAGGTGCGGGCCACCTGTGACGCGATTCTGGTCGGCGCGAACACGATCCGGCGGGACAATCCCCGGCTGCTCGTCAGGTCGGAGGCCCGGCGGGCGGAGCGGGTGGCCAACGGGCTGTCGGCCAGTCCGGTCAAGGTGACCATCTCGGCGAGCGGGGACCTCGACCCGGGCAGCGGCTTCTTCACCGCCGGGGACACCGAGAAGATCGTGTACACCGTGAACGGTGAGGGGCTCGGGCACGTCGCCACCGTGGTCGGGACGCTGGATCTGCGGTCGATTCTGGCGGACCTGGCGGCGCGGGGCGTGCGCCGGCTGATGGTCGAGGGCGGCAGCACGCTGCACACCCAGTTCCTCACCCAGGATCTGGCGGACGAGATCCACGTCGTCGTCGCGCCGTTCTTCATCGGCGACCCGACGGCACCGAACTTCGTGAACTCCGGCGTCTACCCGCAGAGCCCGAAGCGGAGGATGACCCTCGCCGAGGTGCGGCAGATCGGCGACGTGGTGCTGCTCCGGTATCTCACGGGACAGGATCCGTCCAACTGGCGCGGGTCAGGTCTGGGAGAGGACGGTGATGAGGAGTAGGAAGGCGGCCAGGAGCAGGATGCACACGGCCACGGCGCCGATGGCTCGCTTCAGGGACTGCCGGCGCTCGTACGCCCGGAACGCCGCCCGCCCCTCGGCGGTGTCGCGTCGCCAGGCGGGGTCGAGCCGCGCGGTACCGGCCGCGATCTCGTCCTGGACCCGTTGCACGTCCTCGGCGGCGTAGTACACGTTGATGGTCTCTCCTGAGGTCAGTGCCGTCGAGACCTGCTGCCGGCCCACGTGGTTGGCGTTCAACACCGGCCAGATCGTCCAGACGACCGGCCAGGCGAGGCCGACCTCGTAGCTGTCGAGGTAGCCCTCCGGCACCCGGGAGGATCTCGACTCCTGCCGGGCCAGGATCTCGGCCACCGTCATGGGTGGCGGGATGGTCTGCGGCTCCCCGTAGTCGTCGATTTCCGGATCGTCACTCATCCCCCCACGATATAGACACATAGCGATCAATTTCCTCGGCCGGACGGCCATGAACCCACCGGCGCGGGCGGCGGCCGGATGCGCGCGGGGCGGCGGGGTGGAACCGTGCCGGGCATGATCGGCGGATGGTGGAGGACTGGGAAGTACTGGAGCGGCGGCTCGTGTTCCGGCACCGGCGCTGGGTGAGCCTGTACGAGGAGGATGTCCGGCTGCCCGACGGGACCGTTGTCGAGGGGTATCTGACGGCCGAGGCGCCGAGCGGGACGATGGTCGTCGGGCTCACCGACGAAGAAGAGGTCGTCGTGCTGCGGGGGTACCGGCACGGGCCGAGGGCGGTCACGTACTCGTTGCCCGGCGGGGGGCTCGACGACGGGGAGGATCCGCTGGTGGGGGCGCGGCGGGAGCTCCTGGAGGAGACCGGGTTCGCGGGTGGGGAGTGGACGCTGCTCGGCGAGTTCACGCACAGCGCGAACCGGGGCATGGGCACCGCCCATCTGTACCTCGCGCGGGGGGTGCGGCGGGTCGCGCGGCCCGAGTCCGGGGACCTGGAGGCCACCGAGGTCGAGTTGCGGCCGCTCGACGCGTTGCTGGCCGAGGTGTTCGCCGGCAACGTGCACGTGTTCAAGGAGGCCGGCGCGCTGGCCCTGGCCGCCGTGGCGCTGCGCGCGGGAGGCTGACCCGCCCGGGCACCGTCAGACTCGGTGCCGCTTCGGGCAAACCGCCACCCACGTCGGCCCGTCGACAAGCAGGCCAGCGGGTCGCCCGGGAACCCGGCCCGCTGGGCAGGGTGAGCGGCCGGTCGTCTCAGGCCAGAGCCTGTCGGCGCGACGAGCGGCCAGCGCCCCGGAAACCGTTGGAGGAAGTGCCGTCGGGAGCGGAACCGGGCCTGCAGCGTACCCAGATGATGGTGTTGACCTGGGGAAACAAGCATGGGAACGCTTCGGGAACGGAAGGGGAGCGGCTGGGCTGAACCTGTACCCACGACAAAAGGCTGCGTGGGGAGGGACATCTGATGGACGAGCTCGTGGGACGGGAAGAGTCTCTGGCGGAGATCCGGGGGGTGCTCGAGGCCACGGTGGGCGGCCCGGGTGGGTGTGTGGTGGTCGAGGGGCCGGCGGGGATCGGGAAGACGCGGCTGGTGCGGGCGGCGGCCGAGCGGGCGGCGGCGCTCGGGATGAGTGTGGCGCTCGGGCGGGCGGCCGAGGTGGACCGGGCCGGGGCCGTGGTGCTGATGACGGCGTTGCGGGGGGTGGCGGTCGAGGCCGCCGAGTTGGCGGAGCTGGCCGGGCACGAGGACAACTGGTTCGCGCTGGTGGCGCGGCTCGGGGCGGTGATCGAGGCGGAGGCGCGGCGGAGGCCGGTGCTGATCGTCGTGGACGACGCGCAGTGGGCCGACGAGTTGACCCTGTTCGCGCTGCGGGTGCTGGTGCCCCGGTTGGCGGGCGAGCGGGTGGCGTGGCTGCTGACCCGGCGGGTGGCGCCGGCGGAGCTGTCCGCGCAGGGCACGGTGGACCGGCTGGTCGCGGAGGGGGCCCGGCGGGTCGTGCTCGGGCCGTTGGACGACGAGGCCGTGGTGGAGTTGTGCGCGCAGGTGCTCGGGGCGCGGCCGGACGCGACCGTGTCGAGCCTGGCGGCCGGGACGGGGCGCAATCCGTTCCTGTTGCGGCATCTGCTGCGCGGGCTGGTCGACGCGGGACAGATCCTGGTCAACAAGGGCACCGCCACCGTGGTCGACGGCGAGCTGCCCCAGAGTTTCCTCGCGGCCGTGGGTCACCGGCTGCGCGGGCTGTCCCCCCTGACCCGGCGGATGCTGGGCGGGTGCGCGGTGCTGGGCCGGCCGTTCACCGCCTACGACGCGGCGGCGCTGATCGGGTCCACCGCCGGTGACCTCGTGCCCGCCATCGACGAGGCGATCGCGCACGACTTCCTCACCGAGCAGGGTGTGCAGGTCGCGTTCACCCATGACCTGATCCGCGAGGCGGTCTACAACAATCTTTCAGGACCCGTTCGAGGGGTACTGCACCGCGAGGCCGCCGCCGTCCGCAAAGCCCAGGGCGCCTCCCCCGTCGAGGTGGCCGAGCACCTGGTGCGGGGCGGGAGTACGGACCCGTTGGAGGTGTTGCGCGCGGCGGCGCAGCTCACCGGTCGGGGCGCGCCGGGCGCGGCGGCCGATCTGGTGCTGCGGATGCTCGACCTGCTCGGCGAGTTCGACCCGGCCCGGCCCGGGCTGGCCGCCGAGGCGGTGCGCCTGCTGGCGTCGGCCGGGCGGATGGCGGAGGCCCGGGAGCTGGGCGAGGCAGCGCTGCGGAGTGTGCGCACGGTGGGTGACGAGGCGGCGGTCCTGGTGGGGCTCGCGGAGGCCAGCCGGCACGCGGGGCAGCCGGCGATCGCGGTGGAGTACCTCCGGCGGGCGTTGGCGATGACCGGGCTGGACGACGTGCGGCGGGCGCAGTTGCTGGCGGTGTGCGGGCACGGGCTGATCGACGCGGGAGATCTGGGGGCGGCCGGGCCGGTCGTCGAGGAGGCGGTGACGCTGGCCGAGGCGGCGGGAGGTGCGCTGGGCAGGGCCGGGGCCGGGGCCAGGGCTCGTGGCGAGGGGGGCTCGGGTGCGGGCTCAGCGCTGGACCTCGGGGCGGACCCGGCCCGGGGTGCCGTGGACGCGCTGGTGCTCGGGCTGGCGGCCCGCAGCGTGCTCGCCCGCTCGACCGGGCACCTCGACCGCGCGCTGGTCGACGCCCGGGACGCGGTCGCCGCCGCCGACCGGGACCGGGGCTCGGCCACCCTGCGGCACCCCCGGCTGTGGCTCGGCCGGGTGCTCGTCGCCCAGGACCGGTTCACCGAGGCGGAGGCCAGCTACACGATCGGGCAGCGCGAGGCCGACCGGCTGGGTACCGCCTGGTCACAGCCCCTCTGGCACCTCAGTCTCGCCCAGCTCCGCCTCGCGCTGGGCCGGCTCGGCGAGGCCCAGGCGGAGGCCGAGGCCGGCATGCAGCTCGCCGAGCAGTTGGCGACGCCGCAGCTCGCGGTCCGGTTGCTGTGCGTGCTGGCCCGGCTCGCGCTGCGCCGAGGCGACACCGAGCTGGCCCGGGGGTACGTGCACCGGACCCAGGAGCTTTTCGTCGACGGGATCGGGGTGGCGCCGGCCGAGCTGACGTACGCGATGGCGATGGTGCGGTCCGCGACCGGCCAGCACCGGGTGGCCATGGAGACCCTCGGCGCCGTGTACTCCGACGCGCCCGAGAGCATGCTGTTCCTCGGGCTCGACCACGGGGTCGCGGCGATGCTGGTCCGGCTCGCGCTCCGGGCCGGCGCCGTGGACCGGGCCGCCTCCGTGGTGACCATGGCCCGGCGGCTCGCGGAACTCAACCCGTCGGTCGGCTCGCTCGCCGGGGCCGCCGCGCACGCCGACGGGTTGCTGCGCGGGGACGTCGAGGCGCTGCGGACCGCCGTCAAGCTGTTCCAGAACTGCCCGCGGGCCCTGGCCCGGGCCTCGGCGGTCGAGGACCTCGGCGTCGCGGAACTCGCGGCCGGCAACGAGTCGGCGGCCGGCGCCCGGTTCGAGGAGGCGCTCGCGGTGTGGGTCGGCTGCGGGGCGACCGGGGACGCCGAGCGGGTCCGGGGGCGCAAGGCGAAGCTCCGGCCCGAACCCGGCGCCGGCTGGAACAGCCTGACCGAGGCCGAACTGCGGGTGGTGCGGCTGGTGACCGAGGGGCTGACGAACCGGGAGACCGCCACCCGGCTGTTCCTGTCACCGCACACTGTGGACAGTCATCTGCGGCACGCGTTCAGCAAGCTCGGGATCAAGAGTCGGGTCGAGCTGACCAGGCAGTTCTTCCACCACCGGGAGGCGCAGATCGCCTGAGCCGCCAACTGCCCCAACCACCGAGGAGCCGCTCAGATCGCGTGAGCGCGTGATGCTCCCCTCACGGTAACTGCCGATCATTCTTACCAGGCTGATCGCGCAGATCCGACCGTGAGGGGTAGCGACCGTGAGCACCAACGAATCCTTGGCATTCACCGTACCGGTGCTGATCGTCGGCGCCGGTCCGGTCGGTTCCGTGCTGGCCCTGGAGCTCGCCCACCACGGCGTCCCCAGCATGGTCATCGACCGGGCCGTCGGGCCGTCGAAGCACCCGAAGATGGACTACATCAACGGCCGGAGCATGGAACTCCTGCACCGGCTCGGTGTCGCCGACGAGGTCCGGGCCGGCGGGATCGGGCCGGAGCACAACGCCAACTTCGTCTGGACCCGCGGCTTCGACCAGCCGACCGTCGCCACCTGGGAACACGCGTCCGTCGACGAGTGGGTCGAGCGGTACGCGCAGGTCAACGACGGGTCGGCGCCGACCCAGCCGTACCAGCGGGTGCAGGGCTCGTTGCTGGAGGGCATCCTGCGGGAGCGCGCCACCGGGCACCCGCTGGTCGACGTGCGCGACGGGTGGACGTTCACCGAGCTGTACCAGGACGACACCGGCGTGGTCGCCACCGTGGTCGACTCGACCACCAACACGTGGCACACGATCCGGGCCCGCTACCTGGTCGCGTGCGACGGCGGGAGTTCCACGGTCCGGCAGTTCCTCGGGATCGGGGCCGACAACAACGGGCCCAGGACCCAGTTCGTCTCCGTGTACTTCAAGAGCTCCGACCCCGTGCTGCGCAGCCACGGGCGCGGCTTCGTCACGGTCGAGGCGTCCGGGGTGACCCTGGTGTCCCGCGACGAACGGGACACCTGGACGGCCAGCCTGCGGCTCTTCGAGGGCGAGACCCTGACCGAGGATCCCGTCGAGCTCGTGCAGCGGCGGCTCGGGGTGCGGATCGCCATCGACGAGGTGCTCAGCATCGCGCAGTGGGAGGGCGCGCTGGCCGTCGCGGCCACGTACCGCAGAGGCTCCGTGTTTCTCGCCGGGGACTCCGCGCACCAGTTCTACCCGACCGGCGGGCACGGCGCGAACACCGGACTCGGCGACGCCGTGGACCTGGGCTGGAAGCTCGGCGCGGTCGTCAACGGCTGGGCCGGCCCCAAACTCCTCGACAGCTACGAGGCCGAGCGCCGCCCCGTCGCCCTGTTCAACCGGGAGATGTGCGCGAACCTGCTGGAGGTGTGGCGCCGGTTCGCCCAGCTGGCCCGGGACGGCGCGTCCAGCGAGCACATCGCCGGCTTCCTGGCCGAGGAGACCCACCAGGGCGACAACGGCGGCATCCACTTCGGGTACCGCTACGTCGACTCCCCCGTCATCTGCGCCGAGGACGGCCCGGCCCCGATCTGGCGGTGGCGGGAACTCGTGCCCACCACCTGGCCGGGCGGCCGGGCGCCGTCCCTGCGGCTCGCCGACGGCAGCAACGTCTTCGACCACCTCGGCCCGGAGCTGACCCTGGTCGACACGTCGGGCGACGGGGAGCCGCTCGTCCGGCGGGCGGCGGAACGGGGCATCCCGGTGCGGTACCTGCGGATCGACGACGACACCGTCGCCAAGGTCTGGGAACGCGCCCTGGTGCTCGTCCGCCCCGACCAGCACGTCTGCTGGCGCGCCGACGAGGCCCCCGCCGACTGGAACGCCGTGCTCGACCGAGTTGTAGGAGGTGCACGATGATTTTTGATGATTTATTTACCGGCGACGATCCGTTCGTCGTGCTGCACCGGCCGGGTACCCGCCCGGACGAGTTGGAACTGCTCACCGGGGACTTCGCCAGCCTCGACCGGCTGGAGGACGTGCCCGTGGCCCCGGGCGGCGAGGTGCTGGCGATCGTGCCCTACCGGCAGATCACCGAGCACGGCCACGCCTGCCGGGACGACGCGGAGCCGATCCTGACGATGACCGTCCGGGACCGGGGGGTCGTCGCGCTCGCCGACGCGGTCGCCCGGATCCCCGACGCCCCGGTCACACTCGAAGGGGCGGACTTCGAGGTCTCCGACGAGGAGTACGCGGCCATCGTGCGCACCATCCTCGCCGACGAGATCGGGCACGGCGAGGGCGCGAACTTCGTGATCAGGCGGTCGTTCGCCGCGAGCGTCCCGAACTTCTCCCGGCACACCGCGCTCGCGCTGTACCGGCGGCTGCTGCTGGCCGAGGTCGGCTCGTACTGGACCTTCCTCGTGCACACCGGCACCCGCACGTTCATCGGCGCCACCCCCGAACGGCACGTCAGCCTGACCGACGGCACGGTCGTCATGAACCCGATCAGCGGCACGTACCGCTACCCGGACCAGGGCCCCGAACTGGGCGGCGTCCTCGGGTTCCTCGCCGACCGCAAGGAGGCCGAGGAGCTGTTCATGGTCCTCGACGAGGAGTTGAAGATGCTCGCCCGGATCTGCGCGCCCGGGCTGACCATCCGGGGGCCGGAGCTGCGGGAGATGGCGCGGCTGGCGCACACCGAGTACTTCATCGAGGGCAGCACCGGACTCGACGCGCGCGCCATCCTCCGGGAGACCATGTTCGCCCCGACCGTGACCGGCAGCCCGCTGGAGAGCGCGTTCCGGGTGATCGCCCGGCACGAGCCCACGGGACGCGGCTACTACAGCGGGGTGCTCGCCCTGATCGGCGTGGACGACGCGGGCCGCCAGACCATGGACTCCGCGATCGTGATCCGCACCGCCGACATCGACGCGGCCGGCGCCCTGCGGATCGGGGTGGGGGCCACGCTCGTCCGGCTGTCCGACCCGGACTCGGAGGTCGCGGAGACCCGGGCGAAGGTGGCCGGCGTGCTCTCGGCGTTCAGCCCGACGGCCGGCGTGACCCGCTCGGCGTACATCCCAGGCTCCCGCCGGTTGGCCGCCCACCCCCGCGTCCTGCGCGCCCTCGAATCCCGCAACGTCAATCTCGCCCAGTTCTGGCTCCGCCAGGGCCCCGCCCCCGACGAGACCCTCGAAGCCCTCGCCGGCATCCGCGCCCTGGTGATCGACAACGAGGACCGCTTCACCGCGATGCTCGGCCACCAGCTCGGCGCGCTCGGCGTCCGCCCCGACGTCCGCCGCTACGACACGGTCACCGACTTCGACGGCTTCGACCTCGTCGTCTTCGGCCCCGGCCCGGGCGACCCGAACGAGCACGCGCACCCGAAGATCGCCACCCTGCGCCGGCTCACCCAGCGCGCGCTCGCCGAGAAGATCCCGTTCCTGTCCGTGTGCCTCGGACACCAGATCCTCTCCTCGGTACTCGGCTTCGACGTGGTCCGCCGCGACACCCCGAACCAGGGGCTGCAGAAGGAGATCGACCTGTTCGGGGACAAGGAGCTCGTCGGGTTCTACAACTCCTTCACCGCGCGCAGCCCCTGGGACGCGGTCCGCCGGGTCGGCCTGCCCGGGCAGATCGAGATCAGCCGGGACCCGGACACCGGAGACGTGTACGCGCTGCGCGCCGCCGAGTTCGCCTCCGTGCAGTTCCACCCGGAGTCGGTACTCACCCGCAACGGCCCCGCGATCGTCGGCCACCTGCTCAGCCACGTGTGGGGCGGCGCGTCCGCCGACCTGGCGTTGGCTTCCTAAGGAGACACGATGCCCATCTCATCCCTCACCTTCCTCGGAACGCGGCTGCTCGACCACCAGGCCGGCGGGGTCTACTGCGCGACCGACGCGGCGGGTACCCGGCCGTTGTCCACCGACAAGGGCCTCACCGACCAGGCGGCGGCGGTGTTCGCATTCGCGGAGCACAACCTGGACGAGGAACTGGCCGTGGCCCTGGAGGGGCTGCGCAACCTCCAGGACCGCACCGGGCACCCCGGGTTCGCCGAGCTGGCCGACCGGTGGTGGCGGCACCGTCCCGACTGGCGGATCCGCACCCTGCGCCACCAGCTGTACGCGGCCACCGCCCTGCTCGTCGGCGCGGACCGCAACGACGACGACTACCTGCGCACCCGGGCCGCGGACGTGCTCAACCGCTGCCTGAGCACGGTCCGCGACGGCGAGTTCCCGGCCCGGCTCACCGAGTCCTGGCGGCCGTTGGACCGGCTGGTCGCGTCCCCGATGACGGCCGTGGCCGCCGTGGAGGCGATGGCCGTGGCGCACGCGGTCGGCGAGGACGGCGTGGACACCGACCGGCTGCCGGAGATCGCCGCCCGGCTCGCCCAGCTCCTGGTCGAACCGCACCCGGTGGCGGACCTGGCCCGGTGCGGCACCCTGGCCCGGCTGGCCCTCGCGCTCGCCCAGGCCGGCCGGCTGCTCGGCGACGGGTCCCTGGTCACGGCCGCGAGCCGCGCGCTGGGCGACGCGACGGTCCGGCCGCCCCGCCGGGCCGTGGACGCCGGGCACATCCTGCGGGCCGGCCACGAGCTGGGCCGCAGCGGGATCGACGCCTGGGCTGCCCGCAACGAGGCGGTCCGGGTGCTGGAGGAGCTGACGGACCGCCGGAACGGTGGGGTCTTCTGGGCGACGTCCCGGATGGCGATCAACCCGACCGTGATGAGCGACGACCCGCTGCTGCGCCGCAAGACCGCGCAGGCCCAGGCCACCGCGGCCCGGGCGCTGGGCGCGGTGGGGGTCGCGCTGGCCGGGGCCGTCGCGGCGTGACAGGAACAAGTGCTGCCGCTGCGTGACCGGGCAGGAACGCGGCGGGAACGAAAAGGGATCCACAAACGGGACTCTTAGTGCATCGAAAGCCTGCCCCTCCCCAGCTCCGGACCGGGTTTCCCCCAGCTCCCCCGGTCCGGCCACCCGTCCCCCAGCCCCGAGAGGAGGTGTTTCCATGACCCGCAAGCCGATCCGTCGGGGCGTCGCCGCCCGCAAGGCCGTCGCCCTCTAGGCGGCGCGGGCGGTCCGAGACTGCCGGTGCCCCCATGGCACCGGGGACCGCCGCCGCAGGCCGAGTACGTGCCGCGGGGGGGCGACCTCCGCGGCACGACCCTTTCCTCTCCTCTCCCGCGAAGGGAAACCAGCCATGGAACTGACCGACCGCGTCGTGCGGATCCTGCCTGTCCCGGGCGCCGGCCTGCTGGCTTCCGATGTCACGGGACGGATCCACCTCCTCGACGAGAACCTGCGGCCCGTCCGGTCGAGCCCGGCACGGGGCGGCACCGTGCCCGCCGGGCACGCGCCCGTCTACACCCTGGTCAGCGACGGCACCTGGGTGATCGGCAAGGACAAGCGCGGCACCCTGCTCCGCTGGCGCCTCGACACCCTCGACCTGGTCGACGTGCTCGACGCCGCGGCGGTGGGCGACCACGCGCACCTACTGGAGGGCGAGGAGCCCTCGCCGCAGATCAGCCGGGGCGCGGTCATCCAGGACGGCAGGGTCTACCTCAACAACGGCTTCCGGCAGCTCGTCGTCCTCGACGTCGAGACGTTCACCGTCGAACGGATCGCGCCGTCGTTCGCCGAGGACGTGGCGCTGGAGTGGTTCTGCACCGACCACCCCGACGTCGACGCGGCCTCCGACAAGGCCGGCCGGGTGTTCTTCGGCTCCCTCGCGGAGCTGGACTTCCCGCACGTGGTCAAGCTCGACGGCGGCAACATCCACCGGATCCTGTACGACCACCGGCACGGCCGGTTCTGGGCCACCCAGGACGACGGGGTGGACGAGAACGACTGCGTCGTCAACGGAGTACTCGTCCTCGACGCCCACGGCACCGTGCTGCACCAGGTGATGCTCGCCCGCGACGACATCGAGTTCTGCGACCTGTCCCCCGACTGCCGGACCGTGTACGTCGGCGGCTTCGACGGGGTGCTGCACGTGCTCGACAACACCGAGCCCACCCCGCGCCTCGTCTCCACCGTGCACGGCTTCCCGCACCAGCTCGTCGACTTCGGGGTGGCCGCCGACGGCCGGCTGTACGTCCTCACCCAGGACGGGGAGGTCTGCCAGCTCGACGCCGCCACGTTCGAGGTGGTGGCCCGCGCGCCCTTCCGCCGGCAGTGCGTGTGGGACATCCAGCCGTCGTGCGAGGACCCCGACACGCTGTACGTGGCCACCGACGACGGGGTGGCCGTGGTGGCCCTCGTCGCCGACCCGCGCGGGGAGCCCCAGCTCCAGCTCCTGGAGCACCACGTGACCGGTCTGGGCTTCACCCGACGGGTACTCGCCGTGCCGGACGGCTGGATCGGCCTGACCCGGGACCGCTGGGTCTTCCGGGCCGACGTGGACGGCGAGGTCCGCTGGCGGCACCGGCTCGGCGCGCTCGCGCACACCGTGGCCGCCTCCCCCGACCACACCCGCCTGCTGGCCTGCACGAACGACGGGGCCGTCGAGCTCGACGCCCGGACCGGGGCCCGGCTCGACCACGTGCGGCTGGGCGACGCCTCGCTGTGGGCCGGCTGCTACCTGGCGACCGGCGAGCGGGCGGTGGCGGCCGGCAACGGGGTGGTCACGGTGCTGCGCGCCGACTCGGCGGAGGTACTGTGGGAGGTCGACACCGACGAGTACCCGAAAAGGATGTGGTCTTCCGCGACCACCCTGGTGATCAGCGGCGAGAACGGGGTCAAGGAACTCGACCTCGGCACCCGCGAGGTCACCGCCCGGTGGAACGAGCTCCTCGACAACACGGTCGAGAACGGGGTCCTGCTCGACGACGTCGTCTACGCGGTGTCCTACGGCGTGCAGCTCGCCGCCTACGACCGGGCCACCGCCGAGATCCTCGCCCTGGTGGAGGACCTGCCCGACTTCCCCAAGGGCCTCGCGGTGCTGCCCTTCGGCGCCGGGCACGTGATCGCGGTCGGCGGGCGCGGCGGCTACCTGAGCCTGTACCGCTACACCGGCGGCGCCGAGCCGGCGTTCACCCGGCTGCGTGACCTGTCCCTGCCCCGCCCGGGGCTGCCGTCCGTCACCACGACGGTCCGGTAACCGCGATGGCGCTCCTGACGGCCCCGCCCGTCGTCTCCCCGTGGCGGGACGGCAGGTTCCGCGTGTTCGCGGCGGGCAACACGGTCAACAACCTCGGCGAGGCCGTGTACACGGTCGCGCTGCCCCTGCTCGTCTTCCAGCTCACCGGCTCCCTCGTCGTGATGTCGCTGCTCGTCGCGCTCACCCCGGCCACCCTGCTGCTCGGCCCGGTCCTCGGCACGGTCGTCGACCGGTGGGGGCCGCGCGCGCTCGTGGTCCCCGGGCTCCTCGTCCAGCTGGTCGCCGCCGTGGCCCTCAACCTGCTCGGGCTCGGCGAGCGCGCGCCGCTCTGGCCGCTGTTCGTGTTCGGCGCGCTCGTCCAGGTCGGCGGCGCGATGTACCGGATGGGCTGGATGACCGGTGTGGCCAGCATGTTCCCGGCCAACGCGGTCCGCGCCCGCGGCTCCCTCGGCAGCCTGTACGTCGTCACCAACGTCGTCGGCCCGCTCCTGGTGGCCCTCGCCCTGACCCGGATCAGCTACGCCGGCCTGCTGTGGGTCAACGTGGCCACGTTCCTGGCCCCGATCGGGGTCTGGCTGGCCGGCGTGCACCCGCCGCGCGTCGCCCCCCGGGAACGGACCGGCTTCACCCGGGACCTGGCCGACGGCTGGCGGGTACTCCGCGAACGGCCCCTGATGCTCAACGCCACCCTGGTCATGCTCCCGATGCTGCTCGTCGGCACCGCCGGCACCATGACCCTGGCGATCTTCCGGCTGTCCGACGAGTGGCGGATCTCCGCCCAGGCGGTCAGCGGCATCCTCGTCGCGGTCCGGATCGCCATGGTGGTCGGCACCCTGGTCGTCTCCGAACGGCGCGGGTTCGGCTACCGGGGCCTGGTCCTCGTCGGCACCGTCGGCATGGGGCTCAGCATGCTCGTGATGGCCTCCGGCGCGCTGCCGGTGTTCGTGGTCGGGCTCGTGGCGGCGTTCGCGTTCCAGAGCGCGCTGTCGGTGGCCGACGACATGATGCTCATCCGGTACCTGCCCGCCGACGCGCTCGGCCGGGCCGGCGGCATCCTCGGCCTGATCCAGGGCGCCGCCGTACTCGCCGGACCGCTGCTCATCCCGCCGATCTCCGCCGCCGTCGGCCCCTCGGCCACCTTCGCGGTCCTCGGCGTCCTCGAACTGACCGGCCTGCTGTGGCTGGCCCGAACCTGGCGCGCCTGGCACCCGTCGCGCGCCGTCGACCCTGGAGGCACCACCATGGACACTCCGGCCCCGGCGAGCGCGGCATGATCGGGCACCGCGCGCCGATCAGCGGGATCGCCACGTACCGCGACGAGTACGTGGCCACCGCCGGCTACGACAACCAGGTCATCCTCTTCGACCAGCGCGGCCGCCGGGCGCTCACCCGGGTCAGCCACGACCACCTGGCCAACCAGTGCGCGTTCAGCCCCGACGGCCGGGTACTCGTCACCGCGTCCAGCGACTACACGGCCCGGCTGTGGTCGGTACCCGACCTGCGGCTGCTGGCCGTCCTCGCCGACCACGAGGACGACGTGGAGATGGCCGCGTTCCACCCCGACCGGGCGCTGGTCGCCACGGCCTCCCGGGACCACCGGATCCGGCTGTACGACCTCACCGGCCGTTTGACCCACCGGTTCGCCGGGCACACAGCGGACGTCATCTCGGTGGTCTGGTCGCACGACGGCACGGAACTGATCAGCTCCAGCGACGACGGCACGGTCAAGCGCTGGTCCCTCAAGACCGGAGCGCTGGTGGAGGACATGGACCTCGGCGGGGTGGAGACGGACACGGTGGCGATCGGCGCGGACGGCACGATCTACGCCGGCAACGACGAGGGCGAGATCCTGGTGATCACGGACGGGAACCGCAAGGCGCTCCCCGCGCACGCCGCCGGCGTCAAGCGCCTCGTGCTCGGCGCGGAACAGGGCCTGCTGGTCAGCCTGAGCTACGACCGGACCCTGCGGCTGTGGCACGTGGCCGGCGGCACCCTGACCCCGGCGGGCGGCGCGGACCTGCCGCCGGACGTCTGGCCCCGGTCGTGCGCGTTCGCGGCGGACTCGACCCTGGTGTTCGGCACGTTCGGCGCCCTGTACCGGACCTACGACTACGCCGCCGACCGGTGGCTGGACGAGGAGGTGCCGCCGACCCAGGGCCTGAACGCGGTGTGCGGCACCCCCGACGGGGTGTGGGCGGCCGGGGACGCGGGCGTCGTGTGGCGGGTCGCGGAGGGCCGGCGCACGGAACAGGCGGTCCTCGGCAGCCTCGCCAACTTCCTCACCCCGTCCCCGTCCGGGCCGGTGCTCGCCGGCGGGCAGCTGGGGCAGATCTTCGACGCCCGGACCGGACGGGTACTGCACCGGCACCGCTCCCCCCTGAACTGCGCGGCCGTGTTCCACACCGCGACGGGCTGGCACGCGGTGGTCGGCGCGTACACCGGCGAGGGCATCGTGCTCCGGCTCGACGGCACCCCGGAGCGGGTCGTGGACGTCCAGCTGCACGCCAACGCGATCAAGGGCGTGGCCGTCTCCGGGGGCATGATCTTCTCGGTGTGCGCTGACGGCGGGGTCGCGTGGCACGACGCGGAGACGTACCAGCTGATCCGCCGGGTACCCGCCGCGCACGACAAGATCGTGAACGGGTGCGCCGCGCTCAGCGCCGGCCGGTTCGCGAGCGTCAGCCGGGACCGGACGCTGCGGCTGTGGTCGGCCGACTTCCACGTGGCGACCCTGCACACCCCGCACGAGCACTCGATCAAGTGCGTCGCGGCCAGCCCGGACGGCGTGCACGTGGCCACCGGCGCCTACGACGGCCGGATCGCGGTCTACGACACCATCACCGAGACCTGGGCGGACACCCACCGGCCCACCACCTCGGGCATCTCCTCGCTCGCCTACGACGCGGGCCGCGGGATCTTCCTGGCCAGCGCGTACGACGGGCAGGTCTACGAGGTGCCCCGGTGAACGCCCGGTCGGCGGTCCCGATCCAGCCCAACCACGTCGACCCGCGCGTCGCCATGGGCCTGCCCGCCGTCTTCCTCGACCGCCCGCACGGCGACCTCTACGAACGCAACCGCGACCTGTTCCGGCTGGACCCGGAGAAGCTGGTCCTGATCGCGGAGGACCCGACCGTCGAGTTCGAGCGGAGGTTCGCCGCCGGGCACGTCCTCGCGCTGACCGGCGACCCGCGGATCGAACCGTTCGCGCCCCGGATGCTCGACGTGCCCGGGGGCCGGGTCCGGATCGGGCTGCCCGGGCACGAGGTGGACCGGGTCGTCCGGGAATGGCGCGAGGTCGGGGTACTCCCCGAGTGGATCGAGAAGGAGGTGCCGGAGCACACGGTGGAGCTGGCGGCGTACCGGATAGCGCGGTTTCCCGTCACGAACCTCGAGTACCGGCTCTACCTGCTCGACACCGGCGCGCTGTCCCTGCCCAGCTCCTGGAACTTCGGGCGATATCCGCATCCCAGGGCGAATCACCCGGTATGGACGGTGCGACCCGAGGACGCCGACAAATACGCGACCTGGTTGTCCGCGAGAACCGGCCGCCAGTTCCGACTACCCACCGAGAGTGAGTGGGAGTTCGCCGCTTCCGGAGGCGACGGACGGGAGTATCCGTGGGGCGACCAGTTCTACGTCAACGCAGCGAACACAGTCGAGGGCGGACCGTTAATGACCACACCGGTGGGCCTATTTCCCGCGGGGCGCAGCCCTTTCGGGCTCGACGACATGGGCGGCAATGTTGAGGAATACGTTGCCGACGAATACCGTCCTTATCCGGGAGGCAGGGCGGTGTCGGACGATCTGGCCGGAACATGGTTGGCGTATCGGGTGGCGCGCGGCGGGAGCTTTGCGCGATACGGTGACTTGGCCCGTTGTCGGCGGCGTCACGGGTGGTATGACGGTCCGATCTACGCGATGGGTTTCCGGCTGGCGGAGACCGTCAACAGGACAGGAGATCACGGATGAACCGGCACGAGTTCCCGCAACGACGCGGTGAACCGCCGCTGGTGTCAGGGCCGCACCCGCACGAGCAGGTGACGCAGACCGCCCCGGTGGAGATCCAGGAACGCCTGTTCGCCTGGGCCATCCTGTTACCCGGGGTCGTCGTCGGCCCGTCCTACGTGGCGATCTCTGGCACCCGCGCGCTGCACCTGTCCCCGGCTCTGGCCCGGGGTCCGCTGGAGGCCTTTCTCGCCGGGACGGAGTTCGCGCACTTCCACCCCGCGTACGACGGCAGCATGCACCTGACCCTGCCGAAGGACATTCTCCAGGCGGCCGTCGACGCCGGCTGGGGAGTTTCGCATCCGGTGTCCGGCGCACTCCTGCTCTACGGCCCCCGCGACGAAACGGAACTCGACGTCGCGCGCACCATTCTCCAGCTCTCCTACGGCCACGCGACCGGCCACGCCGAACAGCACTGAACGTCAATGGGGGCCAGCGGAAATCCGCCGGCCCCCATTGACGTTCAGCGTACTCAGTGCTTGGCCGCGTAATGCGCCTCCGCACCGTCCACGGCGCGTTGCACATCCTTGTTGGTGAGCCGGGGTGCCGGCTCACCCGGAACGGCCTCCCGACCGATCGCGGAGAAGAACTTCTCCATACCGCCCGGCGTGTAGATCCGGATCATCCGCGCCGTTTCCGAACCGATGTTCTTCCAGACGTGCTCGGTACCGCGCGGAATAAAAGCGTAATCACCCTTGTCGATGACAAAGGTTTTTCCACCTGCCCGCACCTCGAAACTACCCTCGAGTACGAAAAAGGACTCGTCCTCGTCGGCGTGCGCGTGCCTCGGCGGCCCGTTCCCGGGCGGCACCACCGTGTCGACAAGGGATAGCGAACCGCCCGTCAGGTCGGCCGTCGCCGCGAAAGTGTACGACGACATGACCGGGCCCTCGCCGTCCACCAGAACGGCTGGCGACTCCTCGGGAACCCACAGTGCGATCCCCCCGCCGGCCGGGATATGGGTCACCTCCGGTTTGTTACTACTCACTGTCACCTCCTCATGAAGCTGGTACTCCAGCCCATCGTGGCAGCGGAGAGAGTCGTACCGGATCACGTGAGCACGTGATGTTCGGACACCCCTATTCGGACACCCTGGAAGTCGGATTAAGCGGCCCGCGCGAGCGGCCATCGCCCGTACGACTTCGGGAGTCATCGCATGCAGAGCACATTACTCAGCCCGGCCGTCGAGGCCCGGCGGGAGCGCAATCCGTGGGCGGTGTTCGCACTGCTCGCGGTAACCCAGTTCATGGTCGTCCTGGACACCGGCATCGTGTACGTCGCCCTGCCCTCGATCCAGCGCGACCTGGGGATGTCCCAGGTCGGCCTGGCGTGGGTCATGGACGCCTACATCCTCACCTTCGGCGGCTTCATGCTGCTCGGCGGCATGGCGGCCGACCGGCTCGGCCGCCGCCAGGTCCTCTACGGGGCCATGGTGTTCTTCGGCCTCGCGTCCCTGGCCTGCGGCCTGGCCACCGCGCCGTGGGAGATCATCGCGGCCCGCGCGGCCCAGGGCCTGGGCGCGGCCGTCGTGGCCCCGGCCGCGCTCGCGCTGGTCACCGACACGTTCAAGGACGGGCCGGACCGGTACAAGGCGCTCGGCATCTTCGGCGGCATCGGCGGGGTCGCCGGCGCGGCGGGCACCATCATCGGCGGGGCGCTCACGGCCATCTCCTGGCAGTGGGCCTTCCTGGTCAACGTCCCGCTCGTCATCGTGCTCCTGGTGATCGGGACGCGGATGCTCCCCGAAGGCACCCGGTACCCGAACGGCCGGATGGACCTGATCGGCGCCCTGACCAGCACCTCCAGCCTGTGCCTCCTGCTGTACGTCGTCCTGCACGTCGGCAGCCAGGGCTGGAACACCGCCACCGTCGGCGCCGCGGTCGCCGGTGTCGTCCTGCTCGCCGGGTTCGTCGCCCGGCAGCTGACCGCGCAGTCCCCCCTCATCCCGCGCGCGCTGTTCCGGCTGCGCAACGTCGTGCTCGGCAACGTGGCCAACGCGGCGGCCGGCGCGCTGCTGTTCGGCGTGTTCTTCACCGTCACGCTGTACCTCCAGCTCGTCCGGGGGTACTCGCCGGTGCAGGCCGCGCTCGGCATCGTACCCATCAGCGTGTTCTTCTTCCTCGGCTCCCAGCTCGCCTTCCGGCTCTTCGCGAAGGTCGGCGGACCGGTCAACGCGCTGGCCGGCGGCCTGGTGATCCAGGCGGTCGGACTGGCCTGGTGGGCGCTCGCCCTCAGCCCGACCGGCAACGTGCTCACCGCCTCCGTGCTGCCCGGCATCGTCTGGGGACTCGGCGGCGGCGTCGTGATCGTCTCCGCCTTCGTCGTGTGCACCAGCGGCCTGCACGGCCCCGTGATGGGCGCCGCGTCCGGGCTGGTCAGCACCACCCTCCAGGTCGGCGGCGCGCTCGGCGTCGCGGTGCTCAGCGTCGTCGCCGCGCGGCAGGCGGCCGGCGCCACCCCCGGTGAGGCGCTCACGGCCGGGCACTCGGCCGCGCTGTGGGTCGCGATGGGTCTCGCGCTGCTCGCCGTGCCGGTCATGTTGTGGCTGCGCGCCACCTGGCGGCCGGCGCCCCACGGGCACGGGCACGACGACCACGCCCCCGCGGCCCCCGCCGGAGACGCGGCCGCACCCCAGAGTTCCCACCAAGGAAAGGAAAGTGCCCCAGTGAGTTACGTACTCGACGACCAGGCTCAGGACCTGCTGTTCCGGCAGGCCCGCACGGCCAACACCTTCACCGACGAGCCGGTGACCGACGCACAGGTCGCCGCCATCTACGACCTGGTGAAGTGGGCCCCGACCTCCTTCAACCAGCAGCCGCTCCGGGTGGCCGTCGTGCGCAGCGCCGGCGCGAAGGACACGCTGGTCGACAACATGTGGGACGCCAACCAGGACAAGACCCGCAACGCGCCGCTGTCCGTGGTGCTCGCGATCGACCTGGACTTCCACGAGAACCTGCCCAGCCAGTTCCCGTTCTTCCCGCAGGCCAAGGACGTCTTCTTCTCGGACCCGGCGGTCCGCGAGGAGTCCGCGGTCCTCAACGGCAGCCTCCAGGTCGCCTACTTCATCCTCGGCGTCCGGGCCATCGGCCTCGCCGCCGGCCCGATGACCGGCTTCAACGTGGACCCGATCACCAAGGAGTTCTTCGGCGAGGGCAACCACCGGGCCATCGCGGTCATCAACGTCGGCAAGCCCGGCGAGGGCGCGTGGTACGACCGGCTGCCGCGCCTGGAGTACAGCGAGATCGTCCGCACGGTCTGACCCCCGGGTGCCGGACGGGCCACCGCCCGTCCGGCACCACCCCTGATGGCTGAAGGAGGCCAGCACCTCATGACGACTTCCACTGGCAACGTCGCCCAGTTCACCACTGTGGACGACGCGCCGGACGAATCGTGGTTCATCACCTTCATGGACCGCGCGAACGCCCTGCCCGAGTACGCGCGCGCCCGGCGGCAGCTGGCCGCCGACATGGGCGACCTGGGCGGGGCCACCGTGCTCGACGTCGGCTGCGGTACCGGGGACGACGCCCGCGAACTGGCCGCCCTGGTCGGCGCCGACGGCCTCGTGATCGGCACCGACCTCAGCGCCGCCATGATCGAGGTGGCCCAGCAGCGCAGCGCCGGCTCCGACCTGCCCGTCGAGTTCCGGGTCGACGACGGCCGCGCCATCAGCTTCGACGACCAGTCCTTCGACGCCGTCCGCGCCAAGCTGATGCTGATGCACTGCGAGAACATCCCCGCCACCGTCGCCGAGCTCGTCCGGGTCACCCGGATCGGCGGCCGGGTGGCGGCCTTCGACTACGACTTCGACACCACCACCATCGACCACCCCGACCTCGCCACCACCCGCGAGATCATCCGCACCCTGTCCGACGGGCACAACAGCTGGTGCGGCCGGCAGCTCCGCCGCCGCTTCCTCGAACTCGGCCTCGCCGACGTCACCGTCGCCCCGCAGACCGTGCTCATGCCGTTCGAGTTCTACCGGATGGTCACCTCCGGCCGGCTCGCCGCCGCCCAGGCCTCGGGCGACCTCAAGCTCAGCGCCGAGCAGCTCACCGCCTGGTGGGAGCCGCTGATCGAGGCCCAGGTCAAGGGCCAGTTCTTCCAGTCCATCACCGGATTCGTCGTCGGAGGCACCCGTGTCGAGTAAGCCGACCCTCGTTCTCGTGCACGGCGCGTGGCACGGCACATGGTTCTGGGAACCGTTCGTCCCCGAGCTGCGCCGGCACGGCCTCGACGTCCAGCTCGTCGAACTGACCAGCCACGGCACCGACCCGGCCACCGTCGGGGACCTGCGCTCCGACGTCGCCCTCGTCCGCGAGACCGTGCGGGCCATCGACGGGCCGGTCGTGCTCGTCGGGCACTCCTTCGGTGGCGTGGTGGTCACCGAAGCGTCGGCGGAACTGCCCAACGTCACCCAGCTGATCTACGTGGCCGCGTTCCTGCCCCGGGTCGGCGACTCGATGCGCGCCCTCACCGGGGGCGGCAACGCGCCGTGGATCGAGTTCAAGGACGGGCTGATCAGCGTCGCCGCCGGGTGGGGCAGCAAACTGTTCTACAGCGACGTCGACGCCGACGTGGCCGCGGGCGCCGAGGCCCGGTTGCAGCCGCAGTCGGCCGCCTCCTTCGGGCAGGAGGTGCTGGCCGCCGGGTGGCAGACGATCCCGTCGACCTACGTCGTGACGACCCAGGACCAGTCCGTGCCGACCGGGTTGCAGCGGGAGATGCTGGCCAGGGCCGGGATCACCGATGTCGCCGAGTTCGACTCGGGGCACTCGCCGTTCCTGAACCACCCGGCCGAGCTCGCCGATCTGTTGCACTCCCGGCTGGTCTGATCGGGGCTGGCGGGGCTGGGCTGATCGGGGCTGGCCTGCCGGAGTGTCGGCCGCTCGGGGTTGGCCCGCCGGAGCGTTGGTCCGCTCGGGGCTGGCCCGTCGGAACACCTCCGGCGGGCCGGAAACCCCTTCAGACCACAAGATGGTTACGCCACGTTTCCGACCCGGGGGCATCGGCACATCGACGGGGAGGCCACCGGGGGCGCCCGGTCGGGGAGCGGCGCGTCCGGGCCGGGCTCGGACGTCGCGACGCGCGAGGGCACCGGGCGTCAGAGGGCCAGGTTCTCCGTGATCCAGGTGCCGACCAGGGCGGCCAGGGTGTCGTGCGAGCCCCGGGTCAGATGGATGCCGTCCGCGCCGACCCGGGCGACCGTACCCGCGTCCGCGAACGCCGCGCCCCGGGCCGCCGCGACCTTGCCGAACTCGGCCGCCAACTCCCGCGACACCGCCACCGAACCCGCGTCGTACGGCCGGTCGCCGTCCTCGAGCACCCGTTCGTCGCACGGCGCAGGGGACAACACCAGCACCCTCGGCGGCCGGCCGTCACGGTCCGCCCCGTACTCCGCGATGTCGTCGAGCAGGCCGCCCACCGCCGCAGCGATCTGAGCCGCGGTCCGGCCGAACAGGTTCTTCACGTCGTTGGTGCCGAGCATCAGCACCACCAGGTCCAGCGGGTTGTGCGAGTACAGGGTCGGGAGCAGGTGGGTGCGGCCGTTGAGGCCCGGCCGGTCGACGTAGTCCACGTCGGTGGTCCGGCCGCCCAGCCCGGCCTCGATGACGTAGTACCCGTCGCCGAGCAGGTTCTGCACCTGGCCGGTCCAGCGGACGTCGGCGGGCCACCGGCCCAGGTCCTGCTCCTCGGCGCGCTCGCCGTGCGTGTTGGAGTCGCCGTAGCAGAGCACCGTGATGGCGTGCGGATTCGTGATCATTTCGCCGATGCTACCCACGGCCGGCCCGGTACCGGGGCCCGTCCCAGGGCCCGGGACCCCCACGGCCGCAGGTGGCCCTCAGCGCCGGGGAACCACGCCGACCAGGAATTCTCGCGTCGCCAACGGGAACTTCCCCTCAGCGGATGCAATGTTGCGGGCCGGCTGGAGCCGTGGCCGGGGGATGTTGCAGGCCGGCTGGAGCCGTGGCCGGGGGGATGTCACCAATCGGCGGCGCCCTCGAAGGAGGTCGGGGTCGGGGCGTAGCCGAGGAGGGTGCGGGCCCGGGTCAGGTCCAGGGTGCGTTCCATGGCCAGGTGGCTGATCGCGTACCGGGTCAGGCGCGGTGGCCTGCGCGCGCCGACCAGCCGGAAGGCGCCCTCCAACGCGCCCGCCAGCGGCCACGCCAGGGCCATGGGCAGGCCCCGGACCCGGACCGCCAAGCCGCGCGCCGCCAACAGGTCCCGCAGGGCCTCCCCGACGGGTACGGGCTCCGCGTCGGCGATGTTGTACGCGCCCCCGGGAGCCCCGGGCCGGCACGCCAGGGCGACGGCACGCACCAGGTTGTCGACCGAGGTGAGCGACTGGGCGGCCCGGCCGTCGCCGACGATCCACAGGGTGCGGCCCCGGATCGCGCCGAGTACCCGGGGCAGCAGGGTCGGGTCGCCCGGCCCGTACACGGCGTGCGGGCGGAGCACGAGGGCGTCGGGGCGGGCCAGGACGAGGAGCTCGGCGGCGGCCTTGGTGGCGGCGTACCCGGTGAGGAAGCTCCGCGCGGGGGCCTCCGACTCCGCGGCGCGCACGGTGGGGCGGAACGGGTCGTAGACGCTGGCCGTGGAGACGTGCACGAACCGGGCGTCGGGGAACGTGTCCAGCGCGTGCCGGGTGCCGTCGACATTGGCCCGCCGGGCCGGCCCGACCGGGCCCCAGTCGGTGACGGCGGCGGCGCAGTGCACGACGGCGTCGACCTTCGGCGGGTCGGCCATCGGACCGGTGGTGATGTCCCACTCCCGCCGGGTGAGGGCGACGACGTCGTGCCCGTCGTCCCGGAGCCCCCGGCACACGGCGCCCCCGACGAACCCCCCGGCCCCGGTCACCGCGACCCTCACCCCTGTCCCCCGCTCACTCCGGCCCCACCCAACGCCCCGTCCCACCTCGGAATGGTCCACGCGAAGCCACCCCGCACACGCGCGCCACCCGGCCCGCACGATGCCCCCGCCCCGCCGGGCCACACCTCACTCACAACCCACCCCGCCCACCAGTCGCCGCAACGCCTCCCGGTCCGGCTTCCGGGTCCGGCCGACCGTCGGGATCGCGTCCACCAGCACGATCTCGTCGGGCAGCGCCGAGGCGTCGATCAGGCGCGGCAGGCTCGCGGTCAACCGGGCCACGAGTTCCCCGCCCACCGGGGAGTCACTCCCCGCCGCCACCACGGCCAACACGATCCGCTCGTCGCCGATCTCGTCGGGCACCCCGACGAGCGCGGCCTCGCGTACCCCCGGAAAGGTGTTGATCGTGGGTTCGTAGAGGCCGGGGTACACGTTGGTCTTGCCCCGGATGATCATGTCCTTCTTGCGGCCGAGCAGGACGAGCCGGCCGTCGTCGAGGGTCGCCAGGTCGCCGGTCGCGTGCGCCTCCAGGCGGGGCTGGCCTAGGTAGCCCCGGCACAGGTTCGGGCCGGCGACGACGAGTTCGCCGTCCTCCGCGACGGCCACCCGGACCTTCGGCAGCGGCGCGCCGACCAGGTCGCCGGGGCCGGTGTGCGCGAGCTTCTCCTCGGCCGTGGCGATGGCGATGGGCAGGATCTCGGTCATGCCGTACACGGCGAGGATCTCGGTGTCGGGGAACGCTTCGCGGGCCCGGCGCAACAGGGGCGGCAGCACCGGCGCGCCGCCGATCAACAGGTGGCGCAGGCCGGGCGCGCGGACGCCCGCGTCGAGCAGGACGGCCAGGTCGGCGGGGACGCAGAAGGCGTGCGTGGCACCCGCCAGGCCGGCGCCGTAGCGGACCGGGTCGGCGGCGGGGGCGAACCCGTAGGGCGGCATCGTCCAGTGCGCGCCGGCGACCAGGGCCGGGAGGCCGAGCATCAGTTGGTCGGTGTGCACGGTGTCGCCGGGGCCGAGGCGGCAGCGGGTGGCGAGCAGCGCCAGGCCGGAGCCCAGGGAGGCCCGGGTGTGCACGACGGCCTTGGGCGCGGCGGTGCTGCCGGAGGTGAACACGATGAGCGCCTCCTGGTCGCCGAGCCCGGATCCGCCGGCCGGCACGGCACCACCGGGACCGGTCGGGGCGCCCGACCCTCCGGACACCGCGCCTCCGGCCGCCCCACCCAGGGCCGGGTCCGCCTCCCCGCCGCCGCGCACAGCCCCACCCGCGCCTCCAGCCGCCAACCTCCGCGCCGACAACGCCCCCTTCGGCACCCCCGGCAACCACCGCCCCGCATACACGTGCCGCACCGGCAGCTCCCGATAACTCGGCAACAACAACCCCCGCCGCCGCGCCACCCCCCGCCCGTACCGACTGGCGGCGTACAACAACGACTCCGCCGCCGCCCAGCGCGGCCCCGCCAACGCCAACCGCGCCGCGAACAGCTCCGGCCCGGTCCCCGGATCGGCGAACACCACGGTCCCCCCGGCGGCCACGATCCCGAGGGCCAGCACGACCCCGGCCGCCTCGGGCCGTACGGAGAACAGCACCCGGTCCCCGGGCTCCAACCCGGCCGCGACCAGCCCGGCGGCGGTCGACCGCACCCGGCGGGCGAGTTCCCCGTAGGTCAGCTCCCCGATCGCCAGCGCGTCGGGCGCGGCGTCGGCGGTGGTCAACACGGCTGCCACCAGGTCCATCACAGGCTCCGGATCATGAGTCGGGAGTAGCCGGGAATCAGTACGCGCTTCGCCACGGCCCGGGACGTGACGGTGAGCCGGTCGGTGGGGGCCAGCGCGCGGAGTACCGCGTCGATCTCCGCCCTGGCCAGTGGCGCGCCGAGGCAGAAGTGCGCGCCGGCCCCGAACCAGAGCTGCCGGATGTCGGGGTCGGCGGGCCGCGCGGGGTCGAACGGCGCGCGGCCCCGGGCGGCGAACAGGGTGGCGATCACGATCCGGTCCCCGGGGCGCACCGCGACCCCGCCGACGCTGCCGGCCCGGGCGACGCTGCGCAGCATGACGGGCGACGGCACGGTGTACCGCAACCCTTCCACCACGACACTGTCCAGATTGGACGGAGTTACGGCCACCCCGGTGTCGTGGCACAACGCGACGAGCCTGGGCAGGTACGACACCAGCGTCTCGGTGCCGGTGAGCACGAACGCGCCGACCGCCCCGTGCGCCTCCTCCTCGGTCAGCCCGAGTTCGCGCATCCGACCGGGCACGGTGGCCGGGTCGCCGGCCCGGTAGGCCCGGATCGCGGGCGCGGTGAGGCCGCCGAGTTCGGTGCGGGCGTGCCGGATCTGCCGGTCGGTGAGCCGGGGCCGCCCGAGCCGGACCATGGACGTGATGGCGGTGCCCCGGGAGTAGGCCTCGGCGACCCGGTCGGCGGGCAGGCCGACGAGTTCGCAGATCACGGCCCCGGCGCAGTCCTGCACGACCCGGACGAGGTCGACCTCGCGGCCGTCGGCCAGGTCCTCCCGCAACCGGGCCAGGGGGACGGTCAGCACCCGTTCGCACAGGTCGCGGACATACCCGGGCGTGAACAGCCCGGACAGTTTGCGCCGGAGCCGGGTGTGCGCGTCGCCCTCCATGTTCAGCAGCACCGACGGGCCGAGCACGGGCGTCCACAGGTCCGACGGCGAGCCGGGCCCGGTCTTGGTGAACGTGTCGGAGTCCATCAGCACCTGCCGGGCCAGCACCGGATCGCTGACCACGACGCCGACCCGGGGCACCCGGCGCACGGGCCCGCTGGCGCAGATCAACCGCATCATCCGGTACGCGACGGGATGCGCCCCCGTCTGCACCCTCTCCTCCCAGGCGGTCACCGGATGTCCACGATCTCGGGCTTGTACCGGTGGTCGGCGTACCACGCGAGGGTCCTGCGCAGCCCCCACGCGTGCGCCCGCCGCACGGATCCGCGCACCCGGACGTCGCGCCGGTACGCGTAGGCCGTGGTCAGCCGGCGCACCGCGTTGACCAGCGCCCGGTCCTCGTGCAGTTCCTCGATCCTCGTGCGGGGGAAGCCGCCGGAGCGCTCGTACATGTCGGCGGTGATGGCCATGTTGCAGCCCGGCGCCATGATGTACGGCCCCAGGTACTCGGCCCCCCGGTTGCCCTTGCGCAGCTTGCCGAACACCACGGCGACCTCGACGGCGGCGAGCAGCAGCCCCCGGCGCCAGGCGCTCACCGGCACGTCGTCGGTCCGGGGGATGAGCTGGCCGCCGACGAGTTCGAGCCCCGCGTCGAAGCACCGGCGCACGCTCCGGGTCCAGTCGGGGGCCGGCAGGCAGTCCGCGTCGGTCCGGGCGAGCAGGGTCGCCCCGTGCGCGATCGCGTACCGCATCCCGGTGTCCGCCGCCGCCCCCGTGCCCTTGACGGGTTCGTGGATCAGGTGCGCGCCGGGGAAGTCGAAGGCCCGCACCACGGTCGCCGTACCGTCGGTGGAGTTGTTGTCGACGACCACGAGGGTGAAGTCGCGGTCGAGCTGGGCGGCGAGCGCCTGCAGGGTGGGCAGGATGCCGCGCGCCTCGTTGTAGGCGGGGACGATGACCCAGAGGCTCACGCGCGCACCTCGCATCCCGCCGGACAGCGGAGCCGCCCGTCTCCCGGGTCTCCGGTGACGTTCACAGTTCCACCGCCATCACGCCCATGCTCACGCCACCGGCCAGCCCGATCAGGCACGCCCGGTCCCCCGGACCCAGCCTGCCAGCCTCCCGGGCCCGGACCAGCTGGAACGGCAGACTGGCCGACGCGAGGTTCCCGTGTTCGGCGAGCGTCACGACCAGCTTGTCCGCCGGGATCCCGAGCCGTTCGCGCAGGATCTCCAGGTACGGCAGGGACACCTGGTGCACGGCCACCACCGCGAAGTCGTCCCAGCCCAGCCCTAACCGCCCGAGCGTGTCGAGCACGATCTCGGCCCCGAACGCGTCGAACGCGTCCTTGAGCGCGGCCCCGTCGAGCCGGAAGTAGCTATACGCGGGGTCGCGGGGGTGCGCGGAACCGCCGGCGGGCAGGGTGCCGACCTGCCACGCCTCCGAGTGCGCGGAGAAGCCGGAGCCGAGGACGCCGGGCCGGTCGGAGCGTTCCATCACGAGCGCGGCCCCGGCGTCCGACAGCGTGTACCCGGGCAGCGCCGTCAGGTACTCCTTCAGGTCCGGCACGTCCCACCGCACGGCGCGCGACGGGGCCTCCCCGCTGGCGATCAGCACCCGCCGGTACCCCCCGGCACCGATCAGCGCGTCGGCGACCTCGACCGCGTTCAGCACGCTGTTGCACGCGTTCTTCACGTCGAACACCGGGCAGCTCAGGCCCAGTTTGGCGGCCACGATGTGCGCGGTGGCCGGTTCGACCATGTCCTGGCTGGCCGACGCGAAGAGCAGCAGGTCGATGTCCGCCGGGTCGGTGCCGGTGTCGGCGAACAGCTTCCGCGCGGCCTCGGCGGCCAGGTCCGACGCCTGCCAGTCGGCGGGCATCACGTGTAGTGACCGCACGCCGGTCAAGCGTTCGACCAACCCGGCCGGTGGCCGGTACCCGGTGATCCGGTCCGTGACCTCACCGCTGGTCAGCGTGGTCTCCGGCAGGTGCACCGCCATGCCCGTGATCCGAGCGCCCATTGTCACCCTCCCCTGTCTGCTGGAATCGTCCGTCACCAGCACGCACACAGGAAGAGCCCCGCCCCTCTTGTCAGGACCCCAACAGTCTGCTAAAGGACCCCCATCCGGGTACCGGCACCG
The DNA here is from genome assembly GCF_040681875.1 of Longispora sp. NPDC051575. Classification (NCBI taxonomy): domain Bacteria; kingdom Bacillati; phylum Actinomycetota; class Actinomycetes; order Micromonosporales; family Micromonosporaceae; genus Longispora; species Longispora sp. NPDC051575. Next base: position 306,272 of record NZ_JBFAZP010000005.1, on the reverse strand, counting down.
GCGGCTCGAGCCCCGGACGACGACCGCGTCGGGCCCGCCCAGCTCCCGACGACGGCGCGTGACGGGTGCCGCCCGCGCCCGGGACGGGACAGCCCCGACCGCCGGCTGCCGCTACCGTTGCCCGCGTGACAAGGCACATCGCGTTCGAGAAACTGCACAACTTCCGCGACCTCGGCGGGTACCGGACGGCCGACGGCGGCACCGTGCGGTGGGGCCGGCTCTACCGTTCCGACTCGCTCGGCAAGCTGGCCGGCGCGGACATGGACACGTTCACCGCGCTCGGGGTGCGCACCGTCATCGACCTGCGGTATCCGTTCGAGATCGAGGCCCGGGGCCGGGTGCCTCAGACCCCGGGGCTGGCGTACCACAACCTGAGTGTCGAGCACCGGCCCTACAGCCAGCCCAGGCTCGGCCCCGAGGTGCGGGTCGCGCCGTTCCTGGCGGAGAAGTACGCCGAGGTCGCCCTCGACGGCGCCGCCGAACTGCGGACCGTGCTGGAGCTGATCGCCGCCGACGCGAACGCCCCGGTGGTCTTCCACTGCGCGGCGGGCAAGGACCGCACCGGGATCGTCGCCGCCCTGGTCCTGGGCCTGCTGGGCGTGTCGGAGGCGGACATCGCGGCCGACTTCGCGCTCACGAACCTGGCCACGGACCGTTCCGTCGCGGACTACGTCGCCAGCGGCCGCCCCCTGACCTGGCCCGGCTACGGCCAGGCGCCCGCCGAGCTGATGGTCCTCTTCCTCGCCGACCTCACGAGGACGTACGGCTCGCTGCCCGACTACGTCCGCGACCACCTCGGGCTCGACGACGGCGTGGTCGCGGAGCTGCGGGCGCACCTGCTGACGAACGCGTCAGACCACACCGCCTGACCCCATAGCGGTACCAACGTGAGATATCGACAGACTTCCCTAAATGGATTGCGCGCGGGGGCCCCACGGCTCTAAGTTGGAGCCCCAATTACGCGCTCACATCTCACACGGGGGAGACTCTTGCGCATACTTCGCGGTGCCATGACCGCTGCCATCGCCCTGGTAGCTTCTGCCGCAGTTCTTCCGGCTCCCGCTCTGGCCGCACCGGCGGCGCCGACCGCGCCGTACAACGCGCTGGTGCTCGCCGGCCCGGCTTCCGGCAACTACATGTTCAACGGGAGCCGCGTCTTCGACGCGAGTACCGCGACCGTGACGTTCACCCCGTGGGGGGCCGAGGGCTTCAACGTCGGCGCCGTCCCGGTCCGCGGTGACAGCGTCGGCGGCGAGATCGTCGCCCCGCCGTCGACCCCCTGGCAGGTCGGTACGACGTACCAGGTGAAGCGCTCCGCCGAGGGCGCCTACGCCGGCATGGACATCAGCTCCGGCTCGCGCGGCTGCAACCAGACCTCCGGCTCCATCAAGGTCCTGGAGGTCACCCGCGCCGCGGGCGTGATCGCCTCGTTCGCGGCCGACTTCTCCTACCAGTGCGACAACAGCACCCCGGTCACCGGCCAGGTCCGGTGGAAGTCCACGGTCGGGTACAACGGGCTCGAGGTCGGGCTCACCTCGATCGAGCTCGGCACCCAGGAGGTCAACGTCCCGGGCGCCCCGCACCAGGTCGTCGTGACGTCCCTCGGCTCCGGGTCGACCAAGCTCGGCACGGTCGCCGTCACGGGCCAGCACCCGGCGGCGTTCCCCGTCACGGCGGACACCTGCTCCGGCGCGATCCTCGCGAACGCCGCGACGTGCACGGTCACGATCACGCCGCTCACCGCGGTGCGGGGCCCGCAGACGGCCCAGCTGTCGTTCCCGAACGTCACCACGGGCGGCACGCTGACCTTCGACTTCTCGCTGTACGGGAACGACTCGTGGGCGGGCAACAAGGGCACGTACACCCGGCTCAACCCGAACCGGATCCTCGACACCCGCTCCGGCAACGGCGCGCCGACCGGCCGGGTCGGACCGGGCGGCATCCTGCACCTGCAGGTCGGCGGTCGCGGCGGCGTCCCGGTCGGGGCCTCGGCGGTCACGCTGAACGTGACGGTCACAGACCCCACCGACTCGGGCTTCCTCACCCTGTTCCCGAAGGGTGTGGCCCGCCCGACGGCGTCCTCGCTGAACTTCATGCCGGGCTGGACCGGGGCGAACTCGGTCACGGTCAAGGTCGGCACCGACGGCGGGGTGGACATCTACAACCACTCCGGCCTCACGCACGTCATCGCCGACGTCCAGGGCTACTACGTGGACAGCGACCAGGTGTACTCGATGGGCGGCCTGTTCCACCCGATCACCCCGACCCGGCTCATCGACACCCGCACGGGCGGCACCAAGCTGCCGTCGAACTACTACCTGCGCACCGGGCTGAACTTCGGCTCCGCCAACTCCCACATCCGCGCGTACGTCGTCAACGTCACCTCGACGGAGTCGGTCGGCCAGGGTTACCTGTCCGCGTGGAACGGCCGGGAGTCGGACTTCATGTCCACGTCGACCCTGAACTTCCAGCGCAACGAGACCGTGCCGAACCTGGCCGTCGTCCCGACCGCGGACTGCTGGGGCTGCGGTCAGGCCGAGGGCTGGCCCGTGATCGGCGTGTACACCCAGACGACCACGCACGTGATCGTCGACATCGTCGGCTACTTCGACGACGGCTACTTCTCGGGTGACGGCCTGCGGTTCGACGCGATCACGCCGACCCGGATCGTGGACACCCGTGACGGCCTCGGCGCGCCCGGCGCGCTCGGCCAGGCGACCACGACGAAGGTCACGGCGCCCGGCACCGTGCTCGACACCGCCGGCGGCACGACCTACAGCCTGGCGCTGAACGTCACGGCCGTGAACCCGTCGATCCCGACGGTGCTGACCCTGTGGGCCAACGGCATCGCCGGCCAGAACAAGCCGGGTGTCAGCAACCTGAACCCGCAGCCGGGCAAGGTGACGCCCAACGCGGCGGTCACCGCGATCGGCCCGTCCAACGCGTTCAACGTGTACAACCACGGCGGCAACGTGCACCTCGTCGTCGACGTGGTCGGGCGGTACTACTTCCACGTGCCGACCGGCAGCGCCCTGACCCGGGGCGCGCTCGCTCCGACGTCCGGCGCGCAGCCGTTCGCGGTCGGCTTCAAGGCCGTGTCCTGACCGTGGCCTGAGGCGGCGCCCCCGGGGTACTCCCCGGGGGCGCCGCTGTCTCTACGCGTACTCCGACAGCACCTGCCGGGTCTGCTCCGGGTCGAGCCGGGGATCGCACAGCGTCGTGTACGCCTCCGACGACAGGTCGTCCTCTGCCACCCCGTGCCCCACGCACTCCGTCACCGGGGACGCCGACGCCTCCAGGTGCACCCCGCCGGGCACCTGCCCCTGGTCGAGCAGCACCTCCCGGAACGCGGTCAGCTCCGCGACGATGTCGGGCAGCAGCCGGGTCTTCACCCCGGAACCGGTCTTCACCGTGTTCCCGTGCATCGGATCGCACAGCCACACGGCCTGGTGCCCGGCCCGCCGGACGGCGCGGAGCAGCGGCGGCAGGGCCTCGCGGAGTCCGCGCCCCATCCGCGAGATGAGCACCAGCCGGCCCGGCTCCCGGGCGGGGTCGAGGAGTTCGCACAGCTCCAGGAGTCCGGCGGGGGTCGCGGTCGGGCCCACCTTGCAGCCGACCGGGTTGAGCACCGAGGCCAGCAGGTGCACGTGCGCGGCGTCGGTCTGCCGGGTGCGTTCCCCGATCCAGGGCAGGTGGGTCGAGCCGAGGTAGGTGCCGTCCGGGGCGGGGCGCAGCAGGGGGCCCTCGTAGTCCAGCACCAGGGCCTCGTGGCTGGACCAGGGGCCGGAGCCGTGCAGGGGGTCGCGCTGGCTGCGGTGCTCGCGGACCATCCCGGTCACCTCGGCGCTGGCCTCGTACGCCCACAGCAGGCGGCGCGGGTCGTGCCGGCGGGCGGCGCGGGTCGGGATCTCCGAGTTCACCAGGTGGCCCCGGAAGGTGGGCAGCTCGACGCCCTCGTACACCTCTGTGGGTTCCGATCGGGGTTTGCCGAACTGGCCGCCGAGCCGGCCGATCCGCACCACGGGCCGGCCGGTGAGCTTCGCGAGGTGGTCGCCGAGGTCCTCCAGTACCCCGATCTTGGTCCTGGTCCGGGCCGGGGTGCACTCGTAGAAGTTCTCGGCGCAGTCGCCGATCTGGAGCACCTGCGCCTCGCCGGCCGCCACCTTCGCCAGGTCCCCGCGCAGTTCGGTGAGCTCCTCGGGGGTGACCAGCGGGGTGGCGGCGGCGAGGAACGCCCGGGTCCGGGGGTAGGCGGGGTGGTCGCGCCAGTCGGGTTGCTGCGCGGCGGGCAGCCGGTCCCAGGACAGTGCCGCGGTCACCGCAGGCTGCCCACGGGGCTCAGAGCCTCCACCACGCGACGGGTACTCAGCGTCACCGCGCACCGCCGGGCGGCGTAGTCCAGGGTCATCTTGTGGTCCGCCTCGGTGAAGTCCGCGATGGCGTCGGCCACCAGGAACGGTTCGATGTCCAGGGTGAACGCGTCGAGGGCGGTCTTGAGGATGCCGACGTGCGCGTAGACCCCGCAGATCAGGAGCTGGTCGCGGCCGCTGTCCCGGAGAATGGTCTCCAGGCGGGACCGGTGGAACGCGCTGTACCGCCACTTGGTCAGCACCGTGTCCTGCGGCCGGGGCGCGAGCTCCGGCACGATCCGGCGGGTGTCCGCGTCGGCGCTCATCCCGGGACCCCAGATGTCGCGCAGCAGGCCGCGCTGTTCGGGGGTCATGGCGCCGGGCTGCGCGGTGTACACGATCGGGATGTTCTGCTCGACCGCCGCGTCCCGCAGCCGCGCGGCGTTGTTCACCAGCAGGCTGACCAGCTCGGATCCGGCCGGCAGGAAGTCCACGAAGTAGCGCTGCATGTCGTGGACGAGCAGGACGACGCGTTGCGGGTCGGGCTGCCAGGTGGCGACGTTCTCGGGTAGCTCGGCCTCGCACGGCATGGCGTAGGGCACGATGGACGGAATTCCCATGATCTTCCCTTCTGCGGGTCGCGCGGTCAGACCCCGAGTGCGGCCCCGCCGTCGACGTAGAGGTCGTGCATGGTGATGTGCCGGGCCCGGTCGGAGACCAGGAAGAGCACCGCGTCGGCGATGTCCGCGGGGTCCGCGATCCGGCGCAGCGGAATGCCGATCTTGTAGGCGGTGGGCGAGCCCTCGATGACCATCCGCGCGCCGTCGGAGTCGGCCCACATGGAGGTCTGCATGTCGGTGTACGTGGACCCGGGCGCGACCACGTTGCACCGCACCCCGTACTCGGCGAGCTCCAGCCCGAGGCACTTGGTGAACATGGTCGAGGCGGCCTTGGAGGCGGCGTACGCGCCCATGTTCATCCGGGGCACCCCGGCCGCGTTGGACGCGACGGTGACGATGACGCTCGACGGGTTGGTCCGCATCCGGCGCGCCACGGCCCGGGAGATGTAGAAGACGCCGTCGGTGTTCACCGAGAACACGGCGTCCCAGTCCTCGTCGGTCATGTCGACCACGGGACCGGTGCGCAGCACGCCCGCGACGTTGACCAGGATGTCGATCGGCCCGAGTTCGCGCTCGATGGTGGCCACGGTCTCGTCGACGGCCGCGCTGTCGCGCACGTCGGTCGGGAAGACGCTGAGCTTGTGCCCCGCGCCGGACTGCTCCAGCAGCCTCGACAGCTGGTCGGCGTTGTTGTCGACCGCCGCGACCGAGGCCTCGTTCTCCAGCAGCGCCGCGACGACGGCCCTGCCGATGCCCTGGGCCGCCCCCGTGACCATGGCGACCTTGCCACTGATGCCCAGTGAGTCCATTACCCGTCCAGCCTTTCCGCGTCGTATCCGTACAGCCATTCCTGGCTGGTCAGCCCCCAGTTGGCGTCCATCGCGCCGTCCCGTTGGCGCTGCTGTTCGCCGTCGTCGTAGTGGTGGTTGCGGGTGTTGCTCTGCACCCACGCCCGGACCGCGGCGATCCTGGGTCGCCGGTTGCGCTCGTAGCGGTCGAGGGCCTCGTCGAGGCCGGTGGGCGTCGCGTCCGTCAGGCACCGGGCCAGCGCCGCGGCGTCCTCGATGCCCTGGGCCGCGCCCTGCGCCCCGAACGGCAGCACCGGGTGCGCGGCGTCGCCGACCATGACGACCCGGCCGTCCCGCCACCGGCGCAACGGGTCCCGGTCGTGCAGGGCCCACTTCTGGACGCTGTCGGCGGCCCGGAGGACGCCGAGCACCTCGGGGTGCCAGCCCTCGTAGGCCTCCGCCAGCTCCTCGACGGAGCCCGACGCCTGCCAGGACTCGACCCGCCAGCCCCCGGCGGGCGCGGTGGCCACGAAGCTGATCGTCCGGCCGCCCGAGATCGGGTAGCAGACGACGTGCTGACCGGGGCCGAACCACAGCAGGACCTTCGGCTCGTCGAGCAGGTGCGACAACCGTTCGGCGGGTACCAGGCCCCGGTAGGCGGCGTGGCCGGAGAACCGGGGCTGGTCGGTGACGATCCGCGCCCTGAGCAGGGAGTGGATGCCGTCGGCCCCGACCACCAGATCGGCGGTGGCCGAGCGCCCGTCGGCGAACTCCAGCAGCACGTCCTCCTCGCGGTCGGTCACCGCGACGACCTGGCTGTCCAGGGTCACCGAGTCCGAGGGCAGCAGGTCGAGGAGCGCCTGGTGCAGGTGCGCGCGGTGCACGGTGTAGTACGGCGCGCCGTACAGGTCCGCGCAGTCCGCGCCCAGGCCGTGCCGGAACAGGACCGCGTTGTCGTGGTAGCGGCGCATCTCCAGCGCCACCGGCCGCACGGCCACCTTGTCCAGGCGGTCGGCGAGGCCGAGGCGGTGCAGCAGGCGGCCCGCGTTGGGGGCGAGCTGGATGCCCGCGCCGACCTCGGCGAGCTCCGGGGCCTGCTCGTACACGTGTGCTGCGATGCCGTTGCGGTGCAGTGCCGCGGACAGGGTGAGTCCGGCGAGCCCGGCCCCGACGATGGCGATTCTCATGTCTTCCTCACTAGTAGTAGAGGAGTGCCTTGTCCCAGTCCTCGTCCGCGCCGAACAGGCTGCGCGGCTTGACGACGTCGTGGATGCCGGTGAGCACCTGGCTCGGGACCAGGGTGCCCGGCGCCACCCCGGTGACCTGGCAGTTGACGGCCAGTTCGCGGCGGATGACCTCGGTGAGGGCGGACTCGGCGGCGGCCCGGTGCGCGTCGGGCACCTCGATCTGGACCGTGAGCACGTCCGGCTCGGCCTTGGCCCGCCAGAAGAGGACCTCGTAGGACGACGGCAGCTCGAACACCAGGTCCTCCAGGCGGGCCTGGGTGACGGTGCCGTCGCCGACCGGGTAGCCGAACGCCGACCGGCCGAGGACCCGGACGCTCGGCAGCACCCAGCCGCACGGGCACTCGGCGTAGGAGACCTCGACGTTGTCCTCCAGGTTGTAGCGCAGGAGGGGCATGGCCTCGCGGTACAGCGGGGTGACGACGAGCTGGCCGCAGCCGTCCGGCGCGACGGTGCCGGTCAGCGGGTCGTACACCTCGAAGACCGCCCGGTCCGACCACAGGTGCATCCGGCCGTGCTCGCACTCCCCGGCGAGGCTGCCGGTCTCGGTGGAGCCGTACTCCTCGACCACCGGCACGCCCCAGATCTCGCTGATCCGGGCCCGCCGGGCGGCGCTGAGGGGTTCGCCGCCGACGAACAGCGCCCGCAGCTTGGGGAAGTCGGTCCCGGGCTTGTGCCCGGCGGCGCGGGCGGCGGCGGCCCAGAGCAGCGTCTCGGTCGGCATCGACCAGCTCAGGGTCACCTCCAGGTCGTGCAGCACCCGGACGACCCGCGAGTAGGGCATCGCCAGGGACCGGTTGTCGCCGGGCACCACGGTCGCGCCGTGCAGCCGGGCGGCGGCGTGCGCGAGGTGCCCGGTGATCATGAGCGCGTAGGGCGTGCGGACCAGGAAGGTGTCCTCGGCGCTGATCCCGATCCACTTGCGGGCGTAGCGCTCGGCGAGGTCGGTCCAGTCGTTGGCCGTGTAGTAGGACGGGGTCGGCTGCCCCGACGTGCCACTCGACTCGTGGTACGTGGCCAGCAGCGCCTTGTCCACCGCGAGCATCCCGAACGGGTACTGGTCGCGCATGTCCTGCTTGCTCGTGAACGCCAGGTCCTCGAACGCCGGCGGCGTGTCACCGAACCGGGCCCGGTAGAACGGCGAGCGGGTCGCCTGGGCCAGCGTGTGCGGGAGCTGCTTCTCCTGCAACGCGCGCAGCTCGTCGAGGCTGCGCCACTGACCGATCCGGGGTAGCGTGCTCATCTCTCTCCCAAAACTCGTAGCGCGTTGAGGCGGACCACCTTGTTCCAGGTCTCCTCGGGCAGGTCGAGGGTCCGGTACTTGGTGATCTCCACCGCCGGGTGCTGGTGCGGGTGCTCGGAACCGAACAGCACCCGGTCCGCGCCGAGCCTGGCCAGCGCGGCCTTCACGATGAAGCTGAACGTCCCCGAGGTCTCCGCGAGGATGTTGGGCTGCGGGGCGATCTGGTTGACCGCGTGCAGGTCCACGGCGAGGAATCCACAGTGGCCGAGGACGAACGTGATGTCGGGGAACCGTTTCGCGAGCTCCACCAGGTCGCCGGCGCCGAACCCGGGCTGGCCGAGCGAGACGGTGTAGACCGGGTGGCCGAACTCGCCCGCCACCCGGACGAGGTCGACCATCCGCTCGTCCGCGAACGGGATGCCGTGCACGGCCGGGGACAGTTCGAGGCCGCGGAACTCGGCGGCCCGCTCGCGGTAGACGCCCGCCGGGCGGTGCGGGTTGGCGAAGAAGAACGGGATCAGCCGGCCGCCCGACCGCGCGCACGCCGCCAGGACCGCGTCGTTGTCCGCGTCGGAGTCGAACTGGCCACCCTCCACGAGCTGCCGCGCCAGCCGGTCGGGGTCGATGACCGCGCCCGCCGCGAGGACCGCCCGGTCGATGCCCAGTTCGGCCATCAGGGCGAGCTGCCGGTCGACGGCGTCGGGGCCCGGCATGAGCCTGGTGTGGAAGTCGAGGAAGGGTGGCCGGTCCATCCCTACTTCTCCAGGGAGAACTCGTTGATCGGGTACCCGACGTGCCGGTCCTCGGTCGGCAGGTACCCCCACACCTTGTCGCCGGGGCGCAGCTCGGTGCTGTTGAGCACCTTGTAGTCCTCGCCGCCCTTGCCGCCGGGGCCGAGCACCCGCACGTGCCAGTCGTCCTGGAGGATCAGGTTCGCGGCGCGGCCGTCGGGGGCCACCGCGTCGATCGAGATCAGCGGCCGGGACTCGATCTTCACCCGGCCGACCGTGATCACCCGGGTCTCGCCCTTGGTGTTGACCGCGAGGACCTTGCTGCCGGCCTTCAGCTCGCTGAGGTAGTTGGTCCGGCCGGCCTTGCTCATCGTGTACGAGTGGATCGCGCCCGCGTTCACCCGGAACGGCCGGGTCGGCATGTACGGCAGCGGGTGCGTCTCGCTGACGCACAGGATCATGCCCTTGGAGTGCGAGCCGACGAGAATGCCCTCGTCCTCCCCGAAGTACGAGGTGGTGTCGACGCAGGCCCGCTCGCCCATCCCGATGTGCGCGGTCTCCAGCACGGTCAGCTCGACGAGCTCGACCGGCGCGGAGCGCTCCTCGGCGGCGGCCTTCAGCGCGGTGGTGTCGCCGACGTTCTTCGGGGCCATCGCCACGCCGTCGGAGCCGTGCTCCAGGACGATGAAGATGATCTCGGCCTCTTCGACGTCCGCCGCCTGGGTGATGATCTTGCCCTTGCCGGTGTCCTTGCCCGCGCCGGCCGCGGCGAGCACGATCTCCAGCGGGATCTTCGTCGGGTCGCGGAACAGCAGGTAGGACCACGTCTCGGTCCGGGCCGCCTCGCACGCCTGCTCCAGGGTCGGCGCGTCCACGATCTCCACGTACCGGCCGAACTCGACGCCCGGGAACTTCAGCGCCAGGGTGGCGGTGTCGCCGAACTTGTCGGTGTCCACGAGCACGACGTCCGCGCCGGTCAGGTCCGCCGGGATCGCGTCCTGCGGGAACAGCACCCGGGTCACGGTCGGCGGCAGGTTGGTCAGGTCGGCCAGGTCGTTGGCGATGATGCCGTCGACGCGCTGGTGCAGCGCCTCGGCGACGATGGCGTCCTTCAGGCCGTTGGTCGAGCGGATGTCCACCCAGCACAGCTTCATTGCGGAACCTCTCAGAGTCGGGGTCGGTCAGCTAGCCAGCACGCTGATGCGGCCGGTGTGTCGCGCGTCCAGCACGGTCTCGCCGGGGATCTCGCCATGGATGAGGTCCGCCAACTGCCGGGTCATGGCCCCCGGGTCCGTGGCCAGGAAGATGTTGCGGCCCATCGCCACGCCCGAGGCCCCGCCGCGCAGCGTCTCCGCCACGTACGCGAGCACGTCCGCCGGCTGCTCGCGGCGCGGTCCGCCGGCCACGATCACCGGGACGGACGCGCCCCGGACCACGTCGCGCATCTCGGCCTCGGAGCCGACGTAGAGCGTCTTGACGACGTCCGCGCCGAGGTCGGCGGCGACCGTGACCGCGTGCGCGACCAGGGCCGGGTCGTTCGGGTTGGTGATCTTCGGGCCGCGCGGGTAGATCATCACCAGCAGGGGCACGTTCCACCGGTCGCAGGCGTCGGCGACCAGCGCCAGGTCCGCGATCTGCTCGCGCTCGTCCTCCGAGCCGATGTTGACGTGCACGCTGACGGCGTCCGCGCCCAGGCGCAGCGACTCCTCGACACTGGCGACCAGGTACTTCGAGTTCGGGTTCGGCGCGTGCACCGTACTCGCGCTCAGGTGCACGATCAGCGCCGTGTGCGCGAACCAGTGCGGACTCACGTGCCTCAGGACGCCCTTGTGCAGGACGACCGCGTCGGCTCCGTTCGTGGCGAGCTGTCCGACGAGTCCGTCGATGTCCAACCCGATGGGTCCATCGGTGACGGAGTGATCCAACGGAACGACGAGTAGACGTTGACCAGGATGGCGAAACAACCTGCCCAGTCGGGTCTGCCTCCCGAATGATTGATTGGCGAACATGTTCATTCCTCCTCAGGCTGCCGTCATCGAGTCGGCCACCACTGCGGCGGTCTCCAGGTCGAATTCGCGGTGCAGTACGGCCACCGCGTGGGCTCCGTGCGCGCGCTCGATGACCGCCGAGACGCGCAACTGCGACGTGGAGATCCAGCTGGTGTAGATGCCCTCGGCGGCGAGCGTCGAGATCATCCGGGCCGCGTACTCCGGCCGGTTCAGCAGGCCCATGCCGACCAGCGAGATCTTGGCCACGTCGCGGTCGACCCGGACCTGGCCGTCGTCCTCCGGGAAGGCGTCGCCGAGGACGGCGAGCACCTCCGGGATGTCGCCGAGCCGGGCCGTGAAGCCCATCCGGAACTCGTCCTCGGACGGGCCGGACCGGGCCACCAGGTCCACGGGGATCGACCGCGAGCCCAGGGCCGACAGGATGTCCGCCGCGAGGTCCCTGCGGGCCCGGACCAGTACCCGTGCGACATCGAAGTCGTGGGTCACGGCCACCACGGCGCCGTCACTCTCCAGCATCGCGTCGTTGCTCCCCTCAAAGACCCGGGTGCCCGCCCCCGGCGCGAACGAACTGAGAACCTGCAGCTCCATGCCCCGCATGGCGGCGAGCTCCACCGCGCGGGAGTGCAGCACCCGGGCCCCGGCGAAGGCCATCTCCGCCATCAGCCGGACGTCGACCTCGGGCATGGCGCGCGCGGTGGGCACGAGCCGCGGGTCGGCGGTGTACACGCCGTCCACGTCCGTGTAGATCAGGCACCGGCTCGCGTCGAGCGCCGCCGCCAGCGCGACGGCCGTGGTGTCCGAGCCGCCCCGGCCGAGGGTGACCATGTCGCCCGCGGCGTTGGTGCCCTGGAAGCCGCTGACGACCACGACGTTGCCGGCCTCCAGCAGCGCGAGGATCCGCTTCGGGTCGATGCTGGAGATGACGCCGCCGCCGTACTTGCCGGCGACCTCGATGCCGGCCTGCGCCCCGGTCAGGGACACGGCCGGCACGCCCAGGCGTTCGATCGCCATCGCGGTCAGGGCGGCCGAGACGACCTCCCCTGTGACGAGGAGCTGGTCGGTCTCCCGGGTGGTCCGGTCCGAGAAGTCCCCGCCGCCGAACTCGCCCGCCAATGCGAGGAGTTCGTCGGTGGAATCGCCGCGCGCCGACACCACGACGACAGTGGCTCGACCTGACCGATGAGTTTCCGCCGCGTAATTCGCGACCCGCCAGATCCGTTCGACACTCGCGAGAGAACTACCGCCGAACTTCTGCACCACGATGTCCATCGGAACAACCACTCCTTTCCGTTGTCGTATCGAAGTCTCGCTGTCCCCGGCGGGCCGCTACATCACTTGTTCGCGCGATCCCTAGAGGACGAAACGCGCGTCCTCGACAGCGTCGGAGCCCGCCATCCACTCGGTGTCCCAGGACATTTCCCAGGCCTGGTCGGCGCCGGCGAGAACCATGTCCTTCGGGGCCCACGAGCGGGCGACGACGTACTTGAGGCCCTTGGCCCTGGCGCCGGGAAAGATGAGCACCATGTCCTCGGATCCCTCCGTGGCACCGGAAACCGGCTCCAGCGGCACCCGGACGAGGCCGTGACCGGCCCACTCGGCGCTGTCGTACCCGTCGATGATCGGAGCCATCTGGCATTCAGGCGTAATGTCAGTCATGTCTTTGTTTTCCCCTCGCCGAATATCGGCACCCCGGGCGGCTCCCCCATCGAGACCGCTCCTGTTACCGGCCAGCGTGCGGGGCGGGCTTCCTAAATGGATTCCGAATGGTTACCACTCGCCGCAGGCGCGCTTCGGTAACTGTTCGGTGTGTTTTCTGTTTCCGGCCCGGGTCCAATTCCACACCCACACAAATCGGGACTGCGGGATCTAGTACCACGAAATGCGTTTCGAAATCCGGTGTCCGGTCCGAGATTCCCCCCAAACTGGCCGGCCTTTACGGGCGAATCGGAAGAGTCATGATCCAGACAGGACAAGTTGGCCGGCGAACACGGACAAGTGGGTGGCCGAGCGATTTGGGCAGAGCGTTATAGATTTCGATGCTTCATTCGGTTACACAGTCCTCGTAACACGGTCCTATAGTGGGCAGGTGACACAGGCCGACGCGGGGACTGGCCTCACCTTCCGGATCTTGGGTCCGCTCGAGGTGTGGTCGGACGGAGCGCGGCTGGCCGTCGGCGGGGTCCGACAGGAACGCGTGCTCGGCATGCTCCTGCTGGCCGCCAACCAGGTCGTCCCGCTCCCCCGGCTCGTCGAGGCCGCCTGGGAGGACGATCCGCCGCCCACCGCCTCGCACCAGGTCCGCAAGATGGTCGCCGACCTCCGCCGCCGCCTCGGCACCGGCTCCGAACTGATCTCCACCGACGGCCCCGGCTACCGGATCGACGTCGACGTCGAACAACTCGACCTCCGGCTGTTCGAGGTGCGACTCACCCGGGCGCGGGAGGCGGACGCGGCGGGCCTGCCGCACAACACCGTCGTCCAGCTCCAGGCGGCCCTCGACCTGTGGCGGGGCAAGGCGCTCAGCGGCCTCGACAGCGCCGCGATCATGTCGGCCGCCGCCGTCCTGGAGGAGCGCAGGCTCGCCGCCACCGAGCACCTGATGGACCTTCGGCTCGCGATGGGCGAGGCCCGCGAACTCGTCAGCGAACTGCGCGCCCTGCTCAGCGAGCACCCGCTCCGCGAGGCCCTGCGCGGCCACCTGATGCTCGCGCTGTACCGGTCGGGCCGCCAGGCCGACGCCCTGCACCTGTACGAGGAGACCCGGCACCTGCTCGCCGAGGAGCTGGGCATCGACCCCGGCACCGAACTCGTCAAGCTGCACGAGCGCATCCTCCGCAACAGCTCCGACCTCGACCCGCCCACCCAACCGGCCCCCGTCGCGGCCGTCGACGCGCCGCCCGTGGTCCGCCCCAACTCCCTGCCGTACGACGTCCCCGACTTCACCGGCCGGGGCGAGGAGGTCGACCGGCTGCTCGCCGGGGCCGCCGAGGCTGGGCTGTCCCTGTTCGTCATCGACGGCATGCCCGGGGTGGGCAAGACCGCGCTCGCCGTGCACGTGGCGCACCGGGCCGCCGAGCAGTACCCGGACGGCCAGGTCTTCATCGACCTGCACGGCTTCACCCCCGGCCGCGAGCCCCTAGAGCCCTGCGAGGCGCTGGAGGTGATGCTGCGCGCGATGGGCGTCCCCGGCGACCAGCTGCCCGACGACCTGGAGGGCCGGGCCGCGCGGTGGCGGGTCCAGGTGGCCGGCCGCCGGCTCGTCGTCGTGCTGGACAACGCCGCCGAGTACGCGCAGATCCGCCCGCTGCTCCCCGGTACCCCCGGCTGCATGGTCCTCGTCACCAGCCGCGCCCGCCTCGCCGGCCTGGACGGCGCGACCCCGCTGTCCGTGGACGTGCTGTCCCAGGCCGAGTCGCTGGCCCTGTTCACCCGGGTGCTCGGCCGCGACCTGGCGCCGGGCGAGCACGACGCCGCCGCCGACCTGATCGAGGTGTGCGGCCGGCTGCCCCTCGCCCTGCGGATCGCCGCCGCCCGCTGCCAGAACCGCCCGCAGTGGACGGTCAACTACCTCCTCGAACGGCTACGCGCCGAGGACCGCCAACTCGGCGAGCTCGTCATCGGCGACCGCAGCGTGGCCTCGGCCATCTCGCTGTCCTACCGGTTCCTCGGCCCCGACCACCGGCGCCTCTTCCGGCTGCTCGGGCTGCACACGGGCACCGACTTCGACCTGTACGCGGCGGCGGCGCTGGCCGACCTGCCGGCGGCGACGGTCGAGGCGCTCCTGGAGGACCTGCTCGACGCGCACCTGCTCACCCAGCGGGTGCTCGACCGGTACACCTTCCACGACCTGGTCCGGCGGTACGCGCAGATCACCGTCCAGGCCGAGGAGCCCGACACCGAACGCCGGCACGCCGTGCACCGGCTCCTCGACTACTACCTGCACACCGCGCACCGCGCCGCCGACCTGCTCCAGCCGGGCCGGGCCCAGATCGAGCTGCGCCTGACCCACCCCCCGGCCACGGCCCCGGCGGTCTGCGACTTCACGGCCAGCCTCACCTGGTTCGACGCCGAACGGGCCAACCTGATCGCGGCGGTCCGCCGGGCCGACCGGCTCGGCATGGACCAGCACGCGTGCCACCTGCCCCGCGACCTGAGCTTCTACCTGCTCTGGCGCGGCCACATCCACGACGAGATGGCCATGCTGCACACCGCCGTCGAGGCCGCCCGCCGGTTGGGCGACCACGACGCCGAACGCCGCAGCCTGCTCAACCTCTCCCTGCCCTACTGGCACGTCGGCCGGCTCCGCGAGGCCGTGGACTACGCCAGCCAGAGCCACGTCCTCGCCACGAAGATCGGCGATCTGTCGGGCGAGGGCGCCGGCCTGAACCGGATGGGCTCCTACTACGGCGAACTCGGCCAGTTCACCGAGGCGATGCGCTGCTACGAACGCGCCCTGGAGATCCACCAGCTCTGCGGTGACCGCCGCGACGAGGCCTCCGCCCTGATCGGCCTCAGCTACGTGCTGGCCACCATCGGCCGCAACGACGAGGCCATCACCACCGCCCAGCGCGGCGTCGCCATCGAACGCGAACTCGGCAGCCAGATCGTCGAGTTGACCGGCCTGATGAACGAGGCCCTCGGCCACGCCGGCCTGGGCGACCTGCCCACGGCCTTCCGGCTGCTCGACCGCACGATGGTGATGGCCAAGGACATCGGCGCCCCGGGCCGCCGGGCGATCATCCTCGCGCACTACGCGGAGTTCCACCGCCGCCAGGGCGACCTGGACCGCGCGGAGGACTGCGGCCGACAGGCCCTCGAACTGCTCTGGGCGCTGCGCCGGCCGGCGATCGGCGCCATGGTGGAGAACATCCTCGGCGCGGTACACCGGGACCGGGGCGAACACGTCCAGGCCCTGAAGCGCCACCAGCAGGCCTTCGACATGGCCCGCGAGATCGACGCCCGCCTGGAGATCGCCAAGGCCCTCGACGGCCTCGCGTTCGCCTGCCGCAACCTCGACCGGCCCGACGAGGCGGCCCTGCACGCCCGCACCGCCGCGGACCACTACGACGCCATGGGAATTCCGGCCCCGGATACTCTCAACACCATCATGGACACTGTTCGACCCACGTAAAGGCATATCGCCTTTTCGGTCAATGTGCAGACCGGGATGCGACAGTTTCCAGCCTTGATCGCGCCCTAGTCTCGAAGTGAAAGCCCCCCGCACGCACGCCCCCAGCGGACCTGACTAGCTCTTACCCAGTGGAAGTATCGGTAAGGGACCCGCTTGGTATCACGACCCGCGATTGTCATTGGCGTCGGTAAATGGCCTTCTTGGAAAGGGGACCAGGGCATGCGTAAGCGCCTGTTCCTGATCGTGCTCGTCGCGGGCTTCCTCACCGCCCTCCTAGGGCTGGAAGCACTCACCCACAACCCGCGCTCCACCAGCGCGAACGTCGAGGCGGACGGCTTCCCGCAGCCCGACGTGATCGCTTGTAAGAACAACCCGCGCCTCCCTGGTTGCCCGACCAACCCGAATACACAGCCGTCCGGCTGATCTCCGGATCTGGGGGAGTTCGAAGAGAACAGCAGCGGCGGTCCGTAACTGGTGAGAAGTCACCGTTACGGCCGCTTTTGTTTTGCCCACCGATCAATCCAATTCATTCCATTGGGTACGAACGCGGCACAGCCAAGATGAATGGGGGTCGGGACTTTCGCAGTCGCATGACAATAACCCGGGAGGGGGGTTCATGGGATGAATGAAAAGCTCCTCGTTCCGCTACCCCGCAATCTGTCCTTTGTCGAACGAGGCCGCGCGCGTAGCATGGGGTACAAGTGTACCCATGGGAGGCCGCCATGTCATCGTCATCGATCAGCCCCGGCGACCGGGTCCGCGCCCACCGCAAGGCCCGCGGACTGTCGCAGTCGGACCTCGCCGCCCAGTCCGGCCTGTCGGTGACGACGGTCAAGTTCATCGAGAACGGCAAGCGGTCACTGACCCTCAGCGCGGCGCAGAAGCTCGCACCCGCCCTGCGCATCGACGACCTCGCGGAACTCCTCGGCCCCCAGGTCGGCCACCTCCCGATGACCGGGCGCCTGACCCACCCGAGCATCCCGGCCGTGCGGCGCGCCCTGACGAACTGGTCCCTCACCATCTCCGGCGAACCCCAATCCGTGGAGTACCTGCGCGCGATGGTCGACGCGGCGTGGAACCTCTGGCACACCTCCCAGTCCCAGCGGACCGAGGTCGGCGAGATCCTGCCGGACCTGTTGGAGCAGCTCCAACTCGCGGCCCGCCTGCACACCGGCCAGGAACGCCGACAGGTCCTCACACTGCTCGCGCAGGCATACCACCAGGCCCAGGCGTACCTGGCCTGGCACGGTGACCGGGAACTCGTGTGGCTCTCGGCCGACCGGGCGATGTCGGCCGCCCTGGAGACGGACGATCCGGTGACGATCGCCGGCTCGGTCTGGTACTCGGCGCACCTCCTCCGGGCCACCGGCCGCTCCGACGAGGCGGTCGAACGACTCCGCGAAGCCCTCGACCTGATCCAGCCCCTTGTCGAGGCGGGACCGCGCAGCGACGCCCCCGGACACGTCGCTTCGCATACCGAGTCCGTCGCGATGTTGGCCGACCTGCACCTGTGCGGGGCGCTGACCCGGGCCAGGGCCGGCGACCAGGCCGCCTGGGCCGAGTGGGGCAAGGCGCACCGGATCGTCACCACCATGCTCCCGAAGGGCTACGCGCACCCGTGGACGAAGGTCGGCACGGTCCGCACCGAGGTGTACGGCGTGATGTGCGCGGTCGAACTCGGCGACACCACCTCCGCGACCAGGCACGCCGAAGCCCTGGACCCGGCGACCATCCACTCCACTGAGCACCGCGCCCGCCACCTGCTGGAACTCGCCCGCCTCGCGGATCTGGAAGGCTCCAGGGAGGGCGTGTTGCACCTGCTCAACCAGGCCGCCCACGTATCCGCCGAGGTGGTGTCCTTCAGCCCGGTCGGCAGGGACATGGTGCGCCGGGCCGTCGAGACAGCGCCCGCGTACCTGCGCGCGTCCGCCGTGGCCTTGGCCGGCAAGGTCTCAATCGTCCTCGATTAGGGGTACATGACGTACCCCGACACCTGGCGTACCCGGGATCCCGTTCGACGCGTCTTAGCGTGACTGCGGAGACACCTACGGCTGTTGGGCGGGATACCCGCCGCTCGCCGCTGGTGACTCGGCGGCCCGCTCCGACGAAGTCGGGCCGTCGGCGCGGCGGGTATCGCCGCGCCCCTCCACACCTGCCTGGAGGAGGCCCACTGTGCACCGTTCCGCCCGCCTCGCACTGCCCGCCGAGTTTCCGCCGCCGTATACCCGCGGCTGGCGTCGACTGCCCCTCGGCACATTCCGATGACCTGCCGACCGACGTCCCGATGGATCCGGACCGGTTGGCTCCGCTGGCGACGCCGCCCGTTTGACGAGGTCACCTGCGTGGTGCACGGCCAGATCTGGTCTCGCCACTCCCCCGAGCGGCCGTAGATCCCCGGCCGGGCGGCGTGGCGGTCACCTGTCGCCTGGCCGGGTCAGTCACCCGAGGGCCGCCGTTTCCAGCCGGCGGCCCTCGGGCTCCCACGAAAGGAACGTCATGTCCCACTCCCACAGCCCGCCGGGCGAGATACTGCCGGCACCGCTCGGGATCCTCGACACCACCGGCCAGGACCGGCACGCCCTCGGCAGGTGTGCGCTGATCGGGGTGTGCCTTGCTCGCGCTGACGACCCGTCACCCATCGCGGCGTGGCTCATCCCGGGCCAGCACTACCAGCTCGAATCCCAGGGCGCGGTCTGGCGGGTAACCGGGCCGGCGGAGCTGGCGACGACCCTGCACCACCTCGTCGACCGGCACGGGCGTATCACCGGTCATCTGCCCACCGAGGACGGCGGTGGCGGGGTGACCCTCCTCCACGGCCGGGCCTACGTCCTGCGGCACTCCCTCGTCCTGACCGACTACGACGGCGAGATCGACCGCTGGGAACTGCACCCCGACCGAGCTCACGCCTAGTAGGTCGAAGCTGAAGGCTCTGATCACCGGTCAGGGCCTTCATGCTTCCGCCAGCTTCAGCGAGAGTGACGGGGTGAACGGGGAGAAGGCTTTGCGGATCCGGGTCGGCGGGGCCGACGTGATGCTCGGCCAGCTCGACCGGCTCCTTGCCGTGATGTCGCTGCCCCGCGTCAGCCTGGGCATCATCCCGGCGGGCGGCGGGTGGCGCTGCCTCGCGCAGGGCTCCTTCTGGGTCTTCGACGAGGAGAGAATCCAGACCGAGGGCGTCTCTGCCGGGCTCGACGTCACCCAATCCCGCGAGGTCGCCGTGCACCTTCGCGCGTTCGCGCTCCTGCAGGCCTCCGCCACGTACGGCGCCGACGGCCGCAAGCTCGTCACCGCCACCATGGACGACGTCGCGGGGACCTGACGACCGCTGATACCGAGAAGGAAACCCTTCGCACGGTGTGCGCGGGGCGGCGCGTAACGACATCGAGCCCGGCGGGATACGGGTCCTCCGGCGAGGTCACTGAGACGGTGATCACTGCCGGCCGTGACCACATATCCACTTGTCGCATTTCCACTTTGGACATCTCGGTCAGACAGGATTTTTGGGGCTACGCTCGAACCATGACTGGCGAACTCGCCGCGGTCTCCGCGGGTACGAACCTCTTCAAGCTGGGCGTGGAGCTCCGCGCCCCTCACCGCCACGCGGCGGGCGTGAACTTCGACGCCCCCACCGTCCACGTCCACGAACTCCCGTGCGGCGGCCGCCCCCTCCGCCACGCCACGTTCGAGGGCGTCCGGATCCACAACGACAACCCGTCCGGGGCCATCCTCAGGCCCGAGCTGGACCTTGAGTTCCAGCCCGGCAGCGGGGTGGACGAGAAGGTCACGCTCACCCTGGGCAACCGGCTCCCCGCAGGCGAGTCCCGCTTCATGGAGTGGCACGGGGCGCCGATGGTGTTCGACTTCCCGGACGGCGCTCCGCCGCCCTTGCGAGTGTGGATGCGCTGGACCGACCGGGACAACCGGCACTGGATCCGCGAATTCGGCCGGGAACCGCTGCTCGTCAACGGCTTCTTCCGGCAGCTCGCCTTCGCCAGCGCCGGGGCGGTAGGCCTCGTACCCCGGTAGCCATGCCGCGCCTCGTTCCCGGTGGACCCCGGGAACGGGACGCGGTCCCGTTCCGGCTACTCGCCGCGCAGGTTCTTCCAGCGCTTGTCGTCCACGCCGAGCGCGTCGAAGACCGACTGCACCCGGACGCCGAGGTACTCGGCGACCCGCTTCTTCACCCCGTGGCCCGTACCCACCTTCTCCATGGTCTTCTTCATCCCGGCGGCCCTGGCGAGTCCGAGGCGGGTGAGGTGCAGGCGCTGGCGCTCGATGGCCTTGCGCAGCCGGAGGTCGACCGCGCCCTCGGGCGTGTACCCGTCGAGTCCCCCGTGTTCGGCGGCGAACCGGCGGACCCCGAGCGCGGTGTCGGCGAGCTGCATGTCGGTGATCTCGACGAGGACCTCCTCGACATGGTCGGCGTCCATGAGGCCGGTGGTGTTCGTGAGTTCGTCGAGGCAGTTCTCGATGAACTCCGAAAGGTCCGTGAGCAGGAGTTCGTCGATCGTGAGCTCCTGGACGTCGACCGGTTCGTCGGGGTCGCCGCGGCGGTGCCGCGCCAGGTACGCCACGGCGGCGTCCGAATCGAAGAGGACGCGGTACGGCTCGTCGAGGCAGGCGGAGAGGCCGGGCTGGTCGACGGCTGCCGGGTGCTCGCTGGTGATGGTGGCGATCGCGTCGGTGAGCGTGTTGTGGGTGCTGGTTGCCATGCCAAGAAACATAGGGGTACCCCTTTGGCAAATCAAGGGGTACCCCTTTAGAAAACAACTCAACAGTGTGACCCGCGAGAGCGGGACATCGGACCTCCTAGCGCCCAGAGCGCGAAGGGACTGCTACCCAACCCCACCCCGGGAGGTCCGCATGTCCATCACCTTCACCGTCGCCTACTTCGACGACGCGCCGGAGATCAACATGAACAGCGCCAACACCGCTGCTCTGCTCCGACTCCTCGGACTCCCAGTGGAGTCCGAGGGTGAGGTCGCCGCCGCCGACATGATCGGCCGCGTGCTGCTCGCCCAGGGCCTGCTCGACCTCGCCACGTGCGACGCGTACGGGCTTCCGGACATCACGGACGGACGCTGGACAAACTGCGGGCGCCCCCGACTACCTGGCCGGCCGGCTCGCCGAGTTCCACCAGCTGGCCACCTGGGCGCACGAGCACCACGCGACCGTCATGTGGTGGTAGGCCAGGGGCGGGGGAGGCAGACCTCCCCCGCCCGGCCGCGTTCCCGGGTCACGCACCGGTCGTTGGACAGGGCACCCACCACGAAGGAGCGCCCGTGTCGAACATGACCTCTCCCCCGCTGGCCCCGACCGGCAGCTGCGTTCCCGGCTGTGCGGATGGGCACGTCCTCGACGGCGACGGCAAGCTGGTCGGACCCTGCCCCGGCTGCCAGCCGTTTCGTCCCGCGTACACGGGCGAGGACGACTGCTGCATCACCCGCTGACCCGTCAAGCCTTTCGGCGCGGCTGATCACCTGAAAGAGTGAAGCCTCCACACTGACGTGGCGGTACCGTCGTTTGATGGATCGGGACTCTCCGAACTTCCCCCACGGCACGAGTAAGGGCTACTCCGCCCACAAATGCAGGTGCGACGACTGCCGGGCCGCCTACGCAAAGTACAAGAGAGAACTGCGCGCTCGAGGATTGTCAGAGGGCGACCATCGACATGGCACCGTGCACGGGTACAGCGACCATGGCTGCAAGTGCGAGCTGTGCAAGGACGCCAATCGGCGGTGGGTCCAGTCCCGCGAGCGAGTACCGCCGCCGCCGGGCGATCCGCGCCACGGACTTGCATCGACGTACAGCACCCTGAAATGCCGGTGCGTTCTGTGCAGGGCTGCGCAGGCCGCCCAGACCCGCAGCCGTAAGAAGGTTCGCACGGAACTCGCTCCAGACGACCCGCGACACGGAACGGAGAACGGCTACGGCAATCTGGGTTGCCGGTGCGCGCCATGTTCTGAGGCTCACCGCGACAAGTACCTGGCCGCCACCAGGAGCCGTGAGGCAGGCTCGCGGTCGATGACCCTCGCCATGGCACCGTTACCGGGTTCAAGCTCTACAAGTGCCGGTGCGAGCCGTGCCGGATTGCCCGCGAGACGGCTCGGCGCAAGCCCAAGGTCGGCGCTGATCATGGTGCGTTGGCAGGCTGCAGGTGTCGTGCGTGCCTGGACGCCAGTTTCAACGCCCGCGCGGCGGCAACAGCCGAACGTGAAGCACAACGTGTGCGAGTGATCCCCCCAAAGCAGCTTAAGCCGTACGTGGAGAAGGCAAGCGAACGTCGTGCCCGGGCGAAGGCTGAGGCTGCGGCCCGACGCGCGCTGGGCAGGCGCTTGGCCCGAGGGGACTTCGAGCCCGAAGAGCGACAGCGATTGATGGACGAGTACCACGGGCGCGGACCGGTAGGGCCGTCGGCGGAGAAGGTCACCGCGACCGTGGTCCGGACCGAGAACACGGACACCGGCGGCACCCGGGTGGTACTCGAAATCCACCGCGAAGCCGCCAGCACACCAGAGCCGTGAGCGGGCTGAGCTGGCGAACTGCTGCCGCGACGAACCGCCCCGGTACCTGAGAGGTACGTGCAGGGTGGAGGCGCGGCGGAAGTTCGCCCAGCAGCCCCGGTCATCGGTGTCGGGGAGGATCGTGAACCGGTACCCACCCTCGATGCCGAGGCGCAACTGCAGGAGGGCTCCGACGACCGCGCGCGGCGCGGTGCCGGTGGTTCCGTCGGCACGGTGGAGGGTGCGGCAGCGGCGCAGGACGGCGATCTTGTTGCCGGATCCGGCGAGGCGCTTGCTGGTGGTGACGTCGATGAGGACGATCTGGTCTGTGGCGGGGAGGTAGGCCGTTCGACGGCGAGCGGGGGCTTCCGGAAGGCATCGTGGAGCGAGTTATGCAACGCGGGTGCAACGCGCTCCGACGATGTGAGGCCCAGGCTGGACGGAAAACACCGTCTGACCTGGGCCTCAGAGGAGCCGCCTTCGGGATTCGAACCCGAGACCTACGCATTACGAGTGCGTTGCTCTGGCCAGCTGAGCTAAGGCGGCACACAACACGCGAGTGCGGGCACTCACGCCGGACCAGCATACGCGAACCGCCCCGTTCCCGCGAACCACCCCCGGACCACCCCACACCACCACCCCGACCAGCGGACATTCGCTCTGACAGGTCCATGACAGGCATCTATCCGACACAAGATCGGAGTCGCTAAGGTGCTCAGCGATGGACACCACGGAACCAATCCGGAAGAAGCCCGTCGCCTGGTTCGCGCCGGGGCAACTGGCGGGGACGGCCCTGCGCGTGCTCCTGGCGCAACGTTTCGGGGCATACCTGGATAAACGTGAGCTACAGGCGATGTTCGAGCAGCCGACGTTCCGGCATGACAGCGACGAGCTGTGGCTGGACTATGTCGCGGATGTCGGCGACGGGTTCGACTCGACGTACTCGGTCGCGTATCTGCTCGCCCAGTCCGGGTTGAGTCCCGCGCCGCCGCGCCCCGGGCCGAGCGTCCTGGGCGTCGACTCCATGGCCATGCCCGGCCCCGGGGCAGGCACCCGGCCCAGCACGCCTTCCGCGCCGCACGACGCCGCGTCCGCCCGGCCACTCGACGGGACCGCCGCCACACTGTCCGGAGCGCCCAGCGGGACCGGCGCGACATCGGGCGCCGAGCCGGCTCCTCTCTTCCTCCCCCGGGGCCAGGTCCTCGTCATGGGCGGCGACCAGGTCTACCCCGTAGGCTCCGCCATCGCCTACCGCGAACGCTGCGAGGGCCCCTACACCACGGCCTTCCCCGATTCCGACGACGACGGCGCCGACATGCGCGCCCCGGCGCTCTACGCCCTCCCGGGCAACCACGACTGGTACGACGGCCTGACCGCCTTCCTCCGCCTCTTCGGCAAGGGGAGACACTTCGGCGGCTGGCGCAGTCCGCAGAGCCGGAGCTACTTCGCGCTGAAGCTGCCGCACGGCTGGTGGCTGTACGCGATCGACGAGCAGTTCGACGCGTATCTCGACGAGCCGCAGATGGACTATTTCCGGGCGGCGGCGAAGGAGTTGAAGCCCGGCGACAAGGTGATCATCGCGTCGCCGGCGCCGTCGTGGGTGTACACGGAGGAGAAGCCGAGCGAGTACGACACGATCAAGTACTTCATCAAGAAGATCATCGGGGACCACGACGTCACGGTGAAGCTGCACCTGTCCGGGGACGCGCACCACTACGCGCGGTACGGGGACGGGTTCATCACCTGTGGCGGCGGCGGGGCGTACCTGGCGGGCACGCACGGGTTGCCGAAGGGGATCGCGGTGCCGGTGGTCGCGGGGGCGGCGGTGCACCCGTTGCGGGCGACGTATCCGAGCCAGGCGGACTCGAAGCGGTACGGCTGGGGCGTGTTCTGGCGGATGCCGTGGCAGAACCCGACGTTCGCGCTGCTGATCGGGCTGCTGCACACCCTGATGCTGCTGGCGTTCGTGTCCTCGCGGCCCCGGATCCTGACGTTGCCGGTGATGGGGATGGTGGCGGTGGCGTTCGCGGCGACGGTCGGGTTCTCCACGCTGGAGGCCCGGGTGATCCGGAAACGGCACTGGTTCGCCGGGTTCGCGCACGGGGTGACGCACGTGGGGCTGGCGCTGGCCGGGATGTATGTCTGGAACCGGCTGCCGTTCGTACACCTCGAACCGCCCTGGGCCTCGGCGTCCACGGTGCTGTACCTACCGGTGGTCTCGGTGTTGGGCGTGCAGATCGTGGCGCTGTACCTGCTGGTCGCCGACCGGTGGGGCGTGAACCGCAACGAGCTGTTCGCCGGGCAGGGCATCATCGACTCGAAGTCGTTCCTGCGGATGCGGTTCGCGAAGGACGGCTCGTTGACGATCTACCCGATCGGCCTGGAGCGCTCGGGCCGCGCCTGGCAGGCGAACACGGGCCCCGGCCCCAGCCTCCTCGCCCCGAAAGACCCCCTGGTCCCCCACCTGATCGAGCCCCCGATCGTCCTGTCCTAAAACCCTTCGACGGGTACGGCGGAGCCGGGCGCCCGGCAGGATTCCCGGTTCCGCCCGGGCTCCGGCACGCGCCGGCTCGGCTCACGGGCACTCCCCGGGCCTGGCCGGCACCCCGGGCCGGGCCGAACCCCCGCCCTAGTCGAGGCTCTCGTAAGCCCGCCGAGGCCCACACACCGAAGCCCGGCTACACGAGGCCCGCGACCCGTCCGAGTCCATCCGCACCACCACCGAGTCACTCGGCACGTTGTGCGCGACCACCCGCCCGTCCCCGTCATCCGTGGTCACCCGGGACCCGACAGCCGGCGCGGTGGCCTGGAACTGCTGGTACAGCGGGTGCTCGTACTTCAGGCAGCACATCAGCCGCCCGCACGCCCCGGAGATCCGCAGCGGGTTCAGCGGCAGGTCCTGGTCCTTGGCCATCCGGATGGTGACCGGCTCGAAGTCGGTGAGGAACGTGGCGCAGCACAGGTCGCGGCCGCAGGAGCCGATGCCGCCCTGGATCCGGGCGGAGTCGCGGGCGGAGAGCTGGCGGAGTTCGACCCGGCATTTGAGGGTGGCACCGAGGTCGCGGACCAGGCCCCGGAAGTCGACGCGTTGCGGGGCGGTGAAGTAGACGGTGCTGCGGTCGACGTCGCCGCCGGGGACGTGGTCGACGCCGACGATCTTCATGGGCAGGTCGTGGGCGCGGATCAGCTTCTTGGCGGCGACCTTGGCCTCGGCCTTGCGCTTGCGGATGTACGCGTCGCGGGTCAGGTCCTCCTCGCCCGCGAGCCCGACCAGCTTGGGGAAACCGTCGGTGTCCTCGGTGACCCACTGGGCGGCCCAGACGCACTCGGCGACCGCCGCGCCGTCGTCGGTGGGGACGAGCACCTTGTCCCCGACCTGGGGGGTGAGGTCGCCGGGGTCGAGGTAATAGAGCCGTCCGTACCGGTTGAAGCTGACGGCGCACAGCATGCCCATGCGGAAAACTCTATCGGGGAGGAAAAACTCCCGTTTTGCCCCCTGCCTTTGTCCGAAATGCTAAAAATATTGCAGAACCGAGATGGTTCGAAGACCTGCGGGGGGTGCAGGGGCCTGCGGCGTCGTGTACACGGATCTCACTGTGATCCGGGTACCGGCGCCGCAGGCTTGTCCCCGTCCGGCGGCGCGGCCTCCAGGAGCAGCGCCGCCTCCTCCGCCTCGCGCACCGCGATCCCCTCCCGGTTGTCGTAGGAGATGAACTTCGGCAGCAGCGCCGAGATCGCGACCGTGCCGACGACGCACAGCACCCCGCCGGTCACCACCGAGCCGGTCACCCCGACGAGTTTCGCCGCGATCCCGGACTCGACCTGCCCGAGGGTGGGCCCCGAGGAGTACGAGATCACCTCGATGCCGGCGAGCCGGCCGCGCAGCCGGTCGGGGATGGTCTGACCCCACATGGTGCTCCGGAACAGGCCGGAGACCATGTCGGCCCAGCCGGCCAGGGCCAGGAACAACAGCGCCAGCCAGAGCGCCTCGGACAGCCCGAAGCCGATGATCGCCAGCCCCCATCCGGCCGCCGCGAGCGCGACCGCGAGGCCGTGCCGGTGGATCCGTTCGGCCCAGCGGGAGGTCAGGGAGGCGACGAGCGCGCCCAGGGCGGGGGCCGAGTAGAGCAGGCCGAGGACGCCGGGGCCGCCGAGTTTGAGGGCCAGGGCCGGGAAGAGGGCGGTGGGCATGCCGAAGAACATGGCGTTCATGTCGATCAGGTACGTGCCCATCAGTTCCTGGCGGCTCCGCGCGTACCGCAGGCCGGTCACCACGGTGCGCAGGCTGGGGCGCTCGGCGGCCTCGGGCGGGGCGACC
Organism: Longispora sp. NPDC051575; assembly: GCF_040681875.1. Taxonomy (NCBI): domain Bacteria; kingdom Bacillati; phylum Actinomycetota; class Actinomycetes; order Micromonosporales; family Micromonosporaceae; genus Longispora; species Longispora sp. NPDC051575. Next base: position 279,336 of record NZ_JBFAZP010000005.1, on the reverse strand, counting down.
GCGCGCACCAGGAGCAGGCAGACCAGGGAGAACGCGTAGGTGGCGAGGTCGACCGCGTACACCCAGGGGATGGGGACGGTGGCGATCAGCAGGCCCGCGACGGCAGGCCCGGCGAGCATCGCGGCCGTCGTCGCGGTGGACTTCAGGGAGATCGCGGCGGGCAGCTTCTCGGGGGTGACCAGCCGGGGGATGATCGAGTCGAGGGCGGGGCGCTGGATGCCGGCGACGCCCGCCGTGAGCCCGGCGAACACGTAGAGCACCCAGAGCTGGGGCGCGCCGGACAGCGAGTTGAGCATCAGGACGCCGACCAGGACGGCGAAGGCCAGTTCGCTGTAGAGGACGAGTTTGCGGCGGTCGACGTAGTCGGCGAGCGCGCCGCCCACGAAGGCCATGAACAGGAGGGGTACCAGCTCACACAGCCCCATCAGCCCGACGGCGAACACGTCGTGGGTGATCTCGTACAGCTGGTACGGGACCGTCACGTGCGTGATCATCGCGCCGAGGAAGGTGACGCTCCGGGCGCTGAACACGAGCCGGAAGTCGCGGAAGTCGCGCAGGGGGCTCAGGTCCGGGACCCAGCGTCTGATATTCACGGGCCCCAGCATTCTCCCCGGTCACGGACCGGTCGACCGATTTCCGGGTGCGACTGGTCACAAGATGAAGGGGTTTCGGGACACGGGCGTTCCGGATGATGGATGCTTTCAGCGAGCAAGTGTTTCGGCGTGCGCGAAGGAGTCGCATGAAGCCCCCCAATCCCTCTGACGAGATCCTCGGTCAGATCGGACTGTTCTTCCGCAGGTCCCAGGCCCTCTTCCAGTTGATCAAGCCGCAGGACGACGGACTGGAACGGCCGGCGTACATCCTGCTCGGCATGATCGACACCGACGGCCCGCTGCGGCTGACCGCCCTGGCGGGTCTCGCGCAGCTCAACCTGTCGACGATCAGCCGCCAGGTGGCCGCGCTGGAGGCCGCCGGGATGGTCGAGCGGGACGCCGACCCGGCCGACGGGCGGGCCAGCCTGGTCCGGGTCAGCGAGCAGGGCCACGCGGTCCTGGAGCACAACCGGAGCAGGTGGCGGGGCGAGATCTCCTCGATGCTCAGTGACTGGAACGAGACCGAACGGGCCGAGTTCGCCCGGCTGTTCACGCAGTTGAACCAAGCGATGGCCGCGCGTTGCGCCGTGGAGGAACAGTGACAGTGAACGTACAACTCAGCCCGAAACAGATCTGGACGTTGATGTCCGGGCTCATGCTCGGCATGCTGCTCGCGGCGCTCGACCAGATGATCGTCGGCACGGCGTTGCCCACCATCGTCGGGCAGCTCGGCGGTCTGAACCACTACTCGTGGGTGGTGACCGCGTACCTGCTGGCGTCGACCGCCTCGACCCCGCTGTACGGCAAGATCTCCGACCTGTACGGCCGCCGGCCGCTGCTGCTGTTCGCGATCGTCACGTTCCTGATCGGTTCGCTGCTCGCCGGCCTGTCCCAGAACATGATCCAGTTGATCCTGTTCCGCGGGATCCAGGGCCTGGGCGCCGGCGGCCTGATGACGCTGGCCTTCACGATCATCTCCGATGTCGTCCCGCCCCGGGAGCGCGGCCGGTACCAGGGCCTGTTCGGCGCGGTGTTCGGCCTGTCCAGCGTCGCGGGCCCGCTGCTGGGCGGCTACTTCGCCGACCACAACTGGCGGTGGATCTTCTACATCAACCTGCCGATCGGCCTGGTCGCGCTGTTCATGATCGACCGGCTGCTGCGCCGGGTGCCGTTCAAGCGCCAGGACCACAGGATCGACTACCTGGGTGCGGGGCTGCTCGTGGCCAGCGTGGTCGCGCTGCTGCTCGCCACGTCCTGGGGCGGCAAGGAGTACGCGTGGGGCTCGCCGACGATCATCGGCCTCTTCACCGCCGGCGCCGTACTCGCCGCCGCGTTCCTGTACGCCGAGACCCGGGCCAGTGAGCCGATCCTGCCGTTGCGCCTGTTCGGGACGCTGACGTTCTCGATCTCGAACCTGGCCGCGTTCGTCCTCGGCGTCGGCATGTTCGGCGGCATCATCTACATCCCGATGTACCTGCAGATCGTCAAGGGCTACACCCCCACCGAGTCGGGGCTCCAGATGCTGCCCATGATGGCCGGCATCATCCTCACCTCGATCGTGGCCGGTCAGGCGATCAGCAAGATCGGCAAGTACAAGTGGTTCATCGTCGGCGGCACCGTCACGATGACCGCCGGGTTGGGCCTGTTCACCCAGCTCCAGGTGGCCACCCCGCTGTGGCAGACCGCGATCTACATGGCGATCGTCGGCATCGGGCTGGGCCTGTGCATGCAGCCGCTGGTGCTGGCCGTGCAGAACGCCGTGGCCCCCAAGGACCTGGGCGTGGCGACCTCCACCTCGACGTTCTCCCGCTCGCTGGGCGGCTCGTTCGGGGTGGCGATCCTCGGCGCGGTGCTGTCCACGAAGCTCGCCGACTGGATGGCCGAGCTGTTGCCGAAGGCGATGGTCCAGCTGCCGCCCGAGCAGGCCGCGGCCCTGAAGGACAAGGACATGGCCAGCCTGCTGACCTCGCCGCAGGAGATCGCGCAGCTGCCCGCCGCGGTCAAGGGCGCGATCCAGGACTCCTTCGTGAACTCGCTGCACACGGTCTTCTGGATCGCGGCGGCCGTGTCCCTGGTGGCCGTGGTGATCTCGCTGTTCCTGCCGGACAAGACGCTCAAGGGCGCGCCGACCCCGGAGGCCGCGGAGGCCCTGGCGGAGTCGAACGCGCTGTAGCCGCATGCCGACCGCCCCCGCCCGCCGCACGGTGGCGCGGGGGCGGTTCGCTGTAGAAAGCCAGGTCAACAGCCATTTTCTGACTACGGGGTGCCGGCCGACCCGAACCCACGACGGCCGGACCGCCCTGGACGGACCCGTCGCGTCGGGAACCGTGGCGTCGCACGCCCGTTCGGGTCCCCGCCGAGCTGGCGGCGGGTCAGGCCGGGCCGGCCTTCGCCTTCTGCCGGGCGTAGTAGGCGCGGGCGCGGTTGCGGTCGCCGCAGTCCTTCGTGTCGCACCAGCGGCGGTTCCGCCTCGGCGACGTGTCCAGGTAGACCCAGCCGCACTTGACGTCCTCGCACTGGTGCAGCCGGTCGAGGTCCTCGCGCCGGGTCAGGTCCACCAACCCGCGGACGATGCGGTCCCGGGGCAGGCGGAGGTCGGCCTCCCGGTCCCGCCACCCCCAGCGGTCGCCGGTGCGGACCAGGTCGGCCGCCGCGATCGCCGCCCGGTACAGCTCCGCGAGGTGCCCGGCGGCCCCGGGGTCGTCCTCGAAGAGCGCCGCGTAGACCCGTTCGCGGGCCGTCAGGACCAGGAGCCGTTCCCGCTCGGCGCGGGCGTCGTCCCGGGCGGCCAGGGCGCTCAGGGCCACGGCCTCGTCCGCGCCGAGCAGCCCGGACTCGGCGCACCAGTCGAGCACGTCGGCGTAGGTCGCCAGCTTCTCCACGCGTTCGGCCCCGCCGAGGCGCCAATCGACGGTGTTCACCAGGTCGAGCATGCGGTCGCCCGCGATGTGGCCGAACTTCACGAGTACCCCTCTCATGGGTGAATGAATTATTGCATGTGAGGTGATCACGTGGCATGCTCATGCCTGATCAGGCAATAACCCATGAGGAGGAGGTCCTATGCCCGCCCCACGCGGCTCGTTCGCGGCGCTCTGGGCGTCCCAGGCGTCCTCGAATCTGGCCGACGGGCTGCTCCAGGCCGCCGCGCCGCTGCTCGTCGCCACCCTGACCCGGGACCCGCTCGCGGTGGCGGGGATGACGGTGGTGCAGTTCCTGCCCTGGCTGGTCGCGACCCTCCCCGCCGGCGCGCTCGCCGACCGGATGGACCGCCGCCGGATCCTCACCGCCGGCAACTGGCTGCGCGCGGCCGGGTTCGCGCTGCTCGCGGTGGCCCTGGCGAACGGTGGGCGGCACGTCGCCCTGCTCTACGCCGCCGTCTTCCTCGCCGGTTGCGCCGAGACGCTGGTCGACAACGCCGCCCTGACCATCCCGCCCCGGCTCCTGCCCCGGGAGCGGCTCGAACGCGCCAACGGCCGGCTGTTCGCCACCCAGTCCGTCATCAACACGTTCGTCGGCCCGCCCGCCGGGGCCGCGTTGTTCGCGCTGGCGGCGTCGGCGGCCTTCTACACCGGCGCGGTCGCGTTCGCCCTGGCCGGCGCGGCGGCCCTGCTGCTGCCCGCGCTCCGGCCGACCGAGGGGGAACGGGAACGGCGCCGGGCGACCCCGACCAGCGTCGGCCAGGACATCCGCTCCGGCTGGGCGCACTTCTGGCGGCACGACCTGCTCCGCCGGGTCGCCTTCATCTCGGCGGCGATCAACTTCTTCGGCGCGGCCACCGGCGGGCTGCTCGTCCTGCTGGTCACCGGCCCGTACCAGGTGCCCACCTCCCGCTACGGCCTGTTCATCGCCGTCCCCGCCGCCGGTGCGATCGCCGGCTCGCTGCTCGCCGAGCACGTCGTGCCCCGGATCGGCGGCGGCCCCACCACCTGGCTCGCCGCCCTCGCCCCGGCCGCCAGCTACGCCCTCCTCGGCCTGGGCCACGACACGCCCCTCGCCCTGGCCGGCATGTTCGGCGCCGCCGTGGCCACCGCGATGAACCAGATCGTCGTCAGCACCCTGCGCCAGGCGGCGGTCCCCGACGCACTCCTCGGCCGGGTCACCGCCGCCTACCGGCTGGTCGTCCTGGGCGTCGTGCCGTTCGGCGCCCTCGCCGGGGGCCTGCTCGGCCGGGGAGTCGGCATCCGGGCCACCTTCGTCGCGGCGGCCGTCGGGCTCGCGCTCGCCGCGCTCCCGCTCGCCTCCCGGGTCACCACCCGCGCCCTCCGCGACGCCGAGACGGGCCTACCCCGGCGCGAGGTCCAGCCGCACCCCTGAGCCGGATGGCACCGCCACCACGAAGAGCCAGGTCAAAGGCTACTTTTCAAGTACGAGGTGCCGGCCGACCCGACCACCCGGGGGTCGGCTCTCAGCCCTGCCAGAGGGACAGCATCATCGACTCGACGGCGATCCGGGGCTTGACGTTCGCGTCGATCGCCTCCCGGCACGCGAGGACCGCCTCCAGCCGGCGCAGCGTCGACTCCGGCGTCCACCGTTCGGCGGCGGCCCGCGCCATGTCCGCCCGGTCCGCGTGGATCGGCCGGGCCGGGGACTTCAGCGTCAGGGCGAGCACGTCGCGGTACAGGCCGGCGAGGTCCATCAGCGCCCGGTCGAGGGCGTCGCGCTGGGCCCGGGTGGCCCGGGACTTCTGCCGGCGTTCGAGATCCTTGAGGATGCCGGCCGAGCCACGGACCGCCCCGCCGGACCCCTTGCCCGTACCCCCCGCGCCCAGTGCCATCTCCAGCTCGGCCTTCTCCTTCACCGACAGCTCGGCGACGGACGCGGCGGCCTCGGCCTCGGACGCGGAGATCAGGGTCGCGGCGGCGTCGAAGGCCGCGCTGATGTTGGTGAGCCGGCGCGGCAGGCCCAGGACCTCCTCGCGGCGGGCGCGGGCCTCCGGGTCCCGGGCGAGGCGGCGGGCCCGCCCCACGTGGCCCTGGGCGGCCGCCGCGGCCCACTGGGCGTCGGCGGGGGCGATGCCGTCGCGTTCGACGAGTACCCGGGCGATGGACTCGATGTTCGGGGTGCCCAGGGCGACCACCCGGCACCGGGAGCGGATCGTCACGGAGATGTCGTCGGGGTGCGTGGACGGCGTACACAGCAGGAAGACCGTCCGGGGTGGAGGTTCCTCGATCGCCTTGAGCAGCGCGTTGCCAGCCGCCTCGGTGAGCCGGTCGGCGTCCTCGACGAGGAGCACCTGCCAGCGGCCCCCGGTCGGGGAGCTGGCGGCGCGCAGGACGAGGGCGCGCATCTCGCTGACCGCGATCGACAGCCCCTCGGGGACCACGAACCGCACGTCGGCGTGCGTCCCACCGAGCACGGTGTGGCAGGCGGGACAGGTGCCGCAGCCGCCGTCGGGACACTGGAGCGCGGCGGCGAACGCCCGGGCGGCCACGGACCGGCCGGAGCCGGGCGGGCCGGTGAACAGCCAGGCGTGGGTCATGGCGCCGGCCGGCACCTGTTCGCCGCGCACGATGGCGTCGGCGGCCAGGGCGGCGCGGCGCAGGGTGACGACGGCGTCGTCCTGCCCGGCCAGGTCGGCCCAGACGTCAGACATGGGCCGCTTCCCGGACGAGGAGCGCGTCCACCCGGTCCCGGATCTCCAGCGCGATCTTCTCCGGGTCTCCGGTGCCGTCGATGACCAGGTAGTTGGCGGCGTCGGCCCCGGCGAGGTCGAGGAACGCGTACCGGACCCGCTCGTGGAACGCCAGGGACTCCGACTCGATCCGGTCGGCCCCGCTGCGCGCCTTGGCCCGGGTCAGCCCGACCGCCGGGTCGAGGTCGATCAGGATGGTCAGGTCGGGCTTGAGCGCGCCGGTCGCCCAGGTGGACAGCCAGCTGATCTCGTCGGTGGCCATGGTGCGGCCGGCGCCCTGGTACGCGAGCGAGGAGTCCACGTACCGGTCGCTGATCACGACCTTGCCCTCGGTGAGCGCGGGCCGGAGCACCTCGGAGACGTGCTGGGCCCGGTCTGCCGCGTACAGCAGGGCCTCGGCGCGCGGCGAGATGTCGTCCTTGCCGTCGAGGACCAGGCCCCGGATCCGCATGCCGATGTCGGTGGCCCCGGGTTCGCGGGTGACGACGGGTTCGGAGCCCCGGAGGCGCAGCCAGGCGGCGAGCTTGACGACCTGGGTGGACTTGCCGACCCCCTCGCCGCCCTCGAACACGATGAACAGGCCCTTGCCGGGGTCGGGTTCGCCGATGCTGAGCGGCCGGCGGGTGAGCGCGCCCCAGATGTCGCCGAGGACCGGTACCCCCCGGCGGTCGTCCATCTGGCGGAAGGCCATCACCCCGGCGAGCGCGCCGACGATGCCGGCGGCGGCGAGCAGGATCCGGGTGAAGGAGATGTGCGCGCCGAAGATGAGCCGGGTGCCGCCGAAGCCGGCCAGGGTGGCCGACAGGGAGATGCTGAGCATGAGCACGACCCGCACGGCGGTCCAGATGAAGCCGAAGACCCGGCCCCGGACCTCGTCGCCGATCTCGGTGCCGAGCATCGTGGTACCGGCGAGGAAGGCCATGCCGGCCCCGGAGCCGACGAGCAGCGCGCCGAACACGGCGATGGCCAGGTGCGGGGAGATGGCGAGCAGGAACACGGCGCAGCTGGCCATCACGATGCTCGCGCCGAACCAGCGCTTGCGGGACAGGGTGCCGATGATCCGGGGGCCGAGGGCGATCCCGACCGCGAGGCCGATGAACAGCGAGCCGAACAGCATGCCGAACGAGGCGTCGCCGCCGCCCAGGGACTCGGCGTAGAACGGGCCGGCGCCGATGACCACGCCCGCGCCGGCGAACGCGCCGAGCATGCCGAAGACGAGGCCCCGGACGAGCGGGGTGCGGCCCACGTACCGCCAGCCGTCGAGGAACTGGGTGAGCACGCCCTCGCCCTTGGCCTGCCGGGCGCTGCGGCCGCTGATCTCCTTGATCCCGAAGAACACGGTCACGGCGGCGGCGAGGAAGGTGAGCGCGTTGAAGTACAGCGCGATGTTCGACGAGGAGGCCCAGGTGTTCGCCTGGTCCTTGAGCAGCGAGGACACCACGATGATCGTGAGCGCGGCGGACACCGGGGCGACGCCGTAGGTCATGACGAGGCTGAGCTGGTTGGCCCGTTCGAGCTTGCCCTTGGGCAGCAGGTTCGGGACCGAGGCCTCCTTGGCGGGGGCCCAGATCATGCCGACCGCCTCGATCAGGAACGTGGCGATCGCGGCCCAGCTGATCGCGACCCCGGCGTTGTCGGCGATCGTGCCGACCAGCGGGATCGAGGCGAACAGGACAAACCGCAGAATATCGCAGACCACCATCGTGTACCGGCGGTCGAAACGGTCCGCGAACACGCCCGCGATCGGGCCGAGCACGAGGGCCGGGAGCAGCCGGATGGCGATCACGCCACCGAAGGCGGCGCCCTTGGCCGCCGAGGAGTTGACCTGGGCGGTGGCGAAGATGGCGGTGGCCATGAGTCCGAGCCAGTCCCCGAAGGAGGAGAGGCTGAGGACGAGCCAGAGACGACGGAACGGCCGGATTCGCAGAATCGCGCGGACGTCGGCTCCGCTGGACAGATCGACCTGCGCGCTGATGACGAATCCCCCAACTCGAACGCCTGATACTGCCGATCACTGTATAACTGTTGGCCGTCGGACTCGGTGGCACCATCAATGTGAGCGAGTTTCGCGTTAAGCTGGGCCATGCCTGCGCGCTATGACCTAGCGACCACCGATCTCGACCCGCCGTTCGCGGTGGTCGACTCCGCCGCCTTCGACGCCAACGCCGCCGCCATGCTCCAGCGGGCGGGCGGCAAGCCGATCCGTGTCGCCAGCAAGTCGGTCCGCTGTCGGCCCCTCATCCAACGAGCCCTGGCCCTCCCCGGGTACGCGGGGGTCATGGCCTTCACCCTCGCCGAGGCGCTCTGGCTCGCCGAGACGGGCACCAGCGACGACATCCTGGTCGCGTACCCGACGGCCGACCGGGGCGGGCTCGCCGACCTGGTCAAGCACGCCGACAAGATCACGCTGATGGTCGACGACCCCGCACAGCTTGACCTGATCGACGCCGTCGTGGCACCGGGCGCGCGGCCCGACTTCCGACTCTGTCTGGAACTCGACGCGTCCTGGCGGCCGTTCGGGGCGCACATCGGGGTCCGGCGCTCGCCCCTGCACAGCGCCGCCGCGCTCGGGGAGTTCGCCGGGCGGATCGCCGCGCGCCGGGGCTTCACCCTGGTCGGCATCATGGCGTACGAGGCCCAGATCGCCGGGCTCGGCGACGCCCAGCCGGGCCGGCGCGCCTACAGCCGGGTGATCCGGTTCATCCAGCGCCGGTCCGTCGCCGAGTTGGCCGAGCGCCGGGCGGCGGCCGTCGCGGCGGTGCGCCGGCACGCGGAGCTGGAGTTCGTCAACGGCGGCGGCACCGGCAGCCTGCACCTGACCACGGCCGAGGACGCCGTCACCGAGCTGACCGCCGGCAGCGGCCTGTTCGGCCCGACCCTCTTCGACGGGTACTCCGCCTGGCAGCCCCGCCCGGCCGCCCTCTTCGCACTGTCCGTGGTCCGCCGCCCCGCCCCGGGCATCGCGACCGTGCTCGGCGGCGGCTGGATCGCCTCCGGTCCGGCGCACGGCAGCCGCCTGCCCAGCCCGTACCTGCCGAAGGGTCTTGCCCTGAGTGGTTCCGAGGGGGCCGGTGAGGTACAGACGCCGCTGCACGGGCCCGGGGCCGACGCGCTGCGGGTCGGGGACCGGGTGTGGTTCCGGCACGCGAAGGCCGGGGAGCTGTGCGAGCACGTCAACGAGCTGCACGTGGTGGAGGGGGACCGGGTGGTGGACGTGTTCCCCACCTATCGGGGCGAGGGGAAGGCGTTCCTCTAGGCGGTGACCACCGACCCGGCCGGGACGCCCAGCGCCGCGTAGAGGGCGTCGGCCGCCGCGCGGAACCGGGCCGCCTCCGCCGGGTCCGGGGCGCACCGGGCCGCGCCCGCCAGCGCGTCCGCCTCCGAGGAACGGGCCCCGCAGCCCCTGGCGAGCCCCACGGCGGCCTCGTGGTGCACCAGGGCCGCCGGGTGCCGGCCCACCGCCTCCAGGGCCAGGCCGAGCCCGTGGTGGGCGTTCATCAGGCCGCCGGGTGACCCGAGGTCCACGGCGAGGGCCACGGTGCCCCGGAACCGGGCCACCGCGTCGTCCCTGCGGCCCTCGCGGTGGTCGAGCAGGCCCAGGATGTTGAGGGTCTCCAGCTCGGCGACCCGGCTGCCCAGTTCGCGGTGCACGGCCAGGGCCTCGTCGAGGTGTCGGCGGGCGGTCGCCCCGTCGCCCCGGTTCGTGGCGGCCAGCCCGAGGTTGTTCAGCGCCACGCCCACCCCGCCCCGGTCGCCGGTCTCCCGGTACACCTCCAGGGCCCGTTCCAGGTGCTCGACCGCCTCCGGGATCCGGCCGGCCTGCCGGTGCACGATCGCGAGGTTGTTCAGGGTGTCGCCCTCACCGGTCCGGAAGCCGCTCGCGCGGTGGATCGCCAGCGCCCGGTCGTAGCAGTCCAGCGCCGCCGGCCACTCGCCCAGCCACTCGTGCACGAGGCCGATGTTGCCGAGTACCGCGCCCTCGGCGGCCAGGTCCCCCACCTCCCGGCCGAGGGCGAGCGCCCGGCGGAACTGGTCGAGCGCCTCCTCCGGTCGGGACAGCTGGTTGGCGAGCATGCCGAGCCCGTGTCTCGTCGCGCCCTCGCCGGCCCGGTCGCCGGTCTCCACCCGGACGGCCAGCGCGCGGGTCAGGTCCGCGCCCGCCTCGTCGTGCCGGCCCAGGCGGACCAGCGCGATCCCCCGGTCGTGCAGGGCCGCCGCCTCGGCGCGCGGGTCGGCCGCCGCCCGGGCCGCGTCGAGGGCCAGGCCGTGCACGTCGAGCATGTCGGCGTACCGGCCCCGGGTGTACAGGTGCCGGTGCAGGGTGCCCGACAGGGTCGCCAGGTGCCCGGACCACGGGCCCCGGGCGGCGAGCCGGACGGCCGCGAGCAGGTTGCCGAGTTCCGCGTCGAGCCAGGCCCGGGCGGCGTCGGGCCCCGCGAACGCCTCGGTGGGCACGGTCGGCTCGACGGCCTTGGGGCGGCGGTGCGCCTCGTACGGGTACACCAGGTCCATCGCCACCGACGCCGTGTACGCCTGCTGGTCGAGCAGCCGGGCCACCGCTGCGGGCCGCTCGTCGAGCCCGGCCGCCAGTTCGTGGGCGTACCCGCGCAGCAGGTCGTGGGACGCGTACCGGCCCGGGGACACCTCGTGGATCAGGTGCGCGCGCAGCAGGGCGCCGAGCAGGGCCCGGGGCGGGGCGTCGGCGAGCGCGCCGAGCGCGTACCCGTCGAAGTGTCTTCCCGGGTGCAGCCCCAGCAGCCGGAACGCCCGGGCCGCCCCGGCGGACAGGTGCCGGTCGGACCAGGACAGCACCGCCCGGACGGCCGTCCGGGCGTCCCCGCCCGCGTCGAGCACGTCGAGCCGGTGCTGCACGTCCGCGAGCTCCCCGGCCAGCTCCGCCAGGGTGGTCGCCGGGGCGTCGGCCACCAGCTCGGCGGCGATCCGCAGCGCGAGGGGCAGCCGGGCGCACCGGTGCGCGAGGGTCTCGGCGGTACCGGGCTCGGCCTCGGCCCGGCTGCCGATCAGGGCACGCAGCAGGTCCACGGCGTCGGCGACCGGGAGCAGGTCCACGTCGACCCGGGTCGCGCCGTCCCGGGCCACCAGGCCGGCCAGCGCGTCCCGGCTGGTGACGAGCACCCCGCACGAGTCGCCGGGCAGCAGGGGCCGGACCTGGTCGGCGGAGTACGCGTTGTCGAGGACGACGAGCAGCCGGCGGCCGGCGAGCACCGTGCGGTACGCGCCGGTCAGGTCGCGGGGCGCCTCCGCGCCGAGGGCCTGCAGGAACTCGACCAGCACGTCCTCGGGCTGGCGGGGCTGGTCGGGGCCGTAGCCGCGCAGGTCCACGTACAGGCAGCCGTCGGGGAACTGTTCGCGGGCCCGGTGCGCCCAGTGCAGGGCGAGGGCCGTCTTGCCGACTCCGGCGGTGCCGCTGAGGACGGTGAGGGTGATGGGCGCGCGCGGGGTGGGTGATGGGCGCATCGCGGTGTCGAGCTGGGTCAGTTCCGGGGTGCGGCCGGTGAAGACCGCCGGGGCGGGCGGGAGCTGCCAGGGGCGGCCGGTACCCGGGCGGGCCGGTGCCATGGACAGCCCCGGATCCGAGCGCAGGATCCGGCAGTGCAGCTCCCGGCTGGCCGGCCCCGGCTCGACCCCCAGTTCGTCGGCCAGCAGCCGGTACAGCCGCTGGTAGGTCTCCAGGGCCTCCGCCTGCCGGCCGCACCGGTACAGGGCGAGCATCAGCTGGCCCCACCGGCGTTCGCGCAGCTCGTGGCCCGCGATCAGGGTCGGCAGCTGGCAGGCCAGGTCCGCGTGCTGGGCGAGCGCGAGCCGGGCGTCGATCGCGTCCTCGGTGACGTCGAGCCGCCGGTCCTCCAGGAGGCGCGCCTCGGCGGCCACCGCCCCGGGGACCTCCAGCCCGGCCAGCACCGGCCCCCGCCACAGGGCCGAGGCGCGGCCGAGCCGGTCGGCGGCCGACCCGTACCCGCCGTCGGCCAGGTGTTGGCGGCCCTCGGCGGCCAGGGCCTCGAAGCGCAGCACGTCCAGGCCGAGGGTGCCGACCCGCAGCAGGTACCCGCCGCGCACGGCCTCCACCCGGGGATCGGCGGGCTCCGCGCCGGGCAGCAGCCGGCGGAGTTCGGCCACATAGGACCGCAGGTTGGCCCGGGCCGAACGCGGCGGGGCCCCGTCCCACAGCGCCTCCACGATCGTGTCGGTGGACAGCGGGAGGTTGGCGCGCAACGCGAGCATGCCGAGCAGCACCCTGGTCAGCCGCCGCCGGGGCGCGGTCGTGGAGCGCCCTTCCCGGATCTCCAGCACCCCGAGGACACGCAGCTCCACTGTGGTCTCCCGTCGCCGTCGGCATGCACACGCACGTGTGTGCGCGGCTGTGTGCCGAGTGGGGCAACTATGCAACCCAGCTCCGCCCAGTACCCAGGAAATGAGGTCTCATGTTGAAGCGCATTCTCATGACGCTGGCCGCCGCCGCGGTCGCGTTCGTCACGCTGGCCCCGTCCGCCGCGCAGGCCGACGTCTGGTGGTTGCAGTACTCGAACAAGGCCACCGGCCTGTGCATCGACGTCAAGGACCGCTCGACGGCCAACGGCGCGATCGTGCAGGAGTTCGGCTGCAAGGTCCCCAACTCCAGCGGCTCGGGCAACCAGCAGTTCACGTTCCAGTCCTCCGGTGCCGGCGTGCAGATCGTGGCCCAGCACAGCGGCAAGTGCCTCGACCTGGCGAACTGGTCCACGGCCGACGGCGGCACGGTCCAGCAGTGGGCGTGCTCGGGCGGCGCGAACCAGCAGTGGAAGGTGCAGTACCACAGCGCCAACCCGAACGGCACCACCAACTACATGATCAAGAACGTGAACAGCGGCAAGTGCCTCAACCACTCCAACTCGGGTACGGCGCTCTACCAGCTGACCTGCAACAGCGCGAGCACCCAGCAGGTCTGGAAGGAGCACTTCCGCGAGTCGAGCTGCACCACCTGCCTGACGGCCACCCGCGAGCACTGACCGTCCGGGGCGGGCCCACCCGGCCCGCCCCTCCGCCGCGCCATGGTCTGGCCAATCACGACAGCCGCACCGCCTGGCGGACGTACTCCACGAACATCGCAAGGCTTGAAGGGCTTTGGAAATCGTGGGGTACGAACACGTGGGTCACCATGAGCCGGTCGACCTGGGCGCGGGTGATGACCGGCGCACAGCCTGCCGGGGCGCCCGGGCCCCCGCTGATCCCGAACCGGCCGCGCGGGTCACGGAAGATGAGTGCGTCCAGGTCTCCCGGGCCGTATTCGGCGACGAGGCCGACCACGCACATGGACAAATGGTTGCGCTGGTCGTCGGAAAGTTCGAGCATGGATACAGCCCTCCGGGGTCAGAAGGGACCTCCTTCCGATGTGGACGCGCCGCCCGGCGGGGTCGGCAGGACGCGGTCCGGCCGGCGATGTCGTCGACCGGGTGCGCTGGCGCAGAGAGAAGCCTGTCAGTCGGGGAGCCCGGAGGGCCACGGTCCGGGCGCGCGTAGGTGTTCCTACCTGTTCCTTGCCGGTGGGTCTGCGGCCTTTGTGCGGAAGAATGTGAGTCCATGGCAACTGTTGGCGGCATCTTGAAAGCTGAACGTCAGCGGGCTGGTGGCCAGATCAAGGCCATGGCCAGCCGTTGCGGGGTCAGCCGGAGCTACCTGGCCAACATGGAAGACGGCCGCAGGCCGGTCACCCGGCGGATCGTCGCCATCTACGGAGAGGTGTACCCGGACATGATGCGACGCAGAGAAGTCATCGCGTTCCTGGCGGCGGCAGCCACCGTCACCCCGGCGGTCCTGGCCCTGGACCTGGAGGCCGCTCTGGCCTCCGAGGCGACCGGGCTGCGCGGCCTCGACGACTGGCGGCAGGTTCTGTCCACCCGCGCCACGGACTACATGTCCATCGCCAAAGTGCCCACCGTCCGCGCCGGCCTGTTCGGCGACCTAACGATCCTGCGTTCGGGCAGGTCCACGCCGCGCCACCTGGAACTCACGTCCCGGTTCGCCACCCTGTTCGGGCAGACCTCGCCGACGTCGACCGGCCCGCAGAACGCGATCGGCTGGTTCGAACGCGGCATCGCGCACGCCGACGCCTCCGGGGACAACGCCGCCCAGGTGTGGTCCCGCGCCCGCGCCGCCCAGGTGCTGGAGAGCACCCCGGAGCTGCACCCACGGGCCCTGCGATGGGCCGAGGAGGCCGTCGCGGTGGCCCAGCAGCCCACCACCGGCCTGGTCTGGGCGCACCTGACCCGGGCCGCCCTCGGCGCCCGCGACGACCGGGAGCTGTCAGGCGAGCTCGACGCCGCCGACCGGGCGCTGGCCGTCTCCGGCTCCGACTCCGCCGGCAGCGACTACGACATCGCCTACTGGCGACACCAGGTCAGCGTCTCCGGCATCCTCGCCGGGCTCGGCCACCCCCGCGCGGCCGCCGTCACGGACAAGGCCGAGGCGGTCCTCCCCGCGGGGCACGCCCGTTACGCGGTGCACCTGCAACTGCACCGGGCCGCCATCGAGCACGACGCGGGCGACCGGGCCGGTGCCCGGCAGCGCGCCCGCGAGGCCTACGACAGGCTTCCCGCCGACCAGCGCAGCCTGTCCATGCGGACGTTCCTCGGCGAGCTGGCCGGCGAGCACCGCCCCCACCGCCCGATCGTGCTCAAACGCCGCTGGTAGCGGTCGGACTCCCGTGGCGGAGCCCCGGACGGCCGGGCTGTCCGGGGCTCAGGAGCTAGACGTGCTTCGCCAGGTACTCGCGGATCATCGCCTTGCCCTCGGCCAGCACCTCGGGATCCCCGTTCGGGTCGCGCCGGAACGCCAACTTGATCAGCGCGTCGCCGGTCTCCACGGCCACCGCCAGCTGGAGCTCGGGCGGGTTCACCCCGAACCGGTCCGCGAGCAGCCCGCCGAGCCGCGCCGCGATGGCCGCGTTGTTGTCGAGCTCCGGGTCGAGCAGGTGCACGTCGACCACGTCGCCGAAGTGCAGGGTGCGGAACCCGGGCAGGTCGCGGCGCAGGGCGATGTACTCCTCGATGACCGCGTCCACGCCGTCCCACCAGTGCACGACCGTCTCGGCGGCGAACCGCTCGCCGATCCGGCGCAGGTACTCCCCGAGGTTGCGTTCCGTGAGCGCCTGGACCAGGGCCCGCTTGTCCGGGAAGAACTGGTAGACCGAGCCGATCGCGACCTCCGCGCGCTCCGCGACGAGGGTGGTGGTGAGGTCCTCGTAACCGAGCTCGTCGACCAGGGCGGCGCAGGCGTCCAGCATCCGCTCGACGCGCGCGGCGCTCCGCTCCTGCACCGGCAGTCGGCGCAGTGGCCCGCTGCGTACCTGATTAACCGCCATGTCCTAGTGCCTCCGTGTCCGTACACTAACCGTCTGCACATCATGCCCGATTCGTCCCAGCGAACTGGAGCCGTCCCCCTCCGGCCCCTTGACGTGGGGCAGACATGAAGAGTACTCACGTCACATGCAGGAATGGCGGAACTGGGCCGGCAACCAGCGCGAGACCGCGGCAAGGGCGGTTACCCCGGGCTCTCGGGACGAGCTTATCGATGCCATCAAGGCCTTCGATGGTCCGATAAAAGCGCTCGGCTCCGGGCACTCCTTCAGCGCGGCGGCCGTCACGACGGGACTCCGGCTGTCCCTCGACGGGTTCGCCGACCTGATCCGGATCGAGAACGACCTGGTCACCGTGGGTGCGGGCATGCCGCTGCACGTGCTCAACCCCCTGCTGGCCTCCCACGGCCTGGCCCTGCCCAACCTGGGCGACATCGACGCCCAGACGATCGCGGGGGCCATTTCGACGGGTACCCACGGGACGGGTTCCCGACTCGGCGGCCTGGCCACGTTCGTGGAGGCCGTGGAGCTGGTCACCGGCACCGGGGAGGTCCGCAGGTTCACGAAGGGCGGGCCCGGGTTCGACGGGGCCGTCGTCGGGGTCGGCGCGCTCGGGGTGCTCACCGAGGTCACACTCCGCTGCTGCCCGGCGTTCGTCCTGCACGCCACCGAGGGCCCGGTCCCCCTGGCCGACGTCCTCGCCGGGTACGAGGACCTGTTCGCCGCCAACGACCACTTCGAGTTCTACTGGTTCCCGTACACCGACCGCGCGCTCACCAAGGCCAACAACCGGGTCGAGCGCGACGACCGGCCGCTCGGCGGGTTCAAGAGCTGGCTGGAGGACGACTTCCTGTCCAACACCGCGTTCGACGGGCTGTGCCGGGTCGGGCGGGCCGCGCCGGGACTCGTGCCGTCGATCACCCGGCTGTCGGCGCGGGTGCTGTCCGCGCGCGAGTTCACCGGGGCCTCGCACCGGGTGTTCTGCTCGCCGCGCCGGGTGCGGTTCGTGGAGATGGAGTACAGCTTCCCGCGCGCCGTGCTCCGGGAGGCGTTCGCCGGGCTCCAGCGGGTGATCGCGGGGCTGCCCTACAACATCGTGTTCCCGGTCGAGGTGCGGTGCGCGGCGGCCGACGAGCTGTGGCTGTCGCCGTCCTATGGCCGCGACTCGTGCTACATCGCGATCCACCAGTACCTGGGGATGCCGTACGAGGAGTACTTCCGGGAGTTCGAGCGGATGGCGCTGGACCTCGGGGGGCGGCCGCACTGGGGGAAGATGAACTACCGGACGGCCGAGGACCTGCGGCCGGCCTATCCCCGGTTCGACGAGTTCCTGGGGCTGCGCGAGGAGCTGGACCCGGGGCGGCGGTTCGCGAACGCGTACACGGAAAAGGTGTTCGGGATCTAGGTCTTCCGGCCCCGAGGGGCCGTCGGAACAGGGCCTGGGGAGGCCTCGGAAAGGTGCCGCCGTCCGGCGCGGGCGGCGGCACCTCCCCGAAGGGTCTACTCGGCCGAGGCCGCCGCCTTCGCGGCCTTCTTCGCGGCGGCCATCGCGGCCTTCACCGCCAGGTTGGCCTTCTGCGTCTCGGTCAGCTCCTTGACCGGGGCCGCCGCCTTCTTGGCGGGAGCCTTCTTCGCAGCCGTGGTCTTCTTCGCGGCCGTCGTCTTCTTGGCCGCCGCCGCCTTCTTCGCGGTCGGGGCGTCGGCCTTCTTCGTCGCGGCCTTCTTGGTCGCCTTCTTCTTCACCGGCCCGGCCGCCCGCTTCTCGGCGAGCATCTCCGAAGCCTTCTCGATCGTCAGCTCCTCGACCGTGTCACCCCGGCGCAGCGACGCGTTGTACTCGCCGTCCGTCACGTACGGCCCGAACCGGCCGTCCTTGATGACCAGCGGGTTCTGGGTGACCGGGTCCGGACCCATCTCCCGCAGTGGCGGCTTGGCGGCACCCCGGGCGGCCCGCGTCTTCGGCTGGGCCAGGATCGCCAGCGCCTCGTCCAGGGTGATCGTGAAGATCTGCTCCTCGGTCTCGATCGACCGCGAGTCCGTGCCGCGCTTGATGTACGGCCCGTAGCGGCCCGAGGTGGCGACGATCTCCTCGCCCTCCGGGTCCTTGCCGACCACGCGCGGCAGCGTCAGGAGCTGCACCGCCTCGTCGAACGTGACCGTCTCCGGGGACTGCGTCTTGAACAGCGACGCCGACTTCTCCCCGCTGGAGATGTACGGACCGTAGCGGCCCGTCTTCACCAGGATCGGCTCGCCGGTCTCCGGGTGCGGCCCGAGGTCGCGCTCACCGTTACCGCCGATGAACAGCTCCTCGACCTTCTCCCGGGTCAGCTCGTCGGGGGCCACCCCCTCCGGGATGGCGGCGCGGGCCTCGGCGTCCTCACCCTTCTGCAGGTACGGACCGTAGCGGCCGACCCGGACGACCACGTCGTCGAACAGTGGGATGGAGTTGACGGCGCGCGCGTCGATCTCGGTCAGGTTCTCCGTGACCATCTTCTGCAGGCCGCCGGAGCGGGCCACCGAACCCTCGGGGCCGTCCTCGCCGCCGAAGTAGAACCCGCGCAGGAAGTCGACGGACGCGGACTCGCCGCCCGCGATCTGGTCGAGCTCGTCTTCCATCGAGGCCGTGAAGTTGTAGTCCACCAGGCGCGGGTAGTACTGCTCCAGGAGCTGGATCACCGCGAACGCCGTGAAGGACGGGATGAGGGCCTGGCCCTTCTTGAAGACGTACTCCCGGTCCTGGATCGTCTGGATCGTCGGGGTGTACGTCGACGGGCGGCCGACGCCCAGCTCCTCCATCGCCTTGATCAGCGAGGCCTCCGTGTACCGCGACGGCGGCTGGGTGGTGTGCCCGGTGGGGGTCAGCGCGTCGGCCCGCAGCTGGTCGCCCTTGACCAGCACCGGCAGCCGGCTCTCCTGGTCCTCGGACTCCTCGTTCTCGTCGTCGGTGGACTCGACGTACGCCTTCAGGAAGCCCGGGTCCGTGATCGTCTTGCCGGACGCGGTGAAGTCGCAGACCTCGCCGCTCGTCGTGCTCGCCTTGATCCGGACCGAGGTCGAGTTGCCGATCGCGTCGGTCATCTGGGACGCGATCGTGCGCCGCCAGATCAGCTCGTAGAGCTTCAGCTCGTCGACCGGCATCTCCTTGGCCACGTCGCCCGGGGTGCGGAACGCGTCACCGGCCGGTCGGATGGCCTCGTGGGCCTCCTGGGCGTTCTTGGCCTTCTTCGTGTACAACCGGGGCTGCGGGGGCACGAACCGGTCACCGTACAGCTCGCGGACCTGCTGGCGGGCCGCGTTGAGCGCCGTCTGCGACAGGTTCGTCGAGTCGGTACGCATGTAGGTGATGTAACCGTTCTCGTACAGCCGCTGGGCCACCCGCATCGTCTGCTGCGAGGAGTACCGCAGCTTCCGCGACGCCTCCTGCTGCAGGGTGGAGGTGATGAACGGCGCGTAGGGCTTGCGCCGGTACGGCTTCTCCTCGACCCGGTCCACCACGAAGTCGCGGCCCTCCAGGCGGGCCGCCAGACCCCGGGCGCCCTGCTCGTCGAGGTGCACGACCTGGGTGCCGACCCGGACCTGGCCGGTCGCCGGGTCGAAGTCCTTGCCGGTCGCCGTCTTCACGCCGTCGAGGGCGTTGAGGGTCGCCGTGAACGCGCCCTTCTCCTTGCCGCCGACGAGCGCCGCCAGGATGTCCCAGTAGGTCGCGGCGTGGAAGGCCATCCGCTGCCGCTCGCGCTCCACCACGATCCGGGTGGCGATCGACTGGACCCGGCCCGCCGAGAGGCCGCGCTGGACCTTCTTCCAGAGGACGGCCGAGACGTCGTACCCGTAGAGGCGGTCCAGGATCCGGCGCGCCTCCTGGGCGTCGACCAGGTCCTTGTCCAGGTCGCGGAGGTTGTCCACCGCCGCGAGGATCGCCGGCTTGGTGATCTCGTTGAAGACCATCCGCCGGACGGGGATCTTGGGCTTGAGCGTCTCGATCAGGTGCCAGGCGATGGCCTCGCCCTCACGGTCGCCGTCTGTGGCGAGGTAGAGCTCGTCGGCGTCCTTGATCAGGGCTTTCAGCTTGGTGATCTGCTTCTTGCGGTCCGCGCTGATCACGTAGACCGGGGTGAAGTTGTCGTCGACGTTGACGCCCAGATACGCCCAGGGCTGCTTCTTGTACTCCTCGGGGAGGTCCTTCGTCCCGCGCGGCAGGTCCCGGACGTGTCCCAGACTCGACTCCACGACGTAGCCCGAGCCGAGGTAGCCCGCGATGATCTTGACCTTCGCCGCGGACTCGACGATGACCAGGCGGGTGCTTGTGGAACGAGGCACGGTACTCCAGTCCCCTAGTGCAGTAGGCAAGCCTTCTTGAGGCGGCGATCAATAGTTAAACGTAACGCGCCGACCGAACGGCCAGTTGCGCAGGTGGCGATTTGGCCCCTCATTCGCCCTCGAACCTGCTCATATGACCGTAATTTCAAAATTTTTCGGGGTACTCAGCGCCGCTCCGGCCACTCCTCAGCCGGCGCCCCGCGCGGAGCGGGCCCCACCAGCTCGGCCAGCCGGCTCATCCGGCGCCGCCCCACGATCCGGTACGCCGGGCCGCCCGCCCGGGGCCCGACCAGCTCCGCCGGGAGCCCCGCCCGGGCGATCGCCGACCCCACCGCGCGCCAGGACCGCTCGTCCGTGGCGGCCAGCGGCAGGTGGTAGCTCCGGTTGTCCCCCGGACAGCCCGCCGCGATCACCCAGAGCCGCAGCTTGTGCCCGTCGAGCTCCAGGTCGGCCGGGGGCATCTTCACCGCGCCGCGCAGCCAGTTGCCCAGGGGGGCGAGCTCCTTGGAGTAGACCGTCCGGACGGAGATGTGCTCCTCCGCCGTCGTGGTGCGGTCGCCGCCCAGGCCCCGGGCCGCGTACTCCCCCGCCAGGGCCAGGGCGCGCCACTCGTCGGCCACCACGACCGAGACGCGGGCCGTGCCGCCCATCCGGACCAGCTGACCCGGGCCCGCCAGCAGACCGGCCAGGTCCAGGGGACTCCGGTCGGTCGACTCCGCCGCGAACAGGGACAGCTGATTCATCGAGAGCATCGTACGACTGTTCGGTGCTCCCGGGACATGCTCCTAGACTGTCCGGCATGGCCTCACGCAGCCGCGCAGCTCTGACCCTCGTCCTCCTGCTGACCGGGTGCGGGCTCCTCGCCGGCTGCGAGTCCCCCGTCGCGCCCGAGCGGTGGGCCGACTCGGTGTGCGTGTCCGTGCGCACCTGGCAGGTCAAGGTCGGCCAGCTCACCAAGAACGCCCAGGACAGCATGGCCACCGCCAAGAGTCCGCACGAGGCCCAGCAGAGCCTCCTGGGGCTACTCGGCGGGGCGGAGAGCGCCTCGGAGACCGCCAGGATCACCGTGTCCGGGGCGGGGGTGCCCGACGTGGACAAGGGGTCGCAGTTCTCCGACCAGCTCCTCAAGGCCATCGCCGCGGCCCGGGACGCCTACGGGAAGGCCCGGCGGACGATAGAGGGGCTGCCGACGGACGTGGACAAGCCGTTCTACGACGGGGTGACCACGGCGATGGAGACGTTGAAGCAGGAGTACCAGCCGGACTCCGCCGATCCGGCCAAGCTGGACTCGGCGGAGTTGAAGAAGGCGTTCACGACGGCGAAGAACTGCCAGTCCACGTCCTGACGGGCCGCCGGGCCGGGCGCGACGTCACGGACACCCTGTCACGGGGCCCTTGGCGGGTCAGGCCGTGGCGGTCTCCTGGTGGGTCAGGCCGTGACGGGTCCCCTGATGGGTCACGCCGTGACGGGTCTCCTGGCCAGCAGGTAGGCCCGGTTGCTCTGGTGCTCGGCCGGGTCGAGCGGCGTGCGCTCGACGGTGCTGACGATCTCCAGCCCCGCCCGGGACATGCCGCCCTGCTCGGCCGCCGGGTCCAGGAACCGGAACGTCAGGTCGACGCTCTCGCCCCACCAGGAGTCCATCGTCAGCGCCTCGCCGGCCAGGTGCTCGGCGTCGGACACGTGGAAAGCCACCAGCGCGTACCCGCCGGGCCGCAGCACCCGGGCGAACTCCCCGTACGCGCGGGCGCGGTCCTCGGCGTAGAGGTGGATGACGGTGTACAGGGCCGTCAGCGCGCTCAGCGAGCCCGACCGGAGCGGGAGCCGGGTGAGGTCGCCGGCGACCATCGGCAGCGCGTACCGCCCCGCGCCCGTGGCGCACATCCCCTGCGAGAGGTCCAGGCCGAACACGTCGGCCCCGTGGCCGCGCAGGAAGTCCGCGACGTGCCCGGGGCCCGCGCCCAGGTCGGCGACCGGGCCTGGACCCGCGAGTTCGAGGAGGGCGAGGAGGAGTCCCCGGTCCAGTGGCTTGCCGGCGAGTTCGTCACCGACCTCGTTTAGGTAGCGGGCGGCGACCTTGTCATAGCTGGGCGCAGTCACCCGACCAGGCTATCGGGGGCCGGGCCTCGGGGGGTCCCTGGAAACGTCCGGCTCTCGTCAGCGCCCTGGCGGACACCCGACACCCGTTGGGGCCGCTCTTCCGGTACCCAGAAAGGGATCTGGCTCTTTTCGAGCCCTGCCCGAGGGGCATCCGGCACCCAAGGGGCTTCCGCCCGCGCCGAAGACAAGGGGGCCCGACGCCAACGCGCCGGGCCCCCTCGATCGAACGTGGTGTTACGCGTTCACCTTCTCCTGCGCCTCGCTGCCGTTCGTCTCCTCGGCGGCGTCCACCGCGCTCGGACGACGCTTGTTGATCAGCACCGCGAGGAAGATGACGGCGGACGCCGCGACCGCGATCCCGATCCGGATGCCGTTGTTCATGTCAGCGCCGAGGCTGAGCAGGACGACCGCCGGGGCGATGAGCAGCGCGACCAGGTTCATGACCTTGATCAGCGGGTTGATGGCCGGGCCGGCGGTGTCCTTGAACGGGTCACCGACGGTGTCGCCGATGATGGTCGCCTCGTGCGCCGGCGAACCCTTGCCGCCGTACGCGCCGTCCTCGACCATCTTCTTCGCGTTGTCCCACGCGCCACCGGAGTTGGCGAGGAACACGGCCATCAGGGTGCCGGTGGCGATCGCGCCGGCCAGGTACGCGCCCAGCGCGCCCACGCCCAGCCCGAAGCCCACGGCCACCGGGGCCATCACGGCCAGCAGACCCGGGGTGATCAGCTCGCGCTGCGCGTCCCGGGTGCAGATGTCCACGACCTTGCCGTACTCCGGACGCTGGGTGCCGTCCATGATGCCGGGGAACTCGCGGAACTGGCGACGGACCTCGAACACCACGGCCATGGCCGAGCGCGACACCGCGTTGATCGCGAGCCCCGAGAAGAGGAACACGACCGCCGCGCCGACGATCAGGCCGACGAGGTTGCGCGGGTCGGACACGTTGAGCATGTCCAGGATGTACCTGTCGAGCTTCTCGACCGTCGACACCGCGTCCGCGCCGGTCTTCTCCAGCGCGGTGCGCAGGATCGCCGTGAACGCGCCGAACAGGGCGGTCGCCGCGAGCACGGCCGTGGCGATCGCGATGCCCTTGGTGATCGCCTTGGTGGTGTTGCCCACCGCGTCGAGGTCGGTCAGGGTGCGGGCACCCTTCTCGTCGATGTCGCCGGACATCTCGGCGATGCCCTGCGCGTTGTCGGAGATCGGGCCGAACGTGTCCATGGCCACGATGACGCCGACCGTGGTGAGCAGACCGCAACCGGCCAGCGCCACCGCGAACAGCGACAGCAGCAGCACGCCGCCGCCGAGCAGGTACGCGCCGAACACGGCCGCGCCGATCACCAGCGCGGTGTAGACGGCCGACTCGAGGCCGACGGAGATGCCGGCGAGCACGACGGTCGCCGGGCCGGTCAGGGCCGACTTGCCGATGTCGCGGACGGGCTTGCGGGAGGTCTCCGTGAAGTACCCGGTGAGGGCCTGGATGATCGCCGCGAGCACGATGCCGATGACGACGGCGCCGATCGCGAACAGCCGCGGGTCGCCGCCGTGCGCGAGGATCGCCTTGTCCGTGGTGTCGAGCTCCGCGAACGTGGCCGGCAGGTACGCGTACGACGCCACGCCACACAGGATCGCGGCGATCGCGGCCGAGATGTAGAAGGCGCGGTTGATCGCGGTCATGCCGCTCTTGTCGCTCTTGCGGAGCCGGGTGATGAACACGCCGATGATGGCGGTGAGCACACCGAGGGCCGGCACGATCAGCGGGAACACGAGGCCCTCGCTGCCGAAGGTCGCGCTGCCGAGGATCAGGGCGGCGACGAGGGTCACCGCGTACGACTCGAACAGGTCGGCGGCCATGCCGGCGCAGTCACCCACGTTGTCGCCCACGTTGTCCGCGATGGTCGCGGCGTTGCGCGGGTCGTCCTCCGGGATGCCCTTCTCGATCTTGCCGACCAGGTCGGCGCCGACGTCGGCGGCCTTCGTGAAGATGCCGCCGCCGACCCGCATGAACATCGCGAGCAGCGCGGCGCCGAAGCCGAAGCCCTCCAGCACGGTGGGCGCGTCGCCCTTGTACAGCAGCACGACCAGCGCCGCACCGAACAGGCCGAGGCCGACGGTGAGGAAGCCGACGACGCCGCCGGTCCGGAACGCGATCTGCATGGCGGTCTCGCGGCCGCCCTCACTGATCCGGGCGGCGGCGGCGACCCGCAGGTTCGCGCGGGTGGCCAGCGACATGCCGGCCCAGCCGATGAAGCCGCTGAACAGCGCGCCGACGATGAAGAACGCCGAGCGGCCGAACCGGATCGAGTTGCCGCCATCGGCCGGCAGAAGCCACAACAGGCCCACCGCGATGACGACCAGTACTGCCAGCGCCTTGAACTGGCGGTTCAGGTAGGCGCTGGCGCCCTCCTGTACGGCCCCGGCGATGTCTTGCATCTTCTGGGTGCCCTTGTCGGTGGCGAGAACCGCCTTGACGAGACCTGCCGCGAAGCCGAGCGCGAGGAGCGCGATGGCGGCGGCGATGATCACGTAGGTGGTGTTCGAACCAGTCAGGGCCGCCCCGTTCCCGCCGACGGCGAGAGGTACTGCGGACATCCGTCCTCCTGATAACGAGCGCCCAGCTAACGGCTTCAGGAAGCGGTCGGGCCGCTCCGTGGCCCGCCGAGGGCGGCGTGCTCCACATGTGGAGTAGCGATCCCCGTCGGCCCTGGCGGGTCGACGCCGACGTGTCACAGCACGGGAACGCTGTGACACGACCCGCGTACTCTAGCCCGAGATCGTGGGCGTAGTCACATCTGCCTCCACCTCTTTTTGAAAGACTTTCGTCTCTATGCTAGGGATCTTGGTGGGAGTCGAAGTTGTGCGCGGTCTATGCAGGTCACCCTTGGTCTGAGCCGGGACCGGGCGAGGCCCCAAATGCCACGTAGTGATTTGCGCCACCAAAGATCGACAGATCAGGATCATCATTCGGGTACTGCGACACCGCCTCGACCCCCCGCACCCCACCCGGGCGTACTTATCCGCACATAGCCCACAAGTCTGTGAGCAGCGCGTTTGTCGCTTCTGCCTGTTCGCGCTGGACCTCGTGCGCCGCGCCCCCGACCCGGACGAGTCGCGCCCCGATCCGGGCGGCGACCGCCTCCCCGACGAGTTGGATCACGGCACCCATCTCGGGCCGGTACCCGGGCGCGTCGATGTCCCAGGCGCCGGTGAGGACCAGCTTCGGGAACGCGGCTTCGGCGAGCGCCCCGGTCGGGATCTCCGCCAGCCAACAGGGCCGCTCGTGCAACGCCGAGTGCGCGGCCCGCAGCAGCCGGTCCGCCGGCCCCGGGCGGGGCCGGTCCCCGAACACGACCTCCAGGTACTCCTCCGCCGTCGACGTCCGCGCACCCGCCATGTACCGGCGCGCGTTCGCGACCGACCCGGCGACCAGCGGCCGGTCGAGGGCCAGCATGTGCGCGGCCGGCTCGATCAGCGCGAGGGAGGCGACCAGGTCGGGCCGGCGTCCGGCGGCCAGCAGCGCGACCACCCCGCCGTAGGAGTGGCCGACCAGGTGCGCGCCGGCGCCCAGCAGCTCCACGATGTCCTCGGCGTCCACGTCGTAGTCGCTGGTGTACGCGCCGCCGGTCAGGTCCGGGCTGGCCCCGAAGCCGCGCCGGTCGGGGACGAGCAGCCGCCGGTACCGGGAAAGGGGTCTCTGTTCCTCGAACGCGAGGGCGCCCCAGTTGAGGGTGCCGTGCACGAGGACGACGGGGGTGGCGTCGGTGTCCGCGGAGGAGTCCCAGACGGTGACGTGGAGTGGTGGGCGCATGGGCCCGACCCTAGGCCCGGCAGGGCTCCGACGCTGCCCGGTGGAGCCCTCCGCCGGACCGGGAGGTCGTCGTCCTACCTGGACACGGTGGCCGAGCAGTTGACGACCAGGTCCGCCTGGTTCCTGTCCACCTGCCTGCCGTCGACCAGCAGCCGGCACGTGAGGACCCCGGCCGGGGCCGACGCCGTCACCCCGACGATGCCGTCCCGCAGGCTCACCGTCTTCGACCACGGCAGGGGCTCGTTCGTGAGGATCTCCGAGTCGGCGTTGCCGGACCAGTTGACCGTGGCCGGGTCCGTCGCCGTCGACGTGATCTCGAAGCGGATCTCGTGCCCGGCACTGCCGCCGCCGTTCAGGGTGTAGACCAGCGCGGCGGAGCCGACGAACAGGGCCACCGCCCCGACCACGGCGAGCCCGACCAGCACGGGCTTCGGCAACCCGGCCCGGGCGGGGCGCTCGGCGGGCGGGGGCGGGGCGGCGGGAGTCGTCACCGGAACAGAGTGTCATCCGCCATCGGTGATCACCATTCCCGGCACGGGGAACGGGCCGAACGGCCGAGCCCGTGGGTGCCGTGACCGGTGCCGGGTGGTCCAGGGTCGCCGTGGGACGCGGGCCGGCGTAGGGCGCCGCACCCGGTGTGGATGCGGCGCCCCCGGGCTCTGTGGTCAGCCGAGCTGGGACCAGAAGGCGTACCGGTGGTTCGCCGCGAGGTCCGTGCCGTGGCTGCCGGCCACGTCCAGCGACATCGTGAACGGTCGCCCCGGAGTCTGGGCCGGCCAGCACGGCGCGCCGCCGCCGTTCGGGTCGCCGGTGCGGGCGAAGCGGGTCCAGTACCCGATCATCTCGGTGGCCAGGCGGGACTGTTCGGCGTCGGGGCGGGCCATGAAGGGCATGTCGAACAGGTACGGCAGGTCGCCGGTGTGCGGGGCGCCCAGCGGGAAACTCAGCTCGGGGAACCCGACCATGGCCGGGGTGCGCTGCTCGGCCAGCTCGTAGCCGAACGTCGGTGTCCGCCGGGACAGCAGCCGCAGCGTGTCCACGGCCGGCCGCGCCCAGGTGTGATCGGTCTGCACCGTCGCCAGGGTGAGCCCGGGCGACCGGTTCCCGACCGGGTACTCGGCGAGCACCCGCCCGGCCCGCTCCCCGAACGTCGCCCGGACCCGGGCCTCGTACTCCTCCCGGGTCAGCGGGCGCCCCGTGAAGAACTCCTCCCCGGCCACCATCAGCCGCTCCTCGTCGTGGTTGATCCCGAACAGCACCGGCACCCGGTTGAACCGGCCCGACGCGAACGCCTCCCCGGGGCTGACCGGCAACAGCGCGCCCCCGGTCTCGTACTGCATCTCGGTGACCATCGGCGTGGCCGCCATCATCGCGGCGGCGTCGGTGCCCCGCAGGCAGGCGGCGGCGACGGCCGGATCGGGGCAGCCCATCCGCGCGGCCAGGTCCAGCCCGAGCCGCTCGGACTCCGCCCGGGGCCGGCTGCCCCAACCGGTGCACGGCGCGCGCTGCAGGATCGCCCGGTGGAACAGCCCTGCCGAGGCCGGCGACGCCAGGTGCGCGCACACGCTGAACCCGCCGCCGGACTCCCCCGACACCGTCACGTTCCCCGGGTCCCCGCCGAAGGAGCGGGCGTTGTCGCGCACCCAGCGCAGTGCCGCCTGCTGGTCGGCCAGCCCCAGGTTGCCGGAGTCCGGGCCGAGCGCCGGGTGCGCCAGGAAGCCGAACACGCCGAGCCGGTAGTTCACCGTGACGACGACGGCCTGCCCCTGCCGGGCGAGCCGCTCGGCGTCGTACACGTCGCCGACGCCGTAGACCAGGCCGCCGCCGTGCAGCCAGACGATCACCGGCAGGTCGCGCCGGTCCGTGCGCGGGGTGGTCACGTTCAGGACCAGGCAGTCCTCCTCGGTACTCGGCCGGCCGACCGGCAGGCCCACGGGCTGGGCGCAGGCGGCGCCGGGGCGGGTGGCGTCCCGGGTGTCCCGCCAGGGGGTGACCGGGCGGGGCGGGCTGTAGCGGGCGGCGCCGGTGGGCGGGGCGGCGAACGGGATGTTCTGGAAGGTGCGGGTCGTGGGGGTGACCGTGCCGCGCACCGGGCCGGAGCGGGTGCGGACCACGTCGCCCGTGGCGTTGGTGGGCGTGGCGTTGGCGGGCGCGGTGCTGGCGGGCGTGGTGTTGGGTGAGGGGCCGGTCGCGGGCTGGGCCGGGGCGGCGGAGGCCGGGGTCGCGAGGGTGAGGAGGGCCGCGAGGGTGGCGGTCGCGGCCAGGGCGGCGGTCGTTTTTCTCATGCCGCAGAGGGTGCGGGGCGGCACTGACCGACCGGGCACCGAACGCTGACCGACCTAGTCAGGGGCTTTCAGACCCGAGACACCTTCGGAGGGGTACCGACCGGGGAGGCATCGTCCGCTCCGGTCGGCGGCGCGCCCCGGGGCCGATCCGCCCCGGATAGCGGGGCAGCCCTGGCAACGGGGGGCAGAGAGGCCTGGCGACGGCGGGGCGACCTCGGCGACGGAGAAGTCGACGTCAGCGCCAGGGGTGCCGGGCGGGTCGCCTGCCGGGTCGGCTCAGCCGTGACGGGCCGGTGCCGGGCGACCGCGCGGGCGCCGGTACCCGTCGAAGGGGTTCAGCGGTGGGTCGCGGTGGGCCACCACAGGGAGATGGTGCTGCCGATGCCGTCGGCGCCCGGGGTGACCTTCAGGACGTCGGCCGACTCCGCGAGCAGCGCGACACCCGCCTCGGCGACCACCGTCTCCTCCGGGTCATCCGGATTGCCCGGATCGGCCGGCGCGTAGTCCAGCACCCGGACCTCGAACCCGGCGTCGTCCACCAGCTCCAACAGGACCAGATCGCTGAGACCGCCCCGCCGGTGCCGGGCGACCGCGCGGGCACACGCCTCGCCCACCGCGAGCTTCAGCTCCTCCAGGCGGTCCACGGCGACACCCGCGCGACGCCCGCAGGCGACCGCGACGAGGCGCGCCGTACGCACGTGCGCCGGCGACGGTGAGAAACGCAGCCGAACCGTCGGCATCCCGGTTACCGCGCTCCAGCCAGCGCGTCGGTCACCGATGGATAGAGCTCGAAGACCCGCTCGAGCCCGGTGATCCGAAAGATCTTGAGCAGTCGGGGCTGGTCACAGACGAGCACGAACGTCCCGTCGCTGGCCCGGGCCCGTTTCAGGCCCCCCACCAGCACGCCCAGCCCGGTCGAGTCCAGGAACTCCACCATCTCCAGGTCCACGACTATGTGACGTGCCCCGCCGTCGGCCAGCTCGACCAACCGCTCCCGCAGGCTCGGGGCCGTGTACACGTCGATCTCCCCGCCGACCCGCAACAGCGTGCGGTCCTCGACAGCCTCGGTTTCGAGCGACAGCTCCATGGGTGAATCTAACCATCTTCTGGATGTGTCAGAGTGCATGAGTGACGGCGATTGACGTATTGGCCCGCCTGGTGCGCGGACGCACCGGCCTCGTCACCCACGTCGAACGGGTGCCCGCCCGGGTCGGCCGCCCAGCTCAGTGGCCCGATTTCGTCCCCGACGAGGTGCTTTCAGTCCTCTCCGCCCGGGGGATCGACCGGCCCTGGGCGCACCAGGCCGAAGCCGCGACCGCCGCCTGGGAGGGCCGGCACGTGGTGATCGCCACGGGTACGGCCTCCGGCAAGAGCCTCGCGTACCAGCTGCCCGTCCTCTCCCGGCTGCTCACCACCAACGCCACGGCGCTGTACCTGTCCCCCACCAAGGCCCTCGCCGCCGACCAGCTGCGCTCCCTGACCGGCTTCGACGTGTCCGCGGCCGTGTACGACGGGGACACCCCGCGCGCCGAACGCGACTGGCTCCGCCGGCACGGGCGGCTCCTGCTCACCAACCCCGACATGCTGCACCACGGGATGCTGCCCCAGCACGCCCGGTGGGCGGGGTTCCTGCGCCGGCTCCAGTACGTGGTGGTCGACGAGTGCCACACGTACCGGGGCGTGTTCGGCTCGCACGTCGCGCACGTGCTCCGGCGGCTGCGGCGGCTGTGCGCCCGGTACGGCACCGAGCCGGTCTTCGTACTGGCGTCGGCCACGGTCAGCGACCCGGCAGCGTCGGCTTCCCGACTCACGGGGTTGCCGGTGATCGCGGTGACGGATGACGCCTCGCCCCGGGCGGGGGTGACGTTCGCGTTGTGGGAGCCGCCGTTGTTGCCGGTGTTGAGTCGGCGGCGGAGGGATCCGTGGGAGAGCGCGAGTCCGGATCGGCCGGGTGATGTGGCCGGGTCGGGTGATGCTCTTGGGTCGGTGATCGGGACTGGGGCTGGTGCCTCCGCATGGGCTGGTGCTGGTGCTGCGGCCCGGGCTGGTGCTGCGGCCGGGGCCGGGACCGGTGCTGGAGCCGAGGTCAGGGCTGGCGCTGGTGCTGCGGCCGAGGTCAGGGCTGGCGCTGGGGCCAAGGCCGGGGCTGGTGCTGAGGCCGGTGCCGGGGCTGGCGCTGGGGCTGGGGCTGGGGCTGGGATCGACGGGAGTGTCGGCGTCGGGCACGGCTCGGCCGCCGGACCGGATGTGGCGGGTCACGCGTCGGTGGCAGCGCTGGGCGGGGGCCGGGCCGGGGTCGTGACGAAGGCGGTCACCGTGTCGCCCCGGGTCGCGGCCGAGGATGCCGAGCAGTGGCCGGACGGGCGACCTGAACCCGGGGCGGGGCCGGAGGAGGGGCATCCGGAGGAGTTGTGGTCCGTCGAGCCCCCCGAGCACACCGACGACCCCTCCCCCACGGACGAGAGCCCCGCGATCGGCGAACACGGCGCCCCGGTCCGCAAGACCGCGCTCCGGGAGACCGCCGCCCTCCTCGCCGACCTGGTCGCCGCCGGGGTCCGCACCCTCGCGTTCGTCAGGTCCCGGCGCGGCGCCGAACTGGTCGCCACCATGGCCAAGCGCGGCCTCCGCGACGCCGAACTCGACTTCCTCACCGGCCAGGTGGCCGCCTACCGGGCCGGGTACCTGCGCGAGGAGCGGCGCGCCCTGGAGAAGGCCCTCCGCTCCGGCGAACTCGTCGGCCTCGCCGCCACCAACGCCCTCGAACTCGGCGTCGACATCGCGGGCCTCGACGCGGTGCTGCTCACCGGGTACCCGGGAACGCTCGCCTCCCTCTGGCAGCAGGCCGGCCGGGCGGGGCGCTCGGGCCAGGAGGCGCTGTGCGTGATGGTGGCCCGCGACGACCCGCTCGACACGTACCTCGTGCACCACCCGGACGCCCTGTTCCGCCGGCCCGTCGAGGCGACCGTGCTGGACCCGGGCAACCCGTACGTCCTGGGGCCGCACCTGTGCTGCGCCGCCGCCGAGCTGCCCCTGACGATGGAGGACCTCCCCCTGTTCGGGGCGAGCGAGGAGTTCTGCGACAGCCTGCTGCGCCGCCGCCCCACCGGCTGGTACTGGACCGGCCACCGCCGCCCGACCGTCGACCTCCGGGGCACGGGCGGCGAACCCGTGGCCGTGATCGAGACGGGTACCGGCCGGCTCCTCGGCACGGTCGACGCCGGCTCGGCCCACACCCAGGTGCACCCCGGCGCCGTGTACCTGCACCAGGGCTCCTCCTACGTCGTCGACGAACTGGACCTGGAGGACGGGGCGGCCCTCGTC
Source organism: Longispora sp. NPDC051575 (assembly GCF_040681875.1). Taxonomy (NCBI): domain Bacteria; kingdom Bacillati; phylum Actinomycetota; class Actinomycetes; order Micromonosporales; family Micromonosporaceae; genus Longispora; species Longispora sp. NPDC051575. The sequence goes on along the minus strand of NZ_JBFAZP010000005.1, from coordinate 247,928 downwards.
CGCGCCGAGGAGCCCGACTGGAGCACCCACGCCCGCGACGTCACCGAGCTGCGCATCCTGGAGACGCACGCCACGATCGACGCCGGCCCCGTGCGGCTCAGCCTCGGCGAGGTGGACGTGACCAGCCAGGTCGTCGCGTACCAGCGCCGGCGGCTGAGCAGCGGCGAGGTGATCGACGAGCGGCCCCTGGACCTGCCGGAGCGGCAGCTGAGGACCGTGGCCGTCTGGTACACGATCACGGGCGACCTCCCGGCCGGCCTCGAACCGGCGGACCTGCCCGGCGCCCTGCACGCCGCCGAGCACGCCGCGATCGGCCTGCTGCCCCTGATCGCGACCTGCGACCGGTGGGACATCGGCGGCCTGTCCACGGCCCGGCACCAGGACACGGACCTGCCCACCGTGTTCGTCTACGACGGCCACCAGGGCGGGGCGGGCTTCGCCGAGCGGGCGTTCGCGGCGGCCACCGACTGGTTGACCGCCACCCGCAAGGCGATCGAGGCCTGCGAGTGCCCGGCGGGGTGCCCGTCGTGCGTGCAGTCCCCGAAGTGCGGCAACGGCAACGACCCCCTCTCCAAACCGGGCGCTCTCCGGGTACTCGACACCGTCCTGACCGCCCTCGCCACCGTCACCTGACCTGCCCCGACGCAGTCGGCGGACGTGTCACCTTCGTCGCGGAGCGGGCCGGCTCGGGCTGTGGCCCGGGCCGGGCCCTGGCGCACGACCAGTGCCGGAGTGACCTCGGCCGTGATGGTCAGGTCCAGGTCGTCCAGGCGGCACCCGACCAACCGCGCGTTGTTCGCGGCGACGATCGCCCCGGCCGCCGCACAGGCCGCGTCCGGCCCCTCGACGGCCCGCTGCGCCCCGGCCAGCGCCCCGAGATCCGCCGCCACGCCCGCCCGGTGCCGGGCCACCACCGCCGCGCCGACGACGGCCCCGAGGCCGCCGAGCACCGCGAGCAGCAGCCCGATCCCCAGCATGATCATGGACGCGGATCCGCGTTCCCGGGCACCTTCGCCGAACCGCTGACGAAGCACCGCCCCCAGGTCCACCGGCCGACCCTGGAGCGGCACATCGGCTCGCCGTCGGATCGGGACGGTCACCGCACCACGAAGACCATGGCCGCCGCGCACCTCAGGGTGGTCAGCGCAGACCGGGCCGGTCAGCGCGTCTCGCAGCCCATCGCCGCCCCCACGGTCCCGGGCCGTCACCGGATCTCGCCCGGCTCCCGGGCGGCGACCGCGTCCGCGCTCACCGTGACCCCGGGTAGTCGCAGCCCGAACGGCCGCACCACGAGAACCACCCGGGCCCTTACCGATTCCCCACTCTGCGTGACGGAAACTGCGGCCTCGGGCGCGGCCCGCCGCCCGGCGAGGACCCCGTCCGATCCCCGGGCCTGAGCGCGCGCGGCCTCCCGCGCGGCGTCCACACACCGCACCTGGCCGACCACCGCCATGACCGCCGTCATTCCCGCGAGCAGCAACAGGACCATCGCGGGCAGGCACGCCGCGAGTTCGACGGTCGCGGACCCTGCGTCGCCATCCAGCCGCGCACGGCCGCGCGCCAGGAACGCGGGGCCCCTCACTGGAGCGCCTTTTGGATCAGGGCATTCAGCGCCGCGAGTACCCCGTCGGACGTGACGGCCTTCAACAGCATCCCGGCGAGTGCTACGGCCGCGATCGTACCGACGGCGTATTCCGCGGTGGTCATTCCCGCATCGCCACGAAATCGACGGAGTACCCGGAGAAAAGCTGTGCGCATGTCTTTTCCTTTCATCGGAGAAACTGACCAAAAATCGTGAAAACAACAGGGGCGAGTCCGGCGAGTACGAATGCGGGCAGAAAGCACAGTCCGAGCGGCAGCACAATGAACACTCCGACCCGCTGGACCGCCGCCGTGGCAGCCGCGTTCTGTTCCGCCCGGAGTTCCAGCGCCAGTCGTTCGAGTCCGACCGCGAACGCCCCGCCGCTCTCGCTGCTGCGGACCGCCGCCGCCGCGATCCGCGCACCGGGTGCCGTGTCCCCGACCCGTGCCCAGGCGTCGGCGGGTAGCCGCCCGGCCCGCAGGTCCGTCGCGGTCCGGGTGAGCCTTTCGCCCAGGGGTCCGCCGAGGACGGCCCCGACCGCGCCGGCCGCACTGGACGGCGGCGCCCCCGACCGGAGCACCGCGCTCAGCAGGTCGGCCGCGAACGGCGCGTCGGCCAGGACCCGGAGCCGGACCCGCCGCCGCGCGCCCGGTTCGAGCCCGGATACCACCCGCGCGGCCACCGCCCCGGCGACCGCGCCCAGGGCCACGCCGGGCCAACCGCCGACCAGGAGCGCCGTCGTCGAGCCGGCGCCGAGTGCCGCGACCAACCGGGCGGGTACCGACAGCTTCGAGGCCTCAGCCCCCGGCAGGCCGATCCTGCGCAACCGGTCGCGGGAGGAGTTACGCCGAGGCATGGCGCACCAGCCGACCGACCCAGACCAGTCCGAGCGACTGGAACAGCAGGGTGAGCACGGCGCACACCGCGCCGAACGAGGTGTGCAGGAGCACCGCCAGCGGATCGCCCCCGATCGCGTACCCGAGTCCGAGCCCGACTGCGGGCAGCACCGTGAGGATGCCCATCGTGGCGCGGGCCCCGGCCAGTTGGGCGTTGGTCTGCGCGCGCCGGGACTGCTCCTCGCGGAGGTCCAGCACCACGAGATCGAGAATGTCGGCGAGCGGCGCGCCCGAACGCTCCGCGAGCCGCCACGCGGCCCGCACCCTGTCGTCCGCCGTCACCGAACCGAGCGCCGGCAACGGGCCACCGACCTCGGCCACCTGACGGCGAAGGCCTCGCTCCCGCGCCGTCTCCAACGCCCCGCCCAAGGGCACATCTAGCCGGTCGCGCGCCGTCCCCAACGCCCCGCTCGGGGGCACATCGAGCCGTTCCCGGGCCACGTCCAGCGCCCCGTTCAGGGGCAGGCCGGCCCGGAGATCCGCCGCCAGGCTCACCACCACGTCGAGGGCCCGACGCTGGTACCGCGCCTCCGCCCGGCCGACCACCCGGTGCAGCAGGGCCCGAGCCCCCACCGCCGTGTACCCACCGAGGAGCAGCGCCGCCACCGGCCCCGCGAGCGAAGCCCCCACGATCGCGGCGAGAATCCCCACCCCGAGCGCCTGTCCGAGACGTCGCCCAACGGTCCCAGCGGGCCGCGTCCACGCCCGCAGCCTGGCCACCACCCGACGCACCCGCCCACGCGTCCCGCCCCGGCCCCGGCCGTCGAGGGGCCGCACGGTCCGCGCCCCCAGCCCGCCGATCACCGGTCGAACCGCCCGTCATGCCGCCGATCGAACTCGCGATGCCCGCCAGCTCCGCGATGTCGACTCGACTCGGACCCGCCCGACCCGCGACGCCCCTCAGCCTCGGAAAGCCGGTCGGCCTCGGACAACGAGTCGGGCTCCGACCGCGAGCCACGCTCGGCACGCCTGGTCCATCCGCGATGCCCGTCCGGCCCGGACAGCGGGCTCAGCTCGGCGTTCTGGCCGGACTCGGAATGCCCTCCAGCCTCCGAATGCCGGCCCGGCTGAAGATGCCGGCCCGATTCACGAGGCCAGCCAGACTCAGCAGGTCGGCCCGGTTCAGACAGCCGGCCCGCCTCCGCAGGTCTGCTCGGTTCAGAAAGCCGACGCGACTCGACAGATCGGCCCGACTCCGGAAGTCTGCCCAGCTCGACAGGTTGACTCGGCTCCGAAGGCCAGCCAGGCCCGGCAGCTCGGCTCGGCTCCGGAAGCTGGACCGATTCCGCAGGTCGGCTCGGTTCAGGAAGCCAGTCATGCTCGACGGGTCGGCTCGGCTCGGGATCCGGGACCAGCGAGAGAGGTCTGTTCAGGTGTTCCCCGAGCAGCAGCCCCGGGACCGGAACGCCCCTGCCAGCCAGTTCCTCGGCCAACAACCCGGCCCCCGGCCCGACCCCGGCGATCCGCCCCCACACCCGCAGCGCCACGACCAGCCCATCGGCGTCCGGCCGAAGCAGACACACCTCGTCGAGCACCCGATGAGCCCCCAACCTGCGCAGATGGACCACGACCAGCGCCGCGGCACCGAGTTGTGCGTGCAGAGCGGCCCGATCCAGCCCACCGCTCAGGGCGAGCGCCTCGAACCGGGCCGGCACGTCTGCCGGGGTGTTCGCGTGCAGCGTCCCCGCGCCGCCCTCGTGGCCCGTGTTCAGCGCGGTGAGGAGTTCCACCACCTCCGGTCCGCGACACTCGCCGACGACGATCCGGTCGGGACGCATCCGGAGCGCCTGGCGAACCAGATCCCGCAGGGTCACCGCCCCGGTGCCCTCGACGTTCGGGGTCCGGGCCTCCATGACCAGCACGTGCGGGTGCGCGGGGCGCAACTCCGCCGAGTCCTCCACGACGACGATCCGCTCGGTGGGCGGCACCTCGCCGAGCAGCGCGTTGAGGACGGTGGTCTTCCCCGATCCGGTACTCCCGGTGACCACGAACGCCAGCCGCGCCGCCACGATCGCCGACAGCAGGGCCGCCTCGTCCGCCGCAACGAGTTCGGGCAGCGCCCAGACCTGTCGTCGGAAGAGCCTCAGCGACAGGTACGGACCGCGCCGGGCGATCGGCGGCAGCACCGCGTGCACCCGGGTCCCGTCGGGCAACCTGGCGTCCACGTACGGACTGGCGTCGTCGAGCCGCCGACCGCACGCCGCCGCGAGCCGCTGGGCGACCGCCCGCAGTTCCGCGTGCCCCCCGAACCGCAGCCGGGTACGCAGCAACCCCGCGCCCCGGTCGACCCACACCTCGTCCGGCCCGTTGACCAGGATGTCGGTGATCCGGTCGTCGTGCTGCAACGCCTCAAGGGGACCGACGAGGCTCGACGCACCCGCCCCCTGCCCCCAACCGGGACCGGCCGCCCCGGACGCAACACGCCCTCCCACCTGCGACGCACGCACCGCCCTACCGCCTGCGGAGTCCGCAGTCCGGGACGGAGCGCGCCCCACCACCTGCGGCGCACCCACAGCACCACCGCCAACGAAACCCCCAGGCGCACTCACAGCACCACCCACGAAGCCCCCGGGCACACCCACAGCGCCCCCATCTACGAAACCCCCGGACGCAACCCGCCCGGCGACCTCGGGCACACCCACAGCCCCACCGGCGGAGTCACTGGCCCACTGCGGAACCTGTCGCGCATCCGCAGCACCACCCGCCGAGACCCCGACCTGGGGTGCGGCACGCCCTACGAACTGCGGCGTGCCCACAGCCCTCCCGCCAGCGGTGTCCACAGTCCAGGGCACATCCCGCCCGGCCATGGACAACGTGCCCACGGACTTCCCACCTGTGGGAACCCCGGTCCCGACCATCCGAGCCGCCGGTTCTCCCGGCTGCCGGGCAGCACCGTCCCGTCCGATGAGCCGCCTCACGCCGACGGTCCAGCCGTGGTGAAGCGCGGATCGGCCAGCAGCTGACGGCACAGGTCGGCGAGCGGACCCTTGCCGGTGTGGGCCGGGGCCGAGCCGCGTTCGAGGGCCGTGACCAGGCCGGGTTCCGACCGCAGGCTGCCGGCCAGGGGCAGGCCCAGGGCGCGGGCGATCTCGGTGGCCCGCAACCGCCCCGGTGACGGACCCCGGACGATCAGCTCCACCGGCACGTCGAGCTCGCCGAGGTGCGACACCACCTTGGCGGCGGCGGCACAGGCCCGCAATTCGGCGGGTACGACCAGCAGCAGCCGGTCGGCGTGCCCCAGCGCGTGCCGGGCGGCGTCGTCGAGGGTGCGCGGCAGGTCCAGCACGACGAGATCGGAGCCCGTACGCCCGGAGCGCAGCGCCGTCGCCATCAGCTCGGGGGACACCTCCACGGCGGCGTGCCGGTCCTGGGAAAGCACGCTGAGCCGGCCCTTCTCCAGGAACGGGCCGAGCTCGCCCGACGTGAGCTCCGGCCAGCGCAGGCCGCCGACCTCCTCCCAGCCGAGGACGAGGTCCACGCCGCCACCCAGCGGGTCCGCGTCGACCAGCAGGACGTCGGAGCCCTGGCGGGCGGCGGTCACGGCGAGGCCGGCGGCGAGCACCGAGGCCCCGGCTCCGCCCCGGCCGCCGAGCACCCCGATCACGGGCGCGTCCGGGGCGCCCTGTTCGGCCACGCCGAGCTTCTCGATCAGCCACGGCTCGGCGGCGGGCAGGGCGGCGACGTGCTCGGCGCCGAGGAGTTGGGCGAGTTCCCACAGGGGATCGTCGGGCTCGGCGTCCACGACCAGGACGACCCGGGGTCTGCTCGGCAGCCCGGCACAGCCCGCCGCCTGGTCCGGCCCCACGATGACCAGGGGCGCGCCACCCCACAGCGGCCGGGCGGCGACGGGGTCGGGCGCGACCGTCGGCACGATGCCGGCCTGGGCGGTGAGGCGGAGCAGCTCATCCAGGAGGTGGGGGTCGGCGGTGACGATCAGCGATCGGGGATGCTGCACGGCGGACTCCCTGCTCGACGGGTACGACCGCTCCACGTTCGCGCCGGACCGAGCAGGTTGTGCACAGCCTGTGGATAACCACCCACCCTGTGGATAACTCCGGCGCTATCCGCGCTGGCGGGACGCCCACCGCACAAAAAGCCGCATGAAAGCCCACGCAAGAAGCCGCCAAGCCAGCCCGGGCCACCAGGCCCCGCCACAAGGCACAAGGCACACGGCACACGGCACACGGCACACCAGGCATCCGACACCCGGCACCCGGCACTGGGCACTGGGCACTGGGCACAGCTGAGCACCGAGCACGGCTGGGTCCTGGGCACCGGTCGCGGCAGCACACCAAGCACCCAGGCCCGCCCCGAGGCCACCAGATCACCGAACGACCGAACGACCGAACGCCTAGCCCACCGCCCCGGCACGGCACGGTCTACAGCGGCACAGCCCTCCCCACACCCAGCCCACGCGCCCCCGGCACGACACCCCGCCCCCACCCCACCCTGACCACCCGTTACCAAGCCACCACCCAAGCACCACCCCACCCACCCCCACCAACACCCCCGAACCCCCCACCACCCCCCAATAACCACACCAGAAATTTCCACCACCGACTTTCCGGCAATGGAATTCATCCGCGATTCGGTACCCCTCGACTTGGCCATTCGTTCGATGGATTTCCGACTGAGTTCCCGCTGACATTCCCCGGCCACTCATGGGCACAATCAAAATGACGACACAGAGCGACCACACCCTGACCAGGGGGAACAACCAGCTGCCCCGGGAACGACCACCGGACCGGCCGCGAAAGACCACCGCACAGGCCCCACCACAGCCGCGAAACCCCAGCGCCGCACCCGACAGGCCACAAAATGGACGACCCCCGCCGGGGGGTGGCGGGGGTCGTCGTGCGGCCCGGCTCCGGGGGGTGAGCCGGACCGACTCAGCGGTCACGGGGGGTGCGACCGCCGAGGGGCCAAGGTTTGGGGGCTATGACTATGCACCAGCATGCCTGACTTGGCCTACATAGTCGAGGCCCCTTGTTCTCCCTCCGATTCCGGCCCGGTCATCGCGTCGTTGGCGTGGAGGATCTAAACTCCGGCCGTGGGTCGCAGCGCCGCGTTCTTCGATCTCGATAAGACCGTCATTGCCAAGTCGAGCGCCTTGGCCTTCGGGCGGCCGTTCTACCGCGACGGCCTGATTACCCGGAGTGACGTCCTCCGGGCTGCGTACACGCAGCTCGTTTATCAGCGTGCCGGCGCCGACGATCAACAAATGGATCGAATGCGCGATTATCTGGCCCAATTGTGTAAGGGGTGGCGGGCCGACCAGGTCCGACAGATCGTCACCGAGACTCTCGACCAGCTCATTCACCCTTACATCTACGCCGAGGCCGCGACGCTCATCTCGGAGCATCGCGCGGCGGGTCGCGACATCGTGCTCGTCTCCGCCTCGGGCGACGAGATGGTGCGGCCGATCGGCGAGCTGTTGGGCGTGACGGACGTGATCGCCACCCGGATGGTCGTCGCGGACGGTCACTACACGGGCGAGGTCGAGTTCTACGCCGCGGGCCCCAACAAAGCGACCGCCGTGATCGCCCTGGCCGCCCAGCGGGGGTATGACCTCACCGAGTGTTACGCCTACTCCGACTCGATCAGCGACGCCGCCCTCCTGACCTGTGTCGGACATCCGACAGCGGTGAACCCGGACCGCGCCCTGCGCCGCACAGCCCTCGAACGCGACTGGCCGGTGCTGACCTTCCGGCACCCGATCCCGTTGCGCCGCAGGGTTCTGGGCGAGAAGCCCGCCGTCCCGGTGGCCGCGATGGCCGTCACCGCCGTGGCCATCGGCGGCGCGGCGGCGCTCTGGTATGGACGGCGGCGCCGGAGACTCGCCACCGCCGCCTGAGCTGCACGCACCGCCCGAGGCGCGGCGCGACCCTGCCCGAGCTGCACGCACCGCCCGAAGCGCGGCGCGACCCTGCCCGAGCTGCACACACCACCCGGAGCACGCCGCCACCCTGCCTGACCGGCGCGCTCCACCCCACCGTCCACAACAGCTCACCCACCACCCCCTCGGGCGAGCTACGGTGGCCCGGTGACCCGTCAGCCCACCTTGCAGGACGTCGCGCAGGCGGCCGGTGTCTCGATCGCCACCGCCTCCCGCGTCCTCAACGGCTCGGCCCGCCGGGTCGGCCCCGAGCTGCGCGCCCGGGTGCTCGACGCGGCCCGCCGCCTGCACTACACCGCGAACGCCCAGGCCCAGGCGCTGGCCCGGGGCGGCAACCCGCTGGTCGGCCTGCTGCTGCACGACATCGCCGATCCGTACTTCTCGTTGATCGCGGCGGGGGTGCTGACCGCCGCCGCCGAGTACGAGATGCGGGTCGTCATCGCCAACACCGGCACGGACCCGGACGTGGCCACGACGCATCTCGCGGCACTGCGCGGCCAGCGGGCCCGGGCGGCGATCCTGGTCGGCAGCCGGACCACGGCGGAGGCCGGCGAGGCGCGGCTGGCCGACGAGATCGAGCAGTTCACGGCGGTCGGCGGCCGGGCGGCGTGCGTGGGTCAGCCGGGGCTGCCGGCGCACACGCTCTGCCCGGACAACACGGGCGGCGGCGCGGCGGTGGGCCGGCACTTCCGGGGTCGCGCGTCGGTGGCGGTCGTGGCCGGACCGGCGCGGTTGCAGACGGTGCGCGACCGGCTGCACGGCTTCCGGGCGGGGCTGGGCCGGCGGGAGGAGTTCCTGGTGGAGGCCGACTTCAGCCGGGACGGCGGTTACCGCGCGGCGCAGGCGATCCCGGCCGGCACGACCGCGGCGTTCGTGATGTCGGACGTGATGGCGACCGGGTTCTGCACCGGGCTGCGCGACCGGGGGCTGCGGATCCCGGAGGACGTGTGGGTCGCCGGGTTCGGGGACGTGCCGTCGGTGCGGGACCTGTCGCCGCCGTTGACGACGGTGCGGCTGCCGCTGGTGGAGATGGGCGCCCGGGCGCTGACCCTGGCCCTGACCGAGGACCAACCCCAGACGATAGGGGTACCGGCGGAGCTGGTCGTCCGGGGCAGCACGGACCCGACAGGCTGACGGACCGGCACGCTCCCCGGCCGCGACGTCGACCGACCGGCGGGCTGAGCCGACCAACCTGAGGGCCGACGGATCGACGGCTTCAGCGCGAGCCGGGCACACGGCGAGCGGACCTTGAGCCCGCCGCCCACCGCCCACCGCCCACCGACCGGGCCCACCGACCGGGCCCACCGCCCGGAGCCGGGCCCCGGGCCGACCTACGTCAGCTTCACCACGGCCGGAAAGTCCCCCGGATTCATGCTGATCCGCAACTGCCCGTCGCGTACCTCGGAGCCGCGGACCCGGGTGCCGATCGCCTCGGTCCACGGGAACCGGTCCGGCTCGGGCAGCGGCACGGTCAGCTCGGTCGCCGAGGACGTCACGATGATGTAGTCCGCGCCGTCGCGCCGGGTGGAGGTCCAGCCCTGTCCGGAGCTGAAGCCGACCCGGGTGCCGTAGATGGCCTCGCCGTGGGTGACCAGCCATTCGCCGACCCCGCGCAGCCGGCTGATCTGGTGGTCGGGGATGTTGCCGGACTGGGTGGGCCCGACGTTGAGCAGCAGGTTCGAGCCGTAGCCGGCGGCGCGGGCCAGGCGCGCGGTGAGCTGGCCGGCGCTGCGGCGCAGCGGGTCGTGCGGCATGAAGCCCCAGCTGGCGTCCATGGACATGCAGGTCTCGGCGGGGGCGTCGCTGGCGAGCGCCGGGTTGACCTCCTGCTCGAAGCACTGGATGTCCTCGCCGGGCAGCAGGGTGGAGTGCCGGTTGTTGACGATGACGGCGTCGGGCTGCGCGTTGTGCACGGCCGCGTACAGCTCGGGGTAGTGGTAGTCGGCGCGGCCGGCGAACCAGTCGGGGTGGTCCCGGGACAGCCGCGCGCCGGGCCAGTCGCCGTCGAGCCAGAGCTGCACGAGGGGCCCGTACTGGGTGCAGACCTCTTTGACCTGGCCGAACAGGTACTCCCGGAAGGAGTGCCAGGAGCCGTTGTTCTGCCAGTCGCGGTAGCCGGGGTGCGACCAGTCGACCAGGGACAGGTAGACGCCGAGGCCGAGGCCCCGGTCGCGGCAGGCGTCGGCGAGCTCGGCGAGCAGGTCACGGCCGAACGGCGTCTTCGTGATCTTGAAGTCGGACACCTGGGTGTCGAAGAGCGAGAAGCCGTCGTGGTGCCGGGCGGTCACGGTGATGTAGCGCTGGCCCGCGTCGAGGGCGAGGTCGGCGAGACGGTTGGCGTCCCACTCGCCGCCGTAGAAGTGGTCGGCCAGGCTGCGGTACCGGTCGGCGGGCACTCTGTCGTTGAACATGTGCCATTCGCCGCGCCCCACGAGCGCATACAGACCCCAGTGGACGAATAACCCAAAACGGGCATCCTGAAACCACTGCAGACCCCGAGCGCTCGCCTTCACCCCAGACCTGCCTCCCCATCGATGGACACAGCGGACTGTGCCACACCATCAAGCTCCAACACAACGACGTCATTCGGCCCAGAACGCAGGACCGGCGCGGGAAGGTACAGCGTGCGCTGCGGCCCCACCGCGTTGTACCTACCCAGACAGAAGCCGTTTACCCATACATACCCACGCAGTCCACCGGGGACGGAGAGGTACCCGTCGAGAGGCTCGTCGATCTTCAACACCCCTCGGGTGAACACCGGCCCCGCGCCCTCGACACCCGAGCCCCAGGGCACGTCTTCCCAGTTCAACGGGTACGCCGTCACCCCGTGCACGTACTGCCGCTCGTGCCGCAGCGCCCGGATGCCCTTGGTCTCCCCGACGTGCGGCCCGTAGTTGACCCGGCCCAGGGACTCGACGAGCACCTCCACGGTCGCCGGACCGGGAACGTCATCGATGGTGTTAGTCCCGCCACGTTCCAGGGTTGCCCGGAATTGACCGTCCACAAACACGTGCGCGCGGTCGGCGATCCCGTCGATGATCAGCGGATAGGGCTGGCGCGGGCCGGGCAGCTCCGCGCGGTACAGCACGAGGCCGTGCACGAGTCCGAGGTCCTCGTAGCTCGCCGGCATCGGACTTCTGACACCGTCGCGAATCAGACTCCGCCACGAGGTCGGCTCGCCGAGCGCGACGGTCCGGGGGGTCAGCACCGGCGGCAGCGGCTCCGGCTCGGGAATGTCCGGGTTGTACTTCGCGAGCACCGCCCGGAAGGCCCAGAACTTCTCCGTCGGCGCGCCCCGCTCGTCGATCGGCGCGTCGTAGTCGTAGGACGTGACGGTCGGCTGGTAGTCCCCGTCGTGGTAGGTGCCGCCCCGGTTCGCCCCGGCCCAGGTGCCGAAGTTGGTGCCGCCGTGCGCCATGTAGAAGTTGACCGACCCGCCGAGGGCCAGCATCTCCTCCAACGTGGCCGCCGCGTCCTCAGCCGACCGGGTGACGTGCTCGTCGCCCCAGTGGTCGAACCAGCCGTTCCAGAACTCCATGCACATCGGCGGGTCGTCGGGCCGGTGCCGCTTCAGCGTCTCGAACGCGGCCCTGGGGTCCGAGCCGAAGTTGACCGTGGCCAGGATGCCCGGCACGGAGCCACCGGTGAGCATGTGGTCCTCGGGTCCGTCCGAGGTGAAGAGGGGTACGTCCACGCCCCGGGCGAGCAGCCCGTCCGCGAGGTACCGCAGGTACTCCTGGTCCGAGCCGTACGAGCCGTACTCGTTCTCGACCTGCACCATCAGCACGTTGCCGCCGCGCGTGACCTGCCGCTGCACCACGAGCGGGAGCAGCGCGTCGAAGAACCGGTCCACCGGGGCCAGGAACCGCTTGTCATGGCACCGCAGCGGCACGCCCGAACCGGTCAGCCAGGCCGGCAGCCCGCCGTTCTCCCACTCCGCGCAGATGTACGGCCCCGGGCGGACGATCGCGTACAGCCCCGCCTCGGCCGCGTCGTCGAGGAACTTCGCCAGGTGGTCGAGCCGTTCCACGACACCGGCGACGGGCTCGTGGTAGTTCCACGCCACGTACGTCTCGACGGTGTTGAGGCCCATGGCGCGCAGCATCCGCAGCCGGGCCGGCCACTGTTCGGGCAGGCTGCGGAAGTAGTGCACGGCACCGGAGAGCACCCGGAAGGGCGCACCGCGCAGCTCGAAACCCTGGGGCGTGACGACGAACGACATACGCAAGTTCCTACCCGATGTCGGGGTGACGTGCCAGCCGGTCCCAGAAGCCGGTCCCATGAACCCCAGCCGTCACAGGTTGCCTCGAATCCCTAGCGGGCTGGGGAGAACCGGGGTACAAAGGTTATAGCGGATCTCATGTGATGAACCCCGTTTCACCAGCAAGATATGAGCTCCGCCGCACGGCCACCGGGCACCCACGCGCGACCAGCCGCGGGAAGGCGCGTCGCCCAGGACAGCAGCACGGGTCCTGGTTCGACGAGACAAGGTGCACGCATGATCACCTGGCCGGACGTGCGGTTTTGAGACGGCGCTCCAGACTGTTGGAGCGCCGTCCCTCCGTTTCCACCCCAAACCCCTCCGACGGGTACGAGGCGGTGGCGCCACCGACATAGGCTTGTGGGCATGACTGTCGGTATCGTCAGCCCCGGCCACATGGGTTCCGGGCTCGGATTCTCCCTCGCGCGCGGCGGCGAGCGCGTGGTCGCCACCGTCGCCGGCCGCTCGGCCCGCACCGCCCGGCTCGCCCGCGACCTCGAACTCCTCCCCGACCTCGACGCCGTCGTGACCGCCTCCGACGTGCTGCTCGTCGTCACCCCGCCGGCCGAGGCGGTCGCCGCCGCCGCCGAGATCGCCGCCGCCGCCCAGCGCACGGGGGCCCGGCCGCTGGTCGTGGACATGAACGCCGTCTCCCCGGTGACCCTCACGGCCGTGCAGTCCGAACTCGGTGGCCTCGACCTGGTCGACGGCTCGATCTCGGGCGGCCCGCCGAGCGTCGCCGACGGTACCCAGCTGTATTTCTCCGGGCCCCGGGTCGGCGAGGTCCTCGCCCTGCCGTGGACCGGCGTGGTGCCGCTCGCGCTGGGCGACGAGGTCGGCACGGCGAGCGCCCTGAAGATGTGCACCGCGAGCGTCTACAAGGGAATGGCCGCGCTCTGGGCCCAGGCGATGGTCACCGCCGAGCACCACGGGGTGCTGGACGCGTTCCTGGCCGACGTCGGGCGCAACGTCCCGAAGAAGCCGTCGGACGTGGCCCGGGCGGCGACGAAGGCCCACCGGTACGTCGGGGAGATGCACGAGATCGCCGCCACCCAGTCCGGCGCCGGGCTGTCCCCCGCCCTGTTCGCCGCGATCGCCGCGATCTGGCGGGATATCGCCGCCGGCCCGCTCGCCCAGGGCGACCCGGAGTCGGTCGACGGGACCATGCCCGCGTCCGAGATCGTCGCCGGGTTGTTGCCCGGACGTTGACCTGGTCCTCTAGTGTTCCGCTGGCTGTTCCCACACCCTCCAGCGAAAGCACACGTCCATGCCCCTTGCCACCATCGACCTCGACAACGGGTTCGGTAACTTCGTCCTGATCCTGTACATGGTGGGCGGCCTCGCGCTGATCATCACCTCGCTGCTGAACACGCAGTCGCGCGGCTGGCAGATCGGCGGCTCGCTCGCGGGTCTCGTCGTCCTGCTCTGGGCCGGGTTCGTCTTCCTGTTCGGCGGCTGGATCATCATCAGCTTCTACGTGGCGATCCTGCCGTTCCTGCTCGCGGGCAGCGCGATCAAGGCGAAGTTCGCCCAGCGGAAGGTGAACCAGAACCTGCACCTCCTGCCGCCGCCCGTCGCGCCGCAGGGTTACCCGGCCCCGGGCTTCCTCCCGCCGGCCCCGGGTCACCCGAACCAGCCCGGTGCCCCGGCGGGCTACGCGCCGCAGCCCGGCGCTCCTGCCGGTTACGCGCCCCAGCAGGGTTACGGCCAGCCGGGTCAGGCCCAGCCCGGATACCCGGCCCAGCCCGGCTACGCCCCGCAGGCTCAGCCCGGCTACGCGCCGCAGACCCCCCAGGGTCAGCCCGGCTACGCACCGCAGGGCCAGCCCGGTCACGCGCCGCAGCCCCAGCAGGGCTACCCGGCCCCGCAGGGTTACGCCCCGCCGGGTTACGCCCCGCCGGCCCAGCCCGGAGCCGTCCCGCCCCAGCAGCCGGGCTTCGTCCCGTCCCAGGCGGGCTACGTCCCCCCGCAGCCCCCGGCCCAGCCGGCCGCCCACCCGCCGCCGGCCGCCCCGCCGCAGTAGTGGCGTCCCGCGTCGGGCCAGCCTCCCTCAGGCTGGTCCGGCGCGACCGGGCGCGCGGTCAGGGCAGGTCACGCACGGACTCCCCGGTCACGGCTCCCGGCTCAGACCAGCCCGTCGCAGATAGCCGTGGTCTCCTCGGCGGCCCGGGTCACCGCCGCCGCGTAGTGCTTCAACCAGGACCGCAACCCGTCGGGGGTACCGGTCGCGAAGGTCGCCTGCGCCCCCAGGTACTCCGGCTCGCGGTCCAGGTGCCCCACGTCCACCGGCAGCAGCCCGCGCAGGTCGAACCCGCCCGCGATCAGCGTCAGCCGCGCCGCCGCCCGGGCCACCACCCCGTTGACCTGCCCGAAGGCCCCCAGCGCCAGCAGCTCCCCGTGCACGACGGCCGCGAGCAGCAGCGTGTCCTCCTTGCCGGTGACGAGCTGGACGAGCCCGTCGAGCCGCGCCTGCACCCCGGCCTCCACGACACCGGGAGCCCCACCTGCGAGAGCCCCACCCGGCCGCCCCAGCTCCGCGTCCGG
Source organism: Longispora sp. NPDC051575 (assembly GCF_040681875.1). Taxonomy (NCBI): domain Bacteria; kingdom Bacillati; phylum Actinomycetota; class Actinomycetes; order Micromonosporales; family Micromonosporaceae; genus Longispora; species Longispora sp. NPDC051575. The sequence continues at coordinate 232,749 of NZ_JBFAZP010000005.1, read as the reverse complement.
CACGATCCCCCGGCCGGCGAGTACGTGCAGCTTGGCCAGCACCTGGCGCGGCGCCCGGGTCCAGCTCGGCACCAGCCCCTCCAGCGCCTGCGACACCCGCAACGCGCCCTGCACCACGGGGTCGACGGCGGTGCCGGCCCGGAGTTCGTCCAGGTCGTACGCGTGCCCCTGGAGCGCCGCGCTCGCCCGTGCCGTCCGCAGCCCGGCCTCGACGGCCACCTGGCCGCCCTGTTTGCGCAGGGCCCGGTGTCGGAGCGCGGTGTCGAAGGAGGCGCGTGCCCCGCCCAGCGCGTCGGCGATGTCGGCGAGGTCGAGCAGTGGGGCGAGCGTCATGCCGCCGAGGTTACCCACCGGTTCTCCCGCCACTCACCGCGCCAGGCCGGCCTTTCGGCTCACCGGGCGCGCCGTTCTCCCCGGAGGCCCGGTCGACGTCCGAGACTGGCGGGCGGTCCGTATCGGTGCGCGGACCGCCAATACAGGCACAAGTCCCCACTCTCCTGCTCGATTGGTTTCGAAAACTGGCCTGACCGAACATTTATCGAGCAGGCCGAGCACGCTATGTTGAAGCTGAGCCCGGGATCACACAAGGAGCGGCCAAGAAGATGAGCGACGCACTCGAGAACCTGCTGTCCGAAACGCGGCGTTTCGCCCCGCCGGCCGAGCTGGCGGCGAACGCCAATGTCACGAGCGACGCGCAGCCCTCAGACCGGTTGGCGTTCTGGGAGACCCAGGCCCGCCGCCTGTCGTGGGCGAAGGACTGGGACCAGACCCTGGACTGGTCGAACCCGCCGTTCGCCAAGTGGTTCGTCGGCGGCGAACTCAACGTGGCCTACAACTGTCTGGACCGGCACGTCGAGGCCGGCCTCGGTGACCGGGTCGCCATCCACTGGGAGGGCGAGCCGGGCGACACCCGCACCATCACCTACGCCGACCTGCTCACCGAGGTCAAGCAGGCCGCCAACGCGCTGACCGACCTGGGCGTCGTCCAGGGCGACCGGGTCGCGATCTACATGCCGATGATCCCCGAGGCCGCCGTCGCGATGCTGGCCACGGCGCGGATCGGCGCGACGCACAGCGTGGTGTTCGGCGGGTTCTCGGTCGACGCGCTGTCGGGCCGGATCTCCGACCAGGACGCCAAGCTCGTGATCACGGCCGACGGCGGGTACCGCCGGGGTGCGGCCAGCGCGCTGAAGCCGACCGTGGACGAGGCCGTCGCCCTGTGCCCCGGGGTGCAGAACGTGCTGGTCGTGCGCCGGACCGGGCAGGAGGTCGCCTGGACGGACAAGGACCTCTGGTGGCACGAGGCGGTCGGCAAGGCGTCCGCCGAGCACACCGCGCGGGCGTTCGACTCGGAGAACCCGCTGTTCATCCTGTACACGTCGGGGACCACGGCCAAGCCGAAGGGCATCCTGCACACCACGGGCGGCTACCTGACGCAGGCGTCGTACACCCATCACGCCGTCTTCGACCTGAAGCCGGAGACCGATGTCTTCTGGTGCACGGCGGACATCGGCTGGGTCACCGGGCACTCCTACATCGTGTACGGCCCGCTCTCCAACGGCGCGACCCAGGTGATGTACGAGGGCACGCCGGACACCCCGCACCGGGGCCGGTTCTGGGAGCTCGTGCAGAAGTACAAGGTCACCATCCTCTACACGGCGCCCACCGCGATCCGGACGTTCATGAAGTGGGGCGACGACATCCCGGCCGGGTTCGACCTGTCCTCGCTGCGGTTGCTCGGCAGCGTGGGCGAGCCGATCAACCCCGAGGCCTGGATGTGGTACCGGGAACACATCGGCGCGGACAACTGTCCGATCGTCGACACCTGGTGGCAGACGGAGACCGGCGCGATCATGCTCTCCCCGCTGCCGGGCGTGACCCACACCAAGCCGGGTTCGGCCATGTCCCCGCTGCCGGGGATCGCCGCCGACGTCGTGGACGACCAGGGCGAGTCCGTGCCGAACGGCGGCGGTGGCTACCTGGTGCTCCGCGAGCCGTGGCCGTCGATGCTCCGGACGATCTGGGGCGACGACGCGCGCTTCCTGGACACGTACTGGTCCCGGTTCCCGAACATGTACTTCGCGGGTGACGGGGCCAAGAAGGACGAGGACGGCAACATCTGGCTGCTCGGCCGGGTGGACGACGTGATGCTCGTGTCCGGGCACAACATCTCGACGACCGAGGTGGAGTCCGCGCTGGTCAGCCACCCGGACGTCGCCGAGGCGGCGGTGGTGGGCGCGACCGATCCGACGACCGGTCAGGCCATCGTGGCGTTCGTGATCCTGCGCGGCGGCGTCGAGGGCGACGTGGCCGTCCTGCGCGACCACGTGGCCAAGACGCTCGGCCCGATCTGCAAGCCGCGCCAGATCATGATCGTGCCGGAGCTGCCGAAGACCCGGTCCGGGAAGATCATGCGCCGGCTGCTGCGGGACGTCGCGGAGAACCGCACTCTGGGCGATGTCACCACTTTGCAGGATTCGTCCATCATGTCCCTGATCTCCTCGGGGATGCAGTCCAGCAAGGACGAGGACTGACAGCTCGACCCGACGCGGGCCGTGTCAAGGCGGTGAATGCGTCCGGGGCGTAATGCAGTTCGGCGGCCTACCGATGTTTACCCGTCGGTAGGCCGCACGTCCTATGCTGCCGGACATGAAGCGACTCCTCCTCGCGACGACAGCGGTGGCCCTCGCCGCCGGCATGCTCGCGGCGCAGCCCGCCACCGCGGGTCGGCCCCACGACCTCGCTGACCTGCAGATCCTCGCGATCAACGACTTTCACGGCAACCTCGAGCCGCCCGCCGGCTCCTCCGGCCGGGTGGTGACCGGCAAGGACGCCGCCGGCAAGGACATCACGGTCGACGCCGGTGGTGTGGAGTACCTGGCCACGCACCTGAAGAACGCCCGGGTGGGCAACCCCAACACCACCACCGTCGGGGCCGGCGACCTGGTCGGCGCGAGCCCGCTGCTGTCGGCCGCGTTCCACGACGAGCCCACGGTGGACGCGCTCGGCGACCTCGGCCTGGAGGCCACGGCCGTCGGCAACCACGAGTTCGACGAGGGCGCGGCCGAACTGCTCCGGCTCCAGAACGGCGGCTGTCACGCCGTCGACGGCTGTGCCGACCCGGCCGCCCCGTTCCAGGGCGCGGCGTTCCAGTACCTGGCCGCGAACGTCATCGACACCAAGGCCAAGAAGACCGTCCTGCCGCCCTACTGGGTCAAGGACTTCGGCAACGGCGCCAAGGTCGGCTTCATCGGCATGACCCTGCGCGGCACCCCGGACATCGTCACCAAGTCCGGTGTCGCCGGCCTGTCGTTCACCGACGAGGTCGTCACCGCCAACCACTACGTCAGCGAGCTGCGGCTCAAGGGCGTCATGGCCATCGTGGTACTGCTGCACGAGGGTGGCCTGCCCGCCAGCAACGTGTACAACTACGACTGCAACGCGGGCGGCAACCTCGGCCTGAGCGGTCCGATCGTGGACATCTCGAAGAAGCTGAGCCCCTCGGTCGACCTGGTCGTCACCGGGCACACCCACTCCTCCTACGCCTGCTCGATCCCCGACCCGATGGGCCGGCCTCGCATGGTGACGAGCGCGGGCTCGTTCGGGCGCGAGTACACCGACGTGCGGCTGAAGTTCGACCTGGACAAGAACGACATCGTCCAGGTGGCCGCGCAGAACAAGGTCGTGACCCGCGACGTCGAGAAGGACGCCAAGGCCAAGGCGCTGGTGGACAAGTACAAGGTGCTGGTCGCGCCGATCGCGAACCGGAATCTCGGCTACATTGCCGGCGATATCAAGCGGGCGGGTACCTCCACCGTGGAGTCTCCTCTCGGCGACCTGATCGCCGACGCGCAACTGGCGTCGACTTCCGCCCCGGACAAGGGCGGCGCGCAGATCGCATTGATGAATCCGGGCGGCATTCGGACCGACCTGGTCTTCGCGCAGTCGGGTGCCGAGGGCGCCGGCGTCGTGACCTACGGCGAGGCGTTCGCGGTGCAGCCGTTCAACAACTTCGTGGACACCGTGAGCCTGACCGGGGCGCAGGTCGTCACCGTGCTCAACCAGCAGTTCACGGGCGCCAACGCCGGTACCGCGAAAAAGGTTCTGCAGGTCTCGGCCGGTTTCACCTACACCGTGACCGGCCTGTCGACGGTGTCCGACGTGCGCCTGAACGGGGTGCCGCTGGACCCCGCCGCCACCTACCGGGTGACGATCAACTCCTTCCTCGCGGACGGCGGTGACGGCTTCCCCGAGCTGGCCAAGGGCACCGACAAGCTCGTGGGCCAGCTGGACATCGACTCGTTCGCCGACTACCTGGCCGCGCACTCGACGCCGTCGATTCCCTACCCGGTTCCGGCCGCGAACCGGATCACGTTCCAATAAACCCTTTTCGTCGATGCCCCGGAAGATCGTTTCCGGGGCATCGTCATGTAACACAAGCGTTATGCAATGGCTGCGCTTCCTTAATCCGCCCTTCAGGCGTCTTCTGCCAGTGTCTGGACTACCCGAGCCGTCCGATGTGAGATCCCTCATGCATCCGGCCGGCGGGGTCCCAGACTGAAGGGGAGGAACCGTGCGACGACGCACAAGAGTTCTCGTGGCCGGGGTCGCGTCCGGCCTGCTGGCCGCGGGCATGGCGAGCGCGGCGGTACAGGCGAGCCCCGGTGGCCCCGCCGCCCAGCCGCCGGCGGCCGAAGAGGCTCACCAGCACCGTGCCCACGAGCTGATGACGCCGAAGATGGCCCAGGAGCGTGCCGAGAAGCAGCAGGCGCTGAACCTGATCGTCAGCGACCCGTCGAAGCTCAAGCAGCGCGGCGAGTCCCGCGGCGTCCAGCTCCCGAACGGCAAGTGGGTCCAGTGGGGAACGCCGAAGACGGCGCAGATCTTCACCCTGCTCGCCGAGTACGGCGACGCCACGCCCGACGGCGGCACCCCCGGCCCGGCGCACAACGCGATCCCGCAGCCGGACCGCACCAAGGACAACTCGACGATCTGGCAGCCGAACTTCACCCAGGAGTACTTCCAGAAGCTCCTGTTCGCCAAGTCCGGCGACTCGATGAGCGACTTCTACCTCCGGCAGTCCTCCGGCCGGTACACGGTCGACGGCGAGGTCACCCCGTGGGTGAAGCTGCCGGCGAACACGACCCGGTACGGCAAGAACGACCCCACGGACCTGGACAACGAGGCCAAGCGGTACGGCGCCCTCGTCAAGGACACCGTCGAGGCCTGGGTTCTGCAGCAGAAGGCCGCTGGCCGCACTGACGCCCAGATCAAGGCGCACATGGCGAAGTTCGACGTGTGGGACCGTGACGACTTCGACGGCGACGGCAACTTCGACGAGCCCGACGGCTACCTGGACCACGTCCAGATCATCCACTCGGGCGAGGGCGAAGAGGCCGGCGGCGGCGACGACCTCGTGTGGTCGCACAGCTGGTCCGCGTTCGGCGCCGACGCCGGCAAGACCGGTCCGGCCGGCAACAAGCAGGGTGGCGTCGCGATCGGCGACACCGGCATCTGGGTCAGCCGCTACACCACGGAGCCGGAGAACGGTGGCCTCGGCGTGTTCGCGCACGAGTACGGCCACGACATCGGCCTGCCGGACTACTACGACACCCAGGGCGGGGACAACGGCACCAGCTTCTGGACCTTGATGTCCGCTGGTTCGTGGCTGAACGCCGGCAAGAACGACATCGGCAGCCGTCCGGGCTACATGGGCCCGAACGAGAAGCTGTTCCTCGGCTGGCTCGACTACGACGTGGTCGAGGCGAACGACAAGAACGCGGTCAGCGTGCTCGGCGCCGCGGCCGGCGGCAGCGTGCTGGGTCTCAAGCAGGCCACCATGGTCAAGCTGCCGGTCCAGAAGCTGACCAAGGAGTACACCAAGCCGTTCGCCGGCACGGGTGAGTACTTCTCGGGTGACGCCGACAACATCCAGGCGTCGCTGCGTCGCGAGATCGACCTGACCGGGACGACCACGGCGTCCGTGACGGCCAAGGCGCACTACGCGACCGAGAAGGGCTACGACTTCGTCGAGGGCCAGGTCTCCACGGACAACGGCGCGACCTGGATCGGCCTCGGTAAGCGCGAGGGCGCCAGCGCCGGCTGGGTCGACCTGACCTACGACCTGACCCCGTACGTGGGCAAGAAGATCCTGTTCCAGTTCTTCAACTACACCGACGGTGGCTTGCACTACGAGGGCCTGTTCCTCGACAACATCTCCATCGTCAAGAACGGCGCGGTCGCGTTCAGCGACGACGCCGAGACCGACAACGGCGGTTGGACCTCGAAGGGCTTCACCCGGTTCGACGGCACGCTGCGCTACGAGCGTGAGCACTTCTACCTGGTGGAGAACCGGCAGTACGTCGGCTACGACTCCACGCTGAAGACCGGCCCGTACAACTTCGGCTTCCGCAACACCAAGGCCGACTGGGTCGAGCGCTACGCCTTCAACCCGGGCATCGTGGTCTGGTACATCAACGGCGCGTACGGCGACAACAACACCACGGCGCACCCCGGCTACGGCCAGGCGCTCCCGGTGGACGCCCGTCCGGGTCTGATCACGCCTCCCGGCCAGACGCCGCTGCAGAACAGCAAGGGCGCCTTCGACGGCTCGTTCAGCCGTAAGGGCATCCCGGCGGTGACGTTCCACAAGAACGGTTCGGCGATCACGCTGCCGGCCCGTCCGGGCATCGCGGTCTTCGACGACACCAACGTCGACAAGTACTGGATCGCCGGCGACGCGACCAGCCCGCAGAACGGCTGGAACTCGACCAAGGTCTCCGGTACCGGGGTCCGGATCGAGATCCTGCTCGACGGCAACGGCTCGCTGGTTCCCGCGATCATCAAGATCACGCGCAAGTAAGTAGGTAGCACCCGAAAGCGGGCGTTCCGGTTAATTCCGGAACGCCCGCTTTTTCGTGGCCGATAAGATCATGGGATGTCCCGACCAGCGCGTGAGACCCGCAACCCGAAAGTCAAACGCGCCCGGCGCAGGCTGCACAAACGGGCCCGGAGCGCCGCCGGCACCGTCGTGCGGTACCTGAGGGTCGAGACCATCGGCGGCATGCTGCTCCTCGGCGCCACCGTCCTCGCGCTCGTGATGGCCAACTCCCCGCTCGCCGACTTCTACGAACGGCTCCGCGAGGCCCAGTTCGGGCTGGACCTGTTCCACCTCAAACTGCCCCTGGAGTCCTGGGCGAAGGACGGGCTGCTGACCCTGTTCTTCGTCGTCGCCGGCCTGGAGCTCAAACGCGAACTGGTCGTCGGCGAGCTGCGCGAACCCCGCCGGGCGCTGTTCCCGGTGTTCGCCGCGCTCGGCGGCATGCTCACCCCCGCGGCGGTCGCGCTGGCCATCGGCTGGGGCGCGGACGGCGCGACGGACGCGTGGGCGATCCCGGTCGCCACGGACATCGCGTTCGCCCTCGCAGTGCTGGCGGTCACCGCGTCGCGCCTGCCCGCGAGCCTGCGGGTGTTCCTGCTGTCCCTGGCCGTCGTCGACGACCTCGGCGCGATCCTGATCATCGCCGTGGTCTACACCGCGTCGCTGTCCTGGGTCTGGCTGCTCGCCGGGGTCGCCGTCCTCGCCGTCTACGGCACGCTCCAGCAGCTCCGGTTCAAGGGCGTCTACCTGTACGTGGCGCTCGGCGTGGCCGCCTGGGCCTTCATCCACGCCAGCGGTGTGCACGCGACCATCGCGGGCGTGGCCGTCGGCCTGCTCACCCGGGTCAAGCCCGACAAGGGCGAGGCGCACACGCCGGCCGAGAGCCTGGAGCACAAACTCCAGCCGTTCAGCGCCGGCTTCTGCGTACCCGTCTTCGCGTTCTTCGCGGCGGGCGTGGCCCTCGACGGGTCGGCGATCCGCGCCTTCGTCGGGGACCGGGTCGCCTGGGCGGTCGTGGCCGGCCTCGTGCTCGGCAAGACGATCGGGGTACTCGGCGGGGCGGCCCTCGCCGTGCGCCTCAGACTGGCGAAACTCCCCGAGGAACTGAGCTGGTGGGACCTGTCGGCCGTGGCGGTACTCGCCGGCTGCGGCTTCACCGTGAGCCTGCTCATCGCCGAGCTGGCCTTCGTCGGCGACCCGCAGGCGGAACGGATGAAAGCGGCCGTTCTGCTCGGTTCCCTGGTGTCCGCGACCGTCGCCGCGCTGCTCCTGAGGCTGCGGACCAAGCGCTTCGTGTCCGCCGCGTGAACGTGAGCCTATTCTTGACGACATGAACCCAGTGGCCACCGACGAGTCCACCGTCCTGTTGGACGGGCCGTGGACCCACCGGTTCGTCAGCGCCAACGGCATCCGGTTCCACGTCGTGGAGGCCGGGGAGGGCCCGCTGGTGCTCCTGCTGCACGGCTTCCCCGAGTTCTGGTACACGTGGCGGCACCAGCTCGTCGGTCTCGCCGAGGCGGGCTACCGGGCCGTGGCCGTCGACGTCCGGGGCTACGGGGCCTCCGACAAGCCCCCGCGCGGCTACGACGGCTACACCCTCGCCGGGGACGTCGCCGGCCTGATCCGGGCCCTGGGCGAGCGCTCGGCGACCCTGGTGGGCCACGACATGGGCGGGATGCTCGCCTGGACGGCCGCCACGTTCCACCCGAAGCTGATCCGCCGGCTGGTGATCCTGGGCGCCGCGCACCCGTTGCGGATGCGCAGCGCGCTGGTGGCCGACCCCCGGGGCCAGCTCGCCGCGAGTACGGACCTGATCCGGTTCCAGCGGCCCCGGTACGAGCACGTGATCACCCGGGACAACGCCGCGCTCGTCGGCTCCTACCTGCACCGGTGGGCCGGGCTGGACTGGGTGCGCACCGCCGACTTCGAGGAGTACGCGGCGATCTGCCGGGCCGCGATGCAGATCCCGCAGGCCGCGTTCTGCGCCCTGGAGGCGTACCGGTGGGCGATGCGCAGCGTCCTGCGGCTGTCCGGCTACCGGTTCGTGAGCCTGCTCAAGCAGCCGATCGTGACCCCGACCCTCCAGCTGCACGGCGAGTACGACGCGTGCGTGCTGCCCCGCACCGCCCAGGGCTCGGGCCGCTACGTCATCGCGCCGTACGAGTGGCGCCAGCTCGAAGGCGTCGGGCACTACCCGCAGATGGAGGTCCCCGAGCTGATCACCGGGGAGATCATCCGCTGGGCGAAGCAGGAGTAGAGCCGATCTCGGCCCGGATCCGGTCCGCCGCGGCCCGCGGCTCCCGATCCCCGGTGATCCCGGCGAGCACGGCCAACGCGCGGGCCTCACCGAGCCGGTAGCCCGTCTCACGGTGCACCACCAGGGCTTCGCGCGCCAACTGCTCCGCCTCCGCCGACTGGCCGGCCCGCCCGAGCGCGTCGGCCAACGCCGTCAGCGCCTGGCCCTCGTGCATCCGGTACCCCATCTCGCGGCTGACCGCCAACGCGCGCCGGGCGTGCGTGACCGCCTCATCGGCCGTCGTCGCCGCGGCGAGCCTGACCCGCACCTCGGTCTCGCCGAGAAGGTAGTTCGCGTCCTCCGCGTAGCCCAGCGCCTCCCGGAGACCGGCCTCGGCCTCCGCCAGTTCGCCGGTCGCCAGGTGCAGTCCGCCGATGACGGCCAGTCCGTGGCACTCGCCGACCCGGCTCCCCATGCCGCGGGCGGCCTGCACCGCCGTCCGCGCGAGGTCGAACGCCTCGGCGTGCCGACCCATGTCGCTCAGCAGCTCGGCCAGGCTGCACAGCACCGCGATCTCGCCGTGCCGGTTGCCGATCCGGCGGTCCAGGTCCAGGGCGGCCCGGATGTGCTGCTCCGCGTCGGCGTACCGACCGAGGGAGTGTTCGGCCATGCCCAGGCTGTTCAGCGCCGTGCCCTGGAGGTCCGGAGCGTCGGCCAGCGCGTCCAGCGCGGCGGCGAACTGCTCGCGGGCAGCGGCGAGCCTGCCGAGCTGCATCGACGTGTTGCCCAGGTTGCCCAGGCTGAAGACGTCCAGCTGCCCGGTGGCGCGCGACCGTTCCCACGCGTCGCTGTAGCAGTCCGCGGCGAGATCGGGCCGGCCCATCCTGCGGTACGTGATGCCGAGGTTGTTGAGGATCGCGCTCACCCCTTCGGGCCAGTGCTCCCGGGCCAGGTCGACGGCCTCGCGCAGGTCGCGGACCCCGTTGTCGAAGTCGTTGGTGACGGCCCGGGCCATCCCGAGGCTGAGTAGCGCCGCCACTCTTCCCGGCCCGCTGCCCGCCGCGTCCGCCGTCCGCAACGCCGTGGCGGCCGAGGACAGCCATTCGACGGGGTAGCCCCGGCGGTAGAAGTAGCTGCGGGTGGCGTCGGTGAGCAGCCACGCGACCTCGGGCGCCCCGTGGCCGGCCGCCTGCTCGATCAACGCGCACAGACTGAGCCGTTCGGCGTCCAACCAGGTCACCGCGTCGGGCCCGCTGTCGAACGTGGCGGGGACCGTGTCGGCCAGCGCGGGCGGGGCGGGCAGGCGACGCCCCTCCGGGTTGAAGGCGGCACTCGCGGCGAGCGTGCTGTGCAGGTACCAGTCGAACAACCGGCCGACCGCCGCCGTGGACTCGCTCGGCGCCTGGGCCACGAGCCGTTCGTGCGCGTAGATCCGCAACAGGTCGTGCACCGAGTACCGCTGCGCGCCGTCCGTCTCGACCAGGTGCGCGGCCACGAGCCGGTCCAGTAGGGAGCCGACCCCGGCCACCGGGACGCCCAGCAGCGCCGCGGCCGCCGGGGCCGTGAAGTCGTCGCCCGGGACAAGACCGAGCAGGCGGAAGAGCCGGGCGGTATCGGCCGGGAGCCTCGCGTAGGACAGGTCGAAGGCGATCCGTACCGAGGCCTGGTCGTCGCCCTGGATCTCCAGTGCCGTGAGCCGGTCCCCCGCGCCGAGTTCGGCGACGTAGCGGGTGATGTCCTGGTCCGGGTGGTCGGTCAGGTGGGCCGCGGCGATCCGCAGCGCCAGGGGCAGGTGCCCGCACAGTCGGGCCAGCTCGGCGGTGGCCTCCGGCTCCGCGGTCGTCCGGGCGTGGCCCACGACCCGGGTGAGCAGCGCGAACGCCTCGTTCGGGGTGAGGATGTCCAGGTCGAGGCGGCGCGCCCCGTCCCGGGCGATCAGACCGGACAGCCGGTCGCGGCTGGTGATCAGGGCGAGGCTGCCCGGGCTGGACGGCAGCAGCGGGCGGACCTGGTCGGGGTGGCTGGCGTTGTCGAGGACGACGAGCACCTTGCGGTCGGCGAGCAGGGTCCGGTACATGCCGGTCGCCTCGTCCAGGTCGACGGGGATCCGTTCGCCGGACACGCCGAGGATGCGCAGGAACCGGGCGAGCGCGTCCAGCGGCCGGACCGGCGGGGTGGACGAGTAGCCGTGCAGGTTGATGTAGAGCTGGCCGTCGGGGAAGCGGTCCCGGGCGCGGCGGGCCCAGTACACGGCGAGGGCGGTCTTGCCCACCCCGCCGATGCCGGCGATCGTGCTGATCACCACGGCCCCGCTGTGGCCGAGCAGCAGGTCGAGCTGTCCGAGCTGCGCGCTGCGCCCGGTGAAGTCCACGATGTCGGGCGGCAGCTCGGCCGGACCGGTCTCCGAGGCCGCGGGGCCGGGGACCGGCAGGTCCAGCGCCGGGTCGCCGCGCAGCACGGCCGTCTGGAGTCGTTGCAGCTCCGGGCCTGGATCCAGCCCCAGCTCGTCGCTGAGCGCGGTGCGGATCCGCTGGCACACGTCGAGGGCGTCGCTGCGTCGGCCCGCCCGGTACAGGGCGAGGATCTGCAGCTCCGCGAGGCGTTCCCGGAGCGGGTACCGCCCGGTCAGCTCCGCCAGTTCGGTGAGGACCTCGGCGTGCCGGCCCTGGGCGAGCTCCGCCTCGATCCGCAGGTCCGTGGCCGCCAGCAGCAGTTCGTCCAGCCCCGCACCGACCCGGGACCGGGTGCGCTCGGGGGCCTCCTCGCCGAGCGCCGGGCCCCGCCACAGCGCGAGGGCCGCGCCGAGGAGCTTCGCCCGGGTCGCCGGGTCCGCCGACTCCTTGGCCCGCTGGTACTCGCCCCGGAAGCGGTGCACGTCCACCAGTTCGGGGTCGCCCTCCAGCACGTACGCCGAGCCCCGGGTGACGAGCCGGAAGCCGTACCGTTCCGCGTCGGCCTCCGCGAGCCGCTTGCGCAGCCGGGACACGTGCACCTGCAGGGCGCTGCGCGGACGGCTGGGCTTGTCGCCGTCCCAGAGCAGGTCGATCAGCCGATCGGTGGACACGGGATTGCCCAGTTCGAGCAGCAGGAGTCCGAGCAGGCAACGCTCCAGGCGTTGTCCCAGCTCAACAGGTTGCCCGGCTACGAGAGCCTGGACGGAACCCAGAACACGAAACTCCATTACATGACCCTAACGGGCGGGCGGATCGTGGCGGCAAGCGAACGGCAAGCTTCCGGCAAGCGGTGTACAGCAAGCTGTATCCAGTAGGGCGGAACGCCGGGTCAGACGGGGGTCGGGCGCTCCGCCCTAAATCCTTGTCCGGGTCCGGTCGGCCGCGGGCCGGACGCGCCCTAGATGCGCTGCTCCTGCAGGCCGATGACCTCGGCCCGGGACGCCCAGCCCTGGTAGACGCCGAAGTCGAACTCCTCCAGGCCGAGCTTCTCGGCCACCGGCGCCCGGCCGCCCGTGTACTCCAGGCGCAGCCACTGGCCGTGTTCACCGACCACGATGAACTGTTCGCCCTTCCACGAGCACATCGTCCTGATGTAGTACAGCTCGACGTCGGCGGCGGGGACGACCAACAGCTCCGGTGTGTACAACCGGACGGAAGGGCCGTCGGGGCTCGCCTTGTACTCAACGCCCTGATAACGGGCGAAGTATCCGTCGCGGCTCATCTGCGCCACCCGTCCACGTCGGCGTCGAAGGTCGCCACCAGCTCGCCGTTCATCCGGGTGATCGTCGCCCCGTGCGGCAGGCGGACACTGTCCACCTTGAACTCGGGGATCACGTCGCCCGTCTCGCCCGGCGCGAACCCGCTGCCCCGGAACGGGGCCCGCTCGATGACCCAGCCCTCGATGGCGGCCATCGCTGGTTCGTCGCGGCCGCCGTAGGGGATGCGGTAGAGGTCCTCGCGGTGCGCCGCCCAGGTGAGCAGGAACTCCGAGAACGACCTGCCCAGCGCGGCCTCCAGGCCCGCCAGGGTGCCCAGGTGGGCGATGTCCGGCGCGCGGTAGACGAAGCCGGCGACCCGGTCGTAGCCCCGCTCCAGGTAGAACGCGACCTCGCGGGAGGTCAGCGGCTTGCACAGCATCGTGGGGCCGGGCGCGGGCGGCGTGGGCACCGGCATCACCCCGGTCTCGCCCTCGCCGGTCAGCCCGACCTCGGCGGCCCAGCCGGCGAGCTGCACGACCTGCTCGCCCGGGAGGGTCGCGCTGTAGGGGGTGCCCGGGTTGAGCGCCAGGGACCAGCCGGCACTCGGCCACGCGCCGATCAGCCGGGCGAACTTGACCCGCGCGGCCGGCCGGTCGCCGAGCCGCTCCTCGGACGTGTAGACCGCCTGGTGCGGGACGCCGTCGACCACCTCGGGCGCCCAGGGGAAGTCGGGGTCGGTGGGACGCACGTCGAACCGGAGCCCGCTCGGGGCAGGCAGAAGCACCCGGGCCAGCAGCAACGCCGACAGGAAGCCATCCGTACTGGCCCCTCCGGCGGCGTCGAGCAGCGCGGCCTCGAGGTCGTTCGCCGGCGTCACCACCCCACCAACTTACCGTCCCGCCGCTACTCTCATCACATGCGATTTTCGGCCCGGCTGGTATCGGCCGAACTCGCCCTTTCCTGGTTACTACTGCTTCCAGCGCCCGCGTTTGCCGTTCCCGGGCAGCAATGCGCGCAACCCGGGCAAAGCATTGCGGACGTGCCCTGGGCGCAACGGCTGCTCGCCCCCGAACGGGTCTGGCCGCTGGCCACCGGAGCCGGGGTCACGGTCGCCGTCATCGACTCCGGTGTGGACGCGACCGCCCCGCAACTCGCCGGCCGGGTCGACCCGGGCCGCGACTACCTCTACGGCGGGGCCAACGCCGCCGACGACTGTGTCGGGCACGGCACCGGGGTGGCCAGTGTCATCGCCGCCCAGCGCGATCCCCGGACCGGCTTCCGCGGGCTCGCGCCCGGCGCGCGGGTGCTGCCGCTGCGGGTCAGCGAGCAGGAGCTGGTCAACGGGGAGACCCAGGGCAAGTCCAGCGCCGCGGGGCTCATCAGTGCCATCCGGTACGCGGCCGACAACGGCGCCAAGGTGATCAACCTCTCGCTGACCACGGACGACAGTCCCGAGCTGCGCGCCGCCGTGGACTACGCGGCCGGCAAGGACGTGCTGCTCGTGGCCGCCGTGGGCAACCGGCAGAACGGCGACAAGCGGGTGCCGTACCCGGCCGCGTACGACGGGGTGCTCGGCGTCGGGGCCGTGGACAGCGCGGGCCAGCGCTACCCGGAGTCCCAGATCGGCCCGTACGTCGACCTGGTCGCGCCCGGGGTCGCCGTGACCGTGGCGGCGCGGCAGAGCGGGCAGGCCACGGTGAACGGGACGAGCTTCGCGACGCCGTTCGTGGCGGGGGCGGCGGCGCTGGTGCGCCAGTACCACCCCGGGTTGAGTGCCGCGCAGGTCGCCCAGCGGCTGATCGCCACCGCGGACCCGGCCCCGGGCGGGCGGCGCAGCGACGCGTACGGCTACGGGGTGGTGTCCCCCTACCGCGCGGTGACGGACCTGACCGCCGTCGGCACCCCTCGCGCCGACGCGGCCGTGCCCCCGGTGTCCTACCCGCCCGACCACCCCGAGCGGGACCGCCGGGAACGCCTCGGGGTGGCGCTGGCCGCCGGCGGTGTCCTCGCGGCGGGCGTGCTGGCCGCCGCCGCTGCCGTGCTCCCCCGCGCCCGCCGACGCAACTGGCGCCCCGGCCGGCGCTGACCGCGTTTCGTCGAGCCCCGCTGGGCCCGCCGCACCCGGCACCCACACCGCCGGGCTCCCCGTAACCCGCCACCCGGCTCACCACAGCCCCGGAGCCCGGCCGCCCCACCGCCCGGCCGGGTCAGCCCGTTACGAGAACAGGCCGGTGTTGGCCTTCTCGGTGCGCAGGTACTCGCCCACCGAGGTGTCCACCGCCGTCTTGATCGCGTTCAGCATGGTCTTGATGTCGTCGGCCGCCGTGGTCCACTTCTGCTGGCGGGCCGCGTAGGCCACCTTCGCGTCGCCGTCCCACGTCGCGACGAGGGGGGCGGCGTGCTGGTTGAGCAGGTCCAGGCTCGCGGTGAGCTTAGAGACGGCGGCGGCGATGTCCGCGCTGCCGGCCTGCAACGCCGCGAAGTCGACGACCAGTTGGTTGTCCGTCACTGCCACTCCTCTACTACAGCGGAAGTTGCTTGCTCGTGTACGAGCGGGTGAGGTCGGCCGCCGACGTCTCGTCCGTCGTCGCGTAGCTCTGGCCGGAGGTGCGGATCGCGGCGGCGGTCTCCCGCAGCGCCGTGTTGATGGCGATCTGGTCGTCCTGGAACGCGCGCTTCACCTGCTCGAACGAGTGGCCGCCCGCTCCCTGCCACTTCTGTCGGAGCGGTTGGAGCTCGTCCATCAACCGGGTCAGCATCTGCTGCAACTCCCCGTTGACGGTCTCGAACTCACGGGCCGTCTTCTCCATGATCTGGAGCTCGGCCTCAGTCTTCGCCATGACACTCCCCTCGCACGGGACTGATACATCGAAGAACTTAGCGACCCCTGTCAAGGAATCCGGACAGGTCAGTCCGTGCCGACGACAGGCGTCAGCGCGGCGGCCGGATCCAACGCCCGCCCGGCCGGCAGCAGCGCCACCAGCCCCGCCGGCAGCCGCACCGGGGTCGCCGGTCCGAACCCGAGCATCCCCTGCACCTCGGCGCTCGGGATGGCGTACCGGACGCCCAGGTCCGTGACCAGGGACAGCCCGCCGTTCGGGGCGCCCGGCGCGGACAGGGCCGACACGAGCGCGCCCCGGCCGGGTTCGACGACCACCCGGTCCGCGAGGACGGTGCCGTCCTTGGACTTGCCGCCCGTACCCGGCGCGTCCTCGCCCTTGGTCGCGGTCACGTCCACGCTCAGCTCCGGCACCCCGGACGCGTCCCGGTACGCCGCGCACAGCGCCCCGTCGACCAGCCCCGGCCGGACCGGCTTCGGGGTCTCCACGGGCGGCGCGGCCGGCCCCGCGTCGGGGGTGAGCGGCGCGACCCGGGGCGTGACGGCGTAGTCGGCGGGCGCGATCCGCACCGCGCCCCCGGACGCGAACGGCGTCTCCGGGTCGCCGAGCAGGATGTCGGCCTGCACCTGGGTGATCGCGGCGAGCCCGTCGGCGACCGCCACGTGGTACTGCTTCCCGCCGCCCTGGGTCTCCACCACCGCGACCTGCCCGACCTTCAGGTTGCCCGCCTTCGACGCGCCGCCCCGGCCGGGCACCGCGATCCGGGCGAGGTCCTGGCCGGCCGGCAGCGCGTTCAGCCAGGCGGGGGCGGCCTCGACCGGGGCGTCGTTGAAGCCGAGGGCCGGGAGGACGATCCGGGGGTCGCGGACGGCGTACCGGTGGCCGTGCCAGATCAGGTAGCCGCGGACGAAGAGGGCGCCGTCGGCGAGCGGGCGGCCGGCGGGGAGCTCCGCGCCGACGTACAGGACGGACTGCGGGGTGGGGTTTCCGGTCTGGTCCTTCACCGGGCGGGAGCACAGGGTCCAGGCTCTGGTCAGGAGGTTCTTGCCGGCGGGCAGGGTGTCGGGCGCGCCGGGGATGCCGAGGGGCTTGCCGCGCGGCACGCCACTGATCGACGCGGCGGCCACGGACACCGGTTTCGCGCCGGCCGTCTTCGCCAGGAGCAGCGCGGACGCGTAGTTGGCGACGGGGTGCAGGAGGCCGGCGAGGTAGACGTACCGCGCGCCGGTCTCCTTCTCGATCACGATCGCGCCCTCGGTCTTCCAGCTGGTCTTGCCACCGGGCGAAACCAGTCCGAAAAGGCCGATCCCGGCAAGTGCGATAACGGCTACCATCAGGCTCGCCAGCATCGCCCCGGCGGCCCGCCGAAACGGGGACCGAACGGGATCAGTCTCCCGCATGACCAGGGCGGACACGACACGCTGCAGGACAAACTGGTACGACTGCAACTGGTCGCGCCTCTCAGACATCCCGTCAGGCTATCGGCAGTTGGCACGCCTCGAATAGCATGGGACAAACACGAGGGGAGGCCGTAGTGACACATGCCCGCGCATCCGTGTCCGTGTCGGCGCCGCCGGGTTATCCGACCAGCACCGGGGGCTATCCGACGAGCACCGGTGGGGTCTACGGCGCCCCTGGCCGCGGTCCGATCTCGGGCGCGCCCACCGTCTACGGCGGTCCCCGGCCGTCCGGCCCGCCCGGTGCGGCGGCCGTCGCGCCCCGCCCGCCGCGTACCCCCGGAATGATCTTCGGGGTGCCCGCCGTGCACCTGCTGGCCTGGCAGCTCGCCGCCGCCGCCGTGCTCGCCGCCGTCGCCTCCCGCAACCTCGTCCTGATCGCCGTCGCCGGCACGGCCGCCGTGCTGACCCTGCTGCTCACCGTGGTCCGGGTCCAACGCCGCTGGTTGTACCGGTGGCTGGGCACCTGGCTGCGCTACGTGCTGCGGGACCGGGTAGCCCAGCCCGCGCCCTACGTGGACCCGCGCGCCGCCCTCCTGGAGCACCTGTCCCCGGCCACCCTGGTCACGAGTGTCGAGATCGACGGGCAGGGCGTCGGCATCATCGAGCACGCCGCCGGGGTGACCGCGCTGCTGGAGCTCGGCCCGATCGACGCCGGCCTGGTCGCCGAGAGCCCCGTGAAGCTGCCCTCGCCGGCCGCGCTGCTCCCGCCCACCGACCCGAACGCGCCGCCGCTCACCCTGCAACTGCTGATCCAGGCCGCGCCCGCGCCCGCGCTGACGGTGGGCAACAGCCCCGTGGCCAACTCATACCGACAACTGACCGAGGGCCGGATCCCGGCCGTCCGGCGCGCCTGGCTGGCCATCCGGCTCGGCCGGGAGGGCGCGACGCACTCCGACGCCGACCTGCGCCAGGCCCTGGGCAGCGCCGCGCGCCGGTTGGTCCGCCGGCTCCGGCAGGACGACGTGCTGGCCCGCGCGCTCGACCGCGACGAGGCGCTCACCGCCGTGGGCGTGCTGGCCCACCTGCCCGCGACCAACGCGCCCGTGCGCGGCTCGGCCACGGTCGGCTCCGTCGGGGTCGCCAGCGTCGGCGCCGCCTCCCCCGGCCCGATCGGCCAGGAGACCTGGAACGCCTGGTGGAGCGGCGAGACCGCCCAGACCACGATCAAGCTGCGCCGGTGGGCCGACCCGCGCACCGACGGCGGCAGCCGCCTGCTCAGCGTCGCCCTCGCCTCCCCCGGGCTCGCCACCACGGTGTCGCTCGCGGCCCGCCGGGTCGACGTCCGCCCGGCCGACCTGCCCGCCGGGTCCGACGCGGAACTGGTCGCGGTCGAGCTGGGCGTGCGCCTGGCCGCCCCCAGCACCGCGCTCCTCGACGCCGGCTCGACCGCCCTCGCCGCGAACCTGCGCGCCATCGGCGCCACCGTCGACCGGCTCGGCGGTGAACAGGCCGCCGGCCTCGCCGCCACCCTCCCGCTCGGAGGCTTCCTGCAGTGACCCTGTTCAGCACGCTCGGCCCGCAACTGGCCAGCGCCACCTCCCTCGACGCCCTGGAGCTGCACGCGGGCGGCGCGGGCCTGATGCTCGGCACCAACCGGCAGCGCCAGCCCGTCATCGCCCGGATCTTCCGCCCCGAGCCGACCCGGGGCGTGCTGGTCGGCGGCCTGCGCTGTGCCCAGCTCGTCGCCTTCCGGGCCCTGGCCCTCGGCGCGCAGCTCATCATCCAGAGCGCCCGCCCGGCCGCGTGGCAGCCGTTCACGCACGGCGTGGGCGCGCCGGGCGACGCCGTGGTCTACGCGACCCCCGGCAGCGCGATGCCGCCCGCGAGCCCGACCCGGCCCCAGCTGCTCATCCTCGACGTCGGGGCCGGCGTCGGCGAGCTGTCGGAGTCCTCGGCGGCCAACTGGCGCACCACCCTCGCGATCCGCGAGGAGCTGACCGCGTGGGACATCGACACCCTGGTCCGGGCGCACCTCGTGATCCTCCAGCCGCTGACCGAGATCGAGGCGGCGCTCGCGTCCTCGGCGCTGGGCCTGTCCGATGTGCAGGACTGGCTGCACCGGATCCGGGCCGACATGGTGACCGTGGTCAGCCAGGGGGCCGTGCGCTGGGCGCTGCTCGGCACGACCCCGATCGAGCAGCAGGTCATCGGCCCGCCGAACAGGTTCTGACCGGCCTCACGCGCCGAAGGGCACGATCATGTGGGTACCCGCCGCAAGCCGTCCTTCCGGGGTTTCCACTGTGTAGCACGGTTGCCGGTGCGGGGCGCCGCGAGCCCGGGGCAGCGGGATGTCCCCGAAGGGTGAGAAGATCGGATATGCCTCGGCCGCCCCAGATCTTCGCCGTCTCCCCGATCCTCAAGCCCCCGGCGGACGCCCCGCCCCGGAAACGCAGCGCCCTGCTGGAGCACGCGATCTCGCTGACCGGCGTACCCCGCGCGAAGGTCTGCTTCGTGCCCACGGCGGTCGGCGACAGCCAGACCGCGATCGACAGCCTGTACGCGGCGCTGGCCGGTGCCGAGCACGCCGAGGCCAGCCACCTGCAACTGTTCGCCCAGCCCAACCACGCCGACATCCGGTCGTTCCTGCTGTCCCGCGACCTGATCTGGGTGGGCGGCGGCAGCGTGGTCAACCTGTTGGCCGTGTGGCGGGCGCACGGGCTCGGCGAGATCCTCCGCGAGTGCTGGGAGGCCGGCGTGGTGCTCGGCGGCGGGAGCGCCGGGAGCATCTGCTGGCACGAGGGGGGTACGACGGACTCGTTCTCCGACCAGCTCGACCCGGTGACCAACGGGCTCGCGTTCCTGCCGTACAGCAACGGGGTGCACCACGATCTCGATGTGCAGCCGCGCCAGGAGCGCTACCTGGAGCTGGTGGGCTCGGGCGGGCTGTCGGCGGGGTACGCGACCGACGACGGGGCCGGGTTGCACTACGTGGGCACGGAGCTGGTCGAGGCGGTGTCGGCGCTGCCCGACGCGGACGCGTACCGGGTGGAGGTGGATCCGGCGACGGGTGCCGCGACGGAGATCTCGTTGCACGCGCGACCGATCGGCTGACGGGCGGATGGTCGGTCGCGTGGTCCGGGCTGAGATCACACGGTCCGGGCGGCGGTCGCGGGCTGTTGATGCCGGCGGGGCCCGGTGCGCGGCCGGCTGACGGGGTGGGGGAAGAGTCGGCTGACGGACAGTTGGCGGCGCTTGTCTTCCCCGACAGGGCACGGGAACGATGGAACCATCCGGCTGGGTGGGCCGAAGACGACGGGCGGACAGTAGATGAGCAACGGTGACGACCAGGCCCGGAGCAGCGCCGACGCCGCGGTGCTGAGCGGAGCACTGCACCTGAGTTTCGTGCCGGACCCCGACCGGGACGACGAGGCGACCGACCGGCTGACCCGTGGCCTGCGCGCCGACCTGCGCACCCTCGACGTCGAGTTCGCGCCCCAGCCCCTCGGCGAGTCGCCCGAGGGTGCCAAGGGCGCCGACCCGGTGACCGTGGGCGCGGTGGTGGTCGCGTTGAGCGGGGCCGGCGGCCTGCTCCCGGCGTGCCTCGGGATCGTGCAGGACTGGCTGGGCCGGCAGTCCCGGCGGCACCGGATCGCGGTGACGATCGACGGCGACACGATCGAGTTGGACCGGGCGACGACGGATCAGCAGCAGACGCTGGTCGACGCGTTCGTGCGCCGGCACTCCGCCGGCTAGCGGATGGGGCGACGCCTGGCGCTGCTGATCGCCACCTACGAGTACGAGGACGCGGGGCTGCGCAAACTCGTCTCCCCGCCGCACGACGCGGAGGCGCTCGCGGCGGTGCTCGGTGACCCGGAGATCGCCGGCTTCGAGGTCACGACCCTGATCAACGAGTCGCACCACACGGTGGGCCGGGCGATCTCGGACCTGTACCGCGACCGGCTCGGCGACGACCTGACCCTGTTGTACTACACGGGCCACGGCCTCAAGGACGACGACGGCCAGCTGTACCTGGCGATGGCCGACACCCACCGCGACAACCTGGACTTCACCGGCCTGTCCACGGAGCGGATCGGCCGGGTCCTGTCGCGGTGCCCGTCCCGGCAGAAGGTGCTGATCCTCGACTGCTGCTACAGCGGGGCGTACCGGGTGGACCTGACGAAGTCGGATGCCGGGGTGCACACGATGGACCGGTTCCGGGGCCGGGGCCTGACGGTGCTGACCGCGTCGGACGCGATGCAGTACTCCTTCGAGGGCGACAAGGTGCACGGCGACGCCGCCCCGTCGGTGTTCACCGGGCACATGGTGACCGGCATCCGGGACGGCGGCGCGGACCTGGACGGCGACGGGGACATCACCCTCGGCGAGCTGTACGACTACGTGTACGACCGGGTGGTGGACGAGACCCCGCACCAGCGCCCGAAGAAGAAGGACGACATGGAGGGCCGCACGGTACTGGCCCGCAATGTCCACTGGCGACTCCCCGACCACCTGGTCAACGCGATCTCCAGTCCGCTCGCGTCGGCCCGGTTCGACGCGCTGAACTGGCTGGACCGCCTGAGCAGTACCGGCAACGAGGTGGTCCGCGCCCGGGTCCTGACGGAACTGCGCCGCCTGGCAGACGACGACAGCCGCAAGGTGTCGACGGCGGCGGCGAGCCGACTGCCCAATCCGCCGGGCCAGGGCCAGACGCAGGCGCAGGGCCAGACGCAGGCCCAGGCACAGAAGCAGGGCCAGGGCCAGGCGCAGGTCATTCCCCGGAACCAGGCGTCGGCCACACCGGCCGCAGGCCAATCGGTCATGGCCGGCGGAGGCTATCTCATGGCTGCGTCCGGTAGCCCCGCCGCCGACCGCGCCCGGGCGGCCGAGATCGTGCGCCGCGCCGAGGCCGAGGCGCAGGACATCCTCGCCCGGGCGAAAACCCAGGTGGACGCCGTCCTCGCCGACGCGTCCGCCAGCGCGAAGGCGTTCCTGGAGACCACCCGCCAGGACGTCGAAACCCTGCGTGACAGGGTGCGGGCCGAGGTCGAGCGGGGCCGCCGCGAACTCGCCGAAACCGAGCAGCGCCGGGACACGGTCCGTGCCGAGGCACAGGGCGCCGAGGCCCTGCGGGACACCGCGCTCGCCGAGGCACAGGCCGCCGAGGCGCTCCGGGATACGGTCCTGGCCGAGGCCCGGGACGCCGAGTCCCGCCGCGACGCGGCGCTGGCCGCGACCGGGGCCGCCGAGAAGCGCCGCACCACCCCCGCGCCCACCGCCCCGACAACCACCGCACGGCGGGCGCGCGGAAA
The DNA here is from genome assembly GCF_040681875.1 of Longispora sp. NPDC051575. Lineage (NCBI taxonomy): Bacteria > Bacillati > Actinomycetota > Actinomycetes > Micromonosporales > Micromonosporaceae > Longispora > Longispora sp. NPDC051575. The sequence goes on along the minus strand of NZ_JBFAZP010000005.1, from coordinate 210,432 downwards.
GGCCCCAGCATGGCCGTCCGCACCAAACCGTGCCCGCACCGTGGGCGAGGTGGACACGGTGGCGGTCCTGAACGGCCACGACAAGGTCGTCTTCTCCGTCGCCTTCCACCCCCGCAACGGCCTCCTCGCCACCGCCAGCGAGGACGGCGACGTCCGGCTGTGGAACTCCGACGGCGGGGCACCTGTCGGCCGAATCGGCCACGATGTCCCTGTCTACGCGGTCGCGTTCCATCCGGGCGGGGACCTGCTCGCCACGGGTGGCAAGGACTTCAAGGTGCGCCTGTGGAACGCGAACAACGGCAGGCTGGTCGGCGATCCCCTGTCCGGCCACGACGGGGCCGTGAACGCGTTGGCGTTCCATCCGGGGGGCCGCCTGCTGGCCTCCGCGAGCTTCGACCGTTCCGTCCGGCTGTGGGACGCGGAGACAGGCGGCACCGTCGGCCGCACACTCACCGGACACGGCCAGTCCGTGGATGCCCTCGCGTTCCACCCCGACGGGAAACTGCTGGCCACCGGCGGCCGGGACGGCCAGGTCATGTTGTGGAACCCGTTCACCGGCCTGCGGGTCGGTGCGCCCCTCGTCGCCCACAGCGGTCCGGTGGGCGCGGTCGCGTTCCACCCGAGCGGTCGGCTCCTGGCGACGGCGGGCGAGGACGCGACGGTGCGGCTGTGGGATCTCCATACGCGGAAGCTGGCCGGTCCGCCACTCACCGGCCACGCGGGCACCGTGCACTCGATAGATTTCCACCCCGGCGGGCAGCTGATGGCAACCTCGGCCGATGACTGCACCGTGCGTCTCTGGAACCCGCACACGGGCCTGCTGGTCGGCGATCCGCTCACGGGCCACTCCGGCCCGGTCTTCTCCCTGACGTTCCATCCTGAGGGACATCTCCTGGCCAGCGGCAGCACGACAGGCTCGGTCCGACTGTGGGCGGGCGCCCCGCTGTCCAGGATCAACCCCTGAAGACCTTCATCCGGGTACCACCGGGAGCGCGGCCCTCTCCGCGCCGGGCCGCAAGGAAGGCGCGCCACTCGGCGGCGGGGAAATGACTCCGGGGCCGCTCGGGTCCTTGCTGTGGCGGATGCCGACGACACCGGCGGAGACGCGGCTGAAGGTGCCGATGCCGGGGGCGCCTGCCGGAGCGGGCGATGAGTCGGTTGATGGACAGTTGGCGGTGCTTGTCTTTCCCGACAGGGCACGGGAACGATGGAACTCTCCAGCTGTGCGGGTCGGGGACGATGGGCGGACGGTTGATGAGCGACGGTGACACGTATTCCGACCGGGCCAGGGCCGGGACACCGGCCAACGCCCTGCGTCGGGAGTTCGTGCCGGACCCGGAGCTGGAGCACGTGACGACGGCTCAGCGCCCACCCCTGGTCGGCACGCTCGCGTTCCGGCACTCTGCCGGATAGCGGATGGGGCGACGCCTGGCGCTACTGATCGCCACCTACGACTACCAGGACGCTGGCCTGCGCGAACTTGCCTCCCCGCCGCACGACGCGGAGGCGCTCGCGGCGGTGCTCGGCGACCCGGAGATCGGCGGTTTCGAGGTCACGACCCTGATCAACGAGTCGCACCACACGGTGACCCGGGCGGTCACCGCCCTGTACGACCAGTTGAGCAGAGACGACCTGCCGCTGCTGTACTTCGCCGGCCACGGCATCAAGGAAGCCGACGGCCGGCTCCACCTGGCTCTGGCCGGTACCCGGCGGGAAAACCTGGACTCCACAGCACTCCCCATGGAGAGCATCAGCCACCTCATGGACAGGTGCATCTCCCGACAGAAGGTGTTGATCTTCGACTGCTGCTTCGGCGGGCAGTTCCCGGCCAGTTCGACCACATCGAACTCAGAGCCGCCGATGAGGTGGTCACTCGGGCGAGGGGCGACGATCCTGAACGCCTCAGACACCGTCCAGTACGTGTTCGAGGGCGACATCGTGCACGGTTCCGCCACCCCTTCGACGCTCACCGCGCACCTGGTGGCCGGTCTCCGGGACAGCAGCGCGGACCTGGACGACGACGGGGACATCACACTCGACGAGCTGTCCAGGTACGTGAATGATCGGATGGCGGCTGAGAATCAGAACCAGCGGCCCAACAAATGGGGCACCGCCCATTTCCGAACGGTCATCGGCCGCAACCCGCACTGGCGGCTCCCGAACCATCTGGTGGCCTCGATCACGAGCCCACTCACGTCGGTCCGGCTCGCCGCGCTGGACTCTCTCGAACGCCTGAACGACGTTGGCAACGAGATCGTCCGTGCCCGGGTGCGGGAGACGCTGCTCCACCTGGCCGAGGACGACAGTCGCGCGGTGGCGGAGGTGGCCGCCGTCCTGCTGGCTCCTCCTGCACCCGACCTGGCCGCAGCCGAGGACGCGCTACGGCATGCCCGCGCCGAGGCTCAGAAGATCCTGGACGAGGCGAAGTCCCAGGCCGCCGACATTCTCACGGACGCGGCTGACAACGCGAAGGCGATCATCGCCAGCGCCCGCCAGGACGCCGAGGAGTCCCAACGCACCGCACGGGCCGATACCGCCCGGTTGACGCGCGAGGCCTCCCGGGCGGAGGACCGCCGGGACTCGGCGGTGGCGGGCGCCGAGGCCGCCGAGACCCGCCGCGACGCCGCACTCGCTGCGGCGACCGACGCCGAGGCACGTCGGGACGCGGCCGTCGCGGCGATGGACGCGGCCGACTCGCTCCGCGTCACGGCACTCACGGTGGTCAGCGCCGCCGAGATTCGCCGGGACATGGTGCGGGCCGAGTCCGAGAAGGAGGAGCAGCGCCGTGACCTGGCCCTCGCGGTCGCGGAAGCCGCCGAACTCCGCGCCGCCAGGGTCCAGTCAGAGTTGCCCCAGTCTGCTCAGGCCGACGAGTCCCGCCAGCTCGCCGCCGAGAAAGGCCAGGCGGGAACCGAATTGACCGCACAACCCGGCGAGACCGCCCAGCCCACGGACCCGCCAGCCACCGCCCGCACCCGCGAAACCACCGGCCCAACCGCGCCGACCCTCGACACCGTGGGGAGCCTGACCGGCCACACGAAGACGGTCCACTCCATCGCCTTCCACCCGAACGGGCACCTCCTCGCCACCGCCAGCGAGGACAACTACGTCCGCCTGTGGGACCCCGACAACCGGACGCCGGCCGGCCTCCTCGACCACAGCGTCCCCGTCTACGCGGTGGCGTTCCACCCGCAGGGCGAGCTGCTCGCCACCGGCAGCCAGGACAACAAGGTCCGGCTGTGGGACGTCAGCAGCGGAAAGCGAATCGGTGAGCGGCTGGTCGGCCACAGCAAGGCCGTGTACGCGTTGGCGTTCCACCCGGAGGGTATTCTGCTGGCCTCCGGGAGCTTCGACGGCGACGTCAGGCTCTGGGAACCACTGTCGGGCCGGGCCTCGGGTGCAGTGCTCACCGGGCACCGGCAGGCCGTCTACGCGGTGGCGTTCAGCCCGGACGGGAAGCTGCTAGCTTCCGGGAGCCGGGACCGCCAGGTCAGGTTCTGGAATCCGTTCACCAATCTGGAGGCCGGCTCGCCACTGACGGGGCATACGGGGCCGGTGCACGCGGTGGCGTTCCATCCGGGCGGGCGGCTCCTGGCGACGGCTGGGGAGGACGCCACGGTGCGGCTGTGGGATCTGCGGACGCACCAGCTGGTCGGCAGGCCACTCAACGGCCACACGGGCACGGTGCATTCGGTCGCGTTCCATCCGGGCGGGGAATTGATGGCCACGGCGGGCTACGACTGCACGGTGCGGTTGTGGAATCCGCGCAACGGCCAGCCGGTCAGCGGGCCGCTCACGGGGCACACGGGGCCGGTGCACGCGGTGGCGTTCCATCCCGATGGACATCTGCTGGTGAGCGGCAGTACGACGAGCGCGGTCCGGCTGTGGTCTGGCGCGCTGCTGCGACACGTCGACCCGGTTCCCCAGAGGTTCGCTCCCGATTCTGCCACCGTCCTGCTGTCGAGCCCCGATCCGGAGACGGCGGAGGCGATCGGGAAGCTGCTGGCGGCGTTGAGGTTCGAGGAGCCCCGGCGGGACGCGGGTTCCCGTAGCAGTGGCCCCCTGGACTGTGTGCCCGCTTCCGAAGTCGACCACCTCGTGAAACTACTCATGCGATACGTGACGGACCCCCAGGCATTGCTGTCGATTCTCGCCTCCAACGAGGCTTCCAAGCTGCCGAGATTGGGCACGCGACAGAAGCGCTCGACGGACAACCTGAACTATGTCCTGTCGGGCGACGGCTACCTCCGCACGGCGGTTGCCACGTACCTGATGTCCGTCGAGAATGCGGTCCGGGCGCTTGCCGCCGTCAAACCCTGAAAGCCCTCATCTGGGTACGCTGGGGCGGGGTGCTATCCGTGTTGGGCTGCGAGGAAGGCGCGCCACTCGGCGACGGGGAAGATGAGTACCGGGCCGCTCGGGTCCTTGCTGTCGCGGATGCCGACGACACCGGCGGACACGTGGTCGAAGGTGCACTCGACACAGTTGTCGGAGCTGCCATCGCTCCGGCGAGCCTTCACGTAGCGCGCTTGCGTCAGGTCCATCTCGCGCCTCCTCGTCCACATTGGCCCGCAGACGACGAGCCACTAGCCCGAGGCTAGCCGTGTCAGGAGCTTAGCCGAATCGCCTGGATCCAGGGCGTGTCGGCCGAGGCGGCGAAAGAGGTCGACGTAGCCCTCGACATCCATCGGAGCATCAAAGTAGATCGTGCCCAGGTGATGGGAAAGCGCGACGATGCCCGGGTCGAGGTCGTCCCGAAACTGCAATACGGTGAACGCTCCATTCGGTGCTGGGTGCGCCACACACTCCGCCGGAAGCACCTGAAGCATGACGCTGTCCAGCTCTCCCAGTTCTATCATTCTGCGAAGCTGTGCCCGGATCACGGGCTCACCGCCTACTGGGCGGCGCAGTGCTACCTCATCGACGATGAGGTGAAACCGCGGACCATCCGCCCTGGTCAGCAGTGCCTGCCGTGCAACCCTCAACTCGATCAGCCGCTCGGTCTCCTCGACCGTAAGTTCAGGCCGATGTGACTGGATGATGGCCCGGGTGTATTCCGGGACTTGAAGAATTCCTGGCACCAGGATCGACTCGTAGCCGAGCACCGCAGCTGACTCAGCCTCCAGCTCGCGAAAAGCACCAGGGACATGCCGAGGATTTCCGCTCGATGCCAGCCCTAGCATCCAGTCGCGGCGCGGGCCGGTGACGTTGTAGATGTCGAGGAGGCGAGCCGCATCGCCCGGGGTGATGCCCGACAGGCCGGTTTCGATGCGGCTCACCTTCGAGTCCGACCAACCCATGCGGCGGCCGACCGACTTGATCGTCAGTTCCGCGTCCTCGCGGAGGAGCCGTAGGTGTCGGGCGAGCCGGGCTCGGCGGGGATGTGGGGTGCGGCGCCCATCGCTGACCATAGGTGCATTGTCCGCTGAGGACGCTTCGTGCACCGATAGCCACGCTGGGCTGCAAATCTGCAAGGTACCCGCTGAATTTTCTGGATTGTCTGGGTCCTGGGCTCGGGAGATGCTGGTCGGGCTGAACTCCCCGGTGCGGCGTGGATCCCCAAGTCCGTCGGGCCGGGTTGAGCGGGGCGGGCGGCGGATTTCCCCGATCATGGCCGCCGCCCGCCCCTTCCAGAACACGGACGATGGGAGTACCGCATGACCGCCGAGGATCTGCCCCGGGTGTTCGCCCTCGACCGGCACGTCGACGTGTCCGGCGTGTCGGGGACGGGGGTGGTGGCGTTCGGGACGTGGTACCCGGTCACCGAGGCCGTCACGATCAGCTGGCTCGGGGAGAGCACCGGCCACCTGTCGATCGGGGTCTACGACTCGCTGGAGGCGGTCACCGCGATCCACTGCCACAGTGGCGCGACGGAACTCGTCTGGCTCACGGACATCACCTGGAAGACCCGCCCCTGGGCCCCCGTCCCCGGGCGGACGCCACCGCGCCGCCACGCCTGAGCCGCCGCGCCGAGGCACCTGGATGGTCATCCGGATGGCCGCTGGCGTGCCTCCCCGCGCCGGCCCCGGTCACGTGAGTCGGCACTCTGACATCGACGTTTGTCGAAGTTGTCGGTAGCGTTATTTCATCCTTACCTCATACCTTGATCAGGAAAGGGCTGTTTTGCGCGCACCACGGGGAACAACGCTCACGCTCCGCACCCTGGCGGCACTGGCCGCCGGCACCACCCTCCTGTCCCTGGCGGCCGTTCCGGCCGCAGCCTCCCCCGGCGCCACCCCCACCGACGCGACGGCGCGGCTCATGGCCCGCCAGCGGGTGCTGGTCGCCGGGGCGAACACCATCCGCTGGGCCGTCGAACGCACCGCCGCACCCGGCTACGGCTCGATCGAACTCGCGTCCGACCAGGTCATCGTGCACTGGAAAGGGCTGCCGCCCGCCCCGGTGGCCGACGCGATCGACAGCGCCCGGCGCACCGTGGACGTCCGCGTCGTCCCCGCCGCGCACAGCCACGCCGAACTCCGCGCCGCCGGGCTCCGACTCGCGGCCGACATCGACCGGGCCGTCGCGCGCGCCGACTACGACATCAGGATCGCGCCCGACGGCAGCGGCCTGACCCTCGCCACCGACGCCCCCGAACTGCTCGGCGACCCCGGCCTGCTGGCCACCGGCGTCCCGGTGCGCCACGAACGGGCCGGCGCGCACGTGCCCCTGGCCACCCGCGAGAACGACATCGCACCCTGGTCGGGCGGCGCGCGGACCCGCAACTGGAGCCCCGCGCTCGGCATGGTCGTGACCTGCACCAGCGGGTTCGGCGTCACCAGCGGCGCCGGGTACCACTACCTGCTCACCGCCGCGCACTGCATGACCCCACCCGACGCGGTGTACGACGGCAACAGCGACTGGATCGGCACCGCCGACCGGGAGAACTGGCAACACGACGTGATCCTGGTCCGCGCGTACGGCACCACCAGCGGCCGGATCTTCGACGGCGGGGTCAACTCCAACTGGGGCAAGGGCGTCTCCGGCTGGGACTGGGCCTACCAGGGGCAGTGGCTCTGCGACTCCGGGGCCACCACCGGCGTGCACTGCGGCATCCAGATCACCAACCTGTCCGTCCGGACCTGCTCCACCAACCCCGACTCCGACGGGGACTACAACTGCTACAACGACCTGGTCAGCGCCACCCGGCGCGACGGCGGCACGGTCGGCGACCACGGGGACAGCGGCGGGCCGGTGTTCAGTCTGGACGGCAGCTTCGTCCGGGCGATCGGAGTAATCTCGGGGCGGGACTCCAGCCGCCAGAATGTGCTGTTCTTCCAGGACTTCGGCACCGCCTGGCGGGACTTCGGCGTCAACCCGGTGACCAGCGGTTGGTGAACATGAGCAACAAGCCGTCCCCCCGGGGGCTGCTCGCCCTCGTCGTCGTGGCCGTCCTGGCCGCGACGGCGAGCGCGGCCGCCACCCGGTGGTACTACACCCGGGCACCCGCCCACACCCTCGACGACCCGGCGGACCGGCCGCCCGCGTACCCGCGCGCCGACCTCGCGGGGCTCGTCGTCCCGGCGTGCCCGCTCGCCGAACCGGGGCCGGCGCCCCGGCCGGATGCCAGCACCCACCGGCTGGTCGAGTGGGGGGCGGTGCGGGTCGTCCGGTGCGTATACGAACCCGGGGGCGCGCGGTTGTCGACCATGGACGTGGTCGAGGGCGGGCAGACCGTCTTCATGGTCACCGTGGTCCGGCGGTTGTTGACGCCCGCGCAGGCCGACGACGTGCTCGGGTCCGATCGGGGGGCTGTGGCGTTGCTGCTGTTCAGCCCGGTGCGGTACCTGTTCCAGTACTCCGACGGGCGGGTCCTCGAGGTAGCCACCAACAACGGGGGGTACTACCGGGGCACGGCCGTGCGGTACGGACTGCCCCGGGGGCGGGACATGGCGGCGCTCGGGTATCCGGGGCAGTGGGCGTGCGGGTTGGGCGGAATGGCGGCCGCCGGGCTGCGGGCGTGTGTGGTCACCGATGGTCGGGCCACGGTGCCGGGGGGCTGACCGGGTCAGCGGACCGGGGGCCGACCGGGTCAGGGGCCCCGGGGTCGAGGCTTCGCGCGCCGACAACGGTACCTGTCGGGCATCGGACCACCGACGCGTCTATCTACTATAGACAGTGCTGGTTCGCGCGGATACGTTGCTGCCATGAGGCTTCCGACAGCCAGCGCCGCCCTCGTCCTGCTCGCCTGCGCCGCGCTCGCCGGCTGCGGCTGGACCGACCCCGAGATCCGGGCACCGTTCACCGGCGAGCTGGCCAAAGGCAACCACCCCCACAGCATCACCACGAACGTCGCCACGTTCAGCCCGGACGGGTCGCTACTGGCCACCGGGCGTCGCAACTACGACAACGACAAGCACGAGATCCAGCTGTGGGACGCCACCACCGGCGCCGCCGTCGGCCCCCCGATCACCGACCACACGGACACCGTCCACGACCTCGCCTTCAGCCCCGACAGCACGACCCTCGCGTCCGCGAGCGGGGACGGCACCCTCAGACTGTGGAACGTCGCGGACCGCGCACCGCTCGGCACGCCGATCGCGGCTACCGGGCGCGGCGGAGTACGGGCCGTCTCGTTCAGCCCCAACGGGCAGACCCTGGCCACCGCCGGAGAGGACGGTGCCGTGCGGTTGTGGAACGTCGACATCCGCAAGCAGCTCGGCGCGCCCTTCCTCGGGCACCGCGACCACGTCACCGACGTGGCGTTCAGCCCGGACGGCCACACGCTGGGCACCGCGAGCAGGGACGGCACGGTCCAGCTCTGGCACGTCGACACCCGGACGCCCTACGGGCCGCCCCTGGCCACCGGACCGTCGCAGAGCTTCATGGCGTTCAGCCCGGACGGGAGGTACCTCGCCGCCGCGAGCCTGCACCTCCAGGTCTTCGACCTCGCCAATCGCAACCCGGTGGCCTCCTGGGACAGCAACCGCTACGACGGCGCATGGGGTGCGCTCGTCGACGGCCTCTACTTCAGCCCGGACGGCGGGACGGTGCTGTTCGCGGTCAGCGAGCTCCTGAACGGTCCGAACATCGCGACGCCGCCGGTGAACGCGACGCCGAACTACGTCGGGGGATACAGCCGGCACACGCTGAGGGCACTGGACTTCGCCACCGGGAAGGAGCGGGCCACGCCGGTACTCAGCGGGTTCGAGCAGTTCTCCGCGGCCGCCTACAGCCCTGATGGGAGGCGGATCGCCTGGGGGACGTCGGTGTCCGCCGGGGTGATCAGGGTTGTCGGGTGACAGGTGCTCGGCATCGCTCGGGGCGCGGTGGGCTGGGCCCGGGCGGCTGGTGACAGGTGCTCGGCAACGGACCTGCCCCGGGCTCCGGGGCAGGGGACCTCGCCCCGGGTCCGAGCTGATGCGCGGTGGGTCGGTTGCCTACTCGTAACCGTCTGATCGTGGGTTTCAGGTTTTGAGGCGGGTGGCCATGCCGTCGAGGAGGCAGTCGAGGCCCACGGTGAAGCTGTCCTCGCGGGTGTCGGCCGGGGCGAGCTGGTCGTAGGACTCGTGCAGCTCGCGGAGGCGCGGATAGGGCCGCACGGCCTCGCGGCCGGCCAGGAGGAACTGCTGGACCAGCTCCACCTCGTCGTGTCCGCCCCGGGCGAGCATGGTCAGCCAGGCGGCCTCGGTCGTGGTGATCCCGACGACGTAGGCGGACAGCATGCTGATGGCCTGGTTGCCGGCCCGCAGGGTGAAGCCCGCCCGCTCGAAGCGGGTGAGGATGTCCTCCACGAGGCTCATCAGGTTCGGTCCGAGGTGTTGCAGGCCGGCGTGGCCGAGCACGGCGACGAGCCAGGGGTGCCGGAGGATGGTCGCCCGCAGGTCGACGGCCAGTTGGCGGGCGGGGCCGGTCCAGTCCGCCGGGTCCTCGGACGGCGCCACCGTGATCTCGCCGTAGACCTCGTCGACGACCAGTTCCAGCAGCTCGTCCTTGTTGGCCACGTGGGTGTAGAGCGAGGTCGCGCCGGCGCCCAGCCGGGTACCGAGGTTGCGCATGCTCAGCGCGTCGAGCCCCTGTTCGTCCAGCAGCCGGATGGCCTCGGCGACGATCTGCTCGCGGCTCAGCGCGGGGTGTTCGCGCCGCCGCTTCTCGGGCCGGGACCAGACCGACGCGCGCTGGTTGTCCACGGGCATCTCGCACTCCTCACAGCACACGGGCGCCGACTACCGGGCGTCTCGGGCCTCAGCATACCGCCCGCCGAACACTGTGCGGCGTTGCGAACAGTGTGCGGTCGCCGTACAGTGTGCGGAGCGACGAACACTGTACGGACCTAGGGAGTGGTTTGTGACCGAAGAGCGGAACCCCCAACGCTGGTTGATCCTGATCGTGTTGTGCCTCAGCACGTTGGTGCTGGTCATCGACAACATGGTGCTGACCGTGTCGATCCCGCCGATGGTGCGCGACCTCGGGGCCAGCGCCCAGGACATCCAGTGGATCATCGACTCGTACATCCTGGTCTTCGCCGGACTGCTCCTGACGTCCGGCAGCCTGTCCGACCGGTACGGTCGCCGGAAAGTCATGATCATCGGATTGGTGATCTTCGGAGCGGCCTCCCTGCTGGCCGCCTACGCGACCGACCCGGGCCAGCTCATCGCCGGCCGCACCCTGATGGGCGTCGGCGGCGCGCTGATCATGCCCAGCACCCTGTCGATCCTGATCACCGTGTTCGACGAGAAGGAACGCCCCCGGGCCATCGCCGCCTGGAGCTCCGTGGCCATGCTCGGCCTGGTCGGCGGCCCGACCCTCGGCGGCCTGCTCATCGCCCAGTTCTGGTGGGGCGCGGTCTTCGTGATGAACCTGCCCATCGCGGCGCTGGCGATCCTCGCCGCCCTCGTCCTGATGCCCGAGTCTCGCGGCCCGGCGCGCAAGGCCGACCCGCTCGGCATGATCCTGTCCATGGTCGGCATGACCGCCCTGGTCTGGACCATCATCGAACTGCCCCAGAAGGGCATCTCCGACCCCACCACCCTGGCCGCGCTCGTCACCACCGTCCTGAGCCTCGCCGGCTTCGTCGTCTGGGAACTGCGCACCGCCTCCCCGATGGTCCCGCTCGAACTGTTCCGCAACCGGATGTTCACCGGCTCCAGCTTCTCCCTGGTCCTGGTCACCTTCGCCAACGGCGGGCTGATGCTGGTCCTGACGCAGTACCTCCAGTTCGTCCTCGGCTACACCCCCACCGAGACCGGGCTCGCGCTCACCCCGCTGGCCGTCGCGACCCTCGCGTTCAACGGGCTCGGGGCGGCGCTGGTGAAGAAACTCGGCTACCGGTACCTCGCGGCCCTCGGCCTGCTCGTCATCGCCGCCGGCTTCCTCGGCCTCGCCTCCCTGCCCGTCGCGGCCAGCTTCTGGCACGTGTCCGGGGCCATGCTGCTGCTCGGGGCCGGTTGCGGGCTGGCGATGCCCGCCGCGATCGGCGCGCTGATGGGGGCCGTGCCCGCCGCGCACGCCGGGGTCGGGTCGGCGCTCAACGACACCGTGCAGCAGACCGGCGCGGCGCTCGGGGTGGCGATCCTCGGGTCGGTGCTGTCCGGGGCGTACACGGACGCCATGCCCGGGGATGCTCCCGGGGCGGCTCGGAGGTCCGTGGCCGAGGCGTTGGGGGTCGCGGCCGGGAACGGGGACGCCGGGCTCGCGGAGGCGGCCCGGGAGGCGTTCACCAGCGCGATGTCCACGACGTTCGTCGCCGGGGCCTGCGGGGTCGTGGTGGCGGCGGTGTTGGCGTTGGTGTTGATGCGGGAGCGTTCCCCTGTGGTGGAGGAGGAGTTGGCTTCCGTGGGGAACTGAGGTTCGTGAGGTCGTGGCCGGGGGCGGATCGCCTCCGGCCACGGCCCGTTTGGGGTCCGGGCGGGCTTCGTTGCGGCGGCCGGCGCTTCCGGGCCGGGCGGGCTTCGTTGCGGCGGCCGGCGCTTCCGGGCCGGGCGGCCGGCTCGGCGATCAGGCGGCAGGTCAGCCGGCGAGGCCCCTGACCAGGGCGTAGAGGCCCAGGACCTGGCAGGCGACCGGGATCACCGAGATCACCAGGGCCACGTCGAGGATGTCGGCGGTCCGGCCGAGATACGGCGACGGGGTCCGGCGGCCGTAGACCAGCCCGGCCGTCGCGACCAGCCCCGCGACGACCAGCAGCACCACCGCGACGACGAGCAGCCGGGCCAGGGGCGGAGCGGCCGCGAGCAGCCCGACACCCAGCACGGCCAGCCCGGCGACCCCCGCCCCGAGCAGCGGCAACCGGTGCCGGACGGCCGGGAACAACCGGGCCCGCAGCAGGTACGCCGACGACACCACCCCGGCCAGGATCAGCCCCGCGACCCCGCCCTTGAGGACGAGGACCACCGCGCACGCCGCCGACACCACCGCCGCGCCCAGCAGCAGCCCCGTGAGCAGCTCGTCCGCCCGGGCCACCGCCGCGAACACCGTCACCCGGGGCGGCAGGGGCGCCGTCGCGTCGAGGGCCGCCGCGTTGGCCGGCACGACCGGTACGGGCAGCTTGCCCAGCCGCATCGACAACAGCGGGAACGCGCTCGTCACCGCCAGCAGCAGGCTCGCCACCAGCGCGGCCGACCCGGCGGCACCGAGCCACAGGCCGAGCAGCGCGCCCAACAGTCCGAGGAGCGCCGTCAGGATCCCGGCCGCGAAGATCCGGGGCGCGTCGGCCACCCCGACATAGCCGGCCACGGCCAGGACCAGCAGCACCGAGGAGCCGAGCAGCAGGTCACCGGCCGTCAGCTCGCGGCCCTGGGCCAGGACGAGGAAGCCGCCGAGGAAGCCGTAGGGCAGGCCGTACGCGGCGAGGACCGCCCCCGCGAGGCCGTCGGACAGCGCGCGGGACAGCACCGTACCCGTCAGGACCAGCACCACGCCCACACCCAGCGCGAACAGGCCCGGCCCGAGCCAGCCCGGCCCCGAGGCGAGCACCGCGAACCAGCCCAGCGCCAGCGCCACCCCCGCCGCGACCAGGCCCGCGCGGCGGGTGGCGGCGCCCGACCAGGCCGGCCCGTAGGCCTTCGCGCCCGTCGCGATCGCGTCCACCACGTCGTCGTAGTCGAGCTCCGGCCAGTCCGCGCGCCGGGGCAGGAGGTGCAGGATCTCGCCGTCGCGTACCCCGTTGGCGGTCAGCGTGCGGCCAGCGGTCAGCGGCGTGCCGTCGGACCTGCGGAGGATCCAGCCGCCGTGCGCCTCGCCGTCGTCGGCGATCGCCTCGCCCGCGTGCGCGAGGATGCGCGGCAGGAGCTCGGTGAGCGCGGACTGCTCGGGCAGGGCGACGTCGATCCTGCGGCGCGGGGTCGCGATGGTGACCCGCGCCAGGCCCAACCCACTGGTGCTCATGACCCATGACCATACCGGCCTATCCCCGGGCGATCCCCTGTCACGAAGGGGACCCGGATCGGGCTCCGACGGGCGTGCCCGGGGCGGTCGGCGGGCCGCTCGGCCGGCGGGCGGCTGGCGGGCGGCTGGCGGGCCGCTCGGCCGGCGGCGGTGTGCGGCGGGGGTCGCTCGGCGGGGCTGGCGCGTGGGCGAGGCCGCTCGGCCGGGGCAGCGCCCGGTGATGGTCGCTCGGCATGGATGGCACGCTGCTTGGCGAGGTCGGCGCGTGGGCGGGGTCGTTCGGCCGGGGTCGACTCCTGGGCGAGCGTCGCTCCGCGAGGATCGGCGTCCCTCGGGCCCAGCGCCTGGGGCAGGCACCAACACCCCGAAGACCCTCAGATGGTTACGCCGCGCGCCCGACCCGTAGGCATCGGCACCAACCCGGCCCCCTGTGAAGCCGCGCCTCCGGCCGCCCCCTACAGGAGCCACCCGCCCGCGCCCCAGCTCCGGGCGGCGGCCGCGCCCCACTCACCAGGCGAGGCGGCCGATCGGGAGAAGACACTGCGCCAACCGAGGGGCGGCGTAGCTCGCACAAGGTGTGGGCCCGCTTTCAGAAAGTGTGGGCCAGAACCGAATCCGGGGAGGCGTACCGGTCGATCCGCGCCCTAGGGTGGTCGGGTGAGCACCGTCATCGTCAAGCGCCCCCCGCGCAGGCCCGGCCCCCAACTGCCGTCCGGTGACATCGTGCTCAACCCGCCCCCGGAGTTGCCGCAGGTCACGGGTCGCGCGTGGTCCCAGTTGCTGATGATGCTGCCGATGCTCGCGGGCAGCGGCTCCATGGCGTTGATGTTCATGGGCAGCCGGGGCGGCGGCACCATGCAGTGGATCATGGGTGGCCTGTTCGGGCTGTCCTCGGTCGGGATGCTGGCGACCAGCTTCGCCGGCCAGACCGGCCCGAAGAAGGCCGAGCTGATGGCCCAGCGCCGCGACTACATGCGCTACCTGGGCCAGATGCGCCGCAAGGTCCGCCGCAACATCGAGGCCCAGCGCACGGCCATGCACCACCGGCACCCGGAGCCGGCCGCGCTGTGGTCGACGGCCGCCAGCCACCGCCTGTGGGAGCGCCGCCCGGGCGACGGCGACTACCTGACCGTCCGGATGGGCCTCGGCCCACAGGAGCTGGCCACCCCGCTGCGCACCGGCCCGTCGAAGGCCCTGGAGGACCTGGAGCCGATGACGGCTTTGTCGCTGCGCCGCTTCGTGAGTACGTACCACATCATTCCGGACCTTCCGGTCGCCCTTTCCCTGCGCAGCTTCGCCACGTTGTACGTGCGGGGCGAGCGCGCCGCCAGCATGGACTGGGTCCGCGCGATGCTCGCCCAGCTCGCGGTCCTGCACGCCCCGGAGGACATCCGGATCGCGGTGTGCGCGGCCAACGACCGCCGCCCCGAGTGGGAGCACCTCAAGTGGCTCCCGCACGCGCTGCACCCGCACCGGTTCGACGCCCTCGGCCAGCTCCGCCTGATCGCGCCGGGCGTCACGGCCCTGGAGTCCCTGCTCGACGACGTGGTGTCCAGCCGCCCCCGGTTCGCCCCGGGCGGCGCACCCTCCGAGGGCCCGCACCTGGTCGTGGTGATCGACGGCGGCGACCGGGCGGGCTCCGACCACCTGATGACCGACGGCGGGGTCGCCGGGGTCACGATCGTGGACCTGTCCGGCCAGCCGCCGCGCTCGCTGGACCGGGGCTCGATCGTGTTCGACGTGACCACCGAGAAGCTGATCAGCACGACGATGGAGGAGAGTTCCTGGATCGGCCGGCCCGACGCGCTCGGCGAGCTGGAGCACGAGGCGCTCTGCCGGCAGCTGTCCCCGCTCCGGCTGTCCCTGCTGACCAGCGGCGACGACCAGCCCCTGGCCGCCGAGCTGGGCCTGTCGGAGCTGCTGGAACTCGGCGACCCCTACGAGTTCGACCCGGCGTTCGCCTGGGGCCCCCGGCCCAACCGGGACCGGCTCCGGGTCCCGATCGGCGTCGGCCCCGAGGGGCAGCCGATCGAGCTGGACCTCAAGGAGTCCGCCCAGGACGGCATGGGCCCGCACGGCCTGCTGATCGGCGCGACCGGCTCCGGCAAGTCCGAGCTGCTCCGCACCCTGGTCCTGGCCCTGGCGATCAACCACCCGTCCGAGACGCTGAACTTCGTCCTCGTCGACTTCAAGGGTGGCGCGACGTTCGCGAGCATGGACAAGCTCCCGCATACCAGCGCCGTCATCACGAACCTGGTGGACGAGATGGCCCTCGTCGACCGGATGACCGACGCGATCAACGGCGAGCTGGTCCGCCGCCAGGAGCTGCTCCGCGACTCGGGCAACTACGCCTCGCAGCGCGACTACGAGAAGGCCCGGGCGGCCGGGGCGCCGTTCGCGCCGCTGCCCAGCCTGCTGATCATCTGTGACGAGTTCGCCGAGTTGCTCACCGCGAAGCCCGACTTCATCGAGATGTTCATCCAGATCGGCCGGGTGGGCCGCTCCCTGGGCGTGCACCTGCTGCTGGCCTCCCAGCGGCTGGAGGAGGGCAAGCTGCGCGGCCTGGACACCCACCTGTCGTACCGGATCGGCCTGCGCACCTTCTCCGCCACCGAGTCCCGGGTCGCGATCGGGGACGCCGCCGCCTTCGAGCTGCCCCGCCAGCCCGGCCACGGCTACCTGCGCAACGGTACGGAGCCGCTGGTCCGCTTCAAGGCCGCGTACGTGTCCGGCGTGCACCGCCGCGCCTCCGGTCCCGGCGTGGCCCGGGGCGGCTCCCAGGTCCTCGACTACACCAGCCGGTTCGTCGCCCCCGGTGTCGTCGCCCAGGCGCCGGTCGAGGAGCCGGCGGTGGGCGACAGCCTGCTGGACATCCTGGTCCGCAAGATGGAGGGCCGGGGCGCGCCCGCGCACCAGGTGTGGCTGCCCCCGCTCCAGGAGCCGCCGACCCTCGACCAGTTGCTGGCCCCGCTGACCGGCGACCCGGAGCGCGGCCTGACCGTGACGAACCCGGAGCTGCGCGGCTCGCTCCAGGTCCCGATCGGCGTGGTCGACAAGCCGTACGAGCAGCGCCGCGACCTGCTCCGCGCCGACCTGACCGGGCACGTGGCGGTGATCGGCGGCCCGCAGTCGGGCAAGTCCACGATGCTCCGCACCCTGGTCGCGGCGGCGGCGCTCAGCCACACCCCGCAGGAGGCCCAGTTCTACTGCCTCGACTTCGGCGGCGGCGCGCTGGCCTCGCTGCGCGACCTGCCGCACGTGGGCGGGGTGGCGACCCGGCGCGAGGTGGACGTGGTCCGGCGCAGCGTCGCCGAGGTGTACACGACCCTGACGGACCGGGAGCGGATCTTCGCGGAGCGCGGCCTGGACTCCATCGCGGCGTTCCGCCGGACCGGCGGCGCGGACGTGTTCCTGGTGGTCGACGGCTGGGGGACGGTCCGCAGCGACTTCGAGGACCTGGAGGCGACGATCACCGACATCGCCACCCGGGGCCTGTCCTACGGCGTGCACGTGGTGATCAGCGCCAGCCGGTGGATGGACCTGCGGCCGGCGATCCGCGACCTGCTCGGCACGAAACTGGAGCTGCGGCTCGGCGACCCCACCGACTCGTACCTGAACCGCCGGATCGCCGCGAACGTGCCCGCCAAGGCCCCCGGCCGGGGCATCACCCCCGATGGCCTGCACTTCCTGGGCGCGCTGCCCCGCCTCGACGGCCGGCAGGACTCGGCCGACCTGGCCGCCGGCTGCCAGGCGCTGGTCGCGGCGGTCAAGTCCTCCTGGCAGGGGCCGGCCGCGCCGCCCGTCCGGCTGTTGCCGTCCTCGGTCGCGTTCGTCTCCGGCCCGGCCGACGGGCTGCGGCTGCCGATCGGCGTCGCGGAGGCCGACCTGCGCCCGGTCACGATCGACTTCGCGTCCGAGCCGCACCTGCTGCTGTTCGGCGACTCGGAGAGCGGGAAGTCCACGTTCCTGCGGTCGATCGCCCGGTCCATCGTGGAGCGCTACACCCCGGAGCAGGCCCGGATCATCCTGGTCGACTACCGCCGGTCCCTGCTGGGCGCGATCACGACCGACCACCTCATCGGGTACGGGACGAACACGACCACCACCATGGAGTTCACCCAGTCCGTCGCCGGCTACATGTCCAAGCGGCTGCCGGGCTCCGACGTGACCGCCGCCCAGCTCCGAGACCGCAGCTGGTGGACGGGCCCGGAGTGCTTCGTCCTCGTCGACGACTACGACCTGGTCGGCTCCGGCGCGCTCGCCCCGCTCCTCGACTACCTGCCGCAGGCCCGCGACGTCGGGCTGCACCTGATCCTCACCCGGCAGATCGGCGGCGCGAGCCGCGCGCTGTACGACCCGGTGATCCAGCGGCTCCGCGAGCTGGCGTCCCCGGGGATCGTGATGTCCGGCAACCGGGACGAGGGCGTGCTGCTCGGCAACGTCCGGCCCGGTCCGCTGCCGCCCGGCCGGGGCTGGCTCGTCACCCGCCGCGGCGGTACCCAACTCGTCCAGCTCTCGCAGGTGACCTGATGTCGCAGCTCACGACCCTTCTCCGCCGCTCCTGGGTGCTCCGCGCCTTCTTCCGCCGGGCCGCGCTCGCCGCCCGCCTCACCCCGTGGCTGGCCCTGGCCGACCTGTCCCCGGCCCGGTCCGCGATCGAGCCGGTCCTCGCCCGCGCGGAGAGCGACCTGGAACGCCGCTACCTGCTGCTGGCCGCCGCCGCGGGCCGCACCGCCGAGGAGATCACCGCCTTCGCCGACCGGATCCGGGGCCGTTCCGACCACTGGCTCGACGGTCACCTGCGCCTGGTCGACCCGGCCGTCCCGGGCGCCGTGCCGATCGCCCAGTCCACGCCGACCACGTGCGGCTCCGTGTCGATCCTGATGACCCGCGCCCTCCTCGACCCGGTGTACGCGCTGTCGCTCACCGACACGGACCTCCCCTTCGCCGACCGGCTGGCCCAGGAGGAACGTCGGATCCACGACGCGACCAACCGGCTCTGGCCCCAGCGGCTCGGCACCTCCCCGTGGGGCGTGTCCGGCGCCCTGGGCCGCGCGTACGACTGGCGGCTCGTCGACGACACGAACCCGGCGAGCATCGGCGCGGCCCTGCGCGACGCGGTGGCGGCCGTCGAGGCAGGTCACCCGGTGCCGGTGCTGATCGGCGACGGGTACCCACGGCACTATGTCCTGCTCATCGGCCCCGAGTTGACCTTCTTCAATCCGTCCGGCGAGGTGGTGCGCGTACCGCCCGAAGCGTTCCTAGCCGGCGATCTTGGCATACTCGGCTTTCGACACGTTCAGGGCATAGTGCTGCCCGCACGGGTTGACGGCATCCACTAACCTCGAAGGGGCGGCGGGAGGAGGGCACGCGATGATTCCCAACGAGAGCCCGGACTGGATCGGTAGCTACCAGGCCATCGACGTCGACATCACCTCCCTGCACGACTTCGCCGAGGTGGTCAGACGCGACCTCGACGAGAACTTCAAGCAGGCGTGGAACGCCGACATCCGCCCCTACTTCGAACAGGGCGCCCAGATGGGCAACTCCTGCTACATCCAGGACCTGCTCAAGGTCCGCTCCTACTACGAGCGGTGCCTGAAGAAGATCGACGAGTCGATGGCCAACTTCTACCGGGGCACCGCCGCGATGGCCTCCGCCGCCGACCTCGTCGCCCAGCGCTACCAGGGCAGCGACGCGTTCTCCGCCGAGCTCCAGGACCGGGTGAAGCGCGACATCGACACCGCGCTGCCCCCGCCGCCGCCCGCGTCCGCCCCCGTGCGCCCGACCCCCGAGGTGGCCTGACCGTGGGTCGTTACGACAACCTCGACGCCGACGACATCCAGCAGATCATGTCGTACGAGCACGCCCCGCCGAACACCGCGCACTCCCTCGCCTGGCACCGCCTGACCCAGATCCTCGACCAGCACCGCGACAACCTCAGGGTCTACGCCGAACGCCTCGCCGCCCACTGGGACCCGGCCACCAACGTCGCCGCCGCCGCCTTCCTCTCCCACATCGAGGAACTCCGCGCCGCCCTCGACGCCTCCGCCCAGGTCACCATGACCAACTCGAACGCGCTCACCGACCTCGCCGGGCACATCACCACCACCCAGAAGCAGGTCACCAAGATCGCGAAGGACTACGGGCACCACAAGTCCGAGGACAAGGAACTGATCAACAACCTCAATCCGTGGTACGACGACCAGGCCCCCAAGGACAACGCGCACGCCCGCGCGGCACTGGAGAAGTTCGACCAGGCGAGCTTCGATACGTACATGCGGATGCAGTTGCCCCCGGAGTACATCCCGCCGACCCCCGGGGAGTTCGACCCCAACGAACCCGGCGCCGACAGCGGCTGGCAACCGTTGAGCCCGATCGCCCCGCTCGTCACCCCGGTGCCCGGCCATCCCGGCCCGATCACCGGCCCGGTCACGCAGCCGTGGCCCGCCCAGCCCGCTCCGGGGTATCCCGCTGGTGGCGGCCCCATCGTCGCTGGTGGCGGCCCGATCATCCAGGGCGGCGGCCCGGTTCCGATCACGCCGGCCCCGGTCACTCCCGGCCCACACCTGCCCACCGGCCCCGGCCCGACGGGTCCCGGGCTGCCCGGCCTTCCCGGATTGCCCCCGACAACCGGGCTCCCGGTCGGCCCGCACGCACCTTCCGGCGGCCCGCCGGGTGGTTCGCGACGTCCCGGCCTGCTCGACAACCTGCCCAACAGGCGCAGTGTCTCCCCCGTGGTCGGAGGCACCGGCGAAGCCGCCCCCGCCCGGCAGCCGTTGCGTTCCCGCCCCCCGGGCACCGTGCCGTCGATGCTCGGCGAGACCACCCGCCCGGCTGCTCCTGCCCAGTCCGTCGCACCCGGCGAACGCGGCCTCAGCGCACGGCCGAACCGGGGCGGTGTCATCGGCAGCCCGTCCGGGACCGGGGTTCCGCCGACCGGCCGGGGTCCACTCCGGGGAGTCGACGGCGACGAGGACCACCGCTACAGCGACGTCTACGAGGAAGACTTCTGGGGCAACCGGCAGTCCGCGCCCGCCGTGATCACCGGTCCGGGCGACCCGCGCCCGGTGGAGCCAGGCCCGACGAGGCCCGCACCTCCGGTCGAGCGGCCCATCGGGGTCAGCCCGGTCATCGGCTCGCCAGGGCCGAATCATCCCGTTGCCTCAGGTCCCGCGATCGGCGGACCTGACTCCAGGCTCGCAATGCCGTCGGGTCCGGCGGTCAACGGCCACGGCTCCGACGGCTCGACAACGGCAGGGGCCGTGCACGGCAGTTCCAGGTCCGAGCACCCCGTGGTCGGCCCGACCAGCTCCGAGGACGCGAGCTCGGTGCCGGTCAGGTCCACGCATTCCCTGACGCCGTTCAACTCCGCCGGCCGCTTGCCGGAGTCTCCGGGGGCAACGGATCCTGGCCCTACGATCGGCCTGTCGCGCGGTAGCACCGTGCACGGCGACGCAGGATGACGCGTCGCGGGGACTCGGGGGCCACCTGGTGGCGCGCGATGCGAGTCGTCGCCGGACGGTTGGAGGACGCGTTCACGCTGCTCCGGGTCACAGGCACGGGCAAGGGACCTACCGTGCTTGTCGACGTCCGGACCGCCGCTCGAAGCGCCAGGATCGGCGTGCTCGCGGCCGCACGTAGCATTGCGCCTCGCCGGGGCACCCGCCCATGGTGCGCGGCACTGCTCGTCGGATTCCTCGCCGCCACGACGGTCCCCGGCGCGGCCTCGGCCGACCCGATCCGGGACGCCCAGTGGTACATCTCGGCCATGCACCTCTCCGACGTGCACACCATCAGCCGGGGCGCGCGCGTCACGGTCGCCGTGATCGACAGCGGAGTCGACGCCGAACACTCGGACCTCGTCGGTTCGGTCCTCAAAGGAGCCGACGCGAACCTGAACGGCGACGGTTGGACGGACGGCGGCGACCACGGAACCGGAGTGGCCTCCCTCGTCGCCGGGCACGGCCACGAAGGCGGTGGCGGCGTTCTCGGTATCGCACCCGAAGCCAAGATCCTGCCGATCGGCCGGAGCACGTCCGCGCTGGACCGGGGAATGCCGAGCGCCCGGATCCCGGCCGCGATCGACTACGCGGTCCAGCACGGAGCGAAGGTGATCACCCTGGCGTTCGGCGGGGTCGCGTTCGGGGAGTTGGAGGCGGCCATCCAGCGGGCCCAGGCCGCCGACGTCGTGATAGTCGCCGGTACCGGCAACGTCGGCGACCCCGGCACGGAGGGCATCGGCGGCATCAACTACCCGGCGAAGTACCCGGGCGTCCTCGCCGTCACCGCCACCGGCCGCGACGGCACCCTCGACCCGATCTCGGTCACCGGCACGGGCGTCGTCCTCGCGGCCCCCGGCGCGGACCTGAACGTGGCCAGCTCGACCGGCGGCTACCGGCACACCTCCGGCACGAGCCTCGCGACCGGGGTCACGGCCGGGGCGGTGGCAGTCCTGCGCGCGAAGTTTCCGCAGCTCTCCGCCAGGGACACCATCGCGCTGCTCACCTCGACGGCCACGGACAGGGGCGCCCCGGGCCGCGACGCGCAGTACGGCTTCGGCTCCCTCGACCTGCTCGCCGCCCTCCGCAAGGGTCCGCCGGCCACCACCCCGACCGGCCCCGCGTTCATCCCGGCCCCTGCGGCCCCACCCGCCGGATCCTCGAACGCGCCGACGTTCGTCCTGGTCGGCATCGCCGTGGTGCTGGCGGCCTGGGGCGTGCTGGTCGTGCTCATCGTGCGCCGCCGTCGCCGCCCGATCCCCCCGGGCCCACCGACCGGCCCACCCCCGGACGTCCTGCACCGCCCCAACTGACGGCGAACGGGTCGACCGGGCACTCCTACCGGACGATCCGGACGTGATCCAGGATCGCCCCGGCGGTGTGTTCCGGGCTGAGATCGGTGGTGTCCAAGGTCAGGAGGCGCGGATCGTCCGGAAGGTACATCGCCGTGGACGCCAGGTATTCGCGGAGCTGGTCGGGGTCTGACAGCTTGAGTCGCTGTCGGCGCTGCGGCGAGGTGACCCGGCGGCACTGTTCGTCGAGGTCGCAGGTCAACATGACCGGGACGAACTCCGCGCCCCGGGTCGCGGCGAGGTCCCGGATCCGGGAGAAGACGGCGTGACCGGCGGCGTCGTTCTCGAGGGCGTTGGTCAGGACGTAGCTGATCGACGTCGGCGTGAGGTGCTTCATCACCGTGAGGACCTCGGCGCGGATCCGGCCGATCGGCCCCCAGATCGCCGATAGCAGGTCGCTGCGGCCGTCCCAGGCGAACAACGCGAGCACCGGGTGGTTGATCAGCTGGTTGTCCACGACCACCGCGCCGGACCGGGCGGCCAACGCCCGGCCGACGGTGTACTTCCCGACACCCGGGGAGCCGAGCAGGTACACGATGTGCGGCGCGAACTCGTCGTCCGTCATCGTCGGCCGTCTCCTCGGTTCCGCGCCGGCCCGCTGCCGCACGGGGCAACGGTCGCAGGCACGCCGGGTGCGGTCAACGGGAAATCAGCCGGGCCCGCCGGGGCCAGGAACATGGCTATGCCCCGCCGGTACCCAGATGATGGTTTTCAGGCCACGGCGGCAGCGGCATCCAACCGTGCCGGATCCGGATCAGCCCAACTCCAGTTCGGATGCGCCCGATTCGTCAGCAGCACCAGCACCAACCGCCGCCCCGGCTCCACCACCAGCGACGTCCCGGTGAACCCGGTGTGCCCGAACGTGCGCGGCGAACTCAACCTCCCCATGAACCACCCCTGATCGAGCACCACACCCAACCCGTGCGAGGACAACCGCCCCGGATGCACGGCGTCCACGGCCGGCAGCCCCGCGTTGGCGTTGCCGAGCATCCGGCGCACAACCCCTTCGGACAACAACCTTTTTCCCTGGTACTGGCCGCCGTCCAGCAACAGCTGCCCCACCACCCCCAGATCGGCGGCGGTACTGAACACCCCGGCGTGCCCCGCGACCCCGCCCAGGATGTTCGCGACATCGTCGTGCACCACGCCGCGCAGCAGCCCCCGCGAGGACCGGGCGTCGGTGGCCACGATCCGCGACCGGTCCGCCCATTCCAGGGGCCGGAACCCGGTGTCCCGCAGCCCCAGCGGACCGGTCACCCCGGAACGTAACGCCTGGTCAAGGGGCTGTCCTCCGACCTTCTCCACGAGGTAGCCGAGGACCTGCACGCCGACACTCGAATACCGGAAGGCCTGCCCGGGCGGCCCCGCGAGGGGAGACCCCAGGACGGCGGCCCGGCGCTCGGCCGGCCCCGACAGCCCGGTGACCCGTGCGCCCTCGACCAGGCCGCTGGTGTGGGTCAGCAGCATCGCCACGGTAACGGGCCGTTTGCCGGGTCCGTCGAACTCGGGCAGGTGGTCGACCACCGGCGTGCCGAGGTCGAGGGCGCCCCGGTCGACGAGTTGGAGGGCGAGCAGGGCGGTGAAGACCTTGGTCACGGAGGCGAGGTCGAAGATCGCGTCCGGGCGCATCGGGACCCGGCGGGCCGGGGGCAGTTCGACGGGGCCGGCGTCGTAGCGGACCGCGTCGCCGAGGGCCACGTGCCCGGTGACCGCGCCGTCGCGCCGGACCAGGGCGACGGCGCCGGCGAAGGCGGGGTGCTGCGGGTTCTCCGGGGTGGGCGACAGGTGCCGGGTGAGGGCGGCGGTCAGTTCCGGGCCCTGATCGGGGGCCGCGACCGGGGCCGGGGTCGCGCTGCTGGGGGCAGCGGAAGGGGACGGCGCGGGGGTCGGGACGGCGGCCGGGTCCTTCCGGGGCGGGCCGCCACAGCCGGCCAGGGCCAGCGAGGCGAGACCGGCCCCGAGGACCGCCCGGCGGGCTACTGACATGCGCAGATCCTCACACCGACGCGGCCGGGCGCCAAGTCGGAGCCCGATTCAAGCCCTCCAGCCCCGGCTCTCAGCCCGCACGGTCCCCGCCCCCGGCCCCCAACAGCTCCCAACTCTCGGCCCCCGGCAGCTCCTGGCCCCGACTCCCGGCGGCTCACGCCTCCCGGCCCCGCGCCACCATGCCCACCGACCACCAACAGCCCGGCGCGGACCTGCAGCCCACCCCCGGCACCCGCGATCCCGCCCGGCTACTCCCCCGCGCTCACACAGGGCGACGACCCGGCGATGAACAACCCGTCCCCGCTGTACCCGGCGTCGACCTTCACCACGAACCCGTCCGGCGTCTGCACCACCACCCCGGGCGCCCCACTCCCCCGGTCGTCGCGCAGCACGTTGTACCGCAGCCCGGCCCAGTACCCGGCGAGGGTGTCGAACACGGCGGCGTGCCCGGCCCGGGGCACCTCCAGCAGCGCGTAGTTGTGCTCGACGTTCACCCCGGCCCCGTCCCCCTTGACCAGCCCGTCGCAGGGCACGGAGTTGAACAGCGCCTGGCGCATCGTGGGGCGCGGGCTCAACTGGCCCACGGCGTCGGCGATGTAGTGCTCGATCCGCTCGGCGGCCTGTCCCTCGTTCATCGTCGAACCCTCTCCGGTCGAGCAGGCGGCGGTCAGGAACGCCGCCAGGAGCAGCCAGGCGCTAGCGGACGTCCGCATAGTGCCCGGTCACGATCCTGGCGATGTTCTCCCGGGACCGGTTGTGCTCGTCCCAGTATTGCGAGTGCGCGTGGGTGTCGATGCCGGACGGCACGCTCACGGTGCCGACGTGGTGGCCGAAGATGTCGATGGAGAGGTTCTTCTTCTTGATCAGCGGGTCGCCGGGGTCGCTGGTGAAGACCTGACCCCCGAATCTCTCGGTACTGGGGTTGGTGCCGAACACCAGGTCCGCCTTCGGCGTGAACGGATTCGACGCGTACTGGATCGGGTCGTTCTTCGCCGTCGACGACCAGACATGGTCCCCGCCGACCCCGAGGTCCGGGGCGCGGTCCACGCCGACCCCGGGGCTGCCCACGAAGATCAGGTCGTCGACGAACCCGCAGTGTTCGCGGGCCGCGTACCCGACCGTGGTGGAGCCGTAGCTGTGGCCGATGATCGAGGCGTGCGAGGGGGCGCCGTCGTGGGTGACCCGCAGCCCGTTCTGGAACCGGCTCAGGTCCGTCTCCGCCCCCTTCGCGTACGTGTCGCTGGTCGCGGCGAGCAGGTTGTCCGGCGCGTCGTACCCGAGCCACATGATGGCGGCCGTCCGGCGGGTCGGGTCGAGCTTGTTCGCGTCGAACGCCATCCGGTCGGCGCGCGCGATGTCGCCGCCCACCTTGGACAGGTCCGCCCCGGTCCCGGGCAGGTACGTGACGACGTTGTCCGCCTCGTCCGGGTTGCCGACGGCGACGACCGCCCGGCCGTCGTGCGCGGTGTCGACCCCGAGCAGGTAGGCCCGTTGTTCCGACCCGTCGGCGCCGCGCGGGGCGTTGACGAGGCGGTCGTTGAGCGCGTCGAGGCCCTTGAGGGTGCTCCGGAGGCCGTCGAGTTCCTTCTTCTCCGCCCCGGACAGGTCGCCGCGCGCCTCCAGTTCGGCCCGGCGGGCGCCCAGGGTCTCGCGGCGCTGCTCCAGGACGAGCCGGTTGGCCAGGTCCCGGTCGGCGGCCGGTACGCCGTCGAGCCAGCCGATCAGCTCCGGGTGCCGGGTGATCAGGAACCGGCGCTCGGTGTCGGAGAGCCCGCGCCACCATTCCCGGACACTCGCCGGACTGGTACCGCGCGCGGGCACCGATGACAGGGGCACCTCGGTCAGGGCGGTGCCGTTCC
Organism: Longispora sp. NPDC051575; assembly: GCF_040681875.1. Taxonomy (NCBI): domain Bacteria; kingdom Bacillati; phylum Actinomycetota; class Actinomycetes; order Micromonosporales; family Micromonosporaceae; genus Longispora; species Longispora sp. NPDC051575. The sequence continues at coordinate 184,407 of NZ_JBFAZP010000005.1, read as the reverse complement.
CCGGTACCAGCTGAATGAGGCCCTGTGCGGTGTGCTCGTCGGACTCGGCCGCGACCCGCAGCGCCGCCTCGAACTCCCGGACCAGCCCCTCGACCCGGCCCGGCTCCACGGCCCCGGCGGGGGTGATCGTGCCGTCGTCGCCGACCGTGGCGGGCAGGGCGAGCGCCCGGGTCAGCGCGGAGTGCAGCATGCCCTTGGCCTTGAGGACCTGCTCGTGGTGCGCGTCGAGCAGGGTGGCCACCTGGCGCAGCGGCACCTGGTTGTCCTCGACGTCGACCCGGATCCGGTCCAGGTGGGCGCGGGCGGCGGCCCCGGCGGTGCCCTCCCAGCCCTGGAGCGGCTTCGTGTCCCGGATCAGGTCGTCGGCCTGGGTCTCCATCGCCGCCGCCAGGCCCGTCCAGGCGGAGGCGGCGGTCGAGTACAGCCCCGGGTCGGCGTCCCGGAGCTGCGCGAACGTGACCACTACGGCCGCCCGAACCGGGCGGACACCCCGGCGTCGGTCCTGTCGTACTCCTCGGCGGCGGTGGTCAGCCGCGCGCCCGCGTCGACCGCCCGGTCGCGGAGCACCCCGGCGTAGTCGGCCCAGGCGTCGACCACGGCGCGCAGGGTGGCGACCGTGGCCCAGCCGGGCTGCTCGGCCGGGGCCAGGGCGGCCCGGGTGCCATCGAAGTGCGTCTTGATCCTGCGCCCGGTCGCCGTGACGGCCACCCCGACGCTTCTCAATGCCTGGGTGTCCACTGTCACCTGTGGTTCGGCCATGGCCGATGGTACTGACTAGGCGCAATTCCCCGTGCTGGTCGCCGCCGTCCGGGTTCGGCCCTCGTTGGCGACGCTGGCCGCCTCGGCCGCGGTGACCGCGAAACCGGTGGTCTCGTCGTCGGCGGCGGCGGCGAAGATGACCCCGTAGACCGTGCCGGTGGGCGAGATCAGCGGGCCGCCGGAGTTGCCGCTGCGCACCTCGGAGCGGATCGTGTAGACCTCGCGGACGACGGTGCCCGAGTTGTAGATGTCCGGGCCCTTGATGCTCCGGATGTCGCGGACCCGGGCGGGCTTCGCCGTGTACGGCCCGTCGAGCGGGTAGCCGAGGACGATGGAGTCCTGGTTGCCGGCGGCGGGCGCGGTGGCCCAGGGCAGCACCGGGGCCGTCAGGCCGGGCACGTAGATGACGGCGAGGTCCTTCAGCGGGTCGTACGCCACGACGGTGCCCGACTTCTTCACGCCGCCGCCCGCGTCGATGACGATCTTCTTGGTACCGGCTACCACGTGCGCGTTCGTCATGACGTGCTCCGGCGCGTACACGAAGCCGGAGCCCTCGATCCGCCGCGAGCAGCTCGGCGCGTCGCCCAGCACCTTGACGACGGAGCTGCGCACCCGGCGCACCACCTCCGAACCGGCCAGTGACCCGTTCGGCTCGCCGACCTCGGGCACCACGGTCGGGGTCAGCCCGCCGAAGACCTCGGGGAAGCCGTTGGTGTTGACGGTGTCGCGCAGTTCCTTGTAGATGCCCTTGATCGGGTCGGGCATGACCGCGTTCACCGTACTGACGATGCTGCTGTTCCGGATGGCGCTCGACAGCCCCGGCACCGAGGACGAGGCCAGCGGGGCGGTCACCATCCACGCGACGAGCAGCACGGCGACGATGGACACCAGCGCGCCGCCGATGTCGTCGAGCACCTGGACGCCGCTGTCCCGGATGCCCTGCCGCAGCCGGGAGCCCAGCCAGGCGCACAGGGCCTGGAGCAGCAGCGCGATCGCGAAGATGACCCCGAGCGCGGCCAGCACCCGCACGGTGGGGCTGTCGAAGTAGTCCGCGATGGACGGGGCCACCTGGAGACCCAGCAGCGCGCCGCCGAAGAAGCCGACGAAGGACAGGATCCCGATCACGAAACCCTGCCGGTAGCCGTTGATCGCGAAGAGCAGCGCGAGGACGACGAGGATGATGTCGACAAGGTGGCCGGGCATGACGCCAGGCTATCTCAGCTCGGCAATCCGGTCCTGATCCCAGGGAACGGACCATTGCGCGATATCCAGGAGCACCGACAACACATTGGCCGTGAACCCCCAGACCTGCATGCCGGCCACCTCGAAGGCCGGGGAGACGTAGCCGCTGGAGTGCCGGACCCGGACCCGGTGCGCGGGATCGACCAGATCGTCGATGGGTACCCGCACCACGCGGGCCACCTCGCCCGCGTCCACCGGGCCGACCGGGTGCGGCGCGTGCCACCAGGCGAGCACCGGGGTGACGATGTAGTCGCTGACCGGGATCCACAGGTCAGGCAGGTGGGTGAGCACCTCGACGCTCGCCGGGTCCAGGCCCACCTCCTCCTGGGCCTCGCGGAGCGCGGTGACGGCCGGGTCGGTCTCGCCCTCGTCCGCCGCGCCGCCGGGGAAGGCGGGCTGGCCGGCGTGGTTGCGCAGGGTCGCGGCCCGCTCCAGGAGCAGCACGTCCGCCCCGGGAGCGCGGGACGGGAGCGCCGCAGCGGCGGACGACAGGGCCCGCGCCCTGGGCGACACGGCCCCGGCCCGGGCCGCCTCCGTCGGGGAGAGGACAGTCCCGCTGTCGGGAGTCGGACCCTCGGCGGGGCCGAGCAGGATGAGTACCGCGCTGCGCCGCCCGCCCGTCTCCGGCGGCCCGTACCGCGTGAAGTCCGCCGTGGTGGAACCGTTGATCCGCTCCACGAGGGGCGGCAGCCAGTCGGGCAGGTCGGTCACAGGTGCTCCTCGACGAGCGCGCCGAGGGCCGCGTCGTCCAGCGCGGGCCCCGTGTAGGTGTGGGTGACCCGGCCGTCGGCGGCCACGAACAGGGTGATCGGCAACAGTGACCTGCCGACGGACTTCTGCAACTTGCCGGCGGAGTCGTACAACATGGGGAAGGTGATCTTGAGGTCCTTGGCGGTGTCGAGCGCGCGGGCCCGGTCGTCGAGGGTCACGACGCCCAGCACCTTGACCTGGTCCTTCTCGGCCAGCCGCTGGAACGCGGGCAGCTCCTGGCGGCACGGCGCGCACCACGAGGCCCACAGGTTGACGACGGCCGGGCCGGTGACGGTGCTGGCCGCGCCGCCGGTGAAGCAGGGCAGCTCCATGCCGGCGCCCGAGGCCGGCGCGCAGGCGGCGAACCAGGTCTCCTCCGGGGTGGTGGGCTCGGCCGGCGCGGAGCAGGCCACAGCCGCGACCAGCGTCATCAGCGCGGCCCCGACGATCCGGGCGGCTCTCACAGCTCGATGCCCGCCCGCTCGGCGATCTCCTTGACCCGCTCCCCCTTCAGCAGCCGCACGGCCACCTCCGGATCCGTCGGCCCGACCCCGTACGACGGGCACATGGGCGCCAGCGAGCACGCCCCGCACGCCGGCTTGCGCGCGATGCACACCCGCCGGCCGTGGAAGATGATCCGGTGCGAGAGCATCGTCCAGTCCCGACGCTCGATCAGCGCCGCGATCTCGTGCTCGATCTTCACCGGGTCGGTGGAGGTGGTCCAGCCGAACCGGGTCGCCAGCCGCTGGAAGTGGGTGTCGATGGTCAGCCCGGGCACGCCGAAGCCGTCGCCGAGCACCACGTTCGCGGTCTTGCGGCCGACGCCGGGCAGGGAGACCAGTTCGGCCATGGTGCCGGGCACCTCGCCGGCGAACCGGTCGACCAGGCCCTGGCCGAGCCCGATGATCGAGGTGGCCTTGTTCCGGTAGAAACCGGTCGGCCGGATGATGGCCTCCAGCTCGGCGCGGTCGGCGGCCGCGTAGTCCTCGGCCGTCCTGTACTTCGCGAACAGGGCCGGGGTGGTCAGGTTGACCCGCACGTCGGTGCACTGCGCGGACAGGATCACCGCGACGGTCAGCTCCAGCACGTTGGTGAAGTCGAGTTCGCAGTGCGCGTCGGGGTGCAGTTCGGCGAGTTCCCGGGTGATCCTGCGGGCGCGGCGCTTCAACGCGAGCGGGGTCTCCACCGGGGCTGAGGCCGGCACGTGCGAGGGTCGACGCCGCCGGGCGGGCCGGACGGGTGATTCAGTCACCCCCCGAGCCTACTGGGGCGTCAGTGCCCCGTCGTCGCCGATCGTCGGAGCGCTGGCCCTGAGGTCGGCCGTCGACAGGTCCCGGATCAGGGTGAGTGCCTGCTTCTTCGGGTCGATCGACGGGTACCCGCCCTCGACCATCACGGTCGGCAGCACCTTCCCCGACACCCAGGTGCCGTCGGCGCGCAGGGTCGCGGACACGACGCCGCCGATCCCGGCCGGTCCGGCGCTGGACAGCACCCGGTACCCGGAGAAGTTGCCCAGCGAGTACGCGATCAGCCTGCCCTTGTAGAACTCCATCCCGCGCAGCACGTGCGGCCCGTGCCCGATGATCAGGTCGGCCCCCGCGTCGACCATGGCCCGGGCGAACGTGATCGGGTCGCCCCGGTTCTCGCCGAGGAAGTTCTCGGTACCCGGCTTGACGTGCGCGTACGCGGCCCCCTCGGCCCCGATCTGCATCTGTACGACGACGAGGTCGGCCTGGGTGGCGGCCTTGCGGACCAGCTCGGCGGCCTTGGGGACGTCGAGGAGCGAGGCGCCCCAGGAGTACGGCGAGAAGCCCAGCACCGCGATCTTGAGCCCCTTGGCCTCGACCAGGGTGATCTCCCCGGGCCCGCCGGTGGGCTGGAGCCCCTGTCCGGTGAGGGTGGTCCGGGTGTTGGCGAGCCCGGCCGGGCCCATGTCCAGGGTGTGGTTGTTGGCCAGGTTGAGCACCTGGAAGCCGGCGGTCTTGAGGTGGGTGGCGTAGCTCGGCGGCAGCCGGAACGCGAAGCAGCCCTCCTCGGGCTTGCCGTCGACGACCTTGCACTTCTTGTGCCCGGTGTCCTCGGTGAGCGGGCTCTCCAGGTTGCCCATGATCAGGTCGCCGGTGAGCGGGGCCCGTTTGAAGAAGTCCCTGCCGGAGTTCGGGGGCAGCAGGCTCGGGGCCGCGCCCATGATCACGTCGCCGGTCCCGGTGATGGTGACCGTGGGCGGCTCGGCGGAAGGTGTTACCGAAACGGTAGCGGACTCCCTCGATGGCACACCGGCCGAAACCGGCTTCTTCGGCTCATCTGTGTCGATGGCGAACCCGGCGACGACCACGCCGACGCCGATCAGCATCACGATCGCCAGGCCCGTGACCAGCCATTTCTTCCCGCCTGCCGCCATCGGGCACTCCTCTCTCAGGCGGCGCACTCTAACCTCTGGTCATTTAGAAAGAGTTCAGCAATACTCGGTTGGTGTCGCAGACAACCATCGCCATCGTCGGGGCCGGCAGCCGCGGCGGCTCGTACGCGAACTGGGTCGCCCGCCACCCCGAGCACGCCCGGGTGGTCGCCGTCGCCGAGCCCCGCGTGGAGTACCGGGACAAGCTGGTCACCGAGCACGACGCCGAGCCGTACGCCGACTGGCGCGAGATCATCGCCCGGGGCGAACGGATCGCCGACGCCGTGGCCATCTGCACCCAGGACGCCGACCACCTGGAGCCGGCCCTGGCCTTCGCCGCCGCCGGGTACCACATCCTGCTGGAGAAGCCCCTCGCCCCGACCGAGGACGAGTGCCGGCGGATCGTCGCGGCCTGCGCCGACGCCGGGGTCATGCTCGCCGTCTGCCACGTGCTGCGCTACACGCCCTACACCGAACTGGTGAAGCACGCCCTGCCCCGGATCGGGCGGATCGTCAGCGTCCAGCACCTCGAACCGGTCGGCTTCTGGCACCAGGCGCACTCGTTCGTCCGGGGCAACTGGCGCAACACCGCCGAGTCGACGTTCATGCTGCTCCAGAAGTCCTGCCACGACATCGACTGGCTGCAGTACGTCGTCGGCGCGTCGATCAGCAGGGTGTCCAGCTTCGGCGGCCTCGCGCACTTCACCCGGGAGAACCAGCCCGCGGGCGCGGCCGACCGGTGCACCGACTGCGCCCTCACCGACTGCTCCTACGACGCGCGGAAGATCTACCACCGGTTCTACGACGAGGGCAAACGCGCCTGGCCGCTCACGATCCTCACCCCGGAACCGACCCGCGAGTCCCTCGACCGGGCGCTGCGCGAGGGGCCCTACGGCCGGTGCGTCTACGCCTGCGACAACGACGTGGTCGACCACCAGGTGGTCGCGTTGGAGTTCGAGGGCGGCGCGAGCGGCGCGTTCACGATGACCGCGTTCAACGAGCAGGCCCACAGGAAGACCCGCATCTTCGGTACGCACGGCGAGCTCGACGGCGACGGCGAGACCGTCCGGGTCTTCGAGTTCGCGACCCGCGCCTGGGAGACGGTGGACGCGGGCTCGATCGGCGACGCCAGCGCGTCGGGCGGGCACGGCGGCGGGGACGACGGCATCATGGCCGCCTTCACCACGGCCCTGCGCACCGGCGACCCGAGCCACATCCGCAGCGGCGGCGAGGCCTCCCTGAACTCGCACCTGGCCGTGTTCGCCGCCGAGCGGGCCCGGCTCCAGGGGACCGTGGAGACCGTGCGCTGACGGGCCGTCGGGACCGTCCGATAGGGAGCTAGATCATCGATGGCCGTGGCGGGCAAATGGTAGTGTGCCGGCCATGGCGCAGGTCGAGTTCAGTCCCGACGAGCTCGACGGGTTCGCCGCCCTGCTCGACGGGCAGGACACCCACCTCGACGCCCTCAGCAGGTATGCGGACGTGACCTGCCGCGCCCTCCCCGACATGGGCGACCTCCGCGCGGCCCTCGACGGGCTGGGCGAGGCGCACGCCCGGGCGCTCCAGGACAGCCAGTCCGGGCTGGGCCGCACCGCGCACTGGCTGACCCGCGCCGCCCGGGAGTACCGGGCGCGGGACTCCGAGGCGGCGGCCAGCCTGGACAGGGTCCGGGGCTCCGCGTCGTCCACCGTGCCGGGGCCGCGCGCCGCAGCCGGATCCGGTCCGGCGAGCATGGCCGGACCGGCAGGCATCGCCGGACCGGCAGGCATCGCCGGACCGGCAGGCATCGCCGGCCCTGGCGGCCTCGCTGACCACCCGGGTGGATCGGCGCCGCATGGGTTCCTCTCCCGGGAGGGCGGGCGCGGCCCGGACGCCCGGGGCCGGCTGTTCCGGTCCGACGGCACCCTGGCGCTGCCGGTGCCCGAGTTCCACCGGCACGAGCGGCTCGCCCGCACGGAGCAGCGCCTCACCGAACACACCGAGCTGTGGTACAGGCTGACGAGCGACCACCTCCCCGCCCTCGTGACCGCCCCGCTGGCCGGCCGGATCGAACGCCTCGCCTGGCTGGCGACCGCCTACGCCACCCTCGGCGCGGGCACCACCGCCGTCCTCGACACCGTCGGCCCGGGCCTGCCCGGGTGGCGTACCCCGGCGGGCGCGGAGTTCGAGAGCCACCTGCGCCGCTGGCGGACGGGCCTCGCGGGCCTCGTCGAGCTGGACCGCGCGATCGCCGCCGAACTGGGCCGGATGTCCGCCGAGGCGACCCGGTCCGCCGAGGGCATCCTCGACCTCGCCGACGACCTGCTCGACGGCCCACTGCCCCGCCTGCGCACCCTGGTGTACCCGGACCGCAGCCTGAAGATCTGGCTCGTCCCGGCCCAGACCCAGGAGATCTACACGGAACTGCGCCGGGGCCTGGCCCTGCTCGCCGAGATCGGTGCGGCCCTGGCGGGCGTGGAGCGGGCCTTCACGGAGCTGGCCGACCAGCTGGGCCAGTGGCGGGGCGCCTGCGAGTCGCTGCTGTCGAGCGCGGGCCGGCCGGCATGAGGCCCGAGGACCGCGAGCGCCCGGGGAGCGTGGAGTCGTTCGCCGCGAACCCGTCGGCCATGGAGACGGGAGCAGCGGGAGTGGACCTGTCCTCCTCGACGTACGACGACCAGCTCGCCCAGCTCGGCCAGTGGGCGAAGGAGGGCTGGCACTGGGAGGACATCGAGTCTCGGGTCTACGACCTCTTCGACATTCCCCAGCAGCACCGGCCGGCGGAGTAGCCCGCCCGCCCGCATGTGCCGCAGGCACCTCGAAGCCCGGCCGGAAAGGACGCCAGCCCGGCCGCCCTAGCCCCAGGCGCGCGGCCGGGCCAGCCAGTCCTTGCCGCCGGCCAGCACCGCCGCGTGCACCGCCCGCGCCACCCGCGCACCCCACTCCGACCGCGGCCCACCGTACGGCGCCGGATCACCCGCCACCGGACAAAGCAGACAAGAGGCGTCGCTGGCGGTACCCGTCGCCTCGATCCCCAGTTCCCAGATGGCCTGCGCCTTGGCCTCCGCCACGGTGGCCACCGCGTTGACCAGCGCCGCGTCCGACAGCCGCACGGGCAGGAAGCACACGATGTTGACCGTGCCGGGCTTCAGCCGCCGCAGGTGCCCGTCGGGCGCGGCGGCCCACGCGGGAGCCCCGAGCCCGACCGTCACGTGCGCCGAGACCCCGCCGTCGGCGGCCGAGACCACGTCACGCACGTCCACCCCGGTCAGCAGCCCCACCCCGGGGCCGGTCAGTCCGAGGCCGGCCGCCAGCTCGCCGACGTGCGCGGCGGGGTCGGAACGGCTGTAGGACATGGGTACCGTCGCGTTGAGCACCCAGTCCCGAACGCCCAGCCCACCGCCGTGTACCCCGCTGGAGATCGCGGTCATCGGGGCCGGGAGCCGCCAGTACAAAATGGGTATTTGAGACCCGGACTCGGGCCGGGAGGTGAGTTCGCCGTCCACGGCCACATAGTGGCCCACGGGGAAAACGACCTTGATCGTGGGTGCTGGCCCGTTTCCGACAACGATGGGCCTAGACTCGACTCGCGCGGGCACACCTGCGCGAGTGGAGGTTGCAGACGATGGATGAGGTACTGGGTCGCAGCGGGATCTTCCAGGGGGTAGATCCGGAGGCCGCCGAGGCGCTCGCGAAGGACATGGAGTACATCGACGTCCGCAAGGGTGACGTCGTGTTCAGCGAAGGTGAGCCTGGGGACAGCCTGTACATCGTGCTGTCCGGCAAGGTGAAGATCGGTCGCCGGGCTGTGGACGGGCGACAGAACCTGATCGCGGTCATGGGCCCTAGTGACATGATCGGCGAGCTCTCACTGTTCGACCCCGGGCCGAGGACGGCTACCGCGACAGCGGTGACCGACACTCGTCTGTCCCGGCTGCGCAAGCAGGCCCTGCGTCCGTGGCTGACCAACCGGCCGGAGATAGCCGAGCAGCTGCTCCGCGTTCTCGCCCGCCGGCTCCGCCGCACCAACGACGCGCTGGCCGACCTGATCTTCACGGACGTGCCCGGCCGGGTCGCCAAGAACCTGCTGCAGATGGCCAGCCGGTTCGGTACCCGTGACGGCGGCGTCCTGCGGGTCACGCACGACCTCACCCAGGAGGAGTTGGCCCAGCTGGTCGGCGCCTCCCGGGAGACCGTGAACAAGGCTCTCGCGGACTTCGCGTCCCGGGGATGGCTGCGGCTCGACGGCAAGAGCGTGATCATTCTGGACCCCGAGCGCCTCGCTCGCCGGGCCCGCGTCTGACCACACGGCAACACGAGGAGCCGCAGGGGTGACCCTGGCGGCTCCTCGCCGTGCCTGGCCCGCCGAACCCACGGTCAAGGACAGGTTCATTCCCTGTTACGACGTCCGACTCCCCGGGTTCCCGCGGGCCTCCCCCGTTCGGGCAGAATCGTGTCCTTCCTGGTCAACGATGTGGAAGCCGCGTGGGCAGATCATTTAAGGTCGGAACGCGCCGCCCCGCGCCAACATCCAGGAGCAGTGACGTGTCCGACCCCGCCGAGGGAACCCCGCAGCCCGCCGCCGCCCCGGAATCCGGGTTCGGCCGGGCCGTCGGCCTCGCCACCGTTCCGCGCCCCGCCGGCTACCAGGATCCGGTCCTCGCGGCCGTCCCGGCCCAGCGTTCGGCCGTGACCCCGGCACCCGCCCGGACTCCCGCGCCGGCTCCGCCGGCCTCCAAGTTCCGCGTGTTCGGCGAGGTCGTGCTGCGCCGCGCGATCGGTGGGCTGATCGTCCTCGCGGTCATCGCGGTCGTCACCTACACCTGGAACTACTTCCACCGCTGACCCGGAACGGTCCACGGTGCCTGGCTCCAGGCTCCACCGATCCACCGTGCCGGGCGGGGCCGCCGCTCCAGGCTCCACCGGGGACGGCGGGTTTCTGCATCCCGCCCCAGCCGTCCCCGCGTCACTGGGCCGGGCTGGTCGCCCCCGGTGACACGAGCCCCGGGCCCGCCGTCGACGCGTCCGTCAGCGAGGCCAGCAGCGCGTCGCTCGCGGGCCGCTCGGCCAACTGCTGCGTCGAGTACGCCAGCTCCACGGCCCGGGTCGCCGCCTCGCGGGCCTCCGCCAGCTCCCCGGCCGCCGCCAGAGCCGCCGCCAGAGCCCTCTGGGCCACGATCCGGCTCCGCAGCTCCTCCACCGGCGACTCGGCCGCCCAGCGCGCGTGCGCGACCGCCTCGTCGATCCTGCCGGCCTGCAGCAGTGCCTCGGAGTAGTGCGCGACGGCCTGGGTGCGCGGCAGGAGCAGCGACGGGCACGCGGCGCACGCCGACACCTCCTCCAGGAGTTCCAGCGCCCGGCCGACGTCGCCCTGGGCGCGCCGGGCCTCGGCGAGCAGGACGAGCGGGCCGACCCGGGCGGCGTCCTGGGCGTCGTACGTGGAGACGAGTTTGAGGGTCTGGAGGGCCTCCTCCTCGGCGGCGGCCACGTCCCCGAGTTCGAGGCGCACGTAGCCCCGGATGGTGCGGGCCATGCCGATCAGCAGGGGGTGGCCGGCGCGGGTCGAGTACGCCTCGGCCTCGTTGAGCAGGTCCACGGCCTGGGCGGGCTCGGCGAGACCCCGGGCGACGACCCCGCGCACGATCATGGCGAGGCCCCGGCCCCAGTCGTCGTCGGTGGCGGCGAAGTCCCGGTACGCGCGCCGGGCCTCGCGGTCGGCCTCGGCCAGCTCGCCCAGCTCGGCGGCGGCGAACGCCTCGACGCTGCGCAGGGTGCCCACGGCCCAGTGCTCCCCGACCCGCTCACCGAACGGCAGGAAGGCGGTCGCGAGCCGGCGGGCCTCGGCGAGCTTGCCGCCGAGGAGGCGCGCGAAGGCCGTCGTACCCCTGATCCAGGCTCTTCCGACCGGGTCGTCGAGCTCCGCGAACAGTCGGGCGGCCCGGCCGAGCACGGTGTCGGCGGCGTCGAAGTCGCCCCGGGTGGTGGTGACCCAGCCGAGGTGTTGCAGCGCCCAGGCCTGGTTGCGGCGGTCACCGGAGTCCACGGAGACCTTGTGCGCGGCCTCGAACCGGGCGGCGGCCTCGGTCAACTGGCCGGCGAGGTAGTCGGCCATCCCGAGCCGCAGCAGCGCCTCCGCGCGCTGGGTGGGGATGTTCGCGGCCTCCGCCCCGGCGAGCGCGGCCGTCCACAGTCGGACGGCCTCGTCCGCCGCGCCGAGCACCCGGTGGGCGCGGCCGGCGAGGAGCTGGGCCTGCACCCGGACCAGTGGGTCGGGGTCGGTCAGCACGGGGCCGACGTGGTCGAGCGCGTCGTGCGGCCGGGCGAGCTGGAGCAGCGCCCGGGCGTAGGTGACCTGGTCGGACGCCGACAGGTCGCCGCCGGACAGGGTGGCGGCGCGTTCGGCGTACCGGGCGGCCTGGGTCGGGTCCCCGCCGGACACGGAACGGCGGGCGAGCCGGCCGAGCGCGGCGACCCCGAGCCGGGTGACGCTGGGCCGGTTGGGCGCGTCGTCGTCCTCGCGCAGGCCCATGGCCCGGCCGAAGTGCACGGCCTGCTCGGCGTGCTCGGCGATGAACAGGTCGACGTCCACGGCGGACATGCCGGCCGGCGGGGAGGCCGACACCCAGCGGGCCAGCTCCGCGTGCCGTTCGGCCTTGTCGGCCATTCCCACGCCCGCGTACGCCGCCTGGCGCATCAGGGGGGTGGTGAACGAGAAGCCGTATCGCAGGCGGCGCAGCATCCGTCGGCTGAGCAGCTCCTCCAGCACCGGTTCGAGTTCGCCCTCGGGGGTGCCGAGCAGCGTCTCCAGCGCCCCGGACGGCACGGTGTCCCCGACAACGGCGGCAGCCCGGAGCACCGACCTCGACTCCGAAGGCAACGCGTCGATCCGGGCCGCGAGCACCGCCGCCAGGTCCCGCGACAACAGCCGCCCGTCCAGCGACCCCGGTTCCAGCGTCCACTGGTTGTCCACGGAGGTCAGCAGCCCGCGCTCCTGGAGCAGGGTGACCAGCTCGGCGAGGTAGAACGGGTTGCCCAGCGCGGTGGCGAGCAGCTTGTCCTCGTCGGCCTGGGCGAGCCGGCCGCCGGACAGGTACGCCGACAGCAGCCGGGCCGCGTCGGCGCCCCGGAGCGGGGACAGCGCGTGCACCTCGGCGTCGGAGATCCGGCCGAGCACCCCGGCGGTCCGGACCAGCTCGGGGCGGCCGAGCAGCAGCACGAGTACCGGGCCGCTGAGCCGGGACAGCATGGCCCCGAGCGCGTCGATGCTCTGCGGGGTCGCGTCGTGCGCGTCGTCGACCTCGACGAGCAGCGGGGTCTCGGTGGCCAGCGCGGACAGCAGGGTGGCGACGGCGGCGGGCACCGCCTCCTCCTCGGACTGCTCCCGGCCGAGCCGTTCGGGCTGCATGACGGGCAGTTCGCCGAAGCCGAGGAGGGCGAGCAGCAGGTCGATGCTGATCGGGTCCTTGGCCTTGCCGCTCTTGGCGAGCCGTTCGGCGACCCGGCGGAGCCGTTCCTCGGCGACGCCCTTGGTCAACCCGGGGTGGGTGTTGCTGTCCTCCTGGTTGAGGCCGATGGCGACCCGGACCAGGTCCGCGAGCGGCGCGAGCCGTCTGCGCTCGCCGTACGCCGCGCACCGCACCGACAGGGTCCGGGTGCCGCGCTTGGCCGCCTTGCGGGCCGCCTCGGCCGCGAACCGGCTCTTGCCGACCCCTGCCTCGGCGGTGACCACGAGGATGCGGGGCTCGCCCCGGTCGATGACCTCGGACAGCCGGTCGGTGACCCGGCCCAGGTCGGTCTCCCGGCCGAGGAACGCGGCCTCGTCGCTGAAGCCGAGCCGTTCGCGGTCCATGGGGGCGTCGAGCAGGCCGAGGAGTTCGTACGTTTCGACCGGCTCGCGTTTGCCCTTGAGCTTCAGCGGGTGCAGTTTCCGCCACGCGGCGATCCGCCGGGTGTCCGCGGCCGTGTACTCGCCCGCGTATGCCGTGCCGATCGCCGCCGCGTCGCCGATCCGGGCGGCCGTGTTCACGGTGTCGCCGATGACCGTGTACTCCACGCCGGCCTGGACCCCGGCCACCACCTCGCCGGTGTTCAGCCCGATCCGCAGCCCCATCGGGACGCCGCCGCCCTGCTCGTCGTCCAGCACCCGCCGGACGGCCCGCTGCATGGCCAGGGCGGCCCGGACGGCCCGCTCGGTGTCGTCCTCGTGCGCGACGGGCGCGCCGAACACGGCCATGATGCCGTCGCCGGTGAGCTTGTCCACGTGCCCGCCGAACGTCTTGACGGCACCGGCCAGCGCCGCGAGCACCCGGTCGGTGACCGCCCCCACCCGTTCGGGGTCGCGGTCCTCGGACCAGGCGGTGAAGTCGGACAGGTCGCCGAACAGCACGGTGACGATCCGGCGTTCGGTGACGGGCAGCACGGCCTCGGCGGCCGGGAGAGCGGTGCCGCAGTTGTGGCAGAACCGGGCCCCGGCGACGGCGGTGGTGCCGCAGACCGCGCAGGTCACCGTGTCACCCGCAGGTAGTCGAGCTGGGCGCGCACGGTCAGCTCGGCGGCCCACCACAGCGCCGGGTCGACGTCGGAGTAGACGACGGCGACGACCTCGGCCGGGGTGTTCGCGCCGGCGTCGAGCGCGGCGCGGACCTGGTCGAGCCGGGCCCGGCGGTGCGCGAGGTAGTGCCCGGCGGCGGCGGAGACGTCGGCGAGTGCCGGGCCGTGTCCGGGCAGCGCGGGGATCGACCCGAGAGCTTCGAGCCGAGCAAGACTTTCCAGGTACGCCCCGAGGTTGCCGTCCGGGTGCGCCACGATCGTGCTGCCCATGCCCAGGATGGTGTCCCCGGTGAGCACGGCCTCCCCGTTGACCAGGAAGGACGCGGAGTCGGACGTGTGCCCGGGGGTGGTCAGGACCTCGACGGTGATCCCGGTGAGCGGCACCTCGTCGCCGTCGCGGAGCTCCTCGGGGGCGCTGCCGTCGGGCTCTTCGTGGCCGACCGGGTGCGCGCCGTGCGCGGGGTCGACGGCCAGGATCGGGGCGCCGGTCAGCTCGCGGAGCCGGGCCGCGCCCTCGACGTGGTCGTGGTGGCCGTGGGTCACGAGGATCATGGCGACGGGTCCGTGCGCGACGATCGCCGCGAGGTGGGCCTCGTCGAGCGGGCCGGGGTCGACCACGAGGCCCGCGTAGGCCTCCGGGTCGCGGAGGACCCAGGTGTTCGTTCCGGTGAGGGTCATCGGCCCCGGATTGGGTGCACGGACCAGCCGCGCCCACGCCGGCAGCTCCTCCAACAGGGCGCCCGCCGACCCGGACATCCGCCCCCCAGCATCCGTCATGACAGAGATGGTACGGCGACGAAGCTCACGTTGCCCGGCCCGTGGTTACTCCGCGTCAATCGATCTACGCATATCGGGTCAAGCACCCAGAGAAGTCGGGGAGAGCTGTCGTCATCCAGTCACAGAGAACGACAACTCCCCCCAAAACTGCTAGAAACTACCGGACCTCGACGATCAGGTCGACCTCGACCGGGGCGCCCAGCGGGAGCTCCGACACGCCCACCGCGGCGCGGGCGTGCCGGCCGGCCTCGCCGAACACCGCGAGGAACAGGTCCGAGGCGCCGTTGATGACGCCCGGCTGGCCGGTGAAGCCCTCGGCGGAGGCCACGAAGCCGCCCACCTTCACGATCTTGACGACCTCGTTGAGCCCGACGAGCGAGTCGACGGCGGCGAGGGCGTTGAGCGCGCAGATCGCGGCCAGCTCCTTCGCGCGCTCGGCGGTGATGTCCGCGCCGACCTTGCCGGTGTCGGCGAGCTTGCCGTCCACGAACGGGATCTGACCCGACACGTAGACGAGGTTGCCGGTGCGGACGGCGGGCACGTACGACGCTACGGGCGCGGCCACGACCGGCATGGTGTGCCCGAGCTCGATGATCTTGGCGTAGGGGTCAGACATCACTTCTCCAGAGGGCGCTTCAGGTAGGCGACGGGCTGCTCCGGGCCGTTCGGTCCGGGGATGACCGTCACGAGCTCCCAGCCGTCCTGGCCCCAGTTGTCGAGGATCTGCTTCGTGGCGTGTACCAGCAGGGGCACAGTCACGTATTCCCACTTCGTCATGGTCCGAAAACCTATCAGTCGCCAGGTGGCACTACGCTGAGTCTGCAGCGCCACCACGCGGAGGGGTACATGCGGGCTCGTAGCGGAATGATCACCAGCCTGGTCTTCGGTGTGCTCCTCCTCCTCTGTGTCGGCGGGGGCACCGGGGCTTTCGCACTCGTCAGACACCTGGAGGGTCCCGGGGCCCTGACGCCCGCCGCCGCCGCGGAGAGCTTCCTCAACGGCGTGTTCAACGCCCGCGACCTGGACATGGCCAGCAAGTACGTGTGCTCGGAACTCGAGCCGGACGCCGTCGCGCAGAAGATCAACGAGGTCAACGCGCTCGGCCGCGAACACCCGTTCGTCTCCTTCGACTGGACGAAGACCGAGAAGTCGAACGAGGACCACAAAGCGGTGCTCGACGTGATGGTCAGGGCCATCGACAAGGGCGAGGCCATCGCCAAACAGCACCTGGAGATCGCCGTGGTCGACGACGGCGGCTGGCGGGTCTGCGGCGTACGGCGTCTGCCCTCGTGACGGCCCCCCGGCTGCACATCGTCACGGGCAAGGGCGGGACCGGCAAGACCACGGTCGCCGCCGCCCTGGCGCTCGCCCTCGCCGGTGAGGGCCGCCGCGTCCTGCTGGTGGAGGTCGAGGGCCGCCAGGGCATCGCGCAGCTCTTCGACACCGCGCCGCTGCCCTACGAGGAGCGCAAGATCGCCACCGGGCCGGACGGCGGCGAGGTCCGCGCGCTCGCGGTGGACGTCGAGGAGGCCCTCCTCGAATACCTGGACATGTTCTACCGGCTGGGCCGGGCCGGCCGGGCGCTGCAGAAGTTCGGCGCGTTCGACTTCGCGACGACAATCGCCCCCGGGCTGCGCGACATCCTGCTCACCGGCAAGATCAAGGAAGCCACGACCAGGACCGAACACAACAAGCGGGTGTACGACGCGATCGTCGTCGACGCGCCGCCCACGGGTCGGATCGGCCGGTTCCTCAACGTGACGGCCGAGGCGGCCAAGCTGGCCAAGGTGGGCCCGATCAAGACCCAGAGCGAGGGCGTCGCGGCGGTACTCCGATCGCCCATGGCCACCGTGCACGTGGTGACCCTGCTCGAGGAGATGCCCGTCCAGGAGTGCCGGGACGCGATCACCGAGCTCACGGCCCTGGACATGCCGATCGGCTCGGTGATCGTCAACGCGACCCGGCCCTCGGCGCTGGACGGCGTCAAGATCACCCAGGCGGAGCTGAAGCGCGGGCTGACGTCCGCCGGGCTGCCCGCCGACAAGGCCACGGTCACCGGTCTGCTCGAAGAGGCGAAACTCCATCAGGTACGCCTCAGACTGGAGCGGGAACTGCGCGCGGAACTGGCCGCACTCGAGTACCCCCTGGTGGAGTTGCCCTTGTTGCCCGACGGCGTGGACCTCGCCGGCCTCTACGGGCTGGCCGCGACCCTGCGGGGTGCCCTGTGAACCTCGACATGGACGCGCTGCTCGCCGACTCCCGCACCCGGATCGTGGTGTGCTGCGGCTCGGGCGGGGTCGGCAAGACCACCACCGCCGCCGCCCTGGCCCTGCGCGCCGCCGAGAAGCACGGCCGCCGGACCGTGGTGCTGACCATCGACCCGGCCCGCCGGCTGGCCCAGTCGATGGGCCTGACCGAGCTGGACAACACCCCGCGCAAGGTGGAGAGCGCCGACGGCGACCTGTTCGCGATGATGCTCGACATGAAGCGGACCTTCGACGAGGTCGTGCTCGCCCACACCGACCCGAAGCGCGCGAAGGAGATCTTCGCCAACCCGTTCTACCAGGCCATGAGCTCGACGTTCGCCGGGACGCAGGAGTACATGGCGATGGAGAAGCTCGGCCAGCTCCGCGCCACCGAGGAGTGGGACCTGATCGTGGTGGACACCCCGCCGTCCCGGTCGGCGCTGGACTTCCTCGACGCCCCGCAGCGGCTGGCCCGGTTCCTCGACGGCCGGATGCTCCGGATGCTGCTCGCCCCGGCCCGCGCCGGAGGTCGGAGCGTGTTCAACCTGGTCACGGCCTCGTTCGGCGTGATGACCAAGGCGTTCACGAAGATCCTCGGCGGCCAGCTGCTCACCGATGTGTCCGGGTTCGTCACCGCGCTGGACTCGATGTTCGGCGGGTTCCGGGAGCGCGCGGAGCAGACCTACAAGGTGCTCCAGGCCCGGGAGACGGCGTTCCTCGTGGTGGCAGCCCCGGAACCGGACGCCCTGCGCGAGGCCGCGTACTTCGCCGGCCGGCTCGCCGAGGAGAAGATGCCGCTCGCCGGCCTGGTACTCAACAGAATGCACCGGCTGGCGGTCCCGGACCTGTCGGTCGAACGGGCGCTGGCCGGTGCGGAGAAGGTCGACAGCTGGGTGACGGAGGAGGTCCTGCGGCTGCACGCGGACCTCAGTCGGCGGGTGGCCCGGGAGCGGCGACTGGCGGACCAGTTCACCGCCGCCCGGCCGGGCGTACCCGTCTTCGAGGTGCCCGCCCAGCCGGAGGATGTCCATGATCTGGACGGCCTCCGGCGGGTGGTCGGTTAGCAGATCTTCGCGAGTTCGCGATCCTTGAGGGCGGCCTCGAAGAGGCGCCGCCAGCTGGTGACCTGTGGGTGTCGGCGGATCAGGGCGCGGCGCTCCCGTTCGGTCATACCGCCCCAGACTCCGAACTCGATCTTGTTGTCCAATGCGTCGGCGAGGCATTCGTAGCGGACCGGACACGTCCGGCACACTCGTTTCGCCACGTTCTGTTCAGCCCCCTGAACGAACAATGCGTCCGGATCCCCGGATCGACACGCGGCTGCGCTCGCCCAATCAACGACAAGGCCCATATTTCCCGGTCCCCCCTTGTATGGTCCCCCCTCATGGCCCGATACCCCGTGCCCGGACCACCCAACCCCCACCCGGCCCGACCGTGGTCCGCGAACCCCCTCGCCGACGCACTTTCCAAGCCGTGTGAACAAGTCTGCCCTGCGCGATCATCATCCTCCGTGATTGCCCGATTACGCAATGTGTTGGGCAAGAAATTCGGACAGTAATTTTCTCCTGACACATCGGAGTGCCTGAGCCCCAAAGTGGGTTCACCAGTGTCAACCTTTGCGGTAGACGCAACCTCCTATGCACACAAGACGTCTCTTGACATGTCAGGTCGGGCCCGCACGGGTGCCGGCCATATCGGCGCGTCACGTACTCTGAGGCGGTGCACTGGATGCGAGACCGTGACCGGACCCTGCTCTCCAACGCCGCTTCGCTGCTGGTCTGCGGCATCCTTGCCGGCGTAGTCGTCGCCGCCGCGGCCTTCCCGGCGGTAGCGGTCTCGGGCCTTGCGGCGAAGTCGGGCGCGGAGGCCTTCGAGAACCTGCCGAGCGAGCTGAAGACCCCGCCCGCCCCGCAGATCACCTACGTCAACGCCAGCGACAGCAAGACCCTGCTGGCGATGCTCTACGACGAGAACCGGCGGGACGTCCCGCTGACCGGCGTCGCCGAGATCATGCAGAAGGCCATGATCGCGGCCGAGGACACCCGGTTCTACGAGCACAAGGGCGTCGACCCCAAGGGCGTCGTCCGGGCGTTCGTCGCGAACAACGGCAGCGACGGGGGCGACACCCAGCAGGGCGCGTCCACGCTGACGATGCAGTACGTGCGGCAGTCGTTGCAGTACAACGCGACCACGCCGCAGGAGGTGCTCGCGGCGACCGCGCAGACCCCGGCCCGCAAGCTCAAGGAGATGCGGTACGCCCTCGCCCTGGAGAAGAAGCTCACCAAGGACCAGATCCTCGAGCGGTACCTGAACATCTCCTACTTCGGCCACCAGGCGTACGGGATCCACGCCGCCGCCCAGGTCTACTTCAACAAGACGCCCGACAAGCTGACCCTCGCCGAGGCGTCGCTGATCGCGGGCCTGGTGAAGTCCCCCAGCGAGTACGACCCGACGCTCAAGGACGGCAAGCAGCTCGCCCTCGACCGGCGCACCTACGTGCTGGAGCAGATGGTCAAGCTCAAGATGGTCACCAAGGCCGAGGCCGACGAGGCCGCGAAGGCCCCGATGAACATCACCGCCCACGACCTGCCCAACGGCTGCGTCAACGTCCAGCCGAACAACGCCGGGTTCTTCTGCGACTTCCTGATCGCCTGGTGGAAGGAGCAGCCGGCGTTCGGCGGCAGCGCCGGAGAGCGCGAGGACCGGCTCAAGCGCGGCGGCTACACCATCACCAGCACCCTCGACCTGGCCGTGCAGAACGCCACCGTCGGCCACCTCAACAGCCAGATCTCCAACAACAACTCGGTCGCGATCACCACGGCCGCCGTCGAACCCGGCACCGGCCGGGTGCAGGCGATGGCCGCGAACCGCAACTACAGCCTCGACCAGTCCGGCAACGGGGCGAGTACGGACCCGTTGAAGCAGGGCAAGAAGGGCACCTGGCCGAACACCACGAACCCGCTGGTCAGCGGGGGCGGGGACATCACCGGGTACCAGGCCGGCTCGACGTTCAAGATCTTCACCCTGATCGCGGCGCTGGACGCGGGCTACCCGCTGGCGTACACGATCAACGCGAAGAGCCCGTACACCTCGACGAAGTACTTCAACGGCTCGACCCGGGAACCCGGCGGCGCACAGTGCGACTTCGACACCAACTCCGGGCAGTGGCGCTACTGCCCGAAGAACGACGCCCCCGGCTGGATGAACGGTAATCGTTCGATGTGGACCGGTTTCGGCCGTTCCGTCAACACGTTCTTCATCCCGCTCGAGGAGCGCGTCGGCGCCTCCAAGGTGGTCAAGGCCGCCCAGGACGCCGGGATCAAGTTCCGGGCCAAGACCGAGGCCGCCAAGGCCGCCGACCCGAAGGACGCCGACACCTGGGGCGCCTTCACCCTCGGCGTCACCGCGACCACCCCGCTCGACCTGGCCAACGCCTACGCCACCCTGGCCGCAGGTGGCAACCGGTGCGAGCCCATCCCTGTGATGGAGATCAAGGACCTGGCCGGCAACAAGGTCGACGGCGCCACCCCGAAGTGCAGCCAGACCATCCGGGCCGAGGTCGCCAACGCGGCCATCGACGCCGCGCGCTGCCCGCTCGACGACCAGTCCGCGGCCCGCAAGTGCGACGGGGCCACGGCCAACGGCTTCAAGAACACCGTGGGCCGGCCGGTGGCGGGCAAGACCGGTACCTCGGACGAGACCTCCTCCACGGTCGTCGCCACCACCCCCCAGCTGAGCATGGCCGCCATCGCCGCCGACCCGGACAACCCGCAGCGCGGCGCGACGAACAAGCACAGCGAGGTCAACAACCTGGTCTCCCGGGCCCTGCGCGACGGCCTGAAGGGCAAAGAGGTCAAGAACTTCACCCCACCGACCCAGCTGATGGCGTACGGGGACCAGAAGCCCGTCCCGTCCGTGAAGTGCCAGACCGTCGGCGCCGCCCAGTCCGCCATCAAGCGGGCCGGGTTCGAGGTCGAGGTCAGCAGCGGCAAGATCGCGTCCACCTGCCCCGAGGGCACGGTCGCCGAGTCCAGCCCCGAGGGCCAGGCACCGAAGGGCTCCACGATCACCCTGACGCTGAGCAGCGGCAAGGGCGCGGCGAGCACCACCCCGATCGCGAACGGCGGGGGCGGTAACCGTGGCGGCGGAGGAGGGGGTGGCGGCGGAGGTGGCGGCAACCCGTTCCCGCCGCTGCCGAACTGGCCGCCACCGAGGCGATAAGTGAAATGGGGCACCCCGTGATCGGGGTGCCCCATTTTCATGCGTGAAGCCGGGCTTGGCTGGGCCAGGCGGCGCCGAGCGAGCATCGGGCTGCGTGGCACCTGGGCCACGGTGCGAACTGGCCGCCGGTCGCGTGGATTGTGACGCCCCAGGCCCGCCGGTCGAGTGGACTATGTCATCCCCTAGCCCGGGCATGGGCCCGGCGGCCTGCCGGTCTGGCGCGGGCCAGGCGGCCCGCCGGCAGGGCGTGGGTCAGGCGAGCTGCTTGCGGACCTCCGCCGCGACCCGACCACCCTCGGCGCGCCCCGCGACCGCGGCCTGAGCCGCCTTCATCGCCTGGCCGAGCGCCTTCGGCCCCTCGAAACCACCCGCCGCCAGCGCCCCGGCCACCAGCTCGGTGAGCTCGGCGTCGGAGAGCTGCTTCGGCAGGTACGCCCCGAGGATCTCCTCCTCTGCCCGCTCCTTGGCCGCCAGCTCGGTCCGCCCCGCGTCGGCGAAGGCCACCGCGGACTCCCGCCGCTTCTTGGCCTCCTTCGTCACGACGGCGAGCACCTCGTCATCGCTCAGCTCACGGGCCTCCTTGCCCGCCACCTCGGCACTCTTGACGGCGGTCAGCACCATCTTGAGCGTGGAGGTCGTGAGCTCGTTGCGGGCCTTCATCGCGGTACGCATATCGGTTTCGAGCCGGTCCTTGAGAGTCGCCATACCGGGAAAACTACGCTAGGGGGCATGCGGACACGCAATGTAATACGGTTGGCCGGCGCGGTGGGTGTGCTCGGGGCGGCTTGCGTCGCGTACGGCACGTTCGTGGAGAGGACCCGGTACACGCTCAGACGCGTCGACGTCCCCGTCCTCGCGGCCGACGCCGAACCCCTCCGGGTGCTGCACGTCACCGACCTGCACATGACCCCGAACCAGCGCGGCAAGCAGGAGTGGGTGGCGGCCCTCGCGGCCCTCGACCCCGACCTCGTGCTGCTCACCGGCGACAACATGGCGCACCCCGAGTCGCTGCCGGGCGTCCTGCGCGCCGTCGAGCCCCTCCTGGCGTTCCCCGGCGCGTTCGTGTTCGGCTCGAACGACTATCTGGGCCCGGTACCCAAAAATCCTTTCATGTATTTCAATCCCAATCGGGTGTACACCCAGGGCGTGCCCCTGCCCAGCGAGGAACTGCGCGCCGCGCTCACCTCGGCGGGCTGGGCCGACCTGAACAACGCCAAGGCGACCGTGAAGGCCGGCGGCCAGCGGATCGACTTCGCGGGCGTCGACGACCCGCACGTCGACCGCGACGACTACGACTCCGTCGCCGGGCCCGTCGACCCCGGCGCGGACATCCGGATCGGGGTGACCCATTCCCCCGCCTCGCGGGTGCTGAACCGGATGGTCGCCGATGGGTACGACCTGATGGTGGCGGGGCACACGCACGGTGGGCAGGTGTGCATCCCCGGGATCGGGGCGCTCGTGACGAACTGTGACCTGCCTCGGTCGATGGCGAAGGGGTTGCACTGGTACTCGCGGGGGGATCATGCCGCCTGGCTGCATGTTTCGGCCGGGTTGGGGACCAATCCGTATACGCCGTTCCGGTTCGCTTGTCCGCCTGAGGCTACGGTTCTGACGTTGATTCCTCGGTAGGGAGGACTTCGGGGGCGCCCCGGTCCACGGTCGTTCGGGTCGGCGCTGGGCGGCCCGGCCCGAGGGCCGGGTGGGGCTCCGCTGAGGGGTCTTCGGGGGTGTCGGCGGGTCGGTGATACCCAGTTGGCTTGGGGGGTAGGGGCTGCGCTACTATTTGGCGGCACGATCGGGGTATGGCGCAGTTTGGTAGCGCGCTACGTTCGGGACGTAGAGGCCGTCGGTTCAAATCCGGCTACCCCGACAGACAGAAGAGCCAGGTCAGAGATATCTGACCTGGCTTTCTCGTTGTCCGGGCTCCATCGAAGCCTCGTCGCCAGGGCTCCGCCCAAACCCCGTTGCCCGGGCTCCGCCGAAACGGACCGATTACTCGGCCGGCCAGGTCCAGTAGTCGCGGGCCGGGAGGCGGAGCCACAGGTCGGGTGGGCCGGCGAAGGGACGCGCGTCGGTCGGGCGGATCCCCACGTGGGCGGCGCAGTGGGCAACGGGGTTGTTCGCGTAGAGGTAGGAGGCGAGGATCTCCTCCGCCGGGTACCCGGCTGTCGGGAGGCCGCCCGGGGACAGATCCCACCCGACACTCCTCCCGTCGCGGGTGATGCTGCCCTGGTTCCCGCTCTTCGGGTTGGCGTACATCCCGTAGCAGACGGTGCCGGCGGACAGGCGGCTGAGAATGCCCGGACTGTCCACCAGGTAGCCCTGTTGCTGGAGGACGACACACCCGCCGGGTACGTCGGTGATGCCGACGTACCTGATGACCTCGTCCTCGATGTCGTTCCAGTCGGCCACCGACCAGGCCTCCCAGAGCGTGTCCATCTCCGCCGGTTCGACAGGTGTGCCCCCGAGCCTTCGGGCCGCCTCCGCCGCGTCCACGCCCGCGACGCAGGCCAGGCTGTCGCCCTCGGAGTGCAGGTCGCCGATCGCCGTGGTCAGCCGGTGGCCCTCCTCGGCGGCGGCGGTCTCGGCCGGGGTCAGGCCGGGGTGCCGGGCCGGGGCGGCGAGCGGGGTCGGGCCGGCCAGGCTGAGCCGGCCCGGGGACCAGCCTGACATCATCGGGCGCCACGGGTCGGCCCCGGCGGCGACCAGGGCGCGGACGTTGTCGGGGCGGCGCGCGTAGACGGCGTCCCAGAGCGCGGTACGGCCGTCGGACTCGGCGTCCACATCGTCGACCCGGCTGGCGAGCAGGGAAACGACGTCCGGTGGGCAGTACGCGGCGGCGGTGTGCAGTGGACGGGCGCGGTGCGCCAGGTGCGGGTCGGCGCCCGCGTCGAGTCGGGCGCGGACCTCCTCGACATCGATGTGGCCGTGCCACCGGAGACCGGACCAGTTGCCCTCGACCATGCGCGAACTCCCCGTGACGTGGTTCGCGTCCAGCCTGTCAGAGAAACGGCGTCCCCGCTGACCCGACCGTGGGCCCACGAAGCGTGGCTACGGTCGGACGGGCTGCCTGGCCGGGCGGTCCGCCGTCGGGGACGAACCGCGGTCGAAGCCAATCACGGCCGCGTAGGCGTCGGCCAGGTGGTGGATGGTCGAGGGGTCGCGCGTCCCGGCCGCCATGTCCGCGATCTTGTTCAGGAGTGCGATCTTCGCCGCGTCCGAGGCTTCATCCAAATTCGCCATGCACACAGCGTAACCGGAATGGAACTCGCTCGTGGTGGCCATTGTGCACCCCGCGCGGGGTCCGGCCCTCGCATTGACGTGGTTCAGCGGGATCCGTAGTGTTCGCTCGCTGAAGCGGGGGTGCGAATGCGTCGGGTGACGATCGTCGTGGGTGCGGCGCTGGTGTGGGTGTTGGCCGGTTGTGGTGGGCCGGCGACCCGCGTTCCACCCTCAGTGGTCAGTCCCTCGGCGGCCCCGGGTGCGACCCAGAGCGCGACCCCGACGCCGAGCCCGTCGCCGCAGCTGGGGTCGACGGAGAAGTTCGCGGTCGCCCAGCGGGTGGCACTCGCGACGGACGCGCTCGGTGTCCTGGATCTGCGGCCGGCGCACCGGGACACGCAGTCGACCCAGCGCCTGTCGAGCGAGTTGTGCCCCGGGCCTGGCGGCTACAACGCGTTGATCCTGACGGGGCGGTACCGCATGTGGCACAACGGCGACGGCCATGACGGGTACGCCTGGGCGGCGAACCACGCGGCGGTCTACGACGGTACGTCCGCGGCGCAGGTCATCGACGAGCTGCGCCGGGAGCTGCCCGGCCGGTGCGAACGGTACAAGGCCGATCCGGCGTCGGACGACACGTTCGTCGTCCACACGGTCCGCGAGCTGGCGTTGCCGGCGGCGCCCGGAGTCACCTCGCAGTACGCGTACTGTGCCGCGATGTCCTACGACAGTGGGTACCAGGGGCACTATTGCACCCTGTACCTGGGGCGGGAGTACTCCGGGGTGGGCGTCGTCTCGACGTTCACGTACTCGGCCGACGGGCGCGGGACGTGTGAGGCCGCCGGTCGCCGGGTCGCGGCGATGATCGCCGGGCAGCTCGCGGCGCTGGGGCCGGCGTAGGACAAACCCCACGACCAGAGGGGTACGGATGACACGCGGAAGCCGCCGGGGCACGCGAAGGCCGTCGTACCCCCCGTCTTCGCGGAAGGCACGACGGCCCGTGACGGCTACTTGAACTTGTTCTTGAGGTCCTCGACCTTGTCCTTGATCGCGTCCCCCGCCTGCTCGAGCTTGCCCTTGCCCTGGTCAGCGAGACCCTCGGCCTCGAGCTCCTTGTTGCCGGTGGCCTCACCGAGCTTCTCCTTGGCCTTGCCGACCAGCTCGTCCTTCTTGCCCTCGAAACCCATGACTTGCTCCCTTCGCAGCGTGACCATGAGTTACCCGAGGTGCCCGGCCGCCAAACCCGGTGTGGTCCAGCCAACACTGTCTGACGGGTCAGATTCCTAGTCTTGAGAGATAGCTTGACCAGGTGCCCCGCCGTTATTTCGTGCTGCTCGGATGGCTGTCCGCCTTCGCGCCGCTGTCCATGGACATGTACCTCCCGGCCCTGCCCGCGCTCGGCCGGGAGTTCGGCGCGTCCGCCGCGGACGTGCAACTGACCCTCACCGCGTGTCTGATCGGACTCGCCGTCGGGCAGCTCGTCGCCGGGCCGCTCAGCGACCGGCTCGGGCGGAAGATCCCGCTGCTGACGGGCCTCACCGTCTACGCGCTGGCGTCGCTCGCGTGCGCCTTCACGAACAGCGTCGAGGTACTGATCGGCATGCGGCTCCTCCAGGGGCTCGCCGGGGCGGCCGGGATCGTGATCGCGCGCGCCATCGTCCGGGACCTGTACGAGGGCGTCACCGCCGTCCGGGTGCTCACCACGCTCATGATGATCAACGGGCTGGCTCCGATCCTCGCCCCGCTGATCGGCGGCGAACTGCTGCGGTTCGGTACCTGGCGGCTCGCGTTCTTCGTACTCTCCGCGATCGGGATCGGGCTGCTCGCCGCCACCTGGAAGTTCCCGGAGAGCCTGCCCGTGGAGCGCCGCCGGGCCAGCGCGTTCGCCAACTTCGGCCTCGTCCTCCGCGACCGGGTCTTCCTCGGTTACACCCTGGCGTGCGCGCTCGCGTTCGCCGCGCTGTTCGGGTACATCTCCGCGTCTCCGTTCGTGCTCCAGAACGTGTACGGCCTCAGTGCCCAGCAGTTCAGCTACGCCTTCGCGGGCAACGCGCTGACGCTCGTCGTGTTCGGGCAGCTCAACAGCATGCTGGTCAAGCGGGTCCGGCCCGTGGTCCTGCTGCGCGCCGGGCTCGGCCTCACCCTGCTCGGCGGCCTGCTGCTGCTCGGCGCGGTCCTCGGCGGGCTCGGGCTGGTGGCCGTCCTGCCCGCGCTGGCCCTCGTCGTGGGCAGCATGGGCATCATCTTCCCGAACCTGACGGCCCTCGCGATGGCCGACCACGGCGAGACGGCGGGTACGGCCTCGGCGGTGCTCGGCACGGTGCAGTACATCGTCGGGTCGGCCGTGGTGCCGCTGGTCGGGCTGGCCGGGGATCACACGGCGGTGCCGATGGCGATCGTGGTTGCTTCGCTGGCGGCGCTGGCGATCGGCGCGTACACCCTGACGCTGCGCCCCAGGGTGTCCCCCGCCTGATCCGGCGGCACCTGCCGCGAGCGGGCACCACCACGGCGGCCCGTGTGACGGCCCCGCGCCGACGCGACCCGCGTGACGCAGCGCGGGGCCCGGATGACGCAGCGCGGGCCCCCGGATGGACGCAGCGCGGCGCCCGCGCGGCGCCGAAGCGAGCTAGGGCTTCTTCGTCGGTGTCGGCGAAGGCGCGGGCGGCAGGGCCGCGAGTTGCAACGGCGGCCCGCCCGACACCGGCCCCGGCAACGCCACCGACACCGGCGGCGAGGCCACCGCCCCCGTCTGCACCAGCGTCCCCGCCCCGATCCGGGCCCCGGTCAGCACCCCGTCGGCCTGGAAACAGTAGGTCCCCGGATCGACCGGTGCCGCGATCGACGCCGACGTCGACTCCACCGAGAAGCAGGACCCGGGCGCCTCGAACTTCGCCGCCGCCACGGACAGGGCCGCCGACCGGCTGGTCAGGGGCGGCAGCCAGTCGGTGAACAGGTGCTGGATCCGGATGTCGTACTTCGCCGGTACCGGGGAGGCCAGCTTCACGCAGGTCGCCGGGCCGGGGGTCGCGGGCGCGGTGACGAGGGCGACCCCGCACTGGAACGTGCCGTCCTTGGTGCCCACCACCGAGATGTTGGCCGTGTTGCCGAGCGCCCCGTTCGGGATGTCGATCTTCCACGTGCCGTCCACGCCGAGCGTCACGTCGATCTTCCGCGCCGGCCCGCCCTTCGGCGTGTACGTGTACGAGGTCACGTACCGCCGGTCCAGCGCCGCCGCGACCAGCCCCGCGAGCTGCGCCCGGGGCTCCTGGGGCGCCACCGACCTCGTGGGCGCGGGGTCGCCCTGCTTCGGGGGCGGACCGTCCGAACAGCCGGACAGGGGCACGGTGAGGACGCTCAGGGCCAGTAGGGCACGGACGGGACGCATTCGATGATTGTGCCCGATCCCACAGCCACACTCTGGGACGCTCTCGGGCGCACGTCCCATCCACCGGTAAGGTGCAGGAAGTTACCGCCAGCGTTAGGAGCATCGTGGCACTCGTCGTGCAGAAATATGGTGGCTCCTCGGTCGGTGACGCCGAGCGCATCAAGCGTGTGGCCGAGCGGATCGTCGCCACGCGCAAGGCCGGCAACGACGTCGTCGTTGTGGTCTCCGCGATGGGCGACACGACCGACGAGCTTCTCGACCTCGCCAACCAGGTGAGTCCGCTGCCGCCCGGCCGCGAGCTGGACATGCTGCTCACCTCGGGGGAGCGGATCTCGATGGCCCTGCTGGCCATGGCGATCCACAACCTGGGGTACGAGGCGCGGTCCTACACCGGTTCCCAGGCCGGCGTGATCACCACGTCCGTGCACGGCAAGGCGCGGATCATCGACGTCACGCCGGGCCGACTGAAGACGGCCCTGGACGAGGGCGCGGTCGCGATCGTCGCCGGGTTCCAGGGCGTGTCCCAGGACACCAAGGACATCACGACGTTGGGCCGGGGCGGCTCGGACACCACGGCCGTGGCCCTGGCCGCCGCGCTGCACGCCGACGTGTGCGAGATCTACACCGACGTGGACGGCGTGTTCAGCGCGGACCCGCGGATCGTGCCGGACGCGAAGAAGCTCGACACGATCACGTACGAGGAAATGCTCGAGATGGCGGCTACGGGCGCGAAGGTGCTCATGCTGCGGTGCGTGGAGTACGCGCGGCGGTTCAACATGCCGATCCACGTCCGTTCGTCTTACACCAACAAGCCCGGGACCATGGTCTCCGGTTCGATGGAGGATCTTCCCGTGGAGCAGGCACTCATCACCGGCGTCGCGCACGACCGGAGCGAAGCGAAGATCACGATCGTCGGCGCCCCCGACGAGCCGGGCACGTCCGCTGCCATCTTCCGCGCCGTCGCCGACGCCGAGATGAACATCGACATGATCGTGCAGAACAACTCCACGGAGGGTACGGGCCGCACGGACATCTCCTTCACCCTGCCGAAGGAGGACGGCGCCGCCGCGATGACCGCCCTCCAGCGGATCCAGGAGAAGGTCGGCTTCAAGGGCCTGCTGTTCGACGACCACGTCGGCAAGGTGTCGCTGGTCGGGGCCGGGATGCGCTCGCACCCGGGCGTGACCGCGATCTTCTGCGAGGCGCTGGCCAGCGCGGGCGTCAACATCGAGATCATCTCCACCTCGGAGATCCGGATCTCGGTCGTCTGTCGCGACACCGACCTCGACGCTGCGGTCCGCGCGATCCACGACGCCTTCGAGCTCGGTGGCGACGAAGAGGCCGTGGTCTACGCCGGCACCGGCCGATAGCCGTGACCCGTCTCCCCACGCTGGCCGTGGTCGGCGCGACCGGCGCGGTCGGCACCGTCATGCTCGAACTGCTCAGCAGCCGCAAGAACGTCTGGGGCGAGATCCGGCTGATCGCCTCGGCCCGCTCGGCCGGCCGCAAGCTGTCGGTCCGGGGCGAGCAGGTCGAGGTGCTCGCGCTCACCCCGGAGGCGTTCGACGGGGTGGACGTGGCGATGTTCGACGTCCCCGACGAGGTGTCGGCCGAGTGGGCGCCGATCGCGGTGTCCAAGGGCGCGATCGCCGTGGACAACTCCGGCGCGTTCCGGATGGACAAGGACGTGCCGCTGGTCGTGCCCGAGGTCAACCCGGAGCATGTCCGCACCCGGCCGCGCGGCATCATCGCCAACGCGAACTGCACGACGCTGGCCATGATCCTGTCGCTCGCCCCGCTGCACCGCGAGTACGGGCTGCGCGAGCTGATGGTGTCCTCGTACCAGGCGGCTTCGGGCGCGGGGCAGATCGGTGTGGACACGCTGCACGACCAGCTCTCGAAGCTGTCCGGCGACCGGTCCGCCGGCACCCGGACCGGTGACGTGCGCCGGGTCGTGGGCGACGACCTGGGCCCGTTCCCGGCCCCGTTGGCGCTGAACGTGGTGCCGTGGGCGGGTTCCGTCAAGGACGGCGGCTGGTCCAGCGAGGAACTGAAGATCCGCAACGAGTCCCGCAAGATCCTCGGGCTTCCGGATCTCAAGGTGTCGGCGACGTGCGTCCGGGTGCCGGTCGTGACCGGGCACTCGGCTTCGCTGCACGCCATCTTCGGCTCCGAGGTGGACGCGGACCGGGCCCGCGAGGTGCTGGAGGCCGCGCCGGGCGTGGTCGTGGCGGACAACCCGGCCGAGGCGGAGTTCCCGACCCCGGCCGACGCGGTGGGGACCGATCCGACGTGGGTGGGGCGGATCCGGCGGTCGCTGGACGATCCCCGGGCGCTGGACTTCTTCGTCGTGGGCGACAACCTGCGCAAGGGCGCCGCGCTGAACACGGCGCAGATCGCGGAGCTGATCGCGGCGGAGTGGCACTAGGCACCCGCTCGAACGGACGACGGCACCTTCCCTCCGGGGTGGGTGCCGTTTTCGTTGACCCCAGCAAGCATGCAACTTTGCAGAGCGGCGGCGGGTGAAAGCGGTCACGGTTCTCCAGGTGTCCGTTGAGCTGGGGAAACGGGGAGGCACATCTCACGTAGCGGGACGAATTGTCTGAGGGTTGGTTGATCACGTAACGTGGTCGTGTCATGTGGCGCGCGCATCTTCTCCTTCGCTGCCGCGGCGAGGCCTCTCAGGCCGGCACCTCGCCGCGGGTTCCGACGCGCCTCTAGGGCTCGTCCGCCCGGTCGCTCTCGAGAAGCAACTCCCCAGAGATGACCTCCCGGAAGGCGTGACATGTCGCCCTTTGACACCCAGAAGCCCAGTAACATGCCGTTCGGCCGCTATCAGGCGTACCCCTTCAGTGTGGATCTGCCCGATCGACAGTGGCCGGGCCGGCGGATCGAGCAGGCCCCGCAGTGGTGTGCCGTGGATCTGCGCGACGGCAACCAGGCGCTGATCGACCCGATGTCCCCCGAGCGGAAGCGCAGGATGTTCCTGCTGCTGGTGAGCATGGGGTACAAGCAGATCGAGGTCGGCTTCCCGTCGGCCAGCCAGACCGACTTCGACTTCGTCCGGATGCTGATCGAGGACGGGCTGATCCCCGACGACGTGATCATCCAGGTGCTGACCCAGTGCCGGGAGCCGCTGATCGAGCGGACCTTCGAGTCGCTGCGGGGCGCCAAGCAGGCGATCGTGCACTTCTACAACTCGACGTCCGCGCTGCAACGCCGGGTCGTGTTCGGCCTGGACCGCGACGGGATCAAGGACATCGCGACGTCCGGCGCGCGGATGTGCCAGAAGTACGCGGAGATGCTGACCCCGGACACCGAGATCTACTACGAGTACTCGCCGGAGTCCTACACGGGCACCGAGCTGGAGTACGCGCTGGAGGTGTGCTCGGCGGTCATCGAGGTCGTCGCGCCCACCCCGGACCGCCCGCTGATCATCAACCTGCCGGCGACGGTGGAGATGGCCACCCCGAACGTGTACGCCGACTCGATCGAGTGGATGCACCGCAACCTGCCCCGGCGCGAGTCGCTGATCCTGAGCCTGCACCCGCACAACGACCGGGGCACCGGCGTGGCGGCCGCCGAGCTGGGGATCGCCGCCGGGGCCGACCGGGTCGAGGGCTGCCTGTTCGGCAACGGCGAGCGCACCGGCAACGTGGACCTGGTGACGCTGGGGCTGAACCTGTTCGCCCTGGGCATCGACCCGATGATCAATTTCGACCAGATCGACGAGATCAAACGCACCGTCGAGTACTGCAACCAGCTGCCCGTCCACGAGCGCCACCCGTACGCGGGCGACCTCGTCTACACGGCCTTCTCCGGCTCGCACCAGGACGCCATCAAGAAGGGGCTCGCGGCAGTGGACCCCCGGCTGTGGGAGGTCCCGTACCTGCCGATCGACCCCGCCGACGTCGGGCGCTCGTACGAGGCGGTCATCCGGGTCAACTCGCAGTCCGGCAAGGGCGGCGTCGCGTACATCATGGAGTCCGAGCATCATCTCGTCCTGCCCCGCAGGCTGCAGATCGAGTTCTCGGGCGTCGTCCAGCGGCACACGGACGGCGAGGGCGGCGAGGTGTCCCCGGCCGCGATGTGGCAGATCTTCGAGACGGAGTACCTGACCCCGGGCCGGCTGCGGATCGACACCTACTCGACCTCGACGGCCGCCGGCAAGGCCGAGGTCACCGCGCAGACCACGCTCGGCGAGCTGACCGGCGTCGGCAACGGCCCGATCGCCGCCCTGGTCTCGGCGCTGTCCGCCGTGGACATCGACGTGACCGTCCTGGACTACGCGGAGCACGCGCTCGCCTCGGGCGGGGACGCGAAGGCCGCCGCGTACGTGGAGTGCGCGATCGGCGGCGAGACGTACTGGGGCGTCGGCGTGTCCGACAACATCGTCACGGCGTCGCTGCGGGCGGTCACGTCGGCGGTGAACCGGGCGGTGTGACAGCGCTGCGGGCCGGCCTTCCGGGGCCGGCCCACACCTGTCACGTCAGTGGCTCCGGGTCGGCCGGGCACGTGGGCCTGTCGGCTGTCGCGACTCGGCCGAACCGGAGTGACACACCGTGGCCGGGTCGTCGCGACTCGGTCGAGCCAGGCGCCGCAACGTAGCCAGGCCGGGTGCCGCAACGTAGCTGAGCCCGCGGCGCCGCAATGTAGCCGAGCCGGCCGGAGCCGCCTACCGTCCGGCCAGCAGGGGCAGCACCACCCGGAACAGCACGATCAGCAGGAGAATCCAGGCGCCGGACAGGCAGATGCCCGTGATGGCCATCCACCGCCCCTCCTGCCCCGTCCGGCGGATCGTGACCAGCGCCCCGATGCCGAACAGGACCCCGAGCAGCGGGATGCCGAAGAAGCCGAACACGAACGACGCGATGGCGTGGCCGCTGAAGCCGACCGGCGGCGCGGTCCAGTGCGGGGTGTCGTCCTCGACGACCGGGGGCCGGAGCGTGCCGTTGCGGTACCCGTCGGCGGCCGGGTCCCAGGAGTCGGTGCCCCAGTTGGCGTCGGTGGGTTTGGCGGGTTCGCGGGCCCAGTCCCAGGCCTTGTCGAGGTCGCGGCCGTCCATCTGATCGACGGCCGGCGCGACGTCCTGACCCGCGCGGGCCCAGTCCCAGGCCTGGTCGAGTTTGTGGTCGTTGGTCCAGCTGCGTCCCAGGACCCGGTCGGGCTGCGTACGCCCCAGGACCCGATCGGGCTGCGCCGGGACGGGGCTGTGGGTCTGTGTCCGCTGGCTGTCCGGGTCGCCGGCCGATCGGGCGTCGCCCGCCGAGCCGGGGCCGTCTTCCAGCCCCGGGTCCCTGATTTCCGGTGCGAGGAGCGGGCCGGGCTGGCCGGCCGTTCCCGTGTTCGTTCCGCTGGCGGCTGCCGCCTTCTGGTCGTGTTCCGACATCTGTGCCTCCCCGTAGCAACGGCGGACACGTTAGCGGAACCGGGCCGCGCCCGCCGCCCCGCCTCAGGCGCCGTGGACGGGCGTCACAGCCCGCCCCGACAGCCGTGGACCGGCCTCGGAAGCTGCTGGCGCGGTTCTGACCGGTGGCGTCGCGCCTTCGCGGACCGGTGGCCCGCCGCTTGTGGTGTCCGGGGGCGCTCGGGCCGTGGCCTGTGCCGCCGGTTGCGCCCGTGCTGCGGTCGAGGGTGGGGACGCCGGCTCGCGCCCAGGTCGCGGTCGGGGTGGGTGCGCCGCTGGGACTTTCTGGGCTCCAGCCTTCAGGGGCCGGGTCGGCTCCCGACTCGCAACTAGATGAAGTTCTTCGGGGTTGGTTCGCAGTCGCCGGGTCGGAGGAGCACCGCCGCAGTCAGGGCGCCGCACGCCATCAGGCCCGCGCAGAACAGCATCGCGATCCGGTAGCCGTCGGCGAACGCGACCGGGCTGGTGTAGGACCCGGCGGACAGCCCGGCGAGCGCCGGCAGCGCGGCCACCGCGAGGAGCCCGGCGGCCCTGGCCACGGCGTTGTTCACCCCGCTGGCGACGCCCGCGTACCGGTCGGCGGCCGCCGCGAGCACCGCCGAGGTCAGCGGCGCGACGACGATCGTCAGCCCGACGCTGAGGACGAGCACGCCGGGCAGGACCGTGGTGAAGTAGCCGGCGCCGGCCCGGAGCAGCAGCAGGATGCCGACCGCGCCGGTCAGCGGCCCCATGATCAGCGGGATGCGCGGGCCGATCCGCTGGCCGAGCGCGCCGGCCCGGGGCGAGAACAGAAGCATGACCAGGGTCAACGGGACCAGGGTCAGGCCCGCGCCGAGCGCCGAGTAGCCGTGCGACACCTGGAGGAAGATGACGAGAAAGAAGAGGCAGCCGGACAGGGCCGCGTACACGAAGAACGTCACCAGGTTGATCACGCTGAACGCGCGCACCGCGAACATGGCCGGCGGCACCATCGGCGCGTGGCTGCGCCGCTCGACCCACACGAACGCCACCCCGGCGGCGAGCCCGGCGATCCCCGCGACAGGATCCCCGTTGATCAGGGCGAACGTGATCCCCGCGAGGCTCAGCGCGCCGAGGACCGCGCCGGGGAAGTCGAACCGGGCCCGCTTCTCCGGCGACCGGCTCTCCGGCACGAACTTCCAGGTCAGCACCACGACGAGTACCGCCAGCGGGACGTTCAGGAAGAACACCCACCGCCAGCTGAACGCGTCGACCAGCCAGCCGCCGACCAGCGGCCCCGCAGCCGCCGCGATCCCGCCGAACCCCGACCACGCGCCGATCGCCCGGGCCCGGTCGCGCGGGTCGAACGCCGACTGGATGATCGCCAGCGAGCCGGGCGTGAGCAGCGCCGCCCCGACCCCCTGGAGCACCCGGGCCGCGATCAGCCAGCCGATGCTCTGCGACGCCCCGCACAGGATCGACGCGCCGGTGAACCAGAAGACCCCGATCAGAAACACGAGCCTTCTGCCGTACCGGTCCCCCAGCGCCCCGCCGAGCAGCACGAACGCGGCGAGCGTCAGCGTGTACCCGTTGACCGTCCACTGGAGCCCGTCCAGCCCCGCGCCGAGATCGCGGCCCAGGTGGGGAAGGGCGACGTTCACGACGGTCGAGTCGAGCAGTGCCATGCCGGACGCGAGCACGGTCGCGGCGAGTGTCCCGCGCCCGGCCGGATCCTTCAGCAACATGGCCGAATTGTCCCCCAAACTGGCACGGATCGCAGGTATTCAGTTCCTTGCTTCGTTCCCGACCCACGAGCACGCTTGAGGGGTGTCTCCCCTCACGCGTGGTATCGCACTCCTCGTCACCGCCGCTCTGCTCGGCGCATGCGTCCAGCCGGCCACCGGCACATCCTCCGACAAACCCAGCGGCAACACGCCCGAGAAGGCCGCCACGGCGAAGACCCAGCTGGCGGCCCTGAAGACGGCGGCGTCCCGCTCCATGGCCGGGTACAGCCGGGAGAAGTTCCCGCACTGGCGCGCCCAGGGCGGCGGCTGCGACACCCGCGAGTTCGTCCTGAAGCGCGAGGGCAAGTCCGTGAAGACCGACAGCGCCTGCAAGGTGACCGGCGGCTCCTGGACCAGCCCGTACGACGACGCGAAGCACACCGTCGCCATCGAGATGGACATCGACCACATGGTCCCGCTCGCCAACGCGTGGCGCTCCGGGGCCAACGACTGGACGAACGAGAAGCGCGGCGACTTCGCCAACGATCTGGACCGCCCGCAACTCTTCGCAGTCACCGCCTCGGTGAACCGCGCCAAGGGCGACCAGGATCCTTCCACGTGGAAGCCCCCGAGCCGGTCATACTGGTGCAGTTACGCGGAGAGCTGGATCAACGTCAAGTCACATTGGCAGCTCACCGTTACCGAAGCGGAGCGCACCGCGCTCACCGACATGCTGGGGACGTGCACATGACCTCACCCAAGCCTGGCCCCCCTCCGGGGCGGACCGCCGCACCGCCCGCCGCTCCCGCTCCGGCGGCTCCGGGGACCGCTCCCGCCGCGCCTGCCGCGCCGGTTCCCGCCGCACCCGTGCCCGGGGCTGGCGCTCCGGTGCCCGCGCCGCCCGCCGGGGGCTCCGTGCCGGCCGCGCCCGCCGCCGCGCCGGTGCCGGCTCCCGCGCCTGCTCCCGCGCCCGCCAAGCCGTTGCGGACCGACATCGTGGCTGGTCCGGGTGGGGTGATGACCGACGAGGCCGGGGTCGTGACCGGGGATCTGACCCTGTCGACCGCGACCGAACACGGCAGCGCGACGGTGAAGGTGCAGTACAAGGACGCGGACGAGTGGTACACGGTCACCGGCTCGAAGGTGTCCCTGCGCGACGCGGCCGACGCGGAGGCGATCCACGCCCTCGCGGTGGGCCTGCTCAACCGCCCCTCGGGCTGACCGGCACACGAGTACGGGGAACGTGGCCGCCGCCCTCGGGCAGCGGGCGCGTTCCCCGCACTTGTTGTCGCCTGCGGGTCCCAGTACCCGTCAGATTGTCGTTCTCAGCGCACGACGGCGCCGTCCTTCGGCCTGATCACGCCCGCGTCGATCTCCGCCGTGTAGTGGCACGCGACCTTGTGCCCCGGCCGCACCTCGATCAGCGGCGGCCGGTCCGTCGCGCACAGCGTGTCCTGCTTCCACGGGCACCGGGTGTTGAACCGGCAGCCGGTCGGCGGGTTCGCCGGGGAGGGCAGGTCACCGCGGAGCAGGATCCGCTCGCGGCGGTCCTCCACCTCGGGGTCGGGCACGGGCACGGCCGACATCAGCGCCCGGGTATACGGGTGCAGCGGCGTCGCGTACAACTCCCGGGACGACGCCTCCTCGACCAGGCCGCCGAGGTACATCACGCCGACGATGTCGGAGATGTGCTTCACGACGGCCAGGTCGTGCGCGATCACGAGGTAGGTCAGGCCGAGTTCGCCCTGGAGTTCCTCCAGCAGGTTGATGACCTGGGCCTGGATGGACACGTCGAGGGCGGACACGGGCTCGTCGGCGACGATCAGGTCCGGGCCGAGGACGAGGGCGCGGGCGATGCCGATCCGCTGGCGCTGCCCGCCGGAGAACTCGTGCGGGTAGCGCGACATCGCCCACCGGGGCAGGCCCACCGCGTCGAGGGTCTCCATGACCTTGGCCCGGCGTTCGGCGGAGTTCGCGCCGATCCCGTGCGCGACGAGGCCCTCGGTGAGGATGGACTCGACGTTCTGGCGCGGGTCCAGGCTGGACATCGGGTCCTGGAAGATCATCTGCATCCGGCGGCGGCTCTTGCGCAGCGCCTCGCCGTTCAGGGCTGCGACGTCCACGCCGTCGAACACGACCCGGCCGGCGGTGACCGGGCTGAGCCGCAGCAGCGCCCGGCCGAGGGTCGACTTGCCGCAGCCGGACTCGCCGACCAGGCCGTACGTGCCACCCCGGGGGACTTCGAGGTCGACGCCGTCTACGGCGTACACGTGGCCGACGGTGCGGTCGAAGAGGACGCCCCGCCGGATCGGGAAGTGCACCTTGAGCCCCTGGACGGACAACAGTGTCATACCCGCTCCTCGTGGGTCACCGGGTTCACGCACCGGCACAGGTGCCCCGTGAACGTGTCCTCCAATTCGGGCGGCCCGCCCACACAGGCGTCCACCGCCCGGTCGCACCGGGGCTGGAACGCGCACCCCTCGGCCCACGGCAGGGCGTCGCGGACCGAGCCCCGGATCGGCCGGAGCGCCTCGTCGACGTCCGCGTCGAGCCGGGGAATCGACCCGAGCAGCCCGTGGGTGTACGGGTGCCGGGGCGCCGCGAACAGCGGCCTGCGCCCGGCGGCCTCGATGACGCGCCCCGAGTAGAGGACGTTCACCGTGTCGCACAGCCCGGCGACCACCCCGAGATCGTGGGTGATCATGATCATGGAGGTGCCGAACTCGCGCACCAGGTCCTTGAGCAGTTCGAGGATCTGGGCCTGGATCGTCACGTCCAACGCGGTGGTCGGCTCGTCGGCGATCAGCAGCCGGGGCCGGCACGCGACGGCCATCGCGATCAGCGCGCGCTGCCGCATGCCGCCCGACAGCTGGTGCGGGTACTCGCGCAGCCGCCGGGTCGGGTCGGGGATGCCGACCCGGTCGAGCAGGTCGGCGGCCTCCTTCTTCGCGGCGTCGCCCTTGAGGCCCCGGTGCCGGCGGAGCACCTCGGTGACCTGGAGGCCGATCGAGATCACCGGGTTCAACGAGGACAGCGGGTCCTGGAAGATCATGGCCACGTCGCGGCCCCGGACGTCGCGCATGGCGCCGGGGTCGAGCTGGAGCAGGTCCGTACCCTCGAACAGGGCCTTGCCGCCCAGCCGGACGCCGCGCTTGGGCAGTAGCCCCATCAGGGCCAGGGACGTCACGCTCTTGCCGCAGCCGGACTCGCCCACCAGCCCGACGATCTTGCCTTCGTCGACGGTGAAGCTCACCCCGTCGACGGCGCGCACGTCGGGTTCGCCGCGTCGGGTGAACGCCACCGTCAGGTCCTGCACATCGAGCAGGCTCATGGTCACCGCCGGAGCTTCGGGTCGAGGGCCTCGCGCATCGACTCACCCAGCAGGGTGAAGCCGAGCGCCGTGATGATGATCGCGACCGCCGGGAAGATCGACATCCGGGGCGCGACGGACAGGTAGCGTTGCGCGTCGGCCAGCATGACCCCCCATTCCGGGTACGAGGAGTTGGCGTTGCCCAACCCCAGGAACGACAGCCCGGCCGCCTCGATGATCGCCACCGCCAGGGTCAGGGTGGCCTGCACGATCACGGGTGCGATGGAGTTGGGCACGATGTGGCCGAACACGATCTTCGGTTTGCGCACGCCCAACGCCGTGGAGGCGAGTACGTAGTCCGAGTGTGCCTGGGCCAGCATGGAGCCGCGCAGCAGCCGGGCGAAGATCGGTACGTTGATGGTGCCGACCGCGATCATGACCGTGGGCAGCCCGTTGCCGATCATCGCCGCGAGGCTGATCGCGAGCAGCAGTCCCGGTACGGACAACAGGATGTCGATGAACCGCATGATCACGGAGTCGATCCAGCTGCCGACCCGGCCGCCCAGCCCGGCGGCGGTGCCCGAGGCGATGCCCAGCGCCGAGCCGATGACCAGGCCGAACAGGGTGGCCAGTACGCCGACGAGCAGCGAGATCCGCGCGCCGATCAGCAGCCGGCTGAACTCGTCGCGGCCCAGGTTGTCCACGCCGAGCAGGTTGCCCGAACGCGGCCCGGGGAAGATGCCGTTCGCCTCGCTGATGTCACCCCGCCAGGTCTGGGCCACGGGGTCGTACGGCGCGAACAGCGGCCCGAGCAGCGCGATCAGCAGGAACACCACGATGATCACGGCGCCGACGACGGCCGGGGGGCTCCGGCGGACCCGCTTGAACGCGACCCGCCACAGGCTCTCACCGGTCTCCGCCCGGCTGGCCGCCAGTACGGCGAGCCGGTCGATCCGGTCCTTCTTCCGGCTCATCGCACCCTCACCCGTGGGTCGATCAATCCATAGGACACGTCCACGGCGAGATTCACCAGGACGTAGAGCAGCGCGATCAGCATGATGAAGCCCATCAGCACCGGGTAGTCCCGGAACTCGATGGCGTCCCGCAGGAACGAGCCGATCCCGCCGAACGCGAACACCGTCTCGGTCAGCACCGCGCCGGACAGC
Organism: Longispora sp. NPDC051575; assembly: GCF_040681875.1. Lineage (NCBI taxonomy): Bacteria > Bacillati > Actinomycetota > Actinomycetes > Micromonosporales > Micromonosporaceae > Longispora > Longispora sp. NPDC051575. The sequence continues at coordinate 145,313 of NZ_JBFAZP010000005.1, read as the reverse complement.
AGCCCGCCGACCGCCAGGCCGATGACCGTGGCCACCGGGAGCAGCGCGTTGCGCAGGATGTGCCGGCCGCGCACGGTCCGCTCGGTCAGGCCCTTGGCCTCGGCGGTCCGGACGTAGTCCTCGCTGATCACCTCCAGGACGCTCGCCCTGGTCATCCGCACGATGATCGCGAACGGAATGCTGGCCAGCGCGATCCCGGGCAGGATCAGGTGCAGCAGGGCGTCGCCCGCCGCGTCCCACTCGCGGGTGATCAGCCCGTCGAGGACGAACATCCCGGTCACGTGGGTGGCCTCGAGCAGGTCGCTCTGCCGGCCCGAGGACGGGAAGATGTGCAGGTACTCGGAGAAGATCGCCTTGAGGACGTAGGCGAGGAAGAACACCGGGACGCACACGCCGAGCAGCGAGCCCATCACGGTGCCGCTGTCGAGCCAGGTGCCCCGGCGGCGCGCGGCCATGTACCCGAGCGGGATGCCGATCCCGATCGCGATGACCAGGGCCGTGATCGTCAACTCCAGGGTCGCCGGGAATCGCTGACCGAACTCGGTCATCACCGGCCGGCCGGTCTGGATGGAACTGCCGAAGTCGAACGACAGCAGTCGGCGCATGAACCGGCCGTACTGCACCACCAGCGGCTCGTCGAGCCCGAGGGACTGGCGGATCTGCGCCCGGCGCTCCTCGGTGGCCCGCTCGCCCAGGATCGACGTCTCGGGGCCGCCGGGCAGCCGGTGCAGCCAGATGAACAGGAGCAGGGACAGCCCGAACATGGTCGGTACCAGTTGCAGCAGCCGCCGGACGATGAAGCGAATCAAGAAGGACCTCCAGGACGGGCGCGGCACCCCTGATCGCTCAGGGGTGCCGCAACCGTGGCCGTTATGACGTGAACTCGGCCGTGTAGAACTTCTCGTCGGTCAACGGGCTCGGCTTGACCCCGGTGACGTTCTTCGCGAAGGCGATCGAGGGCGGCGAGGACGACAGCGGCAGGCCCGGGAGGAACTCCATGATCTGCTTGTTGATGTCCTTGTACATCTCGATCCGCTTCTCGCGGCTGGGCTCCAGGTCGACCTTCGCCAGGGCGGCGCGCAGCGCCGGGTTGTCGAAGGCCCACTCGGGCTTCTGCCGGCCGAAGAACGTGCCAGCGAAGTTGTAGCCCTCGTTGTAGTCACCGGTCCAGCCGACGATCCACAGGTCCGGCTTGCCGGCGCGGACGTCGTCCAGGTAGGTCGGCGACCACTTCTCGGGCACCGGGGTGACCTTGATCCCGGCCTCTTCCAGCCCGGACTTGACGATCTCGAAGATGTCCTTCGGGTTCGGCATGTACGGCCGGGTGACCTCGGTCGGGTAGTAGAACTTGAGCTCGACCCCGGTCGCGCCGGCCTCGGCCAGCAGGGCCTTGGCCTTGTTGACGTCCCGCGTGTACTTCTTGACGTCCGTCGCGTAGCCCTCGACCGAGTCCGGCATGAACTGGTCGGCGACCTTCGCGCCGTTCGGGAGCTTCGACTTGACCAGCGCCTCGCGGTCCACCGCGTACGCGATGGCCTGCCGGACCCGGATGTCGGCGAGCTTCGGGTTGTCCTGACCCATGCCCAGGTAGAGCACGTTGAACGGCGGGCGGGCCGGGACGTTGAAGCCCTTGCCGGTCAGCGAGGCCACGTCGGCCGGGGCGACCAGGTCGTAGCCCTGGATCTCACCGGCTTCGAGGGCCTGGCGACGGGCGTTCTCGTCCGGGATGGCGCGGAAGATCAACTTGGCGATCTTCGCCTTGTCGCCCCAGTACCCGTCGAACCGGTCCATCGTGACCTTCTTGTTCGCCCGGTCCCAGCTCGTGAACTTGAACGGGCCCGTGCCGACCATCTTCTCCAGCGCGTACTTCGGGTACGTCAGGTTCTGCGCGTCCCCGCTCATCGACTCGCTCGCGTACTCCGCGAGGGCCTTCGGGCTCTGGATCGACATGGCGGGCAGCGTGAACGCCCCCGGCAGCCGGCTCGTCGGCTTGTTCAGCGTGATCACCGCGGTGTTGGCGTCACTGGCCGCGCAGCTCTTGAAGTTCGACGGCGGCGCGGTCGGGCTCTCGCTCTTGGCGAACCCGCCGAACGTGTCCAGCCAGTACTCCGCGACGTTCTGGTACAGGCCGGTGAAGTTGTACCACCGGTTGAAGTTCGCGCACACGGCCTCGGCGTTGAAGTCCGTACCGTCGTGGAACTTCACACCCTTGCGCAGGTTGAACGTCCACGCGGTGCCGTCCGCCGACACGTCCCACTTCTCGGCGAGGCGGGGCACGAGCTTCGCGGAACCGAGTTCGTTGCCGATCAAGGTCTCGAGGACCTGACGCGGCGGCCGGTACGTCTCGCCGTCCGTGGCGAGCGCGGGGTCGAGCACCTTGGGCTCCCCCGCGGTACCGAACACGAGCGTCTTGTCCTTGCTGTTCGAACTGCTTTCGCGCTTGCTCTCGGCGCAACCGGCGACGCCGACGGTCAGCGCCGCTATCGCTGCGACCGCGCAAACGGTCCTGAACCTGCTTCGTTGCATGATTCCACCTCGGCTGTGACTGGGGTCACTCTCTGGAAGGCACCTTAGTGGCCAGGGGGGCGCAGGAGGAATAGATGGAGATAGGTCGTGGTCAAATTGTGCCCTGTGTCACTCTCGGTAGTGGACCGAGGGGCGTGCGAGGGTGGGTCATGGCCTTCTCAACCCGCCGCAGAATCGTCGTGTTCGGAGTCGACGGCGTCCGGACCGACACCCTCGCCGCCGCGCGCACCCCGCGGATCGACGCGATCGCCGCCGAGGGCTTCCTCGCGGCCTTCGAACTCAACGACCTGGCGCCCACCGTGTCCGGCCCGGGCTGGTCGAACATCGCCACCGGCGTGTGGGCCGACAAGCACAACATCGACGGCAACGTCTTCGCCGACCACCGGCTCGCCGACTACCCGGACTTCCTCACCCGGCTGCGCACCGCCTGGCCCGAGATCAGGACCTACGCCGCCGCCGACTGGCCGCCGTTGGTCGGCCCCGACTCCGAGGGCCCCGTGTTCGCCACCCCCCATCGGGTACTGCGCCTCGAAGCCCCCGACGACGACTACGACATGACCGGGGCCGACATCGCCCTCGACGCGGCCCGCACGCTCGGCGCGGGCGACTACCACGCCGCGTTCGTCTACTTCGGCGAGCCGGACGAGATCGCCCACCACGAGGGGGTCACGCCGAACTACCTGGCGGCGGTGGAGCGGGCCGACGCGCGGATCGGGCAGGTGCTGGACGCGATCCGGGCCCGTCCCGCGTTCCCCGACGAGGAGTGGACCTTCGTGGTCGTCACCGACCACGGGCACATCGACACCGGCGGGCACGGCGGGCGGGATCCGTGGGAGGCGCGGGCCTGGATCGCGGCCTGTGGGCCTCTGGTGCCCCGGGGTGGGGTGACGACGGAGCACGCCGATGTCGCGCCGAGCGTGTTCGCGGCACTCGGCCTGAAGGTGGACCCGGCCTGGGGCCTGGAGGGCGTCCCCTTCGGCCACCGCCCCTGAGGTCGGCCGACCTCGCCGGCGCCACCCGTCGCCTCAGTGGTCTTGGGCGCTCTCGACCGTGCCACCCCGGCCGGGGCAATAGGACGGAAGCCTAGGCGAGCAGGCCCCATTCGGCAGCCCCGATTGCCGTGGGCGCCAAACGCATGGCCCAGTCGCCAGGGCAGCGGCCCCTGCGACTGGACCATGGGCGGAGTCCAGCGTCGTTCGCGGCGGGTCTAGACGGTCCGGCGGCCCTCGAAGGCCCGGCCGAGGGTGATCTCGTCCGCGTACTCCAGGTCGCCGCCCACCGGCAGCCCGCTCGCCAGCCGGGTCACGTTCAGCCCCATCGGCTTGACCAGCAGCGCCAGGTACGTCGCCGTCGCCTCGCCCTCGGTGTTCGGGTCGGTGGCCAGGATCAGCTCCTTCACCTCACCGCCCCGCAACCGGGTGAGCAGCTCGCGGATGCGCAACTGGTCGGGGCCGATGCCCTCCAGCGGGTTGATGGCGCCGCCGAGCACGTGGTACTTGCCCCGGAACTCGCCGGTCCGCTCGATCGCGACGACGTCCTTGGGCTCCTCGACCACACAGATCACCTCGGTGCCCCGGCGGGGGTCGCGGCAGATCCGGCAGCTGTCGTTCTCCGACACGTTGAAGCACACGTCGCAGAACCGGACGAGCTCCTTCACCCTGGTCAGGGCGGCGGACAGCCGGGCCACGTCGGCGTTGTCGGCGGCGAGGACGTGGAACGCAAGCCGCTGGGCGCTCTTCGGGCCGATGCCCGGCAGCTGTCCCAACTCGTCGATCAGGTCCTGGATCGCGCCCTCGTACACGGTCTAGAACCCCGGGAGGCCGAGGCCCCCGAGCGCGCCGGTGATCGGCCCCATGATCTTCTCGGTGAGCTTCTGCGCCTCGCCGTTGGCCGAGTGCACGGCCGCCACGACGAGGTCCTCGAGGGTCTCGACGTCGTCGACGTCCACGACCTTCGGGTCGATCTTGATGCTGCGGAGTTCGCCGGAGCCGGACACGACGGCCGTCACGAGGCCCCCGCCGGAACTGCCGCTGACCTCGGTCTCGGCGAGCTGCTGCTGGGCCGCCGCCACCTGCTGCTGCATCTGGGCAGCCTGCTGCATGATCTTCTGCATGTTCGCCACGGCGGCTCCCCCTCTGTCGGTTTCGCCACCCAGCCTATCGCCCTGTCCCCGGCCGTCCGACCGCGCGGGCGGCTAGCGGACCAGGGTCACGTGGGTGCGGAGGAGCTTGTCGGCGAAGGTCTGGCGCTGGGCGTCCCAGATCGGGAAGAACCAGCCCGCGAGCAGCGAGACCGTGTCGAAGAGGTGCGCGACGTCGCGGAGCAGCGCCCGCCACGGGCCGATCGGCTCGCCCGAGTCGACGGACGCCAGCCGGATCCGCAGCAGCCTGCGCCCCACGGTCTGCCCGGTGCGCCCGCCGAGATACCACCGGTTCGCGGCGACCAGCACGAGCCCCACGATCCCGCCGATCAGCGCCCGGTCCAGGGCGACGGCGCCGAGGAGCACCAGAGCCACGATCCCGACATCGATGAGGTACGCCGCCGCGCGGAGCACCCAGTGCGCGTACTTCGGCCGCTTGTGGGCGGGGATCCGGCTACCCCGGGCATTCTTCGCCATGGATCCGAAGTCTGGACCGGACCCCGATGGCCGTCAATAGGTCGTCAGGAGATCTTCTCCGCGCCGAGTACCTCGGACAGCAGCTTCATGGCCTGCTCCTCGGAACTGCCGGGGGCGTCCTTGTCGAGCACCTCGTCGCCGGGTTCGTCGCCGGGCTCGAAGCCCTCGTAGACGACGGTCGAGGCGGACAGCGGCGGCGGTTCCGGGGTCACCGGGGCCTGGACCATCGGCGCGGGCGGCGGCTCCTCCTCGTCGAAGGAGGGCGGCAGATCCGGCCAGGGTTCCTCGTCGTCGACGGGCGGCGGGGCGGCCGGGGACCCCGGCTGCGGACCGGACTGGGGCGAACCGGGCCGGGCGGGCGGCGCGGTGGCCTGCGGGCGGGCCGCCGGGGCCGAAGGCGCGGTCCGGGGCTGCGGCGCGGGGGCCGGCGCCGGTGCCGGGGTGGGCGCGGCCGGCCGGGGCGGCGGGGTGCCTCCGCCCCCGATGTCGCACCGCACCCGGAGCACGGTGCCGAGCACCTGCAGCAGCGCCTCCTCCACGATCCCGGAGGCCTTGGTCACCTCGTCGGCCTGGAACTTGTTCTGGCAGACGAGGACAACCGTGTTGCCGTCGAGCTCGCGGACCGTCACCTGCCGGACCAGCGCGGACGCCCGCAGGCTGCGGTTGCGGACCTGGCCGAGCACCTCGTCCCAGGACCGCTGCACGGCGGCGACGTCGAGGACGCCGGGCTGCGCGGGCGGCGTGGGGGTGGCGTGCGGGGTGGGCTGGGGCGCGGCCGGCGTCTGCCAGTCGCCCTGCGGCGCCGACGGCGCGGATCCAGCGGGCGGAGCGGCCGGCGCGGCAGACCCGGCGGGCGGAGCGGCCGGCGCAGCGGACCCGGCGGGCTGGACGGCCGGAGCGGCGGACCCGGCCGGCGGGGTGACCGGCACGACAGGACCGGTCTGCGGGGCCGCCGAGGCGGGTGCACCGGCCGTGCCGCCCTGCGGACCGGAAGCCCGCACGGCCGACGGAGAGCCTGCCGGGGCGGCGGTCGGCGCCTGGGAACTCGGCGACCCGCCGCCCGAGGTGACCGGAGCCGGCTGAGCAGCGGGGGCCGGGGCCCGGTGTGGGGCCGCCGGAGCCGGGGCACCCGGTACCCAGCTGAGGGCTTTGCTCTCCAGTCTTTCGAGGCGTTGCAGGAGCGCAGCCGTCGTCTGCTCGGCCCCGGGCAGCAGCATCCGGGCGCAGATCAGCTCCAGGGTCAGCCGGGGGGCGGTCGTGCCGCGCATCGTGGCCAGCCCGTCGTGCACGAGCTCGGCGAGCCGGGACAGTTCGGCGGTGCCGAGGCGCAGCGCCTGGGCGGTCATCCGCTCGACCTCGTCGGCCGGCACGTCCAGGATGCCTTTGCCGATCGCGTCGGGGACCTGCTGCAACACGATCAGGTCCCGGAACCGCTCCAGGAGATCCGTGGCGAACCGGCGCGGGTCGTGCCCGGCCTCCACCACCCGGTCGATCGTGGCGAACAGGGCCGCCCCGTCGGCGTCGGCGAGCGCGTCGACCGTCTCGTCGATCAGGGCGGCGTCGGTGACCCCGAGCAGGGCGACGGCGCGCTGGTAGGTGACGCCCTCCTCGCCCGCGCCCGCGATGAGCTGGTCGAGGATCGACAGGGTGTCCCGGGCCGACCCGGTGCCGGCCTTGACGACCAACGGAAAAACAGCGGGCTCGATGGGTACGCCCTCGGCGGCGGCCAGCTGCTCGCAGTAGGGCCGCAGGATGCTCGGCGGGATCAGCCGGAACGGGTAGTGGTGCGTCCGGGACTTGATCGTGCCGAGGACCTTCTCCGGCTCGGTGGTCGCGAACACGAACCGGACGTAGTCCGGCGGCTCCTCGACCAGCTTGAGCAGCGCGTTGAAGCCGGCGGAGGACACCATGTGCGCCTCGTCGATCACGTACACCTTGAAGCGGGACGAGACCGGCGCGAAGAACGCCTTCTCCCGCAGCTCGCGCGCGTCGTCCACGCCGCCGTGGCTGGCGGCGTCGATCTCGATGACGTCGATGGAGCCCGCCCCGTCGGGGGCCAGGTCGCGGCACGACCGGCACTCGCCGCACGGGTTGGGCGTGGGGCCCTGCTCACAGTTCAGCGAACGGGCCAGGATCCGCGCGCTCGACGTCTTCCCGCAGCCCCGGGGGCCCGAGAAGAGGTACGCGTGGTTCAGCCGACCGTTCTTCAGCGCCTGGATCAGGGGCTGGGTGACGTGGTCCTGCCCGATGATCTCGTCGAACGTCCTCGGCCGGTACTTGCGGTACAGGGCTGTCACGGGATCACATTACTTCACCCGGACGTACCCGCCCTCGACCAGCGGCCCTTCGGGTCGGCTCGCTCACCCCGCACCTGGTCCGGGCCGGCGCGCGCACGGTCGACGTGGTCGCCGGCCAGGTGGGGCCGCGGGCACGGGGCCGGCGGGAAGCTCACAATAGTTCCGCCTCGGGGCGGGGCCCGGGCGCGGCGCGGGTAGCCTGCTGAGCTATGCGCCGGCTCCTCACCCCCCGGTGGCTGCTCGTCCACCTGCTCGCGGTGGCCGCCGTCGCCGCGATGCTCGCGCTGGGCTGGTGGCAGCTCGGCCGGGCCCGGGACGGCAACGCGCTCAGCATCGGGTACTCCCTCGAATGGCCCGTGTTCGCCGCTTTCGTGGTGTTCGTCTGGGTCAAGTCGGTGCGCCGGGAGCTGCGGGAGGGGGCCGTGTCCGGCGCCGCCTCCGGCCCAGGCTCAGCCGACCCGGCGTCAGGCTCCGGCCTCGCGGGCCAGACGACCGGCCTCGACCCGGCCTCCAGCCCCGCCGGCGACCCGAGCGCCCCGGCAGCGCCCCCCGAACCCACCGGCGCCGACCTGATCCGCCGCCTCGCCGAGCAGCGGGCCGCCGCCCGGGCCTCGGCGCGCGCGGACGACCCCGAGACCGCCGCGTACAACCACTACCTCGGGTGGCTCAAGTCCCACCCGCACCGGCCGCCCAGTGACTACCCGGGAGTACCCACATGACCGAGCGCACCGAACTCGCCACGCCCCCCGTCGCGGACACCGGAGTGGCCGGGGCGCTCGCCCGCTACCGGATCTCCTCCTACGTCGTCGGCGTGGCCCTGCTCGCGTTGACCCTGGTCGCGATGCCGCTGAAGTACCTGGCGGACGAGCCGGCGGGCGTCGCGATCGTCAGCCCGATCCACGGCTTCCTCTACATGGTGTACGTCGTGCTCACGTTCGACCTGGGCCGGCGCGCGGGCTGGAAGCTCGGCCGGATCGTGCTGATGATGCTCGCCGGCACGGTCCCGTTCGTCTCGTTCTACGCGGAGCGCCGCGCCGTGGCCTGGGTCCGCGACGCGGCCTGATCCAACCCGAGACCCTTTCCGGGTACCCGCCGGGCGTGGTCCGCACGGCACCTTCCGCGCGCCGCCCGGTGCGCGCGCCCGACGGGTCCGCCCTGACCAGCGCCCGCGTCCCCGGGGCAGCCCGCGCGGGGAACCTGTCGCACCCCCCGAGTACGGTTATCGACCGTGACCGTCGACGTCGAAAAGCTGCTGGCCGCCGCCGTCGGAGCGGTCCCCGGTGGGGCCGAGCGCCCCGGGCAGTTGGAGATGGCCAAGGCCGTCGACAAGGCCATCCGCACAGGTGAGCACCTGCTGGTCCAGGCCGGCACCGGCACCGGCAAGTCCCTCGCGTACCTCGTCCCGGCCCTCCTCGTGGACGGCCCGGTCGTGGTGTCCACCGCGACCCTGGCGCTGCAGTCCCAGCTGGTGACGGGCGACCTGCCCCGCCTCGCGGACGCCGTGGAGCCGGTCCTCGGTCGACGGCCGACGTTCGCGCTGGTCAAGGGTCGGGCGCACTATCTGTGCAAGGCGAAGCTGGAGTCGTCCAACGCCGACGAGCCGGACCTGTTCCAGCAGGACGACGCGCCGAAGTGGCTGGGTCAGGCCGGCAAGCTGGGTCAGCAGGTGACCCGGATCCGGGAGTGGGCGGAGACCACCGTCGAGGGCGACCGCGACGAGCTGGACCCGGGCGTGGACGACACGGCCTGGCGCAGCGTGAGCATGCCGGCGCGGGAGTGCATCGGCGCGCAGAAGTGCCAGTTCGGGCACGAGTGCTTCGCGGAGGCGTCCCGGGAGCGGGCCCGGGCGTCCGACATCGTGGTGACGAACCACAGCCTGCTGGCGTTCGACTCGTTCGCGGGGCGGCACATCCTGCCCGAGCACTCCGTCCTGATCATCGACGAGGCGCACGAGCTGGCCGACCGGGTGACGTCGGCGACCCAGGCGGAGCTGACCACGGCCGGCATGGACATCGCCAACCGCCGGGCCCGCCAGCACATCGACGCGGGGGCGTACGAGCGGCTGGTCGAGGCCTCCGACGCGCTGGCCGTGGCCCTCGCGGATGCCCGCCCGGGCCGGTTGGAGTCGCTGCACGGCCAGCTCCGCGAGGCGCTGACCATCGTCGACGCGGCGTGCCGGCACGCGATCGAGGGCATCGGCGACATCAAGAACGACGACCCGTCGGCGGTGGACAAGCAGCCGGCGAAGGTCAACCTGGCGGCGATCACCGAGGTGGCCCAGCGGCTCCTGGAGGAGGCCGCGCACGACGTGGCGTGGGTGGAGAAGGACGACCGGGGCAACCGGCGCGCGCTGGTGGTGGCCCCGTTGTCGGTGGCCGGGACGCTGACGGAGACGCTGTACCCGGAGCGGGTCGTCATCGCGTCCTCGGCGACGCTGGCCCTGGGCGGGGAGTTCAAGGCGGTGGCCCGCTCGCTGGGTCTGCCCCCGGCGGACGCGAAGCCGGAGAAGGGCCTGAAGTGGACGTCCCTGGACGTGGGCTCGCCGTTCGACTACCCGAAGCAGGGCATCCTGTACGTGGCGGCGCACGTGCCCCGGCCGACCATGTCGGGCCTGTCGGACGCGGCGGCCGACGAGCTGGTGGAGCTGGTGACCGCGATCGGCGGCCGGACCCTGGGGCTGTTCTCGTCCCGCAAGGCGGCCGAGCGGGCGGCCGAGGTGGTCCGGGCGCGCACCGACCTGCCGGTCCTGGTCCAGGGCGAGGAGTCGCTGCCGCTGCTGGTGAAGCGGTTCAAGGCCGAGCCGGAGACGTGCCTGTTCGGGGTCATGTCCCTGTGGCAGGGCGTGGACGTGCCCGGCGACGCCTGCCAGCTGGTGGTCATCGACCGGCTGCCGTTCCCCCGCCCCGACGAGCCGCTGTCGGCGGCCCGGTCCGCGGCGATCGACGCGGAGGGCGGTTCCGGGTTCTCGGCGGTCAGCGTCCCGCACGCGGCGGTCCGACTGGCCCAGGGCGCGGGTCGGCTGATCCGGACGCTCGGGGACAAGGGCGTGGTGGCGGTGCTGGACCAGCGGCTGCACACCCAGCGCTCGTACGGGCCGTTCCTGCGGAAGTCGCTGCCGCCGTTCTGGTACACGACGGACCCGGCCGTGGTGCTCCAGGCGCTCAAGCGGCTGGGGACGAGCTAGCGCCGCCCGGGGCGTCGCGGACCGCCGGGCGCCCCGGTACCCCGAGGATGGGCTCGATCTTGAGGGTCGGGCTAGAGGTAGAGGCCGGTCGGGTCGTCCTCGATCCGCTTGGCGGCCACGGCGTGCACGTCGCGTTCCCGCAGCATGATGTACTCCCGGCCGTGCAACTCCACCTCCGACCGCTCGTCGGGGTCGAACAGCACCCGGTCGCCGGTCGCGACGGCCCGGACGTTGGGCCCGACGGCCACGGCGGTGGCCCAGGACAGCCGTTGGGCGATCGACGCGGTCGCGGGGATCACGATGCCGGCGGCGGAACGGCGTTCGCCCTCGTTGCCCTCCAGCTGGACGAGCACCCGGTCGTGCAGCAGGCGGATGGGTAGACCATCGCTGGTCTGGGTATCGGTCACATGTGTTGACGCTACCGGCACGCTCGAACGCGCGACTATGGTGGTGTTCAAGCTTGAACCAACGGGGAGGTACACGCTGGCCAGGTTGAGGGGCTGGGGCTCACGGGCTCTACGGGCCTGGGATTCGATGCGCGCGCCGGTGCGCGCGGCCGCCGAGCGGCGGGACCAGGAGTTCACTCCGCCGCCCCTACCGACGGTGGTGGAGGTCGTGCCCGAGGTCGAGACTTCGCCCGATCAGGACGTGCCCCGGGGGATCCGGGTGGCCGCGGCCTGGAGCTGGCGGCTGCTCCTGATCGGCGCGGCGGCCTATTTCGTGCTGATCCTGGTGGGCCGGTTGTCGGCGATCATCATCCCGATCATCGTGGCCATGCTGCTGTCCGCCCTGCTCACGCCGCTGGTCGGCTGGTTGCGGAAGGCCCGGCTGCCCGGGTCGCTGGCGACGGCCATCGCGCTGATCGCCGGGATCGCCGGGATCGCCGGGGTCCTGACGGCCGTGATCCGGCAGTTCGTGAACGGCTTCCCGCTGCTGTCGAAGAAGGCCGCCGAGGGCATCGAGCAGATCCAGGAGTACCTGAAGACCGGCCCGCTGCACATGACCGACCACCAGCTCAACCAGATGCTGGACACGGTCAAGACGTGGCTGGTCGGCAACAAGGACACCCTGACGGAGAACGCGGTCTCCACGTTCGTCACGACGGCGCACGTCCTGACCGGGATGCTGCTGGTGCTCTTCGTCACGTTCTTCTTCCTGCGCGACGGCCAGCGGATCTGGACGTTCCTGGTGAGCCTGTTCCCGGTCCGGGCGCGGGAGTCGCTGGGCGGCGCGGGCCAGGCGGCCTGGCGCACCCTGGTGGCGTACGTGCGGGCGACCGTGCTGGTGGCGTTCATCGACGGGCTGGGCATCGGCATGGCGGTGTGGCTGCTGGGCGTGCCCCAGTTCGCGCTGCCGCTCGGGGCGCTGGTGTTCCTGGGCGCGTTCATCCCGATCATCGGGGCGACGCTGACCGGCGCGGTGGCGGTACTCGTCGCGTTCGTGATCAAGGGCCCGTTCACCGCGCTGCTGGTGTTCATCGCGGTGATCGCGGTGCAGCAGCTGGAGGGCCACATCCTGCAACCGTTGATCATGGGTCGGGCGGTGGCGATCCACCCGCTGGCCGTGATCGTGGCGATCGGCGCGGGTCTGGTGCTCGCCGGGATCGTGGGCGCGCTGGTGGCGGTGCCGCTGGTGGCGACCCTGAACACGGGCATCAGATACATAGTGGGGCGAAACGTCGTGCTCACCGAGGCGGAGGAAGACACATAGGGCTCGCAGACGCAGCTTAATCCGGGCGGAATCTGTCCGGATTCAGTTCTACGCTGATCCACATGACAAACTTCGTACTGGTCCCCGGTTACTGGCTCGGCGCGGCGGCCTGGCAGGACGTCACGGACGCACTGTGCGCCGAGGGGCACGACGTGCACCCGGTGACGCTCACCGGCATGGCGGAGCGGGCGTCCGAGGCGGGCCCCGACACGGGTCTCGACACCCACATCGCGGACATCGTCCGGGTGATCGTGGACAACGACCTGACCGACGTCGTGCTCGTCGCGCACAGCTACGGCGGCTCGCCCGCCACCGGCGTGGCCGACCGGATCCCCGACCGGCTGGCCCGGGTGGTCTTCGTGGACAGCGGCCCGCTGCCCGACGGCGTGGCCCAGGGCGACATGGGCGGCCCCGAGGGCCGGGCCTACCTGGAGGGCCTGGCCGGGGACGGCTGGCGGATGCCGCTGCCGAGCTGGGACGACGTGGCGAACACGATGCAGGCCAGCCTGGAGGGCCTGGACGACACCGCGCTGGCCCGGTTCCGGGCGATGGCGGCCGACCAGCCGCTGCGCACGGCCACCCAGGCGATCCGGCTCACCGGGCCGGGGATCGGCGACCTGCCGTGCGACCTGGTGGCGTGCTCGTTCCCGCTGCCGGTGGTCCGGGAGATGATCGCGGCGGGGCACCCGTTCTTCGCGGCGCTGGGCGGGCCGCAGTGGCGGCTGTTCGAGCTGCCCACGGGGCACTGGCCGATGTTCAGCCGCCCGAAGGACCTGGCGGCACTGCTCATCGAGATCACAAACTAGTTCGACGGTTACGCCACGTTTCTGTGCCGTCCGCATCGGCACTTCCGTGGAAAGGCCCCGGCGGGGCGGGCGCTACCGGCGCGCGTCCCCGCCGAGCCGGGCCGCCAGCTCGATCACGGCCGTCCGCAGCTCGTCCGGGGTCCGGATCACGAACCCCCACCCGAGCCCGGCGAGCATGACGGCCATCCCGTCCAACCGCTCGGCCCGGGTCGTGAAGAGCACCCCGTCGGGCGTCTCCTCCAGCGTGCCGAGCGCCGGCCCGATCCGGCGCCGGGCGCTGTCCAGGTCCGTCTCCAGCACCACCTCGACCTCGTGCCGGTACGGGACGCCGGCCAGGGAGGCGGTCACGTGCGCGACCGGGTCGAAGTCGTCCGGAGCGGCGAAGGACTGGGCGGCCAGGCGCGCCGAGACCACCCGGTCGATCCGGAACGTGCGCACCTCGGAGCGGCGGTGGTCGAACCCGGCGACGTACCAGCGGCCGGAGTGGAAGACCATGCCGTACGGGTCCAGCTCGCGGTCGGTCTCCTCGCCGCGCCAGGACACGTACCTCAACAGGACCCGGCGGTGCTCCCTGGCCCCCGACGCCACGGTCAGCAGCACCGTGGCGTCCGGCGGGGCGCCCGCCGACGCCGGCAGGGTGAACGCGAGCGTGTCGGCCACCGCCCGGGTCCGGTCCCGCAGCGCCACGGGCAGCACCCGCTGCACCTTGCCCAGCGCGGACTCCACGTCGCCCACGGCGAGCCCGAGCTGCCGGCTGGCGATCAGCCCGACGACCACGGCGGTGGCCTCCGCGTCGGTGAACATCAGCGGCGGCAGCTTGTAGCCGGGGCGCAGCCGGTAGCCGCCGTACCGGCCACGGGCCGCCTCGACGGGGATGCCGAGGTCACGCAGCTGGTCGGCGTACCGGCGGATGGTTCTGGGGTCGACCTCCAGCCGGGCCGCGAGCGCCGTTCCGCCCAGCCCCGGCTGGCCCTGGAGGAGTTCGAGGAACGCCAGGACCTGGGAGGCGGACATCAGCCCCGGTAGCCGTAGGGGTAGGGCTGGTAGCCGTACATCGGCGGCGGCGGGGGTGGCGGGGGTGCGACCGGGATCGGCACCACCGGGCTGGACGACGGGAGCACCTTGCGGACGGACCGGTCCGGGAACACCAGGTGGTACGCGGTGCCGTCCCAGTGCCCGCGCGGGGTGACCGGGTCGCGGTTGGTGAACACGTTGCGGTACGCGGCGAGGTCGTGCAGCAGCCGCAGCTCCTCGCCCGCGAAGTCCGGGCCGGCCAGCCCGCGCTCGGCCCCGTCGCGGAGCAGCGCCAGCTTGGTGGCCGTGTCCTGGTAGCCGCGCATGGCGCGCGCGCCGTCGGGGCCGGCGACCCGGCGGGCCCAGTACCGCGCGGTCAGCCGGCGGCCGACCGTGATCAGCGACGCCACCTCCGGCGGGGTCATCCACGCGGCCCGCACGTACGCGGGCAGCACCCGGCCGGCGATCCGGCCGTCCTGCGCGCGGGTCCACAGCGCGAACCCGACGACGCCGAAGAAGATCGGGACCATCAGGCCGAAGTACCCGTAGAGGAAGATCAGTTGGTTGTGGGAACTGAGCGTGGCCATCAGGTTCCACGTGCCGTGCAGCATCATGGCGAGCATCAGGCCGCAGGCCGGCAGGAGCACCCGGGTGACCCTGCTGGAGCTGCGCGCGGCGTAGCCCACCGCGATGCCCGTCATCGACGTGAACAGCGGGTGCGCGAAGCCGGACATGACCACCCGGACCACGAACAACAGCACGACGCTCATCACGCCGGTGGACGCGAGGCCGGTCTCGGCGGAGGTCCGCACGTAGATGCCGCCCATGTAGAGGATGTTCTCCATCATGGCGAAGCCGACCGCCGACAGGCCGAAGTAGACGATGCCGTCGGTGGGGCCGGAGAAGGACCGCTTCACGAAGACGTACAGGATCAGCGGGCCGACCGCCTTCGTCAGCTCCTCGATGAACGGCGCGACGAGGGTCGCCACGTGGCTCTGCGACACCCCGAGGGCCGGCAGCACGAGGTCCGCCATCGTCGAGTTGACGATCAGCGAGAGCGTGGTGGCCACACAGGCGCCCCACGCGAAGCAGAAGGCGAGGCGCTTCCACGGCTCCGGCTCGTACCGGTCCAGCCAGAGGAACGCCGAGACCAGCAGCGGAACGGGCAGGATGGCCCCGGCCAGCCCGACGAGCGTGGGGCCGACCCCGTAGGCGAAGCCCACGAAGAGCAGCATCGCGATGCCACCGATCGCGATCACCACCACCGCGATGATCATGACGATCAGCCGCTTCCAGTCGAAGCGCTTCGGCGGCGCGGGCGGGGGACCGTAGTCCACGTCACTCCATGCGGGCTCTGCCATGCCGCCAGCTTATGCGGTAACCTCCTGACAGGTCATGAGCGCCAGCGTCAAGCCCCGGCTCGCTGGCCGGCAACCCTCCACCGCGGTGGGGTGCCCCGGGTGAGGACCAGGTCCAGCATTCGATTGTGCTGGTCAAGCGCGGACCCCGGCACAGACCCCGAGGTCCCTGAGACCTCGGAGGCACCTCCATGCCCACCCTCACCGCCACCCGCGCCGATCTGTCCGTTCTCGGCGCCGATGTCGAGGTCAAGCTCGCCGACGGCACGCACGTGCCCTACGCCAACTTCGACTACGCCGCCACCGCGCCCTGCTCCTCGGCGGCCGCCCGGGCGGTCAACGAGATCCTCCCGCACTACGCGAGCGTGCACCGGGGCGCCGGCCAGCTCTCCCAGCTGTGTACGAAGCGGTACGAGGAGGCGCGGGAGACGCTCCGCGAGTTCGTCGGCTGCCGGGCCGACGACAACCTGATCTTCACCCGGAACACGACCGACGCGCTGAACCTGCTCGCGCACGCCGTCCCGGCCGACACCACCGTCCTGGCGTTCGCCGCCGAGCACCACGCGAACCTGCTGCCCTGGAAGCGCACCGTCCGGCTGCCCGCGCCGTCCTCGCCCGCCGGGGCCGTGACCGCCGTGCACGCGGCGCTGCGCGAACTGCGCCGGACCGACAAGGACAGCCCGCTGCTGCTGACCGTGACCGGCGCGTCGAACGTGACCGGGGAGCTGTGGCCGATCCGGGAACTCGCCGCCGCCGCGCACCTGTACGGGGCCCGGATCTGCGTCGACGCCGCCCAGCTCGCCCCGCACCGGTCCGTGGACATCTCCGAACTGGGCGTCGACTACCTGGTGCTCAGCGGCCACAAGCTCTACGCGCCGTTCGGTGCCGGGGTGCTCGCCGGCCGGGCCGACTGGCTGGACGCGGCGGAGCCGTACCTGGCCGGCGGCGGCGCGTCCGCGCACGTCGGGGACGCCACCCACGACATCCGGTGGGCGGCCGGCGCGGCCCGGCACGAGGCCGGCACCCCCAACCTGCTGGGCGCGGTGTCCCTGGCGGCGGTGTGCACGGAGCTCGCCCGGGCCGACCGGGCCGAGGTCGAGGCCGAGGAGGAGGCGCTGACCCTGCGGCTGCGGACCGGCCTGGCCGCGATCGAGGGCGTGCACGACCTGAGCCTGTTCGGCCCGGACCACCCCCGGATCGGGGTGGTCGCGTTCGTGGTCGACGGCGTGCCGTCTTCGCAGGTGGCGACCCGGCTGGCCACCGAGTTCGGAATCGGCGTGCGCGACGGACTGTTCTGCGCGCACCCACTGACCCGCCGACTGCTGGGCGCCCGGGCGGGGCGCTCAGCAGTCGGCGCCTGTTCCAGCCAGCGGGTTGTCGACGGCAACGTCCCCGACGTCACCGCCGTGCGGGCCAGCCTGGGCCTGGGTAGCACCATCGAGCAGGTGGACAGGTTGATCAGCGCGGTACGGTCGATCGCGTGACTGACATGACCTACCGCCCACTGGGCAACTCCGGCCTGATGGTCTCCGTCGTGGGCCTCGGCTGCAACAACTTCGGGCGTCCCGGTTCCGTGACCGAGGGCGTCGAGGGCACCCGCGCGGTGATCGACACCGCGATCGACGCGGGCATCACCCTCTTCGACACCGCCGACATCTACGGCACCCCCGGCCGCTCCGAGTCCCTGATGGGCGAGGTGCTCGGCAACCGGCGGGACCGGATCGTGCTGGCCACCAAGTTCGGCATGGACATGCAGGGCCTCAACGGGCCGGACTGGGGCGCGCGCGGCTCCCGGCGGTACGTGCGGCTCGCGGTCGAGGCCTCGCTGCGCCGGCTGCGCACGGACTGGATCGACCTGTACCAGTACCACGAGCCGGACGGGGTGACCCCGGTCGAGGAGACCCTGGCCGCGCTGGACGAACTCGTGGTCGAGGGCAAGGTCCGCTACATCGGCAACTCGAACTTCTCGGGCTGGCAGGTGGCCCAGGCGGAGTACGTGGCGCGGGGCTCGAAGGGTGCGCGGTTCATCAGCGCCCAGAACGAGTACTCGCTGCTGCACCGGGCGCCCGAGGCCGAGCTCGTACCCGCGTGTGTGGAGTTCGGGGTCGGCATCCTGCCCTACTTCCCGCTCAAGTCGGGCCTGCTCACGGGCAAGTACTCCCGGGACGAGACCCCGACCGCCGGCCGGCTGGCCAACCGCCCGCACGTGCACGCCGGCGCGAACTGGGACCTGATCGACAAGATCGCGACCTTCGCGGCCGAGCGCGGGGTTGGGCTGCTGGACGTCGCGATCGGCGGGCTCGCCGCCCAGCCGGCCGTCTCCTCGGTGATCGCCGGGGCCACCAGCCCCGCCCAGGTCGTCGCGAACGTGGCCGCCGGCGCCTGGACGCCGGCCCCGGAGGAGCTCGCCGCCCTCAACGCCCTGTAAATCCGCTGCTGGTCCGCTCTTTTCCCAGGAGTGGACCAGCACCGGATGGGGTAGGTTCTAGTTGTGCTGCCGCCGGAGCTAGACATCTCCGTTCGTCACGACACCAGCGAGACCGTCGTGGCGCTCATTGGTGAGATCGATATCAGCACCGTGTCCCAGCTCAGCGCCGCCGTGGAGGCCGCGCTGGTGGAGACACCCGCCTCCCGCGTGATCCTGGACATGGAGAAGGTCACCTTCTGCGATTCCCAGGGGTTGGGCACGCTGGTGGTGCTCAACCGGGCCGCCGCCCGGGCGCAGCGGGCAATGATCCTGGTCAACGTGGGCGATTTCCTGCACCGGTTGCTGGACGTGACGGGGCTGAAGCAGGCGTTCTACATCCGGGACTGACCGGGAACCGGCCAGCCCCGCGTCAGCGGAAGCCAGGGCCTCAGCCCGACGGCCGCGCCTGCCCCAACACCTTCGCCGCCTCGTCGGCCTCCCCGCGCTCCAGCAACACCACGGCCTCGTCCACGGCCGCCGCCAACGACGCGTACTTCGCCGCCGTCGAAGCCTGCTCCATCAGCAGCTTGTTCTTCGACCACAGGTCCACGAACACCGAGACCTTCGCCCGCAGCGCCCACGGGTCGAACGGCTTCGTCAGGTAGTCGACGGCGCCGGCCGCGTACCCCCGGAAGGCCAGGTGTGAGTCCCGGTCCACGGCCGTGAGGAAGATGATCGGCACATAGCGGGTCCGCTCGCGCTGTTTGATGTGGCTCGCCGTCTCGAATCCATCCATACCGGGCATCTGCGCGTCGAGCAGGATGACCGCGAAGTCGTCGGTGAGCAGGCGTTTGAGCGCCTCCTCCCCGCTGGACGCGGTCACCGGCTCGACGGCCAGCCCCTGGAGGATCGCGGCGAGCGCGACGAGGTTCTCCCGGCGGTCGTCGACCATGAGGACCTTGGGAGAAGCGGTCACTGGACCCACCCGCCCATGAGCTCCAGCAGGTCGTCGAGGTCGACGGGCTTGGTGATGTAGTCGCTGGCCCCGGCGGCGAGCGCCTTCTCCCGGTCGCCGGGCATGGCCTTGGCGGTGAGGAACACGATGGGCAGGTCCACGAACTCGGGGATCCGCCGGATCGCCTGGGTCGTCTCGTTGCCGTCCATGTCGGGCATCATCGCGTCCATCAGAACGATGTCGACCTCCGGGTGTTCCGTGATCAGGCGGACGCCCTCGGCGCCGTTGTCGGCGTACAGGACGGTCATGCCGTGCAGCTCCAACGCGCTGGTCAGGGCGAACACGTTGCGGACGTCGTCGTCGACGATCAGCACGCACGCGCCGTCGAGCCGCTGGGTGGTGCTGGTGACCCGCTGCTCGGGGCCGGCCGGCTGGCGGAGGATCGCCGGGGCGTTGGCGGCCCGCATGGTCGGCTGGCTGCTGGGCGCGGGGCGGGACGGCAGCTGGATCGGCCGGATCGGGGCCAGGCCGGGCAGCACGTCCGGCAGGAACAGGGTGAACGTGGACCCCGTGCCGGGCGCGGACTCGACCGTGATCGTGCCGCCGAGCAGCTGGGCGAGCTTGCGGCTGATGGACAGGCCGAGGCCCGTACCCCCGTATTTGCGGCTCGTCGTGCCGTCGGCCTGCTGGAACTCGTCGAAGATCAAGGACAGCTTCTCTTCGGGTACGCCGATGCCGGTGTCCTGCACCGCGAACGACACCACGTGCTCGGCCCCGTCCAGGGTCGGCACCCCGAACCGGGTGCCCCGGGGCGCGACCCCGATGGTGAGCACCACGGAACCCGCGTCGGTGAACTTGACCGCGTTGGACAGCAGGTTGCGCAGGATCTGCTGGAGCCGCTGCGCGTCGGTGAGCACGGTGGCGGGCAGGTCCGCGGTGCTGTCGACCCGGAGCTTGAGCCCCTTCTCCTCGGCCTGGGGGCGGAACGCCCGCTCCACGTACTCGGAGATCTCGCTCAGTTCGACGTTGCTGGCCTCGACGTCCATCCGGCCGGCCTCGATCTTCGACAGGTCGAGGATGTCGTCGATGAGGGACAGCAGGTCCGAGCCCGCGTTGTGGATGGTGCGCGCGAACTCGATCTGCTTCTCGGACAGATTGCGCTCGGTGTTGTCGGCGAGCAGCCGGGCGAGGAGGAGCAGGGAGTTCAGCGGGGTACGCAGCTCGTGGCTCATGTTCGCCAGGAACTCCGACTTGTACTGGGAAGCCAGCGCCAACTGCTGCGCCTTCTCCTCCAGCCCCAGCCGGGCCATCTCGATCTCCTGGTTCTTGATCTCGATGTTGCGGTTCTGCTCGGACAGCAGCGCGGCCTTCTCCTCCAGTTCGAGGTTGGTCCGCGACATCTCCCCGGACTGGTCCTGCAACTCCAGGGCCAGGCGCTGCGACTGGGCGAGCAGCTCCTCGGTGCGCTGGTTGGCCCGGATCGTGTTCAGCGCGACGCCGATCGTGGCCACCAGCCGGTCGAGGAACGTCAGGTGCAGCTCGGAGAACGTGGACAGCGAACCGAACTCGATGACGCCGAGCGGCTGGCCCTCGAACAGCACCGGGAGCACGACGACGTCGGCGGGCGGCGCGCTGCCCAGCCCGCTGCGCACCGTCAGGTAGCCGGGCGGGGTGGACGTGACCCGGATCGTGCGCCGGGCCGCGACCGCCTGGCCGACGAGCCCCTCGCCGGGGGCGAACACGACGGCGTGGCCCTCGGGCACGTACCCGTAGGAGCCGGTGAGCCGGAGCCGGGTCGTGCCGTCCTGGCCCTCCTGCTGGAGGAAGAACGCGCCGACCTGCGCCTCGATCAGCGGGGTCACCTCGTCCATGATCATGCGGCAGACCTCGCCGAGGTCGCGCTGGCCCTGCAACAGGCCGGACACCCGGGCCATGTTGGAGTTCAGCCAGTCCTGCTCGGCGTTCTTCTTCGTCGTCTCGCGGAGCGTGACGATCATCTGGTTGATGTTGTCCTTCAGCTCCGCGACCTCGCCCTGGGCGGCGACCGTGATCCGCTGGGTCAGGTCGCCCCGGGTCACGGCCGTGGACACCCGCGCGATGGCCCGCAGCTGGGTGGTCAGGGTGGACGCGAGCTGGTTGACGTTCTCGGTGAGGTCCTTCCAGGTACCGGACACGCCGCGCACCTGCGCCTGGCCGCCGAGCTTGCCCTCGGAACCCACCTCGCGGGCGACCCGCGTGACCTCGTCACCGAAGGAGGACAGCTGGTCCACCATCGTGTTCATCGTGCTCTTGAGTTCGAGGATCTCGCCCTGCGCGTCGATCGTGATCTTCTGCGACAGGTCGCCCTTGGCCACGGCGGTGGCGACGGAGGCGATGTTACGGACCTGGGCGGTCAGGTTCGACGCCATGAAGTTCACGTTGTACGTGAGGTCCCGCCAGGTGCCCGACACGCCGGTGACCTTCGCCTGGCCGCCGAGCTTGCCCTCGGTACCGACCTCGCGGGCGACCCGGGTCACCTCGTCGGCGAAGGAGGACAGCTGGTCGACCATGGTGTTCACCGTGCGGCCGATCCGGGCGAACTCGCCCCGCATCGGCTGGCCGTCGATCTGCAGGGCCATCTTCTGCGACAGGTCGCCGTCCGCGACGGCGACGATCACGCGGGCGATCTCCGTGGTCGGTCGGCCGAGGTCGTCGATGAGCGCGTTGACGGCGCGCACCCCGCCGCCCCACTCGCCGGGGTGATCTGTCACGTCGAGGCGTTCGGTGAGTTCACCCTCCCGGCCGACGATCTGCGCGATCCTGATCAGGTCCTGATTTCGGCGCTCGAGCTGTTCGACAACCTTGTTGAACCGGTCAGCGACCTCGTCGGCACCCTCGGAGGAGGAGTTTTGGGGCAGACGTACCTGAAAGTCACCCTGCTGGACACGCCCCAACGCGTCAACGAGCTGAGTGAGCAGCGCGGAGTCCATCGCCCCATCCTCCCCTGCGATGGCGCAAATGGCGAGAACCCGGCACCCTGATCACTATCTCGGCCATGAACTAGCGGAAAAGTACCCGGTCAGGAGAGACTTCACCCGTGCCCACGCACGCCCGGCGACGGCTTCGACTGCCAGCCGACCACCAGTCACCGGCGCACGCCCGTGCCGCCGTCCGCGAGGTTCTCGCGGAGGCGGGCCTGGCGGAGCTGCTGGACGAGGCTCTGCTGTTGACCACGGAGCTCTCGACCAACGGTGTCGTGCACGCCGGTACTGACATCGATGTCGACGTCCAGGTGGACGACGCGGGGGTCACGGTCACGGTCACCGACTTCGTGGGCGGCGACATCGGACCGGCCACCCGGCCGGACCACTTCAGCGAGGGCGGGCGAGGGCTGTTGCTGGTCGACCAGTTCGCGAGCGCGTGGGGTACCACGCACGGCGAGGACCGCAAGGGGGTGTGGTTCCGGTTGGACCGTACGCCGCCGTCGCACACCGAGCCCCCGGCGTCCCCGCAGCGCCGGGACTGGCTGTCGTTCCTGTCCGAGACGAGCGAGCTGCTCGCCCAGTCCCTCGACCCCGAACTGACCCTGGCCCTGATCCCGCAGCTCGTCGTGCCCCGGCTCGGCGACTGGTGCGCGGTGCACAGCGCCGACGAGTGGGGCAACCTGACCCTGGCGACCTGGCTGCACCGGGACGAGAACGCGCTGCCCGTCCTCCGCCAGGAGCTCGACGAGGTCGCCCCCCGGCTCCGCGACGTGGTCACCTCCCGGGCCCCGGTCACCCTGCCCCGGCCGTTCGAGGGCGTGGCCGTGCCGCTGATCGCCCGGGACCAGCTGCTCGGCACGCTGTCGGTGGGCCGGCACCTCGACCGGCTGCACAGCGTGGACGAGGTCGCCGTGGTCGCCGACCTGGCCCGGCGGGTCGCGCTCGCCCTGGACAACGCGCGGATCCACGCCGAGCGGGAGAACATCGCCCAGGCGTTCCAGCGGGCCCTGCTGCCGGCCGCGCTGCCGTTGTCCACGGGGCTGGAGTTCGGCGCGGAGTACGTGCCCGCGAGCACCGGCACCGATGTCGGCGGCGACTTCTACGACGTGCTGCCGCTGGGCGACCCGGCCGGGGACGGCGGCGAGGCGTACACCTGGCTGGTCTCCATCGGGGACGTGTGCGGCAAGGGCGCGCAGGCCGCGGCGCTCACCGGCCTGGTCCGCGACGTGGTCAGGGTGCTGGTCCGCGACGGCCGTTCGCTGCCCCGGACGATGGAGCTGCTCAACACCACGATGCTCGAACGCGGCGACGGCAAGCACTGCACCCTGGCGGCGGCGATCGTGACCCGGTCGACGAACGGGGTGGTGGAGCTGGAGCTGTGCCTGGCCGGGCACGACAAGCCGGTGCTGCTGCACGAGGACGGCGGCACGACGCTGGTCGGCGAGGGCGGCACGGCGGTCGGCCTGCTGGACACGGTGCGCACCCCGCTGGCCACGGTCCGGCTCGCGCCGGGCGACGCGCTGGTCTTCTACACCGACGGGGTGACGGAGCGCCGGCGCGGCGACGAGCTGTACGGCCAGGACCGCCTCCGCCAGGAGCTGGCCGGCCTGACCGGGTTGCCGGCGCAGGCGGTGGCGAGCCGGTTGCGCGCCGCGGCCCTGGCGTTCTCGCCGGAGCAGCCCAGGGACGACATCGCGTTGTTGGTGCTGCGCAACCCGGGCTGACCTCGGGTAGCGTTGCCCGCTATGAACGCAGTTCCCCCGCTCGCCAAGCAGGTTCCCACGACCCGTGTGCAGCACGGCGACTCCACGGTCGACGAGTACGCGTGGCTCCAGGACAAGACCGACCCGGACACCATCGGCTACCTGGAGGCGGAGAACGCCTTCGCCGAGCAGGCGACCGCGCACCTCGCCGGGCTCCGCGAGACGCTGTTCACCGAGCTGAAGACGCGCACCCAGGAGACGGACCTGTCGGTCCCGACCCGGCAGGGCGATTTCTGGTACTACAGCCGCACCGTCGAGGGCAAGCAGTACGGCATCCACTGCCGGGTGCCCGTCTCCGGCGACGCGGTCCCGCAGGTGTCCCCGGACGGCGCGCCGCTCCCGGGCGAGCAGGTCGTGCTCGACGAGAACGAGCTGGCCGGCGACAAGGACTTCTTCTCCCTGGGGACGTACGACCCGAGCCCCGACGGCACCCTGCTCGCGTTCTCGACGGACTACTCGGGCGACGAGCGGTACACGATGCGGGTGAAGAACCTGGTCACCGGCGAGGTGCTCCCCGACGAGATCCCGAACACCTTCCACGGTTCCGCCTGGTCGCGGGCCGGCGACGTGTTGTTCTACCTGACCGTCGACGAGGCCTGGCGCCCGCACCAGGTGTGGCGGCACACCCTGGGCTCCACCGAGCCGGACGTGCTGGTCCACCACGAGACCGACGAGAAGTTCTGGGTGAGCGTGGGCCTGACCCGGTCCGCCGACTACCTGGTCATCGACATCGGCAGCAAGATCACCAGCGAGCTGCGGTTCGTGTCCTCGGACGACCCGACGGGCGGGTTCGCGGTGTTCGGCGCGGGCCGGGTCGAGGGCGTCGAGGTGCAGATCGACCACCAGGGCGACCGCTTCTGGGTACTGCACAACCACGACGCGGAGAACTTCGTCCTCGGCTGGACCCCGGTCGACGACACGAACCAGTTCCACGAGGTGATCGGGCACCGCGAGGACACCCGGCTGCTGGACGTGCAGGCGTTCGCCGACCACGCGGTCGTGCACTTCCGCCGCGACGGCCTGACCGGTCTGCGGGTGCTGCCCAACGACGGCGAGCCGCGCGAACTGACGTTCCCCGAGCCGGTGTACGACGTGTCCCCCACCGGCAACGCGCACTACCCGGCGTCGACGTTCCGGCTGGCCTACACCTCCCTGGCCACCCCCGACTCGGTGTACGACTACACCATCGCCACCGGCGAGCTGACCCTGCTCAAGCGCCGCCCGGTGCTGGGCGACTTCGACCCGGAGCGCTACGAGCAGTTCCGCGAGTGGGCGACGGCCCCCGACGGCACCCGGGTACCCATCTCGATCATGACCTTGAAGGGTACGCCCCGGGACGGCTCGGCCCCCCTGTCGCTGTACGGCTACGGCAGCTACGAGACCAGCATCGACCCGTGGTTCTCCATCGCCCGGCTGTCCCTGGTGGACCGGGGCGTCACGTTCGCCATCGCGCACGTCCGCGGCGGCGGCGAGATGGGCCGGCACTGGTACGACGACGGCAAGCTGCTGCACAAGAAGAACACCTTCACCGACTTCGTGGCGTGCGCGCGGCACCTGGCGGCGGCCGGCTGGACGAGCCCGGAGCGCACCGTCGCCCGGGGCGCGTCGGCCGGCGGCCTGCTGATGGGCGCGATCGCGAACATCGCGCCGGAGGCGTTCGGCGGGATCGTCGCGCAGGTGCCGTTCGTGGACGCGCTGAACACGATCCTCGACCCGTCGATGCCACTGACCGTCGTGGAGTGGGACGAGTGGGGCAACCCGCTGGCCGACCCCGAGGTGTACGCGTACATGAAGTCCTACTCCCCGTACGAGAACGTCACGGCCCAGGAGTACCCGGCGCTGCTCGTGATGGCCGGGCTGAACGACCCCCGGGTCGGCGTGCACGAGGCCGCGAAGTGGGTCGCCCGGTTGCGGGTCGTCGGGCGGGGCGGTCCGGTGCTGCTCAAGACGGAGATGGGCGCGGGGCACATGGGCCCGTCGGGTCGGTACGACGTGTGGAAAGAGGAGTCGTACGTGAACGCGTGGCTGTTGGACGTGGTGGGCCTGGCGGGCTGACCGGCGACGGCCCGGCATCCTGTGCCGGGCCGGCACCTCGGGTCGGGCCAGGTCAGGCCTCGCCCAGACCACTCCCGGGGTCGGGCCGGGTGCCGGCCAGCTCCGCGGTCGGGCCGGGGCTGGGGCCGGTGCCCGTCGCGTGCGTCAGACCAGGGCCGCCAGCAGCGCCGGGTTGATGTTCCCGCCGGAGATGATCGCGACGGTCCGCCCGAGCGGCAGCTCCTCCCGGTGGTAGAGGTACGCCGCCGTGGACACCGCCCCGCTCGGCTCCGCCACCAGCCGCGCGGACCGGGCGAGCACGCCCACGGCCGCGCCGATCTCCTCCTCGGTCACGGTGACGATCGCGTCGGCCACCTCGCGGATGTGCGCGAACGTCAGCTCGGACAGCCGCGGGCTGCGCAGACCGTCGGCGATGGTCTTCTCGGTCTCCTCCAGCGGCCAGGACACGACCCGGCCGGCGGCGAGGCTCTCCCGGGCGTCGGCGGCCAGCGCGGGTTCGACGCCGATCACCTTCGCGTTCGGGGCGAGCGCGCGGATCGCGGTGCCGACCCCGGAGAGCAGACCACCTCCGCTGACGGGTACGAGCACGACCTCCACGTCCGGCAGGTCCTCGGCGATCTCCAGCCCGACGGTGCCCTGCCCGGCGATGATGTCGAAGTGGTCGAACGGCGGGATGAGCGGGTAGCCGTGCCGGGCGACGAGTTCGAGGGCCCGCGCCTCCCGTTCGCCGGGTGAGACGACGATCACATCCGCGCCGAGGTTCTGCATGCCCGCGATCTTCACCTCGGGGGTGGTGTCGGGGACGACGATGATGGCCGGCATGCCCAGTTGCCGGGCCACGTACGCGACCGCCTGGCCGTGGTTGCCCGACGAGTACGCGATGACCCCGGGCATGTCCGGGCGGATCGCGTTGCGCGCGCCACGGATCTTGAAAGCACCGATGGGCTGCAGGTTCTCCGGCTTCAGCCAGAGTGGCCGGTCGGCGTCGGCCCACGCGCACGGCACGAGTTGGGTCCGCAGCACGGTACCCGCAATGGTTGTGGCGGCTTTCTGGATGTCACCCAAGGTCACGAGCCTCATAGTCGTCAAGGTAACCACACGGCGAATTCATCGTTAGGTAGTTGGGTAGCTACCGCACGAAGTGGCATCAGCAGATAACTTGTTACCCCCCAGTCCAGCGTCTAGCCTTGGGACCGTTCGTCCGGGTACAGCGACCCGACGGGGGGAGCACCGGTCGAATGCCGCCGAGTCGCCCTGTGGCGAATCGGGGACCCACAGAGCTAGTTGGGGTGAATCCGTCACTGTTCGTAGTGGCGGTAGGGCGATCTTCCCGCCCGAACCCGTCAGCTAACCCGGTAGGCGGCTGAGGGAAGAAGGAGTCAGCAGCCCAGGTGAAATCCGTCCGCGGAGCCTATTTAGCCGTCGTCGCCGTCACCGCCTCCGTCGTGATGTCCTTCGCGGGCAGCGCGCACGCCGACGATGTCGACGAGATCGAGCGCCAGCTGGATTCCAAGTGGAGTTCGTTGGAGGGCACGATCGAGCAGTACAACAAGACTGCCGCGACGCTGAAGACCACCAAGGCCGAGGTCGAGGCCGCCTCCCTCAAGGTCAAGCCCCTCCAGGACAAGGTCGACGTCGCGTACGCGCAGATCGGCCTGATGTCCGCCGCCGCGTACAAGGGCGGCAAGGCCAGCACCGCCAACGCCCTCCTCGGCGGCGGCTCGGCGGACTCGATGCTCGAACAGCTGACCCTCCTCGACGCGATCAGCGCGTCGGAGCAGAAGCAGATCGACGAGCTGAACCGGCTCAAGGCTCCCCTCGACGCCGAGAAGAAGAAGATCCAGGCCCTGCTGGACTCGCAGCAGAAGATGGAGTCCGAGCTCTCCGCCAAGAAGGTCTCGATCACCGGCGAGATGGACGCCCTCCAGGCCCAGCGGACCGCCGCGTACAAGGACCGGGCGAGCCGCAACGGCACCCGGATCGACTACGTGCCGCCGTTCATCCCGGGCCCGCCCGGCAAGGCGGTCACCTTCGCGATGGCCCAGATCGGCAAGCCGTACGTGTGGGCCGCCGGCGGTCCGGACGCCTACGACTGCTCCGGCCTGACGATGGCCGCGTGGGCCGCGGGTGGCGTGTCCATGGGGCACTACACCGGCTGGCAGCGCGACGCGTCGACCCCGATCACCCGGTCGCAGCTCCAGCCCGGTGACCTGATCTTCTACGGCGGCGACCGGCACGTGGCCCTGTACATCGGCAACAACCTGGTCGTGCACGCCCCGCAGCCCGGCCAGAACGTCAAGGTCGAGGGCGTGGACATGGGTGGGGACACCCCGACCGCCTACGCCCGGCCCAAGTACGCGCGCTGACACCCCCCTGCGAACGGCCCGCCCTCCGAGTGGAGGACGGGCCGTTCGTGTGTCCGGGGACCGGCTCCGGCCCGGTCGCCGCGCTGGTTCCGCTGATCGGGGCGGGCCGACCGCCGGCCTCCGCGGATCAGTAGCGGGTGCCCTCGGGGGTCGGCAGGGTGTCGAGGTCCGCGAGGTCCTCGGCGGTGAGGACGAGATCCGCCGCCGCCGCGTTCTCCTCCAGGTAGGAGATCCGCTTGGTGCCCGGGATCGGCACCACCTGCTCGCCCTGCGCGAGGGTCCACGCGAGCGCCACCTGACCGGGCTTCGCGCCGTGCCGGTCGGCGATCACCCGGACCGCGTCGACCAGCTTCTGGTTGGCGGCCATCAGCTCGGCCGAGAACCGGGGCATCAGCCGGCGGCGGTCGCCCTCCTCCAGGTCGTCGAGGCTGGCGAGCGCGCCGGTCAGGTAGCCCCGGCCGAGCGGGGAGAACGGGATGAACGCGGCCCCGTTGGCCTTCGTCCAGGGCAGGACCTCGTCGAGGTAGTCCCGGGTCCACAGCGACAGTTCGGACTGGATGCTGGCGACCGGGTGCACGGCGTGCGCGCGGGCGGCCTCCTCGGCGGTCACCTCGGACAGCCCCAGGTACCGGACCTTGCCGGCCTCGACCTGCTCGGCGAACGCGCCCCAGGACTCCTCGATCGGCACGGCCGGGTCGACGCGGTGCATCTGGTACAGGTCGATGTGGTCGACGCCGAGCCGCTTCAGGGACGCGTCGACCGCCGCCCGGATGTGCTCGGGGCGGCCGTCGGGCTTCATCGCGGCGGGGAACGGGGCGGGGACCAGCCCGGCCTTGGTGGCGAGGACGACCTCGTCGCGGCGGCCGGCCAGCGCGCGGCCGACGAGCTCCTCGTTGTCGTACGGCCCGTAGATGTCGGCCGTGTCGATCAGGGTCACGCCGAGGTCGATGGCCCGGTGGATGACCTTGATGTGCTCGTCGGGCGACTGGGTCCCCGTCGAGTACGCCCAGGTCATGCCCATGCAGCCGAGGCCGACCGCGCCCACGGTCAGGTCGGTGGTGCCCAGGGTGCGCTGCTGCATCAGTACTCTCCCAGCTATCAGTGTTCTGATTGTTCTGGGGCCGAGACTATCAGAGCACTGATAGTGTGCCAACCATGCAACTCGGGATGTTCGTACGCAGGCTGGAGCAGACGCTGACCGCCGCCAAGGCCGACGCGTTCCGGGAGACCGGGCTGACCGTGCCGCAGCACCTCGCGTTACTGGTGCTCGCGGCCTCGCCCAACAACTTCTCGGCCGCCCAGCTCGCCCGGGTGTGCCTGGTGACCCCGCAGACCATGTCCACGATCACCGCGAACCTGCTGGCCAAGGGCCTGATCGAGAAGCACCGGTCGGACGTGCACTCCCAGGTGCTGGTGCTGAAGGCCACGCCGGCCGGACTGGAGCTGCTGGAGCGGGCCGAGCCGGGGAACCTGGCCGTGGAGGCGCGGTTGATCTCGGGGTTCACGACGGAGGAGCAGGAGAAGTTCCGGGAGTTCCTGATCCGGGCGCTCAGCGCGCTGACCGACCCGCCCGGGTCCCAGACCGAGGCCTGAAGACGACGGGTACGGCCGGGAGCGGGCCCGGGACCTCGGACTAGCTGACCGGAAGCACCGTGCCCGAACCGGTGACGCCGCCGTGCAGCTCCAACCGGGTCAGCTTCGCGCCCTTGGGGATGTCGAACACGACGATGCCGGTGGCCGTCGTACCCGCCGGGATCTCCTTGACGAGTGCCTGGTTCGCGCCGTTGGCGTAGACCCCGGCCACCGGGTCGCTGCGGACCTCGGCCCCGGCGTCGGTGAACGCGCGCTGCAGGGAGTCGGTGAACAGCTGGCCCCCGGCGGCGGTGTTCTTCACCCCGAGCGTGACCAGGCAGAACTGCCCCTGGGGGGTCTTGGTCAGCGCGTCGGCCCCGACCTTCTCGACCCCGCACTCGACCTTGTCCGCGGTGAACTCGAAGCCGGCGTCCCGGACCGGGCCCGTGGCCGACGGGGTCGGCTGGGCGACCTTCTTGTCCTCGTCCTTGCCGCCTGTGGACAACACCAGGACACCGACGCCGATCACGAGGAGTAGCGCGGCGATGCCCAGCGCGAGCGGCAGCTTGCTCTTGTTCGCCATGCGCCCGAGCCTACGTTCGACCTGCGGTTATCCACAGGTTATCCACAAGGAAGAGAGGTTACCCACAGGGTTGTCCACAACTTATCCACAGGTTGTGCACAGGGTTATCCACAGGCTCTGTGCACAACCCGGCTACGCCCTGTGGACAACCACGGGCCTGTGGACAACGCGCGGCGGAGCTCCCCGACCTGTGGACAACGGGCCACGGCGGCCTGTGGACTACGGCCCGGTCGGGTCCTCGTCCGGGGCGAACGTCTAGGGGAAGATCACCCGGGCGATGCCGGTCAGCTCCTTGGCCGCGATCTCCTCCCGGGTGAGGAACAGCATCGCCTGCCCCTCCCCGACCACCACCTCGTCCTGGGTCGCCTCGGTGGTGCCGGAGAAGATGTGGAACCGCACCCCGACCCCGTCGGTCGCGCCGAGTTCGACGACCCGGACGGCCTTGAGGTACGCGACGAGGCCGGTCTCCTCGTACAGCTCGCGCTGGGCGGCGAGCAGCGGGGTCTCGCCCGGCTCCAGCCGGCCGCCGGGGGGCGTCCACTGGCCCGGAGACACCGGCGCGTCCTCGGTGCGGTGCTGCATGAGCACCCGACCGGCGGGATCGGTGAGGACGATGACGGCCACCTCGCGAGTGATCTCCATGCCGTGAGGCTAGAGCCTCGGGTCCGTGGTGTCCGGTTGGGGGCCGACGCGCACAGCATGCCGGCACGGTTGGCGGGGCGGACCGGCCCGGGACGACGGGACCGCGACCGGCCAACGCCACGGAACCCGGGCCGGGCGTCGGCGACCGGCCCCGGAAACGGAGGCGTCCCGGTGGCCGCCCGTCACGGGCCTGCCACCGGGACGCCCCGGGAAGACGAACGCTAGGCGCGGACGATCAGCCGCCGCCGGTACGCCCAGCCGACCAGGACCCCGCCCAGCAGGAGGAGCCCGGCGCCCACCGGGATCAGCGTCGACCAGACGTTGCCGTTGCTCTGGCCGGTGACCGGGAGCTGCCCCTTGACGGACGGGGTCGCCGAAGGCTTCGGGGTCGTGCCCCACACCACCGGGTGGTCCTCGACCTCGCCGCCGGGGGTGGCGCCGAAGACGGTCGGGGCGGAGTTCGCGCCCGGGTACATCCGGACCCGGATGAACGGGGAGTCGTTGACGTAGCCGTAGGTGTCGCCCTCGGTCGCGGCGGGCACCGTGAACGTCAGGACGACCGAGGTGGCGTTCCCGGCGAACGGGGACACGGCCCGCTCGCTCGCCTCGAACTTGCCGTTGTTGTTGAAGTCGAGCCAGCCGGCCAGGGTGCCGGCGATGTGCCCGGTGTTGGTGACGGGCACCGGCAGGTCGATCGTGGCGCCGCTGCGGTCCAGGACCAGCGGGTTCGGGAAGGCGTCCTCGTCGTCCGTGCCGAGCTTGTCGTCGCCCTGGGCCTTGATGCTCGGGTGGCCGTCGTTCTCGAAGTCGACCGTCTTGCCGAGGGCGAAGGTCTGACCCTTCGTGACCTCGGAGTACGTGTGCCGGGGCCCGTTGACGGCGAGGCTGGTCAGGTAGCTGTCCGGGGCGTCGGCCCAGTCAGTGCCTTTGCCGTCCTCGGCGACCGCGGCAGGAGCGGCCGGGGCGGCGGCGGGAGCGGCGGGAGCGGCCGGGGCCGCAGGTGCGACGGGCGTGGCCTGGGCCGCACCGGGAAGGGACAGGGAACCAATGATTATCCAGCCGGCGGCAACCGCCGCAGCAAGCCGGGAATGTACTCGCACAGCACCATCCTTGGGAGAGAACCACCAGCCTTTAGGCATGATTAGCGGATCTTACCCCATATGTCCAATTAGCTGAGATACCGGCTTAGGGCGGTGACCAGCGATTGTGCTGCTTTCTGGCGAAAGTCCGGACTTTTCATCAGGCCCGCATCCGTGGCGTTCCGCATGTTGCCGGCCTCCAACATCACCTTCGGAACAGTGCTCAGATTCAACCCACCCATGTCGGTACGCGGGTTGAGGCCGTCCTGTCCGATGTAGCTGGCGGTCCGCAGGCCGGTCCCCGCGCGGTACGCGTCGCGGACGGCGATCGCCAGCCGGTGCGAGTCGGCCTTCGTCGGGCTCGCCAACCCGGGCTCCATCACGTGGAACCCGGAGCCGCCGGCCGGCCCGCCGTCCGCGTGCACGGAGATCACCACGTCCGCGCCCGCCTGGTTGCCGATCCTGGCCCGGTCGGTGATGCACGGGCCCCACGGCGTGTCCGCGTCCACCGTCATGACGACCTTCGCGCCGGCCGCCCGGAGCAGGGTCGCCAGCCGGGTCGAGACGTCCCAGGTGAACGCCGCCTCCGAGTACCCGTCGTTGGTCTGGGTGCCCGTGGTGTCGCAGGCCTTCATGCCGTTGCCCGCGTCGACCTGCTTGTTGATCTCGGAGACGTGCTGGTAGTTGTTCCGGTTGTGCCCGGGGTCGATGACGATCGTCCTGCCGGCGAGGCCCGTGGTCACCATGCCCGGGGCCTTCGGGCCGGACGGCGACGGCGTCGCGGACGGCGAGGGCGCGGCCGGGGTGGGCGCGGCGGACGGACTCGGCGCGGCCTCCGACGGGCTCACCCGCGCGGCGACCGGGGTCGCCTCCGGCGTCGACGTGCCGCAACCGGCGAGCACCGCGAGGGCTCCGGCCGCCACGAACACGGCCGCGTTGTGCACTCGGGTCCGCACGTGCGAGTTCCCTTCATCGACGCCAGGACCCGGTCATCCTAGCCCGCGGGCGCTTCCCGGCTCCCAACTCGTGGGACCGGGAAGCGCTGCTCCGCAGGTCAGAGGGCTATCGGAAGTCCACCGCCGAGGGCGCGTCCGGGGCCTCGACCGTGATCGTGGACTCTCCGGCGGTCAGCCCGGCCACGGCGTCCGGGGCGGTGGGCAGGCGCAGCAGGCTCCGGCCCAGGTCGATGTCGACGGTCGCGCCGGTGGACTTCGGGGACACGAACTCCTGGTCGCTGAGGCTGAGTACGAGGCCGAGCCGGTGGCCGGTGGCCAGTACCTGGTCGAGGGGGCGGAGCTTCCAGGTCACCGTGTACCAGGTGCCGGCCGCCATGTTCGTCGGGCTGCTCAGCGAGTCCCGGTGCGCGCCGTCGATCCAGCCCCGGCTGAGTACGGCCAGGTCCGCGGTCGCCACCGTCTTGGCCGTGTTCTTGTAGCAGGCGTCGTCGGCGGGCGTGGCAGGTCCCCAGCAGGACTCCCCCGCGAGCGTGGTGATCCCCTCGCCGGCGCTGCGGTAGTTGACCCGGGTCGCGGTGCCGTAGTCGACGAGCCGCGCGGACAGGATCGTCGTCGGCTTGCTCGACTTCACCCGCAACGTGATCGTGGGGGTGCCGGCCAGGTGCAGGGGCGCGGTGAGCGGCGCGGTCCAGTACACCTTGCGGCCGTTCTTGTTCTGGGTCGGGTTGGTGATGGTCGTGGTCTCGCTGGCGTTCGGCGAGTCGGAGATGCTGGTGGTGCCGGCCACGGGGGCGGCGAGGCTCAGGTCGCCCGGGGTGCCGGCCTTCAGGGAGTAGACGCCGTCGACCGTGCCGGCGGGCGGCCAGTTGGTGGAGTCGGCCCAGACGTCCGCGCCGCGCTCGACGGAGGCCATCGGCTCGGACATGATCCCGCTGTCCAGGCCAAGCAGCCAGTAGTCGAACCAGCGGTGCAGGGTGTCCACCCACGCCTGCCGGCGGAAGTCGAACGGGTCGACGTGCCCCTCCTGGGACAGCCAGATCTTGCGCGGCACGTTGTTGGCGGCCAGCGCGTCCCACCACTGTCCATAGTTGACCCCGGCGACGTTCAGGTCGTTCATGCCGTGCACGACGAACACGCTGGCCTTCACCTGGCTGGCCTTGGCCTTGTAGTCGCGCGCGTTCCAGAAGGCGTTGTAGTTGCCGGTCGCCGGGTCCGAGCCGGTGCTCAGGGCGTTGGCGACGGCGGTGCAGGTGCCGGCCGGGCGGCCGTTGACCAGGCTGTGCAGGCTCGGCACCGAGCTGACCCGGGGGTTGACGGCCCCGTTGACCCGGTTGTAGTCGTACCAGCTGGAGATCGCGGCGACGGGCACGATCGTGGCCAGGCCCTTGACCCCGGTGGCGGCGACCCCGTTGGCGACGCTGCCGTCCCAGGACTTGCCGATCATGCCGACCTTGCCGGTGGCCCAGGTGGCGACGACCGGGGCGCCGGTCGCGGTGCGGGCGGTGGCCGTGCCGTTCAGCCAGTCGATCACCGCCTTCGCGCCGAGGACCTCCTCGGGGCCGCCGACGTCCATGCAGCCCGTCGAGCGGGAGGTGCCGGCGAGATCCACGGCGAGGAAGGCGTAGCCGCGCGGGACGAAGTAGTTGTCGTAGTACAGCGGGAACTTGGTGACCACGCCGTTGGCGTAGACCTTCTTCTCGCTCTCGTTGCCCCGGCCGCAGCACTGGTAGTACGGCGAGGCGTCCATGATCACGGGGACCCTGGCGCCGGCCTGGGCGGGCTCGCGGGGCCGGACGATGTCGACGGCCACCGTGTCCCGCACGCCGTTGCCGTCGTTGTCCAACGGTGTCTCGACGTACACCGCCTCGCGGATCGCGTCGGTGTAGGAGTAGATCGGCTCGCTCTGGGTGGCGCGCGGGGCGGCGTGCGCCGGCGGGGTCCCCGCGATGGCGGCGACCAGGGCCAGTCCGACGACGAACAGACGACGCATGGATCCTCCAGGGGCCGAAATTCCAGCCCACAGTGACATAAGCGGTTATCGATGTCCAGGTCTGGGCGTGCCAATGAGCTTTTTACCATAAGTCGCCCTTCTCACCTCCCGATAAAGCGCTTTCTATACGTCCTGGACGCATCGAATACCGGACAGTCACATCTCCAATTTGGAGAGTTTCCACGGGGTAGCTTGCTGGAGTGCGCGACATCGACGGCCTCCTCCGTCAGGCGATGACGATCAACGGAGCCCGCGGCGCGAGCCTCATCGACTACACCACGGGCCTGCCGGTCGACACGGTCGGCGCGGTCCCGGGGAACAGTCCGGAGGCCACCGCCGCCGGCACCGCCGAGCTGATGCACGCCATGCTCGACACCGCCGCGTTCGCCTCCGCCCCCGGCGGGGACGACCTGGAGGACATCGTCGTCACGGCCGCCTCCGGCTACCACGTGTTCCACTGCCTGCCGGTCCGGTTCGACAGCCGGCTCGTCCTGCACCTGTGGCTCGACCGGGAGACCGGCAACATCGCGCTCACCCGGCGGCGGCTGCGGCTGCTGATCGAGGAGCTGGTGGGCTGAGTGGGGCTCCTGGAGGAACTGGCCCAGCTGTGTACGTCGGGCGCGACCGGCGCGGCGCACCTGGCCGGCCGCCCCGGTGGCACGTTGTACCTGGTGGCGGGCCTGCTCGGCTACGCGACCTGCCCGGCCGTGCCCGGAGTGGGCCGGCTGCTCACCGCCTCGGGGCGGATCAGCTCGGAGACCTGGGACGCGGTGTCCGGGCCCGGCGCGGCCGAGGAGCTGACCGGCGGCGGGCACCTCACCCCGGGCGAGCTGCAACTGTGCGTCCGGTCGGCCACCATCGACGCGGCCTACTTCGTCCTCGGCCCCGGCGCGGGCCCGCTCGGCTTCGTCCCCGAGTCCCGCCACCCGCTGGACAACGTCCTCGGCACCCCGTTCCCCGTCCTCGAACGCGAGCTCGCCCGGCGGTCCAGCCTGCTCGCCGAGGCCTGGCCCGACCCGGCCGTGGACTCCGCGCCACTCGTCCCCGTCTCCCGGATCCCGCACCGCCGGGTCACGCTCACCGACGTGCAGTGGGAACTCGTGGCCAACGCCGACGGGCGCCGCTCCCCGCTGGACCTGGCCTGCCGGCTGGGCCGGTCCGCGTTCGCCGTCACCCTCGACGCGCGCCGGCTCGTGGCCGCCGGGCTGCTGTCGGCCCCGCCGCGCGCGTACCCGCCGGCCGCGCCCGTCGCCGCCCTGCTCGCCGACGAGCTGCCCCGCCGGGGGCCGATGCCGGGTTCGCCGTGGGCGCGGCGCGACGTCCGGCCCGCCGAGGCGCCGAGTACGGACGTGCTGCTGCGGGTGCGCGCCGCCCTGGGGAAGCTGTGAGGTTCTTTCGATGGCGGGCGAATCCCGGGAGGAGACTGCGGATGGACGTTCAGGTCGAGGTACTGGGGGAGCTCAAGGAACTCCGGAGCCGGCTCCGGAACACCGTGGGCAGCTCCGTGGCGAGCACCGACGGGCTGCTGATCGCCCACGACGTGTCGGGCGTCGAACCCGACATGCTGGCGGCGCTGTCCGCGGCGTACCTCGCCCTCGGCCAGCAGCTGGCCGGCGCGCTGGACCGGGGCACCTTCCGCGACACCGTCACCCGGGCCGCCCACGGCCACGTCGGCGTGTACGCCGCCGGCCAGTCCGCCCTGCTCACCGTCCTGACCGGCCCGGACACCAACATCGGCCGGCTGCACCTGGAGGCGCGCGGATCCGCCGACCGGATCGGCGCGCTGGTGGACGCCGCACTCACCCGACTGTCATAGGACCCCTCGTGAAGGAGAAACCCGTGAACGCCAAGAAGGGAAGCACCATGAACATGGACACGGCGCTGAAGGACGCGATGTCGATCGAGGGCGCCCTGGGGGTGGCGATCGTCGACTACTCCAGCGGGATGGCCCTGGGCATCCTGGGCGGCGGCAAGGAGCTGGACCTGTCGGTGGCCGCCGCCGGGAACACCGACGTGGTGCGGGCCAAGATGCGGGCGATGGAGATGCTCAACCTCCAGGACAGCATCGAGGACATCCTGATCACGCTGGGTAGCCAGTACCACATGATCCGGCCCATCACCGGGCACTCCGGGCGCGGCCTGTTCATCTACCTGGCACTGCACAAGAACCGGTCGAACCTGGCGATGGCCCGCCACCAGCTGCGCAAGATCGAGGAGGAGATCGAGGTCTAGAGCCTTTTCCGGGGGTACTGTGCGCCACAGCTCTCCCACCCGGACCCGGTCCTGGAAGTACGCTCGGCAGGTGACCACGCATGCCACCGTCGAACTGTCCGTGGGCGTCAACGAGGCTTCCGACCTGTTGACCGTCCGCTCCCCCGAGCTGCTCGCCGCGCGCGGCTGGACGGCCGCACTGTGGACCGTGCTCGACGAGGGCCCGGTCGAGGAGTCGATCGCCCTGCTCGGCCGCGCCCCGGACGGCACCTGGTCGACGCACCTGCTGGCCACCGAGGCCGGGGCGGAGGCCGGCCGCACCGAGGACTCCGAGGCCCTCGCCTACCGG
This sequence comes from Longispora sp. NPDC051575, assembly GCF_040681875.1. Taxonomy (NCBI): domain Bacteria; kingdom Bacillati; phylum Actinomycetota; class Actinomycetes; order Micromonosporales; family Micromonosporaceae; genus Longispora; species Longispora sp. NPDC051575. The sequence goes on along the minus strand of NZ_JBFAZP010000005.1, from coordinate 107,910 downwards.
GACGGGTACGTCTACGTCCTCGGTTCGCACTTCGGCAGCAAGCGCGGGCCGTTGCAGCCCCGCCGGGCGTTCGCGGCCCGGTTCCGGGAGGCCGACGCGGCGGGGCCCGGTCCCGTGCGGCTGGAGGTGGCCCGCAACCAGTTCCGGCTGCACCGGGCGATCAACGACGCCCTGACCGGGGCGGGGATCGCGCCGCTCGCCCCGGGGAGCACGGTGCACCAGCGGTTCATCGTGGAGACCCTCAACCGGGGCACCGAACGCGGCAAGAAGTGGATCACCCGGATCGTCGAGGGCGACCTGCCGGTCAACATCGAGGGCGCGGCGTTCACCCCGTCGGGCAGCCTCCTGCTCGGGCTGCGGTTCCCGGTGACCGCCGACGGCGCGCCGATCGTGGTCGAACTCGCCGACGCGGGGGACCTGTTCGACGGCGGCGAACCCAAGGTGGCGGCCGTGCACGTGCTCGACGCCGCCGAGGAGGGCGTGCTGACCGGGATCCGGGCGCTGTCCGCCCGGCCGGACGGCTCGTTCGACGCGGTGGTCGGCTCGATCGACGCCGTGGGCAAGGAGTCCGTGCTGCTCGACGACCACCCGCACGGCGGCGGGGTGCCGTGCCGGCACCTGCGGTTCCGGCTGCCCGACAGCGACACCTTCGTGATCACGCCCGAGGTGGTGGGGCCGATCAACGGGTTCCACAATGTCGAGGGCGTGGCCGAGCTCGACGGCCGCCCGGTGTACGTCACGGACGACGACCACCGCGTGGCGCTCTGGTTCTGACGTACTCGCCGGCGTGTCGGGCGCAACGGGCTGGGGTCCCCGGTCGTTGTTCACCTTGGGATTCAAGGGGGGCACTGTGACCAGCACCATCGAGAACACCGGCGGCCATCCGACCGTCTTACCACCCACCGGGCTCAACGGCCGCGCCGTCGCGGCCCGCTCCGACGCGCCACCCTGCCGGCACTGCCAGGAGCCGTTGACACCGGATCCGATCTGGGGACCGGTGCACGCCTCGGGCGGCTACCTGTGTCTCGGCCCGAACGGCGAGACCATGACCTCCCCGGCGACGCTGCCGGAGGGCTGGCGACCGACCGTGCGGCCGGTCACCCACGCCCACGAGGAACCGCTGTAGGCCCGGCGCGCGCCGCCCGCGCGAAGCCCGGCACAGCGCCGTGCCCGGCTACGCGCGCATCACCGTCGCGATCGGTACCCGTGCGGCCCTGATCGCCGGGATCAGCCCGCCCAACAGGCCGGCGATCAGCCCCGCGACGACCCCGGCGACCCCGGCCTGCCAGGGGAAGTCGAGCTGCTGCGGGAACGGGCCCCGGCCCGCGAGGACCGAGCCGAGGACCTTCAGGCCCAGGACGCCGAACCCGATCGCGGCGGCGGACGTCAACAGCCCGGTGAGCAGGGTCTCGGCGAGCACGATGCCGGCCAGTAGCGACCGTGGCGTGCCGACCGCGCGCCGGAGCGCGAACTCCTCCACGCGTTCGCCGACCGTGGCCAGGCCGACGTTGAGGATGCCGGCGACGCCGATCAGCAGGACGAGCCCGGCCATGCCCAGGAACACCCAGCGCATCAGCGCCAACTGGGAGGCGATCTGCTCCTTCGAGTTGATGACCCGGGACTCCATGTGGTCGGCGGCCACCCCGTTGGCCACGAGCCGGGACTTCAGGATCTGCTCGATCTCGGTGGCCGTGGGCGCGAGGAGCACCTGGAGGCCGCCGTTGCGCTGGTTGGCGACCGTCGTGGGCATCCAGGTGAGGAGTTCGTCGGCGCGGACGTACGCCCTGGGCTGCTCGTCCCCGTCGTCCACCACGCCGATGATCCTGGGCGTCGGGTTGACGGGCGCGCCCTCGATGCGCATCTCCGCCGGTACCCGGTAGCGTCCGAAGCCCTTCGCGGCCTCCTTGTTGAGCACCAGCCGGGGCGACAACGACGGGGCCGAGTCGAAGTCGAGCCACTGGCCGGACACCGGTCGGTAGGGCCGGAACTGCCGGACGTCCCCGGTCATCCCCGACAGGCCCAGTTCGATCGCCTGGCCGGGCGAGGTGGCCGCCAGCTTGGGGTCGCGGCCCGGGAAGCAGTAGCCGGAACTGTCGCAGTAGTAGTCGCTGTCGGGACCCCGGCCCCGGCCGTCGAACGGCGCCGCGTGCGGGTTGATCGGCGTGACCCCGGGCTCGCCGATGATCGCGCCGGTACTGATGACCCCCACCGCGTCCTTGCGCCCCTTGAGGGTGTCCATCGCGATCGTGCCCGCGGCGCCCTCGGAGGGCACGAACATCTGCACGGTGCCGTCCTTGCCCTCGCGCAGTTCGACGTCGGCGAGCGCGGCGGCGGCGGCCAGTTCCGCGCCGGCCTGCACGACCACGACGGCGAGCACCCCGAGGAACAGGCTGACCATCGACAGCAACGTACGCATCTTGCGGGCCCGGATGCCCTGGAGCCCGATGACCAGGGAGGACCGGAACCGGCCGGACAGCGCCATCAGGCACCCACCCGCGCACCGGCCGGGGCGAGCACGCCGTCGACGAGTTGCAGGACCCGGCCCATCCGGTCGGCGTGGTCCCGGTCGTGGGTGACCAGGATCAGCCCGCAGCCCCGGTCGGTCGCCGAACGCAACGCCTCGATCACCAGTTGCCCCGTCTCGGTGTCCAGTGCCCCGGTGGGCTCGTCGGCCAGCAGGATCCGCGGCTCGCGGACCAGGGCGCGCGCGATGGCCACCCGCTGCTGCTCGCCGCCGGACAGCCGGGGCGGGCGGTGCTTGGCGAGGTGCGCGATGCCGACCTGTTCCAGCGCGGCCATCACGGTCGCGCGGCGCCTGCGCCCGCCCAGCCAGCCCTGGCCGTTGACGAGGGCCATGGCCACGTTCTGCGCGGCCGTGAGGTGCTTGAGCAGGAAGAACCGTTGGAAGACGAAGCCGAACTCGGCGCTGCGCAGTGCGGCGGCCTTGCGTTCGGGGAGCCGGGTGATGTCGCGGCCACCCAGCAGGTACTCGCCGCCGTCCGGCCGGTCGAACAGCCCGATCAGGCTGAGCAGCGTGCTCTTGCCCGAGCCGGACCGGCCGAGGATCGCCACGCTCTCCCCACTGTGGACGGCCAGGTCCACGCCGGTGAGGATGTCGCGCGGCGCCGTCTGGCCCTTGAGCGTCTTGGTGATCCCGGTGAGCTGCAACAGCGGCGTGTTCACTGGCCCTTGCCGCCGTTGCCGTTCGGGTCGCCGCCGGGGGCCGGTGGCAGGTTCGGCCCGGGCACGGCGACCGTCTCGTCGCCGGTCAGCCCCGAACGGATCTCCACGACCTTGCCATCGGTCAGGCCGAGTTCGACGTCGCGGGTCTCCCGGGTGCCGTCGGGCTTCACGACGTCGACCTTGCCCTTGCCCTGCGTACCGGCGACCGCCTCGACCGGCACGGTGAGCACGTTCGTCGCCTTCTCGGTCACCACCTGGAGGGTGGCGTCCACGCCGTTGATCAGCTTCACGCCGGGCGGGGCCGTGCACACCAGGCGCAGCCCGGTCGGCGTGGACGGCTCCGTCTCCTGCTTACGTTCCGGCATCTGCCGGCCCGGGGACTGGCCGGCGGAGGGCTTCGCCGTCGGGGCGGGCGGCTCCGGGATCGTCCCGGCGGGCAGGGCCGCGATGGTGCCGAGCACGGTGCAGGGGAACGGCCCGGGACCGTTCTTGATCTGCGCCTGCACGGAGCCGAGGGCGTCGGAGATCCGGTAGGCCTGGGCGCCGTCGATGTCGGCCACGATGCCGTAGCCCGCGAACCGCGCGGAGGCGACCGGCATGCCCGCCGGGACGGTGGCCTTGTCCTCGGCCAACCGCCCCGCGAACGTCGATCCCGCCGGGACCTCGATGTTGCTGGCCTTGCCGTTCACCCAGACCGCACCGACCCGGGTCGGCTTGGTCGGGGTACTCGCCGGCGCGGCCACGTCGAGGTAGCGCACCTGACCGGCCACCGGGGCGACCAGGCCGAACACCGGGTTGACGGTGACCTTGCCCGACAGGCTGACCTTGTTGTCCAGGTTCTGCCGGGTGGGCTTGGCCGTCGTCATCGTCGTGCCCCGTGGTGCCAGGTCCGGATTTCCCTTGCCCTCCGGTGCGGACGTGCACCCGGCAGCGGCGGCCAGCACCACGCACAGGACGGAAAATCGGGCCAGAGAACGTTTTCGCACCGGTACCCCCATCACACCGAGACGTCGATGGGGAATCTTAGATCGATGTTCCCGACTCGCCAACACAATCCGAACACTGTGCCAAAGCCTTAAGGAACGAGCACGATCTTGCCCCGGTTGTGCCCACGAGCCAGGTGCTCGAAGGCGTCCCGGACCCGATCCAGGGGGTACGAGGCCTCGATCGGCACCTCCAGCAGTCCCTTGTCGACACGGCCGACCAGCTCCGCCAGCACGTCCGCCGTCGCCGCCTGGAGGTTGCCCTCCGTCCTGACCCCGTGCCGGGCCGCCGCCGCGAAGTCGATGATCGTGTCGATCCGGTCGGGGACGACGCCCAGTTCGAGCGCGAGTTCCACGTAACCCTCGCCAACCGTGTCCACGAACGCGTCGACCTTTCCGCCCGCGGCGGCCCGGATCCGGTCGGCCACTCCGGGGCCGTAGGGGACGGGGACGATCCCGTGGTCCGTCAGCCAGGCGTGGTGCCGCTCACTCGCCAGGCCCAGCACCGTCGCGCCCGCCTCCCGGGCCAGCTGCACCGCCAGCGAACCGACCCCGCCGGCCGCCCCGGCCACCACCACCGTGTCCCCCTCGGCGACCCCCACCGCCCGGACCGCCGCGTACGCCGCCGTGCCCGCCACGAACAGGGCGCCCGCCGCCTCCCACGGCACACCGGCCGGCTTGCGGACCAGCTCGGCCGCCTCGACCACCACGAACTCCGCGAAACTCCCCCGGCCCAGCTCGAACGTGTGCGTGAACCCCAGCACCTCCTCCCCCACCCCGAAGCCGGCCACGTCCGCGCCGACCTCCTCGACGACCCCGGCCACGTCGCTGCCCAGCCCGGCCGGCAGCGTCGCCGGCCAGTGCTCCGCGAAGAAGCCCGTGAGGATGGCCGCCTCGACCGGGTTGATCCCGGCGGCGCGCACCCGGACGAGCACCTGACCGGCGCCGGGCACCGGGCGGGCCACCTCCTCGACCCGCAGGGCCGCGAGCCCGCCGTACTCGGTGAACCTGACTGCCTTCGACATCTCGTACCCCCGGAAGATCGGTTTTTCGGTTGCCGTGACCGTTCCACCGATCCGCCGCCGTGAGGAGCGGAGAGTTGTGGCTAGGAGCGCCGCTCCCTGGCTACGCCCACGGGTGCGAGTGATACTCGGGAGCATGGACCGCCCCGAACTCGCCGACTTCCTCCGCCGCTCCCGGGAACGGTTGCGCCCCCAGGAGGTCGGGCTGTCGGCCGGTCCGCGCCGGCGCACCCCCGGGCTGCGCCGCGAGGAGGTGTCCCTGCTCGCCGGCATGTCCGCCGACTACTACGTGCGCCTCGAACAGGCCCGCAGCACCCAGCCCTCGACCCAGCTGGTCGCCGCGCTGGCCCGCGCCCTCCGGCTCGACGACGACGAACGCGACCACCTCTACCTGCTCACCGGGCACCGGCCGCCCGCCGGCCGGCCCGCCGGGGAACACGTCCGGCCCGGGCTGCTGCACCTGCTCGACCAGCTCACCGGGAGCCCCGCCCAGATCCTCGGCGACCTCGGCGACCTGCTCGCGCAGAACCCGATGTCCGAGGCCCTCTTCGGCACCGTGTGCACCGTCTCCCCGCACGGGCGCAACATCGTCTGGCGGTGGTTCACCGACCCGCTGGTCCGCGCCGCGTACCCGGCGGAGGAGCACGACCACTACAGCCGGCTGCACGTGGCCGACCTGCGCGCGGCGGCCGGCCGGCGGGGAAACGACGCGGCGTCGGCGACCCTGGTCCGGCGGCTGCGGGCGGCCAGCCCCGAGTTCGCCGAGCTGTGGGAGCTGCACGAGGTCGGGGTGCGGCGGAGCAGCCGGATGCGGGTGCTGCACCCGACCGTGGGCCTGATCGAACTGGACTTCGAGGTGCTGCTGACCCCCAGCGAGGACCAGCGGCTGCTGGTGTTCACCGCCCCGCCGGGAACGGGGAACGGGGCGCTGCTGGAACTGCTGCGGGTCGTGGGGCGCGAGGAGTTCGCAACCGATTCCCTGACCTGAACTCTCTGTACTTTGCCTGCTCAGCCCGCACACTCGTGGGGTGACCCATGCTCCGGAACACGGCGCGCACCAGCACGCCGGCCCCAACACCTTCGCCGCCGCCCTGAACCGGGCGATCGAGGTCCGTGGACTCAGCCTGGAGCGGGTCCAGGCGAAGCTGGCGGCGGAGGGCATCTCGGTCAGTGTGATGACGCTGAGCTTCTGGCGGCGCGGACGCAGCCGCCCGGAACGCGCCCAGTCCCTGCGGGCCGTCACCGCCCTGGAGGAACTGCTCGGCCTGCCCGGCGGCTCCCTGACCGCGCTCCTGGGGCCGCCCCGGCACCGGGGCCGGCTGGAGACGCAGCCGTGGGTGGGCTTCGACCAGCTCTACGACGAGCACATCTCCCTGCGGCACACCCTGGACGAACTCGGGGTCGCCACCGATCCGGAGGTGCTCAACCCCGACCTGACCTGGCTGAGCATGCACGACCGGTACGAGCTGGACCGGCACGGCGCGGAGGCCAAGCTGTGGGTGCACCACGTCGGGCGCGCGATCGGCCCCGTGGACGTGTGCCGGGTGACCTTCCAGGCCGACGACCCGGTCAGCCCGGCCGGCACCCTGCGGACCCTGCGCGGCTGCCGGCGCGGCCGGGTGCGCGCCGACCCGGACTCCGGGCTGATGGTGACCGAGCTGCTGTTCGACCGGACGCTGACCCCGGGCGAGATCGTGGTCTTCGAGTACGAGATGCGGTTCGAACCCGGCGGGCAGCCCGAGCACCGGTTCGGCCGGATCTTCGGCGTGCCGGCGGGGCTGTACGTGGCGGAGGTGGTCTTCGACCCGCGCGCCGTACCGGTGAACATCCACGAGTACTCGCAGGCCTCCGTCGACGCCGAGATCCAGGTGGTGCGGGACGTACCCCTCGGCGAGTCGCTGACCGCCACGATCGCCGTCCAGGACGTCCGCCAGGGCCTGCACGCCATGGAATGGGAGTGGGCCGGCCACCCGTAGGTGACCGGCCCGCTCTTCCCTCCAGAAGCTGTCAGGAGAGGGTGACCGTGACGTCGTCGAGGACGAAGCTGGTCTTGAGGTAGGAGTCCTCGGTCTCGGAGAACTTCAGGGTGACGGTCTGCCCGGCGTAGTTCGACAGGTCGAACGTCCGCAGGGTGTACCCGGCCGCCTTGTTCACGTTGGAGTAGCTCCCCAGCGCGGTGCTGCCGGCGAACACGGTGAACTTGTCGTACACGGTGGTGCCGGTCTCGGCGGTGTCGATGTGCAGGTAGAACTTCAGGCTGGCCTTGCAGCCGGCCGGGATGGAGATCTGCTGCGACAGCGACTCGGTCACGGCGCGGCCGTTGCCACCGAGCCACGCCATCCGGGTACCGCCGTGCGCGGGCTGGGCCGAGGTGCCGGCCTGGATGACGCCGGTGTCACCGGTCCACGGGGCGGTACCCGTCTCGAAGGTGCCGTTGGTGACCTTCTGGGCCGCGGTGCACGTGCCACCGGTCGGCTGGACCGTCGGCTGCACGGTGGGCGTGGCGGTCGGCTTGACGGTGGGGGTGGCGGTCGCGGTCGGCGTCGGGTTGGCGGCACACGCCGGCTCCCCGGCCTGGGCGACGACGCCGACAGCGGTCCACGCGGCCTTCATCGTGGTGCACTCGGCGGCACCGTAGAGGTCGTTGGTGGCCTTCAGGGTCGAGATCCGGGCCTTCGGGTACGTCTCGGTGCTGACCATGTAGCTGGTCAGCGCGCGGTACCAGATCTTGCCGAACTTGTCGTTGCCGAGGCCGTTCACCGCCGGGGCGTTGTTGCACACCGGGCTGTTGTAGTTGACGCCGTTGACGGTGCGCGCGCCGGAACCGACCGCCGCGATGAAGAACAGGTGGTTACCGACGCCGGACGTCAGGTGCGGGTCCTGGGTGGTGCCCATCTGCGCGTTCCAGCAGTTGAACGAGCGGCCGTCCTTCGCCGGGTCGTCCAGGTAGCGCAGCGGCTTGCCGTTGCCGAAGTAGTCGATCTCCTCGCCGATCAGGTAGTCCGGGGTGTCCACGGCCATGTTGGCCCGGAACTCCACGAGGGTGCCGAAGATGTCGCTGGTGGCCTCGTTGAGCCCGCCGGACTCCTTGAAGATCCCCAGGTCCGGGTTGCCGTAGTCCAGGTTCGCGGTCGCGAAGGTGACGCCGTGCGCCATCTCGTGGCCGGCGACGTCGAGCTCGGTCAGCGGGTGGGTGTTGCTCGCGCCGTCACCGTAGGACATGCAGTAGCAGTCGTCGTCCCAGAAGGCGTTCTGGTACGCGTTGCCGTAGTGCACCACCGACAGGGCGCCGGTGCCCTGGTTGTTGATGCCGCTGCGGTTGTGGACGTTCTTGAAGTAGTCCCAGGTCTGCGCGACGCCGTAGTGCGCGTCCACGGCGGCCGTGGCCCGGTTGCTGAGCGCGTTGTTGCCGAACGTGGAGGTGGCGCTGGAGAACGCGGTGGTCTGCGCCTTCGGGAGCGCGCCCCTGCCGTCGCCCTTACCGTTGGCGTCCCGGGTCTCCTGGCCGCCCCGGGTCGGGTCGAGGAGCTCGTAGGTGCCGTCGGCCTTCTGGTTGACGTCGATGGCGACGTTGCCGACGAGCAGGCCCTTGCCGTTGCCGGCGACCGGACCGGCGGCGGCGGCCTGGGCGGCACCCGCGGCGGTCTTCGTACCGGGGGCCGTCAGGGTGCGCACGCTGCTGGAGGCGCCGAGTACCGCGCCGGTCGCGGCGCTGACCCGGATCTTTCCCTTGCTCGGGGTGCCGTCGGCGGCAGTCCCGTCGGCCTTGACCTCCCAGACGAGCGCGGGCGCGCCGTCGAGCACGTCCACGGCCAGCACCGGGGCGGCGCCGACGGTGAGCTTGCTCCACTTGGCCGCCACGGCGCTGGCGGCCTGGGCGGCGTCGATCTTCGGGGTGGTGTCGACCGAGATGGCCGTACCCTGCGCCTTGCCGAACTGGCCGTCGCGCCCGCTGTTCACGACGACGCTGCCGCCCAGCACGGGCAGGCCCTTGTACGTCCGGTCGAAGCGCACGTGCCGCGAACCGTCAGCGGCGACGTTCACGTCCCGCGCGGTGTACTTGTCCGCGCCGTCGGCCACGCCCTGGCCACCCGCGTCGACGCCGGTGAGGGATTCCAGAGCGTCACGAACGGCGGTGTCCGGGTCGGCACTGACGGTGACGGTGTCCGGGGTGGTGGCGAGCCCGAAGCTGCCGGAGGTGGCGAACCCGGCGGTAGCCAGTGCGCCACCGGCGACGACGGCGGTGGTGACGAGAGCCGCCCGCCGGGGCCAGTTACTTCCGTGAGTCATGTGAGGGGGTGTCCTTCCCAGTCTCACGCGCACGGCGGTGTGGGGAGTGGACCACCGGGCACGCTCCGCAACTGCGGAGGTGGGAAGCATCACTGCGGGTCACGTAACGTAACCTGTAATTCACCTTAAGAAAGACTTAGCTGTATAAACAGTTACTATAGTTTCCCATTAACTTAACCGGTCGGGCCGATAAGTCCGATGTGGACGTGCGACCTCGCCCGCCCGGCACCGCGGTCCTCGTCAGGTCGGCGCCTAGTCGATCCCGAGGGACGCGAGGAGCCCCTCGACGCGGGTCCTGATCTCGTCGCGGATCGGCCGGACGGCGTCGATGCCCTGGCCCGCCGGATCCGCCAGGACCCAGTCCTCGTAACGCTTGCCGGGGAACACCGGACACACGTCGCCGCAGCCCATGGTGACCATCACGTCGGAGGCTTCGGCGGTCTCGTAGTCGAGGATCCTCGGCCTGTTCGCGGTGATGTCGATGCCCACCTCGGCCATCGCCGCGACGGCCACGGGGTTGACGGCGTCGGCGGGCGCGGACCCGGCGGACCGGACCTCGACGGCGTCGCCCGCGAGGTGGCGGAGCCAGCCGGCGGCCATCTGGGAGCGGCCGGCGTTGTGGACGCAGACGAACAGGACGGATGGCCTGGTACTCATGACGGCTCCTGGAGGGTCGGTTCGGCTGGTCGGCGGCTGGTCAGTTCGGCGAAGAGGGTCGTAGTTTCGGTGTCGGGGTGGCCGCCCCGGTCGGGGCGGGGTCGACGGCCTCGCGCCCGGTGACCGGGGTGGCGGGGTTCGGGTAGAGGGCCACGACGGCGGCGGTGCCGATCAGCAGACCGAGAACCTGGAAACCGACGAAGGCGGGTACGGAGCCGGGGCTGATGCCGGCGAAGGTGTCCGTGAACGCCCGCCCGACGGTGACCGCGGGGTTGGCGAAGGACGTGGAGCTGGTGAACCAGTACGCCGCCCCGATGTACGCGCCCACGGCCGGGGCCGCCAGGGCCGCGCGCCCGGTGCGGACCAGGGCGAAGACGAGCAGGACCAGTCCGGCGGTCGCGACGGTCTCGCCCAGCCACAGGTGCCCGGCGTCGCGGTGCTTCGTGGACATCGTCACCGCGGGCAGCGCGAACGTCAGGTTCGCGAGGATCGCGCCACCGATCGCGCCGGCCACCTGGGCGAGGGCGTACGGGCCGAGGTCGCGGCCGGCGAGTCCGCCGCCGGTGGAACGGTGCAACCACCAGTCGGCGAGGGAGACGACGGGGTTGAAGTGCGCGCCGGACACCGGGCCGAACACCAGGATCAGCACGGTGAGGCCGAGGACCGTGGCGGTGGAGTTCTCCAGGAGCTGGAGGCCGGTGTCGTCCAGCGACAGGGTCGCGGCCATGATCCCGGAGCCGACGACCACGGCGACGAGGAGCGCGGTACCGAGGAACTCCGCTAGGAGGCGGCGGGGCAGGGGCGGGGTCATCAGCATTCCTGGCGGACGGCGGCGGTGTCCCGGGCGCGGGCGGCCAGCGCCGTCAGGTGTCCGGCGGCGGCTTCGAGGGGCTCGGGCAGCAGCCGGTAGTAGGTGAACCGGCCCCGGGGCTCGGCGGCGACGAGGCCGGCTTCGCGGAGTACCCGGAGATGGTTGGAGATGTTGGACTGCGTCGCGTCCAGCTCCTCGACCAGGTGGCAGGTGCAGGCGGGGCCCTCGGCGAGGAACTCGGCGATCCGGGCGCGCAGCGGGTCGCCGAGCAGGCGGAGCACATCAGGGGGAGCTGATATCAGCATGCCCTGATCTCACATGGGCGCGTCCTGGCCCGTCAAATTCCCGATCATGAACATCAGGTGACGTACCCGCAGGTGGAGGTGCGCCGCCCCGTGCCCGGCAACGTTCCGCGTGGCGCCCCGTGCCCGCCGGCTGGCCGAGCGAGGTCCGCTGGCGGCCTCAGCCGGTGGCGAGGTTGAGCAGCCGCGACAGGGCGGTGACCTTCTCCGGCAGGACCCGGTAGTAGATCCAGGTGCCCCGGCGCTCGCCGTCGATCAGGCCGGCCTCGCGCAGCACCTTCAGGTGGTGGGAGATCGTCGGGCCGGACAGGTCGATGGAGTCGGAGATGTCGCACACGCACGCCTCGCCGCCCTCGGCGGAGGCGATCATCGAGATCAGCCGCAGCCGGACCGGATCGCCCAGGGCCTTGAAGGCGGGCGCGAGCTCCTCCGCCGCCGCTGGCGTGACGGCCGCGCTGGTCAGGGGGGTGCAGCATGCCTCGGCGACGACGGGGGTGAGCGTGAGGACCGCAGGCTGCTTCGACATATCTCTAGGTTGACAGATGTCAAATCAGACTGCAAGCTTCCGTTACTTCGACAACATTCGAGACAGGAGTCGGACATGACGATCGAGAACATCCCGGTGGGCGGGTTCGCCGGGGATCCGGCCGAGGCGTTGAACCCGCCGGCCGCGTCGGGCGGCTGTTGCGGCACCGCCACGGCGGCCACCGGCACGGCCTCCCCCGCCGCCGACGCTGGGGCTCCGGCAGGCACGTGCTGCGGCACCGCCACGGCCGCACAGGAGGCCGGGACCTGCTGTGCCCCCGAGGCGAAGGCCGAGGCGGTGGCCGCCGGAGCCGGGTGCTGCGGATGACGCGGGCCACGCCGGGGACGACGCGCGCCGTCGACCCCGGCACCACCCCCACCGACCGGCTCACCGCCGTCGTCCGGGCCCTCGCCTCACCGGAGTACGCCGGCCGCCGGGTCGGCACCCCGGGCGGGCGGGCCGCAGCCGGGTACCTCGCCGGACGGCTGCGCGAACTGGGCGCCACGGTCACGTCCGACGGGTTCCCGGTCGCGGCGGTCCGCGAGCTGTACGCGACCCCGACCATGGACTGGACCGACGAGGAGGGCAGGTCGCGGCCCCTCGTGCACCGGCGCGACTTCGCCGAGCACCTGGTCTCCGCCGACGTGCCCGCACCGCGTACCGGCCCGCTGGCCCGTGTCGGGGACGCCGACTGGTCGGGGCGCTGGGTCCTCGTACCCGTCGTCGGGGCCGATGTTTCGCGCCGGGCGGCCTCGGAGGGGGCCGCCGGGCTGCTCGTGGCGCGCGGGGTGGACGACGGCGGCTGGATGCCGAAGATGATCGCCGGACCGACCCCGGCCACGGTCGCGGTGATCGGCGTGCGTGCCGAGGTCCACGAACGGATGGGCCGGGGCGGCGTGGTGACCGCCTCGGTGCCGCTGCGGACCGTGGCCGCCGACGGGGTCAACGTGCACGGCGTGTTCGCGCGGCCCGTACCCGGCGGGGTGTCGGTGTTGTTGACCGCGCACCACGACGGCGTGGGAGACGACCCGCGCCAGCGGCTACCAGCGGCGGCGGACAACGCCTCCGGGTGCGCGGTGGTCCTGGAATCCGCCCGACAACTCGCGCCCTGGCTGCCCGACGGGGTGGGCCTCGCGGTGGCGTACCTGGACGCCGAAGAGGCGGGCGCCCTCGGCTCCGCCCGGCACGCGCCCCAGGTCCGGGCCGGCACGTTCGTCATCAACGTGGACGGCGCCGCCGAGCTGTCGGGCGCCGCGGCGGTGGAGGCCGGCGGACCCGCCGGGGAGCTGCTCGCCGCCCTCGACCGGGCGGGCCGGGACACCGGGGTGGCACTGCGTGCGGCGCCCATGCCGTCGGACAACCGCCGCTACGCCGCCGCAGGCCTGGCCGCCGTCGGGATCGGCATGGGCATGCCGGGCTACCAGACTCCGGCGGAGACCCCCGACCGCGTCGACCCCGCCACGCTGCTCGCCGCGACCGCGCTGGTCGTGGCGACGGTGCGCAACCTGTTCGCGTTGGCCGAGCCGGTCGGCGACTTTCGGGGGAACGACAACCCGGCCGCCGTCACCGTCACGGGCCGCCCCGCCCCCGATACCGAGGACTCCCGCCCATGAGAGCCGTCCGGGCGATGACGCCCGCCGACGCCGGGGTCGTCCTGGCCATCTACCAGGCCGGGATCGACAGCGGTGACGCCACCTTCGAGACCGCCGCGCCCAACTGGGAGCAGTTCGACGCCACCCGGCTGCCCGGGCACCGCCACGTCGCGGTCGACGGTGCCGGCGCGGTGCTCGGTTGGGTGGCGGCGACGGCGGTGTCCACCCGGCCGGCCTACGCCGGGGTCGTCGAGCACGGCGTCTACGTCCACCCCGCCGCGCGCGGCCTGGGCGTCGGCTCGGCGCTCCTGGCCGCGCTCGTCACCTCGACGGAGGCGGCGGGGATCTGGACCGTCCAGGCGGGGATCTTCCCGGGCAACACCGCGAGCCTGGCGCTGCACCACCGGGCCGGGTTCCGGACCATCGGCACCCGCGAGCGGGTCGGACGGCACCACGGGGTGTGGCGCGACGTACTCCTCCTGGAACGCCGCAGCCGCACGGTCGGAACCTGAGCCCGCTCCCGCGACGGAGATCACCGATCATGCTGCCTTGACGAATTTCAAATTAGATGGCAGCCTAAGCAATGAAGTTAGAGGAACGTCGAAACAAGGAGCGGTCATGTTCGCGATCATCCGCAAGCTCACCGAGGCCCGCACCGCCACCGTGGCCGCCGGGGTCAGGTTCTGCGAGGACTGCAACGACGCGGTCAGCACCGCCGCCCAGCGCGCGGAGGCCCGGTTCCAGCGGGCACACGACAAGGCCCTGACCACCGGATTCCGCTTCTAACCACGTCCGGCAACAGCCAGCGAGAGGCCCTCACCGATGAGCAGCACCGCACCCACCCCCGCCGGGCTTCCGGTCGTCGTCATCGGCGCCGGCCCGGTGGGCCTGGCAGCCGCCGCCCACCTCGCCGAACGCGGTCAGGACTTCCTCGTCCTGGAGTCGGGCCCCGCGGCCGGCGCCGCGATCAGCGAGTGGGGACACGTGCGGCTGTTCTCCCCCTGGCGGTACGACATCGACCCCGCCGCGCGCCGGCTCCTGGAGGCCGACGGCTGGACCGCCCCGGACCCCGGGAACCTGCCGACCGGGGGCGAGCTCGTCACCGACTATCTCGAACCCCTCGCCAAGCTGCCCGCCCTCGCCGGCAACATCCGGTACGGGGCGCGGGTCACCGGGATCGGCCGGGTGGGCATCGACCGGGTCCGCAGCCGGGGCCGGGAACAGGCGCCGTTCCTGATCCGCCTCGCCGACGGCACCGAGATCACCGCGCGGGCGGTCGTCGACGCCTCCGGTACGTGGCGCACCCCCAACGTCCTCGGCGCCACCGGGCTGCCCGCACACGGGGAACAGCGGGTCGCCCACCTCGTCGACCACGCGCTCCCCGACATCGCCGGAGCCGACCGCGACACGTTCGCCGGCAGGCACACCCTGGTCGTCGGCGCTGGCCACTCGGCCGCCAACACGCTCCTCGCGCTCGGCCAGCTCGCGACCGAGCGGCCCGGTACCACCGTGACGTGGGCGATCCGGGCCAGCAGCGCCGCCCGCTCCTACGGCGGTGGCGACGCCGACGCGCTGCCGGCCCGGGGCGCGCTGGGCACCCGGCTGCGCGACCTGGTCACGTCCGGCCAGGTGCGGTTGCTGACCGGCTTCGCCACCCACACCGTCCGGCCGGTCGCACGGGCCGGCGGCGACGGGGTCGAGGTCGTCGGCGCCGACGGGCGGACGGTCACCGTCGACCGGATCGTCGCGGCGACCGGGTACCGCCCGGACCACACCATCGCCGCCGAGCTGCGCCTGGACCTGGACCCGGTTCTCGGTTCCACCCGCGACCTCGCGCCCCTGATCGACCCGAACGAGCACTCCTGCGGCACCGTCCCCCCGCACGGCGCGGCCGAGCTCTCCCACCCCGAGCCGGGGTACTACGCGATCGGCGTGAAGTCCTACGGCCGCGCGCCCACCTTCCTGCTGGCCACCGGCTACGAGCAGGCCCGCTCCGTCGTCGCCGCGCTCGCGGGCGACTGGGACGCGGCCCGCGA
The DNA here is from genome assembly GCF_040681875.1 of Longispora sp. NPDC051575. Classification (NCBI taxonomy): domain Bacteria; kingdom Bacillati; phylum Actinomycetota; class Actinomycetes; order Micromonosporales; family Micromonosporaceae; genus Longispora; species Longispora sp. NPDC051575. Next base: position 92,508 of record NZ_JBFAZP010000005.1, on the reverse strand, counting down.
CGTCCAGCTCGAACTCCCCGAGACCGGGGTGTGTTCCTCGAACCCGGTCCCCGACGGGGCGGCCCCGGCGGAGTCCTGCGGCACGGGCGGCGGCTGCGGCACCCCCGCCCCGGTCGATGTCCGGCGCGGCCTGGCCACCGGAGTCTCCGGCGGGCTCCTGACCGGCTCCCTGCCACTCGTCGAGGCCACCGGTGGCGGCTGCTGCGGCTGATGACCACAGAGGACACGCTGGCCGCTGCCCCGCACCCGGGTGGCGGCCGGCCGCGCCCGGGCCACCGGGCACTGATCGGCGGGTTGGCGGTCACCCAGACCGTCGGCTACGGCGTGCTGTTCTACGCCTTCGCCGTCCTGCTCGCCCCGATGGGTACCGGGCTCGGCGCCTCGGTCACGCAGGTCACCGGCGCGCTCACCCTCGCCGTCCTGGTCTCGGCGGCCACGGCGATCCCGGTCGGGAGGTGGCTCGACCGGCACGGCGGGCGCTGGCTGATGACCTCCGGCTCCGTGCTCGCCACCGCAGCCGTCGTCGCCTGGTCACAGGTCCGGACCGTCGTCGAGTTGTACGCGGTGTTCGCCGTCCTGGGCGTCGCGGCGGCGATGGTGCAGTACGAGGCCGCGTTCGCGGTCATCATCCAGACCGTGCGGGCCTCCCGCCGGGCGTCGTCGATGCTGGCGGTCACCGTCGTCGCGGGCTTCGCCTCCAGCATCTTCCTGCCCCTCACCGGCGTGCTCACGGCCCACCTGCACTGGCGTACCGCGATCCTGGTCCTCGCCGGTGTGCACGGCCTGCTCACGGTGCCGATCCACGCCCTCGTCGTCCCCGCCGCCGGCCGCACCGGCCAGCGCGCACCGGCGGCATCCGGCGCGGTCCGACTCGCCCTGCGCGACCGCGGGTTCTGGCTCCTCGTCGTCGGCTTCTCGTTGCAGGGCGCGGCGATGACGACCGTCGCCGTGCACCTGGTGGCCTACCTGACCCGCCTCGGACACCCGGTCGTGTTCGCCACCACGACCGCCGGGCTCCTCGGCGTCCTCTCCGTCACCGGCCGCGTCCTCACCACCGGACTCCGCAGGTACGGCTCGACCGCCGCCATCGCCGCCGCCGTGTTCGTACTCCAGGCCGGGGCGGTGGCCGCCCTGCCCGTCCTCGGCGGGAGCCCGGCGGGCGCGGTCGGGTGCGTCGTGGCGTTCGGGCTGGGATTCGGCATCGCGAGCGTCACCCGGCCCGCGCTCAACGCCGACCGCTATCCGACCAGCGCATACGCCAGCATCTCCGGCGCGCAGAATCTGCCCGTCGTCCTCGCCAAGGCCTCGGCGCCCCTCGCGGCGGCCGCCGTGCTGACCGCCAGCACCAGCTACACGCCGGTCATGGTCGGCACGGCCGTCGCCTGTCTACTCGCGGCCGCCTGCCTGCTCGCCCTCGACCGCGCCCGGGTCACCGCCGCCCCCTGAATCCGCGACCTGCGGACACGGACCAGCCCGGGACCGGTGACGGCCCCGGGCTGGTGGGCGGAACCTAGAAGGTCAGGTTCCAGGAGTTGATGTACCCGGTGTCGGAGCTGTAGGTGTCCTGCACCTTCAGCTTCCACGTGCCGTTGGCCACCTCGGAGGAGGCGTTCACGGTGTACGTGGCCACCACGTTGGCCGCCGAGTCGCTCGTCGAGCTGTTCTTCAGCCGGTAGGTGGAGCCGTCCGGGGCGACCAGGTCGATGACGAGGTCACCGCGGAACGAGTGCTGGATGTTCACGCCGACCTTGAGGGTGGTCGGGGCGTTGCCGGCGCGGCCGGTGACCGCGATCGAGGAGGTGATCGCGGCGCCCGCGTCGGGGATGGTGACGTCGGCGGTGTTCTCGAAGTACCCGGCCGGGGTCGCGGTCACCGCGGTCAGGGTCGCCGTGGCGTCGGCGAGACCGGCTCCGCAACCGCCGGTGCACGTACCCGCCAATGGCCTTGCGTTGTTCTTGATCGCGGTCTCGATCTGGGCCGGGGTCAGCGTCGTCTTCGAGGCGATGAGCGCGACCAGGCCGGAGATGTGCGGGGCCGCCATGCTGGTGCCCTGGTAGGGCTTGTAGGTCTCGTTGCCGGGCGTGGTCAGGCCGGTGTTGAGGGTGGAGTAGATCGCGTTCTCCGGCGTCGTCACGGTGCCGGGCGTGTCGGTGGCCCGCCGGGTCTCGCCACCCGGGGCGGCGATGTCGATCTTGGCGCCGTAGTTGGAGTAGAACGCCCGGTTGCCCTCCCGGCTGCTCGCCGCCACGTTGATGACGTTGTTGCAGCTCGCCGGGTTGTAGTTCGCGGTGTCGTCGTTGGAGTTGCCGGCGGAGACCACCACGGTGGTGCCCCGGCCGACCGCGCCGTTGATCGCGTTCTGGTACGTCGCCGAGCACGCCGACTTGCCGCCCAGGCTCATGTTGATGACCTTGGCCGGGGTCGGGTTGGCCGGCACGCCGGTCACGGTGCCCCCGGAGGCCCAGGTGATCGCGTCGGCGATGTCGGAGGTCGCGCCGCCACACTTGCCCAGTACCCGGACGGGCTGGATCTTCGCGTTGTACGCGATGCCCGCGACGCCCTTGCTGTTGCCGGTGACGGCCGCGATGGTGCCCGCGACGTGCGTACCGTGCCAGGACGAGTCGGTCGGCTTCGCCGGCACCGGATTGCCGTTCGCGTCCGTGCCGCACTCGCCGGCCGTCGCGACCCAGTCACCCTGGTCGGCGGGGTTGTTGTCCCGGCCGTTGCCGTCGCGGGCCGCCGCCGAGGAGGTGATGAAGTCGTAGCCGGGCACGATGTTGGCGGCCAGGTCCGAGTGCGCGACGTAGCCGGTGTCGATGACGGCGACGGTCACGCCGGAGCCGGTGGCCGTGGCCCACGCCCCGGGCACGTTCATGCCGGCCGTGGCCTCGAACAGGTCCCACTGGGTGGCGAAGTCGGTGTCGTTCGGGTCGGCCAGCGGCTGCATGACCAGGTCGGGCTCGGCGTAGGCCACGTCCGGGTCGGCCCGGAAGCCGGCCAGCGCCTTGCCCAGGTCGTCACCGCGCAGGTCCACCACGACCCCGCCGGTGGCGAGCCGCCGGTTCACCTTCAGCCGCCGGCCCTTGCTGGCGCTGTCCTCGGCTGCCGCGACGTCCGAGCGGGACTCCGCCGCACCGGTCTTGTACCCGACGATGATCGACACGGCCTGCTGGCCGGCCGCGAGCGGGGTGACGGGTTCGGCTGCGGCCGGGAGCGCGGTGGTCAGAGCCGCCCCGGACAACAGGACGGCGCCGGCGACAGCCGCTGCCCTGAAGAGGTTTCTGCGCATAGCTGGGTCCTTCCGAGGGGAAGCAAGTGCGCAGACCCTGGCAGAGCATGGGTGAAGCCAGCCTGTGTTAATGCTTAAAAATTGATGAACCACCTTGTTTGTTGTTGCCGCTACTCCCAGTCCCAGCGCAGGCCGACGATCCCCGGGGGCGCGCCGGACGCCAACACGTGCGCGGCGTCCCGGCCGGCCATCGCGATCTCGGAAGTCTCCAGGTCAGGGCCGTCGAGCCGGTCCCGGACGAAGCGGAAGCACCGGACGGGCACGGTGCCGGGGACGAACCGGACCTCCAGCGACACCCGCACGGCCACCTCCCAGCCACCGACGTCACGACCACCGTCCATGAGATGGGGGCGATCGTCAATGGCTCACGGGCGGGACGGTGCGGGCGGTGCGGGCGGTGCGGGCGGTGCGGGCGGTGCGGGCGGTCGGCCCGGGTGTCCGGTGCGGGCGGCCGGTGCGGGCCGGACGCCCGGGCCTGGTTCTCAGCTGCGGAAGTCGACCCGCCAGTCCCCGCTCGCACCCTCCACGAGAATCTGCACAGTGACCTGCTGCCCCGGATCCACCGGCAGGCGGAGGCGTTCCCGCCAGTCCCCCGCCGGCCGACTGGCGGTGGCCCCGGTGTAGATCCAGCTCTCCACGCGGTGCACCTCCACCCCGTCGACCAGCACCTTGACGACGCCCGGCGTGTTCAGCTCCGCCCAGATGTACCGGGTGCTCTGCCACGTGACCGTCCGGCTCACCGAACGCCCCGGCGCGGCCGGATCCGAGTTGAGCACCAGCCAGCCCCTGCCGGCGCGCTCCACCGTCGTGAGGTGCGACGGCCTCGGGGGGAGCGGGAATTCGGCGACCGGTACCCGTTCCGCGACCGCCAGGCCGAACGTACCGACCTCCGGCGACGCCGACATCGTCAGCGTGATCTCCATGCGGTTGCCCAGCGGGGCCTTCAGGTTGGGATCGTCGAACCGCACCACCCCGCCGCCCTGGCAGGTCTTGTTGACGGACCGCCGGCCCACGTTCTCCCCGTCCACCGCGAGTTCGTACATGAGCTGCTGGCCGGCGGGGCAGCGGATCTCGATCCGGAACTCCTTCGTCGGGGTGTATTCCAACCGCAAGGACTGCTGCGGGTACGCCGCCTCGGCGGACAACACCACCCGGTCCCCGCCCTCGTACTCCAGGAAACCGTGCACCGTACGGGTCGGGTCGGGCTTCGGCACCGCCGGCTCCGGGGCCTGCCCCGGCAGGGTGGCCAGGACCAGCCCCAGGCCCGCGACCAGCGCCAACACGCACGCCGCTGCCTTCCCCTGCCGTCGACGCGCGACCTTCCCGCGCACCGCGGCCAGCCGGGGCCGGTGCGCGAGCCCCTCGGGCACCTCGGCGCGCTCGGCGAGCACACCCTTGAGATCAGACAGGTTCATCCCCGCGTCCCTTCCGCGACGAGAGCGTCGTCCACCCGGAGTTTCGCCAGCGCCCGACTGGCCTGGCTCTTGACGTTGCCGACGGAGCATCCGAGCACCTCGGCGGTCTGCGCCTCGGTGAGATCCTCGAAGTAGCGCAGCACCAGCACCGCCCGCTGCCGGCGCGGCAGCCGGCCCAACGCCTGCCACAGCAGGTCGCGGTCCTCACCGCCCGACGGGGCGAACCCCCGGTCCGGCAGCTCCGCCGCCGGCTCCTCGGCCCGCCACCTCCGCCGCCACCAGGAGGAGTACGTGTTCACGATGATCCGCCGGACGTACGGCTCGGGATCCCCGTGCACCCTGGACCACACCGGCCAGGCGCGCGCGAACGCGGTCTGCAGCAGGTCCTCCGCGTGGCCCCAGTCCCGGGCCAGCAGGTAGGCGGTCCGCAGCAGCCGGGCGGAACTGCCCGCCACGAACTCCTCGAACCCCACAGGTGCGTCCCGCATGGTCTTCCTCCCCGTTGTCGACACCTGGTATACCGGTCGGCCGGCGGAAAGGGTTGCACGCTCCGACGGGAACGGCCGCCCACCGTCGTACTCGGATGTGACGTGACCAACAGTGCCCCGTGGTAGAACCTTCCCGGCTCGCCGACCGGTACCTACAGGTGGGAGCCAACAGGAGGGCAAGGCGTGATGGACAGAGAAGTGGCGTTCGCGGAGTTCGTGGCGAGCCGGTCGCCCAGGCTACTCCGCCTGGCGTACGGGCTCACCCAGGACCACGCCCTGGCCGAGGACCTGTTGCAGACGGCGCTGGCCCGGTCCTGGTCGGCGTGGCGGCGGATCGTGGACGACCCGGAGCCGTACGTGCGCCGGGTCCTGGTGAACACGTACAACTCCTGGTGGCGGCGGTCCTGGCGCAACGAGCGACCGGTGGCGGTGCTGCCCGAACTCGCGCTGGCCGGTACACAGCGGGCGGTGGACGACCACGACGAGGTCTGGCGGGCGCTCGGCCGGCTACCCCGCCAGCAGCGCGCGGTGCTCGTGCTGCGCTACCTGGAGGACATGTCCGAGGAGCAGACCGCCCGGCTGCTGTCCCTGTCCACCGGCACGGTGAAGAGCTACTCGGCCAAGGGCCTGGCCAAACTGCGGCTGGACCCGAGCCTGCTCGGCCCCCGGCTGTCCGCCGCCACGGCCGCGCCGATGCCGGCCCGGCTGGACGAGGTCCGGGCGCGGGTCACCCGTCGCCGCAGGGGCCGGCTCGCGGCGGCCGGCGCGGCGGTGGCACTCGTGCTGGTACTCGTACTGGCCTACGCGGTCCGGCCGACGACCCGCGAGTCCCTGCCACCCACCCCGCCACAGCCGGTGCCGTCCGCGGGGCAGCGAACGGTCGGGCCACTGCCGGTGAAGGCCATGGACGTGCCGGGCTTTCCCGAGTTCGTACAGGGCTACCGGATCGTCACCGGCGTCCCGGCCGGCCCGGCGCCCATGAAGGGCCGGCCCCTGCTGACGTTCGTCTGGACTCCGACGACCCTCGACGCCCAGGTCTACTCGCTGTGCCCGTTCAGCCCGGCCTCACAGCCCTACTTCAGGGTGTACGCGAACGGGCACGAGGTCGGCACGGCCATGTGCCAGAACTACCGGGAGGCGGGCGTCCACCGACCCCAACGGTTGAATCCCGGCACCCTGGACGCGGCCGGGGTTCGGCCCGGACAGCCCGCCACCATCACGGTCGGGCAGGGCGACTACCCCACGATCGTCGGCACCCCGACGGTCACGCTGCCCCCTCGGCCGGCCGACCCGGGCACGATCGGCGTGGCCATCGGCGAGGCGATCCCGTTCGAGTTCGTCCCGCAGCCCGACCGCCCGGCCGACCTGAAGCCGCTGCCCACCCCGTCGAACCCCGCGCGCGTCCTGCGGGCCGGCACCCTGAGCACCACCGTCGTCTGGGGCCACGAACTGGTGCTGGCCGGATACTCGCAGACCCCGGGCCTGATCGAGATCACCGTCGACGGGAAGCCGCTGAACACCACGATGGCCTGGTGGAACTACAACGACGGGTACGTCAAGATCGGCACCGGGCCGAACTACTCGAGTCCCTCCCCGAATCCGCCGATCGGCGCGACCGTCACGATCCGGGTCGAGCCGCACTTCCTCACGGGGGACTGGTACGTGGAGATCGGGGACTCGTGGTAGCCCGCGCCACGGGTCGCGCCTGAGGCCCAGACGGCACATCTACGCCGCCCTGCTACTCGAGGTCGACCAGACGGTCGCGGAAGCCCCTGCGGCACTCCTCGCCCGCAACCGCGACCCCCGACGCAAGACGGCACAGGGACTAGTCGTGGGGAGCTCGCTCGATGAGCGCCTGGACCCCGTCGAGGATGCGGTCGAGGCCGAACTCCAGGGCGTCGGCGCCCGCTGGCTCGAACGCGCCGGCTGCGATGGCCCGGGTGAGGGCGGGGAACCGTTCGGCGTCGCGGTCGAGGCGTTCGGCGGTCAGCCGGCCCCATTCGCGGGCGTAGTCGGCGTCGAAGTCGGCGGATTGCTGGATGGTCACCCGGACGTGTCCGATGACCAGGAGGAAGGCCTGGTGTTGCTGGGCGTAGCTGAGCCCGGTCAGCTCCAGGGCCGCGAGGGCGGTGTCCATCCAGCCGAACTGGCGGGGTCCGGTGACGTGCCGGCGCAGTGTCGTGGCCTTGACGAGCCAGGGATGGGCCTGGTAGATCGCGCTTATCGCCCGTGCCCAGGCGGTGATCCGGGGTCGCCAGTCCGGGCCGGCGTCGGTCAGGTCGGGGCGTTCGGCGAGCACGACTTCCACCATCAGGTCGACGAGTTCGTCCTTGCCGGGGACGTAGCGGTACAGCGCCATCCCTGAGACGCCGAAGCTGGTGGCGACCTTCGCCATCGAGACGGCGTCGAGTCCCTCGGCGTCGGCCACGGCGACGGCTGCCTCGGCGATCCGTGCCGGGGTCAGCGAGGGCTTGGGGCCGCGGGTGGGCTGCCCCTGCTCGCCCCACAGCAGCGCGACCGTCGAGCGTGCGCCGCCTTCGGTCTTGGGCATGGCGATCCTTCCGGGTTGACGTCCGAGGAGAACTGTATATGATTCAAACAGTTCTGCTTCAGCCATAAACAGTTTAAGGAAGTAACAGTCATGATCGCCACCGTCGCCCTCGCCTCCTCCGCCCTCCTGGCGGCCCCGCTCGCCGCAGCCGCCGGCTACCGCCACCTCAGGCGCGCCGCCAACGCCCGCACCCTGCGCATCACCACACCGAACGGGATCGACGAGTCAGGCTTCGTGCGGATCGGCGGGATCGACCAGTGGGTGTCCGTCCGCGGCGACGACCGGCGCAACCCGGTGCTCCTGGAGATCCACGGCGGCCCGGGCGCGTCGAACCTGCCCTACAACACACGCACCCGCGACTGGGAACGCCACTTCACGGTCGTCCGCTGGGACCAGCGCGGCGCCGGCCGGACCTTCGGCCACGGCGGTCCGACCGGCCAGGGCGAGCTGACCCTGGCCCGGCTGGAGGCCGACGCGCTGGAGGTGACCGAGCACGTCCGTGCCCGCCTGGGCGTGGAGAAGGTCGCCCTGGTGGGCATGTCCTTCGGCTCCGTCATCGGCCTGCGCCTGGCCCGCCGCCACCCCGAGCTGTACTCCGCCTACATCGGCACCGACCAGAACATCAACGCCGGCGGACGCAACCGGGCCGCCTACCACGCACTCGTCGAACGCCTCACCACCGCCGGCAAGCACAAGGAACTGGCGGCGGTCACCGCGATGGGCCCCGACCGCGCGACCTGGACGGTCGAGCAGCACTCGCAGAACAACAAGCACACCGTCGGCTCCGACCCGCTGACCCTGTCCACCGTCAAGACGGTCGTCATGGGCTCGCTACTGACCTCGCCGAACCACGCACTGCGCGACATCGGCACCCTCATGAAGGGAATGGCCTACTCCGAACGGCTGCACCTGGAAGCCGTCCAGGTGGACGAGTGGGCCGAGGGGACCACCTTCCAGATCCCCGTCTTCCTCTTCCAGGGCGCACACGACGTCATCACACCCGCAGGGCCCGTCCGGGATTTCCACGACGCCGTGACCGCGCCGGTCAAGGACTTCGCCCTCATCGACGACGCCAGCCACTTCGCGGCGTTCCGCCATCCCGACCGGTTCCTGGACCTGCTCCTCACCAAGGTCCGCCCGACCCTGACCCGCGAGCCCGCGGCGTTCTAGCGCCGATCTTGAGCCGAGGTCCCCGCCCGTGACGCCCATCATGATCACTAGACCTCAAGTCCACGTGAACTCGCACACTCTGAGAACCGAAACGAAGGAGCCATCATGACCCTGGTACGCGCAGCCCACGCCGAAGTCCTCGACGCCGACCCGGCCAGCGTGATCACCCTGCTGCTGGACCCCGAACACACCGGCGGGGCGCTCACGTCCAACCGCACCCTGCTCAAGGACGGCAACGTCGGCGCACCTCCGCACCGGCACACAGCCTCCGGCGAACTGTTCTTCGTCATCGACGGCGCCCTCGACATGCTCGTCGACGACGAGGTCCACACCCTGCACGCCGGCGACACGATGTTCGTCCCGCCGGGCACCACCCACGCCTTCGCCCCCACGACAGGACACGACGCCGACTTCCTCGTCGTCATCACCCCGGGCAAGCCGCGCTTCGACTACTACCGTCTCCTCGACAAGGTGCACGTCGGTGACGCCACCTGGGACGAGGTCGGCGCGACCCAGGACCTCTACGACAACCACTACGCCGACAGCGACACGTGGGCCAACCGCAACGCCTGACCAGGTCAACCGTTCCATGACATCACTGAGGACGCTACGGAGGTATCGATATGCCGATGACGCCGACCTCCCACCGGGTCCGGGCTCATCATGCTCTGCGGTCGGGGCTGTCGCGCCGGTCTGTGGCGAGGGGTTCTGGGGCCAGCAGAAGGTAGAGGAAAAGGGTGAACAATATAGATGAACATCTGCCGATGTTCATCTATATTGCCTGTTCAGAGGGTGGGCCGCCAGGGGGTCGAACCCTGAACCCACGGATTAAAAGTCCGATGCTTTGAGCAGGAGTCATCGACGACGATTCATGGAAATCACCGATGACCAGCCACTTTGTACCTGAAATGCCTCACAGCCATCGCCGCTCTGGGCCTGTGGTCATCCTGTGGTCATCTTCCACCGCAGAAGACCCGCTCCAACCAGCGCGCCAATTCGGATGTTACTCCGCGTCAACGCCGTTGGGACAGGCTGGAGTTGGCGATGAAAGGACTTTTAACTCGCAGATCCTGCTCGCAGGTGTAACGGGTTCGCAGCTCCCAACGCACAGCTTTCATCAGGAAGGCTCGTCTCGCTCTCGTAACAGTGCGGCCAACTGCTCGGCGGCACTCGAGTCTCCTTCGTAGGCGCGACGCTGCAAGAGGACGATGGCCGCGTCGACGTCACCGCGTTCCCGCAGCAGTCCGGCCAACTCCAAGCCGGCGTGTCTGTCGCCGGTGGCATTGAGGTCACGCAGCCCGTCAACATCGCCACGCTCCCGCAGCAGCCCGGCCAACTCCCCGCCAGCGCCCATCCCGGTAGCGGAGGCGAGGTCACGGGCGGCGAGGTCACGCAGCCCATCGACGTCACCGCGCTCCCGCAGCAGCCTGGCGAGCTCCCAGACTGCGCGCTCATTGCCGGCAACGGCGAGGTCACGCAGTTCGGCGACGTGACCGCGCTCCCGCAGCAGCCCGGCCAACTCTCCACTAGCGCCTCTGTCGCCGATGGCGGCGAGGTCACGCAGCCCGTCAACGTCACCGCGATCCCGCAGCAGCCCGGCTAACTCCCGGCCGGCCCGCCAGTTGCCGGCAGCGGCGTCGAGGTGAAGGTGGTACTCGCGGGCTGGCTGGTGGACGTGGTCTTGGATCAGGGCGTGGCGAAGCTGCCACACGGCCCCGTTACGGCGCAGGACGCCGCGGTTGCCGGCGTCACGAAGGAAGGCCGGTAGAAATAAAGGGATCCTGCCTTGGAGTACCAGGTGCAGGTGCGCGAGACGGAAGTAGATCCATGCCTTCCAACCATAGCGAAGGCCAGCTGCGGCGGCGAACACGACCGCCACGGGGACTGCGAGTCCCGGCAACACCGCAGCCGGGTACCCAAATGCGGTCGCGATAATCACGCAGAGCACAGCTGCCCAGGTGCCTTCACGGACGGCGGCCAACGCCGCCCGACGGTGGGCCGCCCGAGGCCCCGGTCTCCACTCCAGACTCGCAAGTACGCCGGGGCTTTCTGTGCGGAGCAGCCCGAGCGACGCCACAATCAGGCCAGTGGCCGCCGCGAGCAGCGGCGCCGGGCAGACCATGGCGGCGATCGCCCCGCAGACGAGCTCTCTCAGCGCCCGAATCAGGCGGGAAACCTGTGCGGGAACGGGTTCGACTGGCTCTTCCCAGCCTCCAAGGTCCGGAAGCGGCCGCGCCCAGTCGAACCAAGACAGCACGAGCACCATTGCCGTAGCCAGCGCGGCGCGCGCCGCCGATTCAGTCTCGGTGAACAGCGCGGTCACGCTGGCACTGGCCACGACGGCCACGACGGCGAACCCGCCGGCCCGCCACCTGGCAGCCCGCGCGGGCCGGGCGACGATCTGGTCTACGGGCAGGCGCCACCACATTAGGTCCCGGCTCCCTGTCAGGGACAGCAAGTAGGCCAGGGTCTCCAGCCATCGCTGCGGCCTGCCAGGCGGGTAGGACTTGATCGGTTTGCCGTTCTGGATCAGGACGGATCTGCTGGGGTCGTAGGCGACGTCAATGTAGCGGCTGATCAGGTGGCGGGTGATCTGTCCGCGTGAGGGCAGTGTGGTGAGCTCGGCTGGGCTGGTGCCGTCCTGCTGGTAGGAGGATCGAGCCAGTGCGGCCATCAGGGGGGTACTCAAAGCCCGGGCCAGCGGGCCTTCCGGCTCGTCGGACAGCTTCCGTAGGACCGGTTCCCAGCGTGGCCGGTCAGGTTCGGGATGCGACAGGTACCCGGCAACGTCGTCGGGGGTAACCGGTTGGATCTCGATCACCGCGGCACGGGGCAGGACCCGTGATGGTACCGCCATGATCTGGCTGTACTCCTGGCTTCGGCATGTCACCACCACCGGCCGACCGTAGGACGCAAACTCCTCCAGCCCTGCCATTGCCTGCACACGCAGCTTTTCGGGCAACTCATCGAGACCGTCCATGACCGGCATCACCCACCAGCCCGGCACGCTCCCGGCCGTCAGCCGGGGCTCGCCAACCAGCCGTTCGGCTAGGTGGGACCCTAGCCCGCTGGCGACGAGGCTGCCGGCGGCGAAGTGTTCCAGAGTCTCTTTGCCCGGATCCCACGAGGACATCGGCATAAGCACCGGCACCGGCTCACCGGCCTGCGGTGTCTCCAATAGCCGCCGTGCAAGGGCCAGCACCAATGCGGTCTTGCCAGCGCCCGGCTCGCCCAGCACCACCAACTGCCGCCGGGGTACCTCCTCCCGCCAAACCGCAGCTATCTGATGCACGTCCCCCCGCAGCGGAAACGACTGCCAGCCCCCCAGACCCGCCGGATCACCGTCACGGCCGGCCACTGCGGCCCGCCCAGCGGCGGGCCTGCCCGTCGAGGAGAACCTCACAGTCAGCGGCACTGAGGCCGACACCCCCAATCGACGCTCCTGCTCGGCGTAGGCCACTAGCAGCCGCCGCCGCAGCTCCCCCTCGCCAGCCTCTAGGGCGCCGACCCCCTCGGCGCGGCTCGCCACCAGCCAGTCCAGGGCCAATGGAACCACCAGCCCCGCCACCGCCAGCCCTGCCCCGAGCGCCACTAGCAGCCAGCCCTTGCCGTCAGCGGCCTGCTGCCAGCCCGCCAGGAGTGCGGCAAACACCACACCAGAGATGGCTACGAGCCACACGACCCGCCGCCGCCACCCCACCATCCCCGCAATCTATCCACACATGACCATCCCCACTACCCACGCATCGGAGCAAGTTGTCGCCCAAATGGGGGAACACCTAACGGGGCTCGGGATTCAACGCTCGCTACCGATGCACACGATGGTGCTTGGGGTGACCCTCAGGCCCCGCAGGGGCTGACTACTCCTCCCGCCAACCGGCTCCTTAAGGCGTGGCGTACTACAACGACGCCAGGTAGGTGCGCATCGCGAGCAGTTCTGGCGAGGGGTCAATCGTGCCGTTCCCCCAGAGTGCCATTGCCTGTCGACTGTAGAGTGCGGGACCCTTGTACCCGATGAGCGAGGCCAGGCGGGATAGCACCTGTTTGCCCATGCTGAACTTCCAGAGATCCGGTGCGAGCCTTAGCATGGCGTATCGGCCAATCGCCTCCACAGCCGCCACGGCCAGGAGGTCACCATCGCTGAGGGCGTTCGCCCGGATGTAGGCGACCATGTTTTGCTGCCCAGAGTCGATGTTTGCCCATCGTTGCTTGCTGGCGAAGTCCTTGAGTGCTTTCCCCGGATCGACTCCGGCCTGCTGAGCCGCGCGCTGTATGACCCAGAGTCCGGCGAAGTGATCGGAGCTATCGCGAAGTAGATCCGCGAACGGAGTGTCCTGGAGTGGCCCGCAGATCACCTCGCCGATCTCTGGCTGCAAAAAGAAGTTCTCCGCCTCGTGTACCTCAAGAACGTGGAAACCTGCGGCGGTAAGCTCCTCCACTTCCACTAGGGTGCGAAAATCCCGGTCGACTACAGCCCCGACGTGCAACTGTTCGTCCGTTTCCGCCGCTAGGCGCACCGATGCGACAAGCTGCCGCCTCACCTCCGCGCAGCCTCCGGCCTCGATGAACCGGTACGCCGCTATGTTGCCCGCGAGGCGAGCGAACCGGTCTCGCTCGGCAAGTTGGGCCTCGCCTTCGACGTACACGAAGCGCAGCTTCGACAGCGAGAACGCGGGGGTTCCAAGGCTCCGGGCGAGCACCGAGAGGACTGGCCGCTCGGCGAGGAGCTGGACACTGGCGGCTCCATAGGTTGTCCGATCGCGCTCGACTACGTAGGTGGCTTGCGCTCCAGCGGCCTCGACAGCCTCGAGAGAATGGGTCGCGATCCAAACCTGGCCATCGACAAGAGTTTCTCGCAGGTAGGTCAGCCATACCCGCAGGAGATCCGGATTGAGGTGAAGCTCAGGTTCGTCGATGAACAACATTCCGGTCTTGAGTTGGAACCGGTCAATCTGCCCGAGTAGAAACGCCAACTCCCTCTCTCCACCGCTGAGATGGTGAAAAGGAACCCGGTTGCCGCCGCTGTCGAACTGGAGGGTTCGGCTCTGCTCGTCCGGTCCGATGAAAGTCAGCCCCGGCAGGACCTGGGCGAGGGAGTCTCTGTATCCGCGGAACGGGTCGGAGTAGCGACGCTGGACTTCCTCGCCACTGACTCCTTCCCGTAGCTGTCTGGCGACAGCGAACGCTGATCGCGCCTCGACGCCGAGGCAATAGCGAATCCATTCCGCGTACAGAGCTGCGCTCTGCTGCACGGCGGACTTTCTCAACTCGCCAGCGTCCTCATTGGGCTGCTCCAGGCGCTCGAGCACCTGCTTGGTCGACACCTCGACCTTAGGATACGAACGGTCGGCGTCGAGGTAGACGTAGTGAAGCCTGCTGTCTCCGCCCAGGTGATTGATGCACGCGTTGGCGAGGTCATAGGACCGAATGCCGTCTTCCAGTCCTCCAGCACGCCAAACTCGTTCTACGCCCGTCTTGTACTCGACGGTGATCGTGCCGGTCCAGGCAGTGACGTCTTCATCCGGCACGTTCTCCTGGCCATACAGCTTCTCTCGGAAGTAGTCAGGTATCTGGAACGTTGCCCGGAAGGAGTGCGACTCGCCGAACGGGTCCGATCGGAAGTACTCCGCGCCGGTAGAGATCCTGATCTTGGAACAGATCGCCGCGACCAGCTCCAGTACCGAGGTCTTCCCGCTCCCGTTCTCGCCGGCAAGGCAGATCATCGTCGCGTCCTCAGGCGGCTCTATCACCACATTTTGCAGGTGACGCCAGGAGTCGATCTCAAGCCTCAGCAGACGCATGAACAGCCCTTCGGGTGAGAAGAGATCATTCTATGTCAGGACGCCTCTGAGCACTCGAATCTGAGCGCCAGGGCAGACACTTCACTGCACTCCAGCGAGCTGGCGATCGACCTAGCCCTGTCCTCGGCGGCGGTATGCTCGCCGCGTGCACGTCCTCTGGCGAAAGGACTGAGAGTGACCGAGGATTGGGTTCTACCGCAAGGGCTGGGTGCGATCGTCCTCGACACCAATTGCCTGGGTGGCGGTTTACTGAACATGTCCAAGCTGCTCGATCTTCGCCAGATCATCCACGCCAAGATGTTGGGCCTTGAGGTATGGATTCCCGAACCAGTGCTGTGGGAGTGGGCGGAACACGCCCAACGGGAGTACGACGAGCTGGACCGGGCTGTCCGCAGCCGGAAGCGAAGGCTTGAACTCGCAGGCGTCGAGATTGCCTTGCCTTGGCCCGGAGATCCGATGCGAGCGTCCGCCGAACAGCAGGTGATCTGTGGCCTAGAGGCGCTGCCGGAGCCATTCAAGATCCTCCGCCTGAAGGATCGGCTGGAAGTGGCGGCCCAAGCACTTCAAGACCAGATCCTGGTGCGACCTCCCGCCAAGCGGAAGGAAGGCGTAAAGACCGGAGTGGCGGACATTGCGATGCTGCGGCTGGCTATTGCAGAGGCTGAAGAACGCTCCCTCACGATCCTCATCGTTTCCGGCGACAACGATATCCATCGGGCGCTCAAGGAGTGGAAGTATGTCGACAGAATTCCGCAATGGCCTAGCCTCCTCGTACTGAGATCAGCGCTGCTGAATCTCAAACCGGCCCCGGAAGCGGTTCTCAAGGCGATATTCGACGCGGTCTTGGCCTATTTCGAGCAGGTGCGCACCAACGAGCGCAGCCTTGGCGAACTCCAAGAGCGGGGCGTCGTCGACGAGGCTCTCGGAGCCTATGAGGAATACCTGTCGACTGACCTCGAAGTCGAACTTTTGGGCAACCTAGCGCTGGTGCACTC
The DNA here is from genome assembly GCF_040681875.1 of Longispora sp. NPDC051575. Lineage (NCBI taxonomy): Bacteria > Bacillati > Actinomycetota > Actinomycetes > Micromonosporales > Micromonosporaceae > Longispora > Longispora sp. NPDC051575. The sequence continues at coordinate 76,799 of NZ_JBFAZP010000005.1, read as the reverse complement.
AGTCGAACTCGATGAAGAAGCCCGATATGGAACTGCTCGAGCCCTGGCTATCGGAAACATCTCGGTCACCGGATGGCACATGGATCGATGGGGAGAGCAACTCGTGTCCGAATCGGGCACCGTCTACGACGCACCGTTGAGCATGGAAATCACATTCACCTTGGCAGAATCCGGCATCACCATCGAGTTCGATTCGGTCACCGTTCACTCGCCGAGCAGTGGGTACAGCGACGAAGACTATGCCCTGTACGACCAAGCCGAGACGCTGGCCCTAGTCCCAGGACTCGAGGAACTGGCAGACAGCGGACTCGACGTCCTGCGCGTCAACCGGGAATGGACGGCCGAAGTCAAGGGCAAGGCTGTAACTGTCACGGTGAGCCCTCGCGCCGAGAAGGACGACGACTATGTCTGGTCCATGAGTATCGACATCGATGGACAGTCCGTGTCTGTTGAGTGCTACGCCCGCGACACCTGGGTTGGCGGAACAGACGGCATACACATGGCCTCACCGTACATCGTCAGGACACAAGAAGGCGTACCTGCGGAGTTCCTGATCACCAAGTTCGCGCTGTCGAAGCTCCACGGGATCTCAGACGATGGGGTCTACCATGTTCCGCATCCTCATGATTGATCGACAAGTAATTCATGGTGAAAACGCAAGTCGGCAAGTCCAACCTGATGGAAATGGTGGGACTCGTACTACATAAACTCACCCGCTGGCAGTTGCGACTCCGCGACTCCGGCAGCGAGGTTGGTCGGTGAATTCCTGCGATCAGCCACGAACTCGGCAATGGCAATCTTCAAGGCCTCATTCACGCGACGTAGTTCGTCGTTCTCTTTTCGCAGCCGGCGGCGCCAGTCCAAGTCTGCGGGCGTGGTGGGGGTCAGGTTCCCACTTTCAGCTTCGGCTTTACGGACCCATAGGCGAACGGCTTCAGTCGACTTGATCCCGAGCCTTTCGGCCACGGCGGTGAGCGTGGCCCAGTCGGAACGGTAGTCCAGCCGGATCTCCGCGTACATCTGCACGGCCCGGAAGCGCAGTTTTAACGGGTAGACGGCTTGTGCCATGGCTCGATCCCTTCGATTGGGCGCGGCGGTTGGGAGGAAGCTGCTCCTGTGATGGTGATCCACATACCGCATGCGCCAGTGGTGGTCGGGCAGGCACCAATTTCCAGGGTAAGGGTGTACGGGTCCTTGGTGTAGCAGGCGCCCGTTGGGCAGTTCATGACGCTCCACCCGTGTTCAAGCAGCGCCGTGTGGACGATGGCTCGTGCGGCGTTGTCGGTGTGGCGCGGGTAGTACTGCTCGACTGTGTGCTGCTGGCTGCGGCCTTCCTTCACGGTCTGGGTGCGGGGCTGCCCCCATTCGGCGGGCAGGCGTAGGCGGTGTAGTTCGGCGACGGCGTTGTCCTGCCAGGTGGGTGCCCGGTTGGCCTGGGTGCGGCAGCCGGTGGGGACGAGTGCGAGTCCGGCGAGCAGGGCTGTGGCTGTTGTGGAGATGATCCTGGAGTGCACGGGTCCTCCCGGCGGGGGCTGCAGGTTGGCGGGTTCTGGATCGTCACGCGGCAGGTGCGACTGCCTGGAGGTACGCGCTGGTCCGGGTGGCGATGGTGAGGTCGTGGACGAAGTTGTCGATCATGTCGCGGGTGACGCCGGGCATGGTGATGGCGTGGCTCCAGTCGCCGTGCACGGCGAGGGCCCATTTGCGGACCACGGGCTGGGGCGGGCGGCGCAGCACGACGGTCATGGAGTGCGGGTTGCGCCAGGCGGTGTGCCCGTGGGCGACGAGCTGTTCGAGCAGGTACGTGGCGTTGGCGCGGGCGTTTTCGGCGCGGCGGTGTAGTCCGTCGCGTCCGTAGCGGCGGGTGACCCACCACAGGGCCATGGCGGTGTGCCCGGAGCGGGATCCGAGCAGGGTCGTGTCGGTGGTCTGGGTGTAGGCGACCGGGCGTACGAGGGGTTCGGCCATGCTGCGTCGGGCGATGAGGACCCCGCAGGGCATGGGCAGGCCGAGGAACTTGTGCCCGCTGATGCTGATCGAGTCGGTCAGGCCGAGGGACATGTCCAGGCAGACGGGCCGCTCGTCCTCGCCGAGCAGTGCCATCGGCACCCCGGACAGGGCGGCGTCGACGTGGACGTAGCGGCTGGTGATGCCAGCGGCTGTGAGTGCGGCGTGGACGCGTTCGATGTCGTCGACGGCTTCGGTCATCGTGGTGCCGCAGGTGGCCACCACGATGGCCGGCGAGTGGGCGTTGCGGCGGGCCAGGGCACGCAGCCGGCCGTAGTGCATCTGACCGGTGTGGTCGGCTTCGACGACGATGGAGGGGATGCGCAGCGCGTGGGCGATCTTCGGCACCGAGTAGTGCGCGGCGGTCGAGTAGTACAAGATCCCGTTGGGGTGCAGCTCGCGGGCCATGCGCAGGGCTTGCATGGTGCCTTCGGTGCCGCCGGTGGTGACGTACCCCCACTGGTCGACCGGGTCAGCCCGGAACAGGGTGGCCATCCAGTTGACGACCTCGCGTTCCCACCGCATCGTGTGGTGCGGCCACACCGGATCCGCGGCCGGGTCCCCGAGGTTGTTCAACGCGACTAGGAACAGGGGAGTCAACGGCGAGAAGTCGATGTCCGTTGCACACGGGAAACCCAGGTGTGTCTCCATGCCGCGTTCGATGTGTTCGCGGGTGTAGTCCAGGTCGGTGATCTCCGGCTCGACCATCGTCAACGGCCGAGGTGGCTGACGCTGGTCACGGGCGCCTGGGGCGCTGTCGAGGAGGCGGGCGGTGCGGGCGGACACCTGCAGTGCGGGGATGGTGCTCATTTTCGCGGTCCTTCCAGAGCGTGGGGTGCGGTGCGCGGTCTACCTGTTGCGGCCGAGTTGGCGGCGTCGGTGGCGGATGGCGGTGGTGGGGTGGTGGCCGGCGGGACCGCGTAGACCCACCGGCCACCGTGAACGCCACCCGCGCCGCGCAGCCCACGCGGGCCGGCCGTGTCGGGGCACACGGAGGGCCTCGTCGGGGCCGGGCGCGATCGCAGACCAAGTCCGCTGGCCGAGGTTCGCCTCGAGGGGCGCCTTGCGCCGGAGAGAAGCAACCGGCTGCGGCGAGGAGACCGGGAACTGCTTGAGGGGGGCGTTCATCGATTCATGGTGCGCCCGGAAACAGGCCTTGACCAGCAAGTCTGACTACGTCTACTCCGAGTTTGAACACTGGGAGTAGACGTAGTCCCGCTTTCTAGACGGGGCTGTTTCGGTGTGTTGTGCTGGTCCTCTTTCCACCCAGCGGGGAGGCCCGGATGACCCAGTTTCGCGAGTTCGACGACGTGTTCGCCCTGTGCGGGCGCCGCTGCACCCTGGAGATCCTCACCGCCCTCGAAGACGGCGACGCCCGCTACACCGACCTCCTCAACGGCATCGCACCCCACCCGCACGGCCGCACCTTCGGCGAAGCCCTCCGGGTACTGATCACCGACGGGTACATCCGCCACCGGGTCGACGAGCGCGGCACGTACTACACCCTCACCGAGCTGGGCTCGGCCTTCATGACCGTGCTGCACGAACTCCTGCTGCACCTGCGGCAGTGGCGCAACCTCCGCGACGACGGATTCCTCGCGGCATGAACACCACGAGCCACAGGCCGGGACGGGCCTGGCCATGAGCACGCTCCTGGTCGCCGCCAGCGCCGTCGCGGGCGGGATCGCCGGCACGCTGACGGGCCCGCTCGTGGACCGCTGGTCCGCTGCGGAACCGCAGGCCGAGCAGCATCAGCGCCACCGCGACTCACGGACCGCTGAGGCCCGGGGTGTGGGCGAGCCCGGTCGAGTGTTCGGACCGGTTCGTGTGACGAGGATGTACCCCGTCCTGGGCGCGGCGACCTGCACGCTGCTGGCCCTTCGACCCCCAACCCAGGGCAGGTCGCAGATGCTGGTCCTCGCCGCATGGCTGGTACTCGCCTGCGCGGGGGTGATCTTGTCAGCGATGGACATCGCCACCCACCGCCTGCCCACCCCCGCCATCGCCGCCACCGGCGCGGCCGTGGCGGTGCTGGTGGCGGGCGCGGCGTTCACGGAAAGCAGCGGCAGGCTCGCACTCGCCGCGCTGGCCGGGTGCCTGTTCTGCGGTGGCCTGTACCTGGCGATCGCCCTGGTGAGCCGAGCCCGTATGGGGCTGGGAGACGTGCGCCTGGCGGCCCTCCTCGGCCTTGGGCTGGGCATGGCCGGCCCCGGCTCGGTGGTCATCGGCGTGCTGGCCCCGTTCGTCCTTGCGATGCCGACCGCGTTCGTGCTGCTGGCGCGAGGGCGAACGGGGGAAGCGGAGCTTCCCTTCGGCCCGTTCCTGGTAGGCGGAGCAGTGCTGGCGGTGTCCCTTTGAGTTGTCGCACAACGCCAACTCGACCGTGGTGGCGTACCCGAGAAAGGAGCTAACCGTGATGGTCAAACATGACGATGCGGATCCGGTGAAGGCTGCCAAGGCTGCGGCAGCCGCCAACGTGGCGATGGTCGAGGCAGCAAGCCGGTCTCAGGCCCGCGTTCGGGACCTCGCCGCTCAACTCGCCGCGGCCCAGACCGACTACGCCGAGCTCTACAAGGCAGTGACCGCCGCGTGGGGTAAGACCAGAACCGAGGAGTTCGGCCTGGCGGCCCCCGAGCAGCTAAGGGCCAAGAGTTCCAGCGTTCGTGTTGCCGTCAGCGCCAAGGCAGCCGGACACCCCGAGCCAGCCGATGCCGGGAGCAACGCAGTCTGACGGTCCCGTCCTGTCTGCCCATCTGAGGGGCGCTCAGAGTCTGAAGTGGTAGTCCTCGCGTCCGTCCTGACCGGTCTCGTTGTCGACAGCCCGGGTCGTGTTGTCGAGCAATCCTTGGGCGAGGTCCCGCAGCACGATGATCATATCGACCTGATGCTGCCCCTCCGACGTCGGATCCTGGTCGACCGCTGCCTGCAGTGAGTTGGCATGGTCGAGGAGCATCTGGCGGGCTCGGTGTTGGACAGCAAGTTCCCTCCGGGCCATCCCGGCCAGGAGCGCTGCGTCCTGCGCGTGGATGCCGTCGAGAATGCTCCTCGCCAGCACACGGCTGTCCGCCACGGCACCATCTTCTGGGTCGGTCACAGGGAACTCCAACGAGCGAAGGTGGACACCATCCTTTCGCACCAGGAGCAATGCACAGGTGTTTCGTCGTCATTCCGGCAGGGCTCAGCGGCTGCGCACAGCTGGCAGCTTCGCGCGGTGGAGAGCCGTGAGGCCCTCCACCGCGCCGCGTGGCGTCATGGGCGTTGGGCTGCCCGCTACCGCAGTTCAGCGGCGGAACGCTCCGCGATGGTGTTGGCCCTTCCTGTGTCGGGGCTCGGGCGTCGGCGGGTGATGACCAGCAGCACAGCGGCGATGACGGCGATCAGGAAGGTGGCGATCGCCAGCATCCGTCCGGCGAGCAGCGGCGCGTTCCAGTTGATCGTGACGGCCAGTTCACACCGGGCGGGGTCGGCGGTGCAGGGCTGGGCCTCGGTCTGGAGGAAGTAGAGCCCCTTTTCCATGCATACCTCCGTTCCGCAGTTGCGGCTCGACCAGCCCTGCTCGCGGGCGAGGCCGGCCACGGCGGTCATCGCGGCGGGGTCGCCGCGGTCGGGGTAGCGCACCACGATGCCGGCGTGGCGCTGCCCGGCGGGTTCCCCGACCTTGATAGCGGGCTTGCCCCACGCCGCGGGCAAGTCGAGCTGGACGAGTTCGAGCACGGCTTGGTCGTGCAGCTCGCGGCGGTCCGCGCGGGCGATCAGGAATGACACCCCGACGCTGACGAGCAGGAGCAGGACGGCGAGGGTAATGATGGTCTTGGCGGTGCGTGTCATGGAGTTCTCCCGAGAAGGGGGTGGGCCCGGCCGCGGTGTTGCGGGCGGGGGTCTAGGGGCGGGGTCCGCCGAGGATGAAGATCCAGATCGCCGGCCACAAGGCACCGGCGAGGGCCATGGCCGCGCCGCACAGCTGGACGTCGCGCGCCCAGGTGTCGAACCGGTGGGGCATGGCGAACATGGCCAGCACGATGGCGAGTCCGGCTCCGACGGCGAGTGCGGACAGCCCGAAGTGGGTGTTGATCTGCTCGACGGCCGGGCACGGCGCTGCGGGGTCGCAGGTTCCAGTGGCCATGGCGGCCAGGCCTAGCAGCGGTAGCCCGCAGCCGGCGGCCACCACGATGGCGGCGGCGGACACGCCGATCGCGCCAGCACGCGAGCGTGGTGGTCCGGCCTGTTCGAGTGGTGTCTCAAATCGCCGCTGGGGCATGGCTTCCTTCCTGGGGGTGCTCAGGTGCAGGGGGCTGGGTGGTGGGTGCGCCCGGCTTCGACGGCGCGGGTTCGGCGATGCGGGTCTAGGTGGCCGGTGATCGTCTGCGGGTTGTGCACGGCGACCCCGACGGAGGTGTACTTGGCCTGGTATAGGGCCATGTCGGCGCGGGCCAGGGCGTTCCCGAGGGTGCAGGGGTCGGTGAGGGTGGCGATGCCGACGGATCCGGTCACCGACACGGTGCCGTGTGTGGTGCGGATGGGTTGGGCGAGCGCCTCGCGCAGCCGTTGGCCGAGCGGCAGCGGCCAGATGCCGGGATCGACGGCTGCCGGGTACGGGCCGGCGATGAGCAGGACGAACTCATCACCTCCGAGGCGTGCGACCGGTCTGCCGGCGGCGAAACTGTGCAGGCGGCCAGCGACGGCAATGAGGACCTCGTCGCCGGCCCCGTGCCCGAGCCGGTCATTGATCGCCTTGAAACCGTCCAGGTCCAGCAGAAGCAGGGCCGAGTAGCTGGGCGGGTGTCGCAGGTGATGGGCGGTGGCGGCGGTGAAGGCACGTCGGTTCGGCAGTGCGGTCAGGTCGTCGTGGTGGGCAGCGTGAGCAGCCTCTGCCGCTTCATGGCGCAGCCGGTCGAGGGAGTCGGTGGTCCGTTGGAGCCGGGCCTGGGCGCGGGCCCAGCAGAGGCCGGTACCGAACGCGGCGGTGAGACTTCCTGCGACGGTGAGTACGGCGAGGGTGTCCATGGTCAACTCCCGCTCGTGGTGCGGGGCCGGGTGGTCGTCCCGAGGAAGGTGGTCAGGACAATGCCGGTGAGGACGGCCGCTGCGGTCTGGGCGGTCGCGACCGGGGCCCACTGCGCCCAGGTGGGGTCGGCGATCGCGATCATCGTCGGCACGGTCACCGACACCCCCGCCGGCGCGGATGCCGCCCAGCCGATCGCGGCCGGCCGACGCAGGACCCGGCGGTAGAGCAGGGCGGCCGTGCCCCCGGTGACCAAACCGGAGGTCACGGCCACCACGATCCCCGCCGGCGCCTCTCGGGCAAGGGCACTGGTGGGGATTGCCCACCCCATCGCCACGCTCATCGCGACCAGCAACGGAGTAGTCAGGTAGGCCAGCACGCGTTTGCTGGCGGGCCGGATCGCCCCGGCCAGCAGACCGCCGCCGAGCAGCAGCACCGCCGCAAGGGCCAGCGCCCACGGCAGACCGGTGAGCTGCCCTTTCCACACGGCCAGGACCAGCAGCGGCACCAACGGGCCGCTCGACACCACCGCCGCCACGCACCCGGCAGCCACATCAGCGGGGTCGCCGATCTTGCGGACGATGCCCACCCACATGTTGTTGGAAACGGATAGGCTGCTGCTCGCCACCGTCAACAGCGGAACGCCCAGCGCGCCACGCGCCCCGAACATGGCCCCGTACCCCAGCACCAGAATGGCGGGCAGGGCGGTGGCCGCTGTGAGGATGGCGAGGGTGCGGCCGGCTAGCGCGGGCAGTTGTTTGTGGGGGACCTGCGCGCCGATCACGAACAGCAGCGCGCCGATGCACGGCAGCGGCATCTGAGCCAGAAGGCCGGTGACGGGGGCGACCTCCTGGCGGTCGCCGATCGCGGTCCCGAGTTCCGCACCTAGCAGCATCGGCAGGAGCACCGGCAAGCCCGGCAACGCCAGAAACCAGCGGGTGAACCTACCGAGTCGCTGGCCGTCGGTGGACGGCTTCGGTGGGGCGGGAGGGGCGATCATGGCCACAGACTGCGCCGCCACCAAGGCCCGCACCAGCAAGCGGCACTACGTCAACTCACACTTTGCATACTCGCAGTGTTCAAACTCCGAGTTTCTATTTCCGCTTCTTCACCTTGGGCGGAATAAGCTGCACGAGCCGGGCCTCCGACGCCCCGGGCGCGGTCAACACCGTCCAGATCACCTTGACCGCAGAGCCGTCGCGCAGGAGTTGCAAGGGCTGCATGGCGATGTCGGCACCGGGCTCGATCCGTTCCACAGCAGCGTTTTCCCAGAGCTCTCGAGCGGGAGCGCTTTTGGCGAGTTCACGGACCAGGGCCTGCACGCGCTCGTCCTTGGGAATGATCGCCATGGTCATCTTCACGTACGCGACCGCCGCAGGAAGCCACGTCTTCTTCCAGTCCACCAGCTTCTCGCGGGCCGTCTGGTCGCGGATCACCCAGGTGACGAAGTTGTCCGACCCGGCAGTCTCGGGTAGCCAATCGGCCAGGTACCGGTTGCGCAGCTGGATCACCCCGGCCGGGTCGGTGATCCACGCCGGCCACGGCAGGACGTCCACCATCGCCAGCAGGCTCACCCCCAGAGCCTCGGTCACAGGATGGCGACCCGGCGCGGACCGTCCTCGCCCCAGCCACAGGAGCAGGTACCGCTCCGAGTCGGTCATGTTCAAGCCTCGGGCGACGCCTTCCAGCATCTCCTCGGAGTAGTCCGCCGCACGGCCCGACTCCAGCCGCCGGTACCACTGCAGACTGCACCCCACCAGGTGCGCGGCGACCTCCTGCGACATCACCCCGTTCGCCGACGGCATCCGGTAGCGACACTGCCGCACCAGACGGGCCAACTCCGTCGCCGGATCGCCCATCGGGCCCTGCGGAGGGCTCTGCTTCGTCATCGCACACCTGCCGGAGGCTTGTTGATCACTACTGACAGTTTACAAACTCCCAGTAGTGATCACGAGGCAAATTCACAGTATCTTCCCTGGTCAAACCACATGATGCAGCCGAGGCGGGCTCGAAGGTCACGGCTCGTAATCGACGATCCGAGCCGCATAACGATCTAGAAACCACCCCACCCCTCAAGTCCGCCAATCTCGGCGCGGTTGCCGCATAGATCCGATGATTCTGGCGGTTCATCCGGTTTCTTGATTACCTGAACACGGCCTCTCGCACACCCACCCCGACACGCCGCCGTTGCGGTAACCAGGGGGCGACGAGGTACCCCTGTAGGCAGCTCCAACAGCGAAGGTGGCAGTCCATGTCGAACCTGGCAGCACGCGTCCTGACCGTCGTACTCCTCCCGGCACTCGCCGCGTGCGGCACCAACGACCCCGCGCCCAAACCGACCACGACCACAACCGCATCTACCGCTGCAAAGTCACCAGTGAACGACATCGGAACCGCGAGCAAGGCCGCCGAAGACGCCTACCGCAACATGTGGAAAGCCTTCATCTCCGCCTCTCGGGCATCCAATCCGAATGATCCCGAACTTGCTCGCTACGCATCCGGCCATGCGCTCGACGTCCTGATGCGAGGACTGCAGCAGTCCAAAGACCAGGGACTGCTTGGTCGAGGAGAAGTCATCTTGCGGCCCAGTGTTTCCGGCCTTGAACCAGCCACTGCGCCGACAAAGGCCGCCGTCGAGGACTGCGTGGATACGTCGGGCACGGCGATGTACAAGGCAGACGGGTCCCCCTACCAGGACAGCCTGGGCGGCAAGCGTTCCATGTCCGCCTCACTGGAGCTGATCGATGGGTCATGGAAGGTCGTCAACTTTGGATTGAAGGCGGTAGGAACATGCGCTTGAAACGTGCAACCGGAATATTCTTAGTCTTCTCTGCCTGCATGGCCGTCACAGGATTTGCGGTGGAGCAGGCCAAGGCAGATGTGGTTGGAAACGTCGACTGCGTCCAAGATCCCCTCAACTCGCAATGCAAAGTCGTCGTGGTGCAATTGCCAGGTAAAACGGGAACCGGCCCAGGCGACAGCGGAGGCTCCTCCGAGTGTCGGGATCCAGGCGGCACAATCGTCCCTTGTTCGATTCCCGGACGAGGATGGCTGGGCAGCGACGGGTGCTACTACGACGGCCCCTCATCCCAGGCGCCGCCTGGTAGTCCTCCGCAATCCGGCCCCGGAGGCTGGTATTTTCGATCATGCTCAGCCCCGTGGGGCGCGAACGGCGCGTGGTGGAAGTGGATCCCTGACGCCGCACGTGTCACTCCCGAGCAGTTGGCTCAGCAAGCTGTGAGCAGACTTCAACTCCCCACTCTGCGGATGCACGCCAATCCAACACCTCCAGCGCGGCAGCTTGTCTTTCTGCCGACCTGGCTGTGGGCGGATCCGGTGTCGTGGAACGCCCGCTCGGCGACGGCTGCGGTCTCCGGGCTGTCAGTGACCGCGAATGCCCGGCCGAGGGGCATGAGGATCTCCACCGGTGACGGTTCCACCGTCAACTGCGGGGGACCCGGTGACGCGTGGACGAGCACGGCCGGCGCGAGCGCGGCCTCCCCGACTTGTGGTCACACCTACACCCGTGCGGGCGCGTACACGCTGACGGCGACCGTGACCTGGGAGGTGTCCTGGACCGGTGGTGGATCCTCGGGCACGGTCCCGTCCCTGACGACGACTGCGTCCCTGACTCTTCTGGTCGTCGAGTCGCAGGCCCTCAACTAGCCAATTCTCTTCGAAAGTTCGGGGGGTACCCCATGACGGCACCGTCTGCCCAAAAACAGGCACTGGTGAACGGCAAACTACGCGTTCCGGGCGTCGCGGCCTCCGGTGCACGCCGACGGGTCAGCGTGCCGCGGATCTTGCTCGGGTCCGGACTGGTGCTGGTGTGCGTGCTGGCGAGCGTGCTCGCGGTTGCGGCCCTGGACGCCCGGGTTCAGGTGTTGGCCGCCGCCCGAGCGTTGGCGGTCGGGCAGACGGTGACGGATGCCGATGTGAAGGTCGTCCGGCTGGCTGCCGGTTCCGAGGTCGCCACGGTTCCGGTGGCTGAGCGGGCTTCGATCATCGGTCGGACGGTGGCGATGCCGGTGGCTGCCGGTGCACTTCTGGCCCCAGGTCAGCTGGGTGCCGCTGCGTGGCCGCCCGTAGGGCAGTCGTTGGTCGCCCTGCCGGTGAAGCCGGGCCGGGTCCCCTCCGGGCTGGGAGCTGGGGCGCGGGTGTCGGTGTTCGTGGTCTCGGCCGGCGGCTCGGGTGGCGGGGGCGGTGCGGCCGGTGTGGTGTCGGCGGACGGCACGGTGACCGAGGTGCACGTCGCGGTCGATCAGACGGGCACGATCGTGGTGTCAGTCCTTGTCGGCGCCGGCGATGCCCCTCGTATCGCGTCCGCCAGTGGCGAGGTGTCCGTGGTTCAACTCGGTTCCGGGAGCTAGGCCATGTTTCTGACGATCGGGTCCCTGAAGGGCTCTCCCGGAGCGACCACCATCGCAGTGGGGCTGGCCGCGCAGTGGCCGGGCGAGCCCGCCGTACTGTTGGAGGCCGACCCGGCCGGGGGCGACCTCGCGGCCCGCTTCGGCGGCTCCGTGGAGCCGGGCCTCACGACGCTGGCCGCAGCGGGGCGCTCCGGCGCACGGGCCGTTCTCGCCGAGCACACCCAGCTACTGCCGGTCGGCGTGAGCGCGGTGCTCGCCCCGCCAGGAGACGCCGCAGCGGCGGCCGTCGGAGCCCTGGCGGCTTCGGGTCGTGCGGTCCTGGCCGGGCACCCGGCGGTGGTCGATCTTGGCCGTGTCTCCCAGGGCGGGGCGGGTATGGCGCTGGCCGCCGCGAGCGACCGAATGCTGCTGGTGATCCGTCCGACGATGGAGGAACAGGCCCAGCTTGCCGCGCGCCTGCCGTGGCTGGTCCACGCGACCTCCGGCCGTGTCTCCCTGGTCCTGACGGGCGGGGGTCCGTACTCGGCGCGGCAGATCACCGACGCCTACGGCCTGCCGGTCGCAGCCCATCTCGCCTGGCATCCGACCACTGCTGGCATCCTGTCCGGCCGCACGACGTCGCGGTTCTGGCGGTCGCTGCGCCTGGCCCGGCAGCTGGCAATCCTCGCGTCCGAACTTGAGTCCGCAACTGGGCGCCCCCTCGTGCCCTACCCCGCTGGAGCAACCCGATGACCACTTCGAGGTTCCCCCTGACCACTGCGGACCCGGCGGTGTCGTGGTCTGCGGGCGCGGATCCGCTGACCGCCGCGCTGCGCGCCGAAGTCGCCCGCCGCCTCGCCGCTTCCGGGGCAGCTCCCAGCGGACAGGAACGGGCCGAACGCGTGCACGGCTTCGTCCAAGCCGTACTTGACGAGCACGCCCAGCGTGAACTCGCCGACGGGAGGCACCCGCTGGCGCCTCCGAAGGAGGAGGCCATCGCGCGGGCGATCGCCGACTCGCTCATCGGTATGGGCGGGCTGCAGCCGCTGCTCGACGACGAGACGATCACCAACATCTTCATCAACGGTTCCCGGGTGTGGGTGACCCGCACTGACGGCCGCAAGGAGGAGTTGCCGCCGGTTGCCGGTTCTTCGGAGGAGCTCGTCGCGCTGGTCCGTGACATCGCGGCCCGGGCCGGCACGGACGAGCGGCGCTTCGACCGTGGCGTGCCCAAGGTCAGCGTCCGGCTCCCGGACGGGTCTCGACTGTTCGCGACCATGCTGTCGCGCGAGCCGTCCGTGTCGATCCGCCGGCACACCCTGCTGCAGACCTCGCTGCAGCAGCTCGCCCACGACAAGGGCGTCTTGCCCCCGGGCATGATCAGTTTGTTCTCTGCGATGGTGAAAGCGCGTAAGAACATCATCATCTGCGGCGGCACCAACAGCGGAAAGACCACCTTCCTACGCGCCCTGGCACGGGAGATCCCGCCCCAGGAGCGGCTCGTCACGATCGAGGACACCGACGAACTCGCCCTGGATCAGGACCCCGACCATCCCGACTGCATCGCCCTGCAGGCCCGTGAGGCCAACATCGAGGGCGAAGGTGCGATCGACCAGGCCGAGCTGGTGCGGTGGGGGCTGCGGATGGCCCCGGACCGGGTCATCCTCGGCGAAGCGCGGGGCGGTGAGGTGATCCCGCTGCTCAACGCGATGAGTCAGGGCAACGACGGCTCCCTCGCCACCATCCACACCTCATCCAGCCGACAGGCGTTCGCCCGGCTGCAGACCTACGCTGCCCAGGCCGCCGAACGCCTGCCGTTCGAAGCGACCGCCCCGTTGATCGCTGGGGCGGTGCACTTCGTGGTGCACCTGGATTGGGCCGGCGACCGCCGTCGGGTGGTGTCCAGCGTGCGGGAGGTGCTGCACCACGAAGGCGCCGACGTGATCAGCAACGAGCTGTTCAAACCAGGGCCCGACCGCCGGGCCGTCCCTGCGGCGCCTCTACGCAGCGGGACCCTCGACGAGCTGCTCGATGCCGGGTTCCGTCCCGAGCTGATCGGGGGTTGGTGACCATGGGCCCGCTCGCCGCGATTCTGGGCGCCACCGCCGCCCTCGGCATCCTCCTCATCATCTCCGGTCTGCGCCGGCCCGCCATCGACCGGGCCCCCAGGCTCGGTCTGCTCGCACGGCTGCGCGCCCGTGGCCCGTTGCCGGTGGTGCGATTGGCTGTCGTAGGCACGGTGGGGGTGGTGGTCGGGGTCGCCTCCGGGTGGCCGGTCGCAGCGATCCTCGCGGGCGTCGCCGCCTGGACCCTGCCGTCGGTCCTCGGGCCGGACCGGGCCGTTAAGAAGCAGATGGCCCGGATGGAAGCGATCGCTGCGTGGAGCGAGGACCTCACCGGCACGCTGCGCGCTGGTGCCGGTATCGAGCAGGCCATCCTCACCACCGCACTCATCGGCCCGCTGGAGATTCGCACCGAGCTGGACCGCCTCTCCTTCGCCCTCCGCACCGGCGTCCGCCTTCCCGAGGCGCTACGTGGTTTCGCCGCGGACTTGGCCGACCCGACCGCTGACCTGGTGGTTAACGTGCTTCTGCAGGCCGCCGCACACCAGGCCCGTGACATCGCCGCCGGGCTGGAAGGCGTCGGGCAGGCCGCCCGCGACCAGGTCTCGGCGCGGCTGCGTATCGCCACCAAACGTGCTTCCACGCAGACGTCGACCCGGATCGTGATCGCCGTGGTGTTGGGCACGGTGCTGCTCATGGCCGTGTTTGTCGGGGACTTCCTCTCCCCGTACGGCACGGTTGTGGGGCAGCTCGTTCTAGCCGTCGTCGGTGCGTGCTTCGCCGGATGCCTGCTCTGGATGGTCCGCGCCGGCCGGGTCGATGACCTGCCGCGCATCCTCACCCCCGAACCCGAGGAGGTGGCGGTCTGATGGACGCCATCCTGCTCGGCGCCGGAGTCGGAATGGGCCTCGTGCTGATCGTCTTTGGTCTCTGGCCGGCTCGGCCGCCCCTGCTCACCGCGATCGCCAACATCTACCGCACCCCTTCCGCACCAGCCAGCCGGCGCCGGCGGATCGAGGAGGCACTCGCTAGCCCACTGACCCGCTTCGGCCTGCCCCGCAGGGCCACGATGGCGGATCTTGCGGTCTGTGAACGCGACCCGATCGCCTACCTCGGCAGCCTCGCGGGCCTGGCGGTCATGGCGCTGCTGGCCCCGGCCGCGACCGTGGCGGTCATGAACCTGATGGGCGCCGGCATCGCCCTCACCGTGCCGATCTGGCTCGGCGTCGCCCTGGCCGCTGTGGCGGTGTGGATCACCGAGGCGTCGCTGAAGGGCAAGGCCGAACAGCGCCGCCTGCTGATGCGACACACCCTCGCAGCGCTCCTCGACATCGTCCCCCCGGCTCTGGCTGCCGGGGCCGGGGTGGAACAGGCGCTGATGGATTCCACCCGTATCTCCTCTGGCTGGGCCGCCCGACGTATCCGCCACGCCCTCGCCACCGCACGAACCACCCGCACACCGCTGTGGCAGGCCCTCGGCGACCTAGGCCGCGAGACCGGTGTCGTGCAGCTCGAGCAACTCGCTGCCACTCTGCAACTCGCCTCTGGCGAGGGCACCCGCATCCGCGCTGCCCTGACCCAGCGAGGGCACGCCCTGTCCGAACGCCTCGCGGCCGAGCTGGAGGCCCGGGCCGAGTCGGCGTCTGAGCGGATGTCCATCCCGCTCATGCTGCTGACCTCGGTGTTCCTGCTGTTCCTGATCTACCCAGGCATCGCCGGACTTCAACCCTGACAACCACACCACGGAGCCACACATATCCCACGCGCAAGGAGCAGATCATGATCAACAACCTGAGTGTCCGACTGACCCTGGCCGCCGAGGCCGCCGCCGATCGGTGGAAGGAGCTGCGCGCCACCGAGGACCGGGGTGCCGAGGCGATCCAGGTCGCCATTGGTATCGGAGCAGCCGCCACCATCGCCCTCGGCCTTTTCCTGGCCTACAAGACCGGCATCACGAAGCTGACCGAGTCCTGGTTCTTCGGCGACGGCAAGTAGAAGGCCTAGAGCCGATGCACCGCGCCGGGTACCCTCGCCGCCCCCGCCGTGATGATCGGGGCGCGGCCAGCGTGGAGTTCGCGATCGCCGTGCCGATGATCGTCCTCATCCTCGCCGCACTCACCCAGGGCGTGTTGTGGGGCATCGGCTACCTCGCCGCACAATCCGCCGCCGATCGCGCGGTGCAGAGCACCCGTGTGGTCGGCGGCAACGCGGCGGCCGGCGACGCCCAGGCCCGCGAACTCCTGGCCCAGCTCGCCGGTAACCTCGTGCGCGACCCGCAGGTCACCGTCACCCGCGGCCCGACAGTGACCACCGTCGTCATCCGGGGCACCGCCAAGGGGCTCCCGCTGCCGATCGACGTGCGGCTGACCGCCCCGACGGAGAGGTTCGTGCCGTGAGGCGCCGCGAGGACCGGGGCGGGGTTGCGGTGGAGATGGCACTCGCCGTGCCGATGAGCGTCTTGATGCTGTTCCTGCTGATCGGGGCGTTCCAATACTCCCGCGGCACCGTCAACGTCCACTCCGCCGCAGGTTCGGCCGCCCGCGCGGCGTCGCAGGCGCGCACGGCGCCGGGCGCGCGGCAAGCCGCCGAGGCGTCCGCGCATGCCAACCTCGACGCCCGGTGCCTGCGCGTCGCCGTCACCGTCGACACCGCGTCGTTCGTTCGAGGCGGACAGGTCACGGTCACCGTCACCTGCGGTGTCTCCACAAAGGGCCTGACCGGCGTAGGCGTGGGCGGGAGCCTGGATATCACCGCCACCGCCACCAGCCCGCTGGACGTGTACCGCCAGGTCGCCCTCGGGCCGAGCGCCGACCGTTCCCTCCCCCGCTACCGAAGGGCGGCAATCCGATGAACACCACACCTGCCCGTATTCCACGGCTGCGTGGGGACGCTGGAGCTGTCAGCGTAACGGTGGCCTACATCGGCATGACCGTGGTGCTGATGGCCGCGATCCTCCTCGGCGGCGGCACCGTGCTCGCCGCCAGGGCGCACGGCTATGACGTGGCGGCCGAAGCCGCCCGCGCAGGGGCGCAGCAGATCGACCTGGCCACGTACCGCGCCATCGGCGTCCTCGTGCTCGACCCTGGCGCAGCCCAGGCCGCGGCCCAGCACTATCTGAACACGGCCGGAGCCACCGGAACGGTCACCGTGACCGGGGTGACGGTCAATGTCACCGCGACCAGCCGGCACCGTACGCCGATCCTGGCGATCTTCGGCCGTCCGACCGTGCTGGTCACCTCAACCGCCAGCGCCGGCCCACACACCGGAGGCATCCCGTGAGGACCCACGACCCCTTCCGTAGGGGCCCGTTGAGCATCGCCTTCACCGTGCTTCGGCGGCTCGTGGCGGTCGCGGCCGTGCTCGCCATGACGTTTGGCGTGCCCACCGGCCTTGTCAGGTTCTTCGGCAACCCGCTGCCCGACACGTGGCCGTCCGACGCGGCCGGTTGGCAGCACCTGCTGACCGCCGGATTCACCGACGAGACGATCATCGGCCTGGTCGTCGTCTGCTTGTGGGCGGTGTGGGCGCTGTGGTGCTACAGCCTCCTGATCGAATCCCTCGTCCTGCTCAGCGGCCGAGCCGACCGTGACCGCAGCACTTCCTCTCCGATGCGGGGCATGGCAGCCGCGCTCATCGCCGGAATCCTGGCCACCCCGGCCGCCGGCCTGGCGACCCCCGCCCCGGGTCCGGCCACAGCCGCCGTGGCCGTGGCCGCACCGCGCCCCCAGGCCCCCACCTCGTCGGTGGTCTGGGCGATGCCAGGAGCCGTCGTGCATCCTGTCGCTGCGGCACCTGTCGCTGAGCCGGAGAAGCCGGCGCGCCTCGACCTGCCGCGGTTCGCGGTCGCAGCGCACACCGGCCCGCTGACCGTGCAGGTCGCCGGCAGGCAATCCACGCTGGAAGTCCAGGCCGGTGACACCCTGTGGGGCATCGCCGAACGCTGCCTGGGCGACGGGCAACGCTACCGCGAGATCTTCGAGCTCAACCGGGACCGCTATGACTCGGCCGGCAGGATGCTCGGGGGGGACCATATCGAACCCGGCTGGGTGCTCACCCTCCCCGACGACGCCACCACGCCCGCAGACTCCCAGCAGCAGGCACCCCCAAACCGGCCCGAATCCCCGCCGCCCTCCCCGGTCACCCAGACACCGCAAACGCCACAGCCCAGCACCCCACCAACAGCGGCACCGAGCCACCCACAAGGCACCGACGGCGTCGCCCCGCTGCCTTCCACGGCTCCCACTGCGCCGACAACCCCGGCGCCTCAGACCACACACCGACCAACAGACGCGCCCGAGAACCCAACCGCCAGCAAACCGGGTGTGGGGCTGACCGGCAACTCGTGGGTGGACCTCGGCTTGGCCGGGGCGATCCTCGCCGCAGCCGCCGCCGTGTGGGCTCACCGTCGGCGCCGCTACACCCCGCTCCCGCCGACCCCCACGGCGCGCGACAACGACCCGGACCTGCGTCCGCTGCCCAAGACCGTCGGGAGGATCCGCCGGGCCATGCGCGCCGGCCCCAGCCCCCTCCCGGTCACGAGCACCACGACGTCCCCCGACGACGCCGACCAACCGCCCCGTGAGCCGATGCCCCTGACGGGGGCATCCGCCGCAGGGCCGGTGACACCGGCCCTCGACAGCGAGCACACCGCCACCTGGTCACCGGCCGGCCTGGGACTGACCGGCCCCGGAGCGCACGCCGCCGCACGTGGCCTGCTGGCCGCGACCCTGGCCAACGGCGACGTCTCCGACCCGCACCGTCACAGCCGCGTCCTCATCCCCGCCACCACCCTTGCCACGCTGATAGGGCCGCGCGCGAACGAGGTCGCCGGTACCCCCAGGCTGACCGTCGTCTCCGACCTCGACGCGGCGCTGGAAGCCCTGGACACCACCGCCCTGCTCCGCGCCCGCACTGTCTATGACCACGAGGCCGAAGATGTCGCGGGCGTCCGGGCCAACGACCCACTCGAGGAGCCGATGCCCCCGGTCGTGCTGTTCGCCGACAGCAGCACCCGGCACGCCGCCGCGCGCCTCGCGGCCCTGCTCACCCAGGGACGGCGTCTGGACCTGCACGGCATCCTCCTCGGCGACTGGCCGCACGGAAGCACCGTCGACGTCGCCGAAGACGGCACCACGACCCGCCCCGACGGGGCACCCGCCAACTCCGAGCACCCCGCCGATCTGGGCCGGCTGGCAGTCCTGGATCCCGAGGAAGCCTGCGACCTCCTGCGCCTGCTCGCCGAAGCCACCACCGGACAGCCCCAACCCGAACCCGAGACCAGCGATCACCAAGCCCACAACGAGAAAAAGGCCGACCTGTATGTGCGGCAAGCACACCAGGAAGACGATCCAGCGGAGCTGGACGTCGAGGTCGACGGCCCCAGCGAAGAACAGGCCGGGCGGCGCACTGGTAGGCCGGTCCGGGTCACGCTGCTCGGCGGGTTCGACATCATCGGTGGTGTGGACCCGGTCCCCGAAGGCGACAGCCTGCGCGGCAAGGCCAAAGAGCTCCTCATCTACCTCGCGGCCAACGGAGGCCGGGCATCCAAGGACGCGCTGATCGAGAACCTGCTGCCGGACGCGAAGGTCGCCTCAGCACACCACCGGCTCAACACGATCTCTTCGAACCTGCGTACCTACCTGCGACGGGTCAACGGCCCCGGCCTGTACCTGGAACGCACCGCCCACCACTACCAGCTCCGCCGCGACGAGCTCGACATCGACCTGATGCGCCTGTTCGAGGCGCTGGCTGTCTACGACGCCGCGTCTGAGGATTCCGACCGTTGCCGGGCGCTTCGCGAGGCACTGTCCGCCTACGGCGGGCCACTCGCCAACGGCATGGACATCGACTGGATCGACATCGACCGCAGCACGGTGACCCGCCGAGTGCTCGACGCCCACATCGCCCTCGCCGAACTGCTCGCCACCACCGCCCCCACGGAATCAGCCGCCCTGCTCGACCGGGCCATCCTTTTGGATCCCACCGCAGAAGGCACCTACCGCCACGCCATGCGTCACCGTGCCGCGCTTGGTGACGCCACCGCCGTGCGCGCACTGCGGCGAGCGATCACCGCGTCTCTAGCCGACATCGACGCCGACCCAGCGGAGGAAACCCTCCAGCTCGCCGAACAGCTTCTGACCGGGTTGCAGACCTGAGGTGAGGTTCTGCCCTTGTCCTTAGCCATCTGACCTGAATTTTGCGGCGGAGCGGCCCGCCCCGGGGCGGGCACATCCGGCCCCGGCCGGGATCAGTCCCTCCGGGCCGCACGCGGTGATCGTTTGTGCTTTGATCGTCGGGGTGAGCCTCTGGAGTCGACTGACCAACCGCCGAACCCCGACATGTACGTGCTGTGCGAACGGTTTGGATGCCAGCGATCCCCGCTTCAACCTCTCGTTGCCGACGCCGGTCGCGGAGCTGAGTGAGACCGAATTCGACGAGCAGGTCATCTGGGTATCCGATCAGGTGGTGATCACTCGAACTTTGGGCGGGTTCGTCAGGGTGTTGCTGCCGGTGCCGCTCACCGACGGCAGAACCGCCACCATCGGCATCTGGGCCTCGGTCTCCAGCGAAGACTTCGAGGAGCAGCTTCGGATCGGCCGAGGCGAGGCCCCTCACAGCGGGGCCAGTCTTGAGGGTCGCCTGGCCAACGATCTAGAGCCCTGGGGCGATTCGATCCTGGCTGCGCCTGTCCGAATCGCCTCGCCCGGCGAGCGACGCACCCTTGTCGTACTGCCCGACTCCCACCCACGGGTTGCCGAAATTCTGACCAGCCGCTGGAGGCCCGCCGAGGTGCTGCCCGCCTCGATGGCCTGGGCACTGGACTACGACCCAGCCGCGCACGTTCGAAACGTATGAGCTTGTTCCAAGTCTCGCGCTGGAGGCCGGAGGTGCCCGTGACGCGTGCTGTCAGTAGCCGGATCCGGAATCGTAGTGCAGCCACTTCGGGCGGTCGTCGACCGACACCAGCTCCAGTTCCACGAGGGCTGCGGCCAGTAGTGGCTCCCAGTCGCTGTCGACGGCGGCGTTGCCGATCATGTGGATGTCTTCGGCGGAGTCTTTGACGATGAGGACGTAGCGCGGTGGGGCCGGGCGGTCTGGGTCACCGACGGTGCCGATCTCGTCGATCAGCCATGGAAGGCGCTCCTCGGCCCGGTCGCGCAGGACCGGGCTGCCGATCTTCCCGGCGACGTGTTCGAAGGCTGCCTGCCGGAAGTCGCAGCTCGGGTCGGCGTCGTCGTACCAGTCGGTGCGCAGCATCTGGCCAGGGGCGAAGCCCTCAAGGCGCCACCGTCCGGGTCCACCCAGCTCGTATCCGTAGGCGAGGTACGGCTCCAGCGGCATGAGGGTTCCTTTCGAGGGGCCGGACGTGTGGGTCCAGGCGTGGTGGTTGTTCCGGGGTGCCGGATATGGTGTTTCGGTTATCGAGCGGCGGTCAACTGGTTCAACGTGGCGGCCGGCGCGGGGTCACTCTCGACCGCCGCCGCGGGCCACTTCCGCCTCTCAGTCGGCGTCGGCGGTGGTTGTCTGGGCGTGGAGCCAGGCGGTCAGGGCGTCGAGCTGAGCTGTCGTGAGTCCCCGGTGTGCGGTGGTGCGGATCAACAAGGTCGGGCTCGTGGCCGACCGCACGAGTGCCCAGTCGTCCTCCTTTCCGCCGAACTCGTCATCCAGCCAAACCAACGGTCGGTCGGCGGCGTAGGCGCGGATCGGCCCGATTTTCGGCGACCAGCCGAACCGGGGGCTGTTGTCGGAGCCGATGTCGAGGACCGGCATGTCCGGAAGGCCCAGCAGGGGCGCGAGGTACTCGGCCGCCCTGCGGCCCCAGGAGGTGGCCCAGACCAACTCAACCCCGCTGTCGGCGAGCGCGGCCAGCCGTGCCCCGTGCTCGGGGTTGATCCACACCCAGCCGGTGCGGGCGTCCCCGCCGATGTCCGGCATGGTCAGCTCGACCCGCTGGTAGCCAGCCTCCAGCAGCGTCACGTCCTCGCCGGCTGTCGGGCACAGCATCCCGTCGACGTCTATGGCGACCACCACATGGGAGTGGCCCGGCGCAGGGCCAAGTACACGCCGAGGCACGGGCTCGATGTCTGGATCGGGATCGGGGCCAATTGTCCGGCCCGGCACCGGTGCGCCGCCAGTGGACGTGGGGTTCGACGTCGCCCAGGACCCGGGGTCCACGAGCAGGTAGCCGAACAGGCGGCCGATGATGCGCAGCGAGTTGGTGGAGAACCGTTCGAAGAACCCCTGGCAGACCGCCGGCTGGATAGCGCGCGACGCGCGACCTTCGGGGGTGGTCTCGTGGCAGATGACGTAACTTTCGGCCGCCCGTGCCTCGTCGGTGATGTCCTTCAGGCGTCCCTGCGACAGGTGCATCCGGTTGCCGGGATGGTAGATGCACGTGTCGCATTTGCGGGCCAGCAGCCGCGTCTTGCGAGTGACGGGGTCCCCGACGCTGTAGTCGCTGGCGTCGGGTTGGTCTGCCTCGGGGAGCACGGCCTCCATCTTGCCGGTTGGTGCGGCCGGTTGTGCCCAACCTGTCACGGGTTGTTCGGACGGGGCATTGGGTGATGTGAGGCGAGGTTCGGGCTTCGCCGGTGACTGGGACATGAGGTTCTCCTTCTGTGGGGCTGGACCGGCATGGCGAAGGAGGGGCACCCGGTCGGGTGCCCCTCCTTCGCCGTCGTGTGGGCTATGAGGGCGTGGCTGTGCCTTCGCTCCAGGGCTTGACCTGGTAGGTGCAGGCTATGGACTCCACGGCCCCACCCGGGTCGGGGTTCAGCGCTCCGTACAGGGTCACGATCTGGGTGACCGCCGGGACTCGGGCGTTGAACGTAATGCGGGGCCCGCACGACTCGTGGGCCCCGCCAGGGATGATGGTCGCCGTTGCCATGCAGGAGCGCCGGTCGAAGACGACGTCGAAGGTGGTGGTTTCGCCTTCGCTGGCCGGGATCTCATCGCACCGGAATATGGCGATCCCGTCCTCGGTCGGGACGATCGGTTCGAAGCCCAGGTCGAGCAGCTCGCGTTCCAGGCGCCTGAAGGCTCCCTCGTCGATGATGAGCGAGCTGGTTGGCGCGGCCGGTTCGGTGCCGCAGGGGGTGATGGTCACTGTGGTCCCTTCAGTTGCGGGCGGACGTGTACCGACCTGGCCGGTGCCCGCCGGTGTCTGTGCGACGGCATGGCACCTCCACTCCTCAGCGGTGATCAAGTCGTCGGCGGGCCGACGTCGTTCGGGCCGGTGGCGGGGTCGACGTGGTTGCGGATCAAGGCCCCGAGCAGGTCGGCTTCGGCCGTTGTGAGGTCCCACGGCAGGTCCATCCGGATGTCCAGGCCGCGGCGGAGCGGCGTTACCACGGTCCGAATCCGGTCGTCGGGCATGGCCAACGGACGTCGGACTGCTGCGGTCCTGCCGCCGATCGACAGCAGATACCAGTGGGGGTCGCCGCTCATCCACGCGCCGTGGGCGCGCATCGCCAGCCGGATGCGGGTGGCGTAGGTACTGCCGGAGCGAAACGTCTTGCCCTGCCCGCGTACGGCGGCCGTGAAACTGGCGATGAGCGCGTCGACGTCGAGGTCAGCGACAAGGGTGGCGATGGGGATCGGTACGACGGTGTGGACACGCCGCCAGGCGCCGGCGATCTGGTTGACAGTCTCGACGCTCAGGCCGCAGGTGCGGCCAGAGTCACGCATGTGGTCCAGGATCGGTGTCAAAGAGGCGATGGTGGCATCGCGGGCAGGTTCGGGAAGGTTGGTCATGGTGGGTTGGCTCCTGAACGGTCGTGGATCGTGAGGGTGCGGGTTGCTCGGCCGCGAGCTGATGGGTAGTTCAGTTGCGTGGCTCGGTCTTGGTTCAGTTGTGCTGGGTGGCGGCGGGGTCTGGAACGGCGAGGGACCCTGGCCGGTGGCGTACGGCTCTGAGGGTCCAGTCGATGCCGAGTGCATCGAGGGCTGCAACGTGTTCCTGGCTGAGCTGTCCTTGGGCGTAGGCGCGGCGTTGCCTGTACAGCCAGGTGAACAGGGTGATGCCGTCGACGCGTTCGTCGCTGGATGGTCGTAGGTGCCCGTGGATGGTGTGGAACTGGCCTGCGGCGGCGAGCCCACGAGCCCACAGGATTCTGCGGGTGTTGGCGGCAGCGTCGCCAGCACGGTTGATCTCTGTGGTCAGAATTTCGACCGTGAGGGCCTGGCCGGGGAGTTTGCGCCGCCACCATTTGATCCACTGCCCCAGCGGGCAGTCGTCGGCCGCCAGGTGGTTTCCTCGTACGTCGAGGTTGCCGTGCTCGCGGTAGTAGTCGGCGGCGTGTTCGAGCATGTGTACGGCCCTGTCGTGCCTCGGTTTCCAGCTGATTCCGAGCTGTTCTAGGTCCGCGATCTGCTGATCGCTGAGCCTGCCAGCTTCACGCAGGGTTCGTTGGGCGGTGATGAAGGCGCCGAGCCGGAATCCGTCTGCTGTCTCGTGCTTCTGGGGGATGCGCAGGTGTCCGTGTTCGGCAAGGAACGCGGCGCATTCGGCGAGCCCGCGTTCCCAGTTGGCCTCATAGGGCCACCACTCGACTCCCAGTTCCGTCAAGCGGGCCGCGCGGTCCGGGTCCAATCGGCCGAGCCGGTGCTTTCGCCGCTGGCTGTGAAGCCACGAACCGGCGGGGAAGCCGTCGTGGGTGCTTCGGTACTCGACCGGGATACGGACGTGCCCGTTCTGGTCGTGGAACGTCCGCGCGTGGGCGAAGCCTTCCTCCCAGCGCAGGTCCCTCACCCGCCAGCACATCCCGAGGTTTTCCAAGAGCTTCACGCGCTGGGGGTGCACGAGGTTCTTGTTGTAGCGGGTGCGCTGCCCGGCCAGCCACTTGCCGAGCGCGAACCCGGACGCGTTGATGTGAGTGACGGGGACGAGCAAGTCGCCGTGGGCACCGTGGTGGGCAGCGGCGTGCCCGTACCCCTCCCACCAGTCGTGGGTGGTGGCGGTGATGAGCAGCGGACGGATGTGGTCGAGGTAGGCGTCCCTGTCGTAGGAGTCGGGGAGCCGGAACTGGATCTGCTCGGGTATCTCGACAACGCCGCCGGTGGCCAAGCGCGAGCGGGCGCTGTCGAGCATCGCGCCGAACAGATCATCGTGGCTGCGCAGCCCACGCACAACGTTCCACACGGTCGCCCAGCCGGCGTCCTGCGCCGAGGAATCTGCTGCGGCGGGATCATCTGCGACGAGGACCGGCACGAGGACCGTGGCGGTCGATGGCCCTGCCGGGCCGCGTCGTAGTGCCCGGCCGATGGCCTGCACCGTGTCGGTCGCCGACGACTTGGGTGCGGTGAACAGCACGGTGTCGATGGCGGGAATGTCGATGCCCTCCGATAGGCACCTCGCGTTGGACAGCACCGCCCAGCCGCCGCCGGGCGGCTCGGCGAGGCGACGCAGGAGGAAGTCGCGGCGCGCGGCGCTGTCCGCGCCCTCGACGTGGGCGACGAAGAGGGGGAGGTCGGGTCGGTGGGTGTCGAGCAGGGCGAGGGTCGGCTCCAGGGTGGCGGCGAACTGCCGGGACAGCGCGCGGCGGGGGTGGTAGGCGATGATGCGGCGCAGGTCGTACTCGGCGGCGGCCCGCCCCAGCGCTGCGGCGATGACCGCCTGGTGCAGGCTCAAACCAGCGTCGCCGGACGCGGCGATCGCGCTCTTCAACAGCGTGAGCGCTTCGGTGCGGGTGACCGCTACGACGAGGAGACGGTAGTCGTCGATCCAGCCGTCGGCGATGCCTTCGGCGAAGGAGTACCGGTAGGCGACCGGGCCAAACATCGCCTCGTCGTGCATGGAAAGCCGGTGCTCGCCTGTGATGAAGTACTGCGGAGTCGCGGTCAGGTAGAGCCGGCGTTCGGCGGGGAGGCCTCGGTCGTCGTGGACGCGCGCGAGGTGCTTTCCCGGGTCGCCTGCGGCGTGGTGGGCCTCGTCGATGATGAGGAGATCCGCGCGGACGTCGGCGGCCGTGAGGGCTTGTCCGACGACGAGGGCGGAGGCGTGGGTGGTGCCGATCAATCGCAGCCCGCGAGAATGGTCGCCCAACCACTTCGCGATCTGCGTGGGGTCGGTGGTGACGGTGTAGGGCAGTTCCGCAGCGCGGGCCGCCGCGTCGGTGACCGTGTCGTCGCTACACGCGGCCAGGACCGCGCCGGGGCTGGTCGAGGCCCATGCCCGCAGGGTTTGGGCCAGCAGGCCCAGCGATGGGCAGGCGACGACAACGACCGCGTCCTGCGGGCAGGAACGCAGCGCCGCGGCGAGTGCGACCTGGGTCTTTCCGGTGCCGCAGGCCGCGTGGACCTGGGCCCGTCCGCCGGAGCCGATCAGATCGGTGATAGCCCCGATGGCCGGGATCTGCCAACCGCGCGGCTCCAGCGGCTGGTTGAGCGGCGACCCCGCGCCGCCGGACGGAGTGGGCGTGGTTTCGTGTCGGGTGTGGCGGCTATCGGCGGGTCCGGGCGGACCTTTTCGGGACGAGCGGCTGTGCGGTTGTATCGTCATGGGCTTCTCCTGTGAAGGAAGACGGCGAAGCCGCTCCGGCGCTAAGCGCTGAAGCGACTTCGCCGCAGGGGTGGGTGGCTTGAGCTGCCACGTACTGGTTGATTGGTCAGCGCATGAGGGCGCTAGATGGGGAAACCCGAGGCCAGGTCAGGCGCGGTGCACCCAGACGGCCGTGGCCGCCTCGGCGGCGATGATGGCCAGTGCCCCGGCGGCGGCGTCCACGCCGCTGACGGCCGGGGTCAGGTAACGGCGCGTCAACAGCGGGGTCCGCACGGTCCGTCCGGTGGCGGTGACGACGGTGCACATCGCCTGCCAGTCGGTCAGCGGCAGCAGGTCGATGCGTTGGGCACCGTCAGGCAGCAGGGGTGGCGCGTCGGATACGGGTTGCTGGGCTGCGTTCAGGAGTTGGCCGAGGCTTTCCCAGAAGGCGGGGTCAGTGCGGTGGAACTCGGTCACCGAGACGTCCGGAGCCGCCTCCTGAGCGGCTTCGGTGAGAAGCCAGTCGTGCCAGTCCGGGAGCTCGGTGGCGTCCCCGGCCGACTCGTCGGGCGCGGCGAGCGGTTCTCCGGGCTGGTGGGTCGGGTCGGTCCACCACTGGCGCAACTCGGTGACGGCGCCGGTGAGGATCTCGTGGATCGCTTCCAGATCGCCAGAGGCGACGGCGTGCGCTCCGATGCGCAGCGTGAACGTGTCGCCGCCGGTGGGGATGATGCTGACGGGTGGGGCCGTGTTACTGGTGTGGGCGTGGTCTGTCATGTGAGTGGATCGCCTTCTGCTTGGGGAAGCGGGCGCCGTCAAACGGCGCCCGGCTGGGCACTGCAGGACGGGCTTAGGTGCTCGGCTGGGTGTGGCGGGCGGTGGCGATGTCGTCGGGCCGCCACCGGCCGGTGAACACGACCGCCTGCCCGACTTCAGAGCGGATCACTGAGGGGTGTTGTCGAACGCGGCGTCAGCGGCGATGACGCCGTCGAGGGCCTGGTTGAGTCCGGTGGCGATCAGCGCCATCGCCTGCCGCAGCAGCCGGACCGTTCGCGGGTCGGCGTCGGACAGGAGGACCTGGTCGGCGAGTGACCGCTCCAGGTCGGTGTAGGTGTTGTGCCAGGTGGTCAAATGGGCGATCTCGTAGGCGAGGAGTCGTTTCAGCGACTGCTCATCCGGCAGAGTCGCCGCCGGCTGGTGTTGCAGGTGCGCGCGCAGTTGTGCGGTGGCGGCGGTGACGTCGCAGGCCAGGTCGTCCAGCGGCCGGCGCAGGAGCTGGCCGGCTGCCCCGGTGGGCCGCGGCAGAGTGGGTTGGGACATGTCGTGTTCCTCCAGATGGTGGTACGCATGGATCGGGATGCATGAACGCTCGACTTCGGCCGGTGTGGCAAGGCGCGGCCGGTGCGTGCAACGGCGGTCTCCGCGTGGAAGCCGGCCGAGGTCTTCGCCCCGGCCGGTGGCGTACACGGGGCTCGCCGGGGTTCGCTAGTTCTGCTCGTATCCGGAGGCGAGGCTGCGCAGGACCTCGAGTCGGATCCGCAGGTCGCGCAGGGTGTGGCCGTCGGCGGTGCGCCACGCGGCCCAGCCGTCGGTCGGGCCGACGGAGCGGGTGACGTGCCTTGCCGCCGCGCCCGGTGTCGAGCAGGCGGCGCCGTTGACGAAGATGCGCCCGTCGGAGCGCACGATGGCGGTGTGCGTCTCAGCACGCCTGCGCCGGTGCCAGGTCAGCTCCTGCCCTGGGCTGAGCATGCCGGCGTCTAATAGCGGTTTGAGGGAGGTGCCTTCCCTCCAGCGGATGCGCTGGCCGACGGGCATGGCCTCATCCGGCGAGGCCGGCGGGAGGCCCAGTAGCTCGCGCAGGGTCGCATCGACCGTGATTCCGGCGGTGGTGCGTCGCTGTTCGAGGTTGTCGTAGACCGCCTGGGTCACCGTGACCGTCTGCACGGCGAAGCCGAGCCGGCGGGCGGCGCTCATCAGCGGTTGGCCAGTGCGGCGACGGCGGCGCGGGTGATGACCTCGCCGGCTTGGCTGGCGTCAGCCAGTAGGGCGACCTGGGTGCCTGTCATCGGGGTGGAGTTCTCCGGTCCGATCCACAGCAGGCCGCAGCCTGCTTGGGCGAGCAGGTCCAGTTCGCGCTGCCCCTCGATGTCCTCGCGTTGGTAGAACTCCCCGTCGGTGATCATCACGAGGAGACGTGCGGCGTTGCCGGCTTCGGTCAGGCCGAGTGCGTGGTCGAGTGCGCGGACTGTGAGGGTGAAGTCCCGGGTGCTGCTCTCGCCGACCAGCTCACGGACCTCGGTTCCTCGGTTGTGGCCCGGGCGGGTGAGTGCTCGTGCCTGGGAGCCGAAGGTGGTGGAGGCGGACTGGCCGCCAGGGAGGCGGCCGACGGCCTGGCCGATGACCCAGGCGATGGACGCGGCTGGTCCGAAGAACGGGTCCATGCTGGGCGAGACGTCGATGGTGATCCCGACGAGCAGCGGAGGCTGCGGATCGACCTGTCGGGAGGTGGACTTCCACGGCTCGGCGGTGGGCATCTGTCCGAGGCTGCGCTGCACGTACTCGGCCATCGCCGCCCGCGGCACCAGACGACCCGGCGGCAGCGCCGAGGTCTTGTGGTTGACGGTCGGTTCGCGGTGCGCTGCCTTGCGTAGCGCTCGGGTTAGGCGGTTGGCGTCGATGAGTTCCTGCTCCGTCGGCGGGCGTGCCGGTCCACGCTGCCCCGGAGGCAGTTTCGCGCCATGTTTACCGAACACCTTGTCCGCGGCGGCCTTCCTGCCCTGCTTTTGCGAGAGCTGCTCGGCGCGTTCGTCGGCGCGTCTCTGCGCCTCGGCCAGTGCCGCCCGCGCGTCGGCGATCATGGCCGCCACCTCGGCGCTGATCACGGCGAGTACACCGGCCACGGCGTCGGCGAGCACGGCCGCGCCGTCGGCTGGGATCGGGAAGGGAATCTCGGTGTGCAGGCCCAGTACGCGGCACCAGCGCCGTCCCCATTCGCGCATCGCCCGGTCGTCGCCATCCGCGGTACGCAGGGCTCGTCGCCAGATCTGTTCGAGCCTGCCGAGTTGGCGCCGACCGATCACCTTCGTGATCGCGGCACGGACCGGGGCGACCTCGTGGGCGGTGAGGATCCCGACGTCGGAGCGGGCCAGCAGCAGCGCGGCGGCGGTGGCAGCTCCAACGCGGCTATCGGGCGCCCTGAGGTCCGCGAGGTCCAGTTGCAAGGATGACGCGCGCAGCCATTTGCGGTCAGAGGGCGTGGTCGCGATCCGGCGTCCTTCGATGCGGGCTTCGTCCAGCAGGGTCGACATTTCGGCGGCGACCTGCTCGAGCGGGTTGGGTGTCCAGCGGGTGTGTTCGGCGTGGGCGATCTCGTGCACGAGCAGGCCCCAGCCGACCGGGTACAGGTCGCGGCTGGCCACGTCGGTGGGGTCGACGCGGGTCGGGTCGACGCTGACGAAGTCGGCGTCGACTTCGATGACCCCGTCGTCGAGGGTGATGCAGGCGGGCGCGCCACCGCCGACGCCGGGGGTGACCAGGACGGTGAGGTCGTCGCGGCCGGTGATGGCCTGGACCTGGGTGGTCCAGGCGGCCGATATCGCCGCCCAGGCGGGCGCGACCGGCGGGTGGTTCCTCGCGGGCCCAGCGGGGCTGATCGTGGTGGTGTGTTGATTCACGGTCTGCTTCTCCAAGACGGAAAGTGCCCCGCCGGCGGACCGGCGGGGCGAGATCGAAATGGGGGGAGGTTCGGGGCCGGGCTATTGGGGGGCGCAGGCGGCCAGCAGGTTGCGGAGTGCTGCGACGATGAGGCTGTCGAGGGCCTGCTGTGGTGGTTCGGCGTTGACCGTGCTGACGGGTTCGGTGCCGCGTGCGCGGGTGACGTCGTGGATGCGGCCGTCAACGTCGAGGGCGGTGACGATCCGTAGCTCGTGGGACGCGAGAGCGGGCATGGCGCGCAGGTCGCCGTAGGCGTAGCCCTCGATACGGCCACTGGCCCAGAACTCGCCCATGAATGCCACCGCGATCACCCTGTGCCCTGCTGGGCGGGCCCACTCTGCGAACCATTCCGGCGCCGTCGCCCCAGCCAGGTGCTGGGCGATGCCACCGAGGACGACCGAGGAGGGAAGGTTCTGTCCCGGGCGCAGCGGGTCCGGCGTGCTCCAGTGCCCGCTGGGGATGGGCAGCGTCTGGACGAGGATGCGCCGGTCGTTGGCGTCGGACGGGGTCAGCAGGCCGAGGATGGTGGGGTCGATGTCCCATCCGGCCTTGTGTTCGGTGAGGGCTTCCACCTCGCCGAGGATCTCGGTGACGGCGGCGACGGATTCGGGGTGCAGCACGTGGGGTCTCCTTGGTGGGGATGGACGCCGCGGATGGGCGACGCGGTACGTGGTGTGGCGGTGGCCGCCGGTCACAGTTGTTTGCCGAGCGTCAGCGGGGTCGGATCGATGTTCGGGAGGTGCTTCTTGAATGCCTTGGTGACCTCGTCGCGGTCTTCCTCGGGTGCCGCGCCGATCAGGTTCGCCACCGCGATGTCCAGGCCGAGGGCCTTCTCGACGGCCTTGGCGCCGAGGAGCTCGCGGAGCTGGGGCGCCCAGCCGATCTCCCCGGCGACGACCTTGGCCCACAACTCCCGGGAGGCGGCGACCAACCCGCGGTGGACCTGGAGTTGGCGGGCGGCCAGGTCGTAGTCGGTGGTGACCTCCAGCTGCACCGTGAACCTCGAGGCCAGGGCTTCGGACAAGACGGCTCCGTGAACGCCGGGGTTGTGCCCGCCGACGCAGAAGAACCCCGGCTCGGCGCGCACGATGCGTCCGCCGTTGCCCTTGATCGCGATCTGGCGGCGGCCGTCCATCGCCGGGTACACCGCCGCCAACACCTTCGGGCTGACGAGGGTGGCGTCGTCGAGGAAGAACACTCCGCCGGTCTCCATCGCCTGGGTGAGCGGGCCGTCGATGAAGTCGTAGGCGCCAGCCGCCCCGCCCGGCACGTAGTCACCCACGAGGTCACCGACGGTGGTGTCGCTATCGCCTGCGATCGTGTACAGGTCGTTGCCGTAGGCGGCCTCGATCAGGCTGGTCTTACCGGTACCGGGCGGCCCGTACAGCAACACGGGGATGACGGCCTGGCGCAGCTGACGCAGCACGTCGACGTCACGGCGTCCGGCCAGGTCACGCGGGTAGTACGCCGTGCCGTTGGGTCGAAGCACCGGCCCGGAGGAGGACACGACCTGGTACGGATTGGGCGTCGGTGCCTGAGCTGGGGTCCCGGTGGGGTTGAACTGGTATTTGCCGGCGACGGTGGTGGCGCGGCCTAGGCGGACCAGCCGGTTGAGGGCGTTGCGGATGGCGGCCTGTGAGCGGCCCTTGAGCTCGGCGAAGATCTCAAACGGTGACCACTGCTTGTCCGGCTGGGAAGCGATGACGTTCTCGATCTGGGCACGTAGCTGTCCGGCCCCGAGCTTGGGCAAGCCGGTGGCCGTGTAGGCGGGATTGGCGGGGCTCGTCATCGCCGACCACCGATCGAGGTGGCCACCGGTACGGCGAGTGGAATTCGGGGGCGCGGTGTGCGCATGAGATGTGCCTCCTGGGCGCGAAAGCGCCCCGGCCGGTGACGGTCCGGGGCGGAGAAGGGCGCCTCGCGGACACGGTCCGGCCCGCCTCACGCGGGCCGGATGGCTGCCCGCGAGGCGGTTGTCAGTGCTGGTGGTTCAAGGTCGTACCGATCAGGTGGCTTCTACCGGTCGCTGTTCGGGATCGGGGTCTCGGCTATGCGGGACCGATGACGAGGCGACATTGGGTGGCCACCGCGTCGTGGAAACGGCTTTCGAAGCCAACGACGAGTGCGTCGAGCAGCCGGTCGCGTTGAAACGCGCTCAACTCGTCCCAAGGGCGCGGATACACCAGGCCGAACTGGACCCGCTCCTCGTAGATCTCGACGAGGGTGCCGTTACTCCGGGTGGTGTCGTCGGTGTCGATCGGGATCGGTGGAAGCGCGTCGAGCACAGCCGGATCGCCATCGTCGATGCCGGTCAGGATCCTGCGCGCAGCGGCGACGCAGTCGCCGCTGGCCCGGCTGCCGATAGTGTCTTGCGCCCACCATTCGGCGACGTTGTCGGCCGCGTCGTGCCCAACCTGAGCCATGACCTGCAGTCCGGCGTGAAAGGCCATCAGATCCTCGAGCAGTTCCTTCAGGCCCTGGCAGGCGTCGGCTACCTGGAACGCGGACACCAGAACGGCCGGCGGCGCCGCTAGGTTGGGTCCGCTGAGCGGCCGAGGCAGGATCG
Organism: Longispora sp. NPDC051575; assembly: GCF_040681875.1. Lineage (NCBI taxonomy): Bacteria > Bacillati > Actinomycetota > Actinomycetes > Micromonosporales > Micromonosporaceae > Longispora > Longispora sp. NPDC051575. The sequence continues at coordinate 44,620 of NZ_JBFAZP010000005.1, read as the reverse complement.
CGGTGCCCGAGCCGTGGTCGACGGAGGCCAGGACACGGATCAGGTGTCCGCCACCGGGCAGCCAGACGGTGCCGCTCTCGCGGGTCTCGGCGTGGATGACCGCGGTGCGGCCCTCGCCGAGGACCGCCAGAGCGAGATGGAGCAGGTGGGGCGGAAATCCTGCGAGTGCGGGGATGTGCCGGACTATTTGGTCCTCTGCCGCCCATTGACGGAGCGGTCCGCAGGTTTGCATGGAAGGGAGGTTGGCTTGTGCCGCCGGAGTTGCGAGGTCGGCGAGTGGGATGCAGGCGTAGCCCTGCCATTCGAAGTGCCAGACGGCCTCATAGGCACTCACCTCTCCTCTTCTGGTGTCCAGCAGGTACAGCCAGGTGCCGTGGGCGACTTCGTGACCGGCAAGCTTCTTCCATCCGTCGCCCAGGTTCTGTTGCACCGGCGCGGAAAGTTGGTCGTCGGTGACCCCGACGCCTCCAACCGCGTGCTCAGCGGTGGTGGTGGTGTCCGGGTCGAGGTTGTTCCAGTTGTCGGCGAGCAGCCGTGCGGTCAGCGCCTCGGTGTCGCGGGCGAAGGTCTGCTCCCAGATGACTGCCAAATGAGCCAGAACGCTGTCGGGGTGACCGCTGTGGCGCAACCATGAGGCGCTAAAGGCCTCGCCGTCTGAGCCGAGTCTTCCGATCAGTGCGAGCCGGCCGATGGGGCCTGTCTGCATGTGTTTCCTCTCCAGGGCAAGCGAAAGCGCCCGGCCGGAAGGCGCGGGCGCGAAGCGTGTGGTTGGCGGTCGGCGTTGGTGCGCGCCGGGGCGGGCGCTACAGGCCGTCGGGCAGCGGGGCCGTGGCCGCGGTGATCGTCGAGCCGGTCATGGTGACGCACAGGGCGTCGTGACCGTGGCGGACCGCCGTGGCAAGTTGTGCGATCACCGAGCGTCCGGTCGAGCCGTCGTTGACAACCAGGTCGCCGTAGACCTCGTATCCGGGCAGCAGGTAGCGGCTCATGTCGGCGCGCTCAGCTGGGGGCAGGAGCGCTTCGGCGTGTGAGACGCCGTGGGGGTTGGCCTGGGCGTCGTCAGGGGCGGTGGTGATCAGGTACACCGCGCCGCCCTGACGGATCAGGTGCAGCACACACAGGCGCGCCTCGCCGGAGCGGTCGGCTTCGGCGAGGGACTGCCTGGCCAGCGGCAGCACCTTGGACAGCGGGAACCAGAAGGTCCCCGACGGTGTCGGGGCGGTCTCTTCGTGTGGCTGCATCACTTCTCCTTGACGACCATGAAAGTGTTCCGTGGCGGTGGTGGTCCGGGCCAGGTTCCCGGGTTCTGGCTGACGAACGCGACGGCGGGTTCGGGGCCGGAGGTGTCGATGGTCATCTCGTGGCAGTCGCGGTTGAGCGCGATGTACACCTGCGCGCTCAGCGGGATCGAATCCGCGCTGCTGATCCCGTTGATCACCATCGGGAACTCGGCGTTGAGCGGCAGGAGCAGGTCGGGCAGGTCCCCGGCCGTTTCGATGTCGTCGAGGGGCCTGGCGATACACGGCTGCCAGTGCCGGTTGTCGCGACCGCTCGACAGCAGCACGCCGGGGGCTGTGCGGCGCAGGATGAACGCCGGCCCGTCGACCGGCCCGTGGCGGTCGAAGTGGCGGGGGGACGTCATCGCGTGGTCGCAGACGTCCATCACGGGGCCGAGCCCGAATCCGTAGACGCTCACTGCCAGAACCAGGTCTCGACGGCGCCTTGACCGGTAGGCCGAGGTTGACATTTCATACAACACTCCTTTTTTCAAGTTTACGGATTCTTTCGGAAGGTTATGAGTCTTTGTGGCTGATATGGGCTTCGGCGCGACGGGCGGCTTCGACCAGTTCGAATTCAGGGAGCAGTCCCGGCTCCGTGCGGTGGAGCGCCACAGTTCGGCTGCCGCAGCCGCGCGCTGAGGCGCCGGCTTGTCTGCGAGTCCATCCCGCCGATGTCGCTTCTTGACGACTTCATGGAACGGGCAGAACGGGGCACGGCGACGAGCCCCGTTCGTCGATGTCAGACTCTGTTCATGAGTCGACTCATCGCCGACAACGTGTGGGACGGTCTTGACGAGTACCTGCGGTCGGGCCGGCCAGTGCGAGCGGCGATTGCCTATGTTGGCGGTGCCGCGTACGACCTGCTTTCACTGAATGCCGGCGACTTGATCATCGTTGACGGTTCGGATCGGGTTGTCTCTTCCGGCAGCGTGGATCCCGTGGTCATCGCGAAGTGGCTTGATTCAGGTGTCGAGGTGCGGTCCCTGGAAGGGCTGCACGCGAAGGTGCTTCTCATCGAGTCTGAGCCCCCGGTTGTCGCAGTTGGCTCAGCAAACGCGTCGCAGAACTCCCGTGACCACCTGCTCGAGGCCGTGGTGGTGACGGAGGACCAAGGCCTGTGCGAGCAGGTTCGCGAACAGTTGGACGTATGGTGGACGCGAAGCGATCTGATTGACGCCGAGTGGCTGTCGCACGCGCGAAAGATCTACAGGCCTCCGGCTCCAGGCCCGGTCAAGCGCCGGCCCTCTGCCAGCCCCAAGGAGGCTCGGCCGCTGTGGCTCGGAATGAGCCTTCCCGCCGACGTCGCCTTGAGCCCGTCGGGGAGAGTCGCTCGAGAACACCTGGTAGCCCGGCACGGCGACGGTTCAGTTCACCCCTGGCAGATGATGGAAGGAGACGACCGCATCGTGCTGAAGGGCCATGAGGTGGTCCTGTTCGACATCAAGGCCGACCAGAACCAACCGCACGGCAACAGGGAAGCTTGGCCTCCAGCGACGGTCGCACGCGTTGTCGAAGGTTCGGAAGGCGCAGGGCCGGTCGCCTTGCTCGTCTCTATGGATGACGGCCAAGAGCGGCTCAAAGTGACGTTTCGAACTCTGTGTCGGGCACTCGACGAAATCGGCGTGGCAGTGAACTGGGAAGAGCCATATCTGCCAGAGTCGGCTGCCGCGGCCACGATACGAGCTCTATGGTCGACGGCGAGCAAGTGAAACCCACTGAACTGTGCAATGCTCGCCTGCGTGATCGACACCCCGGACGACGGCTGGTCGTTCGCAACAGCGCGGGAACCGGCCCGGTTCGGCGCCTGTGGCGTCAATGGCGTTCCCGGCGTCGACCACGGGACAGACGTGCGGGGAACGCTGTGCGGCATACCGGAACGGCACACCACCGCCTTCCTCCATCAGTTCGACCCCGAAGCCCTGCACTCGTGTCGGCGGTGCCGGCAGAAGGCTGAGGACGCACCTTCGCAACCGTGCACCCAGGAGCGCCTTCACGACCGCCTGCTGCATGCAACCCAGAGCGTGGTGCGCGACGAGCTACTCACCGCCCTCCGCCAGGGCGCGACGGTTCACCTGTGGATCCACGGCCCTTCGGCAAACCTGGCGAAGTTCTACGCGAAACTCGAAACACTGACCGATGGCGCAGGGCCAGCTGCGGAAGTCTTCGCCTCCACCGCGACAGTCGCCTTGGCCAACGTCGAAGACAACCTCTGGCGGTTCCTCGTCGTCTTACCGGAAGACGGCGCTGCTCCAGTAGTCGCACGTGGACCACGCGACCCTCACTGATCGAAACGACACCAAACTGACCCAATCGCGCAGAGCCGACGGACCTAGTGGGAACTGCAGACGAGTCATGGCCTCAACGGGGCTCCGTGGGCCGCCATCCAGGCGCTGGGCTCGGTCGGGTGGCCGGCGACGTGCACCTCGTAGTGCAGGTGGGGTCCGGAGCTGTTGCCACTGCTGCCGGTGACGCCGATGATCTGACCGGCGGTGACCCGGTGGCCGACGGAGACGGCCGGGCGGGTGAGCATGTGGCAGTACCGGGTCGCGATGCCCGCGCGCCGTGGTCGATGTCGACGTAGTAGCCGCACCCGGAGACCCAGACGCCGCCGTCGGTGTCGCAGCTGTACGGCCGCCCGTCAACGTGGGCGTTGCATTCGGCGACCACGACCATGCCGGCCGCCGCGGCCCGGATCGGGGTGCCCTTCGGCGAGCCCAGGTCGACGCCGTCGTGGGTGGGCCGCTCAGCGGTGTGGAACCCGGAGGTGATCTCGTCGTTGACCGGTGCGACCCAACCCTGCGGTCCGACGGCGCCCCCGCACGCGCCGAGTGCGCCGCTGAGACCGGTCAGGGCGGTGACCAGCTCGGCCGCCGCCGCCTCGTGCTGGGCGTACGCCTCCGGGAACGCGCTGATCTGGACCTTCTGCGCCGCGACCGTCAGCGGCAGGCTCTGCCAGTCGGGAACCTTGAGAAGCCTCTCGTAGAACTTGGTGCTCGCGTAGACCGGGTCCAAGATCTGCGCCGGGGTACCCCAGCCTGACGATGGCCGCTGTTGGAACAGGCCGAGGGAATCGTGATCGTTGGCGTCGCCGAGGTGACCGAGGTTGCGGAGCCGGGACTCCTGCATGCTCGTCGCCAGGGCGATCACCCAACCCCGGGTCGGCACCTGCACGCGGATGCCGACGGAGATGATGGTCGCGGCGTTGGTCACCTGCTCGCTGCTCCACGGCTCGATCGCCGGCAACGCTCCGGAGGGCCCCGCAGTCGGGGTCGCGCCAGCCGTCGGGGTCGCCGTCTGAGACGGGCTGCTGTTGGGGCTGTTCGGGCCAGGCGCGCAGAGCCCGGCGCCCATGCCGCCGGTGAGCGCGCCAGCCAGCCCGGCGCAGACCACGATCAGGGCGAGGACGCAGGTGGCAATGGCCGCCAGCAATTTGCCGGTCATGACGTCCACCGGCTCGAGTCGGTGCGGGAGAGGGCAGGGACAGGAACGGGGGCGGCGGGGGGCTGTGTGCGCATGGGGTGCTCCGGGTCGTTGAACGCGCGAGCGCCCGCGATCCGAGGTGTTCGGGTCGCGGGGGCTCGTCGCGGGGTCAGTGCTTCAGGCGTTGGCGTGTCGTGTCGTGTACTAGGCGGTGCGCGTTGTCGAGCAGCCTCTGCAGCTGTGCGAGGAGGACTCGGGCGGGGCCTAGTTGGTGGGAGGTAGTACGCAGCGCGTCGGAGATCGCCTGCTGGTCGGGGTCGAGACTGAGGTGGCTGCGCAGCGCGAGGGCGGCGCGCAGGCTCCCGAGGATGCGGTTGTGGTGGTGGGCGGACACGGTGAGCACCGCCAGCAGGCTGGCGATCTCAACGGGGTGGGCCTGGTCGATGTCGAGGCGGGCCAGGAGCACGAGCTGGTCGCGCAGCGCCGATCCGGCAGGAATGATGTGCGAGCCGTCCACCGGCTCCGGGGCCGGTGGTGGCGGGTCGATGACGCTGTCGACCAGCAGCGTGCAGGCATCGGCCAGCTCCTCGGCGGGCCAGACCATCACCGGCGGACCGTCGGGTTCGAGCTGGACCAGCGACAGCTGGTCGTTGTAGCGGGTGTGGGGGCGCAGCAGGGTCGGCCGCTGTTCGAGGCGCCATACCAGGTTGCCGTCGGCGATGACCGGCATCGTCGGCAGGCCGAATTTCAGGGCCAGGGTGCGCAGCACGACGCGAAGTACTGGAAGCGGCCAGGCGGCCAGGGCCGGGTTGCGGCGTGCGAACTCGGGCTCGTCGACGATCTCGTGGATGTCGAGCGGGGACGTCATTTGTTCTCCAGGAGGTTGTGCGTTAGGGATGTGGGTATGGCGAAGGCCGCGCCGTCACGGGCGCGGTCGTCACGTTCGGGAATCCGCCGAGCGCTGCGGGCTGCGTGCCGGGCGCGGGCGGTGAAAGTGCTGGCCCTCACCGTGGCGGTCGGGTCCCCACGGTGAAGGTTCGGGGTTAGGGGTTTTCGGTGTCGACGCCGCCAGGCTCGGCGTCTTCGGGATGCCGCTCGTTCCAGCGCACGTCGAGTTCGTGCACGTCGGCTGCGTTGCGCAGCGCGTTCTCGATGAGGGAGGAGGCCACTTCGTCTGCGGACTCCGCGTCCTCGGCCCGCACCTCTAGGGTGATCGGTACGGTGACCACCACCTTCCACAGGTGGTTGAGGGGTTGCATGTCGAAGCACTCGAGCATCCCGTTGGCCAGGTCCAGCTCCAACGCCTCGGCGTCGACGGCACGGGCGAACTGCTGGCGGATCTCCTTCCTGAGCTGGGCGAGAGTGTGCTGGGCGGCGCAGGTCTGGGCGTGATCACCGGCGCAGGCAACTGGGCCCTGTGACTGGTGTTGGTTCACGAACTGTCCTCTCGGTGTGCGGGGGCGCGGCACGGCCGCGCGCCCGGGGTCGGGGTGTTTAGGCGCGGTCGTTGACGAGGTGGTCGGTGGCGTCGGCGCGGCTGATGACGGGCAGGGCGCGGCGGGGGTAGCCGCGGCGGGCGGTCCCTCCGCCGAACAGGGCGATCGCGTACAGGCCCGCGGGGGTCATGTCGGTGACGATCCACAGCTTGTGTGTGGGTTCGCCGCCGGTGCCGGCTGGGAAGTAGACGATGGCGCCGCGAGGCAGCGGGCTGTTGTCCGGGAACGTCGCGGCGATCCGGTCGTAGTCGTCGCCGTCGTACTTCTCGAGGACGTCGTCGCTGACCTTGTAGAAGGTGCCGGCGGTGTCGTAGATACCGACCGGCTTCCTGCCCTTGGTGATGACCTCGACCCGGTACACGGTGGGCGTGGTGGTCCTGCCGACCTGGGCTTTGTCGATGACGAGGTCGTCGTACTGGGCGATGTAGTCCGACATGGTGTTTCTCCGCACGTGATAGAGGAGCGGGGCCGGGCGGTCGCCGGCCCCGCGAGACATGTGAATCGGGTGGGGTCTCTACGGCCAGAGCGGGCCGAGGTCGAACAACTCCGCGAGCTGCTCGTGACCGACGAAGTGGTCGTAGCCGGGCTCGGGGCGTTCGGTGATGACGAGTTCGCCGTGCCGCAGGGCACGTTCGGCGGTGCGGATTTGGTAGACCTTGCCGTCGATGTCGACGGCGTCGGCGCTGAAGAACCCCAGATGCCTGCCGCTTCCTTCGGTGTCGACGGCGATGTCGGTGTTCAGCAGCGACGAGGCGATCACCGTCGCGTTCTTCGGGATTCCGGGCGGCGGACCCGCCGCCCGAAGTTCGCGGCGGGCCTCGGTGAGCACGCCGGCGACGCGCTGGGGGTGGTTTGCCCACCGCTTGCTGGCGATGGGGACCTGGCGGCCCCGGATCTCCTTGCGCCAGTCGCCTTCCGGCGTGTTCGGCAGGTCCCACTGGAGTAGGAGGTGCAGGGACGGCGGCTGCTGGATGCCGAAGTCGATCGCCTTGCGGTGCAGTTGGATCAGCGTGTTGCCGATCGCCGTTGTGGTCATCTCGTGCACGGGTTCTCCTTCACGGAATTTGGTGCTGAGGGCGGGTTCGCGGCGGATGCCGCACCCGAGGTCAGGGCTCATGGCGGGCGTCGCGGTCGCGCAGGGCGGGACGTTCCAGAACCGGCTCGGTAGTCGGCGGGGCCAGGTGTACGGTCGCGCCGGAGTTCTTGGCGGCGATCATCGCCAGATCCGCGCGCCGCATCAGGTGCCGCAGTGTGTCGCCTGGGCGGGCCACGGCCACGCCGAATGACGCGGAGATGGGGACCTGGTCGCCGGCGAGGTCGAAGCGCCGCCCGGCCAGGGCGTTCCAGGCGGCTCGCGCGGCGGTGAGCGCGACGCCGTCGGCGTCGTCGGTACGGATCCACACCGGGCCGGTCTGGGTGTCGATCAGAGACATTCGTTTGATGTGGGCGTTGACGAGCAGCGCGAACTCGTCGCCGCCGAGGCGGGCGACGGTCATGATCGGCGGCCCCACGGCAGCTAGCCGTTGGGCGACCTGGACGAGAAGTGCGTCTCCGGTGTCGTGGCCGAGCTCCTTGTTGATGAGCCCGAACCCGTCGAGGTCGCAAACGATCACCGAAGCCGTCTGGCCGTCGACCTGGGACTGCGCGAACGCCTCGGCCAGGCCACGCCGGTTGGGCACGCCCGTGAGCGGGTCATGGGTGGCGTCGTGTCGGACGGCGCGCAGCCGGCTCCGGAGGCGGTAGAGGTAGGGGGTGGTCAGGGCGAAGGTGGTGGTGGCGCCGAGGGCGGCGCTACCGAGGGCGGTGAGTAGCTGAGACACTGAGTTGCTCCATGTTGGTTGGGAGTGCCGCAGCGGGCGCGGAGGCCGGGAAAACTTCTCGCGCCCGCTGCGGGTTGACGGCCTGCTGTTCAGGCGGCCTTGTAGGTGGCGGGCTTGTCGACGGTGCGCAGGGCTTCGCCGCTGCCGCAGAACTTGTTCAGGGCGTTGACCACCGCCCCGCTGCTGACGTGCCCGTGGTCACCGGCAGCCGCGAACTCCTTCGCGATGAGCCGGGCGACCTCGATGACCTTGAGTTCGCTTTCGGGGTTGGCGCGCAGGACCCGCAGCGCCGCGTCGCGCACCGCGCCCGGTGGGCGGCGGAGCGCCTTGTCTGCGGTGTTCCGCTTCGGCTCGACCGCCTGGTCGGGCACCTCACCGTTGTCGCTCTCGGGCTTTGGCTCCGGCTCGATGGGCACGGTGAGTGCGTCGGGGTCCTCCGGGGCTGTCGGCTCGGCAGGCCCATCGGGCTTGTCCTTCGGTGACGCGGCTTCGGCGGGTTCGACCTGGTCGGTGTCCGGTTCGGTCGCGTCCGCGTCGGGTGCGATGTCGGAGCCTGGTTGTGCGGCTTCGGCGGGGTCGGCGTCGCCCGCGTTGGTGTCCTGCTCTTGTTCGGGCGCGACGTCAGGTTCGGCGCGCTGGCGCCCGTCGAGCTCTGGGCTAGTGGTGTCGAGGAGCGCGAAGGTGTTGGGTGCCTTGCCGACGCCCTTGATCCGGACGATCTCGCCGTTGTCAGCCCACTTGCGCAGCTTGGCGGAGGTGGTGGAATACGGGACCCCCGCCAGATCCGACAGCGTCACGGCGTCGATCGGGCCGCGCTCGCCGAGGAGCTGGATCAGCTTGGCGTGGACGGGGTTGGGTGGCGCTTCGGTCATGGGTGATACCTCCTGGTTGTGGGTGGTGGTGAGTGACGCTTCGCTTCGCCCGCCAAAGCAAGTCGGCGAGCAGCGCGAGCCCCGCAGCCGGGCGGCTGCGAGGCGTGGCGCTCACGGTCGGGGAACGCGAGACAGCCCGCCGGCCGAGTGGCCGGCGGGCTGCGGGCTCGCGGTGGGGTCAGGTGATGATCTGCTGGCAGTCGGTCGCATCGACGATTCGCCAGGGCCAGCCCAGGTCAATGCAGTACGTGCCGTCGGGGGCAGGTTCGATACGCCGGGCAGGCAGGTCACCGCCGGCGTCGCGGACCAGGACCTTCCCGTCGAGCCACAGCCGCTGGCATTCGTCGTCGACCGCCTGCTCCAGGTCCGCCCCGGCCAGTCCGCGGGCGGCGTGGAAGGCCCGGTTCGCGTCGCGTTGGCGGTCCTGTTCGGCGCACATCTCCCGCACTACCGTGAGGGAGGTGTCGAAGTCCGGCCATTTCCAGCCGCCGACGAGCACCCCGGTGTAGCCCACCCGGTAGCGGCACGGGCCGCTGTCGGCCTCGAGCCACTCCCCGGAGAAGACCGCCGTGGCGCCGAGCTCCAGAGGGCCGGTCATCTCGTCGCGCCGATCGCGAAGAGTCGGTCAGCGTCAGCGCATTCTGTACGTGGTGTCATGGAAGTCCTTTCAGGACGCGCAGGTACTCACAGACCTGTTGGCGCCGGGGTCGAGGAGCCGGTGTCGAGGCTGGCGATCAGCCAGCAGGTGTGCCTGTCGGTTCACGACCAGAAGCCCGAGCAGCTGAAGTGGCAGTCCTCGCCCGGCGCGGCGCCGCAGTCCTCGCAACTCCGGGCGAGCGCGACCGGGCAGTCGAAGGTGTGTGGCTCACCAGCCGGTGAGGAGCAGCACGGCGGCGGGCAGCTCGTGCCCGCTGTCGTGATCGGCCCGAGCGCGGCCCAGACTGCGGCGGCGATGAAGCGGCGACGGCTTATCACCGCGACCAGCCCGGCGGACAGGCTTCAGCGTTCGCGTGGAGCACAGCGTTCCCGGCGGCTCTCACCGGGCAACCGCGCCGGTCGACGCCGGATTCGCGGGCTCACTGATCAGGATCGCGTCGCTGTACCGGTACAACGTGTCGCAGGCCTTGGTGAACGTCGCGGTCCGGTCTTCGGCGAGTTTCTCGGCGGCGCCGAGGGCTGTGGTGGCCTCGTAGAGCATGGTGGCCTCGCTGGTGATTTCGCCGATTCCCATGCCCCTGATCAGGTCGTGGGTGGCGGCGACGGCTTCGCGTGCCCACTCGGCGCGTTGCTGGGCTGCGGCGAGGGCGTAGGCGGCGTCGAGGAAGGCCATCACCTGTTTGGCGTCGCAGGCGGTGGCGACGGCGCGTTGTTCGAGGTCGAGTTCGTAGCCGGCGTCGCGGCACAACCGAGCCAGCAGGGTGTTGTGCAAGGTCACGGGTGTCTCCCGGGAACGGGGACGGGCCCGCCCGCGAAGGGACGGGCCCGTCGCGGTGAATTGGTGTGGTGTTAGGGAGTCGGGCGGGTCTGGCGTGCTGCGGCCTCGGCGAGCTGGTGCCAGTCCTGTCGGGCCACGTAGTTGACGGCCGGGATGATCAGCTCGTCGGGGCAGCCGGGTCCGAAGCTGACCCGCCAGCGGCAGATCTCCGACGGCACGCCCGTGTCCGGGTGGGTCGGGTACAGGCACACGTCGAGGTCGTCGTCTTCGTCGGCGAGCCGGATCCACACCCCGGCACGGGTGGAGTACCGCTCGTTGTAGTCGTTGATGTGCTCGACGAAGCCGGCCCGTTGCAGGGCCATGCGAAGCCGGCCGCGGATGCCGTTGACGCCGATCAGCGGATCGAGCGGCTCGACCTCGCTGGGATAGTCGGGGCTGATCTTCATGGGTATGTCGATCTCCTTGGCTGTGAACAACAGGAGCTCGTCGACCGGGCGGTCGACGGGCGAAAGCATGGGCCTAGGTGCAGCGGCGGGTAGGGCTGCTGCACCTAGGCGTCGTGGTGTCGGTGGTTCACTCGTCCAGCGCGGGGTACCAGCGCCACTGGTAGGTGCCGAGGGAGTAGAGGCCGTCGGCGTCGCGGTGGACCCGGTCGATGGTGCGAGTGACGGTGCCGTGCGCGCCCGGGTAGTCGTAGTCGATGCTCGCCGCCCCGCTGGTCAGGCGAACGCTGAAGCGGGTTTCCCCGGCCCGGTGGACGGCCGCGATGTCTGCGGCGATGCGGGCCACGGTGTCCTGGGCGAACCGGGCCAGGACGCTGCCGTTCCAGGTGTAGCCATCGGCAATCAGCGCCGGATACGCCACGCGAGTCTCGTCCGCCGTGACCATGGCGGGGATCCACAGGGCATGTGGTGGGGCGATGTCGTCGCGGTGCGGGTGCGCGGAGATGCTGATCCACGGCCTGGCCTCCAAGGCCGTGACTGCCAGCCAGTGGCGGGAGCCGATGCTGTCGCGGATCTGCAGGATGAACTTGCGCCGCTTGTCGAAGTGCTTGTTCAGCGCCAACGCCCCGTCGCGGGGAATCGTGTCGGCGCCGCCACGTTCGCCGGTGGGCGTGTGGGTCCACATGCGGGCCGTGGCGTGATGCGCCCGGCCGTCGGGCAGGTGCCAGCCGGGCAGGCCGCTGGAGGTGAGGATGTGCCCACCGGATGTGTGTTCCCACAACAGCGCGGGTTCGGTCTGTTCTCGGATGAGCCTGTGCTCGGGGGCGTTCATGGCGTGTTCGGCGAGCGCGGCGACGTCTCGCAGACGCCACCAGGTGGTCGTGGGCAACGGTTCTCCTTCATGACGGTGCCCGCTGTCGTGCGGGCACGACGAACGGCCGCGCCGGGAATCCGGCGCGGCTCGACAGCAGAGAAGGTTCAAAGGGGCTGCTTGCCCTACTCAGGCGGCGGCGGACCTCAGCGGGCGCCCGGCAGCGGGCGACAGCCGGAGGCGAGCGAAGAGCCGGAGCGGCCGGTGCCTGCCGAAATAGCGGTCGCTCCAGCCCCACCGGGAGGACTCGTCCTCTGGCATGTGAGGTGCCCAGAAGCCCGACTCGACCACTGGAGGTGCGGGAGGGACGGAAGCGCGTCCGACCGCCACGACGGGCACGATGACCGTCACTGGCTCGGTAGCGGGGGCTGCTGCGGCGGGCTCGGCGGCGAGGTGCTGGGCGCGCCGTGCGGCGCGCGCCGCGCCGCACGGGTAGTACTCGTGGCGGCACAGCGGGCTGACGCACCGGTCCGGGTGGTGCAGGTCGGGCTGGTGCGTGGCCAGAACGGGTGCGGCCAGGCGGGCCAGCAGGGCCCGGTCCGCGCTGTCTGGTGCGTGCGGGCCGGGCGTCGTGGTCGGTGGCATGGCGTGTCCTTCGGTGAGGTGAACGCGTGGCCCGTCTGCCCTGGTGGCGTGTCCGCTGGTCGGCGGGGTGGCGGGCTGGTCGATCAGCGCTCCACTTCGCCGGAATCTCAAGTCGTCACCTCCCCGGTCGGTCCGTGCGACGTGGAGCGCACGGCGCGTGCGACGGCGTAGGCGAGCACGGCGACGGGGTGGTGCGCGCTGGCCACAGCGGCGAAGGCCGGCTGGTCATCGACGGTGGCGGCGAAGGCGGGCAGCCGGCGCGGGATGTCGTCGACAGCGGTGATCACGACGTCGTGGCTGCGGACGTGGAACCCGAAGTACGCGGTGGGGTAGTCCACGAGGCTGGGGTGGGCGAAGTACTGCCAGAACAGGCCCGACGGGGTGCTGGCCGTCAGGATGGCGACGAGTGCGGCGATGTCGCGGCACCAGATGGCTTCACGGCGCTCGCCCGCCTGCGGGGTGTCGGCGACCTCATGGGCCGGGTGTCCGGTGGGGCGTGGGGGAGGTTTGGTCAGCTGACGCACGGCTGCTCCTCGGGGAGAAGACGGCGGCTGACCCGCTCGGAGCCAGCCGCCGTGACGGAAGGCCTACCTGCGGAGAAGGGAGGGGGATGTGCCGGAGAACCTGTCGGGCGAGGCTGTGGGGCCCGGTGTGTTCAGGCGCGGGTGGGCGGGGGGACGTCGCTGGCGACGCTGTCGCAGGCCTCCGGGTGCACCGGCATCCAGTTCCAGCCGAGGAGGGTCAGGTCGTAGAGGCCGTCAGGGTCGGGCCTGATGTGGGCACGGCTCGTCGGGTCGCCGCTTCCGGCGCGGTCGTCCCAGACGAGGACGTCGCCGTGCAGGTCCAGGCGGCAGAAGTGCAAGTCGACGGCGGCTTCGACCTTGTGGGAGCAGGTCGCCTTGCGGGTGAGGTGGTCCCGCAGCGCTCCTCGCCTCCCGGCGTGGTGGGAGACGACCGCCTCGAGGACGAGTCGCGTGGTGCGAAACGCCGGCCACCCGTCGATCAGGCTGGTGATCTGGCCGAGGTACCCGACGCGGACCCGGTCCAGGGAGTGGCGGTCCTGGTAGAGCTGCCAGTCACCGGCGAAGACGAGCCACATTCCGATGTCGGCCTGCTGGCCGTAGGAAGCTACTTCCTCGGTGTAGCCGACGTTTCCGTCGGTGTCGCGGTGGTAGATGCCGGGCTGCGTCGCGACAGAGTCCTGTTCCTGAGGAACAGTCGGGTCTTGCGCCGTCGTCTGGGGCTCAGTGGTCGGTGGACGTTGCCGGGAGGTCAACGTCCAGAAGTCGATGCCGTGTCGTCGTGCCATGCTTGGGGCTTCCTCTCTCGAAATCGCCTAAATGGCCAGGCGGCGGATGAAAGACCGCACCACTGCCTGCGGTGAGGCCAGTCCGGTCCCGGATGGCGCGGTGGTGCAGGTCCGGGCTGCGGTGGACGCGGGCAGGTCGCGTCCGGCCGATCAAGGTGAGGTCTGTTGTTCCGTGCGGCTCTGCGCCGCTAGGACGGTTCGGGCGGTGCGGTCTTGTGCTCGAGGTGCTCAGAGGCCTTACCGAGGTCCGGAGCCCAGTGGGGTGTGGTCGCCCCTGTGGCCGGGGGCGTGTAGGCAGCCGGGCTCGGAGCAGGTAACGGCCAGGGTGTGACCGCAGCTTTTCCTGGTGTCGTATTCGATCGACGCCCCGAGTACGTCGATACCCTCTGCGGCCAGCGCCGCCAGCGCGATTCTCAGGGCCTTCGCGGTGCGCGTGGGGTCAAGCGGGCCGACGAATAGGAGTGCGGCGGTGTAGGAACGTCCGATGTCGCGTTGCAACTGTTCTTCCTTTCGACGTGGCCGGGTATCAGTTACGCGAGCGCCGGGTGGAGTTGGCGCCCGAAGGGGCGACGCCGAGGATGGTGGCGGCGCGCTGCAGGAGTTGCGCGGCGATGTCATCGAGTAGGGCGTCGGAAAGGTTGGAGGACACGTGTGACGGCAGCGAGTCGTGCCAGCGGGACGGTTCGCTGCTGGCCAGGTCCGTCCACGTCAACTCCGGGGTCAGGACCTCGACGATCGCGTGGGACTGGGCCGGGTAGAAGTCTCGGTAGACGCGGGTGCGCACGGTGTGCTCGGCGAGCTTGTCGACGCGGGTGAGTTTGTAGCCCTGGGTGGTCGTCTCGAACTGCCGGTCGAGCAGAGTCATCGTGGGAAACTCCTTTTGCGGAACGGGAAAAACCCGCAGGCCGGTCGGCCGCGGGCGGGTACGGGACGTTGTCTGGCGGCGAGTGATCGACGAGGCATGATGCGCCGCAAGACGAAGAGGGAAAGAGAGGCCCGTGCGTGGGCTAGTCGTGATGGTTGCCCCTGCTCGGGGCGGCAGGCGACGCAGCGCGGACTGCCGGTTCGAATGGGCTATGGAAGTCAGCGCCGGCTGGCTGCGGTGTGCAGCCGACGGAAAGCACGTTCACCTTGTATCGATGCATATGAGAACTGTGTGGAGTTCTTTTGAAGACAGGGCATCCAACCGAGTGGTTCCCTCTTTGGCTTCCTCCGCATGCTGTCCAGCCGGGCTTTGTGGGCCTGACCGGACAGCGATGCGCTAGGTGGTGATCGCGACGATCCGCTGGCGGCGGTCGAGGCTCTCGAGGTGGGCGTGGGCTTCTCCGAGATAGGCGATGTGCTTTGCCATCTCGGGTCCGTCCGCGGCGAGCCGGGTGCCGTCGGCAGTGATCAGCGCCTCACCGCACACCGCGCGCAGGGCGCAGTAGGTGGCGTAGGCGTGACTGCCGGCCTGGAAGGCTTCCAGGTCCGCGGTCGCGAACACCGGGCCGAAGCCCGCGTTGTGCGCGGCCATGGCCAGGACCCGGGGCTGGGCCTGGTACTCGGCCTTGACCCGCTTCAGCGGGTTCTTGGCCGGATCGGCAGTGTGTTTGCCGAGCCACACATGCCACGGGGTGGCGTGCTTGGTGCCCTTGGTGACCTCCAGCCACTGGTGGTGGCGGATGCTGGCCGACATCGCGACAGCGTGACGCATGCCGGCGAGGTCGAGGTATCGCAGCTGGCCGCCGGCCGCGACCTTCTGCTTGCCGCAGCGACGCGGGTCAACCAGATGGTGGCGTTGCCAGGGGCTCGCCTTCGTCCAGAACTGCGGCACGAAAGTGCCGGAGATGCCGAGGTATCGCGAGAGCGTGGTGGCCGAGGCCAGGACAGCGGCGGGTACCTCGTCGGGGACGACCACGACCAAGGTCGCGGGATTGCTGGTGGTCATAGTTCTCCTTCGGTTGGGTCTGCGACGCAGACATGGGAGTCCCACCGGGAACGTGGGGCGCCCGGAATTAGGGATGGGGATTCGCGGCAAGGGCCGCGGGAGGGTGGTCCACCGAGAACATGGACCGGGTGTTGCAGGTTGGTGGGTGCGACCTTCGGGAGGTCACCGCGCGGCGCGGGCCGACCGGCCTTTCGGCGGGTGGGCTGACGTGCAGCTGGTGCGGTGAGTCCGTGGGTGGGACCTACCAGGGGTAGTACGGGTGGAAACTCTTGAGGTCCCTTGACGCTAGGGGATGCCTCTCACAGTGCCGCTGCCCGCGAACCGGACCTCAAAGGGCCTGTGACCTGCGCTGTTAGAGCAGCGGGCGGTCGCGGAGCGATCCAGCCGTGAGAGGAGAAACGGTCCGGCGGTGCTCTCACAGCGCGCGTTCTGACTGTGAGAGCACCGAGGTGCTAGAGCGCCTCCCGCTCACGTCAACGCTGCCGACATGGGCGCTGACCTGCACTGTGAGAGATCACCAGCCGTGCGTGGCGCGGCAGCTGGGCGTCCCACGGCTGCGCCGGCCGGGATGGCTGGGCAGCTCGTGCAGCGCGTAGGGCCCGCTGCGCTCGGAGGCCAACCGCCAGACGCTGCCGGCCGGACCTTCCCCCTGTACGCCGACGGCCACGGGGATGTCCTCGCCGTAGCCGATGGCGGCGAGCAGCAGGCGGGCGCGTCGCTGATCGGGAACCCACAGCAGGACCGAGTAGCGTGGCCCGGCGCAGGCCAGCCTCCGGTAGGCGTCCAGCCGGTCGAGGACCTCGCGGGGGCTGGCCTCGCCGGTGTCGTACTGCAGGAAGAACCCGACAGTGCGTGCCCCGACCCGCCAGAGGCCGTGTCCGTCGGGACGCACGTCGGTGTCGTTGAAGAACGCGGCGGTGCGCCGCGGCGACCACCACCGCAACAGCTCGGCGTCGGGCATCGCGTGCGAGGCTTTGGTCAGCGCGGCGAAGAACCCGTTGGCGGCCAGCACGCCCGGCAGGCGCGGGCTGGCCGCCAGGCGGGCCACACGCTCGACGCGACGGGCGGGTGCGGGCGTCGGGGGGTCGTCGAGGCTCATGACGGCCTGTGGCCGCAGCTGCTCCCCGACCGGGCCCAGGGAGCAGATCAGCTCGGTGCGGGATCCGTTGGCACGGGCGGTCGCGTATCGGGTGAGCAGGTCGAGCTGTTCGAGGGTCCGCAGGCGGCGGCGCGCAGCGCCGAGGCTTCCGAACAGCAGGTCGGCGACCTGGCTGGTGGTCAGAACCTGGTGGTCGTCGAGCAGGTTGAGGAGTGCCCGGTCGCGGGGCGTGAGCCGCCGCAGGGTGCTCAGCAGTTTGGGCAGGGTCGTGGTGTCGTGGGTCATTGAGGAACTCCGGAATGAGGAAGCCGACAGCGCCCTGGGTGAGGGTGCCGGCGAGGGGTCAGGCGTTGGGGTCGAAGCGGTTGGGGTTGGTGGCGCCGATCGGACCGTGGTCGGAGGGCAGTTCGTGCAGCGCGAGCGGCGCTCGGCCCGAGCCGGGTAGGTGCCAGATCGGGTCCGCGGGGTTCGGGTGGTGCGCGGCGACGGCGATCGGAATCCGCGTGTAGTCGGCGAGCTTGACCAGCAGTCGGTCACGGCGGCCGATACTGGGCACCCACAGCAGGACCGGGTAGACCGGCCCGGTGCGGGCGGCGGCCTCATAGCCCGGCAGCTTGTCGAGGAGCTGCTGGTGTTTCTCCGAGCCAGTGTCGTGCTCGAGCCAGAACCCGACCGAGCGTCCGTGGGCCCGCCACACGCCGTGCCCGTCCGGGCGGATCCGGGCGCCGGACGCTCCGTAGGCGTCGGTGGCGTGCTGCTCGGACCACCAGCGGGCCAACGACCGGCTGCCGGCGGAGGCGCGTGCGTCGGCGAGGAGGCGGGTGAAGAAGTCGTTGGCTCCGAGAGTGTGTTCCCGTCGCTGGCTGCGAAGAAGGTTGTTGACGCGCTCGCGATGGCTGCGGGCAGTGTCGTGCCGGCGACTGTCGGGGCCGAAGACGGACGGGCGTCGCACTGCTGCGCCGTTGAGGCCCAGGAAGTAGATGTACTCCTCGGGCCCCGCAGCCCTGAGGTTGAACCGGAACCGGTCCAGGATCTCCAGCCGGGTCAGGATCGTCAGCCGCCTGCGAGCGATCCTCGGGTGGTCGAAGAACGCCCGAGTGATCTGGGACGTGGTCAGGATCTGATGCTCGGCGAGCCGGCTGAGAATGGCGATGTCTCGGTGGGTGAGGTGCTCGGTGAAGGAGTGAGGGCGGGGCCCAGGTTGGCGGGGAAATCGACGGGACATGTGGATGACTCCATGCGGAAGGGTCCCTCCCTTGGAGGGAGTCGGAGTGGATACGTCACCGGACGGCACGATTCGGCGCCTCTGTCACCGGGCACGTGCTGCGGATTGTCCGATCGGACCGCACGCAGAGGGTCCTTCGGCCAGTAGTCGGCCGCGGACCCCCCTACGGACCACCTCACGGACCCCCCTAGGGACCGGCCGTCCTGAGTGGCTGTCTGCGAACCTCAGGTGCGGCTGGTGGTTGATCCGAGGCCCAGATCAGTGCCCACGGGCGCAACTCGCATGCGGATGCCGGCGTTGGCGACATGGGTGTTGTGCGGCTCGAAGCCCGATGGCGAGCTGCGGCACAGCTTCCTATCATCAGCGCATGACCGATACGGGGGCTGTCGATGTCGAGCCGAGTCCCGAGCAGCGCCGCGGACGAGCACGGCCACGAATAGTCGTACTGATCGCGATCCTCGCGATATTGCTCGTCCTCGCGACTCTCGGGATCGAGCGGCTGATAAATGCGCCCATCGATGACCGAGCATTCCAAGCGGCCAGGGAGCAGTGCCGAGCCAGCATCACGCGTACGCTTGCGCGACACAAGATCGAGATCGGCCCGGAGGCGTACAGCGACCGGGTGATCGTTGGCACGGACGAGGATGGGCGGGACTCGGCGTACGTCTCGGGCCAAGTGACCGTCGGACCAGAGGGCCAGGCAGGAAACTGGCGCAACTACACCTGCGAGTTGGACAAGTATTACGACTCGCAGAATGAATGGGGCCAAATGGGCGCGACGGTTCACGGCCTGAAGTGAGCCTGCGTCACCTCAGTGGACTGCCTCTGGCCCCTGTCTGTGGGTCGTTCAGCTCCTGGGCTGATGGGGCAGGCGGTTACCGCCGGTTCTGCGGCCTGGGTCTGTGATGCCTTGACCAGCCGAAGCGAAGGTAAGGGGCGGGTTTTGAGGGCGCAACCTGGCCTAGTTCACCGTTTCGGCGTCGTCGGCCTCCGACCTGCCCTTGGCCGCCTCGGCGAGCAAACGGTCGGCCTCGCGGGTGGCGGCTGCGGCGACCTGGCGGATGTGGGCGGTCGCGCCGACAGGTTCCTTCGGTGGGAGCGTTTTGATCGTGAACGCCGGCTCTTGGCGGCCGTCGACCACCAGCCGGGCCACGGCGGTGTAGGCGTCGAGGTGCGCCAGGTCGTGGTTGTCGAGTTCCGGCTCGACGTGCTGCGCGAGGGTCTTGGCGTCCTCCGGGGCCACCGTGAAGTAGATCTTGTTGCGGGCGTTGGCGGAGACCGCCGACAGCAGCTCGGACGGGAACTGTGCGAGGTCCTGGTGCGCCAGCACCAGCGACAGCCGGTACTTGCGGGCCTCGGCGAGCATGTCGCCGATGCCTCCGGCGAGGGTGAGGAAGTTCTGGGCCTCGTCGAGATAGACGCTGCAGTCACGGCGCTGATCCGGCGGGACGTCAGCGCGCGCCGTGGCAGCCTGCCACACCTTCGCCAGGATCAGTGACCCCAGCAGCCGGGATGTGTCCAACCCGAGCGTGCCCTTGGGGAGTCGGGCGATGAGCACGCCGCCGTCGAGGACGTCGGCCATGGAGAACGACGACTGTGCGCTCGATGTGGTGGCCTTGACGAAGTCGCGCAGCAGGAATGATCGCAACCGGGCCAGGACCGGGCCGATGATCTGGGCCCGCAGGCTGTCGGGCATCCCGTCGTACCACTCCCAGAAGCCGCCGAGACCGGCGTCGTCGTTGAGGGAAGCGGTGAACGGGGCACGGAACGTCTGCTTGTTCAACAGCGGTGGGATCAGCTGCAACGTGGCGTTGGGGTGCTTCAGCAGCGTCAGGCACGCCACCCGCATCACGTCGTCCATGCGGGGTCCCCACCCCTTGGCGAAGATGGCTCCGAAGATCGAAACGATGTTGTCGACGGTCAGATCGTCATCGCCGTCACCCTCCGCCGTGAGGACCGTTTGCAGCGGGTTGAGGCGCGGCGGGTCCGGTTGCAGCGGGTCGAAGAGGATGACCTTGTGTGCCAGTTCGGCGGGGATGCGGTCAAGGACGTCGAGGGACAGGTCGCCGTGCGGGTCGATGAGGACGGTGCCGCGACCGGCCTTGATGTCGTCGACGATCATGTTCGCCAGCAGAGTCGTCTTGCCGGAACCGGTCGTTCCGACCATGTGCACGTGGTAGCGGGCATCGGCCGGAGCGAGTGACACCGCACGGCCGTCGATCTCGGATTTGCCGAGGGTCTTGCCCCTGCCGCCGCCCAGCACCGAGATCGGGGCTGGAGCGGACTTCGCGCGCGCCCGGTTGAGGCCGGCCACCGCGATGTCAGACGGCAGCCCGGCCAGGGCCGCCAGTTCCGGAGTGCTGGTCAAGAACCCGGCGCCCAGCCGGCGGGCCGCGAGCGTCGCGGCTGGGGAGTACATGCGTGCTCGGCGGCCGAGGCTGTTGCGGGCGGTGTAGACGCCGAACGCCGAGGCGATGCCGTCGCTGATCCCTCGCAACCGGCCGCGGGCCGCAGGTTTGGTCTGGCGCGGGTCGGCGGCGACGCCGTAGCGCACCGCGGTTTCCCACAGCGGGACGGCCGTGACCTTGTCCATGATGGCCTTCACGTCCCGCTGGGCGAACGGGTCCGGGCGCGCCTTGACGGCCGCGCCCGCCGATGGCGTCTTACCGGGCAGGAACAACTCCATGATCCACAACAAGGGGGCGGCGGGATTGAGGTGCGGCACAGCGGTCTTGCCCGCGCGGAGCCGGCCGGCGGCCCGCCCCGCCCGGCGGATACGGCGGGGCCGGGCGGGGCGGGCGAGGATCTGGACGGCGGCGTGCTCGCCGTCGTGCAGGCCCGTGCCGGCGGCGAACACCGCGCGCAGCGGGTCGATGTCGTGTCCGCTGGCCAGCGGTAGCCATTCGGCGGCCGTGGGCAGCAGGTGCCCACCGGCGGCGGCCGGGGCGGCCGGCAGCGGGTCGGCGGGTTGATCGCTGGTGGTGCACGACGCGCTCGGCCATGCGCCGCGTACGGCCCGTTCGACGATGCCGGGCGGGATGGTGCCGGGCACCCAGATGGAGATGGTCAGCTGCCGTCCGGCCCAGGCGTACTGCCACACCAGGTGCGGTGTGCCGTAGAGCAGCCGCTTCCAGCGCGACGGGGTCAGAATGCCGGCGAGGTTGGCCCACAACGCGCGGGCTACGGCCAGGTCCACGTCCGGGGGTGTGGCGATGGTGACCTGTGTGGCCCCGGCGGCGTGGTGGCGGTGCCGTTGGGTGGCGATCAGGTTCCGGGCTGCGACGATCGCGAACAGTGCCGCGATGGCGATTGCCGCGAGCCAGGGGCGGTCGATGACCCAGCGGGTGGTGTCTTCGAGGTGGGAGTACAGCCGTGCCCCCGGTTCGGGAGCCGGGGGCACGGGCGTCGGAGTGGGATCGGGTGGTCGGGCGAGGGGTGTCATAGGAGGTCTTCTTCGTCGAGGAGGTCGGCGGGGTTGGTGGTCGCGAGGCGGTGTTCGGCCGGGGAGGCGACGCACTCGAATCGGGTGCGGTGCGAGCCGGACAGCAGTAGTCCCTGGCCCCGTGGGGCCGCGAGGAGCAGTCGCTTCTCCCCTGTGGTGAGGCCGAAGGCTTCGCCGATGGCGTCGATGGCCTGTGGGGCCTGGCGCAGCAGGATCTGTGTGGCGGCGTTGGCGACGACGGCTTGTCCGAGGTCGGAGCCGAGGACGTCTGCGGCGTCCTGGGTGATGACGCACAGTCCGGCGCCGCGTTTGCGGGAGGCTTTGGCCATCCGGTACAGGAACGTGGCGCCGGCTTCCTGGCGCATGAGCAGCCACGCCTCGTCGACCACGACCAGGCGGCGGACGGAGGGCTGTCTGGCGGCTGTGCCGGTGCGGGGTTGGTCGACGGTCCGCCAGATGTGGTCGAGCGCGAGGAGAGTGCCGACGCCGCGGATCTCATCGGGCAGGTGCCGCAGGGACCACACGACGAGGTGTCCGTCGGGGCGGTGGGTGGTCTGCCCGTCGAACAGGTCCTTGAACGAGCCGATGACCCACGGCGCGAGCCGTGCCGCCAGTGCTGAGGCCGCCGGATCGGTGTCGGCGTCGAGGGCCTCGGTCAGGTCGGCGAGCAGCGGTGCCTGGCGGTGATGGGTGGTCGGGTCCGTGGTGATGCCGGCCTGGCGGTACACCTGCAGGATCGCCCGGTCGAGGGCGGCGCGTTCGGCCGGCGGTGGCTGCGTGCCGAGCAGCACCGCGATCAGGGTGTGCAGGAACAGGCCCCGGCGCGTGAGTACGTCCGGGCGGGTGTCGCCCGCGGGCAGGTCGAACGGGTTGATGCGCACTCCGGCCGCGCCGAGGCGCACGACGGTGCCGCCGACCGCGCCGGCCAGGCGCAGGTACTCGTCTTCGGGGTCGATGACCGCGACCTGCACCCGCGCGTACAAGGACCGCAGGATCTCGGTCTTCACGAAGTACGACTTGCCGGCTCCACTGCGGGCGAGCACGACGGAGTTGTGGTTCTCAGCAGCCCACCGGTCCCACCAGATCACGCCCTGGGAGTCCGGGTTGATGCCGTAGAGCACCCCGCCGGTCTGTGCGGGTTCTCCCGGCAGCGGGGCGGGGAGGTCCGGGCCGGCCAGGGGGAAGCTCGCGGCGAGGGCGGCGGTGTCCAGGGTTCGGGTCATGCCGAGGCTGTCGGCTGCCAGGGGCAGGGTGGTCGTCCAGCCCTGCAGTTGGCGCCAGGTGGCCGGCTGCAGCTCGAGGAGGGTGGAGGCGGCGGCGGCTTTGACCTGGGCGCAGGCGGCGAGGAGTTCGGGTTCGGATTTGGCGTGCACGGTCAGATAGAGGCCGACCTTGAACAGCTTGGCCTCGCCGCGGGCCAGCCTTCCGGCGAGGTCGCCGGCGTCGTCGGCTGCGGCCTCGACGTAGGGGTCGGCGAGTTTGCCGGCCTGGTTGTCCGCCCGGCGGGACGATTCCAGCTTCGCCCGTTGGGTCTTGAGCCGCGATGCCGCGACCGGCACCGGCACGGGGTCGATGTGCAGGGACAGGTCCAGGCGGCCGGGCCAGGCCAGGAGCGGCTCGAGCCACGCGGCGCCGACCTCGGCCGGGTAGCCGGTGACGATGAGCGTGGCGGCGTAGCCGTCGCCGAGGCGCAGCCACCGGGGCCCGACCTCCACGGACGCCGGGGCGACGGCGGAGGCCAGGTCCGCTCTGTCGCCTGCGGCCGTGGAAGGTCGCCGCCGCAGCACCCGGTCCAGGACGGAGGTCACCGCCGGTCCCGCAGACGAGGCTGGCCGGTCCGGTCGTCCCGCGATCGGGCGGGGGATTCGGTGACGTACCGCAGCGCGGGTGTGCCGGCGGGGCGGGTGTAGGTCTCCCCTGCCAGGGCTTCGTCACGGCTGGCGGGGTTGCGTCCGCCCGGGGCGCGGGACATCAGGTCGCCGAAGTCGGCGTGGTCGGCGGGACGGGTGAGGGTGCGGTAGGTGTTCATGGGAGGTTCTGCTTTCCGGAAGAGGTGATGGTCTGGCCGGGCGCGGCCAGGCCGCCGTGGCGCGGCGGCCGGTAGGGGTCCGCGGCTGCGGCCAGGGCTGCGGTGGCACCGGCGCCGTCGAGGACCCGGGTGGTGACGCCGAGGGCTGAAAGGGCCCGGGCGGTGTCGTCGGCGCGGCGGCGGGCGGCGTGCTCGCCGGTGTCGGCGCCGAGGGTCCGGCAGGTGATGAGGACCTGCCTGCGGAGCGGATCGCGGTGCGCGGCCAGCTCGGCGAGGAACTCCGCGTGGTCGGCGCAGGCGGTCGCCAGTGCCGGGTGGGGCAGGTCGTCGGCGCCGTCGGCGAGGACGGCGGCGTGGCTGGCCAGGTCCACCGGCTGCGCGGACACGGTGATCTGCACCGGCGCGTTGAGGGAGTTGAGCCAGCGGCCGAAGGCGTCGACGGAGGCGTGCTGCTCGCCCTGGCTGCGCAGTCCCAGGTTCAGGCTGGTCGCCGCGACGATCCCGGAGGTGGTGCCGCCGAGGTGGATCTGGCCGTCGCGGTCGATGGCCTCGGCGGGCAGCTTCAGCGGCGCGGGCAGCGCGATCTTGGTGTCTCCACGGTCCACCCAGTCGGGGACGTCGGCGGTGTGACCGGCTCCGGCGGAGGCCAGTGCCCGCGGTGTGCGGGAGTGGCGCAGGCCGCCGAGCAGCCACACGTCGAGAGGCAGGCCGTCGCGGCGGCCGACGGCGAGGCCGAAGGTGACGCCGCCGATTACGATGGCGGCGGCCAGCAGGACGGGCATCGGTGCGACGGTGTGCAGGGCCTGCCAGCCGACGTAGATGATGGTTCCGGCCACGGCCAGGATCGCCATCTGCCGAAACGTCAGCCCGTAGAGGATCTTGTCGGGGGCGTCGATGTCGGCGGGAATCCGTGCTCTATAGGGCCCGTCAGTCCCGTCGTTATTCGGACTCATTGGTAATCACTCATCCGTTTCATCCATTGAACGGTCAGCGCCTTGCGGTACTGATCACGGTGCAGAAGCGCACCGGTCTGGTTTTCGTGTGTGAGGTCGAGGGGAGGCGGCGGGTCACGGTGCGCCAGGAGTGGACCGATCGAGGTGCGCCGGCGGTGCCGGAGCGGCTTGCTGCCGATGGGCTGGCTGCGGCCAGGGCGTTGGTCGACGCGCTCGCGACCGGCGAGGCAGTGGTGCATGACGTGGCTCCTGAGGGAGTTTGTGAGGCGGAGGCGCGTGGTCAGCTGGAACAGCCGGCAGGCGGTGATGGTGGTGGCGAACATGCTGGAATCGCTGCTGCGCGGGGCGGCGGGCGGTGAACCCGACCTCGAAGATCACGTCGTCGCACCTTTCTCGGCTGGCGATCGTGTATCTGCGGCAGTCGACGATGGCGCAGGTGCGGGAGAACCCGGAGTCGACGCTGCGCCAGTACGGGCTGGCGTCGACGGCGGCCGAGTTGGGTTGGCCGTCCGAGCAGATCGTGGTGATCGACGCCGACCTGGGTGTGTCCGGCCGGTTCGGTTCAGAACGCGACGGGTTCCGCGAGATTGTGTCCCGGATCTGTCTGGGCGAGGTCGGCGCGGTGTTCGGCCTGGAGGTGTCGCGGTTCGGCCGATCGAACGCCGACTTGACCCGGTTGATGGAGCTGGCCCGGTTGACCGACACGGTGCTTGTCGACGCCGATGGCGTCTACGACCTGGGCAACGTCAACGACCGAATCCTGCTCGGCCTCAAGGGCCAGATGAGCGAGGTCGAGCTGCACTTTCTGATGGGCCGGCTGCATGGCGCGAAGCTGGCCGCGGCCCACCGGGGTGAGTTGCGCGGGCCGTTGTCGGTCGGGTTCGTCTATGACGACGAGGGCTTCGTTGTGAAGGATCCCGACCAGCAGGTGGCGGGAGCTGTGGCGGATCTGTTCGCGGAGTTCGCCCGCACCGGTTCGGCGCTCGGCGTGATGAAGGCGTTCGCCGACGCCGGCCGGCAGTTCCCCCAGCGGGCCTGGGGCGGAGTCTGGGCGGGGAAGCTCAAGTGGGGCCGCCTGACCCATGCCCGGGTGTTGCAGGCGTTGAAGAACCCGGCATACGCCGGCGCGTACACCTTCGGCCGGTCCAGTGACGTGCGCCGGGTCCAACCCGATGGGACGGTGCGCAGCTCGCGGCGTAAACGCGCCCGTGAGGACTGGACCGTGACGATCCAGGACCACCACGAGGGCTACATCTGCTGGCAGGAGTACCTCGACATCGAGGCCAAGCTCGCCGCCAACAACACCAGGAAGGGCGCCCGCCCGGTCCGCGAGGGCACCGCCCTGTGTCAGGGCATCATCATGTGCGGCGCGTGCGGAGGACGCATCGGCACCCGCTACGACCGAGCCGACAGCAAGGTCACCTACTCCTGCCAGATCAAGGACGCCCAACGCACCCAGAAGTGCCGCACCGTCGCAGCGACCACCGTCGACGACGCGGTCAGTGACCTGTTCCTGGCCACGATCACGCCCGAACAGATCGCCGCAGCGATCGCCGTCGCCGACGAGGTCACCGACCGTCACGCCAGCACTCACCGTGCCGCCGAACTCGCGGTCGACCGGGCCCGCTACGAGGCCGACCGCGCCGAGCGGTCCTTCGTCAACGTCGAGCCCGAGAACCGGCTCGTCGCCAGAACTCTGGAGACCCGGTGGGAGGCCAAACTCGCCGAGCTGGTCGAAGCCGAAGCGGCCCTGGCGACCGCGAAGGCCGCCAAGCCGCCCCTGCCCGAACGTGGCGCCCTGCAGGCCCTCGCCGCAGATCTGCCGCAGCTGTGGGACAGCCCGACGACCAGCCACCGCGACCGAAAACGCCTGCTACGCACCCAGATCGCCGACGTCACCCTCCTACCGGAGACCGACCGTGAACAGGTCCGCATCGGCGTGCGCTGGCACACCGGCGCCACGGACGAGATCACCGTCGCCCGGCGAGGCCCGGGACGCACACCGGTCGCGGTCGTGAACATGGTCCGCGAACTCGGCGCGACACTCACCAGCCGACAACTCGCCGAGCAACTCAACGCCGCAGGACTCGTTACAGGAAAGGGAAAGTCCTTCACCGCCACCAACGTCGCCCAGGTCCGCGACGCCTACAAGATCTGGGCCCCACGCACCCTCGCCATCGCCGACGGCGAGATCAGCGTCCGACACGCAGCCGAGCTCCTGGGCATCCCAGCCGACGCCGTCTACAACTGGCTCAGGCTCGGGCAGGTGCCCGCCCGCCAAGGCCCCTCCGGCCGCTGGTGCATCCCCTGGGACAACCACACGCAGCAGATTTACCGGGACAAGGTCGCCAACTCGTTCAGGCTCAAACCAACCCAACAACCACACGCCGGAGAGGCAGTATGAAGCGCCCGTCGGGACCTTTGCCCGGACAGGGGTGTCGTCGCGGTTCATGGCCTTACCGCCCGCAGGATTCTTCCGGCGCCGGGCACGAGCCGGGTGACCTGATCGACGGTCGCGATCCTGACGAGGGTGACGATCGGGTTGGACCTGGCGCCTGCGGCCTGGCCGGCGAACTTGGCGACCATGCCGGGGATGCGCACGGTCATCCATAAGACGACCATGACGATGAACAGCTGGAGGATGTCGCCGCCGGGAAGTCCGTAGGCGGCGAGCATGTTGGAGGGGTCCTCGAGCATCCACTGCCCGGTGGTCAGGCATAGCCCTTGCAGGACGGGGATGGCCAGGCAGGCGGTGAACTGCCGCCACCACAGCCGCGCGAGCCCGTCGGTTGCCGGGAGCGCGTGGCAGGCCATGGCCAGCGGCGCGAGGATCGCCATGACCAGCAGGCCCGCGAACCGCATGATCATCTGGAAGGTCGTCGCCGCCAGGAGGATGACGATGACGCAGGCGATGAGGACGGCCAGCAGCGCGGTGGTTGGGTCCTTGGACGCGGCGACGATGTGCGAGCGCATCGCGTCGGTCGCGCCCTTGTTGAGCGGCGTGCTCGTCAGCGCGGCGGTGAGTGCGTTGGCGACCTCGATGGCCTTGGCGATGAGCACCTGGGAGAAGTGCGCGCCGATGAACCCGACGACGAGCCGGGGGGCGAGGTCTTTGATCTGGTAGCGGGAGCGTTCCGAGCCGCCGGAGACCATGGTCAGTGTTCCGGCGGCGAGGAACGCGAGGACGAAGATGGAGTCGACGACCCACACGGAGTGGGTTGTCAGTCCGATCACCTGGGGCAGGGTGGTGACGTCCGGGCTGATCAGAAGGCTGCCGGTGATCAGCCCGATCAGCCCGTCGAATGCGCCGAGCATCATCGTGGTGAGCCAGTCGAGGATGCCGTTCATGAGCCAGCCCATGACGATCAGCTCACGAAACCCTTGACGATCTGCAGGAACACAGGCGCCAGAAGCGCGACCGCGAACCCGACCAGCGCGTTGCGGAACGCGCCCTTGGCGCGCTCGACCTGGCCGGGGTCGCCGCCGGCGGTGGCCCACAGGACGCCGCCGTAGATCAGGAACAGGGTGACGACGGCGCCGAGGATGCCGAGCACCCAGGTCTGGATGTTGGAGATGACGGTGGGCAGGTCCTTGGCCGCCAGGTACACCGTCGAGGGGTCGTCGGCGGACGCGACGGCGGGAATGGCGACGGCCACCGCAGTGGCGGTGGCCGTCAGGAGGGCGGTACGGAGGATGGCCCGGCGGAGCCGGGAGGAGACAGGGAACATGGGGTGTCCTTCACGCCCCGCCGGTCGGCGGGGCTGGCGCGTGCGGTCTGGGGACCGCCGCGCGGGACGGGAAGCGTCGTCGAGGGGGACCCGGGCGCGAAGCCGGTCCTCCCGTTCTCAGGTGGTGTGTGATGTGGTGTCAGCGCATCGTGTGCGGCAAAACGACCGGGGTGCTCGACGAGAGCGGCCCGCCCCGTGGTGCGGCGGGCGGACCGCCACGGCCGTGTTCGTCGTGGTTGATCCGCACCAGAACAAGCGGGCCGCGTGAGAGCTGGCGAACGCACCGCTGCTCTCTCAACCTCTCTCGGCGGTGCGGCGCGGTGCTCTCTCACCGGTGACCGAGGCTGTGAGAGCGGTCCCGAACCGGTCGCTGCGTGCTCTCACAGTGCGCGGTCGCGCTGTGAGAGGGGCAGCCTGCATGCGGCCGGCTGGTCCGAGTTCGGCCAGCGGCAGCCTGGCAATACGGCGGAGTGCCGCGACGAAGAAGTGCCCCGGTCGGCGCGGATCGCGCCGACCGGGGCCGGGGTGGTGCGGGGTCAGGCGGCCAGCGCCCACATCGGGCCGGGCGCGGCGACCCGGCGGCGTCTGGCAGGTGCGGTGCCGGCAGCCGCGCGGCCGGCGCGCCTTTTTGGGGCCTGGCCTTGGGCGCGGGCGGCGACGGAGACGGCGAGTTCGCTGGTGAGGAGGCCGTCTTCGATCGCGGCGGCGATGCGGGTGTCGGCGCGGGCGAGGCGCATGCGCAGCGCGTCGAAGTTCTCGGCGCGTTCGGCGGCCAGCAGCGCCAGGGTCTTGCCGGCCAGCCTGGAGTCGATCCACACGTCCACGTCGTCGTGGTCGACGATGCCGAGCGCTGCGGCGCGGTGCACGAGCAGGTCGGTGTGCCCGAACGGCTCGCGCGGCGCGCAGGAGGCGGGCTTGGACCCGTCAGACGTTTGAGTGATCTCCGGGACGGGGATCTCGACGTCCTCACCCAGGCGAAACGCTCGTCCGGCGCGCCAGGCCGCCCAGCACAACTTCACGAACAGTGCCGGGCGCTCGACCTCCAGATCCCGGCTGGTGAGTGCGGAGAGGAAGCCGACGAGGATCTCGTTGGCGATGTCGGCCGGCTCGCCGCGGTAGCCGTCGGCGTAGTACCGGGCGCTTCGCACGAGCGCGGGCATCGCCAGGCCCACGGCGCCGGTGGTCCAGCCCTGCTCGCCGGCCCGGGCGCGGACGGTGACCTCGCGCCAGACGATGTCGCGCGCCAGGTACGCCTTGGGGTGCTCGAGCAGCCAGTCGCGAAGCTCGGCCAGTGACCGGGTGCCGCGTGGGAGGACACCGAGGTCGAGGCGTCGTCGGGTGGTCAGGGTGTCGCAGTCGAGGGTGAGGACCGGGCGCGGTGCGATGGTCAGGTGCCCGAAGACGCGCTCGGCGATGCGAAGGTGCGACTCGGAGATCCTTCTCCAGCTGGGCGCGACGGAGGACTGGGACTGGGCGGTACTGGTCACGGCGAACTCCTGAAAAGAGGCGGCGGCACCGCTGACCGGGTGCCGGTTCGCGGTCCAGAGGAGCAGCTGGCTCTCTCAGCGCTCTAACAGTGCAGGTCAGGGGCGGATTAAGCCCGTGCTGGGCCGGAGCAGGGGGCCTGGGTCTAGATTCTCCCCTTTGAAGATCAACATGGGCTTGACCTGCACTGTTAGAGCTTCCAGCCTCACAGCCCACACAGGGTGAGACCTTGAGGCACATAGGCCGACGGTGCCCGCTGGCCCGTCAGCGCGGCTCTCACGCCCTCTTCCAGCGCTCTCACGTGAGAGAGCATTTCCCGCATTTCGGGTGAACGGGCCGTTCCCTGGCCGACCGGGGACTGTGAGAGCAGCCGGGCGGAGGCCGAGAGAGGTCGAGCGAGGCTGAGAGAGCGGAGGTGCGTTCGCCACCTCTCACGAAGCCCGCTTGTTCTTTCGTCAGCACATCACGGCGTGCGGCTCGAAGCCGACACACCTATGAACGCACCCCATCCCCCCGGCGCGCAGCCCACGAGCGCCGACCTGCTCGACGTCGTGCCCGGTGTCCCGCAGGTCCCGCTCACCGTCTGGCGCACCCCACGCACCCACACGGACCCCGCCGACTCGCACATCCCGGCGCACCTGGCCACCCGGCTCGTCAAGGCCTACTCGGCTCCGGGCGATCAGGTCATAGACCTCACCGACGGCATCGTCCTGGCGGCGCCGGCGGCCACCGGCGGTCGGGCACACCACGCCGCCCGGTTCACCGACACCACCTACCTGTCCATCTCCCCCCACGCCACAGCGATGATCGGCGCGGCCCAGAGCAGTGCCGTCGGCACCGGTCGCGCCGCGCTGATGGTCGCGGCCTGGCCACTGGCCGCCGACCCCGTCGCCGGCGAGCTGCGCCGGGCGTGGCTGCTCGCCTCGGCGAGCAAGCTCCTGCGACCGGGTGGCTGCCTGGTGCTGATCGCAGCGACCGCCCCCGGTGCCGTCCCGGTGCCCGAGGACTTCACGCCGGTCGTCGCCGCCGCCAGCGGCGCCCGCCTCGGCTACCTCCAGCACATCGTCGCCGTCTCCGCACCCGCAGTCGGCGACGAGTTCGTCTACGTCACCGACGACCCGCCGCCCGGCCCGGTGCCGCGGCAACACGACCCGAACGACATGCCGTTTCAGCCGGTGCACGCCTCCGTGCACGCGGACCTGTTCGTCTTCACACGCGTCGGAGACGACCATGTCTGAGCCGACCAAGACCTACGGCTCCGACGAGCGGGCACCGCTGTCGGTGTGGGCGACCGCCCAGCGCACCGGCCCCGCCCAGCGCAAGGGCCGCTACGTGCCCGAGTCCGTCGCCCACCCGGCACGGATGCTTCCCGACATCGCCGCGCACGCGATCAGCGCCTACACGTCTGCGGGCGACATCGTGCTCGACCCGATGTGCGGGATCGGCACCACCCTCGTGGAGGCCATGCACCTCGGACGCGACGCGATCGGGGTGGAGTACGAGGCGCAGTGGGCCGCCATCGCCGACCTCAACGTCCGCCACACCCAGCAGTCTGGCGCCACAGGCCGGGGCATGGTGGCGCGCGGCGACGGCACCCAGCTCACCGGCATTCTGCCCCGGCATCTGCACGGTCAGGTGTCCCTGGTGGTGACCTCGCCGCCGTACGGGCCGACCGTGCACGGACACGTCCGGCCCGGCAAGGACGGCATCACCAAGTCGGTGGCCACCTACGGCGACCGCGACGCCGACCGCGGCAACCTCGCGCATGCCAGCCAGGGTGAGCTGATCGACAAGTTCACCCACATCTTGGGCGGCTGCCGGGTGCTGCTCAAGCCCGGCGGGATCGTGGTCGTCACTGCGCGGCCGTTCCGCAAGCGCGGGCTGCTGGTCGACCTTCCGAGCGCGGTGTTCGCCGCCGGTATCGAGGCCGGGTTCGCCCCGCTCGAACGGTGTGTGACCCTACTCGGCGGCGTCCGTGACGGCCAGATCATCGCGCGACCGAGCTTCTTCCAGCTCCAGTCCGTGCGCAAAGCGCGCTCGGCGGGGATCCCTCTGCACCTGATCGTGCACGAGGACGTCCTCTGCCTGGTGAAGCCGCTCGACGACACAACCGGCGACGAGGTGACC
The DNA here is from genome assembly GCF_040681875.1 of Longispora sp. NPDC051575. Classification (NCBI taxonomy): domain Bacteria; kingdom Bacillati; phylum Actinomycetota; class Actinomycetes; order Micromonosporales; family Micromonosporaceae; genus Longispora; species Longispora sp. NPDC051575. The sequence continues at coordinate 13,071 of NZ_JBFAZP010000005.1, read as the reverse complement.
CGATGACGGCCCCCACATCGCGACGGATCGTGCGCGTGACGCACCGCCAGGTGCGTGACTTCGCCACCACCTGCGACCGAGCCCCGGCCCGGCTGGGCCGCCGACGGTTCCACCTGGGCGTGCTCGGAATCGACCGTGAGCTGCTCGCGGTCGCCGTGTGCGGAGTCCCGGCCGACCCGGAGTTCGACGACGGCGTCACTTTGCAGGCCAGCGTCATCGGTGAAGCGAGCCTTCGTGCCCGGACGCTGCTGCTGGTCGCCGTGTGGGAATGGGCCCGCCAGCTCGGCTACCGCCGGTTCGTGGTCAACGGCGACGAGCACGACCTCCCGGGCGACGGCCTGGTCGTCCTCGTGGAGTTCGCCGCCCGACGCGGTGGACGGCGGTGGCGACGCGGCACCGACGGCGAACGCCTGGCCGGCAGGCTCCGGCCGCCGCCGATGGCCAGGACCTGCCTGTGACCACGCCGCAGGTTGCGCCCGCGATCCGGGTTTTGAGTCTGGGCGCCGGGGTCCAGAGCGGTGAGGTGGCGTGAACGGTGGCCACACTTCCGCGCCGGGACCCCGCGTCGGGTCGCTTTGCTCCGGCTTCGGCGGGCTCGACCTCGCGGTCGAAGTCGTCCTCGGAGGCCGGCTCGCCTGGTACGCCGAGACCGACCCAGCAGCGAGCCGGGTCATGGCCGAGCACTGGCCCGGCGTCGTCAACCACGGCGACATCCGGGCCCTCGACTGGACGCGGCTCGAGAACGTCGACGTCGTCACGGCCGGGTTCCCGTGCCAGGACATCTCTAATGCCGGACGACGTGCCGGCATCACCGGGCCCAGTTCCAGCCTGTGGAGCGTCATCGCCGACGGCGTTCGCGTCCTTCGACCGCCGCTCGTCTTCGTGGAAAACGTCGCCGCACTCCGCAGGAGGGGCCTCGACGTCGTCCTCGCCGACCTGGCCGCGCTCGGGTACGACACGAGCTGGCTCAGCCTACGAGCATCCGACCTCGGCGCCGCCCACCGCCGCGATCGGATGTTCCTGCTCGCCACCCAGCCAGGGCGACCCGCTGGTGACGCTGCCGACGCCGTGCGCCCGCGACGGTAAAGGCCCGGGCCACCAACGGACCCTGCCCAACGTGCTCGAAGGCAGCCTGCTGCCGACGCCCCGGGCCCGTGACGGCAAGGGCGCTGACCACAACCCGAGAGGAGGAAATCTCGAACACGTACTCGCACTGGCGCTGCTGCCGACCCCGCGGGCCAGCGACACCGGCACCGCCGGACGCGCCGCCGGGTCCGGCTTCCGCCCGCCACTGTCACAGGTCGTGCTCCCCCTCGCCTTGCTGCCGACCCCGACGGCGGTCGCCTACGGCACCAATCAGTCGCCCTCCCCTGGAGCGGCGATCCGACCGAGCCTCAACGTTTTGGTCGGAGACCTTCTGCCGACCCCTCGGGCTACGGACGGAACGAAAGGGTGCCCGGGTCAGCGCGGCTCGTCGGGGGATCTGACCCTGCCGTCGGCGGCCGTGCGCATCCGACCGGGCCCTACCTGGCACTTCGAGGAGGGCCTCGCTGTCGGCGGACTCGAACGGTGGGGCGCCTACGCCCCGGCGGTCGCACGCTGGGCACAGCTCGTGGGCCGCCCCGCGCCGGAACCGACCCAGCCCGGCACCCACGGCAAACCCGTCCTCGCCCCACCCCTGGTCGAGTGGATGATGGGATTGCCGGCCGGCTGGGTCACCGGCCTGGACCTGCCGCGCACCGTCGCGTTGCGGATCCTCGGCAACGGGGTCGTCCCCCAGCAGGCAGTCGCCGCCTTACACATCCTGCTGTGCCGACACCAAGGGTTGCGGCCGTGACCTCCAGCAACGTGTGGCCGCAGCCGACTCGGCCTTAGCTGCCGCGTACGTCGCCGCCGGCCTGGGCGACCTGCCGTTGCGGGCCATCCGCTGCCTGCCGCCCTGACGGCCTGGTCCTCGACCCGTTCGGCGGAGCAGGGATCACGGGAGTAGCCGCGCTGCGCCTCGGCCGCCGTTGCTCCGGGACCGACATCGATCCCGGCTGCCACCAGCAGGTACTCACCCGCCTGTCTCCACACCTGGCCTGACCGGCCTCCCACCGGCGCTCCGCCGGCCCGCCAACGCGCGGGCCGGCGGAGCGCCGTTTTCCGTTCGTCACTCTCGAAGGACTCCGATGTGATTCCAGAACTCCTCCCCCACCAACCCCCGACCGACTTGTCCACAGAGTTATCCACAGGCTTCGCCGGGCGGGGCGGCGACTACATGGCCCCGCCTCGCCGGCCGCGCCGACGGTTCGTCACGGTGGCAGTCGCCCTGTTCATCGCCTCCGCCGTCGCCGCGAACACGCTGACCTCCCTGTTCGGGCTCGTGCCCGCCGGGTTCGGCCTGGTGTGCACGGCCGGGACCTGGGCCGCCGGCCTGGTGCTGCTGCTGCGCGACTGGGTCGACGACCTTGCCGGCCGCCGCGCGGTCCTCGGCTGCGTCGCGGCCGGCGCGATCGCCTCGGCGATGACCGCCGGCCCCAGACTCGCGGTCGCCTCCGCAGCGGCGTTCGCCGTCTCCGAACTGGCGGACTGGGCGGTCTACCAGCCGCTGCGCCGACGCGGCTGGGCGAAGGCCGTGCTGGCCTCCGGCGTCCTCGGCACGCTGGTAGACACCGCCGTGTTCCTCACCGTCGCCGGGCTCGCGGTGCTGCCGGCGCTGCCCGGTCAGATGCTGGCCAAGACCACCGCCACCCTCGCAGTCGTCATCGCGGTCGTGATCGCCCGTGCTGTACTACGCCACCGCCAGCGGACCTAGAGTCCGCGCGGCCATGGCCGCCGGCCGGCTGGGCATGATCTGCACCCCAGCTGGCGGCGGATCACCGCGCCCCGGAGTCCGCTGGTGCGCCGACAACGCGGTGTTCGTCGACGGCTACCCCGGCGACGCGAAGTACCTGGCCTGGCTGCGGCGCCTCGCCCAGCGCGCCGACCCGAACCTGGCGGCGTTCGCCACCGCCCCCGACGTCGTGTGCCGGGCCGCGGAGACGCTCGCGCGGTCCGAGCCGATGCTCGACCCGATCCGCGCCGCCGGCTACCCGGTGGCACTGGTCGCCCAGGACGGTCTCGAAGACCTCGACGTTCCGTGGACCGGAATCGACGCCCTGTTCCTCGGAGGCAGCACCGACTGGAAGCTCGGTCCCGCCGCCGCCCACCTGGCCGCCGAAGCACGTAGCCGAGGCCTGTGGGTGCACATGGGCCGCGTCAACTCCCACCGCCGCCTGGCCCACGCCGACCACATCGGCTGCCACTCCGCCGACGGCACCTACCTGCGGTTCGGCCCCGACCTAAACCTCCCCAACCTCCTGCACTGGCTCGACCAACTCGAGCCCGAGCAGCATGTCGACCCGCCCCCGGAGTCCAAAATGCCCACCCGCCCCACACCATCCACACCCACCGCCCACCAGAAGGTCGCCGCGTTCGCCGCCGCCGTCGTCGAACGCTCCACCCGCGGCTACGACCTACAACCCGCCGACTGGGCGTCGGCCGCCGAGCCCACCGACATCCCCGACCTCGACGACATCCTCACCGCCGCACCCCGCATCGCCGCCCACCCCGGAACCTCCCGGGTCGGACGGACGTTCCGGGGCGTCCCGCTGGTCGTCGTCCTGTCCGGGCCCGGCTTCACGATCGCGTTTCGACCCCAACCATCCGGCGCAGCGCCGATCCTGCTCGGCACCGACACCGACGGGCCCGTATGCCTGAACCCCGGCCAACGCGCCGACGACATCGCCGCAGCCCAGCAGGCCGTCCTGCGCGTCCTGAGCATCCCCGCTTCCCGCTGACACTTCCGTCTCGGCTCGGCCTCGCCGTCCCTCGGCCTGGCCGGGCCCTTCCCATGAACCAGGAACCCCTCCCATGCCCCGACGCTCCGCCACCTCGCGCCCCGCCGACACCAGCGGGGCTTCTTCGTCTTCTGCCCCGTGGACCCCCGAACGCATCCGCGACCTCGGCGCCGTGTGCTCGCTGCCCACCGCCGCACAGATCCTGCAGATCTCCGTGTCCCTGGCCTACCAGCTCGCCGAGCGTGGGACCTTCCCCGTCCCCGTCATCCAAGTCGGCACCCGATACCGCGTCCCGATACCGCCACTCCTCGCGGCACTCGGCCTGACCGCCAGCGCGCAGGACCCCGATTCGGTCGCCGACTTGATCATTCGGCGAAGTGCTGCGTCCATGCCAGTCGACAAATCCGCTGGTCCCGACACCGGGGCCACGACGCTGGGAGGCGACGAATGACCGCCGAAGGATCGCTGTACAAACGCTGCGGCTGCAAGGACCGCGCCGGCAAACGACTCGGAACCCGTTGCCCGGACCTGAAACGCGCCAACGGGACCTGGAGCGCGCACCACGGCAAGTGGGGCTACCAGATCGAACTCCCACTGCTCGGCGGTAAACGCCGCCCACCGCTCCAGCGCAGCGGATTCGCGCTCCGTGAGGACGCCGCCGACCAGCTCAGCCGCATCAAGACGCTCCTCGGGCTCGCCAACGGCGAGCCCGAGGTCGCCGCCCAGATCGCCGACATGCTCAAGAACGCCTCGGCGGGCATCCCGCTGCCCGAACGCGATGAGGTCGCCCGGCGGGTGAAGGCCGGAGTTTCGCCTACCTCAGCGGTCCTCACGGGCGACTACTTGAACTCCTGGCTGATCAGCCGCAAGATCGACGCCAACACCAAGGTCGCCTACGGCGGGCACATCCGCAACCACATCAACCCGAACATCAGCCACGTGCCCCTCGACAAGCTGCGGGTCACCCACCTCGAGACGATGTTCGCCGCGATCGAAGAACGCAACGCCGAGATCCTCGCCGCACGCGAAAGCCCCGACCCTATGGTCCGGGCCAGCGTGCGCGGGAAGAAGCCCACCGGACCGAACACCATGATCCGGATCAAGGCGACGCTCCGCAAAGCCCTCAACGACGCCATCCGCAAACACCGCCTGATCGAGTTCAACCCGGCATCCCACGTCGAGATCGAACCCGCCGTCGCCGCCAAACCCCGCATCTGGACGGCGGCAGCCGTCAAGCGCTGGAAGGCCACCGGCGAGAAGCCCAGCCCGGTGATGGTGTGGACCCCGGAGCAGGCCGGCGAATTCCTCGACTACGCCGAGCAGCACGACATCCTGTTCTACCCGATGTACGCGCTCATCCTGAGGCGCGGACTCCGGCGCGGCGAGGTCACCGGACTCCAAGACCACCAGGTCGACCTCGACACGGCACAGATGACCATCTCCCACCAGCTCACCACCCACGGCTACACGGCCGTCTACAAGAAGGTCAAAACCCAGGCCGGAGACCGCTACCTCAGCCTCGACATCGACTCCGTCGCAGACATGCGCGCCTACAAAGCACGGCGGGCGCGCTGGCGGCTGGTCAGCGGCGAGGCGTGGGCGGACTCCGAGTACTTCTTCGTCAAACCTGACGGCGAGCCGTGGCACCCCGAACTCGTGTCGGAACGGTTCGACAAACTCGTCATCGCCTGCGGACTGCCACCCATCCGACTGCACGACGCCCGCCACTGCGCGGCGACGTTCATGCACGCCGCCGGCGCGGACATGAAGACGATCTCAGTGACCCTCGGACACTCCACCATCCAGATCACCGCCGACATCTACACATCCCTGCTACTCGAAGTCGACCAGACGGTCGCCGAAGCCTCTGCGGCCCTCCTCGCCCGCAACCGCAACCCCCGACGCGAGGCATAGGGCCACTGCTATCGGGACATCCCGGTCCTGCGAACCAAGCGGGACTGCCAGACCAGGCCCCACGACTGCTTCGAGGTGGCATACCTGCCAACGTGACGGCCGGTCGACTACCCAGGTCAGGGCATCCGCGACAGATGGGTGCCCTGACCTGCCGTGCAGCGCTCGAACTAGTTGACGGACCCGGCGAGCTTTGTCGTTCGGCGTTTGAACGGTGCCGGTCCACCCTCCAGGTGATAGAGAGTGAGGGCATTGAGATCATGACGCTCTAGCGAACCACTTGCCTCGATGTGTCCATGCGTAGCGTCAGAGTTGAGGGTGATGATCATCTCCGCGTCAGCCGACACCACCAGGCCCGGGCTGCGAGTCGCGAAGATGTACTGCCTACCGCCGCGCAGCTCGCGCAACTTGTCCACCAGATGCTCTTCGATCCAGGGTGCATGAAGCGCGTCCTCGGGCTGATCGATGATCAGGGGCTGACCACCATCGGCCATCGCGAGGATCAGGATCGCCGTGCACTTCTGCCCGTGCGCCAGACGCTCGATAGGCACGTACTCTCGTGACCTGTCCTTCCGGAACTCGATCGACAGAGCATCGGGCAAGTCGATCGCTTGCAGGGCCAGGAAGGCGGTTTCAAGATTGTGATCGCTTATCCAGTCGAAAAGCTTCTCCACGTGCTTGATGTCCACTCCCGTCGCCTTACTCACACCAGCCGGATCTGACTCCAAATACGAACCGACCATTCTCAGTGGAGATGAAGCGCCACACAACGTGTGCAGGAAGTCGGTGCGCAGATGCGATCCTTTCGCCAGTTCGGTGAGCCTGTTTTTGTACGCCTCATCGTCGACTTCCTTTTCCAACTTCATCCGCACGACGTTCGCAGTAAGCTTGTTCAGGTCTTTGATCCGTCGCTCGCGAAGAGCGCTCCGCTTGCGTCGAATGATGACGAGCTCGCCGAGTAGTCGGTCCCTTACGTCTAGGAGACGAGTCAGTGTCGGCACGACCTGGGTTAGCTGACGCTCCACATCGTCGTCGAGCTTAGCCTTGGTCGCTTGGAGCTCCCCGAGGCGCTTGCGCAGCGCGGGCAGGCCCTTGCCATCGGTGTCAATCTTCTGAAGGTCGGCGAGGAACTGGCGATCAAACTGGGCGCTGCGGTTCTTCCACTCGACAGAGATGGCCGCCAGTTCATCCCGAGCTACGTCATACGCAGTTTCGAATAGACCGTTCGCGGTTGCCGCCTGGCTACGAAGCGCCTCGTACGCACTCGATGCCCGGGTGTACAAGTCCTTGTTGGACTCGTTGTCGACGGGGTGACTGAAGGAGCCCACGACCGTCTTTACCGGCGTCGTTTTCAGGTCATTGGTGTTGCCGAGGTTGCTGAACCGAGTCTTCTCGCGAGCCCATTTCTGCTGAGCTTTGATCATATCCGTGTCGAAGAAGGTCGCCAGTTCGTCAAGCTTGCTGGTGATTTCCGGCAGTACTTTGAGTCCTTCTTCGATCGCTTTGTTCGCCGACCGGAGTCGGATGACTTCCGCCGCGTTGTCGGCGAGCTCACCGATCAGCGTCGTCTCTGCAGAAGTCAGCTCGACAAGATCCAGTGCATCGTCGACAAGAGCCATCCGCCCCACGGGCGCACGGGCGTATTCGATCACCTCGCCTTGCGAAAATGCCCGAATAGGAATCAGCCCATCTTCTAGGTCGCTCGCGCCGTCAGCGCCAACCACCTCCGCAGCGGGTGATGAGTTTCCAGAGTAGACACGGCGAACGGTGTAAGTCGCCGCACCGCGGCGGATAGACAGTTCAACGGTCGCATTGTCACCGAGCGCGTACTTCAAGCGCGAGTCAACGTCTCGTCTGACCTGGGCAAAGGCCGAGACATCCGCTTGCTGGTTGAGGGCGAATCGGATGAGTTCGATCGCGAGCGATTTTCCGGCACCGGTTCCTCCGACCAGACAGTTCAGATCTGAAGAGAACTCGAAGGTCTGTCCGTGGAGAAAGCCTCCGGTGACGGTTACGGTGTGGATGAACATCTGGGGCGAGTCGCTCGGCTGCTCAAGCCGCACGCGGAGGGAGGGGTCCTCGAACGCGTGGCGCAGGCCTTGCAGGTCGGGCCGCGATGCCTTGATCCAGGTACGCCGATTGCCGATGCCCGCGAGAATGTGCGAACTCTGGCCAGGCAGTGTGACGTCGGACCCGCGGACACACGCGAGGTCTCGCCCCTTCTTGAGGGACCTCTGGATCTTGCCTTGGGTGTCCAAGTCGACGATTTCGACGGCAGCCAGCGCAAGGTCGAGCAACGTTTCGCTTCGATGGGCGCTGACGGGGATCTTCAGTAGCCCCTTTTCCCGGTCGACGTGGGCGGCGATGGCGATCCCACCGTGGCTGCTGATGATCCTCGCGGCATGGAGGATTCCTCCTGCCGTACAGACGTTCAGGTCGCCGTGGTCAATGCGTCGCACGCCAAGGTCAATGAGGACATCGGCGAGTTGGGAAGAAGGAGTTCCCTCTTCCCAAATTCCCAGCACGTGTCCCTGATTGGTGCTGATCTCCATGCCCGGCAGCACGACTAAGCCTCGACCGGCGGCGGCGAGGGCGACCCGATCACACCAGTCCGCCGTATTGTGGTCGGTGATCGCAATCGCGTGCAGGCCTGCGTCAATCGCGGCCTGGACGACTTCTTCGGGAGTGCTCGCTCCATACCGCTGCACCTGGACGTCGCGGGACGCGGGTGTATGGACATGAAGGTCGACAGCCCAGAAGGACGCGGGACCGTGGTGATTCGTGCGGTCCGGCTTGGCGGCAGATGCCATGTACGTGATCTCTCAATGTGTGTGGGTGGTCACACGGAGAACACAACATCGACAACCCTGCGCTACTGGGCGGTAACGGGAAGTTGAGCTTGGAATTCGATCCCGTCTCGCATAGTCTTCGGGCTGACTTGTCCGGGGTGAGCGCCAACTCTCCCGGACTGCGGTGTTCCCCGTGAAGGCCACAGGTCAACGTGTATGACGGCGCGGATGAGCCTTAGCTCATCCGCGCCGTCGGCGTCTGAGCCCTGAGGCCACTGGCCCGACGAGGACCTTAGACCCTTGAAGTGACCGTGCGCAACTACACTCTTGTTGACAACCAATCAGCAGATAGATCAAACTTGCTGTAGAGACAGAATTTCAGCTCGCGTGCAGAACTTGTGTCTCTCCCGCAATTTTTGCCAGTTCGCTCAGGGGTACGATCATGGATGGCTCTACAGACAGTGACAGGGCCGATGCGGCGGACGCCGACGGGCGCTCGCGCCGAGCCAGAGGCATCGATACGTGGTCGGGAAGCCTCACACGGCAGATAGGCCATGAATTACGACACTGGCGTCGCCAACGGAAGCTAACGACACAGAAGCTCTCCGACGCTACGGAGGCCCTCGGGCAACGTGTGCCGCCTTCAGTACTGACCAACCTGGAACATGAGCGCCGTGACTACATAAGTGTCGCTGAACTCTTACTCATCGCCGCTGCCCTGAATATTCCCCCGGTTCTCCTGATCGCTCCGGTGGGCCGCGTGGAGATGGTCGAGCCCCTGCCGGAGACCGAAATATCACCATGGCGCACTCGAGGCTGGTTCATGGGAGCTATTCCGCCAGTATTCGAGGGCTTCGGGCTAGAACAGTGGAATGACGCCACGACTGCGATTAAGCTTTACGACACCCATCGCCTACTGGTACGTAGCTACCAGGAAGCCGTCCATCGCCTTAAAGAACTCGATGACGACCGGATGGACATATACCCGGACCGACAGTGGCCAGAGGCCACGTTGGACCGAAGGAGGCACTTCCGTAGCGCCGTTCTTGGGCAACTCGCCACGTTTCTCGAGCAACTTCGGACGCATCGTCGCGCGATCGCCGAAATGGGCCTTACTCTGCCCGCCCTTGCCGCCGAGGTGGAAGCCGACTTAAACAATCAGCACTATCACCCAGGTCCTTACACAGACGGTCGATAGAATGCAACTGGTGGTGTCGCCTGTATTGGCAGTGCGGTGTGGACGGTGGGTGCCGGGGCCGCCGCGCAGGTCATCGGGTCTAGCTGTTGGTCGCACCGAAGGCGGAGTACAACAGGGCCGCAAGCAAGAAGTGTCCGTAACACACGACTGTCAGGGCTGCTGCCGAAACGCCGGCCAGGCAACCCGCGCCCTCGGCGTACTGTGAGTTCGGTGCGAGCCTGGCAGAGAAGCGCTCATCGAGTGCAATGTAAGAGAATACGCCGATGGCGATCGGGCCCAGAAAGGCGAGAGCCAGGCAGAGCAGAGACGCGACAATCTTGATGAGCGCCGCAAAGCCCGAGTCCTCGTCTGTCATAGTCAGCCAGGTGGTGAGAAAGAAGGAGTCGGCCATCACCATCAGCACCACGATGGAGATGTTCATCGACAACGCGCCTCCAGCGTCGCGTTCCCTTACCGCCGCTGCTGGTTGATATGCGCTCTGGTGCGCCATCGGGTTTGCGGCAGCGGATCGGGAAGCCGGCGTGGGGGGTGGCTGTGCTGTGGCGAAGTTGGTCACCCACGACTCGATGACCACCCCTAGTCCGTAGGCGAGAAAGCTCGCCGGTGCCAGCATCGAATTCTTGAACAAAAAGAACAGGTACAGCGCCAAGCCCGCCACGATGAGCCTGATCCAAAATCGGGGTGAACCCATACGGCGAGCGTATGGACGAACGACGAAGATCGATACCAGCTGTCGGGTTGGACGCGAATAGCCGGAAGGTCATCGCACATAGCCACCCGGCTCCACACGGTGACGGAGGGGCCGATCGACACCGAAGCGCTTTCGCCACCTACCCTCGAGTGGACACCGCTTTGCCTCTGCGGCTACGCCTGCGTCACGTGGAGTCGCCGGCCGCCGGCAGGTCCAGGCCCGGCCTGGCTATTGACCGCAGCAAAATGCAAGCAGCCCGAACCCCCGGCCTGATGCCGGAGGCCGTGTTGGGATCAGCCAACAGGGTAGGCGATACACCGCATCACATCCCACCCGGAGGCCCATGTGTCTCACGGTCGACGCCTGGCTCGATACGAAGACGTCGTCGGACTTGCGACCAAAGCTAGCGGGATGAAAGCGTCCCCGACCGACGGCCATGTCACCAATCGCGGCGACCTCGACCATGTCGCGAAGATCCACTCCGCCATCGCCACGGACGCCATCAGTTCGGCTACCAGGCTCGCGACCCCGTGTTGCGCGCTCAATCGCCCGCGCTTCTCACCGCCGGTACCAGAACAAGCTGCCACCGATGCACCGAGGGACTAGCAAGAAGGGCTCCAGGCTCGAACCGACCCCTCGAATGCGGGAGGCGAATCGGAGGAAACGGCGTAACAAATATAGATGACCATCTTCCGATGTTCGTCTATATTGCCTGCTCAGAGGGTGGGCCGCCAGGGGGTCGAACCCTGAACCCACGGATTAAAAGTCCGTTGCTCTGCCATTGAGCTAGCGGCCCCTCACGTACTCTGACCTGCGATTATACGGGTCAGCGCGGTGACTCTATACCACAAAGGACGCCTGTGGTACCTCCGAATCACCTCGCCTGTCCAGGTTCAGGTTGTCACCCCGAACCTCACGGGTCAGCGTTCACGCCATCAGATCATAGCCGTAGCCGCATAGTCGCCGTCGAAGGCTGTCGCCGCCTCCGCCACGAGGACCTAGCGGCTTAGATACTGAGCGCAGCGCTGGGGCGGCAAGTGCCGCATTAATGTCAAATTGGCCTCTTTTACGGAGTGTTAGACAACCCACGCCATGGGGCGGGCGTCGCGTCGCGAACCTTGTTCACCTGGCCAGCTGGACCTCGACCCCACCCGCCCAGGTCGACGGGGTCGTAGTGAGCCCCCCACTCGCCCTGCAGTGGGCATGGGCGCTGAGGACTAGCAGGCAGACGGAGGCGGTCAGGCACCAGAGGGCGAGGTAGACGTGCAGGGCGAGACGGTCGCAGTCCGGGCCGTGCGCACTGGAGAGCCGCAGCAGAATGTTCTACCCCATTGTCGCCGAGTTCACGAGGGGTGATCAGGCCGGAATCAGCGCGTCTACTACGTGCAGTGACCATCGGCCGGCGGTGTTAGCCGAGATCTGGTATTCGGTGCCAGGGCACAAGATCAGATTGGAGCCGCCGTGGTCGGGTATCGCCGTTGCCGGAGAGTCGATTCGTACTAGCCTGTAGGCGCGGTGCGGGTGAAACCATGCGGCACCGGCCACCTCCCAATCCCTTCCCTCGTGGCGTAGGCGATAGGTCTCCCCTCGGGTCATCCAGTAGACGTAGGATCCGCCGCAGAGCAGGCGCAGGCTAGCGATCCGGTAGCGTTCCCCGTAGCAGAATGTATCGATGATCATGGCTTGGTCCTCGGGTCGGGGCTTCCCGAACAGTGTCACCCGCATCCCGTCCGTGTGGGCATATCAACGGGCATAGCCCGAGGCGATGGATCGTGCGATCCGGCATCTGCGGGCTATGCACTCGCCGGCACAGGCGGTGCGTACCGCAGCTGGCTGGCTCGGGATTTCACGTCGCAGTCAATCGCGGGCCCTTGCCTCATCGAACACCTGATTGAGGGAGAGCGGTTGCTGAACCGTAGGCACTGCGTTCACGGCCCGCCCCGCAGGGCGGTTCGGGCTCGTCAGCGACGTTCATGAGAACTTGGCTCGAGGATGCCCGATCTGCTCTTGTCCCCGTTTGGGGCGCTCGATGCTGTCGGGGATGGGCCGGAGGGCCCACACCCGTCGCCTGCCGCTGTTTGTCCCCTCAGTGCGGCGGGTTCTTGGTGTGGGCCCTCGTTGCGGGCGCTTGGACCGGGGAGCCGGTGGAGCCTTCGCGCCCGCTGTCGGCGTGCCCCTGTGATTGCCGGTGGGCGGCCCGACAGGGCGTCCCAGGTCGACGGGTGGGGCTTAGCGGATCTTCTAGTACTCGGTCTTGACGGTGACTCCCGCGCAGGTGGTCGTGGCGTACAGGCTGATGTAGTTGTAGCCGGCTACCGGGTTGGTGATGGTGAGGGTCTCGGCGTTGCCGGTACCGGTGGAGCGGCTGGTGTAGCTGCTGGTGGTGGCCCAGGTGCTGGGGCTGTAGTACAGGTCGCAGTTGCCGGTTCCGCCGGTGGTGGTGATGCGCAGCTGGGTGACGCCGGCGGGCAGGTAGATGTAGAGGTAGTCGTAGTTGCCGGCGGTCGCCGACCGGTTGCTGCGTTGGCAGTTCTTGCCGAGGGTGCGCACGTCGCTGCCGGTGCACTCCGGGACGGTGCCTCCGCCGGTGGCGACGGCGACCGTCTGGGTGGTGGTGCCGGTGGCGCCCTTGTTGTCGGTGACGGTGAGCCGCACGGTGTA
>NZ_JBFAZP010000004.1:0-770363 GCF_040681875.1 Longispora sp. NPDC051575 | reverse complement strand
GGTACATCCACACACGGCCCCACGTGCTGACCGCCTTGGTCTCGATCGGAACCCACACATCGAACCTGGTCCCGAAACGCCCGACCCTCACGAACCGCTACTTCCACTTGCGCGTCCACGGCCCTACTGGCTGGCCGCCTTGGTCCCGGTCAGAGCCCTCACGTCGAACCTGGCCCCGACACGCCTGACCTGTGCTTCTACGTGCCTACTGGGCGGTCTGGAACAACACCGCCCCGGTACCTCACGGCCCTACTGGCTGGCCGCCTTGGTCTCGGCCGGAACCCTCACATCGAACCTGGTCCCGACGCGTCTGACCTGTGGATCTCCGCGTGCCTGTCGGGCGGTCCGGAACTTCTCCGCCTCTCACCGGTCAGGACCCTGACATCGAACTCGGCCCTGACACGCGTGCACTACACGCCGTTCCTGCCTCGTGCTGTCTCGCTTCCTTACGTCTTGCGGTACCGCTGATCCGTTCACGGCCCTGGTGGCCGCCGGGCAGTGTCACCGCCCGGAGCCCGGTGCACCAACCCGGCCCCAACACGCCTGACCTGCCTATCCACTCGAACGGGCAACTAGTCTCTGTCGCCCCGCATGGACTCTTGCTCGCTTCAACGAGAGTAAAGCTAACACGAGTCTGAAGGCATGTCTACTCCGACCCCTACAGATTTTCTTTGGCGTGTTCGGGCGGCTCGTAGGTCACGCCTGGGGCCGGGGCGGGCGCCGCGGTCGGGGGTCCTCGGGCTCGGAACCATCGGGGCCGGCTCACAGGTGCGACAGTGGTGCGGGCCGTCGGGCGACGCCGACCAGCCGGCGGTGGCCGCCTCGTCACACAACAGCCGCCAGTCGTGATGGGCGTCCGTGACGTGCGGGTAGCACGCGCCGCAGGCGTCACAGGTCAGGTCGTGGGAGTCCAGACCGTCGCCGTCGCGGTGGGTATGGCGGGCCACCACTCACCTACCGGCGGGAGCGACGCGGACGACGGGGCGCCCCCGCAGGACGGCGATCTCCGCCCGGGCCGCGGCGAGCGGCCCGTCCAGCGGCCCGCCCCGGCTTCCCGGCGCGAGACTCACGCAGGTGACGATGTCGCGGACCGGCCTCACGAGTCGCAGTTCCACAGCCATGACCGCCACCTCTCGTACGAAGTGATACCTGCCGATGTCCAACAGAAATATTACAGCGGCAACAACAGATTGATGCAACTGGAAGCGGCAGGAAACCCTTGCGACCCGCGTCACAACAGCCTGCTGGACGGGGTCGGGCCTGGCTGCGGTGGTCCGGATGGTGGAGATCGGCTCCCGTGCTGGACGGTCCGCTGTTCCAACCGCGGGCCCCGGCAAGGGCTGGAAGGCACCCGAAGCTGTGCCGTCCTGGACGGGTCAGCGGGTGAGGTAGGCGGCGAGGCCGCCGAGTTCCTCGTTGGCGATGAACACCGATCGGACGTTGATGAGGGCTTCTTCGACGTGGTCGGTGCAGCCCCACGCGGCGTCGCCCCACGAGTCGGCGATCTTGATCTCGGCCGGTGCGGCGCAGTCGCGGGCGCCGCCGAGCTGGCAGTGCTCCGGGTGCGGCGCGGCGGCCTGCTCCGCTGCGGCGATGCGCATCTGGGCGGCGAGTTCCGCGGCGGCGGTGGCGCGCTGTTCGGCGGCGGCGCGGAGTTCCTGTTCCGACTGTACGGCTCTGGCCAGGTCGTCGTTGGCCGCCTGGGCGCGCGCCTCGGCGGCCTGGCGGGCTTGTTCGCCGTGGTGGCGTTCGATGGCCAGGGCTGCGGTGCCGGCGAACACCCGGGCGAGGGCGAGGTCGGTGTCCTGTGGGACGCGGGGGGTGCGGTGGTACATGGCGAAGGTGCCCAGCAGTCCGCCGTCGCGGGCCAGGATCGGCGTGGACCAGCAGGCGGCCAGGTCGGCCCGGAGCGCCAGGTGTGAGAAGTCGGCCCAGAACGGGTCGGTGGTGATGTCGGTGACGATGACGGGTAGTCGCCGGTGGGCGGCGGTGCCGCAGGATCCGACGCCTTCGCCGGTGGCGATGCCGTCGATGGCCTGGTTGTAGAAGTCGGGCAGGCTGGGCGCGGCGCCGTGTCGTAGGTGCAGGCCGTCGGGATCGGCGAGGAGTACGGAGACGAGGATCTCCTGCGGGGCGAGGTTCTCGATGCACCGGGCCATCCCGTCGAGTACCTCGGTGAGGGGCGCCTGACGGGCGATCTGCTCCAGCAGCGCACGGTGCTCGGCCATCAACCGTTGAGCGTGCCTGACCTGGGTCGTCTCCACGCCGATCACGCCGACCCCGGTCACGGTGCCGTCGGCGGCCCGGCGCGGCTCGAAGGTGAAGTCGAAGAACGCCTCCCGCGCGTGGAGGCCGTCGCCGAGCATGATCCGGACGTCACGGCTGGTGTGGAGTTCACCTGTGCGGTGGACCCGGTCCAGCTGGGCGATGAAGCCCCGCTCCACCACCTCCGGCACCAGGTCCTCCAGCGCGACCCCGGTACGGGCACGCTCCCCGCCGAAGAGGGCGAAGAACGCCGGGTTCGCCGACTCCACCAGATGCTCCGGCCCGCTGAGCGAGACGAAGACGGCCGGCGACTGCCCGAACAGGGCCCGCAGATCCTCGGGTACCTCCCATCCGCCAACCGCGTCCGCGACAACCGGAGCCCGGCCTGGAACCGTGGTCATGGTCTCGCCCGCCTCTCAGCCTCGGATACGCACATGGTCGAACGGGGGTGCGCCCGCCATCGTCCCTCCGGAACGTGGCCCACTGAAGCGGCTTCAGGCGGCCCGGGCGCTGCTAGGTATGCGGTCGGGAACATGACGACCCTAAGGGACGGGTACTCAGACCACACCAGCGAGCAGCCCAGCATGGCACCCGCAGGCAGGGGCGTCTACGGCGACTGGTCCATCCACCTGCCTTTCTCGGATCGGGCGGGTCCCCCGACACGTGTCGTGGACTGCGCGGGGAGTAACGGCTTGGTATCCGACAGTGAGTGTCGAGGAGTGGCGTAGGTCACGATACTGGTCGGGTGGCCAACGAAATCCGGTTGAGGTCGGCCTGCTGGGCGCCGTGGTTTCCGGCTCAGCGAGGGCCACAGGAACCCGCTGCAGGCCAAGCCGCCCGAGCACCCGGGTCAGGACACGTTGTGCAACGTGAGCCGGCGCCCTGTCCGGCCCGAGATCGCGGTGGTCTCGACGGTTCACCGGGCGTGGGTGGCCCGGTCGTTCATCTCGTCCGGAGCCGCGTGCGCGGACAGATCCGCTTCCCCGGCGAGGACGACGATCTCGCCCGCGCCGACGGCCACAGGAGGTACTGACATGAGTACAGGTGAAGGACTTTCGGAGGAGCAGCGGGGCCAGGTCGAGCGGTGGGCCGTCGAGTTCAATGGCTTGCGCCCGTCGGACGGGTGTCTGACCGAGGCTGTCATCGAGAGGGTCGGACCGATTCCGGTGACCGGCACGCCGGCCCGGGCCGTGGCGCGTGCGTACTTCGAGTCCAAGCTGCCCGCCGCCGAGGTACGTCGCGCGCACGCGCTGCAGGCCGCCGACCCTGCCTCGGTGTCCGAAGACTGGTTCAACGCGCCGGCGTACTGGCGGGCTGTGATCGCCTGGCTCGACGGTCAGGTGGAGACGCCGCCCGCCGTACCGGCCCGCCCGCAGTGGTACTTCCGGGACGACGTGGTCGAGCTCGATCGCGACCTGATGATCGGCGAGAAGTCTTATCCGGAGGGGACCACGGGCACCGTCCTCCGCGTCGCGGACGTCACCCTGGTCAAGCTCGCGCGCGAGGGCCGGGTCGGGGTGATGTTCCCGGGACGGGACATCAGGGTCGTGCCTGTGGAGCTGCTCCGGCCCGCGGGAAACGTGGACCCCGGTCCGCTCCGGTCACCGGAGAGCTGCGACCACGAGTGGAGCCGCGCCGGCTACCGGTGGGGTCCCGTCGACCGGGAGCGCGGGGTCCGGCCGTTCTGGTCCCGGTCCGTGTGCACCGGAACGCGGGTTCACGGCACCGGACCGCCCACCGACACGCCGGCCCTCCGGAAAGGACCGGCGCGTCCGTGCGTCAGTGGTTGTACTTGAACCAGGGCTGGGTCCAGCCGAGGTAGGGCTTGCCCCACTTGCTCTTGATCTCGGCGATCGTGGTCTCGGTCAGGGTGCCGTTGCCGTGGATGTCGTTGGAGATGAACTTGCCCCCACCGATGGAGATCATCACGTGCCCGGCGCCGCCGGAGAAGAAGGCCAGCCCGCCGGCGGGTACGGAGGTGTCACCCGCGTGCTTGTACGCCGCCGGGACCTGGGTCCAGTGCACGTAGGCGGTGGTCGACCCGCTCGCGGGGAACCCGTAGGCCAGCCCCATGATGTGGTCGCACCGGTTGTAGTAGTCCGCGACATAGGAGGTCGTCTTGTGGTTGATCGCCCAGGTCACGGCCTGTGAGCAGCTCCGTGGGTCGCCCAGCCCCGCGGTGGAGCACGCCGGACCCGAGCCGCACAGGGGCGCGACGAGGTCGTCGGAACCGGTGTACACGTAGGTGTCGGTGATGTAGCCGGTGGAGATCTTGTCCCAGATGTTGCTGGTGCCGTACTTGCCGGTGACGGTGTCGCCGTAGGTCTGGCAGATGATGGTCACCGACGCGCCGTTGGCGACGGAGCCGACCGCCGTGGAGCTGACGTGGGGGCCGGACCGGACGGTCACCGACACGCCGCTGTCGGTGTGCACGGTGCCGCTGGCGGCGAAGGCCGTCCCCGCGGAGAGGGTGACGACGGCGGTGAACACCGCGCCGATCACGCCGAGACGCGCCATACCGCGGCGCAGCGAACCATTTCCTGACATGGGCACTCCCAGGTCTCATTTCATCAACAGATGGAATGATCTGAATGTATGGAGAGGTGCTGGAGCTGTCGAGGAACCCACGGTAAGCAATACATCTGACAACAGTCAGATCAAGGGCCCGGACCAGCGGGGTACGCGCCGGGCGAGCGGGCTGCCGGCGGCCGTGGCGGACCCGGCACACGGTACTGCGGAACGCCGCGACTCACTCTAAGGTAGCCATATGTCGCGATCGGACCCGGCAGCTCCCGAACCGTACGTCTTCGATCCGACCGGCGAGACCGGGCGCCGGACGCGGGCCCGGTTCGAGTACCAGGACGAGTGTGTCGCTCTGCGCTGTATCGCCAATCTGCTCTCCGACCAGGTCCACGAGATCCTGGTGGAGTGGTCGACCGACTACCTGGTCGGCCTGTCCGACGGCGGGGTCGAACTCGTCTCCGTGAAACACCGCGAGCCCGACCGTCGAAGCTGGACCATGGGCGAGGTGGTCCGGGAGATCCTGCTCGGACTCTTCCGGGTGTGGCGTCAGAGCCAGGACGGCTGCGTCCTGGTCTTCGAGTCCAACGCCCCGGTCACCCGCGCCGTGCGCGCCCAGCTGACGCCCCACGCACTCGCCGACGGACTGAACGGCAAGGGCAAGACGCCCACCGGCCTGTTCGTCGACGAGGCGGAGGCCGCACGGTTCTCGGCCGCCCTGGTGCTCGACCGGCCGGCGCTGCCCAGCCGCGAGCACATCTCGGCCGTCGGGATCAGACGTCTGGGGGCGGTGCTGAATCTGGCAGACCGCGATTCCCGTCTCGCCGAAACCTGCTACGGGGTGCTTCTGCGCCGGATCGCGACGGCCGGCACCGAGCGCCAGCCCACGGCCGAGGAACAGATCGGCCTGCTCGTCGGCGCCGTCCGAGACCTCAGGTCCCGGCGGGCCCCGGACAGCTCCCGGCACCGACTCCGGATGGCGGACCTCCGTGACCTGGTGTTCGCCGCGCACGACGAGGCCACCCACCGCCCACCCCGGCCGCTGGTCGCCCGGACCGACTGGACCCCGACCCCCCGACCCTGGTCGGGCGGCGACGAGATCCGGATCGGTGACAGCGCCTTTCTCCTGCACGATCCGGTCCGGACCGAGATCGCCCCCGATCGCGCCTGGTGTCGGCACCACGCCCGGGCCCGGCAACTGGAGCCGGTCGGCAGGGACGTGTGGCTGACCGGCCTGGTCCTGAACCGCCGGGACGCCCCGGCAGTGGCCGAGCTGCGGACAGAGCGGAGCCTGTACGAGCGGCATCCGGAGCTGCCCGACCTGGTGGCCGTGGACGACCGCGCCCTGGCCGTCCAGGTGCCGAACCGGGCGGTCCCGGTGGCGGAGGTCTACGGCCAGGGCGACACCCCGGTACCACGGTTCCTGCTCTTCCGGCTCTTTCGCGGGCTCCCGTCGCTCGCCCGCCCCCTCCACGTACTGCACCGGCTGGGGCGGGCGCACCGGGATCTGCGCGCCGACAACATCCTGGTGCTGCCGGACGGCTCGCTGTGCCCGCGCGACCTCGGGCTGGCCGCCCGGCCCGCCGTCGCCGGGGAAGGCACGGCGAACTACCGGGCTCCCGAGCAGTGGCGGCCCGCTTCCACCCCGCCGGGGCCCACCACCGACGTGTACCAGCTGGCGGCGGTCCTCTATCACCTGGCCACCGGCCACCCCGCCGACCAGGCCCCGCCGGAGCCCAGCGCGGTGCACCCGGATCTGCCCCGCGCACTCGACGACCTGCTCCTCGGGGCCCTGGCAACCGACCAGGAGTTCCGACCCGACCTCACGTCCCTCGTCACCTCGCTCGCGCGCCTCGGCGGGGGCGCGGCGTGACGGGCCCGGAGACGATCCGGCTGGCGCGACCGGTCGTCTTCGTCCCTGGCCGGAACCTGGCCGAGCAGATGATGAAGGCCCGGGCCGAGCACGCCCACCTGCCGACCCCGCAGGCCGCGGTGCACGAGCTGGGGTCGCTGTCCTCGGCCAGCGGAGTGCCCGTCACGTTCGACGGCCAGTGGCAGAACGTCTACGCACACCGCTGCGTGCTGGGGGTGCGACGCTCCCGGCAGGGCGACGTCTACTACGTGGAACGCATCGGACCGATCACGTTGCGGCACCACAGAGAGCTCGCCGCCGGTGCCGTCCTGGTCTCGGCACCCGGGTGGTGGTGGCGTGACACGCTCGGCACGGTCCCGGCCGGGTGCGTGACCCTGGAGCCCCGCCCCCGGACCCGCCCCCGCACGACCACGACACCGGCACCCGGCCCCGGCCCCGGCCCGGCGGAGACTGCCCTCCGGACGTTCTGCGCGGCCCTGGACGAGACCATCGAGGCGGCCCGACAGATCGAGGCCGCCACGGCCGGCGCGGCCTTCCTGCCGTACCTCGCCGTGTCCAGCACCGCGGCGACCCGTACGACGACGGCCGGCGTCTACGCGTTCCACCTGGCCCGCCCGGGACAGGTCGGACCCGGCGCCTGGGTGGAGCTGCGCGCGGCCCCCGACCTGCGCGGCAGGGTGGTCCGGCTCGACGGCGCCGTGCTGACCGTGCGGTTCGCGAACGCCGTGGACCGCAGAAGAATCGCCGACCAGGGCGAGCTCGTCCTGTCCGCCAACACCGTGATCCCCAACGTGCAGTCCCGAGCCGTTCGGGCGCTCCGCGACGGCACGTCGAGAAATCCGGCGCTGGCCCGGATCCTCGTCGACGGGGCGTTCGCGCCGCTGTCCCCACCCGACCGGCGGGCCAGGCCCGCCGAGGACCTGGACACCGACCAGCTCGAAGCGTTCCACCGGGCGCTCTCCGCACCGGAGATCCTGCTGGTCCAGGGCCCACCCGGCACCGGCAAGACCCGGACCATCGTGGAACTCACCCGCGCGCTGGTCGCCCGGGGCGAACGGGTCCTGGTCGCCTCGCACACCCACCGCGCCGTCGACAATGTCATCGAGCGCCTGCCCGAGTCGGTTCGGGTGCTGCGGGTCGGAGACGAGAGCAAACTGTCGGCGCAGGTCAGGCAGTACACCATCGGGGCCCTCGCGAGTCGCGTCCAACAGCAGATCCTGGACCTGACAGTGGCCCGGGCCCAGCACCTGGCCCCCTGGTCGTCGCCCATCCCCGCCGTCGAGGCGGCGCTCGCGCGGCTGACCCCGCCCGACCCCGGGCGACTGGCGCTGGCCGAACAGGCCGAGCAGCACGCCAGGCACGCGGTCGACGTGCGTCTCGCCGAGGTGCGCCGGTGCGAGGAGCGCGTGCTCCAGGCCACGGCGCGGAAGCGTGGGCTGCTCGGCTTCGTCTTCGGCCTCGTGGCCGATCACCGGGGTGCGGCGGTGAACCGGGCCCGGGCGACCGCGGGCAGCGCCACCGCCGAACACCGGGCAGCGTTGGACGCCGTGGCGGCGCTGCGGACCGAGCTGGACCGGTGCCACGAGATCGCGGTGCGGCTCCGGGCCCGGGTGGCGTCGGTGACCCGGCCACCGGAGGTCGAGCGGACCGCCGCATCCGTGGCGGCGTTCGACGCGTGGATCAGACGCGCCGTGCCGATGTTCCGGGCCCGCGCGGAGCTGATCGGCGACTGGCGCGCGCAACTCGCCCAGCCCAGCGACCAGCTCCATCCCGAGTTGGTCCGGTACGCCGAGGTGGTCGGGTCCACGTGCATCGGCGTCGGCGTCGGCCGCAACCTCCTCGCCGACCTGGACTTCGATGTGGCGATCGTCGACGAGGCCGGACAGATCCCGCTGGCCACGACCCTGGTCCCTCTCGTGCGGGCGCGCCGGGCGGTGCTGGTCGGCGACCACCGGCAGCTCCCGCCACTGGTCGACGACGACGTGCGCGCCTGGCTCCGGCACACCGCGAAGGGGGAGTCCGGTGCGCTGGTGGAGCTGCTCTCCACCAGCGGCTTCGAACGGCTGATCACCACAGCCCCCGACAGCCACCGGATACTGCTGGGCCGCCAGCGCCGGATGCCGAAGGAGATCGGCGACTTCGTGTCCGACCAGTTCTACGGTGGCCGCCTGAGTACCGCGACGCCGCGCCGACGCCCTCCCGCGCTGTTCGACCACCCGTTGGTACTGCTCAACACGGCGGACGCGCGTCCGACACTCCGCGCCGAGCGCCGGTGGGAGGGCAACGAGACGTTCCAGGTCCCCGGCTACGACAACCCGCTGGAAGCCGACCTCATCGTCGACCTGGTCCAGCACTACGAGCGCTGCGGCCGCGAGTGGGCCGTCATCGTCCCCTACCGCGCCCAGATCCAGAGGATCCGAACCCGGTTGGAGAGCCTGCTCGGCGACCGGTCACTGGTCGACGCGAACCTCGGCTCGGTCGACGCGTTCCAGGGCGGCGAACGGGACGTGGTCGTCTACGGCTTCACCCGCAGCAACCCGCGCGGGGACATCGGCTTCCTGTCGGAGTTGCGCCGGCTGAATGTCGCCATCTCCCGGTCGAAGGAGCAACTCGTGCTGGTGGGCGATGTCGACACACTGGGCAACGCCCGGCACCCGGAGTTCCGCGCCCTGTTCCGGGCGCTGGTCGACCATGCCGGGCGCCACGGCCAGGTGCTGCGGTCGGGCGAGCTGCGGGCCCTGATCGCCGAGGCGTTGCGGAGCGGCGTGTGACCGAGATCCTGTACCCCGCGTACCGGGCGGTCGAGGTGGCCGCCGGCGTGCCCGGGGCGCGGCCGCTCCGGCTGTTGTCGATGCTGTTGCCGGTCTGGCGGGTCGAGGTGGCCACCACGGTCCGCGAGGCCCAGCCGTACGAGGTGTTCGACCGCTTCCTGGCACGCGGTATCGACCAGGCCGGCCTGGACACCCCCGCTAGCCTGGCCCTGTTCTTCGGCGTGGAGGCCTCGCTGGTCGAACGCGCAGTCGGGTTCCTCACCACCATCGGCCATGTGGCCAGGACCGACGACACCGTCTCGCTCACCGCGTTGGGGCGGCAGTCGGTGCGGGACGGCTGCCGGTACGTGATCAAGGAAGATCGCACGATCCTGTACTTCGACCGCCTCAGCGGTGGGCCGCTCCCGCAGAGCCACTACACCGGGATCAACTATCAGCCCCACCAGGAACAGCGGGGCTTCCGCGGATTGACGTCCATGGGCCCCCCGTTCCAGGCGAAGGCACTCGACGCCCTGGTCGGTAGGCGGGATCGCGCGGCCTTCAACCTGCCGGACGGGCTGACCGACGCGCGGCTGGAGTCCTTCGACATGCGCTGGATCCCGGTGCACGTCGTCGAGACCCGGAGCGATCCGCGGTACTTCGTCTTCAGCGGGGCGACGGCGGGCCGGGACCGGCACCTGGAGCGGGTGTGCAACGCGAGCCCGGTCTTTCTCGACGCGCTCGGCGCGGAACCGGCACCGGACCACGAGCAGATCTGGCGGAACTGGCTGGACAGCCGGGGCCTGCACTCCGTCCGCCCGGAGTACGCCGCCTCCGGGGTGTTGCGCGCGGTCCTGCCCCCGGAGTCCTTCGGTCCCGGCGCCGTGTTCCGGGCGCACCGGCCGGGGACCTTCGAGCCGTACCAGCAGTCCTTTCTCCAGTTGTGGTGTGCGGACGAGCGGATCCGGACCCGGGCCGCGGCCGAGCGGGCCCTGATGATGCTCCGGTCGGGGGCGGTGCGCACCGCCCAGGATCTGGACGAACGACTCCACCACCTCGGCGTCCAGTTGGAGGTCCGGACGCCCAGCCCCAACCAGGTCTGGAACTGGGCCGCCGAGCGCGACGACCAGGTCGCGCTCTCCGCGCTGGAGCAGATCTTCTGACGGGTACCGGGGCCGCGCGGCGTTAGCGGCCGGGCAGCGTGATCCTCGGCCGCCCCGGCGGTGGTGCGACCGGGGGCGCCGGGACCGGTGCGCGCCGGACGTGGGGTTCCAGCCGCATCCTCGGCCGCCCGTCCAGCGCGTGCATCCACGCCTCCGCCCGGGGCCGGCGGTCGCGCCCGGCGGCCTGCGCGACCAGGGGGTGCAGGACCTCGTCCAACCTGGCCAGGATCGCGTCGTCCGCGGTCGCCTTCTCGGGTGTGACGTGATGGTCCTCCAACAGCAACCGGAGCACCAGGATCGCCAGCTTGTACCGGTCGGAGTCCAGCGTCGCCTCGCCCGCGCGCAGGTGCGGATCCGCCCAGCCGGGCGTCTGGGCGTGCACCGTCGCGGGGGAGTGACCGTTGATCCGGAAACCGTCGCAGTCGATCGCGTACACGCCCGGGCCGTCGTCGCAGGCCCAGAAGAAGTTCTTCATCGACACGTCGCCGAGAATGATGTCATTGCTGTTGAGCAGGTGGAAGAGGCGGACGAACTGCTTGACGAGCTCCAGACGCTCCTCCGTCGAGGGCAGTGCCAGGTCGTCCTTCCACATCGGCTTCGCCGGCGTCATCAGGTACTGGACCTCCATGAACTTGTGCAGTCCCTGGAGTCGGACGTGGAACCTCGCCGGGGCCTCGGGCATGAGGAACCCGACGCACGCCCCGTTGCGCACGACCCGGGCGGTGGGCCACGCGGTGAGTTCCGTGATCGCCCGCTGATCGCCCTGCGACATCAGGCCCGGGCGCTCGATGAGGAGTCGGAGCTTGTCCGCCCGGACGGCGACCCCGGCGAGGTACTCCTTCAGCACCTGCCCGGGACGGCTCGGCACCCGGGAGACGGTGCCCTGGCCGCCGGTGTCGATCAGCTCCAGCGGACCGAGGTCGTCGTACTCGACATCCGTCGTCACAGTGCCTCCACCGCCTCCGTGGCCCACAGCACCACGGCGGACCTGTCATCGTCGAACGTCCTGCGCCGGAACTGGAGCTGGTACAGGAACTCGATCGGACCGGGCGGGGTCCGCCAGGCGTCCGCGAGGTACTCGGAGACCTCGGTGAAACCCAGTGGATTGCCCAGGCCGTCGGTCGCCAGGACGAGCGCCTCCCCGGCGGCGAGGTGGCCTGACACCGTCGCGTCCGGCTGTGTGTGCGCGGGGAGGCTGTGCACGGCGGCGTTGTGCACCGCGGTCTCCGATGCGTCGAACAGGTGCCGGAACACCCCGTCCGACAGGATGTACGCGGGGCTGTCGCCGAGCTGGGCGATGTGGAACGCGTACCCCTCGGTGGTCGGGGTGAGTCCGAGGACCGCGACCGTCAGGGTGGTCGAGAGTTCCGCGGGTTCGGGGCCCTGGTACAGCACGGCCTCGGCGGCCGAGGCGAAACACCCGGGGAGGGTGCCAGCCGCCTCCGGGGCGTCCGGCAGCGCCCTGGCCAGGAACCGGAGCGCCTCGGTGACGGCCGTCGACGCGCCCAGGCCGGACTTCGGCGCGGAGCCGACCCCGTCGGCCACCGCCACGGCGAGATACCGGTCGCCGATCGGGCACACCCCGACCGCGTCCTGCCGGGGCTCGCCGTAGAACCGGTGGGACGGACCGCGGGTGGCTGCGGCCCGGACCTCGACCTCCCCGATTCTGCCGGCCTCCAGCATGGTGTCGGACATCCCCCAGGACGGGGGGAACCGCCACGGCTGCTCCGCCGCCCGCAGCCGTGCCCCGACCGTCCGGGGTTCGAAGGCGCCGCTGTCCCCCCAGCGCTCCGCGTCTGATGTGAGCTCGCGCAACGCTAGATCGCCTCGACCCTGATCTCGGTGAAGCCCGGGATCTTCTCCGGCAGCTGGAGGGTGACCTCGTTCTCGTTGCCCAACGCGGTACCCGACCGGACGATCGACTTGGTGAGTGCCCGGGCGAACTCGTGCAGGGCCAGCCCGGGGCTGATCCCCTCATCGCTCATGAAGGACTTCAGCGTCCCGATCCGCCGGATCGTGTCCGGGTCGGCGTCGCCGATGCCGAACGCGATGATGTTCGGGTGGAACTTCCAGGTCTGGTCGACGAGGCGCCGGTACGCCGGCTCCCACGGCGTGTCGTCGGTCGGCTGACCGTCGGACAGGAAGAACACGGCGGGGCGATAGACGAGGTTCCCGTCCCGCTTGAGCGCGGCGACGTCCCGGTCGATCACGTCGCGGACCAGTTCGAAGGCGCGGGCGTAGCTGGTGGCCGACTTGGCGGTCAGCCCGTTGAGCTCGGTCACCTCACTGAGGTCGGACAAGGGCAGCAGCACGTCGGCGGTGCCCGAGAAGCCGATCAGACAGAACCGGGTCTTGTCAGCCACGATCGCGTCGACGCCGATCGCCTTGTGCAGTTCGGTCAGCCCCTGGTTGAGGCTGTCGATATAGGGCTCCATGGAGTAGGACTCGTCGCACACGACGTAGAAGGGCAGGATCTGCTCGCTCACTAGGGGGTCTCCTCGGAAGGGTCGGGGGGTGGCGTCAGCGCCATGGCAGCCAACGGCGGCGCGGCGGGGGAGCGTAGGGGGTGAACTGGTCGATCCGAACGGTCAGCCGGTCGATGGCCGAGGACAGTGCCACCGGGACCGCCGCGAGGGCGTGCACGGTGTCGGTGAGCCGGGCGACCTGGGCGGCGAGGGCCTGCACGTGCACGGTTCGCGGCTCTCCGCCGGTGTCGGTCACGACGGTGGTCAGGAACCGTTCGTGGTCGGCCAGCAGTCGGCCGATGTTCTCCCGGTTCTCGTCGGACACGGCGGCCTTGTACTCCACGGCGGCCCGCACCCCGTCGACCGCCGCCTCCAGGCTGCCGGCCGCGCCCGCCACGGCACCGGTGAGCGCGGTCGCGGTCGCGGCGTCGCGCGCCTGCATCGTGTCCAGCAACCCGGTGATCGTCGTCTCGGCGTGCCGGATGCCGCCGGAGACCCCGGAGACGGCCTGGGTGAGCGCCGCCGCGCCCTGGCCGACCACCGCGGCGGTCTGCTCCGAGGCCAACGCGGCCGCCTCGGCACCCCGGATCGCGTCCGTCGCGGCGGCGGCTGCGGCGTGCACCTGGCCGACCAGGTCCGCGAGCCGGTGTGCGGTGAGGACGAGCTCCACGCCGAACTGCTCGGGCGTCTCCGGCCGCAGCCGCGCGAGGTGCAGCGACGCGTCGGTGAGGACGTCGCCGAGGCGTTCCACGAGGCGCAACCGGTCGAGGGCGGCGCGGTCCTCGTCGGAGGACTGCGCGGACTCCGACAGCAGGTTCGTCACGATCAGCAGACCGATGGAGCCGACCGTGATCAGGGCCATGTTCTCGAAGGTCAGTCCGAGTTTGCCGTCGAACCCGCCGAGCCAGAGCCGGAAGAACGACTGCGCCCCGATGTCGGGGTGGGCGGCGAGTTCCGCCCGGTACAGCGAGGACGCCTGGAAGAGCCCCCACCACGTGACGAGGATCGGGGCGAAGACCAGTGACATCCGCAGCAGATTGATGGCGTGGAGGACGGGACGCCGGCGTGCCGGGGCCGGGGTGACCGGATAGCCCAGCGCGGCGTGCAGGGGGACGTGTGCCCAGGCGGTCGCCGGCGCACGGCCCTCGAGGACGTCCGCGAGTTCCAGGAGTCGGGCCCGGCGGGCCTCCAGGGCGGGCTCTGCGGCCAGGTCCCTGATCCGGCCGGCGGTCTCGAGATCCGGAGCGACGAGGCTGGCGGTCATCGTGGGGGTGGACATGGCTCCTCGCGGGTGGGGTCGTGGGTCACTGGCTCACGAAGAAGTAGAGCTCGAAGGACAGCGCGCCCTCGGCCGCTCCCTCCTGCCCGGTCGCCTGCCAGAAGTCGCGTACCGCCGCGCCGGTCATCGCGGCCGGCACGGCCTCGCGCAACAGGTCGTTGCCGATTCGGGCGAGGGAGACGCCGGTCCCCGGGCTCTCGCTGGTGCCGAAGGTGAGGACGAACGCGACCCGGCGACCCGCCTTCGTCGCGGCGGCCAGGTGCTGCTGGATCGCCGCCCTGACCCGCCCCGCCTCGGCGGGGTCCCGGTTGAGCAGGGCCTGGCCGTTGCTCTGCACGACGAAGGTGAACGGCTTCTGTTCGGTGCCGAGGGGGCGAAACGGTGTCGCCGACGGCACGGGGCTCCGCGAGGCGCTGGCGGTCGGGCTCGGCAGTGCCTGCACGGGCAGGTCGGTCGCGCTGCCGAGCAACAGGACCATGAGCGCCAGCGCGAGGTCCGCGAAGAGCCAGCCGGCGAGCATCATCGAGTTGCGCGAGCCGTTGGCGGACCGTCCTGTCAGCACGGTCCGGCCGGTGGCGGGGGAAAAGGGCGGGATGGAGCCACGCAGCACCTCGGAGTGTGTCGGCAATGGTCGCCGGAGAAGGCCTTACCGGAATTCGCGCCGGACGACGGCTGAATGGACGCCGTCAATGGTTGGGCTCTGTTTTTGTATCAGAGTGACGTCGTGCGGGCAAACCCCGGCCACTCTCCGCCGTCATTTCGGGGGATCTTTTCGGTGCGGCGTTCGCGAGAATTATTCACGGCACACAAAGGACTGTGTGGATCTACATTCGACCGCGCCCGGGCAGCTATTGCATTTCCGCTGGTCAGGTCGATGGAATGGCGGCGCGGACTGCAACTTGTACCTACCAAAGTGTTCTAGATCTGCGTCCTCAATCCGACAGCCATCGCGCGTCATGCACAGCCGAACGGATGGTTCCGTCACTTGCGGTGACGTTCAGAATCAGAAGGTGGTTTCACGCGTCCAAGAGGGAGAGAGGTCCACACGTGGGTCTGTTCCGCCGATTCACGGGAACGCCCCCCACCCCGTTCGGCTACCAGCCACCGCCCGAGGCCGTGGTCCGGTCCTGGATCTGCGCCGATCCGGGGTGTGGCCACAGTGGTCCTGGATCCGACCCCCGACGGTGGCCCCGGCGATGCCCCGAGTGCGACGCGGGCATCCGTACCGATCGGCTCGCCGAACCATGGGAGCACCAGGCCAGGCGGCAGGAGATCGACGCGCGGCTCGCGGGCCCGCCGCGCTGGTCCGGTGACCTCGACGAGGCCCGGGCCGAGGACGCGGTGTGGTGGTTCGCCGACGCCTTGGCGCACACCCGGCCCGAACTGGCCGCGGAACGGTGGGCCCGGATCGACCGGCTGATAAAGGAAACGGAGGCGGCACAGCGTACCTTCCACGGCGGTTACCACCGGTGGAACGCGTTCCAGTGCGCCGTCGACCACGGGCACGCGGACCTGGCGGCCCACGTGCTGCGCGACTGGTACGCGGCGGCCGACACCTCGGAGCTGGAGGACAACGGCCGCCGGACCAACTGCCGGCAGCTGGCGAGCTGCCTGATCACGTTCCTGGAGCACCCCGTCACCGCGCCGTCGCCGCATGCCGAACCCCTGTGGTCCGCGCTCACCGACCTGATGGCGCGGATGCGGGACGTCACGACCGCGGACCACATTCAGGGGTACGCACGGCTGGGCCGCCTGCGGGCGGGCGGCAACAACGAGGAGGAGAGCCTGCTCGACGCGCTCCGCCAGTTGCGGATCGGCGACCACCGGGCCGCGCCGGAGGAGGGCGCGCGGCCCACCGACCTCGGGCTGCGGATGTTGTGCCTGGCCTGGCACGAGCGCGGTGACCAGGTCAGCGGCCTGGACGGCTCTCTGGTCTGGGACGTGTGCCTGCGACCCGTGATGGAACACGCCCGCGCCGATCCGCGCGCCGCGGTCGAGGCCGTCGCGGCGGCGGTACTGCCGGGCGCCGGCTGGGAGGTGTTCGGGGCGAGCCGGTGCCTGCAGGAGTACGCCGGAGACGAGCCCGGTTTCCTCCCCGTCCTCGACGCCGCGCTGGAGTTCCTCCACGGTCAGGGCTGGTCCGAACGGTTCCTCAACGGCGTCGAGCGCCGGCGGTGGCACACGACACACGGGCCGGACTCCTGGTGAGAATCCCCGTGCCGCGCTCCATGCGGGGCCGCGCACGGCTGCGGCGCGTGGTCGTCGCCGTCTTCCTGCTGCTCGGGCTGGCCTGCTCCGGCGGCAGCTACCTCTCCACCAGGGCGGTCGCGCTGGGTTCGCCGCACGCGCACCTGATCGGCCTGTGGTCAGCCGTGCTCGACGCGGCCACCGTCGGCCTCCTGGCTTTCGCCCTGGTGGGCGACCGGCCGAGGCCGATCCTGGCGCGGCTCTCCGCCGCCTGCATGACCGTCGGTTTCGCACCGGGGTTCTGCTGGTTGCTCGTGTCGCGCCTCGGCATGTCGCCGGTGCCGGCCTGGATCGTGACCGGCTCGACGTCGATCGTGGTCTTCTGGCAGTTGCAGCAGTCGCTGTCCAGGGTCGTCGTCCGGCTGCTGGTGTCGGGCACCGTCGTGGTCCCGGAGCATCGGGCGGAACGGGTTCTGGAACACGTCGGGAAGGCCCGCGGCGAGAAGCTCGACGAGGAGGACGCCAAGGGGCTCCGGATCAGCGAGGCGCGGGCGCTGATCGCCTCCGCGACCTCCGGTGCACGCCCCGACGGGCTGGTGCGGGCCGCCGCGCTGCTCAACCAGGTCCGGGCCGACCCGCCCAGGGATCCGGTGCGGCTGTTCAACGCGCTCTTCACCCTGGTCGAGGCCCTGCAGGCCAAGGCGCACAGCCATCACGACTTCGCCGGGTACCCGGAGGCCTTGGAGGCCCTCGCGGCGGTGATGGACCTCCTGCCCGACGACGCCGCCGCGGGCTGGGTCGACGTACACACGGCATACGCCCAGTACGAGGCGGACCTCGCCGGGCGGATGCCGTCCGACGGCCACGCCGAGGCGCACGTGAACGCGGCGATCAGCCGGTACCGCCGGGCGGTCTCCGTCGCGTCCGCCGCCGCCCGGCCGCGACTTCCCCAGCTCTACCTGGAACTCGCCGCCCAGCTCGGCATCCGGGACCAGCCTTCCGACCTGACCGAGGCCATCGCGTTCTGCCGGATGGCACGGCAGCTCGTCGGCCGACGCGGTCACCGGGCACGGGAGGCCGACCTGATCCTCGCGAGCCTGCTGACCCAACGCGCGGACAGTGAGTGGGCGACCGCCGAGACCGCCGAATGCGACCTCGACGAGGCCGAGCGGCTGTGTCGTCCGTTGACGGAGCGCCGGTGCGAGCAGAGGCTCAACGCGCTGGAGCAGCGGGCGGAGACCCTGAGTACCTGGGCCCGGCTGTTCCCCGACGGGCCACCGACTGCGGAGATCGCCGTGGCCATGCGCGCGTCGGCCACCGGGTCCGAGCGCGGCGCCGCGGACACCGCGCTGCGGACCGCCCGGATGTGGGTCGACTGGGCCACCACCCAGGACGATGCCGCCGTGACCGCCGAGGCGTACCACCACCTGATGGCGACCGTGCCGAGGGCGGCGTTCGGCAAGTACCTGTGGGCGGCCAAGGAGACCCTGTTGACCAGGGTCCAGTCCACGGCGGGGGAGGCCGGGTACTGGCTGTCGCGCGCCGGCCGCCCGCGCGACGCCGCCGTGGCCCTGGAACGCGGCAGGGCGGTGCTGATCAGCGAGGTCGCCGCCCGCGAACGCCCGGACCTCGACCGGCTCGTCGCCGGGGTGCGACGGCCCGGACTCAGCGCGCGCTACCACGGGGCCGTGCGGCGGCTGCGGGAGGTGGAGAGCCGGCCCGGCGTACCCGGATTCGCGTTCGGCCTGCAACGCGCGGCGGCGGAGTACGAGACGGTCGCCTGGGAGGTGGCCCGGCTCGGCGGGTACGCCCACGTGGTCCCCGACGTGACCTACGAGGACATCGCCGCGGCGACCGGGGCGGGGCCGGTGGTCTACCTCGCCGCCGCCGAACGGGGCGGCTACGCGGTGGTGGTCCGCGACGCCGGCGACCCGGAGATCGTGCGGCTCCCCGGCCTGAGCGCCGCCGCGGTGGCCGAACACGTCGGAGCGGCGACGGGCGGGTACGACCAGGACAGCCTCGACCGGACCGTCACCTTCCTGTGGACGGCGGGGATCGGTGCCCTCGCGGCCCGGCTGCCCCGGGACGCGGTCACGACCCTGGTACCGGTCGGCGCGCTCAGCCACCTGCCACTGCACGCCGCGGGACACCGCTCCGGGCCGGAGGACGCCTGGCACTGCCTCGCCGACGACGTCACCCTGCGGTACTCGCCGAACGCGCGGTCCCTGGTCACTTCCTGGCGGCGGGCGGCGGCCTTCCAGGGGCGCCCGTTGCGGCTCCTGGCGGTGGACGCGCCGAACGGCCACCGGCGCGCGCCGGCGGCCCGGCTGCGGCACACCCGCGACGAGACCGAACACGTGATCCGGGGCTGGCGTGCGGGCGGCGACCACGCCGGCCAGGTACCCGGCGCGCGACGCCACGAGGTTCTGACCGCCCTGGACGGGCACGACGTCTGGCACTTCGCCTGTCACGGCGTGGCCCGGCCGGACCAGATCCTCGACAGTGCCCTGCTCCTCACCGACGGCAGTGTCACGCTGCGGGACCTGGGCGCCGTCGTGTTCCGGGTCCGGCGGCTGGCCGTGTTGTCGGCGTGCGAGACCCACACCACCAGCAGCGACGCCCCGGACGAGTCACTCGGCCTGCCCGGCGGGATGTTGCAGATCGGCCTCGCCGGCGTGGTGGCCTCCCAGTGGAAGGTCACGGACCAGGCGGCCGTGTTCCTGGTCGCCCGCTTCTACCAGGGCTGGCGTTCCGAGGGGCTGTCCCCGGCCGCCGCGCTGACCGGAGCACAGCGCTGGCTGAGCCGGGCCACCCGCGCGGACCTGCACGCGTACCTGCCCCACGTCTATCCGCTCGAGTCCTGGCTCCCGCAGCCGGAACGCGACCGACGCCCGTTCGCCCACCCCTATTTCTGGGCTCCGCTCGTGCTGACCGGAGACTGAGAGGAACACCCGTGACCATGCCCACCGTGCACGTCGACGTTCCCTATGAGCCGCACCCCGACCTGCGTCGGCAGCTGTTCGAGGACCTGGGCACCGTGCCCGAGATCGTCGCGTCGAGCCGCAGCGTCGAGGACCTGCCCGCGTATGTCCTGATCAGCACGTTCCTCGGGCAGTTCGTCACCGCCCTGGCCGGTCAGTTCGGCGCGGACGCCGCAGGACGCCTGGGCCGGGCGCTCGGCCGGCTGCGCACGGGCGGCGGGGAGCCCGGCCGCGAGATCCGGATCAGCTGCGCGTCGAGCGGCGTGATCGCGGTACTCACGGAACGCGCGGCCCTGGACGATCGCGCGATGCGGGAGCTGTTGGGGCTGGACTTCACCGCCTTCCGCCGTGGTACCGAACTGCACTGGGACGCCGACGCCCGGCGCTGGCGGACCAGCCGACGCTGACCCACCCCGCGCCTCGCCGCGCAACGCGGTCGAGCCCGACCACCAGGGGTGTCGCCGCCCCGGGTGGCCCGGCTCGACCGGTGCCGGCACCCTCGACGTGATCCGGCGGCCGGCGCGGTGGCCGTGGCTCAGCCCGGTTGTCGCACCGGCCGCGCGATCCCCAGATCCACCCCCGGCGCACGCACCACCACCGGCTCCACGGACTCCAACCGCAACCGCACCAGCCCGGTCCCGTCCGACCCCAGCAGCGTCCCGGCACTCTCCCAGGCCACGTCGTACCCGCGCCCGTACACGATCAGCGGCTTCGCGGTCTCCCACACAGTGCCCAGGTCGAACACCGCCGCGTGGGACGCCCCGCCGCTGTCGGCCGGGGTGAACATGGCCGCGAGGTACCGCCCGTCGGGGGACACCGGCTGGTCCCGCAGCGCGCCGACGGCCAGGCCGCAGACCGATTTCACGGTCCGCAGCCCGTCCAGCGGGTCGAGCAGCACCAGGCATCCGCCCGGCCGGACGGCGAGGAACTTCCCGTCCGGGGTGGGCGCGAGCACCGTGGTCTGGTCGCCGACCTGCCCGGGGGTGGACGCGTACGCGCCCCGGGCCGGGACCCAGATGTCGTGCCACTCCATGCCGCCGTTGTTGGGTCGGCCCAGGTAGACGGCCTGTCCGGTGTACGCCAGCGGGCCGCCCTCGGCCGGGGCGGGGGTCTGGTTCTCCGTGACCAGTTTTCCGTCGCGCAGGGTGCCGGTGGCCAGCCGCCCGTCGGAGCGCCAGGCCACCCGCCGGCCGTCGGGCGCGACGACGACGTGGGAGATGTCGGCGGGCAGGGGGACCCGCTCCAGGGTGGACCGTACCCAGAAGGAGGGTTCTGGAACTCCGTAGTCGCCGAGGGTGAGCCAGCCGTCGGCGACCTTGACGACGTGGGCGGGGGTCTTCGGGAGCACGATGCCCCGCTTCTCGGCCGACCAGAGGGAGATGTCCCGGTCGTCGCGGGGGAACAGCACCAGGTCGAGGCGGGGGGAGTCGGTCAGCGGCGGGGTCGGGCCGACGGTGGGGACCGGGTCGGCGGGCGGCAGCGGCACGTCTCGGGAGGTGCCCCTGGTGGCCGCGAACACCCCGCCGGCGGCGAGGACCAGGGCGGCGGCGCCGACGGCGAGCGCGCGGCGGCGGCGGATGGTCCGGGCGGCCCCGATCGCCCGGTCGGCGCGGCCCTGGGTCTCCGGGGCCGTGGGCGGGACGGCCACCTGGCGGTTGAGCGAGCGGCGCAGGTCGTCCTCGGTCGGGGTCATCGGTCCATTCCTTCCGGGATGCGCGTGCCGAGCTGGACCCGCAGGGTGCCCAGGGCGCGGGAGGTCTGGCTCTTCACGGTGCCCACGCTGACCCCGAGCAGCCGGGCGGTCTCCGCCTCGGACTGGTCCTCGTAGTAGCGCAGGACCAGGACCGCGCGTTGCCGGGCGGGCAGCTGGCGGACCTGCTGCCACAGTTCGTCGCGGACCACGAGGGCGTCGAGGCCGTCCGGGCCGGGGGTGTCGGGCAGGTCCGCCGTCGGCCGCTCGCCGGTCCACTGGCGGCGCCACCAGCTGGTCGCCGTGTTCACCAGGACCTTTCGGGTGTACGCCTCCACCGCCTCGATCCGCCCGAGCCGGCGCCACGCGAGATACGTCTTGGTCAGCGCCGTCTGGAGCAGGTCCTCGGCCCGGTGCCAGTCGCCGACCAGGAGGTACGCGGTCCGCAGCAGCGCCGGGGACCGGGCCGCGACGAAGTCACGGAAGTCCTGTTCGTCCATCGAACCCTCTCTCGCGTGGGTGTCCCGCTGTGAGACGCGCCGGCACCCCGGAAAGGTTGGCATCCCGACGGGTCGCATGGGTGGCGGCCCGCCGGGAACGGGTCATTCTGGGCGTCCCCGGTCCACATCGATCCAGTAGCGCCGCACCCGGTCGCCGAGCGCGTTCACCCGGATGCACTCCAGGACGCCGCCGTTGCGTTCGATGGTGCGGGCCGAGGCGACGTTGTCCGCGAGGCAGGGGATGAGGACCCGGTCCAGGCCCAGGACGACGCGGGCCCGCTCGAGCGTCTCGCCCAGGGCCCAGCTGGCCAGGCCCCGACGGCGCGCCGACGGTCGCACGCCGTAGCCGATCCGGCCGACCGTGTCGTCGAAGTGGTGCCGCAGGGCGATGCCGCCGAGTACCCGGCCGTCCTCGACGATCCACCGGGGCGAGCCGTGCGGCCGGTCCGGGCAGGGCTCGCTGGCCGGGTGGTCGCCCCGGGTCCGGGCGTGGACCCAGGCGGCGAATCCCGCGGGGGAGTCGACATCGTCGTCGACGGACAGGCCGAAGCCGTCCTCGTGGTCGAGGCCGCGGCCCCAGTCGTCGCGGCATTCCAGGAAGGCGGCGTGCGGGCGGGTGGTGGGCGGGATCAGCTCAGGCGTGCGGCCAAGGTAGCGGCGCGCCGGCCGCCGGACGAGCCCGTTCCGCCCGACCGCGATGGCCCCCGGAGCCCGATTCTGCCCCGAAAAAGGCAACCCCGTTCAGGGGAGTACTGGTCGGCACTACCGACCGCCCTCCTGCGGCTCTGGGGTGCCTTGTGGGTGGCCTGAGCGCGGTCCGGCGCGAGTATTTCGCGTCATCACACGTGATCTGCGTCACAAACTGTGCCCCGTTCCGTCCGGCGGCTCGGGGTTCGCACCCGCGTCGGCGCGCCCGCCGTGTCGCCTTGACTTGTGCGTACACGTGTTCGAGTATTTCGGGGTGGAGATGACGACGACGGCGCACTGGTG
Source organism: Longispora sp. NPDC051575 (assembly GCF_040681875.1). Classification (NCBI taxonomy): domain Bacteria; kingdom Bacillati; phylum Actinomycetota; class Actinomycetes; order Micromonosporales; family Micromonosporaceae; genus Longispora; species Longispora sp. NPDC051575. The sequence goes on along the minus strand of NZ_JBFAZP010000004.1, from coordinate 747,700 downwards.
GAACGGCAAGCGGGCGGAGTTCGAGCGGGCGGAGGTGTTCGTCCGGTTCAACCCCGCCGGCGGCCGCTACGAGGTGCAGGTGACCGTCGCCGGCCAGAACAGGCTGGTGGAGTGCCTGGCCAGAGAGCGCGCCGACAATCTGGCGACGCTGCTCACGGCCGGCCCGGGCTGGGTCCGCCTGAAGGGACCCGGCCTTCATGACCCAGCGGCCCCGGCCCTGTCACAGCAGGCCATTCCAGTCGGCTCCGGGTAGCCCGGGCGGGTGAGGTGAACCGGGTGTCGCCGCCGCACCTGGCGCAGGCCAGGGCGGTGGCCCCCTGCGCCCGAGAAAGATCAATTAAACTCGGGGTACCCGAATGAGGCGGTGACACCCATGGACAGGCACGAGCTGCGTGTGGACCGGCAGATCCGTGAGGCCGAGGAACGCGGCGAGTTCGCGAACCTGCCCGGTGCCGGCAAGCCCATCCCCAACCTGGGCACCACGTACGACGAGAACTGGTGGGTCCGGGAGTACATGCGCCGGGAGAAGCTCAGCTTCGTCGGGCCGCCCGCGCTGGCCCTGCGCAAGGAGGCCGAGGACATCATGGACACGGTCGCCAAGGAGTACTCGGAACGGGCCGTCCGTGGCATCGTCGCCGACCTCAACGCGCGCATTCTCGAGGTGCGCCGGGGTGCGGTGGAGGGGCCGTCGATCGTGGTGAACACGCTCGACGAGGACGAGGTCGTGGCCCGCTGGAAGGAACACCGGGCCAGCTAGCGGCCCCGGCCCCGGCCCCGGCCCCGGCCCCGGCCCCGGCCCCGGCTCCGTCCCTGCCCTGCCCGTCCTAGCCCGGGGCCCCGCTCGGCCCAAGCCCCGGCCTGTCCGGCCCAAGCCCCGCTTGGCTCGGGCCCAAGCCGGCAGTTGCGGCGCCCACGGATCGGGGCATGTCCGGGCCGGCGGCGTGGGTTGGGGTTCAGGGCGCCGGGGTCAGTTCCGGCCACTCCGGGTTCGGCCCGTCGAGCGGCCCGCCTGACCCACCCGGCCCGCCTGACCCACCCGGCCCGCCTGGCCGGCCCGGCCCGGCCAGCCCGCCTGACCCGTCCGGCCCGTCGGACAGGAACCGGTCGAAGAAGGCCCGTAGGCACGCGCGCTGGGCGGCCACCGCCCGGCCGTGGTCGACGGTGCCGACCACGCGGTCGTAGAGCGGCCCGGCCAGCCCCGGGGAGCCCTCGGCCGCCCGGTAGATCGGCAGGAAGTCGGTGAAGCCGTGGTGGGTCCCGCCGGACAGGGTCAGGTCCCGCTTCCAGCCGCGGTGCCGGGCCCAGAAGTCCGCCCAGCCCGGGTCGCCGTCCGGGGCGTGGCTGCGGGCCCGGTGGCCGCCCGCGCCGTCGGGGCGGGACCGGGCCGCGCCGAGCAGGAGGAACGGGCGGTCGTGGCCGTGCCGGGCGACGTTGCCGGCGGGCATCGGGTTCGAGGGCGACGCGCCCAGCGGGCCGTCCAGGTTGGCCCCGGCGGCGAACCGGGCGTCCAGCGCCATCGCCTCGCACGCGGCGGTCCCGCCCAACGAGTGCCCGAACACCCCGATCCCGGACCCGCCCGCGCCGGAAGCCGTTCCCCGGCCGGTCAGCGCCGGCAGGCTGTCCAGGACGAACGACAGGTCCGCGACCCGGGCGTCGAGGGCGCGCCCGATGTACCCGGCCATGAGATCCTGATCCCCGGCCACCTCGTCGGTCAGCGCCCCGTCGGTGCGGACCCGGCCGTCGGGGAAGGCGACCGGTGAGCCCTCCCCGGGGTGGTCGACGGTTACGACCGTGTAGCCGTGGCTGGCCAGGTCGGAGACGAGCGCGGTGGTCGTGCCACGGGCCATGCCCAGCCCGGGGGAGAACAACACGACCGGCCCGGCGGCGTCCCCGAGGCCGGCCGTGCCCGGGCCGGCCGTGCTCCGCTCGGACCTGTCGGCGTAGGCGGCGTTCGGGGCCGGAGCGGGCAGGGCCGGGGCTCCGAGATGGCCGGCTGTCGGGGAGGTCCAGTCCACGACTCCGGCGGGGAAGCCCCCGGCCGCCACGAGCGCGTCGAACAGTCCCGCCGCCCCGCCCGGCAGCCACGGGGCCCGGGGCCGCCCGGTGACATCGCTGGCCGGGTACCAGACGCTCACCATCAGCTCCCTGGCCAGCTCCGGCAGCCACGGGTCCGGCCGGCCGGCGTCGGTGAGGTGCGCGTCGGTCACGCCCACCGGGTGCGGTCCGGTCGGGGCGGGCAGAACGAACTCCATCGGGTACTCCGCTCTCGAAGGGTGCCGGCAAAGATACCGGTTACGGATCGCCCTTCCCGGGTATCCGGAAGTTGTGCCGCCGCCCGCGCCCCCCGTCGCGGGTGGCGGCCCGCAACGTGCCCGCCCCGGTCCGGGAGCGTGACCCCCGCGAACATCCAAAGCATCACAATGCGTGACAGGTACGCCATTGACAGCGCAGTATGTCGATAATGGACGTTCTGAACGGCCTGCGTGCATCTCGACGGCCCCCGACGGTAGGCCGGTGACACCGGACAGGTGGCGAAACGCCCTCGCCGGACCACCCCCAGGGGAGCGGCCCGGCGAGGGCGTGGACGGTCAGGCGGCGTGCGCCAGGGTGCCCGCCTCCGCCGGCCGCAGCGCCAACCGCACCACGTCGGCGACGTCCGCCACCACGTGGATCGTCAGCTGGTCGCGGACGGCCGCCGGCAGGTCGTCCAGGTCCGGCTCGTTGCGGGCCGGCACGATCACCTCGGTCAGGCCCGCCCGGTGCGCGGCGAGCAGTTTCTGCTTCACGCCGCCGATGGGCAGTACCCGGCCGTTGAGGGTCACCTCGCCGGTCATCCCGATCTCCGGGCGGACGGGCCGGCCGGTGGCCAGGGACGCCAGCGCCGTGACCATCGTGATGCCCGCGCTCGGGCCGTCCTTCGGGACCGCGCCCGCCGGCACGTGCAGGTGCAGGCGCCGGTGCAGGGCCGCCGGGTCGACGCCCAGCTCCGGGCCGTGCGACCGCAGGTAGGACAGGGCGATCTGCGCGGACTCCTTCATCACGTCGCCGAGCTGGCCGGTCAGGGTCAGCCCCGGCTCGCCGTCGGCCAGGGCGGTGGCCTCGATGAACAGCACGTCGCCGCCCGCGCCGGTGACCGCGAGCCCGGTGGCCACGCCGGGTACCGCCGTGCGCTCGGCGGACTCCGGGGTGAACCGGGGCCGGCCCAGGTAGTCCTTCAGGTTCGCGAGCGTCACGTCCACGGTGGTGTCCCTGTCCGGGGACGGGGCGTCGGCCGCCGGCCGCTCCTCGTCCAGCCCGGCCGCGAACCCGAACGGCGCGACCCGGGGTGCCCCGACGACACCGGAACCGGGTGCCCCCGCCCCGACTGCCGGCGCGGTCGACAGCTCGACCGCCACCTTCCGCAGCACCCTGCCCAGCGCCCGCTCCAACTGCCGCACCCCGGCCTCCCGGGTGTACTCCGACGCCACCAGCCCCAGCACCTCGTCGGTCACGGTCACGTCCTCCGGCGTCAGCCCGGCCCGGTCCAGCTGCCGGGGCCACAGGTGCCCGCGCGCGATGGCGACCTTCTCCGCCTCCGTGTACCCGTCGAGGGTGACGACCTCCATCCGGTCCAGCAGCGGCCCCGGCACCGTGTCGGCGACGTTCGCCGTGGCCAGGAACAGCACGTCGGACAGGTCGAGGTCCACCTCGAGGTAGTGGTCGCGGAACGTGTGGTTCTGCGCGGGGTCGAGGACCTCCAGCAGCGCGGCGGCCGGGTCCCCGGCGTAGCCGGCCGACAGCTTGTCCACCTCGTCGAGGAGTACGACCGGGTTCATCGAGCCGGCCTCGCGGATGGCGCGCACGATCCGCCCGGGCAGCGCGCCCACGTACGTGCGCCGGTGGCCCCGGATCTCGGCCTCGTCGCGCACGCCGCCGAGGGACACCCGGACGAACTTGCGGTCCAGCGCCCGGGCCACGGACTCGCCGAGGCTGGTCTTGCCCACCCCGGGCGGCCCGACGAGGGCGAGCACGGCGCCGGAGCCCCGGCCGCCGACCACCTGGAGGCCCCGGGCGGCGCGCCGGTTGCGGACCGCCAGGTACTCCAGGATGCGGTCCTTCACGTCGTCGAGCCCGGAGTGGTCGGCGTCGAGCACCTCGCGGGCGGTGCGCAGGTCGGTGTTGTCCTCGGTGCGGACCGTCCACGGCATCTCCAGCACCGTGTCGAGCCAGGTCCGGATCCAGCCGGACTCCGGGGACTGGTCGCTGGCCCGTTCGAGCTTGTCGACCTCGCGGATCGCCGCCTCGCGGACCTTGTCGGGCAGGTCGGCGGCCTCGACCCGGGTGCGGTAGTCGGCGCTGCCCTCGGGCTCGTCCTCGCCGAGTTCCTTGCGGATGGCGGCGAGCTGCTGGCGGAGCAGGAACTCGCGCTGGGTCTTCTCGACGCTCTCGCGCACGTCCTCGCTGATCTTCTCGGACACGTCCAGCTCGGCCAGGTGGTCGCGGACCCAGACGGTCAGCTTCTCCAGCCGTTCGGCCACGTCGAGGGCGGCGAGGAGTTCGGCGCGCTGTTCGAGGGACAGCCAGGGCGCGTAGCCGGCGGAGTCGGCCAGTTCGGCGGGCTCGGTCATCCGCTCCACCGCGTCGATCACCTGCCAGGCGCTGCGCCGCTGGAGCAGGGCGACGACCACTTTGCGGTACTCCGTGGCCAGCTCGCGGACCCGCTCGGTCACCGGCGGCTCCTCGAACCGGGTGACCTCGACCCACAGGGCGGCCCCCGGCCCGGGCACCCCGGAGCCGATCTTCCCCCGGGCCAGGCCCCGGATCACGGCGGCCGGTTCGCCGCTGGACAGCCGGCCGACCTTCTCGATGACGGCGACGGTGCCCACCGGCCCGTACTCGCCGTCGAGCCGGGGGACCGCCAGCAGGGTGTCGTCGCCGGCCGTGCGCGCCGCGTCGACGGCGGCCTGGGTCGCGGCGTCGAGGGTGACGGGGATGACCATGCCGGGGAGCAGGACGGACTCGGAGAGGGGGAGGACGGGAAGCGTAGCCATGAGGTCACCTCTGTAATCACGTAAACATGAGTCTCTTCGGCTCAAGTTCACGGGGGCCTCCGGTGTTCCCGGTGTGACGGCCGCCACGGAGGATTTCCGCCCCGGTGGGCGCGGTCCGCCCCGACGCGCCGGACCCCGGTGGCCGCGCGGCCCGGGCTACTTCCGGCCGTCCGGCAGGTGCTCCACGAACCAGGCCGCCGTCCAGTCCGCCGCCTCCGCCAGGGTGCCCGGCTCCTCGAACAGGTGCCCGGCGCGGGCGATGACGGCGACCTCGCTCTTCCCGCCCAGTTCCCCGGCGGCGCGGCGGTTGAGCTCCAGGACCCCGGTGTCCAGCGCGCCGACGATCAGCAGGGTCGGCGCCCAGACCCGGCCGAGCAGCCCGGTGGCCAGGTCGGGTCGGCCGCCCCGGCAGACGACGGCCGCCACGTCCCCGGGCCGTTCGCCGGCCGCGATCAGGGCCGCCGCCGCGCCGCTGCTCGCCCCGAACAGCCCCACCGGCAGGCCGGCCAGCTCCGGCCGCTCCCCGGCGGAGCGCACCAGGGCGGTGACCCGGCCGGCGAGCCGGGGGATGTCGTACCGGGCCTCCTCGGACAGGCTGTCCACCGGGGTGAGCAGGTCGACCAGCAGGGTCGCGAACCCGGCCCGGTGCAGCCGCTCCGCGACCACCGTGTTGCGCGGGCTGTGCCGGGAGCTGCCGGCGCCGTGCGCGAACAGCACGACGCCCGAGGGATAGGCCGGCACGGAGAGGTCGGCGTCGAGGGCCACCCCGCCCGCGTCGATCAGGATCGAGGTCATGCCTCGATGCTGGCAGCCCCCACCGGCCCGCCGGGCGGGAATCGAGGACCTTGTCTGGTACTTGTTGACGGTGAAGATCATTCTGTTCGGCGCCACCGGCATGGTCGGCCAGGGCGTGCTCCGCGCGTGCCTGCTCGCCGACGACGTGGAGTCCGTGCTGGTCGTGGGGCGCACCCCGACCGGCCGGCACGATCCCAAGCTCCGCGAACTCCTCCAGCCGGACCTGACGGACCTGTCGGGGGTGCGGGACCAACTCGCCGGGTACGACGCGTGCTTCTTCTGCCTCGGCGTCACGTCGGCGGGGATGAACGAGGCGGAGTACACCCGGGTCACCTACGACCTGACGATGGCCGCCGCGCGCCCGCTGGCCCGGCTGAACCCCGACCTGACGTTCGTCTACGTCTCCGGCGCGGGCACCGACTCCACGGAGCGCGGCCGGTCGATGTGGGCCCGGGTGAAGGGCCGCACGGAGAACGCGGTCCTCGACCTGTTCCCGAACGGGTACGCGGTCCGGCCGGCCGCCATCCAGCCGGTGCACGGCGAGCGCTCGAAGACCCGGTGGTACCGGCTGGCGTACGTGGTCGCCACGCCCCTGTTCTGGCTGCTCCGAGCGGTCGCGCCGAGGTACGTGACGACCACGGAGGAGCTGGCCGGGGCGATGCTCGGGCTGGCCCGGGACGGGTATCCGCGCCGGGTGCTGGAGAGCGTCGACTTCCGGCAATGACTGAATTGGGTGTTTACAAGATGAATTAGTTGGATAAAATAATCAAAGGTTGTGTTGCAGCACAACCCTGAGGTCGCCCGGACGCCGTCGTGGTTGAGGGGCTGCGATGAGCGCGGCGACCTCGCCCGGCCGGGGGTGGCGTCTCAGGGGTCAGACGCCACCCCGCCCGCAGGGCCGGCACAATCAGGGCATGGCGGACAGGCGCAGTGCGGGAATTCTGGTGTACCGGCGGGCCGGCGACGGCGTCGAGGTCCTGCTCGGGCACATGGGCGGCCCGTTCTGGGCCCGCAGGGACGAGGGCGCGTGGTCGGTGCCGAAGGGGGAGTACACCCCGGAGGAGGAGGCGGTCGACGCCGCCCGGCGCGAGTTCCGCGAGGAGCTGGGGCTGCCCGTCCCCGAGGGTGACCTGGTCGGGCTGGGCGAGGTCCGGCAGGCCAACGGCAAGATCGTGACCGTGTGGGCCGTCGAGGCGGACCTGGACCCGGCGGACGTGGTGCCCGGGACGTTCACGATGGAGTGGCCGAAGGGGTCCGGCGCGATGCGGGAGTTCCCGGAGCTCGACCGGGTCGCGTGGTTCGGGCTGGCCGACGCGCGGACGAGGATCGTCACCGCCCAGCGGGAGTTCCTGGACCGCCTGGCCGGGCTCTGACCCACGGGCCGGCCGGACCCGGACGCGCGCGGCACCATGGGCTCGGCACGGTCCGGTGGGCACTGGCGCGCACCGGACCGGGTGCCGCGCCGCGACCCCGCCGACGTGCGGGGACCAGCCCGGACGGGCCGGCCCCCGCTCGCCCGTCAGGACGTCGGTGACGGGGCGGGCGACGCCGGACGGTTCGGGGCCGGCGGGGCGGGGAAGGCCGGACCGTCGCCGGGGCGGACGTGCTGGCCGTTCCCGCGCCGCTCGTCGCGCCGTTCCTCGCGGTGCGAGTCCCGGCGGTCGTCGTCGTACCGGCTGACGCCGGGGCGGTCGGGTCCGCCGTGGTGGCCGACCGCCGCGCCGATCGCCAGACCGGCCGCCCCGCACAGGCACGCGCCGAGCAGGAACGCGCCGATCAGGGCGCCGATCACCTTGCCGGAGGGCCGGCGGCGGGGAGCGGCGGGGGCCGGCGCGACCGGGGGCGCCGGGGGCGGGGGCGGAGCGGGGGACTCGGCCACCGGTGCGGGCTCGGCCGCCGCCGCGGGCAGCTGCGTGGTGGGCTGGTTCTCGGGCTCTGTGGTCATGTTCCCACCCTGACGGCGTTCCCTAAGGGGCGCCGCCGGGCTCTCTAAGAAAATCCGATGAGTCCGGGCCGCCGGGCCCGGCCGTCGGCAGGGTCACGGTCAGCAGCGCCCCGCCCGTCGCCGCCCGCCCGGCCGTGACCGTCCCGCCGTGCTGCTCCACGGTCTGCGCGACGATCGCCAGGCCCAGGCCGGAGCCGGGCATCGACCGCGCCGCCAGGGCCCGGTAGAACCGTTCGAACACCCGGGGCAGGTCCTCGCGGTCGATCCCGGGCCCGGCGTCCGCGACGGTCAGGGTCGCCGCCCCGGCCCGCCACGCGAGCCGGACGTCCACAGTGGCCCCCGAGGGGCTCCACTTCGCCGCGTTGTCCAGCAGGTTCAGCACCATGCGCTCCAGCGCGGCCGGCCGCCCGGCGACGGTCACCGGCTCCAGGCGGGTGGCGAAGACGACCCCCGTGCCCCGGGCGCGGACCCGTTCGACGGCGGCGGCCACCACCTCGGAAAGATCCACGGCCTCGACGGGTACGGGTCCCGGGTCCTCCCGCGCCAGCTCCACCAGCTCGTTGGTCAGCTGGGTCAGCTCGACGACCTGCACCTCCAGGTCGCGCAGCAGCCGGGACCGGTCCTCGGCCGACAGGGTGCGGTCCGGGGTGGCCTCGGCGCGGACCAGCAGTTCGATGTTGGTGCGCAGGCTGGTCAGTGGGGTACGCAGCTCGTGCCCGGCGTCCTCGACGAGCATCCGCTGGGCCGTCCGGGACGCGTCCAGCGCGCCGAGCATCGCGTTGAACGACCGGGCGAGGCGGGCCACCTCGTCCTCGCCGTCCACGGGGATCGCGGCCTGGAGGTCCTTGGTGACCGCCACGTGCTCCACGGCGCGGGTGAGCCGCTCGACGGGGGCCAGGCCGGCGCGGGCCACGCTGCGGCCGAGCAGCCCCGCCCCGGCGACCCCGGCGAGGCTGCCGACGGCGAGCAGCGCGCCCAGCTGGCCGAGGGTGCGGTTCACCGGTTCGGTCGCCTGGGCCACCTGGACCGCCCCGCCGCCGGGCAGCCGGACGGTGAGCATCCGGTAGCTGTCCCAGCCGATGCCGACCTTCTCGCGGTGCTGGGGCAGGCCGGCCACCGCGACCCGCCGGGCGCCCTCGGTGACCGGCAGTACGGGCCGGACCCCGACCCCGGTCCCCGCGCCGTACGGGACGCCGGCGGGGTCGAGGAGCTGCCAGCGCGGGCCGAAGTCCTGCTGGTAGTGCGGCCGGGGGCCGGGCCCGGGCCGGTGTTCGTCGTCGTCGGTGTCCGGGATCCTCGGCGGCTGGACGGTGTCGCGCCATCGTTCGGGCTGGGCGGCGATGGTGCGCGCGTCGGTCTCCAGCTGGCCGTCGAGCTGCCGGTACAGCTCGGCGCGGACCACGAGCCAGGACAGCACGCTGACCCCGACGACGGCCACGGCCACGGCGGCGGCGGCCAGCAGGGACAGCCGGGACCGCAGGGTGAGGCGGCGCCACCGGTTCACAGCGGCTGTTCCCGGAGCACGTACCCGACGCCGCGGACCGTGTGCAGCAGGCGGGGCTCGCCCTCGGACTCGAGTTTGCGGCGCAGGTACCCCAGGTAGACGTGCAGGCTGTTGGAGGACTCGCCGAAGTCGTACCCCCAGACCTGCTCGAACAGGGCCTGGCGGGTCAGGACCTGGCGGGGGTGGCGCAGGAACGCCTCCAGGATCGAGAACTCCGTCCGGGTCAGCCGGACCAGCCGGCCCGCCCGGCGCACCTCCCGGGTCGCCGGGTCCAGGGTCAGCCCCGCGAACCGCAGCTCGCCCTCGCCGGACTCCGGCACGGCCCCGACGTGCAGGGTGCGGCGGAGCAGCGCCCGGAGCCGGGCCAGCAGTTCCTGGAGCGCGAACGGCTTGACCAGGTAGTCGTCGGCCCCGGCGTCGAGCCCGGCGACCCGGTCCCCGACGCTGTGCCGGGCGGTGAGCATCAGCACGGGGAGCAGCAGGCCCTCGGCGCGCAGGGCCCGGCACGTCTCCAGGCCGTCCATCCGGGGCATCATCACGTCGAGCACCACCGCGTCGGGTTCGCCGCCCCGGACCAGCTCCAGGGCGCGGCCGCCGTCCTCGGCGGTGGTCACCTCGTACCCCTCGAAGCGCAGGCTGCGCGACAACGAGTCGCGGACCGCCGCGTCGTCGTCGACCACCAGAATCCGCACCGGCCCACCCCCGCTCCCAGCATCGCCGCACGAGCCGTGCGGTGTCTAAGAGAATCGTAGGAGCCGGCTAAGAAGTTCCGGCCCGGGCCGCGTAGTCGAGGTTGCCGGACAGCTTGCCGGCCCGGTGCGCGAGGTAGCGCAGGCCGGCCGGGTCGGCGTGCCGGGCGACGTCCTCGGCCTCGGTCATCAGCCGGACGGCGAGCGCGACGGCGCCCTCGGGGCTGGGGTCGGGGTTCGGCGGCAGGTCGGGGAAGGCCGCTGCCGCTGCGGGGCCGGCCGGGGGTCGGAGTGCCGCCCGGTCGGGGCAGGCGGGGGCCTCCCGCCGCGCGATGGGCTCCCGATCGTCCGGCCCCGGGGCGGACCGCCCGTCGGGGTCCCGGGGCCGCCGGTCGCCCGCCGTCAGCCGGTTGACCACGGTCGCCGAGGCCAGGGCGAGCACCGCGCAGCCGCCGTAGACGGCGGTCACGGTGGCGGGGCCGGCGCCGGGGTGGTGCTCGGGGAGGTAGCCGAACGCCGCGTGGGCGAGGGCGGCGAAGTACATCAGGGCGTGCAGGCTCGACCGGTTCACCGCGAGGCTGACCCTTCCGGAACCCTTGTCCATGCCGAATCTCACGGGCAGGGCTAGGTGCCACTCGGTGGGCGGCGTAGGTTTGTGGTGGGACATCGGGGCTCCTCCGTTGGGCTCCGTGGTCTTTCCGTGGTCGGGTCCGTCTGCATCGGACCCGACCACTCCCGGTTCCGCCGGGGGATTCTGTGTAACAGCTCCGCGTCGTTTCGGATATGTGCGCCCCCCGTCCCTGGGGAACTGTTAGGTGCCTTGACGATGCGCTCGGCGTAGCGGGTGTTCACGGTCAGTCAACCTGCCGTTCGGTGACGCGCACAGTGGACACTCGCCCTCACTCAGCGTGACACTTTTTGCCTCCAGTGACCTAAATCACAGCCCTATAGTCCAAGGTCCAGTGGGGACGCGAATCTTGTCGCCTTCTGGACGACCACTGTTGGTGACGGGATCCCCGCGCCTACGCTGCGTCCGTGGGCACCCGTGACGACAGCGCACCCGACGAGTGGGAGTGCCGGCAGTTCATCGCCGTCGCCGAGCACCAGGGATTCATGAAGGCCGCCGACGAGCTGCGCCGGGAGACCGGCCGGCCGGTGCAGCGCCAGACGATCAGCCGCACCGTGGCCAAGATCGAGGAGTGGTACGGCGAGCGCCTGCTGACCCGGGAGGGCCCGAAGCGCCGGCTGTACCCGACGGGGCCCGGCCAGCGGTTCCTGGACTCGGCCCGCAGCGTGCTCGCGGAGTACCAGGTGATGCGGGGCGGGGAGTCCTCGACCGGCGGCCCGCGCACCCTGGCCTGCCTGCCGCACCACACGGGCTTCGTGGCCCGCGCCGAGGACCTGCTGCTCGAACGGGGCGGCCCCGGGGTGCGGGTGGTCTACCTCGACCAGGCGAGCCGGGGCGACGCGGGCTTCCACGAGAACGCGCTGGGCCGGCTCCGCGAACGGCGGTACGCGTGGATCATCGGCCCGGACGTCCGCGACCCGGTCTGCGCGTCGGTCCGGCTGTACACCGCGCAGCTGGAGGCCATGGTCCCGGCGGACTACGACGGGGACGCGATGACGGTCACCGAGCTGGTCAACGAGCACCAGATGCTCGCCCCGCCCCGGGACATGCGGTCCCGCCGGCTGCTGGAGGAGAGCATCCGGCGGTGGGGCATCGCGGATCCGGGGCCGAGGGTGCGGGTGCTGAGCGAGACGTACGAGAGCGCCACGAGCGTGATGCGGATCCGCAACGAGCACCACCGGCCGGCCGGGCGGAGCAGGGTCGTGGTGGTGCCGTCCGACGTGGCGCTCGCCTACAAGCGCGGCCGGGAGTTCGCCGGGCTGAACGCGGACAAGTTCCGCTGGGTGCCGCTGTACCACCGCGACGAGGCCGGGGTGGACCATCTGCTGACGCTCGACGTGTTCGTCACCACCGCCCGCAGTCGGGAGCCCGAGGTGCTCCGGGTGGTGGAGGCGCTCCGCGAGGCGGTGCGCGCCGTCGACGGCAGCGGCGAGGTCGGGCTGTCCGGGGAGCCGTTCAGGGCCCCACCTGCGGTTCTTTGAACAAACTTAACTGGGGGCTATGCGGCCTAGCGCCCGTTGGTTAGGCTACGCGTTATGGATCATGGTGGCGGGTGTTTCGTGCCCCCAGGTCCGTGAAGTTCGGGGGAGCGGGGGAAACACGTGCAGGTTCGCGTCCTGGGACCGCTGGAGGTCCTGGTCGGGGGCGAGCCGGTGCCACTCGGCGGCCGCCGTCCGCAGATCATCCTGGCCATGCTGGCGCTGGAGGCCAACCGGGTCGTCCCCGTCGACCGGCTCGTGGACGCCGTCTGGGACGAGAGCCCGCCGTCCACCGCCCGGGGCCAGGTCCAGATCTGCGTGTCCGCGCTGCGCCGCGCCCTCGGCGTCCCCGACGCGATCGGCACCCGCCCGCCCGGCTACCTGCTCGCCGTCGGTGACCAGCAGCTCGACGCGCACGTCTTCGAGGAACGCCTCACCGCCGCCCGGCTGCTCGCCGACGCCGACCGGCCGGCCGAGGCCGCCGACCGGCTCCGCGAGGGCCTGGCCCTGTGGCGGGGCCCCGCGCTCGCCGGGGTCGACGGCCGGCTGCTGCGCACCGCCACCACCCGGTTGGAGGAGAGCCGGCTGACCGCGACCGAGGAGCGGATCCGGCTCGACCTGGCCCTCGGCCGGCACGACGAGCTGGTCGGGGAGCTGTTCGAGCTGGTCGCCGCGCACCCGCTCCGCGAACGGCCGCACGCGCACCTGATGACCGCGCTGTACCGCACCGGCCGCCCCGCCGAGGCCCTGGAGGCCTTCCGCCGGGCCCGGGCCGTCTTCGTCGAGGAACTCGGCATCGAACCGGGCGAGGAGCTGCGCCGGCTCGAACACGCCGTGCTGTCCGCCGACCCGGCCCTCGACCCGCCGAGCGCCCCCCGGGCCGTCGTGACCGCCCCGGTCGGTACGCCGCGCCAGCTGCCCTCCGACATCGCCGACTTCGTGGGCCGCGGCCGCAGCGCCGGGCTGGCCGCCGAGGTGCTGTCCGGGGCCGACGCGCCCGCCGTGCCCGTCCTCGCGATCACCGGCCCCGGCGGGGTCGGCAAGTCCGTGCTCGCCGTGCACCTCGCGCACCGGGCCAGCGCGGACTTCCCCGACGGCCAGCTGTACGCCGACCTGCGCGGCGTGTGCTCCCCGCCCGTCGGGCCGGCCGAGATCCTGGCCCGGTTCCTGCGCGCCCTCGGGGTCGCCGGCGCCGCGATCCCGGACGGGCTGGCCGAACGCGCCGAGCTGTACCGGACCCGGGTCGCCGGCCGCCGGATGCTGATCGTGCTCGACGACGCGGCCACCGAGGAGCAGGTCCGCCCGCTGCTGCCGGGCTCGGCGGGCGCCGCCGTGCTCGTCACCGCCCGGGGCCGGCTGTCCGGGCTGGCCGGCGCGCGGCACCTTGCCCTCGGGGTGCTCGACCGGGACACCGCGCTGGGCCTGCTGGCGAGGATCGTCGGCCCCGAGCGGGTGGCGGCCGAGCCGCGCGCCGCCGAGGCCCTGGTCGACCTGTGCGGCGGCCTGCCCCTGGCGCTGCGGATCGCGGGCGCGCGCCTGGCGTCCCGGCCGCACTGGCGGATCAGCCGCCTGCTGGACCGGCTCCGGGACGAGACCCGCAGGCTCGACGAGCTGGAGCACGGCAGCCTGGGCATCCGGGCCAGCATCTCGCTGAGCTACGAGGGCCTGGCGGCCCCGGCCCAGCGGCTGCTGCGCCGGCTGGCCCTGCTCGACGCCCCGGACGTCGCCGGCTGGGTCGGCGCGGCCCTGCTGGACACGGGGGTCGAGGAGGCCGAGGACCTGCTCGAACTGCTGGTGGACGCGCAACTGCTGGAGGTGGTGGGCACCGCGCGGTACCGGTTCCACGACCTGATCCGGGTCTTCGCCCGCGAACGCGCCCTCGCGGAGGAGTCCGTGCCCGAGGTGCTGGGCCGGGCGTTCGGCGCGTGGCTGGGCCTGGCCGAGAGCGCGCACCGCCGCGAGTACGGCGGGGACTACACGGTGCTGCACGGCCCCGCCCCGCGCTGGTCGCTGCCGGAGTCCACGATGGACTACCTGTTGGTGGACCCGGTGGCCTGGTTCGACTCCGAACGGGCCGGGCTGGTGTGCGCGATCCGGCAGTCCTGCGCGCACGGCTGGGCCGACCTGGCCTGGGACCTGGCGATGACCTCGGTGACCCTGTTCGAGGCGAAGAGCTACTTCGACGACTGGCGGGACTGCGCGGAGAGCGCGCTGGCCGCGTGCCGGGCGGTCGGGGACCGGCGCGGGGCGGCGGCGATGCTGCACACCCTGGGCGCGCTGCACGTCTACCAGCGCAACTTCGCCGACGCGGACACCCTGATCGGCGGGGCGCTGCGCACGTTCGAGGAGTGCGGCGACGGGCACGGCAGGGCGCTCGTGCTGCGGAACCTGGCGTACCTGGACCGGATGCTCAGCCGGCCGGAGTCCGCGCGGGCCCGGTACGCCGACGCGCTGTCCGGGCTGCGGGCCGCCGGGGACCTGATCGGGCAGGCGCACGTCCTGAGCAACATGGCCGGCCTCAAGCTCGACGCGGGGGAGCCCGAGGCGGCGCGCGACCTGCTGGAGGAGTCCCTGGCGATCTGCCGGGACGTGGGCAGCCGCCGGGTCGAGGCCCAGGTGCGCCACCGGCTCGGCGAGGTGGCCCTGTTCCTCGGCGACCTGGACCGGGCCGCGCAGGACTTCCACTGGGTACTGCGGATCGTCCGGCACGCCGGTGACCGGGTCGGCGAGGCGTACGCGCTGTACGGGCTGGGCATGGTCCGCAGCCGCGAGGGCCGGTACGAGCAGGCCGAGGCGTCGCTGTCCCAGGCCCGGCTGATCGCGGAGGCCGTGGACGAGCGGCTGATCGTGGGCCGGGTGCTGCACGCGCTCGGCGAGCTGGAGGCCCGGCAGTTCCGGCACGAGCCGGCGATCGAGCGCCTGGCCGAGGCCCGGGACCTGTTCCGGGCGATCCCGGCGGTGATCTGGGAGGCCCGCAGCCTGCTGTCCCTCGGCGAGGTGTACGCGGGCGCCGGCGACCTGGCCTCCTCCGAACGCAGCTACGACGCGGTGGTGGAGCTGCTGTCCGGGGTGGACTCGGCGGAGGCGGAGCGGGTGCGGTCCCGGTTGGGGAGACGCCCCGCCCCGCCGCGACCGCTACTCCTTCATCCGCCGGGTGATCTCCGCGCTCGCCTCCGCCGCTAGCGCGTCGAGGTCCCCGCCCTTCAGTACCCCGATCATGTACTGCCGGATGATCTGCGGCTCCTCCTCCACGGCCGCCCAGCGCGGGTCGGTCGGCGGCACCTTGCCGAGCTTGGCGGCGGCCACCACGATGTTCATCACCGGGTCGTTGGCCACGGCCGCGCCGAGCGCCAGCTTGTTGGGCACGTACCAGTTGCCGGCCGACTGCACGAGCTTCGTCTGCCACTTCTCGCCGGTCATCAGCTTCACGTACTCGTAGGCCAGGGCCTGGTTCTTCGAGCTCTTCGGCACGGCGACGTTCGAGCCGCCGACGAACACGGAACTGGTCCGCTCGGCGGTGCGGCCCGGGATGGGGAAGACACCGAGCTTGCCGTCCAGGGACGGGTCGGCCGCGATGGACTCCTTGTAGTACAGCGGCAGGGACAGCATCATCGCCGTCTTCCCCTGCGCGAACACGTCGGAGCTGCGCGGGTGGTCCTCGGTGCTGTCGGGCGCGAGCCTGGAGTACCCGAAGAGATCCTGGTAGTACCGCATGCCGGCCTTGGCCTGCGGGGTGTCCAGCGCGCCCTTCCACGCGCCGGAGGGGTCCCGGACCGCCAGCTCGCCGCCCTGGTCCCACACGAAGCCGGCCAGCGCGAACCAGTAGGAGCCGGGCAGCAGCAGGGGTTGGAAGGCCGGGTCGGACGCGCCGAACGTGTCCTGGAGCTTCTTCGCGACGGCCAGCCACTCGTCCTGGGTCTTCGGCGGGGTCACGCCGGCCTTCTCGAACATGTCCTTGCGGTACACGACGACCCGGTTGGACGCGTAGAACGGCACCCCGTACTGCTTCCCGTCCCACTTGCCGGACTCCGCGAGCCCCGGCAGCCAGTCCTGCCCGCCGAGGTCGGCCACCTTGTCGGTCAGGTCCGACAGGGCCCCGGCCTTGGCGAACGCGGCGTTCTGGGTGTTGCCCGTCTCGAACACGTCCGGCCCGGTGCCGTCCGCGAACGACTTCGTCAGCTTCTGCTGGATCCCGGTCCAGTACTGCATCTCGTACGTGACCTTCACGCCGTGCTGCTTGCCGAACTCCTCGTTCAGATCCTTCATGATCTTGTCCGGGACGGAGTCCTCCATGAACCAGACCTTCAGCGTGCCCCCGCCGGCCGTGGCCTCGCCGGACCCCGCGTCGCCGCAGGCCGCGACCCCCAGCAGGGTCGCGGCCAGTCCGGCGGCCAGCAGCGCGCGGCGCCTCACCGCCGGCCCCGCAGCATCGGCGCGCTGCCCCAGTGCGTCTCATCGCGGAACATCGGTACTCCCTGTGTGTCGTCCCAACTGATCGGACACAGTGCACAACCCGGGACCATCGGCTCACTATCGTCCGGCTTTCGCGGTCCGCGATGGCCCGGCGATAGCTGATTGATAAGGGTCACTGGGAGGATCGCCGTCCCGCCGCGTACCCGGAGGTCTCACCCATGCCCGACGCGCGGTTCCTCGTCGCCGCGGCCCGCGCGCTGCTGCCGCCGGGCGTGCACACCCTCGGCGTGCTCGGCCCGGTGCCGCCGACCCTGCTCCGGGAGCTGGTCAGGGGCCTGCCGTCCGTCACGCACGTCGCGTGGTTCGGTGTCCCGCCGGGTACGCCGGCCCCGGCGCTCCTCGACGTGTTGCGGTGCCGGGGGATCGGGCTGTGCGTGGCGGGGCACCCCCGGGAGGCGGTGCTCGGCGCGGACCTGGTCGTCGTGGGGGTCCCGCTGCCGTTGCACCCGTCCTGGCTGCTCCCGGCCGCGATCCTGCTCACCCCGACCGGCACGGTGACCGCCCGGGCCGCCCCGGTCGGTCCGGGACCGGCGGAACCCGGGGCGCCGACGGTGACAGTGCCGCGATAACGGGCCGATAGCGCCGGGGCTTCCACTGGGTGGCGTGAAGACCGTTTCGGTGGTGATCCCCAACTACAACTACGCGAAGACCCTCGCGCTGTGCCTGGACTCGGTGTACGCCCAGAGCCACCCGCCCGCCGAGGTGATCGTCGTGGACGACGGCAGTACGGACGGCTCGCGGGACGTGATCCGCCGCTATCCGTGCACGCTGCTGGAGAGCCCCGGCAACCAGGGCGTGTCGGCCGCCCGCAACCGGGGGGTGGCCGCCAGCTCCGGGGAGGTGCTGTTCTTCCTCGACTCCGACGAGGCCCTGGCCCCCGACGCGCTCGGCAACGCGGTCGAGCTGCTCGCCGCCGACCCCGGGCTGGGCTGCGTGCACGGCATCCTCGCCGACACGCCGCTCGTCGACGACGGGCCGGTGGAGGCCTACAAGGTGCTGCACGCGCACTTCTGGCGGGTTCGGGGCGTGGGGGAGACGGCCACGGCGTTCTTCGCCCAGGCGGCCGTACCGCGCGCCGTGTTCGACGCGGTCGGGCCGTTCGACGAGCGGCTGCGGGACTCGGAGGACCTGGAGTACAGCGAGCGGCTCGCGGCCCGGTACCGGATCCTGCTCACCGACCGGATCGTCGCCTTCCACGACGACGAGGACCGGCTCGGGCCGCTGCTGCGGGAGCAGTTCCGCCGGTCCCAGCAGCTCGTGCCGACGGTCCTGGCGGCGCGCCGGCAACGGTCGGCGGGACTCAGGGCCAACAAGCCGCTGGGGGTACTCGCGGTCGGGCTCGCCCTGGTCACCCTGCCCCTGGTCCTGACGGCGCTGTGGTGGGCGCCGCTGCTGTTCGTCGGGCTCTTCGTCCTCGCCGACGTGGGGCTCGCCCGGTTCGTGGCGCACCGCAGGGGTGCGCTGTTCCTGGGGTACTTCCTGGTCCTGCACCTGCTGACGCATGTCGCGCTGGTCGCCGGGGCCGTGGTCGGGGCGGTCCGCTGGGCCGCGCCGAAGCCGGGCAGCCGGGTCCCGGTGCGGTCATGAGGGGCCGGGTGCCGCGCGTCCTCGCGACGGTCGTGGTCCTCGCCGCCGTCGGGTACGCGCTGTGGTCGGCGCTGCGCCGGGACGGCCCCCGGGTCCTCGACCTGTTCGGCCGGCCCGGGGCCGCGCCCCTGCTGCTCGCCGCGTGCGCCGCGAACATCGCCGGCCTGGTGCTGGGCATGGCCTCCTGGCGGGCGCTGCTCGCCGACCGGATCGGCCCGGTGGCCGGCGCGCGGATCTTCTTCCTCGGCCAGCTCAGCAAGTACGTGCCCGGCCGGGTGTGGGGCGTGCTCACCCACGTGCAGCTGGGAAAGCGGCTCGGTGTCCCGCCGTCCCGGATGGTCGGGGCGTACGTGATCAGCCTGGGCGCCACCACCCTCACCGGGGCGGCCGTCGGACTCCTGGTCGGCCCGGCGGTCGCGGGCCGGCACGCGTTCTGGCTGCTCGCGCCCGCCGCGCTGGTCGTGGCCTGCGTGGTCCGGCCGGGGATTCTGCACTGGGCGCTCGTCCGCGCCGCCCGGCTGTTCCGCCGCGAGGAACCGGCCCCCGCGCCCGGTACCCGGAAAGCGCTGGTCGTGGCCACGGTCTCCTGGCTGGTGTCGGGCCTGCACCTGTGGGCGCTGCTCCTGCTGCTCGGCGCGGAACCGCTGGCCAGCCTGCCCGTCGGGGTCGGGGCGTTCGCGCTGGCCACCGTCACGGGCAGCCTCGCGCTGATCCTGCCCGACGGGTGGGGGGTCCGCGAACTCGTGATCATGGCCGCCCTGGCCACGGTCGTGCCGTGGTCCGTCGCCGGGGTCGTGGCCGTGGCCAGCCGCCTCATCTGCGTGCTGTGCGAGGTGCTCACCTCACTGGCCGCGCTCGGCTGGGCCCGCGCCATCCGTCCTGAAAGGAGTACCCATGTCGTCGAAGCGGTTTGATCTGGCCGTCGTCCTGAACTACTACGCCCCCTACGTCAGCGGGCTGACCGAGGCCGCCCGCCTGCTCGCCGAGGGCTTCGCCGCCCGGGGCCGCAAGGTGGCCGTCGTCTGCCAGCGGCACGACCCGGCCCTGCCCCGGCACGAGGTGATCGCGGGCGTGGACGTGTTCCGCGCCCCGGTCAGCTTCGGGATCAGCCGGGGCCTGATCAGCGCCGGGTTCCCGACCCTGGCGGCGCGGATCGCCCGGGAGTCCGAGGTCGTGCACCTGCACCTGCCGATGCTGGAAGCGGGCGCCGTCGCGCACCTGGTGGGCCGGACCCCGATCCTCACCACCTACCACCTGGACCTGTGGCTGCCCGAGGGGATCGTCTCCTCCGCCGCGTCGGCCGCCACCGACCTGTCCGCCCGGATCGCCCTGCGCCGGTCCGCCGCCGTCGTGGTGAACAGCGACGACCAGGCCCGGCACTCGCGGATCCTGCCCGCTCTGGAGAGATCCGGCTGGCACGCGATCCCCGCGCCCAGCGTGGACCGGCGCGGCGGCGCGCCCGCGCTGCGGGAGTCCGAGGGGCTGCACATCGGGTTCATGGGGCGGGTGGCCGAGGAGAAGGGGATCGAGTACCTGGTCACGGCGTTCCGGCGGATCCCCGACCCCGACGCGCGGCTGCTGATCGCCGGGGACTACGAGAACATCGCCGGCGGCAGCGTCATCGACCGGGTGCGCGCGGCGGCCGGCGACGACGGGCGGGTCCGGATCCTCGGGCTGCTGCGCGGCCGGCAGATCGACGACTTCTACGCGTCGATCGACCTGTTCGCGCTGCCCAGCCTGTATGAGTCCTTCGGCATCGTCCAGGCCGAGGCCATGATCGCCGGCGTACCCGTGATCGCGGCGGACGTGGCCGGCGGCCGGGTACCCATCCAGCTCACGGGCTTCGGGCTGCTCATCCCGCCCCGGGACCCCGACGCCATCCTCGCGGCCGTCGAGACCCTGCGCGCGACCCCGCCGGAGCGGCGCGCCGAACTGTCCGACCGGGCCACGGCCCTCTTCGGGGTCGAAGCCGGCCTCGACGCGTACGAACGACTCATCGACAAGATCAGGAGCAACGCATGACCGGGTTGATGACAGTGGAGGCCGCCGAGGCCCTCGACGTCAGGCAGGTGCACGACCTGTACCGCAGCTACGTGAACAGGTCCCAGGTGTCGCTGATGACCTCCTTCGGCTTCGGCCGGGAACTCGTCGACCACGCCGAGGGTGCCTACCTGCATTTGAAGGACGGGAGGAAGGTGCTCGACTTCACCGGGGGCGTCGGGGTGCTCAACCACGGGCACAACCATCCCCGGATCCTGGCCGCCCGGCGGCGGTTCCAGGAGAACCAGCGGATGGAGGTGCACAAGACCTACTTCTCGCCGTACCTGGCGGCCCTCGGGCACAACCTCGCCCAGCTGCTGCCCGGCGACCTGAGCATGTCGTTCTTCCCGAACTCCGGGGCCGAGGCGGTGGAGGGGGCGGTGAAGCTGGCGTACAAGTACCACGGCGGGAAGCGGAACACGATCCTGCGCTCCGACATCAGCTTCCACGGCAAACTGCTCGGCTCGGGCTCGCTGACGGGTTCGTCGCAGAACACGTTCGCCTTCCCGGGGATCCCCGGCGTGCAGGTGTTCACGTACGGCGACCTGGCCTCCGTCGAGGCGCTCGTCGCCGCGCACAAGGGCGACATCTACGCGCTGCTCATCGAGCCGTTCAGCGCGTCCACGGTCCGGTGGTGCTCGGAGGAGTTCCTGCGCGGGGTGCGCGAGATCTGCACCCGGGAGAACATCGTGCTGGTCTTCGACGAGATCTACACCGGCTGGGGGAAGACGGGCAGCCTGTTCTACTTCATGCGCTACCCCGGACTCGTGCCCGACGTCGTCACCACGTCGAAGTCCTTCGGCGGCGGCAAGTCCTCGATCTCGGCGTTCGTGGCCCGCGAACCGGTGTTCCGCAAGGCCTACGACAACCTGAACGACTCCCTCGTCCAGTCCACCTCCACCACGTACTACGGCTTCGGCGAGGAGTGCGCCACCGCGATCGAGGCGATCAACGTGGCCGTCGAGGACGACTACCCGGCCCGGGCCCGCGACCTCGAACGCGTGCTCCAGCCCGGCCTCGAACGGATCGCCAAGGCCCACCCCGACAGCGTCTCCTCCGTCGCCGGGGCCGGCGCCCTGTGGGGCGTGTTCCTCGACGGCGGTCCCAGACTGCTGGACCTGGTGGCGAAGCTCGCCCCGGGCGGGATCGCCAAGGACCCGCAGTTCCGGACGAAGTTCATCACCACCTCGGTGATCAACGCGCTGTACACCGACCACGACATCTTCACCTACTACACCCTGAACGGGAAGAACCCGCTGGTCGTGGCCCCGCCGCTGGTCGCGACGCCCGAGGAGGCCGAACGGTTCGTGGCCGCGCTCGACGAGACCCTGTCGCAGGGCCTGGCCAGGCTGGTCCGCCGGTTCGTCACCCAGAAGGTGGGCTCGCTGTGGTAGCCCGGATCCTCGTCACCGGCGCGGCCGGCATGCTCGGCTCGCACCTCGTTCACAGACTGGTTTCCGACGGGTACGACGTGATCGGGCTCGACCTGCGCCCCGCCGACGACCCCGGGCTCCGGCACGTGGTCGGCGACATCCGGGACACCGCGCTGCTCCGGAAGCTGTTCGTCGAGGGCGGGGTCGACGCCGTCGTGCACTGCGCCGCCGCCCTGCCCAGCTACCCGGCCGAACAGATCCGCTCGATCGTCGTGGACGGCTCCACGGCCGTGCTCGAAGCCGCGCACGCCGCCAGGGTCGACCGGTTCGTCTACATCTCCTCCACGGCGGTCTACGGCCTGCCCACGGTCGTCCCCACCCCGGAGGACTACCCGTACCTGCCCGTCGACCACTACAGCCGGGCCAAGGCCGAGGCCGAGAAACTCGCACTGTCCTATCGCGACAAGGGGATGCTGCTGCCCGTCCTGCGCCCCAAGACCTTCCTCGGGCCCGGGCGGATGGGCCTGTTCTCGATGCTGTTCGAATGGGCCGAGGAGGGGCACAACTTCCCCGTCCTCGGCAAGGGGGACGTCCGGATCCAGATGTTCGACCTCGCCGACCTGGTCGACGCGGTCGTCACCGTGCTCCGGGCACCCGACGAGATCGCCAACGACACCTACAACGTGGGGGCCGCCGAGTTCGGCACCCTGCGGGAGGACTTCCAGGCCGTCCTGGACGCCGCCGGGCACGGCAAACGCGTCGTGTCCCTGCCGGCCCGCCCGGCGCTGGCGGCCCTGTCGCTGCTGGAGAAGTCGAAACTCTCGCCCGTGTACGGCCGGCTGCTGCACAAGCTGATGGCCGACTCGTACGTGAGCATCGACAAGGCCCGCGACCGGCTGGGCTTCTCCCCGAAGTACTCCAACGCCGACGCGATCCTGCGCACCTACGAGTGGTGGCGGGAACAACGGACCGAGGTCCGGCCGCGCGGCAGTGGCCGCACCAGTCGAGATCCGTGGAAGCAGGGGGCCCTCGGTGTCGTCAAGTTCCTCTTCTAGCACCGTCCTGGACCTGCCGGGCGACCCGCCCCGGGTCCGGCTCGCCACCGACCTGCTCGCCCTGATCCGCCCCGCCCAGTGGCCCAAGAACCTGCTCGTCGTGCCCCTGGCCCTGATCGACGCGCCCGCCTGGCACCTCGCCGGCCTGACCCGGCTGGCCTGGGCCGTCGCCGTGTTCGTCGCCGCCTCCGCGCTCGTCTACATCGTCAACGACATCGCCGACCGGCACCGCGACCGGGGCCACCCGCGCAAACGGGACCGGCCGGTGGCGTCGGGCCGGATCTCCGTACCCGTCGCCTGGGGTTTCGCCGGGGTGGTCGGCGCCGGACTGGCCGCACTGCTCGCACTCCATCCCGCCCAGGCCTGGCCCGTCGTCGTCTACCTCGTCCTCAACGTCGCCTACAGCGCCAAACTCAAACACCTGCCGCTGCTCGACGTGTTCGTGGTGTCCGCCGGCTTCCTGCTCCGGATGGCCCTGGGCTACGTGGCCCTCGACGTCGGCTACTCCGGCTGGCTGCTGGTCTCCGTCTTCACCCTGTGCCTGCTGCTCAGCCTGGGCAAACGCCGCTACGAACTCGTCGTCGCCAGCCGCAACCACCGGCCCTCGCTCAGCGGCTACTCGCTGCCCCTCATCGACAACCTGCTCCTCCTCAACGCCGGACTCACCGGCATGGCGTTCCTGCTCTACATGCGCGACGAGGCCCCCGTCGGGGCGCACGGCCAGCTCGCGATGCTGTGCTCCGTACCGTTCGCGCTGTTCGGGCTGTTCCGCTACCTCCAGGGCGTGCTCGTCCGGCAGTCGGAGGGCGACCCCGTGCGGGCGCTGCTCCGCGACCGGGTGCTCGTCGTCAACTCGCTGCTGTGGGGCCTGCTGCTCGCCGGGTTCCTCGTGGCGGCCCGCTATCCGGAGCTGCTGTCGTGACCGCTGTCCTGTCCAGGCCCCGCATGCGTCGCGCGACGGCCCCGCCCCGGAAACGGAGGCTGGGCCGGGTGGTCCCGGCGCTGGCCACCTTCTGGTTCCTCTACGTCCTCGCCCAGTGGGCGTTCAGCGGCACCTTCTGGGTGTGGCTGCTGTTCGACATCGCCCCGCCGCTCGGCTTCGTCCTCGTGCCCGTCCTGCTCCTGGGGCTGGCCCGGTTCACCGCGCGCCGCCGCAAGGCGGTCCTGCTGGCCGTGTTCTCGCTGCTCCTCGGCCTCCCGCACAGCGGACTCAACCCGCACGCGGTGCTCGGCGGCGGCGACGGCCCCGCCCCGCCCGGCGCGCTCAAGGTGTTCTCCTGGAACACCGAGTACTGGAACCAGGCCGACGGGGCCGACGAGTTCTACGCCTTCCTCAAGAGCCGGAAAGCCGACGTGTACCTGCTCCAGGAGTACCTCAACTGGGACTTCCGGGCCGGCGTCGACGGCCTGTGGCGGGGCGCGCGCTCGGCCGCCGACCTGCACCGGCTCCGCCAGGAGTTCCCCGGCTACCACCTCGTGATCCGCGGCGAACTGCTCACCATGACCAAACTCAAGGTGCTCGGCGTCCGCCCGGTGGGCCCCGACCCGGGCGAGCTGCCCGACGAGGACTGGTGGAAGGTGTTCGAGGCCGCCAAGGTCCTGCGCACCGACCTGCTGTACAACGGCTCGGCGCTGTCCGTCTACAACGTGCACATCCCGATGCAGCTCAGCCAGCGCACCCTCGTCTCCCCGGGCTTCTACCTCGACGTCAACGACAACGACCTCAAACGGCGGGCCCAGTTCGAGGGGCTCAGCGCCGACGTGAAGGCCAACCCGCACCCGTCGCTGGTCGCCGGGGACTTCAACACCACCCCGGCGATGGGGGACATGCGGTGGCTCACCTCGGTGGCGACCGACGCGCTGCGGGCCAACCGTTCCGTGTACCCGGTGAGCTGGCGCGACGACACCTGGATGCCGTTCTGGCGGCTGGACTGGGCGTTCACCCGGGGCGGGGTGAAGGTGCACCGGTACGAGTTCGGGGATCCGCGGGAGATGAGCGACCACCGGACGCAGGAGTTGACGGTGTCGGTGCCGTAGCGCCCGGGGCGGGCGCCGTGCGCGCGGCGCCCGCCCCGGGTCACGTCGACGAGTGTGCGGCCGCCCCGGGTCTCGTCGAGGGGTGCGTGGCCGTCCCGGTCCCGTCGACGGGTGGGCACGCGGCCCGTCCGGCGGGGACAATCCTGGTATGTCGATCGAGTTGAACCACATCATCGTCAAGGTGCGCGACAAGCGCCGCTCCGCCGCGTTCCTCGCCGACCTCCTCGGCCTGGAGGTGGGCCGGCAGTGGGGGCCGTTCATCCCGGTGCAGACGGGCAACGGGGTCACCCTCGACTTCTGGGACAACGATCCCGCCGAGGTCGTCGAGCAGCACTACGCGTTCCTGGTGTCCGAGGCGGAGTTCGACGCCATCATGGGGCGGATCGAGCAGGCCGGGGTCACGTACTACGCCGATCCCGAGCGCCGCCAGGCCGGGCGGATCAACCGGAACGACGGCGGCCGGGGCGCGTACTTCCTCGACCCGAGCGGGCACAACATGGAGATCATCACCCGGCCGTACGGGAGCGGGGGGTAGCCGACCGGGCCGGGCGGGACCGGAGCCGGCGGGTGGCCGGGACCGCGTACCGTGGCGCGTACCCGTCGAGGCCGGTTTTCCGTCAGGCGGAAAGCGAGGGCCGGGCAATTCTGGGGCATGTTAGACACCGGGGGCATTCCATGCTGATCGTGACACCTCTGAGAGGACCGGTCCGATGCCCTCCACCGAACTGTCCCGCCGCGCCCTCCTCGGCACCGCCGCGGCGGGCTCCGCGCTTGTGGCCGGGGGCGCGCTGATGCCCGCCTCCGCCCACGCCGCCCCGGCCCCCGACGCGCCCCGACCCCCCTTCTACCTGGGCAGCTACACCTCCGACGGCGGCCACGGCCTGGGCGCCGGCACCCTCGACCCGGCCACCGGCACCCCCACCGTCACCGGCTGGCTCGACGCCGTCCCCGACCCGTCCTGGCTCGAACCCGCCCCGGACCGCCGCACCCTGTACGCGATCAGCGAGTCCGCAGGCACCCTGCACTCCTTCCGCCTCGACCGCGCCGGCCGCCCGACCCCGCTGAACGAGCAGCCGACCGGCGCGGGCCCGGCGCACATCGCCCTGCACCCGTCCGGCCGGCACCTGTTCGTGTCCCTGTACGGCGGCGGCGCGGTCGTCACGCACCCGGTGGGAGCGGACGGCCGGGTCGGCCCGCGCACCGACGTGGCGACCCACGTCCCGGGCCCGGGCCAGCCGGCGGCCCGGGCGCACCAGATCGTGCCCGACCCGTCGGGGCGCTGGCTGCTGTCCGTGGACCTGGGGCTGGACTCGATCTACGTGTACACCCTGGAGGCCGGCCGGCTCCGGCAGCGGAGCCAGTTCCGGCTGCGGACCGGCGCGGGCCCCCGGCACCTGGTGTTCCACCCGCGCGGCGGGTACGTCTACGTCGCCAACGAGTTGGACTCCACCGTCGCCGTGTGCCGGTGGCGGTCCGGGGAACTGTCCGTCGAGCAGGTGCTGGACCCGCTGCTCGAGCCGGCCGGCACCCGCAACTATCCGGGCGAGATCGCCGTGTCCCCCGACGGCCGGTTCGTCTACGTCACCAACCGGGGCGACAACAGCGTCGCCGTGTTCGGCGCCACCCCGCAGGGCCACCGGCTCCGGCTGCTCGCCACCCCGTCCTGCGGCGGGAACTGGCCCCGGCACCTGGCGCTCGACCCGTCCGGCCGGTGGCTGCACGTGGCCAACCAGCGCTCCGGCGACGTGACCTGGTTCCCCGTGGACCGCGCGTCCGGCCTGCCGGGCCCGCTCGCCGGCCGCCTGGCCGCCCCGGCCGTCACCCAGTTCCTCGCCTGACAACCCCAACCCCGATCAGAGGGTTACGGTGGGCCCCGACCCGGCCAGCGCCCGCGCGCCCGACATGCCGAGCACGGGGCCCACCGCCACGCGGCGCACCATGCACCCCGATGACCCCGAGCCCTCGCCGTCCCGGCGCCACCCGCACCCGGTCGCGCCCGCCCTCGCCGTCCCGGGGTCCACCCGCACCCGTCCCGGCGCCCAGGTCGGCAGCCACTCCGTGCGGACTCCGCACCGGGTCGCGCGCGGCCTTCGGCGAGTACCCCTCTGATCGGGGGTTTTGACAGTCTGTGGAGGGGGCCGCCAGGATGGCCGGGGTTCTGGTTCCACTGTGGAGGCATCGTGTCGCACGTCATCGTGATCAACCGTTTCACCGGCCCCTTCGCCGACTACGCCGCCTACCTCGACCACGACACCCACCACGTCACCTACGTGACCATCGACGCCTACCTGTCCGCCGTGCCGCCCACCGCCGCCGAGGTCCTCCTCGTCGCCGACCTGCACGACCACGCCACGGTCCGCGCCGCCCTCGACCCGGCGCTCGACAAGTACGGCCCGCCCGCGCTGGTCGTGGCCCTGCACGAACAGAACCACGCGGTCGCGGTGCTGCTGCGCGAGGAGTTCGACGCGCCCGGCCCCCGCACGGCCGACGTGCACCGGTTCCTCGACAAGCACGACATGCTGCGGGCGGCCGAGGCGGTCGGCGTGCCGGTGCCCGAGTACGCCCTGGTCACCTCCCGAACGGAACTCGACGCGTTCGCGGCCCGGGTCGGCTGGCCGGTGATCGCGAAACGGCTGCGCGGCGCGGGCAGCACCGGCGTGACCCGCCTCGACGGACCCGACCAGGAGATCCACGCGAGCCCCGACTCCCCGCTGGTCGTGCAGCGCTACCTGCCGCACACCGTGCTGCATGTGGACGGCTACTACACCGGGGAGAAACTGGGGCCGTGGCTGGCTTCGGAGTACATGAACGTGCCGGGCTCGGCGACCGTCGGCCCGCTCGCGTTCACCCTCGGCGAGGCGGTCGGCTCCGTGGAACTCGACGACCCGGTGCGCCTGGCCGCCGTGGCGGAGTTCCTGGGCCGGATCATCCCGGGGATGTGCGCAGAGCCGTGGGTGTTCCACCTAGAACTCTTCCTCACCCCCGACAACGAGTGCGTGTTCCTGGAGGTGGCCCGGCGGCCCGGCGGCGGGGAGATCCCGTTCGTGTGGCGGGAGGTGCACGGGATCGACCTGATGGAGCTGGAGTTCCGGCTCCAGTGCGCCGAGCTGCCCGAGGTGCCGGAGTTCGGGCCGGCCGAGCCGATCACGGGGCAGCTGCTGGTGCCGGCGCTGGCCGACGTGCCGTACCGGGTCACGGCCGCGCCGAGCATGGCCGGCGCTCCGGGGCTGTACGCCGAGGTGGTGCCCCCGGTCGGCACGGTCGTGTGGAACAAGATCTCGTACATGTACGCGGGGGGACGGTTCCGGTTCGTGGGCACGGACTCGCGGACCGTCGCGGTGCAGGTGATGGATGTGGCGGCCCGGTACACGGTGTCCAGCGAGCCGGCGGACTAGCCGGGGCCGCCGACGGCTCGCGTGCGGGAGGTGCCGGGGCCCGCATCGCGGCTCCGACACCTCCCGGCGGGCGTCGTACGGGTCAGCCGCCGGACTGGAGGGCCTGGTCCTGGGTCGGGTTGACGTCGTCGGGGAGGTCCCGGGTGGCCCGGGTGTCCTTCGTCCCGACCATCTCCTCGGGGCGGACCCGCTCCGGGAGAGTGCTGAAGTCCCGCTCAGAGTTGGTCGTCATCCTTCGATACTAGCCACGACCCGGCCCGACGCCGGTCACGATCAGGCCGGCACCGGCACCGGCCCCGAACGTGACCGGCCCGGCCTGACGGGGCTCAGGCGCCGTACGGGCGGAGGGCCTTGGCGTCGCGGAGGGCCTCGCCCCACCAGGCCAGCTGGTCGAGCATCAGCTTCGCCGCGCCCTCGGCGGCCGTGGGCTCGGCGAGCTGGCCCTCCGCGTCGAACAGGCTCCACACGCCGTGGAAGCTGACGGTGTCGCGGACGGAGACGGCGTGCAGTTCGGTGAACACGAGGCGGAGCTGCTCGACGGCGCGCAGGCCGCCGGAGACGCCGCCGTAGCAGACGAAGCCGACCGGCTTGGCCCGCCATTCGGGCTTGTGGGCGTCGATCAGGCTCTTCAGCGGGCCGGGGAAGCTGTGGTTGTACTCAGGGGTCACGATGACGAACGCCTCGGCCGCGTCGATCCGGTCGGCCACCGCGGTCGGGCCGCCGCTCATGTCGGCGGACACCGCGACGTCGGCGACGTCGATGAGGTCGATCTCGAACCGGGAGGTCAGGGCCGCCTGCTCGGCGAACCAGCGGGCGACGGTGGGGGAGATCCTTCCTTCGCGGGTACTGCCGATGACGACGGCGAGACGGATCGTGGACTGCGACATGCGGGCTCCTCGAATGGGGGGTCGGTCGGGAGCCACCGTAGAAGTTCAACCGGACTGGAAGTCAAGTCGGCGACGGGCATCGGACGCCCGACCGGGGAGCCCCGGGGGCTCCGCCGCAGGTCACGGCCCGGGGACGCGCGGAGCCTGGTCGGGGCCGGAATCCGTGGCCCGGTCAGGTGCGCAGGACGCGGGCGGACAGGGCCACCACCGCCACCAGTCCGGTGATCACCGCGAACGACACCGTCAGCGAGGTCACGTCCGCGAGGCCCCCGATCACCCCGGGCGCGGCGAGCCCGGCCCCGTACGCGATGGTCGCCACGCCCGCGATCGCGTGCGTGCCCGAGGCGCCGGACCCGCCCGTGCGCCCGGCCGCCGAGAACGCCAACGGCACCACGGTCGCGATCCCCAGTCCGATCAGGGAGAACCCGGCCACGGCCAGCCAGGGCGCCCAGGCGACGACGACCAGGACGCCGCCGAGGGTGCCGACCGCGCCCGCGACCGCGGTGGTGCGGACGGGACCGAACCGGTGCACGACGGCGTCCCCGGTGAAGCGCGCGCAGGTCATGGCGGCGGCGAACCCGGCGTAGGCGAGGGCGCCGGTGGCCTGGTCGGAGCCGAGGACCCGCACGAGGTAGAGGGCGGACCAGTCGGCGGTGGCGGTCTCGGCGAACACGGCGCAGAACCCGACGAGCCCGATCGCGAGGACGGCGCCCCGGGGCAGGGCGAACGCGGTCCGTTCGCGGGTGGCCGGGCCCGGGGGCAGGGACCGGCCGGCGACGAGGCCGAGGACGACGAGGACCGCGCCGAGGACGGCGAAGTGTGCCCGGGCGTCGACCCCGGCGCGGGCGAGCAGCGCGCCGAGTCCGCCCGCGAGCAGGCCGCCGACGCTCCAGCCGCCGTGCAGGCCGGACAGGACGGGCCGGTCGAGGAGTTTCTCGACGGCGACGCCCTCGGCGTTCATGGCCATGTCGGCGGTGCCGGCGCACATCCCGGCGAGGAGCAGCGCCGCGCACAGGGCGGGCAGGGTGGGGGCGAGGGCGGGCAGGACCAGGACGGCGGCCCACGCGGCGATCAGTACCTGGGTGGCGCGCCGGCCGCCGAGCCGGGCCACGATCCGGCCGGCGAACGGCATCGCGGTGAGCGCGCCGACGGCCGGCATGGTCAGGGCCACGCCCAGCTGTCCAGGGCCCGCGCCGACGTGTTCGGCGATCCACGGCATCCGGGCGGCGAGACTGCCGGACACGGTCCCGTGCACCGCGAACACGGCCAGCACCGCCCACCGCGGACTCATGCCGGACCCCGCCCGTCCCCGCGGTACCGCGCCCCGGGCACGGCCCCACCCGACAGGGCATCGGCACTCCACCCGGCCCGGATCGGGGTCCGAGGCGTGGCCCCACCCGGCAGGGCGTCAGGTCCCTCACTCCACCCCGCCAGGGTCGGGGTCCGAGGCGCGGTCCCACCCGGCAGGGCGTCAGGTCCTTCTCCCCGTCCCACCAGGATCCGCGCCCCACCCGCGATCGCGATATCCGGACCCCGGCGGGGCCGGGGCGGTGACGCGCACCTGGCCGCAGCCGCGTGGCCCCGGCCCGCGCGGAACCTTCCGGTCGTCACGGGCAGAACCCCTTTGTCGGGTACGCCCGGCTGGGGCTCCCGCCCGTGTCTCCGCATGCCCGTGACGATACCCAGCCGATCATTTCGGAGTTCGCGTGATTCATCCCTCATGCCCTGTTCTGTGGCTGTAACCTCCGCACCATGACCGCCGACAGGGTCCCGGAACCGGTGGACGCGCTCATCGCGGACATCGAGGCGCGGTGGGCAGCCGCGGACGACGCGCGCCGCCGCCGTCGCCGACGGTTACCGCCGCCCCGGCATCCGGTGGTTCTACCCCTGGCCTGGTGGCCGATCCCTTCCCCCGCCCCGAATCCGGCCCCGTCCTAGGGCCGCCCCGCCCGGACCAGTCCGACGTCCGGGACCCGCGCGGCGACCGTCTCCGCTTCCCTGCCCCGGGCCCGCGGACATCCCGATCCGCGCGTGAACCGATCTCGACCCGCGCGCCCAGCCGGGCCCTCCGGGCTGTCGCCCCGCCCGCGCCACCCGCCCCGATGGGGATCCCCGAAATTGGACACTCGCCCGGAACCGGTACCCGTCAAAGGTTTCTACCGGGTCGAACCCAACCCCCGCGAGATCCGCAGGCACGCGGCCGTGACCGTCGCCCCCAGCTCCCGGGCCCGGGTCGGCGTGATCCGCGAGGTCAGCCCGGACACCGACATCGCGGCGATCACCATATTGGAGTGATCGAAGATGGGGGCCGCCACGCACCGGACCTCCTGTTCGTTCTCCCGGTCGTCCACGGCGTACCCCCGGGTGCGGATCTTGCCGAGTTCGGCGCGCAGCGCGTCGGGGTCGGTGATGGTGTGCGGGGTGAGGGGCGGCATGCCGGCGGCGACCACGGGAACCATGGCCTCGTCGGGCAGCCAGGCCAGGATCGCCTTGCCCACGGCCGTGCAGTAGGCGGGCATCCGGCTGCCGACCCGCGACGCCATCCGCAGGTTCGTCTGGTTCTCCACCTTGTCGATGTAGACGACGTTCGGGGCGTCGTACACGCACAGGTGCACAGTCTCGCGGACCTCGCGCATCAGCCGGTGCGCCTCCTCGGACGCGATGGCCCGAAGGTCCAGTGTGGAGAGATAGGCCTGGCCGAGGACGAGCGCGCCGTGCCCGAGCCGGAACGCCCCGGTGTCGCGGTCCCGGGCGAGCAGGCTGGCCTCCAGCAGGGGCGTGGCCAGGCGTAACACGGTGCTCTTGGACAGGTCGAGGGCCTCGGCCAGCTCGGTCAGCGACACGCCCCGGCCGACCCCGGCGTGCTCCCGGACGTGGCTGAGCACGGCGAGCGCGCGGCGGAGCGAGGAGGACTGGTTGCGCTCGGTCATGCCAGGACCCTACTTCCTCGGCACCACGTTTTGCATAGCAGAACGATTGAGGCAGAACCTTGTCCGTGCCGGCGCGGGGTGTCTAGGTTTCCGCCCAGCGGAACGACGCCCCCCTGGAGGTACCCCGTGAAGATCGTGAGATGGGCCGCGCTGGTCGCCGCCGGCGCCCTGCTGGCCGCCTGCGCCCCGCCCTCGGCCGCGCCGCAGAAGGACGCGGGGGTGGACGAGAAGACCGGGGCCCTGCGGGTGTGGCTCTTCCAGGAGCCCAACCAGCCGCCGAAGGAGAAGGTCGTCAAGGAGGCGGTCGACGAGTTCACGGCCGCGCACAAGGGCGTCACCGTCGAGATCACCTACATCCCGACCAACAACACCCGGCACGAGAAGTTCAAGGGTGCCTTCAGCGACCCGGCGAGCGCCCCGGACGTGGCCGAGTACGGCAACACCGACGTGGCCGACTACGTCGCGGCCGGCGGGTTCGCCGACCTCACCAAGGATGTCACCGGCGGGGACATCTCCAAGGACCTGCTGGGCAGCGCCACCATCGACGGCAAGCTGTACGGCCTGCCGTGGTACGTCGGCCTGCGCGCCCTCTACTACCGCACCGACGTGTTCACCGAACTGAACATCGCGCCCCCGACCTCCTACGCCGAGCTCGCGGCGGCGGCCACGAGGATCCGCGCCGCCAAGCCGGAGCTCTACGGCATCGCGGTCGGCGGCGAGTACACCTTCGGGGCGCTGCCGTTCGTCTGGGACGCCGGCGGTGACGTGGCCGCGAAGAAGGACGGCAAGTACACCGGGGCGATCAGCTCGCCCGAGTCGCGGGCCGGCGTCAAGGCCTACACCGACCTGTTCGCCACCTGCCCCGCCCAGGCCTGCGCCGGGCTGACCGGCGGCAAGACGGCCGAACTGTTCGCCACGGGCAAGGCCGGCATGGCCATCCTGGGCAACTTCAACAAGGGCGCGGTGGAGGCCGGCGCGGCCAAGGGCAAGTACGCGGTCGTGCCGCTGCCCGGGGCCAAGCCCGGCTCGGTGGCCCCCGCGTTCGCCGGCGGGAACAACCTCGGCGTGCTGAAAGGCACGAAGAAGCGCAGCCTGGCCGTGGAGTTCACGAAGCTGCTCGGCGGCCAGAAGTACCAGACGAAGATGTACGAGGCCATGGGTAACCTGCCGACCAGCTCCGCCGCGCTCGCCGACGTGGCCGGCAAGGACGCCTTCCTCAAGCCGTTCCTCGCCACCGCCTCGGCCGGCACCCGGTTCGTGCCGCTGGACCCGGCGTGGGTGAAGGTCGACAGCCAGAAGGTCATCCCGACGATGCTGCAGAAGATCGTCACCGGGCAGGCCAGCGTCGACAAGGCCACCGAGGAGGCCAACACCGCGATCAACGGCGCCTTCGGCCGATGACGACCGCGGTCCGGGTGGGTAGCAGGCGGGGGCGGTTCCTGCCGCTGCTGTACCTGCTGCCCACCGCCGTGGTGCTGGTCCCGCTGTTCGGCTACCCGCTGTACCAGCTGGGCCTGATCTCGGTCTTCGACTACCGCCAGCCGCAGGTCTCCGGCGGGCAGCCCGCCGAGTTCGTCGGCGCGGACAACTACACGACGCTGCTGTCGGACCCGCAGTTCTGGAACGTGCTCAGCACCACGGTCTGGTTCGCGGCGGCGTGCGTGCTCGCGACCCTGGCGGTCGGCGCGGCGCTCGCGGTGCTGCTCACCCGGGTCGGCCGGATCCCCCGGCTGTGCCTGTCCCTGGCGGCGATGGCGGCCTGGGCGGCCCCGGCGATGACCGGCTCCACGGTGTGGCTGTTCCTGTTCGACACCGACCTGGGGCTGGTCAACCAGACCCTCGGGATCGGCGGGCACAACTGGCTCTACGACCGGTACTCGGCGTTCGCGCTGGTCGGGGCCACGGTCGTCTGGCACTCGTTCCCGTTCGTGATGGTCAGCCTGTACGCCGGGATCAAGGCCGTGCCCGACTCGGTGCTGGAGGCGTCCCGGATCGACGGGGCCACGGTGTGGCAGCAGTTCTGGAAGGTGGTCGTGCCGATCCTGCGGCCCATCATCACCATCGTGGTCATCCAGTCCGTGATCTGGGACTTCAAGATCTTCACCCAGATCTACGTGATGACCGGCGGCGGGATCGCGGGCCAGAACCTGGTGCTCAACGTGTACGCGTACCAGAAGGCGTTCGGCTCCTCCGAGTACGGCCTCGGTTCGGCGATCGGCGTCGTCATGACCCTGATCCTGCTCGTGGTCACCCTGTTCTACGTCCGCGCGATCCGCCGTCAGGGGGAGGAACTATGAGAAGTCGCCCCCTGGCCAACACGGCCGCGATCCTCGTCGCCCTGGTCACCGTGTTCCCGATCTACTGGATGCTGCTGTCCGCGTTCAAGCCGGCCGGCGAGATCACGTCCACGGCGGTCCGGCCCTGGACCTGGCACCCCAGCCTGGACAGCTTCACCCGGGTGCTCAGCCAGGAGAACTTCGGCCGGTACTTCGTCAACAGCCTGATCGTCGCCGTCTCCGTCGTCGTACTGTCCGGGGTGGTCGCGTTCCTGGCGGCCGTCGCGCTCACGAGGTTCCGGTTCCGGGGCCGCACCACGGTGCTCGTGATGTTCCTGATCGCGCAGATGGTGCCCGTGGAGGCCCTGACCATCCCGCTGTTCTTCCTGATCCGCGACCTCGGCGGCACCGTGCCCGGCGTCGGCCTGAACACCCTCGGCGCGCTGGTGATCACGCACCTGGCGTTCTCGCTGCCGTTCGCGATCTGGATGATGCGCGGGTTCGTCGCCGCCGTGCCCGAGGCCGTGGAGGAGGCCGCCCTGGTCGACGGGGCCAGCCGGTTCACGGTGCTGTGGCGGATCACGTTCCCGCTCGCCGCGCCCGGCCTGGCCGCGACCAGCGTGTTCTCCTTCATCACGGCGTGGAACGACTTCATCTTCGCCCGGACGTTCATCATCAGCGCCAAGGACAACCAGACCCTGCCGGCCGCGTTGCAGATGTTCGTCAAACCCGACGAGAACGACTGGGGCGGCATCATGGCGGCGTCCACCCTGCTGACCATTCCGGTACTGATCTTCTTCGTCCTCGTCCAGCGCCGGCTGGTCTCGGGCCTCGGCGGGGCGGTGAAGGACTGATGCTGCCGCTGCCGGGTTCGGTCACCTGGGGCCAGGGCGAGTTCGCGCTCACCCCGTCCGTCGCGCTGTCCGTGGGGGAGGGGCTCGACGGGGTCGCGCACTGGCTGCGCGGGGAACTGGGGCCGGCCCTGGGCTGCTGGCTGCCGCCCGCCGGGACGCCCCCGGAGCCACCGGGCCGGGGCACGCGTCCGGGGTCGCAGGGTGGTCAACCCGTGCCGCCGGGCCACGAGTCATCAGGCGGTCGGGCCGTTCCCGCGCGCCCGAAGATCGCGCTGGCCCTCGACCCGGCGCTGCCCGCCTCCGGGTACCTGCTGGTCGTCACCCCCGACGGGGTCACCCTGCTCGGCGGCGACCCGGCCGGGGTCTTCCACGGCGCGCAGACCCTGCGCCAGCTCCTGCCGCCGGCCGCCTTCCGCCGCGCCCCCGTGGCCGGCGGACCGTGGCACGTGCCCGCCGTGACCGTCCGCGACGCGCCCCGCTTCCCGTGGCGCGGCTGCATGCTCGACGTCGCCCGGCACTTCATGCCCAAGGCCGACGTGCTCCGGTTCGTGGACCTGCTCGCCGCGCACAAGCTCAACGTGCTGCACCTGCACCTCACCGACGACCAGGGCTGGCGGTTCCCGGTCGCGAAGTACCCGCTGCTCACCGAGGTCGGCGGCTGGCGCACCGAGAGCATGGTCGGCTCCCGGCAGCACGGCCGGCACGACGGCCGACCGCACGGCGGGCACTACACCGCCGAAGACCTCAGAGAGATCGTCGGGTACGCGGCGGCGCGGTTCGTGACCGTCGTCCCCGAGATCGACCTGCCGGGGCACACCCAGGCGGCGGTGGCGGCGTACCCGTGGCTGGCCCGCGGGACCACGGCCCCCGGCTCGGCGGCCCCGGAGGACGGCGGCTCCGACCCGACCGCCCAGCGGAACGGGATCCCGGCCGGAGCCGTCCAGCCCGACGACAACGCGGCGGAGGCCGTACCCGTCAAGACGGGGTGGGGGTTGTCCCCGCACGGCATCGCGCTGACGGAGGAGACGCTCGCGTTCTGCCGGGACGTGCTCGACGAGGTGTGCGCGCTGTTCCCCGGCACCCTGATCGGGATCGGCGGCGACGAGTGCCCGCCCGACCAGCCGGCCGACGCCCGCCGGGCCTTCGTGCGCGGCCTCGTGGACCATCTCGCCACCCACGGCCGGCGCGCCTACGCCTGGGACGAGATCCTGGAGGGCGGCGCGCCCGCCGACGTGACCGTCGCCGCCTGGCGGGGACCCGGCGTCACCCGGTCCGCCGCCGGGGCCGGCCACGACGTCGTCGCCTGCCCGGACCTGTCCACCTACCTCGACTACCGCCAGTCCGCCGACCCGGACGAGCCGATCCCGGTCGGCACGGTCCTCACCCTCGACGACGTGTACGCCTTCGACCCGGCCGCCCTGGCCCCCGACCACCCGGACCGGATCCTCGGCGCCCAGTGCAACGTGTGGACGGAACACATGCCGGGCACCCGGGCCGTGGACTACATGGTGTTCCCCCGGCTGTGCGCGCTCGCCGAGGTGGTGTGGAGCGGGGCGGGCCGCGACCTGGCGGACTTCCGGACCCGGCTGGCCGCGCACCTGCCCCGGCTGGCGGCACTCGGGGTCGAGTACCGCCCCGAGGACGGGCCGCTTCCGTGGCAGCGCCGGCCGGACGCGCCCGGCTGGCCGAGGGAGCGCGCCGACCGCGAGGCCGAACTGGACATTATGGTCAACGGGCCGAGATCGTAAGTGCCCGGTGACCTCGGCGTCGCAGGTCGCCCTGGCCACGCACTCGGCCCGCGTCGAGACAGCGGCGGCGCCGGCCACCCTGAGGTGACCGGCGCCGGGAGGTGCGGTTACGCCCAGCCGTAGTTGGCGCGGAGTTCGCGGGCGACCTGGTCGAAGCGGGACTTGTCCAGGACCGCGCCCTCGCGTCGGATCCCGGCCTCCGGCACGTCGAGGACCCGGTCGAGGCGGATCCAGCTCGGGCGCTGCTCGCGGTCCCAGTTGCCCGGGCCGAGGGCCAACCAGCCGCGCTGGCCGTCGCGTTCGCTCTGGCTGGACAGCATCAGGCCGAGGAGCTGGTCGCGGTCCCGGCCGACGACGAGTACCGGGCGGTCCTTGCCCTGCGACGGGTCGTCCTCGTACTCGACCCAGGTCCACACGATCTCGCCCGGGTCGGCCTGGCCGTCGAGCTGGGGGGCGTAGCCGAGCTGGCGGCCACCGGCGGGCACCGGACCCGGCCGGGCCTTGGCGCGCTGGCCGGCGCCCGGCACGGACCCGGGCGTGGGCCGGCCCCCGGCGTTCGGACCCGGCTTCGGGCCCGGCTTGCCGGTCGGACCCGGCCTGGCCCCGGACCCCGGCTGCGCGGTCGGCGCGGGCTTCCGGCGGAACGGTGCGGTGACGGCTTTCCACAGGGTGCGCATGGCGGCACCCTATCGGGAACCGGCGGCCAGCACCTCCCGGAGGTCGAAGCGCACGGGTTCCTCCAGCTGGGCGTACGTGCACGAGCGCGGGTCGCGGTCCGGGCGCCAGCGGCGGAACTGGGTGGTGTGCCGGAACCGGAGCCCCTCCATGTGGTCGTAGGCGACCTCGACGACCCGTTCGGGGCGCAGCGGGACGAAGGACAGGTCCTTGGTGGCGCTCCACCGGCTGCGTTCGGCCTCCAGCGGGGTGCGGGTGCCCGACTCCTGGGCGGCGCGGGTCCACGGGTGGTCGGCGGCGTCGGTGACCAGCGGGGCGAGCTCCTCGAAGAGTTCGCGACGGCGGGCCATCGGGAACGCGCCGATCACGCCGACGGAGGCGAGGGTGCCGTCGGCGTCGTACAGGCCGAGGAGGAGGGAGCCGACGACGCCCGGGCCGGAGGTGTGCACCCGGTAGCCGGCGACCACGCAGTCGGCGGTGCGTTCGTGCTTCACCTTGGACATCAGGCGCTTGTCCGGCTGGTACCCCAGATCGGGTTTCTTCGCGATCAGGCCGTCGAGCCCGGCCCCCTCGAACTGCTCGAACCAGCGCGCGGCCACCGTCTCGTCGGTGGTGGTGGGGGTCAGGTGCACCGGGCCGTCGAGGCCGGCCAGGGCGTCCTCCAGGGCGGCGCGGCGGTCGCTGAACGGCTGGTCCATGAGGCTGGCGGAGCCCAGGGCGAGCAGGTCGAAGGCCACGAACAGTGCCGGGGTCGTGCCGGCCAGCAGCTTCACCCGGGACGCGGCCGGGTGGATCCGCTGCTGCAACGCCTCGAAGTCCAGCCCGGAGTGGTGGGTGGACGCGACGATGATCTCCCCGTCGAGCACGCAGCGCGCCGGGACCTGGGCCAGCACCGCCTCGACCACCTCGGGGAAGTACCGGACCATGGACTTCGTGTTCCGGCTGCCGATCTCGACCTCGTCGCCGTCGCGGAACACGATCGCGCGGAAGCCGTCCCACTTGGGCTCGTAATAGTGACCACTGGGAATCCGCTGAATTGGTTTGGCGAGCATGGGCAGGAGCGGCGGCATCACGGGCAGGTCCATCGGTGCTCCTACCGTCGTCGGGTCAGGATCAGGTCGGCGATCAGGGCCGTCCAGCCGGTCTGGTGCCACGCGCCGAGGCCGGCCCCGTTGTCCCCGTGGAAGTACTCGGGGAAGACGACCAGGTCCCGCCAGTCGGGATGGCTCTGGAACAGCTCGCACGCACCGTACATCGGGCGGCGGCCGTGCGCGTCCGGAACGAACAGGCTGATCAGCCGGTCGGACAGGTCGTCGGCCACCGCGTCGAGGGTGACGGTCCAGCCGCTGCCGGTCGGGTATTCCACCTCCAGCTCTTCACCGAAGAACTCGCCGAACCCGCGCAGCGCCCCGATCAGGAGGTAGTTCATCGGCATCCACAGCGGGCCGCGCCAGTTGGAGTTGCCGCCGAACAGGCCGCTGCTCGACTCGGCCGGCTCGTACCCGACGGTGTAGTCCGTGCCGCCCAGGGTCACCGAGAACGGGTCGGCCAGGTGCCGGCGGGAGAGGGTGCGCAGGCCGTGCGGGCTGAGGAACTCGTCCTCGTCGAGCATCACGCTGAGGATCCGGGTCAGGTTCGTCGGCCCGACCACGGACAGCAGGCGCTGCTGGTGCCCGGCCTCGTACGCGCGGTGCACCCCGATCAGGTCGGCGTACTCGGGCCGGTTCGTCACGAACCACTGCAACCGGGCGGCCAGGTCGGGCAGCCGGGACACGGTCACCGAGTCCAGGGTGGTCGTCGCGCACAGCGGCAGCAGGCCCACCACCGAGCGCACCTTCAGGGGCAGCCGGCTGTCGTCGGGCAGGTGCAGTACGTCGTAGAAGAAGCCGTCCTTGTCGTCCCACAGGTCCTGGTGGTAGGCCGCCGCCGCGATGTAGGCGAAGTGCTCGAAGAACTTGGTCGCGATGTCGGTGTACGTCGCGTCGCGCACCGCCAGCAGGAGCGCCATGTCGAACAGGTTCAGCGCGTACATGGCCATCCAGGCCGTGCCGTCGGACTGTTCGAGCACCCCGGCCGTGGGCAGCGCCGCCGACCGGTCGAACGGGCCCACGTTGTCCAGGCCGAGGAAGCCGCCCTCGAAGACGTTGTTGCCGGTGGTGTCCTTCCGGTTCACCCACCAGGTGAAGTTGATCAGCAGCTTGTGCATCACCCGGGCCAGGAAGTCGTGGTCGCGCGCCCCGTCGAGGTGGAACACCTGAAGGGCCGCCCACGCGTGTACCGGCGGGTTCACGTCGTCGAACGCCCACTCGTAGGCGGGGATCTGCCCGTTGGGGTGCATGTGCCACTCGCGGAGCAGCAGCAGCACCTGTTCCTTGGCGAACGCCGGGTCGATCCGGGCGAGGGTGACGCAGTGGAACGCCAGGTCCCAGGCCGCGTACCACGGGTACTCCCACGGGTCGGGCATCGAGATGACGTCCGCGGAGTGCATGTGCCACCAGTTGACGTTGCGGTGCCGGCCCTCCGGCGGCGGGGCCGAGGTCGGGTCGCCGGTCAGCCAGCGCGCGACGTCGAAGTGGTAGAACTGCTTGCCCCACATCAGGCCGGCGAACGCGGCCCGGGCCACGGCGCGCTCCGGGCGGCTGGCGTGCGGGGGGATCAGCGCGTCGTAGAAGGCGTCGGCCTCGGCCAGGCGGTCGCGCAGTACCCCGTCGAAGCCCGCGCCCAGGTCGCAGGCGCGGTCGCCGGGGGTGCCGGTCAGCGCGCCGGTCAGCTTGAGCCGGAGCCGGATCCGGGTCTCGCCGCCGGCCGGCACGGTCAGCGTGTAGTGCAGCGCCGCCTTGGTGCCCTCCTGCTCCGGGTTGACCGTGTCCGCGCCGTGCACGACGTGGTCGTTGATCCCGTCCTTCGGGTACGCCGTCCGGGGCTCCTGGCCCCACAGCCGGGGCGCGTTGGACTCGTTGTCGCAGAACAGCCGGCCCGGGTCGCCGTCCCCGGCGAGCGTGATCTCGCCGAGCAGCTGGTGGCGGCCCACGAGCCGGCCGCCCTCCCCGGAGATGGTCGGCACCCGGTCCCGGAACGGGGTGCCCCAGGACCACGTGTTGCGGAACCACAAGGTCGGCAGCACGTGCAGGGTGGCCTCCTCCGGCCCCCGGTTGGCCACGGTGACCAGCACGCAGAGGTCCGTGGGGGAGTCCTTGGCGTAGTCGACAGTGACGGCCCAGTACCGGTCCTCGTCGAAGATCCCGGTGTCCACCAGCTCGTACTCGGTGTCCTCGCGGCCCCGGGACCCGTTCACCGCGACCAGGTCGTCGTACGGGAACGGCCGCTGTGGATAGTGGTACCGCCAGCGCATCCACGAGTGGGTGGGCGTCGAGTCCTGGTACCACCAGTAGTCCTTGACGTCCTCGCCGTGGTTGCCGCCGTCGCCGCCGACCCCGAACATCCGCTCCTTGAGGATCGGGTCCACCCCGTTCCACAGCGCGAGGGCGAAGCAGAACCGCTGCCGGTCGTCGCAGACCCCGGCCATGCCGTCCTCGTTCCACCGGTACGCGCGGGACCGGGCGTGGTCGTGCGGCAGGTACTCCCAGGCGTTGCCGTGTTCGCTGTAGTCCTCGCGGACCGTGCCCCAGGCGCGTTCGGCCAGGTACGGGCCCCAGGCACGCCACGGGACCCCGGACTCGTCGGCCTCGGTCAGCCGGCGGCGTTCGGCAAGGTGCACGTCGTCGGTGGAGGTCACGCCATGATTTTGCCTGGTATTGCGGTAAGAATGTGGATTGTTCGTTTTTCGGGGTTGCGGGGGTCACGTGCTGTCGATCGGATTCGGAACCCAGGTCTGCGGCGACCTCGCCGAGGGCGGCACCCGGGAGTGGCTGGTCCCCGACGGGCTCGGCGGCTACGCCACGGGCACCGTGTCCGGGCTGCGCACCCGCCGGTACCACGGCCTGCTCGTCGTCCCCGGCGCCCGCCCCGGGGCCCGGCACCTCGGGCTCGCCGCCCTGGACCCCGTGCTCACCTGGCCGTCCGGCGCGCGGGTCCGGCTCGGCGTCCACGAGTGGGCGTCGGGGGCGGTCGAGCCGGCCGGGCACGCGTACCTGGAGAGCTTCGCGCTGGTGGACGGGCTGCCGTGCTGGCGGTGGCGGATCGGGGACGTCCTGCTCGAGCGGACCCTGGCCATGGAGACCGGCCGGTCCTCGCTCGCGGTCCGGCACCGGCTGCTCGCCGGCGGGCCGGTGCGGCTCGTGCTCGACGCGCTGTGCACCTGGCGGGACGCGCACGGCGAACGCACCGCCGGGGGCCCGCCGCCCGCCGTGGAGCCGGTCGCCGACGGGGTGCTGGTCGACGGCGCGTACCGGCTGGCCGGGCCGAGCTGGGCGGCCACCGGGGACTGGTGGCGCGGGGTGCGTCACCGGGAGGAGGCCGCCCGGGGGCTGGCGGCCGAGGAGGACCTGTGGCACGCGGGCACGTTCACGGCGGACCTGGCCGGGCCGGGGGCGGTGCTGGATGTGTCGGCGTGGGCCGGGGAGGCGGGCGGCGCGGGCGTGGTCCCGGCTGGCCGCCCGGCCGGGACCGCCGGGGGCCTCGACACGCGCCCGCCGCCCGTCGAGGTCGTCCTCGACACCGCCCGCCGCCGGCTCCGGGCCATCGCGGCCGGCGCGGCCGGCGACCCCGTGGCCGCGACCCTGCGGGTGGCCGCCGCCTCCTTCATCGTCACGACCCCGACCGGCCCCGACGTCGTCGCCGGCTACCCCTGGTTCGGCCCGTGGACCCGCGACACCCTGACCTGCTACGAGGGCCTGTTCCTCGCCACCGGCTGGACCGCCGAGGGCCGTGAACTCCTCACCGGGTACGCGGCGACGCTGTCCGAGGGGATGCTGGCGAACACGGCCGACACGGGGGCGGTGGAGTACAACAGCGCGGACGCGAGCCTGTGGTTCCCGCACGCCGTGGCCCGGCACGTGCACGCCACCGGTGATATAGACCTCGCGGCGGAGCTGTTGCCCCACCTGACCGAGATTATCGCCTCCCACCTCGCCGGAACGAGGTACGGGATCGGGGTCGACCCCGCCGACGGCCTGCTCCGCCAGGGCGCGCCCGGCGTGGCCCTGACCTGGATGGACGCCCGGGTCGACGGAGTGCCCGTGACACCCCGGACCGGCAAGCCCGTCGAGGTCAACGCACTGTGGATCAACGCCCTCGCGGCGGTCGCGGACCTCGCCGCCCGGGTCGGGGAGGCACCCGGGCCGGCCGGCGCCGCGCACGCCCGGGCGGTCGCGTCGTTCGCCCGCCGGTACCCGCGCCCGGACGGCCTGCTGTACGACGTCGTGGACGGACCGGCCGGCGACGACCCGGCCGTCCGGCCCAACCAGCTGCTCGCCTGGTCGCTGCCCGACGGGCCGCTGCTCCCCGAACCCGGCCCGCTCGCGGCGCTCGGCGCCCGCCTGCTCACCCCGCTCGGCCTGCGCAGCCTCACGCCGGGCGCGCTCGACTACCGCCCGACGCACCGGGGCGGGCCGGCCGAGCGGGACGCCGCCTACCACCAGGGCACCGTGTGGCCCTGGCTGCTGGGGCCGTACGCGGGCGCGTGTGCGCGGGCCGGCGTACCCGTCAATGATCTTTTTGGGGGTGTTGAAAGGCATTTGTCAGAATTTGGACTAG
This sequence comes from Longispora sp. NPDC051575, assembly GCF_040681875.1. Classification (NCBI taxonomy): domain Bacteria; kingdom Bacillati; phylum Actinomycetota; class Actinomycetes; order Micromonosporales; family Micromonosporaceae; genus Longispora; species Longispora sp. NPDC051575. The sequence goes on along the minus strand of NZ_JBFAZP010000004.1, from coordinate 704,646 downwards.
GCTCGATCAGCGAAACCACGGACGGAGATCCGCCCCACCGCGCCACCGGCTGCCCCTTCCAGGCCTGGTCGGTCGCCGAAGTGCTGCGCACCCGTCCGTGGCGCTCAGCTGACACTCGACAGTCGTAGGGGAACCGCGTCATGACGCCCGAAACGCCGACCGTGCCCACCGGACCGCTTCGGGTTCTGATCCTGGCCTGGGAATATCCACCCGTCATGGTCGGCGGCCTCGGCCGGCACGTGCACGCCCTCGCCACCCAGCTCGCCGTCGCCGGCCACGAGGTCACCGTCGTCACCCGGCACGCCCCCGGCCTGCCCGTCGACGAGATGCGCGGCGGGGTCCGGGTCGTCCGCGCCCCCGAGGACCCGCCGCCGTTCCCGCTGGCCACCTCGTCGCTGCTCGCCTGGACCATGGCGTTCAACCACGCCCTGACCCGCGCCGCCCTGCGCGCCGCCGCCACCGCCGAGTTCGACGTGATCCACGCCCACGACTGGCTCGTCACGCACACCGCCGTCACGCTCACCGAACACCTCGGCCTGCCGCTGGTCGCCACCATCCACGCGACCGAGGCCGGCCGGCACCAGGGCTGGCTGCCCGAGGAGATGAACCGCTGCATCCACGCCGTCGAGTGGTGGCTGGCGCGGGAGGCCAGCCGGGTGCTGGTGTGCTCCGAGTACATGAAATGGGAGGTCACCCGCCTCCTCGAACTGCACGACGCCGCCGTGGAGGTGATCCCCAACGGCGTCGACGACCGCCGGTGGCGCGCCCCCCGCAAGGCCGTCGAACGCGCCCGGGAAAGCTACACCGCCCACGACGGCCCGCTCGTCGTCTACGCCGGCCGCCTCGTCTACGAGAAGGGCGTCCAGGACCTGATCAGCGCCCTGCCGGTACTCCGGGACCGGCACCCCGGCCTGCGGCTCGTCATCGCCGGCGACGGCCCGCACCGCCCCGAACTCGCCGACCTGTGCGCCCGGCTCGGCCAGGACGTCGAGTTCTGCGGCTTCATGGAGGAGGTCGAACTGGCCGCGCTGCTGGCCGTCGCCGACGCCGTGGTCGTCCCCAGCCTGTACGAGCCGTTCGGGATGGTGGCCCTCGAAGCGTCCGCCGCCGGGGCGCCGCTCGCCGCCGCCGCCACCGGGGGCCTGCTCGCGATCGTCCAGCACGGCCGGACCGGGCTCGCGTTCGGCCCCGGGGACCCCGCCGCGCTCGCCGACGCCGTCACCCGGCTGATCGAGGACCCGAAGGCCGCCAAGCGAATGGTCGCCAAGGCCCGGGCCATGATCCGCAAGAACTACCTGTGGCCCACCATCGCGGCCACCACCGCGCAGGCGTACGCGGCCGCGATCGACGAGGCCTCCGTGCTCAGCCCGCGGGTGCCGCCGATCGGGGAACGGCCACCCATCGTGGTACCCGAGGGGAACCTGCTCGCCCTCACCACCACCCCGTGACGACGGCGCACCGGCCGGGCCGGCCCGGGACAGCCGACCGGGCCGGTCATCCGGAGGCGGCCTCTGACCGGCCCTCGGTGGCGGCCGGGCCCGGGGACCTCGATCTCTACCTGTTCGGCGAGGGCCGCCACGAACGCCTGTGGACGGTCCTCGGCGCGCACCCCGACGCGCACGGCTGCCGGTTCGCCGTGTGGGCCCCGCGCGCCCGCGAGGTCCGGGTCGTCGGCGACCACAACGGCTGGGCCCCGCACGACGGCGTCCGCCTCGAACCCCTCGGCACCAGCGGCGTGTGGGCCGGGCACGTCGCCGGGATCAGCCCCGGGCAGCGGTACAAGTACCGGATCCACGGGGCCGACGGGTCCTGGCGGGACCGGGCCGACCCGATGGCCGCCGCCACCGAATGCCCCCCGCACACCGCCTCCGTCGTGCACGAGTCCCACCACACCTGGGGCGACGCCGCCTGGCTCGCGGGCCGCACCGCCGACCACCACGCACGACCCCTTTCCGTGTACGAGGTGCACCTCGGCTCCTGGCGCCCCGGCCTGTCCTACCGCGACCTCGCCGAGCAGCTCGTCGGCCACGTGCGGCACCTGGGCTTCACGCACGTGGAGTTCATGCCCGTCATGGAGCACCCGTACGGCGGCTCCTGGGGCTACCACGTCACCGGGTACTTCGCCCCCACCGCCCGGTTCGGCGACCCCGACGACCTGCGGTACCTCATCGACCGGCTGCACCAGGCCGGCATCGGCGTCCTCCTCGACTGGGTACCCGCGCACTTCCCCGCCGACGACTGGGCGCTCGCCCGGTTCGACGGCGAACCCCTCTACGAGCACCCCGACCCGCGCCGGGGCACCCACCCCGACTGGGGCAGCCTGATCTTCGACTACGGCCGCCCCGAGGTCCGCAACTTCCTCGTCGCCAGCGCCCAGTACTGGTGCGAGGAGTTCCACATCGACGGCCTCCGGGTCGACGGCGTCGCCTCGATGCTCTACCTCGACTACTCCCGAGGCCCCGGCCAGTGGGAACCCAACCACCACGGCGGCCGGGAGAACACCGAGGCCATCGGCTTCCTCCGCCAACTGAACACCGCCGTCTACCAGGGCTCACCCGGCGTCGTCATGATCGCCGAGGAGTCCACCGCCTGGCCCGGCGTGTCCCGGCCCGTCGAGTGGGGCGGCCTCGGCTTCGGCCTGAAATGGAACATGGGCTGGATGCACGACACCCTGTCCTACCTGGCCCGCGACCCCGTGCACCGGCGCTACCACCACGACGACGTGACCTGGCCGTCCATGTACGCCTTCGAGGAACAGTTCCTCCTCGCCATCAGCCACGACGAGGTCGTACACGGCAAGGGCGCCCTGCTCGCCAAGCTGCCCGGGGACCGGTGGCAGCGCCTCGCCGGGGTGCGCGGACTGCTGGCCTACATGTGGGCGTACCCCGGAAAGAAACTGCTCTTCATGGGTTTCGAGTTGGGCGCCGAGGGCGAGTGGAGCGAACACCTCGGGCTCGACTGGTCCGGCGCCGACGAGCCCGGGGCGGCCGGGGTCCGGGCACTGGTCCGCGACCTGAACCTGCTCTACCGGGACCGCCCGGCCCTGTGGGCGCGCGACGCCGACCGCGACGGGTTCCAGTGGATCTCCTGCCAGGACCGGGACAGCAACGTGCTGGCGTTCCTGCGCTGGGGGCCGGACGGGTCGGTGGTCGCGTGCGTCGTCAACTTCGCCGGCACCCCGCAGGCCGACCACCGGGTGGGGCTGCCGTTCCCCGGGCGGTGGCGGGAGGTGCTCAACACCGACTCCCGGCTGTACGGGGGCTCCGACGTGGGGTGCTGGGGGAGTCTGCTCGCGGCGCCGACGCCGTGGGACGGGCAGCCGGCCTCGGCGTTCGTGCAGCTCGGGCCACACGCGGCGGTGTGGCTGGTGCCGCACCGGGAGGCCGGCGGGACCTGAGCCGACCCCTGACGGACTAGGCGCCCGCTGCCCGGTCCACCACGTCCCGGATCGCCGCCACCACCGCGTCGGCCCGCTCGGTGATCAGCTGGCTGTGGTTCGTGTCCGACAGCACCCGCTGCTCGCCGTGCGTGACCTGCCCGACCAGGTTCGCGTCCAACCGCGACTTTCCGTCGTGCACCTTCTGGAGCGTCTCCGCCGACATCAGCGACGCCTGCACCGGGTCGACCCCCAGCGGCGTCAGCGCGACCACCGGCACGTCGGGCATGCCCGGGCCGGCGTTGAGCTCGGCGGCGAGCGCGGTCGTCGAGGCGCGCTCGACGATGCCGACCTGGATCCACCGGTCACTCACGTGGTAGTCGACCGCGGCCTCGCGCACCTCCGCCGGGAAGTCCACGAACATCGCGCCGACCATGTCGCGGATGAACGGCAACGCCTGCCGGAGCTGCTCCTCCGACGGCGCCATCTCCTCACCGGCCGCCAGGCTCGCCTCCGCCGGCAGCAACGCGTCCCACTCGCGGTGGAAGGCGTCCAACCAGACCAGCCCGGCGACGTCCTCCGGGTACAGCTGGGCGAACCGGTGCGCGTAGGCCCCGCCGAGGGAGTGCGCCACCAGCACGTACGGGCCGGGGATGCCCTGGGCCGCCAGCAGTTCGCGCAGCTCCGTGGCGACGGCCTCTCCGGTGCGCGGCAGTTCCGCGTCGTCGCTGAACCCGGTGCCGGCGCGGTCGTACACCACGGCGGTGCTGAACTCGGCGACCAGCTGCTGGAGGCCGAAGTAGTCGAGGCCGATCGCGCTGGCACCCGGCAGGAACACGACGGCCGGTCCGCCGGTGCCGGAGGTGTGCACGAAGAGCCGGCGGCCGTCGAGCTCCTGGAAGCCTCCGACCGGCGGGGTGGTGGTCTGGGTCGCGGGGGTGCTGTTCGTTGTCATGCGGCAACTGTCGGCGGCCGGCCGGACACGCCCCTGACACGGCCCTGACACGCCACGAGGGCCGGTGTCCGCAGATCGCGGACCTAGCCGACGGACCTCAGATGGTCGGTGAACCCGCGCGTGCCCGGCTCTTCCGGGTACAGCTCGTGGAGGGTCGACTCCAGCTCGCTCGCCACCATGACCAGGGACGGAAGTGACCTACGGTCGCCGCCGAGTGCCTCGGTGCCCCGGACCAGCGCCTCCTCCAGGTCCCCCGCCCGCGCCGCCACCACCCCGAGCGTCAACCGCGCCTCGGCGGCCCGCATCGGTGACGCCTCGCCACCATTCGGCCGCCGCGACCTTGCGAGCACCTGCCGAGCGTGCTCCGCAGCCAGATCGTCGGCTCCCGCGAGCCGGTACGCGTCCATCGCGTAGAAGTCCCACTTGTCGGGGTCGACCACGAAGTGATGGTCGGGACGGTCCGGCCGGGGCATCGCGGCCAGCAGGTCCGCGCCCTCGCCCAGCGCCCGCCGGACCGACTCGATGTCACCGATCCGGGCCTTGGCCTTCGCCCGCTGCGCCAACAGCTGCACCGTGACGGGATGCGAACCGGCGACCGCGACCCCGGCGGCCGCCTCGTCGACCACGCTCTCGTAGCGCCCCTGGGTGAGCGCGAACCAGGCGCTCAACTCGTGCGTCCACGCCAGGATCTCCGCGCTGCCGGCCTCGTGCGCGAGCTGCCGGGCGGCGATCCGGGTGGCCTCCGCGCCGGCCCGCAGTCCCATGTCGTATTCGACGCACCCGATGAGCAGAGCCAACCTCCCGGCGGCCACCAGCAGCTCCCGGTGCTGTCGCAGTCCGACCGGCCGGCGCAGCAGGTCAGCGACCCGCCGCAACCAGTCCTGGGCCTCGCGCCGAAGATCAGAAGCATCGCGATACGGGTACTGGCAGCACAGCTCGAACACCGTCGCGTCGAGCCCTTCGAGGGCGGATGCCGACGTGTCCGACGACTGGATCCGGTGGATCAGCTCGGCGGTCTGCCAAGGCTGCGCGTCGCGGGCCGCCACCAGGTCCAGCCGCGCGGCGGAGACCAGCTCGCCCCGGGCGGCCAGGGCCGCGTCGCACGCCTTCGCCACGGCCTCGCTCGGCGGCTTCTTCCCATTGAGGACCTTGGACAGGTACCCCTTGTCGAAGAGCGCCCGTTCCGCGAGCGCGCCGAGGGTCATCCCGCGCTCGGCCATCAGCCGCCTGAGTGTGTCGCCGAATGTCGCCACGTCCGTCACCCGCCGTACGTTGCCATGGTCCGCTGGCGTGACCGGGCATTCCCGCGTTGCCTGACATGACTGGCAACTTCGGACAACTCCCGGACGCCCACTGTACCCGCCACGCTGAGTGCGGGGCGCTCCTCGTTCGTTCGGGTGGTGGTTCCCACCCATGGGCGGGGAGCCGCCCGTTCGAGCTACGGAAGGTGCTGGAGATGGACGACGCGGTGGTGCTGTCGGTAGAGCAGGCCGAGGCGGTCATGCGGCTGCACACGGAGTCCCCGGGCGGCTGGTGTCTGGGCTGCCGGACACCGGGGACCGCCGATGTGAGGTGGCCGTGCGAGAGCCGACGGATCGCGTACCCGATGCTGGTCGCCCGGGCTTTGCTCGCGTGAGCGCCCTGTCGGTCGGGGCTGAGGCGGTGTCCCCGATCAAGGCGTTGATCCGCCTGCTGGCGGAGTTGGTCCTGGAAGTGCACCGGCCCGCCGAAGGCACGAACGCGTGTGAAGGGTGCGCGGTGGCCTCGGCTTCCGAGAACCCGTTTCCCTGCTGGCCGGCCGACACTGCACGCAACGCCCTGACGGTGGTGGACAGTGGGTGACTACTACTCGTCGGCGGCCCGGATCCCCGAGTCTCCCCGCGACGGCGACCCGGACATGCCCCGGCCACCGCGCAGGTTCGCCCTGCGTCGCTGGGACGACCCGACCGGAGTCAGCGGTCTCGGGATCGTCGGCTACGGCGTGGCCTGGTCCGACGACCGGGTGGTTCTGCGATGGCTGGGGACGACCACCGGAGTGGCCCAGTTCTGCGTGTTCGACTCGCTGGACGACCTGATGCGGGTGCACGGCCACGGTGGCCGGTCGGAGGTCGTGTGGGTGGACCCGTCCTTCGGAGGCCCCCGGGAGAGTTCGGTCCGCATCGGCGGATACCTGGACTGACGTGCGCGGGGCCGAGGCGGGGACCCTCAGCGCCGACGGCCCGGGCGCAGCCACGGAGTCCCCGAGCACCGGGTGCGCGCGGGCCCGGGCGCCTCCCGCCTGTACCCGTCGATCATGGATCTGGAATGTCGGTGCGCCAAATTGTTAACAAACCTTGCTGAGGGGAGGGATCATGTTCTTCTACCCCTCAGCCCAAGGAGCATCCCGTGCGAAGAGCGACACTCGCCACCGCGGTCACGGCGGCGGCCCTCGCGGTCGGCCTCGCGATCCCGGCCCTCGCGTCGACGACCGCCCCCCTCGCGGCCCCCGTCGCGAACAATGTCACCAACCCCGGCTTCGAGACCGGCACCCTCGCCCCGTGGACCTGCGACCCGGCGGCCAGCGTCGTCACCGGGCACGCGAACTCCGGCACCTACGCCCTCGCCGGGGTCGCCGGGGGCACCACCGCCGAGTGTCGCCAGACGGTGTCCGTCGCGCCCAACACCAGCTACACGCTGTCCGCCCAGGTCAACGGCTCCTATGTCTACCTGGGGATCACCGGCGGCGCGTCCACCTGGACCCCGGGCACCGGCGGGGCGTACAAGCCCCTGTCGCTGACCTTCACCTCCGGCAGCGCCACGACGGTCACGGTCTACCTGCACGGCTGGTACGGGCAGGGCACCTACTACGCCGACGACGTGAACCTCGCCGGACCGGCCGGGCCGTCGCCGACCGCGAGCCCGAAGCCGACCGCCAGCCCGACGAAGTCCCCCACGCCGAGCCCGAGTCCCACGGCCAGCCCGACGCCGAGCCCCAGCCCGACGCCGACCCCGACCGGCAACCCCAACCCGGGTCCGCTGCCGAAACACGCCCTCACCGGGTACTGGCAGAACTTCACCAACGGCGCGCGCCCCCTCAAGCTCGCCGACGTGCCGGTCAGCTACGACCTGGTGGCGATCTCCTTCGCCGACACCGACCCGTCCAAGCCGGGCGGCGTGACCTTCACCCTCGACTCGGGACTGTCGAGCGCGCTCGGCGGCTACACCGACGCCCAGTTCCGGGCGGACGTCGCCACCCTGCACGCCCGGGGCCAGCACATCGTCCTGTCCGTCGGCGGCGAGAAGGGCACCGTGTCCGTCAACAGCGCGGCGGCGGCGACGAACTTCGCGAACAGCGTGACGTCGATCCTGACCCGGTACGGGTTCGACGGGGTGGACATCGACCTGGAGAACGGGGTCAGCGCCACCTACATGGGGCAGGCGTTGCGCTCGATCCGGGCGTCGGTCGGGGCCAACCTGATCATCACGATGGCCCCGCAGACGATCGACATGCAGAGCACCGGTTCCGAGTACTTCAAGCTGGCGCTCAACATCAAGGACATCCTCACGGTCGTGCACACCCAGTTCTACAACTCGGGCGCGATGCTCGGCTGCGACCAGATGGCCGCGTACAGCCAGGGCACCGTGAACTTCGTGACCGCGCTGGCCTGCATCCAGTTGCAGAGCGCGCTGCGGCCCGACCAGATCGCCCTCGGCCTGCCGGCGACCACCTCGGCGGCCGGCGGCGGCTACCTCTCGCCCGGGACCATCAACAACGCTGTGGACTGCCTGGCCAAGGGCACCAACTGCGGCACGTTCAAGCCGCCGGCGACGTGGCCGGGGCTGCGGGGCGTCATGACGTGGTCGATCAACTGGGACGCGTCCAACGGGTACGCGTTCGCCAACTCGGTCAAGCCGCACCTGAACACGCTGCCGTAGCGAACCGCTTCTGACCGGTGCGGGGCGGCCTCGCGGTCGCCCCGCGCCCCCTCCCGAGAGGAAGCACCATGCGCAGGAAACCCCTGGCGGTCCTCGCCGCCCTCGTCCTCGGCGCGGCACTGTCGCCGGCCGCCACCGCCTCCGCCGGCCCGTCGGGCGCCCCCGCCCCGGGAGCCGCGTCCGCCGCCAACCTCGCCACCAACCCCGGCTTCGAGACCGGCCTGACCGGCTGGTCCTGCCCCGCCTCGGCCCGCACCGTCACCACCCCCGTGCACGGCGGCACCTCCGCCCTGGAGGCCACCCCGCAGGGCGGCGACTTCGCGCGCTGCCAGCAGTCCGTCCGGGTCAAGCCGTCCTCGACGTACACGCTGTCGGCGTGGGTCAGGGGCGCCTACGTGTTCCTCGGCGCGACCGGCACCGGCACCACCGACGTGAGCACCTGGGGCCAGCCGGGCGCGACCTGGGCGCAGCTGTCCACGTCGTTCACCACGGGCGCGACCACGTCCACGGTCACCATCTACCTGAACGGCTGGTACGGCACCGGCGCGTACCTCGCCGACGACCTGGTGCTCGACGGGCCGCCGGTGGCCCCGGACACCACGCCGCCCACCGTCCCCGGCACCCCGGCCGTCGGCGGCGCGACGTCGAGCACCCTGGCCGTGAGCTGGGCGGCGTCCACCGACGACTCGGGCGCCGTGCGCTACGACGTGTCCCGGGACGGCGGGGTCCCGACCTCGGCCGGCGCGGCCACCAGTTTCACGGCCACCGGGCTGACCGCAGACACGACGTACCGGTTCAAGGTGCGGGCGTGTGACGGGGCGGGCAACTGCTCGGCGTACACGGCGGAAAGTTCGGGAAAGACCAGGCCGACGGGTACGCCGCCCAGCGGTGACCTGCCCAGGCGCGTACTCGTCGGGTATCTGCACGCGTCCTTCGCCAATGGTTCCGGCTACATCCCGATGCGCGACGTGCCGGCGGAGTGGGACTTCGTCAACCTGGCGTTCGGCGAGCCGACCTCGGTGACCTCCGGCGACATCCGGTTCCGGCAGTGCCCGGCGACCGAGTGCGCGAACGTGGAGAGCCAGGCCGACTTCCTCGCCGGCATCCGGGCCAAACAGGCCGCCGGCAAGAAGGTGCTGATCTCCATCGGCGGCCAGAACGGCCAGGTCCAGCTCACCACCACGGCGGCGCGCGACAAGTTCGTCACCTCGGTGGCGGCGATCATCGACACCTACGGGCTCGACGGGCTGGACATCGACTTCGAGGGCCACTCGCTGTCGCTGAACGCCAACGACACGGACTTCCGCAACCCGACGACCCCGGTGATCGTGAACCTGATCTCCGCGTTGAGGACCCTCAAGGCGCGGTACGGGGCGAAGTTCGTGCTCACCATGGCGCCGGAGACGTTCTTCGTGCAGCTCGGCTACCAGTTCTACGGGCCGGGCACCAACGGGGGCGACGCGCGGGCCGGCTCGTACCTGCCGGTGATCCACGCGCTCCGCGACGACCTGACCCTGCTGCACGTGCAGGACTACAACTCGGGGCCGATCATGGGGCTGGACAACCAGTACCACACGATGGGTGGGCACGACTTCCACGTGGCCATGACGGACATGCTGCTGGCGGGCTTCCCGGTGAAGGGGAACGCGTTCCCGGCGCTGCGGCCCGAGCAGGTCGCGTTCGGGCTGCCGGCGGCCTCGCAGGCGGGCAACGGGTACACGACCGTGGCGGAGACCCAGAAGGCGTTCGACTGCCTGGCCAAGGGCACGAACTGCGGGTCGTACCGGCCGCGCGGGGTGTATCCCGGGCTGCGCGGGCTGATGACGTGGTCGGTGAACTGGGACAGGTTCAACGGGTACGAGTTCTCCCGGAGCCACCGGGCGTACCTCAACGCGTTGCCGTAGTCGAGGCGGCGTTCCCGGGCGCGCCGCAGGTCGGCGGCGCGCCCGCCAGCGGCATGCCCCCGGTCGTCCCGGGGGTGTGCCAGCCCTTTCCGTCGGGCGGGAACCGGTGTTGACCCCGTGGAACACCCGCTCGCATTCTCAGGCATGGCACGCATAACGCACCTGGTCACGGCCGTCCTAGCGACAGCCACCCTCCTCCTGCCGACCCCGGCCGCCGCCCATCAGGACTCGCCCCGGGCCGCCGCCCCGGTCACCGGACAGTCCTCGGCCGCCGCCTTCCAACACCCCGGCGTCCTCCTCTCCCGTCCCCAACTCGACCTCGCCCGCTCCAAGGCCTTCGCCGGCACCCAACCCTGGAAGTCCGCCTACGACGCGATGCGCACCAGCTCCTACGCGTCCCTGTCCTGGACCCCGAGGCCGCGCGCCGTCGTGGAGTGCGGTTCGTCGTCCAATCCGAACAACGGCTGCTCGGACGAGCGCGAGGACGCGATGGCCGCGTACACCCAGGCGCTGCTCTGGTATGTCACGAAGGACGCGCGGCACGCGCGGAAGTCGATCGCGATCATGGACGCCTGGTCGGCGGTGATCCGGGACCACACGAACAGCAACGCCCCGTTGCAGTCCGGCTGGGCGGGGGCGAACTTCTCCCGGGCCGCCGAGCTGATCAAGCACACCTACACCTCGTGGCCGCAGGTCAGCCGGTTCGCCACGACGCTGCGCACCGTCTACCTGCCCGAGGTGACGAGCAACGTGGGCTGCAAGAACGGCAACTGGGAACTGATCATGACCGACGCCGCCATCGGGATCGCGGTGTTCCTCGACGACCGGGCCGTCTTCGACCGCGCGGTGGCGACGTGGCGGGCCCGGCTGCCGGCGTACATCTACCTGGCCTCCGACGGCGCGCTGCCCCGCTACCCGGCCGACTGTCCGTCGATCGACACCAGAGCGGAACTCATCGGGTACTGGCAGGGCCAGTCCACCTTCACCGACGGCCTCGCCCAGGAGACCTGCCGGGACTTCGGCCACACGGGCTGGGGCCTGGCGGCCATCGCGCACGTCGCGGAGACGGCCCGCCACCAGGGCGTCGACCTGTACCCGGAGGCCCAGCCCCGGCTCTCCCAGGCCCTCTACTTCCACGCCCGCTACGAACTGGGCACGGCCGTACCCGCCTCGTTGTGCGGGGGCTCGGTGAAGAAGGGGCTGGGGCCGGTGACGGAGGTGGGGTTCAACGCGTTGCACACCCGGTCCGGGATGGACATGCCGACGACGCGGCGGTACACGGAGTCGAAGCGGCCGGCCGGCGTGAGCCACTTCCTGGCGTGGGAGACCTTCACGCACGCGGACAACCCCGCCTGACAGCGAACGGCGTCAATGCTTGACCGGTGGGTGCGGGGACCCCTACTCTGCGCCAGAGAGCGCTCTCTCACTCTGGTGCCCGGAGAGGTGTGTCCCATGTATCCACGTATTCCCGCCCGGCGACGGCTGGCGGCCGCGCTGGCCGGCGCCGCCCTGGTCGCGACACTGGTCTCCTCGGTGCCCGCCCAGGCGGTGCCGGCCCCGGCCGTGGTCGCCGACTTCGAGGGCACGCCGCCGATCACCGAGACCAGCCCCGGCATCTTCCCGTTCGGGGCCGACGCGGCCAGCCGGCCGAAGCTGACCCAGGCCCCCGCCGCCGACCGGCCCGGAGCGGGGGCCGACAACCACGCGCTGAGCGCCGTCTACACCGTCGGCGCGTGGGGCGGGTTCAGCCACAACCTGCCGGCGTCGGGGGACTGGACCACCTACGGCGGCTTCAGCTTCTGGGTCAAGGGCACCGGCTCGGGGCAGCGGGTCGAGTTCGAACTGAAGGACGGCGGGACCGACGGCGAGCACTCGGAGCTGTTCCAGGCCTGGTTCACCGACACGGCCGCCGGCTGGCAGCAGGTCAGGGTGCCGTTCGGCGGGTTCGTGAAGCGCACCGACTACCAGCCGTCCGGCGCGCCGACCGACGGCAGCCTGACCCTGACCCAGATGTGGGGCTACGCGGTCAACCTGCCGGGCGGCAGCACCGGTGAACTGCTGTTCGACGACGTCGCCCTGTACGGCTCGGCGGTGTCGGGCGTGGGCGTGGCCACGGACGCGTACGTGACCGACGCCGGGGGGACCGTCCAGGTCGGGGTGACCGTGACCCAGCCCGGGGGCGGCCCGATCGGCGGGGACGTGACCGTGCGCTACGTCCTCGGCGGCGGTACGGCCGTGCCGGGCGTCGACTACACGGCCGGCGACGGCACGCTCTCCTTCCCGGCGGGCACCCCGTCGGGGACCACCCGCACGGTTCCCGTCGTCACCACGGCCGGCACCCCGGCCTCGATCGGGAAGACCATCCCGGTGACGCTGACGGCGACCGGCGCGACCCTGGGCTCCGGTACCGCCACGGTGGTGATCAACGCGCACGGCCTGCCGTACCTGGACCGGAACCTGCCCGCCGGGCAACGGGTCGCGGACCTGATGTCGCGGATGACCCTGAAGGACAAGGTCGGTCAGATGACCCAGGCCGAGCGCGCGGCCGTCGGCAACGGCGCCGACATCGTCACCTACCGGCTCGGTTCGCTGCTGTCCGGCGGCGGCTCGGTGCCCAGCCCCAACACGCCGGTCGCCTGGGCCGACATGGTGGACAACTTCCAGACCCACGCCCGGGCCACCCCGTTGCAGATCCCGCTCATCTACGGCATCGACGCCGTGCACGGCAACAACAACCTGCTCGGCGCGACCGTGTTCCCGCACAACCTCGGGCTGGGCGCGACCCGCGATCCGGCGCTGGTGAAGGAGAGCGGCCGGGTCACCGCGACGGAGACCCGCGCGACCGGGGTGCCGTGGGCGTTCGCGCCGTGTGTGTGCGTGACCCGCGACGAACGCTGGGGCCGGTCCTACGAGGCGTTCGGGGAGGACCCGGCGCTGGTCCAGCAGATGGCCACCATCATCGACGGGTTGCAGAACGACGGCCGGCTCGCCGACCCCACCGCCGTACTCGGCACCGCCAAGCACTTCCTCGGCGACGGCGGGACCGCCTACGGCTCGTCGACCACGGGCACCTACACCACGGACCAGGGCGTCACGAGGGGTACGGCCGCGCAGCTCGACGCCGTGCACCTCGCGCCGTTCCGGACGGCCGTGGACAAGGGGGTCGGGACCGTGATGCCCTCGTATTCCAGTCTGCAGGTGCTCGGCACCGACGCCGCCCCGGTGAAGATGCACGCGCGGGCCGACCAGATCACCGGCGTCCTCAAGGGGGAACTGAGGTTCAAGGGTTTCGTGATCTCCGACTGGCAGGGCATCGACCAGATCCCCGGCGACTACCGCAGCGACGTGAAGACCGGTGTCAACGCGGGCATCGACATGGTGATGGTGCCCTACGCGATCAGGGACTTCACCGAGAGCCTCACGGCCTTGGCGGGTACCGGTGAGGTGTCCGGCGCGCGGATCGACGACGCGGTGGCCCGGATCCTGACCCAGAAGTTCGCCCTCGGCCTGTTCGAGCGGCCCTACGCCGACCGCACCCACCTCGGCGAGATCGGCGACGCGGCGCACCGCGACGTCGCGCGCCGGGCCGCCGCCGCGTCCCAGGTGCTGCTCAAGAACGACGGCGTGCTGCCCCTGTCGAAGTCCGCGAAGGTGTACGTGGCCGGCTCCAACGCCGACGACCTGGGCAACCAGACCGGCGGCTGGACCCTGACCTGGCAGGGGGAGTCCGGCAACGCCAACCGGGGCACCACCATCCTCGCCGGCATCCGCCAGGTCGCTCCCACGGCCACCGTCACCCACAGCCGCGACGCCTCCGCCCCGACCGCCGGGCACACGGTCGGCGTGGTGGTCGTCGGCGAGACCCCGTACGCCGAGGGCCTCGGCGACGTCGGCAACGGCCACTCGCTCCAGCTCTCGGTCGCCGACCGGGCGGCCGTGGACACGGTGTGCGCGGCCATGAAGTGCGTGGTCCTCACCGTGTCGGGCCGGCCGCTGGACATCACCGGCATCGTGCCCGCCGCCCGGGGCGTCGTGGCCTCCTGGCTGCCCGGCAGCGAGGGCGCGGGCGTCGCCGACGTGCTGTTCGGGGACCGGCCGTTCACCGGTCGGCTGCCGGTGACCTGGGCCCGCAGCGAGAGCCAACTGCCGTCCAATGTGGGCGACGCGGTGTACGACCCGCTGTACGCGTACGGCTGGGGGCTGCGGACCGACCCCGCGCGCGACCGGCTGCGGAAGGTGCGCGACCAGCTCGCCGGGATCGGCGGCGACCGGGACATCGCCACCGCCGTGCGGGCCCTGGACCGGGCGCTGAAGGAGCGGCTGTGGCGGTCCGACGGGTCGGTGCGCACGCCGAAGGACGTGCTGGCGGCGCTGAAGGACGCGGCGGTGGCGCTGAACCGGTCCTCGCGGGACTCGTTCGCGCAGGACGACGTGGTGGTGTCGGTGGCCCGGGACGTGGCGCAGAAGGCCATCGCCGAGGGCGGGCCGGCGGCGATGCCGTCGACGGCGAAGCTCACCTCGGACGCGGAGCACGCGGTGCTGGCGGGGCGGGTCGACCAAGCGGTCACCTGGTTGACGGAGGCCTACAACAAGGCCCGGTAGTGGTTGTGGGGCACGCCCGACAGGACGTGCCCCACACGTCACGCGTCGCTGGACTCCTGCCACAGGTTCGCCCGGTCGGTGGCGTGCCGGTCGATCTCGGCCAGCTCCTCCGCCGTCAGCTTCGGCCCCCGCACCGCCGCCAGGTTGTTCTCCAACTGGGCCACCGACGACGCCCCGATCAGCGCCGACGTCACCCGGTCGTCCCGCAGCAGCCAGGTCAGAGCCAGCTGCGCGAGGGACTGCCCGCGCCGCTCCGCGATCCCGTTGAGCGCCCGCAGCTTGCCGACCATCGCGTCGGTCAGCGCGTGCGGGTCGAGGGACTTGCCCTGGGCGGCGCGGGAGTCCCCGGGGATCCCGTTCAGGTACCGGTCGGTGAGCAGCCCCTGCTGCAGCGGCGCGAACCCGATGCACCCGGCGCCGACGTCCGCGAGGGTGTCGAGCAGCCCGTCGTCCTCGATCCAGCGGTTGAGCATCGAGTACGACGGCTGGTGGATCAGCAGCGGCACCCCCAGGTCGGCGAGGATCGCGGCCGCCTCCCGGGTCCGCTCGGCGCTGTAGGAGGAGATCCCGACGTAGAGCGCCTTGCCCTGCCGCACGGCGGTGGCCAGCGCGCCCATGGTCTCCTCGAGCGGGGTGTCCGGGTCGAACCGGTGCGAGTAGAAGATGTCCACGTAGTCGACGCCCATCCGGGCCAGGGACTGGTCGAGGCTCGCCAGGAGGTACTTGCGCGAGCCCCACTCGCCGTACGGGCCGGGCCACATGTCGTAGCCCGCCTTCGTGGACAGCACCAGCTCGTCGCGGTAGGGCCGGAAGTCCTGCGCGAACAGGTGCCCGAAGTTGGCCTCGGCGGCCCCGTACGGCGGCCCGTAGTTGTTCGCCAGGTCGAAGTGCGTGACCCCGAGGTCGAACGCGCGGCGCAGGATGGCCCGCTGGGTGTCCAGGGGCTTGTCGTCGCCGAAGTTGTGCCACAGGCCGAGGGAGACGGCGGGCAGCTTGAGGCCGCTGCGCCCGGTGCGCCGGTACTCCATCGTGTCGTAGCGGTTCTCGGCGGCGCGGAACGGCGCGGGAATCATCGAGGGGCCCTCTCGTCGGCGGTCATCGCAGCCCATTGTCCCGGCTGACCGACCCACCCCGGACCCCTTTTCCCAGGTACCGGACGTCACAGCGCCAGCACGAGCTTCCCGCGTACCCGGCCGGTGGCCAGCGTCGCGTGCGCCCGGGCCGCCTCCGCCAGCGGGAACACCTCCGCGAGCTCCACCCGGAGCGCCCCCGCGTCCACCAGGGCCCCGAGCCGGGCCAGGCCGTGGCCGTCCGGGTGCACCAGGTGCGCGGCGATCCGGACGTCCCGGGCCCGCGCGGCGGCGGCCAGCTCCTCCGACACCGCCACGTGCAGCCAGCCGAACACCCCGCCGTCCCGGACCGCCGCCAGCGCGCCCTCGGCCCCGGCCGCGTCGAGCACCACGTCGGCGTCGAGGCCGTCCAGCGCGCCCGGCACCGTGTAGTCCACCGGCACGTCCACGCCCAGCGACCGGAGGAACCCGTGGTTGACGGCCCGCGCGGTGCCCAGCACGTACGCGCCCCGGGCCTTCGCCAGCTGCACCGCCAGGTGCCCGACCCCGCCGGCCGCCGCGTTGACCAGCACCCGGTGGCCGGCGGACACCCCGGTCAGGTCGAGGAGCTGGAGCGCCGTGAGCCCGGCGAGCGGCAGGCCGGCGGCGTGCGCGTGGTCCAGCCCGGCCGGTTTCGCGGCGAGCTGGTGCGCCGGGGCGGCCACGTACTCCGCGTAGCCGTGCGCCGGGGCCGGGAACCGGGGCATGCCGTACACCTCGTCGCCGACCCGCCACGACGCCACCCCCGGGCCGACCGCCACCACGGTGCCCGAGATGTCCCAGCCCCAGACGTGCGGGCCCGGCCCGTAGAACTCCGCCGACTCCCCGGCCCGGGAACCGAGGTCCGTCGGGTTGAGCCCGGCGGCCGCCACCCGGACCAGCACCTCACTGAGGCCGGGGACCGGAACGGGCAGGTCGACGAGGTGCAGGACGTCGGGTGGGCCGTAGCTGTCGGACTGGATCGCGCGCATCCCCCCATCCTCGGGTCACCGGTCACTCCTGGTAAGGAGGCACAAGATTGTGCTATGGGTACCGGATGGAAACCACCTGGGACGACAGCTACCGGGAGGACTGCCCGGCGCGGCTGGTCCTCGGCATGGTCGGCGACAAGTGGACCCTCCTGACGATCAGCGCCCTCGGCGACGGGGCGGTCCGGTTCGCGGACCTGCGCCGCCGGCTCGCCGGGATCAGCCAGAAGGTGCTGACCGCGACCCTGCGCGCCATGGAACGCGACGGGCTCGTCGACCGGACGGTGCACCCGACGACCCCGCCGAGCGTCGAGTACGCGCTCACGGAGCTGGGCCGGGGGGTGCGGGTACCCCTCGAGGCCCTCCAGGTCTGGGCCGAACACAACACGGCCGCCGTCGAGGCCGCCCGGACCCGCTTCGACTCCCGCTGACCGGCACCTGACCCGTCGCGCCCGCCCGGCCCGGTCCCGCCGCCGCCCGTCGGGACACGCGCGGATTCCGCAACCTCCACCCCTCCACCAGGGCGAATCGGGAGGATGGGGGGATGGACAGGCGCAGCGGGGCCCGGGTCGCGGTCTCCGCCGGGCTGGCCGTGCTGTTCCTCGCGGTGTGGGTGTGCGTCCGCGCCGACCTCGGCCCGGCCCGCCTCGACGTCCCGGTCCTGGACTTCCTCGCCGGGCACCGCACCGGCCCGCTGACCGCGCTGATGACGGTCGCCACCACCCTGGGCAGCATCTACGTCCTGATCCCGCTCGGGATCACCGGCGCCCTGGTCCTGAGTCGGCGGGCCCGGTCCTGGTGGCCGGCGGCGCTCGTCGCGCTCGCCGTCGGCGGCAACGCCCTGCTCACCTTCGCGGTGAAGGTCCTCGACGGGCGGGCCCGGCCGCCGTTCAGCGCGGTGGACGTCACCGGCCCGGACTTCTCGTTCCCGTCCGGGCACACGTCCAACACGACGGTCACCCTCGGGGTGCTCCTCTTCCTGGTGTACCGGCAGGTCCGCCCCTGCCGGGCCCGCACCGTGCTGGCCACCGGCGCGGCGGTCCTGGCGTTCACCGTCGGCCTCAGCCGCCTGTACCTGGGCGCGCACTGGCTCACCGACGTCCTCGCCGGGTACCTGCTCGCCGGGTCGTGGCTCGTCCTGGTCCTCACCGCCGCCGACCGCCGCCCGGCCACCTCCGACCAGCACCCGGTCCGGGGACTTTGGCGGACGGTCCGGTCCCGGAGCTAGCGGCGTGGTTGGCTGAGGGGCATGGACGACAGGAAGATTCTGGAGCACATCGACGCCCTGGTCGCCGAGGAGCACGAACTCCGCGGCCGGCACTCGCACGGCGAGTCCCCGCCGGAGAACGAGGCCGCCCGGCTCCGGCACCTGGAGGAGACCCTGGACCAGACCTGGGACCTGCTCCGCCGCCGCAGGGCACTCCGCGAGGCGGGCGCGAACCCGGACGCCGCTAAGCCAGCCCCGATCCCCGAGGTCGAGGGCTACCTCCAGTAGCCCGGGTCACGGCGTCGGAACGCCGTCCGGCAGCAGCCCGGCGGTCCTCAGGTCCCGCCACAGGTCCCCGGGGATGTCCGTCGCGAACATGGCCGCGTTGTCGTCGACCTCCGCCGGGGTGCGCGCGCCCACCACGACGCTCGTCACCGCCGGGTGGCCGAGCGCGAACCGCAGCGCCGCCGCCCGCAGGGGCACGTCGTGCCGGGCGCACACCTCCGCGATCGCCAGCGCCCGGTCGAGCAGGTCGGCGGCGGCCGGCCCGTAGTCGTAGCGGGCGCCGGGGCGGGGGTCGGCCAGCAGTCCCGAGTTGTAGACGCCGGCCGCGAGCACCCCGACGCCGCGTTCGGCGCACAGGGGCAGCAGTTCGTCGAGGCCGGACTGGTCGAGCAGCGTGTACCGGCCGGCGAGCATCACGCAGTCCACGGCCACCTCGCGCACGAACCGGGCGAGCATCGCGGCCTGGTTCATCCCCACGGACACGGCGCCGATCACCCCGTCGGCCCGCAGCTCCGCCAGGGCCCTGAACGCGCCGGCCACCGCGTCGTCGTAGTGCTCGTCGGGGTCGTGCACGTGCAGGACGTCGATCCGGTCGAGTCCGAGCCGGTCGAGGCTGGCGGTGAGCGAGTCGCGGACGCCGGTGTAGGAGAAGTCGATCCGGGGCGCGAGGCCGGTGGGCGGGCCGGCCCAGAACTCCTGGGTGTCGCCGCCGCCGGGGACGAGGAGCCGGCCCACCTTGGTGGCCAGCACGTACTCGTCGCGGGGGCGGGGGGACAGGGCCCGGCCGGCGAGCTGTTCGGAGCGGCCGTAGCCGTAGAGCGGGGCGGTGTCGTAGAGGCGCAGGCCATGGTCCCAGGCCCGGTCGACCGTGGCGAGGGCCTGCTCGTCGGGGACGGCTGTGAACAGGCCGCCGATCGGGGCGAGCCCCAGCCCGAGCCGGGTGACCCGCAGGTCGCTGTGCCCGAGCCGGACCCGCTCACCCGGGTTCACGACGGCCCCCGGAGCGCGGACGATCCGAAGCGGGCCGTGCCGGCGGTCGCGCGGGTCCCGGTGGACCCGGCGGTGCCGGCGGTCCTGGTGGTCCCGGCGGTGCGCCCGGTCACGGCAGCCTCCAGGCGACCGGCAGTCCCGCCGCGCCCCCGTCGGCCGAGTAGTCGTGCACGACGTCGAGCAGTTCCGCCATCCGGGCCTGCCACGCGATGTTCACCGGCAACCCGGCGAGCGAGCGGAGCAGCAGGTCGTAGTCGGCGCACTCCACGAGGTGGAACAGGTCGAGCCCGGACCGCCAGATCGTCCACTCGGTGGCCCCGGCGGCGCGGATGGCGGCGAGCAGCTCCTCCGGTACCCCCTGATGGGCCCGGAGGTACTCCTCCTCGGCACCGGGCCGCAGCCGGGTGTGCAGCGCGACCCGCATCAGTGCTCGCCCTCCGCGGCGACCTGCCGGCGGACCCACTCCTCGACGGAGGTGATGTGCACGGCGGCGGCGGTGCGGGCGTCCTCGGGGTCGCGGCTGGCCAGGGCGCGGTAGATGTGCTCGTGCTCCTCCAGGGTGCGCGGGATCGCGCCCTCCTCGCGCCGGCCGCGCCAGACCCGGGTCCGCAGGGTGCGGCTGCTCAGGCCGCCGAGGATGGCGGTGAGCACCGGGTTGCCGGCGGCCTCGTTGATGATCCGGTGGAAGGTCAGGTCGTGGCCGATGAACTCCTCGGCGGTGTCGACCCGGGCCATCGCGGCCATCTCCTCGCGGAGCCGGGCGAGGTCGACCTCGGTGATCCGGGCGGCGGCGGTGGCCACGGCGGCCGGTTCCAGGATCTTGCGGACCCGGACCAGGTCGAGCAGCGTGGCGCCCTGGGAGATCTCGGCGACCACCCCGAAGGCCTCCAGGAGGTCGGACGGGCCGAGCTTGGTCACGTAGACCCCGGCGCCGTGCCGGGCCTCCAGGATGCCCAGGACGGTCAGGGCGCGGATGGCCTCGCGCATGGAGCTGCGGGACAGCCCGAGCGCCTCGGCGAGGTCCTTCTCGACGGGCAGGCGCTGGCCGGGCTCCAGCTCACCGCTGGCGATCATCTCCTTGATCCGCGCGAGCGCCCGGTCGGTGACGGTCGTGCGGGCCTGGTCCTCGGTCACTCGGGTGCTCCTTCGCTGGATGGTCTGCCCATCATCCTGCCTGCCGCCAAGTCATCTGACCAGTTACCCCAATGTAACGAATTTATTACGGGGTCTTGCGCTCAGAGGCCTGGTAGGTGCTTGGATGGTGCCATCAAGACATCAGATGACTTGCCAAGTGATCGGATTACTCGAAGGAGGCCCTCCCCGTGAAGTTACTCCGCGTGGGACCCAGCGGCGCCGAACGCCCCGCGCTGCTCGCCGAAGACGGCCGCCTGCTGGACCTCTCCGGCCTCACCGGCGACATCGACGGCGCGTTCCTGGCCGGCGGCGGCCCCGACCGGGTGCGCGCCGAGCGCTCGCTGCCGGAGATCACCGGCCCCGTGCGGTACGGGCCGCCGGTCGCCCGCCCCGGCAAGGTCGTCTGCGTCGGCCTGAACTACCGCGACCACGCCGAAGAGAGCGGCGCGGAGATCCCCACCGAGCCGGTCGTGTTCATGAAGGCCGCCAACACGGTGGTCGGGCCGGACGACGAGGTGCTCGTCCCGCGCCGCAGCCGCAAGACGGACTACGAGGTCGAGTTGGCCGTCGTGATCGGCGCGACCGCCCGCTACCTGGAGCCGGGCGCGGCGGCCGGCGTCATCGCCGGGTACGCGGTCAGCAACGACGTCTCCGAGCGCGAGTTCCAGCTGGAGCGCGGCGGCACCTGGGACAAGGGCAAGTCCTGCGAGACGTTCAACCCGCTCGGCCCGTGGCTGGTCACCGCCGACGAGGTGGGCGACCCGCAGGACCTCGGCATGCGGTTGTGGGTCGACGGCGAACTCCGCCAGAACGGCAACACGAAGAACATGATCTTCGGGGTGTACGAGGTGGTCGAGTACCTCAGCCAGTTCATGGTGCTCGAACCCGGGGACGTCATCAACACGGGGACGCCCGCGGGGGTCGCCCTCGGCATCGGCGAGGCCGCCTACCTGCGCGCCGGCATGACCGTCGAGGTCGAGATCGACCGCCTCGGCCGGCAGCGCCAGACGGTGGGCCAGGCATGAGAGTCACCGTCACCGGCCTCGACGTCCGCGACATCCGGTTCCCCACCTCCCGCGAGCTGCACGGCTCCGACGCGATGAACCCCGACCCCGACTACTCCGCCGCGTACGTCGTCCTGCGCACCGACGCCGGCGAGGGCCACGGCTTCTGCTTCACCATCGGCCGGGGCAACGACGTGTGCGCCGCCGCGATCCACGCGCACGCCCCCCTCGTCGTCGGCCGCGAACTCGACCTCGACGACCTGGGCGAGTTCTCCCGCCGGCTGACCGGCGACTCGCAGCTGCGCTGGCTGGGCCCCGAGAAGGGCGCCTCGCACATGGCCGTCGCCGCCCTGGTCAACGCCGCGTTCGACCTGGCCGGCACGGTCGCCGGCAAGCCGGTCTGGAAACTGCTCGCCGACTACTCCCCGGAGAAGATCGTCGACCTGGTCGACTGGCGCTACCTGACCGACGCGCTCACCCCGTCCGAGGCCCTCGACCTGCTCAAGAGCCGGGTCGCCGGGCGGGCCTCCCGGGAGGCCCTGCTGCGGGCGACGGGCTACCCCGCCTACACCACCACGCCCGGCTGGCTCGGCTACACCGACGACAAGCTGGTCCGGCTGGCCCGCGAGGCCGTCGCCGACGGGTACACCCAGATCAAGCTCAAGGTCGGGGCCGACCTCGACGAGGACCTGCGCCGCCTCGCCCTCGCCCGCGACGCCGTCGGCCCGGACATCCGGATCGCCGTCGACGCCAACCAGCGCTGGGACGTCGACCAGGCCATCGAGTGGGTGGAACGCCTCGCGCCCTACGACCCGTGGTGGATCGAGGAGCCCACGTCCCCGGACGACATCCTCGGGCACGCCGCCATCCGCCGGGCCGTCGCGCCCGTCAAGGTCGCCACCGGCGAGCACACCCACAACCGGGTCATGTTCAAGCAGCTGCTGCAGGCCGGCGCCGTCGACGTGGTGCAGCTCGACGCGTGCCGGGTCGGCGGGGTCACCGAGAACGTGGCGATCCTGCTGCTGGCCGCGAAGTTCGGGGTGCCGGTGTGCCCGCACGCCGGGGGAGTGGGCCTGTGCGAACTGGTCCAGCACCTGTCCATGTTCGACTACGTGGCCGTGTCCGGCAGCACCGAGAACCGGGTGATCGAGTACGTCGACCACCTGCACGAGCACTTCGCGGACCCGGTCCGGATCGTCGACGGGCACTACCTCGCGCCGACCGCGCCGGGGATGTCCGCCCGGATGCTGCCGGAATCCCTGGCCACCTACTCCTACCCGGACGGCGCGGCGTGGCAGCTCGACGGCCCCGCGCGCGGCGAAGGGGAGGCGCGATGAACGACTTCGCCGGCCTGTCCGCCCTGGTCACCGGCGGCGCCTCCGGCATCGGCCTCGCCACGGCCCTGCTGCTCGCCGAGCGGGGCGCGAAGGTCGCCACCCTCGACCTGGGCACCGACGTCCCGGCCCCCCTGCTCGGCCTGCGCGCCGACGTCGCCGACGACGCGTCCGTCCGGGCCGCCGTGGCCGCCGCCGTCGCCGCGTTCGGCGGACTCGACATCGTGGTCAACAACGCCGGCATCGGCGCGGCCGGCACCGTCGAGGACAACGACGACGCCGAATGGGCCCGGGTGTACGACGTCAACGTGACCGGCATGGTCCGGGTCTCCCGGGCCGCCCTGCCGCACCTGAGGGCGTCGGCGCACGCCGCGATCGTCAACACCTGCTCGATCGCGGCCACCGCCGGCCTCCCGAACCGCGCCCTGTACTCGGCCACCAAGGGCGCCGTCCTCTCGCTCACCCTGGCCATGGCCGCCGACCACGTCCGCGAGGGCGTCCGGGTCACGTGCGTGAACCCCGGCACGGCGGCCACCCCCTGGGTGGAACGGCTGCTCGCCGCCGCGGCTGACCCCGAAGCGGAACGAGCGGCGCTGGCCGCCCGCCAACCCAGCGGGCGGCTCGTCACCGCCGAGGAGGTCGCGCACGCGATCGCCTACCTGGCCAGCCCGGCCGCCGCCGCCGTCACGGGGATCTCCCTCGCCGTCGACGGCGGCATGGCCGGACTCCGGATCCGCCCCACCCCGCCCCCCGAAGGAGCACGATCATGAAACGCGTCGCGACAGCGGTACTCGCCGCACTGGCTCTCGTCGTCACCGGCTGCGGCAACTCCACCGACAAGGCCGGCTCCGGCGGCTCCGTCGTCGGGGTCGACTACCCGCGCTCGGACTCCGACTTCTGGAACTCCTACATCAAGTACGCCCCGGAGCAGGCCAAGTCCCTCGGGCTGGAACTGAAGACCTCCAACTCGGAGAACGACGTCGCCAAGCTGGCCGCCAACATCCAGGCGCTGATCAGCCAGGGCGTCAAGGGCGTCGTGATGGCCCCGCAGGACACCGCGGCCATCTCGCCCACCCTCGCCCAGCTCAAGGCGAAGAAGATCCCGGTCGTCACCGTCGACACCCGGCCCGACGTGGGCGACGTGTTCATGGTGGTCCGCGCCGACAACCGCGCCTACGGCACCAAGGCCTGCGACTTCCTCGGCGCGAAGCTCGAGGGCAAGGGCAAGGTCGCGATGCTCCAGGGCGACCTCGCGTCGATCAACGGCCGGGACCGGACCGAGGCGTTCAATGACTGCATGAAGACGAAGTTCCCGAACGTGCAGGTCATCGGCCTGGCCACGGACTGGAAGGGCGACGTCGCGGCCAACAAGCTCCAGACCACGATCGCCGCGCACCCCGACCTCAAGGGCATCTACATGCAGGCCGGCGGCGTGTTCCTCAACCCGACCCTGCAGGTGCTCAAGCAGAAGGGCATGCTGGTCCCGCCGAGCGACCCGAAGCACGTGTTCATCGTGTCCAACGACGGCATCCCGCAGGAGCTCAAGGCCATCGCGGACGGCGACATCGACGCCACGGTGTCCCAGCCCGCCGACCTGTACGCCAAGTGGGCGCTGTTCTACGTCAAGGCCGCCATCGACGGCAAGACGTTCCAGCTGGGCGCGACCGACCACGACTCCACCATCGTCGGGGTCCGGCCGGGCCTGATGGAGGACCAGCTCCCCGCCCCGCTGGTCACCAAGGACGGGTCGTTCCCGGGCTCGAAGAAGTCCGACGACCCCGCGCTGTGGGGGAACCAGATCAAATGACGAACCCCAGCCCTCCCGTCGTCGCGGCCGAGGCGGTGTCGAAGCGCTACGGCGTCACCGTCGCCCTGCGTGACGTGTCCCTCCGGGTCGAACCGGGGGAGATCCACGCCCTGGTCGGACGCAACGGCGCCGGCAAGTCCACGCTGGTGTCCCTGCTGACGGGGCTCCAGGCCCCCGACACCGGAACGGTGTCCTTCGGGGGGACGCCCGCCCCGCCGATCGGCGACCGGGAGGGCTGGCGTTCGCACGTCGCCTGCGTGTACCAGAAGTCCACCATCATCGGGTCGCTCTCGGTGGCGGAGAACGTGTTCCTCAACCGGCAGGCGCACACCCGCGCCGGGCTGATCGGCTGGGGCAGCGTCCGCCGCCAGGCCCGGGAGCTGCTGGAGACCTGGGACGTGCGTGTCGACGTCCGGGTACCGGCGGCCGAGCTGCCCGTCGAGCAGCGCCAGCTCGTGGAGATCGCCCGCGCGCTGTCGTACGGCTCCCGGTTCATCATCCTCGACGAGCCGACCGCCCAGCTCGACGGCCAGGCCATCGCGGGCCTGTTCGACCGGATGACGGCGCTGAAGGAGCAGGGTGTCACGTTCCTGTTCATCAGCCACCACCTGGAGGAGGTGTACCAGGTGTGCGACACGGTGACCGTGATGCGCGACGCCGGGCACATCCTCACCGCCCCGGTGGCCGACCTGCCCAAGCCGGACCTGGTGGCCGCCATGACCGGCGAGGCGACGGGCCTGGTCGCGATGCCCGGCGACCGGCCGGCCCCGGCGACGGGCGCGGTGCCGGCGCTGCGGGTGACCGACCTGTCCGTGGCCGGGGTGTTCGCCGGGCTCTCGCTGTCCGTCGCGCCGGGGGAGGTGGTGGGGCTGGCCGGATCGGGGGGTTCGGGCAAGATGGCCGCCGCCGAGACCGTCGTCGGACTGCGCCCGGCCACCACCGGCACGGTCGAGGTCGGCGGCCGGCGGCTGCGGTCGGGCAGCGTGCCGGACGCGCTGGCCGCCGGGGTGGGCTTCGTGCCCCAGGACCGGCACCACGAGGGGCTGGTCCCGGGGCTGTCCATCGCCGAGAACGCCACGATGACCGTGCCCGGCCGGCTCGGGCGGTGGGGCTTCCTCAGCGCCGCCCGCCGCACGGCCCTGGGCGAGCGGGCCATCCGGGAGCTGGGCATCAAGGCCGCCGGCCCCGAACAGCCCGTGCAGGACCTGTCCGGGGGCAACCAGCAGAAGGTCGTGATGGCCCGGGCGCTGGCCAACGACCCGACCGCCCTGGTCCTGCTGCAACCCACCGCCGGGGTGGACGTCCGGGCCAAGGAGACCCTGCTGGCCGCCGCCACCGACGCGGCGGCCCGGGGCGCCGGGGTGCTGATCGTCTCCGACGACCTGGACGACCTGCGCCCCGCCGACCGGGTACTCGTGCTCTACAAGGGAACCGTCGTGGACGAGATGCCCCGGGGCTGGCACGACCACGCACTGATCGCCGCCATGGAAGGTGTCTCGTCATGACCACCCAGACCCTCGCCCACCGGACCGGAGGACTCCGGCTCGCCAGGCTCCGCGACCTCGCCCTGGTGCCGGCGATCATCGTGATCGCCATCGTCGGGTACCTGGTGAACCCGGTCTTCCTGCACTGGGACAACCTGGTCAACGTGCTCCAGCAGCAGTCGGAGATCTCGCTGCTCGTCCTCGCCCAGGCACTCGTGCTGATCGCCGGGAAGATGGACCTGTCGCTGGAGTCGACGTTCGGGCTCGCGCCCGGGGTGGCGGCCTGGCTGGTCCTGGAGCCCGGGGTCACCCACGGCCTCGGGGTGCTGCCCCCGGCCCTCGCGGTGCCGGTGGCCCTCGCGGTCGGGGCGCTGATCGGCCTGGTCAACGGCCTGTTGATCGTGAAGTTCCAGCTGAACGGGTTCATCGTGACCCTGGGCATGCTGATCGTGCTGCGCGGGCTGCTCACCGGGATCAGCGGCGGGAAGACGTTCTTCAACCTGCCGGAGTCGTTCCTGTACCTGGGCAACGCCGTCTGGCTGGGCCTGCCCGCCTCGATCTGGATCTGCGTGGCCCTGTTCGCCGCGTTCGTGGTGATCGCCGGGTTCACCCGCTTCGGCCGGTCCCTGTACGCGATCGGCGGCAACCCCGATGCGGCCCGCGCCGCCGGCATCCGGGTCGACCGGGTGCTGTGGACGGTGCTGATCATCGCCGGCCTGCTGGCCGCGCTGGGCGGGCTGCTGCTCACCGGCCGGCTCGCCTCGGTCGCCGCCGCCCAGGGCCAGGGCGCGATCTTCACGGTGTTCGCGGCGGCCGTGATCGGCGGCGTCAGCCTGAACGGCGGCAAGGGCACCATCTTCGGCGCGTTCACGGGCATCCTGCTGCTGTACCTGGTGCAGAATGTGCTCACCCTCGCCGGGGTGCCCGCGCAGTGGATCGGGGCGCTCAACGGGGCGATCATCCTCGTGGCGCTGATGCTCGCCCGCGTCACCTCCGGCCGGACACAGGAGTGACGATGGGTCGGATCGACGCGCACCACCACCTGTGGGACGTCGCCACGCGCGCCTACCCGTGGATGGACGGCCCGTGGGCCGACCCGCTGCGGGGCAGGTTCGACCCGGACCGGCTCGCGCCCCTGGCCGCCGCCGCCGGGGTGGACGCGACGATCGTGGTGCAGGCCGTCTCCGACCTGGACGAGACCCGCGAACTGCTGGCCACGGCCGCCGGCCACCCGCTGGTCGGCGGCGTGGTCGGCTGGCTGGACCTGACCGGCGACGTGCCCGCCCAGCTCGCGGACCTGCGGGCCGGGCCGGGCGGCGCGGCCCTGGTCGGGGTCCGGCACCAGGTGCAGGACGAGCCCGACCGGCGCTGGCTGCTCCGGCCCGAGGTGCTCGCGGGCCTGCGGGCGCTCGACGGGCTCGCCTACGACCTGCTGGTCACGCCGGCGCTGCTGCCGGCCGCCGTCGAGGCCGTCCGGCTGCTGCCCGACGTGAGCTTCGTCCTCGACCACCTGGCGAAGCCCCCGATCGCGGCCGGCGCGTGGCAGCCGTGGGCCGACCGGCTCGCCGCGCTGGCCGCCGAGCCCAATGTCACCGCGAAGCTGTCGGGCCTGGTCACGGAGGCGGCGTGGGCGGGCTGGAAACCCGGGGACCTCGCCGGGTACGTCGACCACGCGCTCGCCACGTTCGGCCCCGACCGGCTCATGTTCGGCTCGGACTGGCCGGTGTGCACGCTGGCCGCCTCGTACCCACAGGTGGTGGAGGTGACGGAGACGGCGCTGGCCGGGCTGTCGGACGACGAGCGGCGGGCGGTCTTCGCCGGCACCGCCCGGCGGGTCTACCTGGGCGGGGAGTGACATGCGGATCGCCCTGTTCGTGACCTGCGTCAACGACACCCTGTTTCCCGGCACGGGGAAGGCCGTGGTGCGGCTGCTGCGCCGGCTCGGCCACACCGTGGACTTCCCGCTCCAACAGACCTGCTGCGGCCAGATGCACCACAACACCGGCTACGACGCGCTGCCGATGGTGGAACCCTTCCTGGACACCTTCGAGGGGTACGACGCCGTCGTGGTCCCGTCCGCCTCCTGCGCCGCGATGGTCCGCGAGGCCTACCCCAGGCTGGCGGCCGGTGACCCCGCGCTCGCGGCCCGGGTCGCGGCGCTCCGGGTGCACGAACTGTCCGAGCTGCTGGTCGACGTCCTCGGCGTGACCGACGTCGGCGCGTACTTCCCGCACACCGTCACCTACCACCCCACCTGCCACTCGCTGCGCGGCCTGCGGGTCGGCTCCCGGCCGCACACCCTGCTGAGCGCCGTGCGGGGCCTGAAGCTCGTGGACCTGCCCGCCGCCGACGAGTGCTGCGGGTTCGGCGGCACGTTCGCCGTGAAGAACCCGGCCGTGTCCGCCGCGATGTGCGCCGACAAGGTCGGACACGTGCTGCACACGGGCGCGGAGGTGCTGGTCGCGGCCGACAACTCCTGCCTGATGCACGTGGGCGGCGCGCTGGCCCGGCAGCGGACCGGCGTCCGGGTCCTGCACCTCGCCGAGATCCTGGCCGCGACATGAGCACCTACCTGGGCCTGCCCACGTTCCCCCGGGCCGCCGAGTCGTCCACTGTCGACTCCCAGCTGCGGGCCAACCTGCGCAACGCCACGCACACCATCCGGGACAAGCGGGCCGCCGCGATCGGCGAGCTGTCCGACTGGCCGGAGCTGCGCGCACACGCCAAGGCCGTCAAGGACCACACCCTGCGACACCTCGACGGGTACCTGGAGCAGTTCGAGTCGGCCGTCGTCGCCGCCGGGGGACAGGTGCACTGGGCGCGCGACGCGGCCGAGGCCAACGCGATCGTGATCGCCCTGGTCAGGGAGGCGTACGCCGCCGACGCGCCGCCGGCCGGCGGTCCGGCCTGGGCGACCGGGGTCGGCGGGTCGGCGGCCCGGCCGGGCGGTGCGCCGTGGGCCGAGGTCGTCAAGGTGAAGTCGATGGCCACCCAGGAGATCGGGCTCAACGAGGCCCTGGAGGCCGCCGGGATCGCCGCGCACGAGACCGACCTGGCCGAACTCATCGTCCAGCTCGGCGGCGACACCCCCTCGCACATCCTGGTGCCCGCCATCCACCGCAACCGTGCCGAGATCCGGGAGATCTTCCGCACCCGGATGCCCGACGCCCCCGCCGACCTCACCGACGAACCGGCCGTCCTGGCCGCCGCCGCGCGCACCCACCTGCGGGAACGGTTCCTCACCGCGAAGGTCGCCGTGTCCGGGGCCAACTTCGCCGTCGCCGAGACCGGCACCCTCGTCGTCGTCGAGTCCGAGGGCAACGGCCGGATGTGCCTGACCCTGCCGGAGACCCTGATCAGCATCGTGGGCATCGAGAAGCTCGTGCCCACGTTCGCCGACCTCGACGTGTTCCTCCAGCTGCTGCCCCGGTCGTCGACGGGGGAGCGGATGAACCCGTACACGTCGATGTGGACCGGGGTCACGCCCGGCGACGGGCCCTCCGCCGTGCACGTGGTCCTGGTGGACAACGGGCGCACCGGGGTCCTCGCCGACGAGGTCGGCCGCCAGGCGCTGCGGTGCATCCGCTGCTCGGCCTGCCTCAACGTCTGCCCCGTGTACGAGCGCGCCGGCGGCCACGCCTACGGCTCCGTCTACCCGGGCCCGATCGGCGCGATCCTCACCCCGCAGCTGCGCGGCACGTCCTCGGCGCTGGACGCGTCCCTGCCGTACGCCTCGACCCTGTGCGGCGCCTGCTACGACGTGTGCCCGGTCGCGATCGACATCCCCGAGGTGCTGGTGCACCTGCGCGGCAAGGTCGCGCGGGGCGCGGGACACCCGGTGGAGAAGGCCGCGATGGGGCTCGCCGGCTGGGTGCTGCGCTCGCCCCGCCGGCTGGCCTGGGCCCAGCGCTGGGCGGTCCGGACCCGCCGCCTGCAGCCGAAACGGTTGCCGGGCGCGCTCGGCGGCTGGACCGACACCCGCGACCTGCCGGCCGTGCCGGACGAGTCGTTCCGCGACTGGTGGCTCCGGGAGGGCGCCGAATGAGCCCGCGCTTTCCGCCGCACCGGGCGGCCGTGGCCGTCGCACGTGGACGAAGGGGTGACGCGTGACCGCGCGAGAAGAGATCCTGGGGCGGATCCGGCGGGCACTCGGCCCGGCCGCGACTCCCGCCGGGCCGCACCCGGGCTACGACCGGCAGGTCGTACCCGTCGATTCCGGTCCGCTCGTGGAACTGCTCGCCGAGCGGTTGCGCGACTACAAGGCACTGGTGCACGTCGTCCCCACGGCGGAGATCCCCGCGACGATCGCCGCCGCGCTGGAACGCCGGGGCGCCCGGGCCATGGTCGCCCCGGCCGGGGTGCCGGACGCCTGGCTCACCCCGGGCGTCGACTGGCACCGCGACACCCCGCCGCTCACGGCCCGGGAACTGGACCACGCCGACGGGGTACTGACCGGTTCCGCCGTCGCCATCGCCGTCACCGGCACGATCGTGCTCGACGGCACCGCCGGGCAGGGCAGGCGCGCCGTGACCCTGGTGCCCGACCACCACCTGTGCGTCGTGCGCACCGTCGTACCCGACGTCGCCGACGCGCTCGCCCTCCTCGCGGCGGACCGGCCCCTGACCTGGATCAGCGGCCCGTCGGCGACCAGCGACATCGAACTCGACCGGGTCGAGGGCGTGCACGGACCGCGCATCCTGGAGGTTGTCCTCGCGTTCGACGGTTAACAAACCGTCCCACGGGTATCTCCCCCACGAAGGAGGTGCCCATGTCTTCCACCCTGATCATCGTGTTCGTGTTCCTGCTCGCCGCGGTGCTGGTGCTCGGTCTCGCCGGCTGGGTCGTCTACCGCCGCAGGTCGCTGCGCGACCGGTTCGGCCCCGAGTACGACCGGGTCGTCGGGGAGCGGGCCAGCCGGGCCGCCGCCGAACGCGAACTGCGCGACCGCGAGCGCCGGCACGCCCAGCTCACCCTGCGCGAGCTGACCCCGGACTCCCGGGCCCGGTACTCCGCCGAGTGGCAGGACCTGCAGTCCCGGTTCCTCGACGAGCCCGGCCCCGCGGTCGACGCCGCCGACGAACTGGTCACCCGTCTCATCGAGGAGCGCGGCTACCCGGCCGGCGACCACGACGAGCAGGTCGCCCAGCTGTCCGTCGACCACGCCCTCACCCTCGACGCCTACCGCGAGGCGCACGCCATCAGCGTGCGCAACCAGCGCGGCGAGGCGAGTACCGAAGAGCTCCGCCAGGCCGTGGTGTCCTACCGCGCCCTGGTCGTCGAGCTGCTCGGCCCCACCCACGACGTCGCCCACCGGTAGGAGAGGCCACCATGCGCAAGGACACCGACTCCCGACGAGGCAAGCCGACCACCACGCCCGGCCGGGACGCCGCCGAGTCGCGGCGCCAGAAGAGCAAGCCCGCCTGGGACGGTACGTCGGGCACCGACGAAACCGACCCCGCGACCCGGGCCACCGAGGACGGAACCCTGTCCGGGCAGGCCACCCCGACCTTCCAGGACACTGCCACCGACCCGTCGCCCGGCACGCTCTACCCGAGCGGCGGCGCGGCGACCCGGGACTCCGCCGACGACCTGATCGCCGAGCGCACCGACGCCGACGAGCGGCCGGACACCGACACCCCCGGGTCGACGGGTACCGGCGCCGACCGGCCCCTGAACGCCGAGTTCCGGACGGGTACCCCGCGCGCCGACCGCCCGTGGGACTCCGAGTCCCGGACCAGCACGGTGCCGGGCGCGGACTCCCGGGCCGACGACGAGCCGAGGCTGTTGGCCAGCGGGGACACGCTGCCGGAGGAACCGGTACCCGGCGTCTCCGACACCCGGACCGCCACGGACCGCGAGGTCGACGCGGCCCGCTCGGGTCACCACGGCGCCGACGCCGCGCGGGAGTCCGGGCTGGACGGGCACCCCACGGCCGACCTGCTGCACAGGGCCGGCGGGGTGGAGGACACCCACTGGGCGCACGGGGGCACCGACCCGGCGCACGGGTCCGGCGTGGTCGAGGCCGACCCGGGGCCGGGTGGTCCCGTGCCGGAGGAGCCGACCGCGATCGGCTCGGCCAAGGTGCCCGGCGCGATGACGCCCGACCTGAGGGCGTCCGACGCGACAGCCGACCCGAAGACGTTCGGCACGGCGACGCACGACACGGCGACCGGCGCGACGACGCACGACGCCGTCTCGCCGAAGGACGCCGTCGAGCCGTCGCCGACCCCGGCGGAGCCGGCCCGCAGGCTCTGGACGGCCGGGACCTCCGAGGGGCTGCACGAGCGCTGGCAGGCGTTGCAGCTGCGCTTCGTGGACGACCCGTCGGCCGTGGCCGGCGAGGCCCGCACCCTGGTGGACGAGGCGATCCGCACCCTGACCGCCGAGCTCACCCACCGCCAGCGCGAACTCGACGCCTGGAACGACGGGACGTCCCCGGACACCGAACAGCTCCGCGTCGCGGTGCAGAAGTACCGGGACTTCTTCACGTTCCTGCTCACCCGCTGACCCGCGTCCGGCGCGCGCCCTCCTCCCCGGGCGGGCGCCGGACGCCTCCGGGCACTCCCGAGGAGCGCGTCGTCCCGCGCGGCCGCAGGACGACACCGTCCCCGGGAGTGCCGCACCATGCCGGTCCCGCGTCGTGCCGCCAGGCCACGCGCGGGGCCGAAACGGGGCGCGCCGCCTCAGCGTTCCGGGCGGCGCGCCTCGATCAGGTACCGGGTCGAGTGCGCCACGAACGGCCCCTCCGCCCCGATCCGCTCGTGTAGGGCCACCAACGCGTCCCGGTACCGCTCCACGGTGAACCCGGGCACCGTCCAGATCACCTTGCGCAGGAACACGACCACGGCCGCGATGTCGTGGAACTCCATCCGGAGCGTGGCCTCCCGCAGGTCCACCACCTCCAGGCCGACCGCCTCCGCCGCCGCGACGGCCCGCGCGGGGCTCCGGTCCTGGCTGACGGGCTGCGGACCCATGACCGCGTCGGTGAGTTCCCGGACCGAGCCGACGCCGACCTGCTGGGACAGGTAGCCGCCGCCGGGGCGGAGTACCCGTCCGATCTCGTCCCACCGGGTGGTCACGGGGTGCCGGCTGGTCACCAGGTCGAACGTGCCGGCCGCGAACGGCAGGTCCCCGCCGTCGGCCGCCGCCACGACCGTCGCGCCCAGCGGGGCGAGGGTGCGGCGGGCCACCGCCAGGTTGGGCGGCCAGGACTCCGTGGCGACCAGTACCCCCGGAGCGGTGTCGATCGTCGCCAGCACCTCGCCGCCGCCGGTCTGGACGTCGAGCGCGACGGCGGCCGTGGCCATCCGTTCGCCGAGCAGGCGCGCGTAGCCCCAGGGCGGGCGTTCCTCGGTGGCCCGGCCGGCGAACCAGGAAAAGTCCCAACCCTCGACGGGTACGGCCGCACCCTCGGCGAGCAGCGTCTCGAATCTGGTCATCGGCCCAGTCTGACCGAGCCGCGACCTGTGGCAACGCGTTTTCCGAACCGGTGGGCCCCGGAGCGGCCCGGGGCAGGGTCGCGCTGGGCGGTCGCGGATAGGCGACGCGGGCCGGGCGGGGGCCCGTGCGTCCCGTCCCGGGAGGCCCGGCACCCCCTGTGGGCGGCGCCGCTCCGCTCAGGTCCGGCGGCGGGTGCTCCGGGGCGGGCAGGGACAATGGCCTCCCGCGCACCACCACCCCGGAGGCACCATGGACGGCCAGCCCAGATCCGCGCTCGTGGCCCCGGTCCGGGCCGCCGACCGGATCCTCGCGGCGGTGGCCGTCGACTACCCCCGGGCCGTGCGGACCGGCCTGCCCGCGCACGTCACGCTGCTGTACCCGTTCGTGCCCGTCGGCGACCTGGAGGACGAGGGCCGGCCGTGGCTGCGGGACTTCGCGGCCGCCCACCCGCCCGTCGAGCTGGAGTTCACCGAGGTCCGGCACACGGCGGACTTCGTCTACCTGCCGGCCGTCCCGCTCGGTCCGCTCTGCCGCGCCGCCCGGGAACGCTGGCCGGGCATGCCCCCGTACGCCGGCCGGTTCGGCACCGACCCGGAGCCGCACGTGACCGTGGGGCTGAGGCATCCGGCCGCCGCCGAGATCGCCGCGATCGTGGCGGAGCTGCTGCCGGTGCGCGAGGTGGTCGACCAGCTCTGGATCGGCGTGCGCGACCAGGGCTGGACCATCACCGACAAGGTCGACCTGACCGGGCCCTGACCAGGGCGAACGCGCCTCGGTACCTGGGGTTCGGCGGTCGGGGAGTGGTCGCGCCCGGTGGGGAGGCACTGCCCGCTGTCGGTCGCTTCGCTGTCGGTCGTGCCTGAGGTCGGTCGGCTCCGCCGGAACGGGGCGCGGAGGGCCCCGCCTCCCCGGAGTCCGGGGCCCTCCGCGTGTCCGATGGCGGCCGGTGCCGGCAACCGCACCGCCGGTCTGGCAACCGTGCCGCAGGCCCTGGCAACCGTGCAGCTGGCCTGGCAACTGTGCCGTTGGCCTGGCATCTTTGCCGCCGGCCCGGCGGAGGTGCCGCCCGTCGGGCCGAGGCCGGTGGCCGCCGTGCGGGCAGCCGTGAGCCGCGACGGGCCTCCTCGCGGGGCGCCCGCCCTCCCGGTGATGTCATCGGATCTCAATTGTTAGTAAGACTAGCTTCCTATCGCTTCAGCAGTCATAGTGATGAATGAGATTCGCTTCGGGGGAACCCTTTCCCGCCACACGGAAAAGAGTCGCTGTGCACGCCCGACCGCGTTCTGTGACCGCCGCGAACTGCCCCGTCGGTGACCAATCCGGCCCGGGTGGGGTCGTCGCGGCCGACTCCGGGTGTCCGGTGTCGCCCGGATCGCGCACCGTGACGGCCGGGTCGCGAGCGGGGTCGCATTCGGCCACTCCGGCCCGGCATTCACGGTCGCTACCGGTGGGTCATCCGATGACATCGGTGCGCGTGGGGCAGTGTCAACCAGTGAGGAGGCAGTTCATGTTCGTTCCATGGCAGCCCGGTGCCACCCTGGACCTCCGATGACCAGGGCACTCACCACCCGGACCCGGACCCCGGCACCGTCGCCGGACCAGCCCCCGGCCCAGGCGTCCACCCCGCCCCAGAACGCGGCCGTGACCTCGACTCCGCAACGGACCCCGGACCGTGCCCCTACCCCGCCCCCGCCCCCGGCACGAACCCCGGACCGCGCCCCGGCGCCGACCCCGAGCGCGATCGCGAAAGCCGTGGCGGTCCTGGAGGCCCTCGCCGGTCACCGGCGGGTCTCCCAGCTAGCCCGCGCGACCGGCCTGCCCGTCTCCACGGTGCACCGGATCCTCCAGGAGTTCGTGGCCCTGGGCTGGGTGCGCGACGGCGACGAGCACGAGTACCTGCTCGGGCCGGCGGTGCTCCGGCTCGCGGGTCGGGCCGGGGACGACTCGGACCTGGCCCGCGCGGCCCGCCCGGCCCTGCACGCGCTGTGCGAGCAGTCCGGCTACACGGTGCACTTCGGGGTCCGCCAGGGCGACGAGGCGGTGTATGTCGACAAGGTCGACGGCCGGGGCGCGTACGGCATGCGGTCCCGGGTCGGGGCGACGTTCCCGCTGCACAGTACGGCGATCGGCAAGGCGATCCTCGCGGCGCTGCCCGACCGGGAGATGCGCGCGATCATCGGCCGGACGGGCCTGCCGCCGCGTACCCCGCGCACGATCGCGACGGTGCCGACCCTGGCGGCGCACCTGTCCACGATCCGGGTCCGGCGCTGGGCGTTCGACGACGAGGAGAACGTGTCCCGGGTCCGGTGCGTCGCGGCGGTCGTGGTGGACCACCGCAACGTGCCGGTCGGCGCGGTCAGCGTGTCCGGGCTGGTGTTCGACCTGGAACGCGAGCAGGTCTGCCGGATCGCCCCGCACGTGGTCCGGGCCGCCCACGAGGTGTCGGCGGCCCTGGGCGCCCAGCCCCGCCGGGCCTGAGCGGCCACGGACCCGGCCCGGCCGGGCCGGCCCGGCCGACCTGGTCGGGAGCCCGCCACCGGCAATCTGCCGGCCCCGGCCGACCCGGTCGGGAGCCGATCACCCGACCGGCCGGAACCGGTCACCCCACCGGCCCCGACTCCTCGTTCATGATCAGGAACGCGCCCAGGCCGTGCAGGTCGTTCGTGGCCCGGGTGCGGCCCAGGTAGTACGACAGGTCGCCGACGTTCGTGCCGACGCTGATGTCGGCCACGTCGGTCAGGCCGTCGGGTCCGGTCCCGACCTTGGCGAGCACGCCCCGGTACCCCTTGTCCGCCACCGGCTGGTAGGACGCGTCGACATAGCCGCGCCGCACCGCCCGGGAGACGGTGAACGTGTACATGCTCGAACACGAGGTCTCGGTCCAGTTACCCGACAGGTCACCCCGGTCGACGACCTGGAACCAGCGCCCGGTGGCCGGGTCCTGGTAGCGCGCGTAGCCGGCCACGAGCCGACGCACGGAGTCGACGATCGCGGCGCGGTCCGGGTGGTCGGCGGGCAGGAGTTCGAGGATGTCGACGGCGGCCATGCCGTACCAGCCGATGGCCCTGCACCAGTACTGCGAGGACAGCCCGGTGCGCGGGTCCGCCCAGCTCTGCGACCGGTTCTCGTCGTAGGCGTGCGACAGCAGCCCGGTGCCCTGTTGCAGGTGCGCCGCGTAGACGAGGAGCTGCCGGGCGGCGAGGTCGTCGCCCCAACGGGCCTCGCCGAACTGGTGCCCGTACCGGATCACGAACGGCGCGACCATGAACGACCCGTCCGCCCAGAGCTGCCCGGGCCTGCCGGTGGCGTGCACCAGCCCGCCGTCGGACGTGGTCGGGTACGTCCGCAGCCGGTCCCGGATCTTCCGCGCCGCCGTCTGGTACTTCGCCAGCCCGGTCTCCCGCGCCAGCAGAAGCAGCACGTTGCCGGACTGCATCTGGTCGAGGTTGTCGAAGGAGAAGGAGGTACCCCCGTCGGCGGCCACGAACCGGTCGGCCCACTGCCGCAGGTACGCGAGCAGCCGCGGGTCCCGGGTGCGCTGGTAGACCAGGTACTGGCCGTACAGGTACAGGCCCTGGGTGTAGCCCCAGCCGCCGAGGGTGTCGGGGGTCTTCCGGCGCATCGTGGACCCGACCACGGCCGTGGACCAGTCGGTGCCGCCGACGGTCACCGAGTCCAGGTTCGGACCGCCGGCCGACGCGGTGGCGGTCGCGCGGACGGCGTTCGGGCCGGCGGCGAGGGTCGCGGTGACGGGGACGGTGCGCCAGGTGGTCCACGCGCCGGTCGCGGGGAACGCGGTGACCGTCCCCGTGCCGTTGACGGTGATCCGGAGGGGCCGGTCGGCGGCGGTGCCGTTGGCGTACCGGAAGAGGAGGGTCGTCGTGGTGTTCCGCGCCGCCGACACCGTCCACTCGACGGAGCCGCCGGCCACGTTGTCGTAGTTGACGAACCCGGTACCCGTGTAGCCGGGGTGGTTGGCCTCGACCACGGCGCGGGACAGCACCCCGTCCTCGGCCTCGTAGCCGACAGCCGCCAGGTCCGGCGCCCTGCCGGTCGGGCCCGCCGCCAGCGCCGGGACCGACCCGAGCACCAGTGCCGTGACCAGCCCGCACACCAGAAAACTG
The DNA here is from genome assembly GCF_040681875.1 of Longispora sp. NPDC051575. NCBI lineage: Bacteria > Bacillati > Actinomycetota > Actinomycetes > Micromonosporales > Micromonosporaceae > Longispora > Longispora sp. NPDC051575. Next base: position 667,008 of record NZ_JBFAZP010000004.1, on the reverse strand, counting down.
CGCGGGACCTTCATCGGGTACCTCCCGGTGCGTGCGGTCGGGGAACGGGCCTGGCCGGCGGCGGCCCGGCGAGCGCCGCGTCCACCAGGTGCCGGTCGGGGGACAGCCGGCACACCGGGTCGGTCGCGGCGGCGTCCCCGGTGAGCTGGAACGCCTGGCACCGGCAGCCGCCGAAGTCGACCTCCCGCAGGTCACAGCTCCGGCACGGGTCCGGCATCCAGTCGGTGCCCCGGAACCGGTCGAACGACGGGGACGAGTACCAGATCCAGTCCAGCGGCCGGTCGCGGACGTTCTCCATCACCAGGGGCAGGGTGCCGGCCGCCGCGCAGGGCAGCACGTCCCCGCCGGGCGCGACGGTCAGCTGGGTCCGCCCCCAGCCGCCGGTGCAGGGCTTGACCGCCCCGGTGTGCAGATCCGGAAGAACATAGGAGATCTCCATCCGGGTACGGATACCGCGCACCCCCGCCGCTCCCCGGCTTGCCCGCTCGCCCCCGGCCCCCGCGCCACCCTCGGCCCCCGCGCCGCCCGCCGCCCCGGGCCCCGTCCCCTCCAGGACCTCGCGGGCCGCGCGCACCGCCTCGGCCGTGGCCCGGACCTGGGCCATCGACGGGGCGAGCCAGGCCCGGTTCCGCAGTGCCCAGCCGTAGTACTGGGTGTGCGCGAGTTCGAGCCGGTCCGCGCCGAGCCGGTCCGCGAGCGCGACGACCGCCCCGACGTGGTCGGCGTTGGCCCGGTGCAGCACCACGTTCACGGTCAGCGGCAGGCCGGCGTCCTTCACGACCCGGGCGGCGGCCACCTTGTGCCGCCAGGACCGGGTGCCGGCGAGGGCGTCGGAGTCGGCCTCGGTGGCGTCCTGCACGCTGAGCTGCACGTGGTCCACGGGCAGCCGGGCCAGCCGGTCGGCGTCGAGCCCGACCCCGCTGGTGATCAGGTTCGTGTACAGGCCGTGCCGCCTACAGCTGGCCACCAGGTCGGCGAGGTCCCGGCGGAGCAGCGGTTCCCCGCCGGAGAGGTGGACCTGGACGACGCCGAGCGCGGCGGCCTCGCCGAACACCCGGTCCCACTCGGCGGTGGTCAGCTCGGAGGAGCGCGGGGCGAGCGCGACCGGGTTCGAGCAGTACGCGCAGTGCAGTGGGCAGGCGTGCGTGACCTCGGCGAGCAGCCCGAGAGGCGCGGGCACGGCCGGCCACGCAGGGGTTCCGGCAGGCGGCTCGGAGCCAGCCCCGGCTCCACCGGATGCCCCAGCTTCACCGGAGGTGTCGGCTCCACCGGACGCCCTGGCTCCACTGGACGCGTCGGCTCCGGCGGAGGTGCCGGCTCCGGCGGGCTCCCCGGCACCGACCCCCGTGGCCGACGGGTGCTCGCCGGGATTCGGGGCGGTCATGTGAGCACCACCAGGCGTTGGCCGGCCAGGTCGGTCAGCAGGGCCTCGACGTCGGCCGGGTCGACGTCGTCGTAGCTGTCCCGCAGGGCGCGCACGATCGCCCCGACGTCGCGGACCCCGTCGCACAGGGTGAGGATGTCGGCGGCGGTCCCGTTGAGCACGACCACGGACTCGGGGCGGGTCAGCAGCCACTCGCCCCGGGCCGGCTGCCAGTGCAGGGCCACGTGCGGGGCGAGCCGGGGGATCACCGGGGCCCCCGGTACGCGTGGTCCAGCGCGTCGAGCATCCCCCACAGCACCTGGCACTTCAGGGTCAGCGCGTCGGCGCACGCGGCCCGCTGCTCCGCGGTCGTCGCGTGTTCGAGGACGACGTCGAGGGCGTGGCCGGCCTCGCGGGGCGCCTGTACGCACCGCTTCTCGAAGTAGCCGAGGCCGGCGGGGTCGATCCACGGGTAGTGGGTCCGGAACGCCGCGATCCGCCGGGCCATCAGGTCGGGCGCGAACAGCTCGGTCAGCGAGGACGCCACCCCCTCCACCCAGGGCGCCTCGCGGGCGAACTGCGAGTACCGGTCGACGGCGAACCGCACCCCGGGCAGTACCCGTCGGGTGTCGAGCACCTCGGCCCGGTCCAGCCCGACCGCGTCGCACAGGGTCAACCAGTCGGCCATGCCGCCCTCCCCCTCGGCCGGACCGTCGTGGTACGCGATCCGTTCCAGCCACCGCCGGCGCACCTCTGGCACGGGACAGTTCGCCAGGATCGCGGCGTCCTTCTGCGGCAGCGACCGCTGGTAGTACCACCGGTTGGCGACGAACCCGCGCACCGCGTCCGGGGCCAGCTCCCCGGCGAGCATCGCCTGCTGGAACGGGTGCTTCTCCCAGTAGATCGTGGCGCGCCGCCGCAGCTCGGCGACGAACTCCGCAGTCATGTCCGCAGCTCCATCCCGTCGTGGGCCACCTCCACGCCGGCCGCCGCGACCGCGCGCCGGGGCGCGGAGTCCTCGACGAGCAGCGGGTTGGTGTTGTTCAGGTGGGTGTAGATCCGGCGCGGGGCCCGCCCGTCGGGGCCGGACAGCGCGGCCAGGACCGGGAGGGTGCCGCCGGGGCCGGTGACCGGGGCGTGGCCCATCGAGCGCGAGGTCTTCTCGGGCCTGCCGACCAGCGCCATCTCGTCGTCCGTCCAACAGGTCCCGTCGACGAGTACGGCCCGCGCGGAGGCCAGTTCCCCGACGAGCGCCGGGGTCAGCTCGGGGACGCACGGCAGATAGACGAGCACCGCGGGGCCCTCCGGCGTGCCGGCCGCCGGGTCGCCGGCGCCCGGCCGGTGGGTGCCGGTCCGTTCGGTGAAGCGGTAGCCGACGACGCTCGTCGGGTCGGCGGGCAGGTGCGCGGCGTACCGGGGGAGCTTCGTGGAGCCCGTCGGCAGGGGGCGCACGCTCAGGGTCCCGTCGAGCGGGGTGTCCACGCCGGGTTCGAGCACCCGCCGCACCACGGGCTGGTACGCGCCGAGGATGTCGAGCAGGGGGGCGGCGGCGCGCAGGACGGCGGCGGTCGCGTACACGGTCAGCCCGTCGCCCTCGCGGAGCGACAGCAGCCCGGCGGTGTGGTCGAGTTCCGCGTCGGTGAGCAGCACCGCGCTGACCGGACTCCGGCGGGGCTCCCCGTCGGCAGGTTCCCACCCGGCCGTCCCGGCCGCCGCGCCCCCGTTGCCGGGGCCGGTCCGGGCCCGCCCCGCTACGGGCCCGGGTCGGCCGTGCTCGTCACCCGCGGCCAACCGTCCCAACTGGACGGTGATGTCGGGGGTGGCGTTGACCAGGAACCAGTTCCGCCGGTCCCCGCTCACGGCGAGCGCCGCCTGGGTCCGGGCCCGGACCGGCAGCGTGCCGGTCCGGGCGCCGTCACAGTTGCGGCACGAGCAGTTCCACTGCGGGAACCCGCCGCCGGCGGCGGATCCGAGAATCCGCGCCCACATGGTCAGCGCGGGTTGTACGGGTCGGCACCGCTGTAGGCCGTGACCTCCGCGCCGAGGGAGACCTGTACCGCCCGCGGCCGGGTCCAGGGCCGGCGCGCCGGGGCGGGCTGGGGAGCGTCCATCGTGTTCCTCCTGCGGGTATTTGGGTAGAGGTGCGCACATGATGCACCCGGCCCCACCGGGCCGGCGGGAACTTTCCGCGTTACGGAACCCGGGCCGAGCCCAGGGCGGGACGCGCCGACCCGGGCTCGGGCCCAGGCGGGACGCGTCCGACCCGGCACCGGACATGCCGAGCCGAGCGGCCCCGTCCGGCACGACCGTGACCCCGGTCAGGTGGGTAGCCCCCAGGCGGTCCCCGGCCTGCTGACCAGCACCGGCGCGATCACACACGCGGGCGTCGGCCCGGCCGGGTGCACCAGCACCTCCCGGTCCCGGGGCAGGTCGATCTCGATCATCCCGTCCCCGACGTCGCGCCACGTGGCCGCCGACCCGTCGTCGAGCACCACGGCCAGCCCCGCCCCGGTGCCCACGGCCAGGCTGTCGAGGTTCGGCCCGCCGTTGGCCGTGGTGGCCGTGAGCTGCACCGTGTTGGCCCCGGCGGCCAGGGTCACGCCCACCGACCGGGTGGCCCAGGTGTCCCAGGCCCCGGTGCCGGGGAACGACAGGGTCGCCACCGCCGTGCCGTTCACCACGAGGGTGGCAGGGCGGTCGACGGCGGTCCCGTTGGCGTACCGGAAAAGGAGGGTCGTCGGTCCCGAGGGGGCGGTCACCGCGAACCGCACGGCCGAGCCCACCACGTTGTCGAAGTTCACGAACCCGGCCCCGGTGTACCCGGCGTGGTTGGCCTCCACGACGCCGCCCAGCACGACGGCGTCCTCCGCCTGCAGGACGGCCGCGCCGGAGGTGACCCCCGGCCGCAGCCGCAGCGGCTCCCCGGCCAGGCTGCGCACCCGCACGAACCGGGTCACCCCGCCGACCCGCCCCGCGCTGACCAGGAACGCGCCCTGGGTGCGGAAGTCGTGCACGGTCACGTCTGCCCAGGCGTCGGGCACGGCCGGGAACACCCGGACCACCCCGCCCCAGCTGGACACGAGCATGTCGTGCAGGGACTGCGACGCGGACAACGGTGTCTCCACGACCGGCCCGGCCTCGGTGTACATCGTGTTGGCCCGCACGGGATACGCCACGGTCGGGTCGAGGAACTTGTTCAGCCAGCCCAGCGCCGCGTTGCCCCGGCCCATCATGGCGCAGAACGACGCGGCCCCGGTGTAGGAGTAGCCCCGGTGCGAGCCGGCGAGGCCGAGCCAGTGGTCGACGGACGTCTCGATCAGGGCGCGCTGGGCGGGCTGTTCCCAGTTGACCAGGTACAACGGGTACACCGACAGCAGGTGTGAGTAGTGCCGGTGCGACTGGGCGAACGGCACGCCCGCCCCAATCATGAACCCGTTCGCGTCGGTGGGCGCGGGCGTCAGCTTGTCGAGCACCTGCTGCCACTTCGCCATCAGCGGGTCGGTGATCCCCAGCCGGGTCGCGGACTCCCGCAGGGTCCGGCAGCCCCAGCGGAGCAGCGCGAGGTCGTAGTTGCAGTCGGGGGCGTTGACGCCGTACTCGGGGGAGAACGTCTGCGGCAGGTGCATCCGGCCGGCGCTGTCGGTGGTGAGGAAGCGCAGGTAGTAGTTGACCGCGCGCCGCAGGATCGGGAACAGGACGTTCCGCAGCATCGTGTCGTCCATGCTGTGCCGGTAGGACAGCCACACGTTGTGCAGGGCCCAGGTCAGGTCGCCCACCTCGGCGGTACCGGTGTCGCCCGGCTTGCCCACGCTCCGGTTGCAGAACATGTCCGAGCTGCGGCCCACCCCGGAGGAGTCGGACCGGTAGGCGGCCGGCACGTTGGCGATCAGCTGCTGCTGGTTCGCGGCCAGGGTGCTGGTGACGGCGTCGAGTTCGAGGTGGTTGGAGCCGTGGATGAGCCAGTACTCCAGCTGGACGTTGAGGTTCCACCACACCGCCGGCCACGGGGTCGGCTCCAGCCACGGGCCGGTGGTCGCCATCACGGGGCCGCCCGCGCGGGTCCCGGCGGCCACCTTGTAGAGCTGGATCCAGTGGAACGCCTGCATCCGCTGGTCCGGGATCGACACGAAGCTCTTGCGGTAGAAGGCGTGCCACCAGGTGCGGTGCGCGGTCACGTGCTCCGGCAGCGCGGTGTCGGCCGCCGTGTTCACCCTGGTCAGCGCGGTCGCCTCGGCGGTGGTTCCCGGGAAGCTGTGCGCGACGGTGAGAAAGAGCGACGAACCCTTCTGCCGGTACGCGGTCGCGGTCCGCCCGCCGCCCAGCAGCGTCTGGGTCACCTGCCGCACGTCCCCGGTGCTCTTCGTCGTCGGCGCGGGATTGTCGGTGTACCCCTCCGGCTTGGGCTTGCCCGGGTACGCGGGCGACACCGCCTCCTGCGGGTGGAACGTCCACCTCACCTGCTCGCCCCCGCTGGCGACCACGTTCGCGACGAGCACCTGGTCGCGGATGAACACCTGGAGGGTCAGCCTGCCGGCCGAGGTGGTGACCGTGCCGGCGAGCTCGGCGTTCCACAGGTCCAGGCGCCAGTCCACGGAGCTGATCGTGCCGACCGGCTCCAGGGTGAGGTACCCGACCGGCAGCCGGCACACCCCGTACTGGCTGCCGAACTCCGGCCGGTGGTCCTGCACCTCGGCGTGCTGCACGGTGAACCGGAGCTGGTTCTTCCCCGGTTCCTTGTAGACCAGTGTGCCGAGCCGGCCGTCGCCGAGGAACGGGCCCTCGTGCCACAGGCTCGGCGGCCGCTTCCAGACCAGGTCGCAGCCCCGGAGGAACTCGGCCCACTGGGCGTCGGTGGCCATCCGGTTGTCGAGCGGCACCGCGCGGACGGCGGCCCGCCCGGTCGGTGGGTCCGTCGTTCCGTTCCGCTCGACGGAAGCCCCTGCCGTCCCGGGGGACAGCGCCGCCACCGTCGCGGCGCCGGCCGCCGTGCCGAGTACCGCGCGCCGGGTGATCCTGTGCCGCTTCATGCGCCCACCCACTCCAAGTGATCGGATGTATTGGTGGTGCACACGCTAATCAGGCCCCCGTCGCCGAGGAAGGCTCCTGATTACTCCGATCTGTCAGGCGGAAAGAAGTCTCCCTCCGGCGCGGCGTCGGGTTCGCTGTCCAGAAGCGGGTCGGCCGCCATTGACTGTGGTGCATGCCACTCGCTACGGTCAGCTGAATCGTTGCCATAAGGGCGACACCTGTCCAAGTATGTGAACAGGAGGCGGTCAGATGTCACGGCGTCGGCTCGGGGCGGCGGTGGTCGGGACACTGGCTATCGCGTTGGTGGCGGGTTGTTCCTCACCGAAGCCCACCGCGACAGATCAGGATTCGAAGGCACCGATCGAGATGTGGATCCGCCAGGCACCCGACTCCGACTCGGCGAAGACCGCCCAGCGGCTCGCCGACGCTTTCACGAAGTCCAGCGGCATCAAGGTCAAGGTCGTCGCGCTGTTCGACGACTTCGAGACCAAGCTCCAGCAACAGGCCGCGCAGAAGGCGCTGCCCGACATCGTCATCAACGACACCGCGCAGCTCGGCACCATGCAGTCCCAGGGCTGGCTGCGCGAGGTGGACAAGAAGAAGTTCGCGGGGGCCGACCAGCTCTCCGACCGGGCGTGGAAGGCGGCCCAGGCCTCCGACGGCAGGTACTACGCCGCGCCGTTCTCCGCGCAGTCCTTCGCCCTGGTCGTCCGCAAGGACTGGCGGGCCAAGGTCGGCCTGCCCGCGCCGTCCAGCTGGGACGACCTGGCGAAACTCGGCTCGGCGTTCACCGAGGGCGACCCGGACGGCAACGGGAAGAAGGACACCGCCGGGTTCGTCATCCCCGCCACCACCAAGCGGGGGTACGCGTCCTGGTACACCTCCTCCCTGCTCTGGGCCAACGGCGGCGACTTCCTCGCCCCGTCCGGCGCCGGCCAGTGGAAGCCGGCCGTGAACTCGGCGAAGTCCGTGCAGGCGGTCAGCTGGCTGCGCGACCAGTTCTGCGTCACGAAGAGCGTCAACCCGGGGGCCGTGAACAACGACACCACGGTCACCCACGAGGCGTTCGAGAAGGGCCAGGGCGGGATCTACCTGGTCGGGCCGTACGTGCTCGCCCGGTTCGTGAAGAACATGGGCACCGACAAGATCGAGGTCATCCCGGTACCGAACGGGCCGGCCGGCGGCCCCGGCACCCTCGGCGAGGGCGAGAACGTGTACCAGATGGCCGGCTCGAAGAACCAGAGCGGCCAGCAGAAGTTCGCCGAGTTCGTCACCTCCGTCGAGGGCCAGCAGGTCGGCATGAACAAGGACGACCCCGGGGCCATCGTCCGGCTGCCCGTGAACACGAAGGTCGACCTCGGTGCCGTGCGCCAGGACCCCCGGTGGAAGGTGTTCCAGGAGGCGTACCAGGCGGCGGTCTACACCCCGCCCGTGCCGAACTGGGCCCCGTTCCGCCAGATCACGGCCGACGCCATGAACGCCGTGTACGCCAACTGTTCCGCCGGCGTGCAACCCGCGATGGACGCCCTCGCCGCCAAGCTCACCGAAGAGCTGAAGAAGCAGAACGCCCTCGCGTCTTGACATCCGCTCCGCTTTTGACGGCAGAGAGTCCGCCGGGCCTTACGGCTCGGGCAGTGGTTGGCGCGGCACGAGAGGAGGTCCCTGGTGACTGATGCGCCCGTTGATAGCCGGGGGGCGTGGTCCGTCCCGCCCGGTCGCCCGCAGTGCTCGGGCGAGTATGTTGCGTGCCGCGTTCACGTCGGCATGGTCCTGGTGTCCGCAGGCGACGCACCGGAACACCGCTTGGCTCTCGCGGTTGTCCCGGGCGATGTGCCCGCAGACGTAACAGGTCTGCGACGTGTACGCCGGATTGACCTTCACGATCGTCGTGCCGGTCTTGCGTGCCTGGTTGTGCAGGGCCAACTCGAAGGCATGCCAGCCCTTGTCAAGGATCGCCCGGTTCAGGCCAGCCTTCTGTTTGACGGTCCGACCAGGCTTCTCGACGGTGCCGGACGCCGAGGACGTGAGGTTCTTGACCGGGAGCTTCTCGATTCCGAGCAGCGCATTGTCCCGGCACAGCTCGTGTGTCACCTGATGGGCGAAGTCGGCTCGCCGATTGCGGATCTTCGCCCACACGCGGGAGAGTCGCTGCCGGGTGGCCCTGGCCCGGTTCGATGTCTTTGCGGCATGGGAGCGGCGGTGGCGCTCCTGTCGAGCGGCGCGGCGTTGCAATGTCAGCATCCGGCGTTCCTCGCCGGCCCGGACGAACTTGCGGTCGGCGAGCATGCCGTTGGACGTGGCGACCGCGACCTTCACGCCCCTGTCAATACCGACCGCTTTCTCCGAGCGAGCATGCCGCTCGGGGGTCGCCTGTCCATCTTCAACGAGCAGGGAGACCCACCAACGCCCCGCAGAGTAAGACACGGTGGCCGAGCGAACCACGCCACCCGGGGGACGAGACCAGCGGAATCGGACCCATCCGAGTTTCGGCAGCTTCACCTGACCGACCTTGCGTCCGAGTCGTTGGACGAGCAAGGAACGGGGGCGGACGGGAAAACGCATCGACGGCGTCCATCGGGACCTACCCCGCCACCAAACCGACCACGTCCCCTGGTCCCGGCACGACCGGTCCAGGTCCATCAACGTCTGCTGCAACACATCCGACGGGGCCTCCGACAGCCACGGGAACTCCACCTTGGCTTCGGCCATCTGCCTGGCCTGTTCCACGTAGTTCATCCACCCGCCACGGCGGCGGTATTCCCGGCGCTGGTGCAGACCCGTGTTCCACACAGACCGGCAGGTGCCGGCCCAACGCTCAAGGGACTCGGCCTGCGCGGGCGTGGGCGCCAACCGGTACCTACGTCCAATCAACATCGCGCCCTCGAATCCACCTGGTGGACGATATCCACCGGGTACGACACAAACTCCGCCCCAGGCGGATCCGCGACCTACTTTCCCTTCCCGGCCTGTCGGCAGGGCGTCCAGAAGGAACCCGGATGACCGTGGCACAACCCTCGTCGCGCCGCCGGCACTCCAGCCGGCGGCGCGGCACCCTCGTCGCCTGGCTGTTCCTCACGCCGGCCCTGGTGCTGTTCCTGTACTTCAAGTTCATCCCCATGGCCCAGGGCCTGCGGATGAGTTTCTACGAGGTCCGCACCTACCTCGGCGACCGCTACGTCGGCGTCGACAACTACAGCACGATCCTGTCCGACCGGGCGTTCACCAGCGCCCTGTGGCACACCGTGGCCCTGGCCGCCGGTACCACGGTCGGCTCGCTCGTGATCGGGTTCGTGCTCGCCCTGCTCGTCGAGGGCAAGGCCCGGCACCTGTGGCTGGTGCGCACCGCCGCGTTCCTGCCCGTCGTCACCACCATGGCCGCCGTCGCGGAGGTCTGGCGGATCATGTACTACCCCGGCGACTCCGGCCTGATGAACACGATCGCCGGCTGGGTGGGCATCGCGCCGCAACCCTATCTGGCCAGCGAGAACAGTTCGCTGGTGTCCATCATGGCGATGGGGATCTGGCGCGGCGCCCCGTACGACATGATGATCATCCTGGCCGGGCTGGCCGGCGTGGACCGCAGCCTGTACGAGGCCGCCGCCGTCGACGGGGCCACCCCCTGGCGCCGCCTCCGGCACATCACCGTCCCCGCGCTGCGCCCCGTGTTCGGCATCCTGTTCACGCTCGCCGCGATCCGGGGCCTGCGGGTGTTCACCGAGGTGTTCACGCTCACCAACGGCGCGCCCAACGGATCCAGCGAGGTCCTGATGACCCTGATCTACAAGCTGGGCCTGCAACGCGGCGAGCTCGGCGTCGCGGCGGCCGGCTCGATCGTGCTGTTCGCGGCGACCCTGGTGCTGACCGTGGGCGTGCGACTGTTCCGCCGGAAGGACTCCCGATGACCGTCCATGTGCGCCCCGCCCCGGAGGCGACGTCCCAGACCGTGCGCGACGCCGCGACCGGCCGGCCCGTGTGCGCGACGCGCGAAGGGGTGCTGTCATGAGTGACCGTTTCGACAGCGCGCTCGGGTTGGAGTCCCGGCGCGGCCCGGGAGCCTGGGCGGCCAAGCTCCTGCTGTACACCATGATGGTCGTGGTCTTCGCCGGCCCGCTCGTCGCGTTGCTGGTCGGCGCGTTCAGCCGGGTGATCGACCCGACCGGCTTCTCCCTGATCCCCAACGGCTTCACCCTGGACAACTTCGTCGAGGCCGGCCGCAAGAACGTCTACCTCTACCTGCTCAACTCCTTCGTCGTGGTCGGCTTCGGCCTGCTGCTCCAGATGCTGGTCAGCGTGTTCGCGGCCTACTCGCTGGCCCGGAAGAAGTTCCGCGGCATGGCGGTCGTGCTGATCGTCGTCCTCGCGACCATGATGCTCCCCGAGGAGGTGATCATCGTCCCGCTGTCGGTGGTCCTCGCCGACATCCCACCCTTCCACACCAATCTGATCGGTACCTACGCCGGCATGATCCTGCCCGTCGGCGCGTGGGGCTTCTCGATCCTGGTGATGACGGAGTTCATGAAGGACGTCCCGATCGAACTGGAGGAGGCGGCCCGGATCGACGGGGCCGGCGAACTGCGCACCTTCTTCTCCATCATCCTGCCGATGTGCCGGCCCGCGCTCGGCGTGATCGGCGTGTTCGGCTTCACGATGATCTGGGACCAGTACCTGTTGCCGCTGATCGTGGCCACCGAGCCCGGTCAGTACACGCTGCCGATCGCGTTGCGCACCCTGCGCTCCGACGAGGAGGTCGGGATCGGCGTCCTGCTCGCCGCCGCGCTGCTGGCCCTGCTGCCCTCCGTGTTGGCGTTCCTCGCGTTCCAGCGCCAGTTCATGCGGGGGCTGACCAGCGGCGCGATCAAAGGTTAGGAGTGTCTTCAATGGACAGACGAGAAGTGTTGCGGGCGGCCGGGGTCGTCACCGGGGGAGTGCTGGGGGCGGCGTTGACGGGCGGGGCGGCGTCGGCGGAACCGGGAGCCAGCGGGTCGGGTGCCGCCGGGCCCCCGATCGGTGCCGGAGCGCCCGGACCCGGTGCGGCCTCTGGTGCCGCCGCCGCGCCCGCCTTCACCCTGATGACCACCGCCACCCGGGTGGCCGCCCGCACCGACCGCCGCCCCGTCGCCGGCGCCGTCCACGACCCGGCGGTCGACACCACCTTCATCTCCTGGGGCGGCCTCAACGAGGACAGCTACGTCCAGTCCTACGACCACGCCACCCGCGTCTGGTCGGCGAAGCAGAAGGTCCTCGACGGCGGCGGCGACTCGCACAACTACCCGACGCTCGTCCTCGCCGCCGACGGCCACCTGCTGCTCTTCGTCGGCATGCACAACCAGGCCCTCGTCGTGGCCCGCTCGCCCCGCCCGCACTCGGCCGCAGGCACGTGGACCGTGGCGGACATCGCCCCCGCCGCCAGCTACCCGATGCCGTTCCGCACCCCGTGCGGCCACCTGTTCGTCTTCTACCGCGAGACCAGCCAGGAGGTCGACCCGTCGGCCCCGACCGACACCCGGCCCATGCTGTACGTGCGCTCCACCGACCACGGCCGGACCTGGAAGTCCTCCGTGCAGCTCACCGGGCACCCGTACGCGATCGGCTCGACGACCCGCGCGGACCACCTCAACGAGGAGTACGTCGGCCAGCTCCGCCACGATCCGGCCCGCGACCGGGTGCACCTGGTGTGGACGAAGGCCGGCGGCGGCCCCACCCAGAACGTGCACGACTACTACCACAAGGACATCCACCACGCGACGTTCGATCCGGGCACGTTGCGGTTCCGCAGCGCGGCCGGCAGGGACCTCGGTACCCAGATCGGCGATCCCGACCAGGACGGCCCCTGCCTGGTCGCGACGACGGCCCTGGTCCGCCCGGCCGGGATGAAGTCCCCCGACTACATCCAGCTCACCGGCTGGCTCGACGACGGGAAGCCGTTCGTCGTCTGGTTCACCTACGACGACGCGGCCGTTTCGCACGTGATGGCGTCCGTGTGGACCGGCAGCGCCTGGTCGACCCGCGAGGTGGCCACCGGCGTGCGGACCCGCGAGATGGAGCGGATCGGCCCGAACACCTGGCGGGTGTACGGCACCCGGTTCGGCCAGCCCGACATCCACACCTTCCTGCTGACCTCGGGGCGGACGTGGACGGCGGAGACCACCATCCGCACACCCCGGGAGATCCAGCGGATCGACCTGGTGGCCGGCTTCCGGGACCCGGTCCGGATCGTGGCGACGGGGGCCTCCAGCGCCCGCGAGGTGACGGTCGCGGACGGGGACATCCACACGGCGGGCCTGTAGCCGCGCCCCCGCCGCCCGCGCGGGCGAGGACAGGGCGGGCCGGGGCTGAGGGGTCCCGCCCGCCCACCGCCGTGCCGTGGTTCTGCCGCGTGCCCCGGTGCGCGAAGCTGCCGCCGCGGGTCCGCGCGGCGGCAGCGTTCCGGTCGGTCTAGTTCGCGGGGTCGGCCTCGAAGGCCTCGATCGCGCGGGTGAAGCCCTTGTGCCGGTCCGAGGGGGCCAGACCCAGGTGGTACAGGTGCAGGCCGTCGGCGCCGGCCGCCCGCAGCCGCCGGGCGTGCGCGGGCACGTCGTCCACAGTGGTCGGTGCCAGCACGGTCGCGTAGGCGCCGACAGCCATCGAGGGCCCGACCGCCCCCCGCATCGCGCCCACCCCGGCGGCGGTCGCCGCCGCCACGGGCCACGCGGGCACCAGCACCCCGGCCACCCCGGGCAGGGACACGAGCCCCGGGTCGGCGGCGGCACCCGGCGGGACCGGGGCTCCCGACGGCAGTGGCAGGCCCGGGGACGGGCCGGTCGCCCACGGGTCCGGCGACGCGTGCAGGGTCACCGCGATGCCCGGCAACCCCGCCAGGACCTCCTCCCGGAGCGCGCCCGCGGCCGCGTGCCGGGTCGCCAGTACCCCCGAGGCCTCCTCCGCCCCGATCAGGTCCGCGACGGGCGCGTCGATCCCGGTGGACCCGGACAGCGCGCGCACCACGGCCCGCAGGTCGGCGACCAGCCGGTGGTCGTCGAGGCCCCGGTCCCGCCAGGCCCGCCGGCACGCCGGGCAGCAGCACACCGACAGCAGCCGCGCGCTCGCCGGCGACCAGGCCCCGTCGGTCTTCTCGTGGTGCGACAGGTGCGTGATGCCGAGCTGCCCACAGGCTTCGAGCGACACCCCGTCGAGGGGTACGTCCCGGCAGGCCTCCGCCGCGAGGGTCGCCGCGTACCCGCGCACCTCGGCCCACTGCGGGCACAGCGCGTAGGGGTAGCGCTCGCCGAAGCAGTTGACGACGGCCAGGTCCGGGTGGGCGGTGCCGAGCCGGGTGTTGTGGGTGAGCACCACCCAGGCGGTCACGGGCAGCCCGGCGGCGCGCAGGATCCCCGCGGCCTCCCCGAAGGGGTCCCGCTCGGCCATCCAGTCGGGCGTGCGGGGCACCAGGCGCCCGGTCCACGCCTCGGGCCGCACGGGCCGGTACAGGGCCGCGTACGTGGCGTCGACGACCTGCCGGGCGGGGTGCAGGGGCGTGGCGGCCCGGCACGAGTGGTACGCCGCCGCCAGGGTCACCGAGCGCACCCCGAGGCCGGCGGCGCGTTCCGGGAACGCGGGGTCGCCGAGCACGTCCCAGGGGTAGGCGTGCCCGGCCACGACAGGGTCCCTTCCGCCGTCGCGCACGGCGGGAAGCCCCGGCCCGCGTCGTTCGCCGCCCACGGCCGAGGGCCGGCCGCCGCTCCCCGTCACCACCGGGGCCGCCGGTTCTCGTACCCCGGATCGATGCTCCGCATGTAGCCCAGGTCGTCCCGGGACCGGATCCCGCAGGCCAGGTAGTCGGCGTGCATCCGCGCGAGTGCCGCCCGGTCGAGTTCGACGCCGAGGCCGGGGGAGTCGGACACCACCACGGCCCCGGCCACGAACGGCAGCGGTTCGGCCACCACGTCCACGCCGCCCTGCCAGGGGGTGTGCGTGTCGCAGGCGTAGGTCAGGGTCGGGGTGGCCGCCGCCAGGTGCGTCATCGCGGCCAGGGAGATGCCCAGGTGGGAGTTGGAGTGCATGGACAGCCCGAGCCCGAACGCGTCGCACACGGCGACCAGGTTCCGGGAGCCGCGCAGCCCGCCCCAGAAGTGGTGGTCGGCGAGGACCACGCCGACGGCGCGCTGCCGGACGGCCGGTTCGAGGTGTTCGACGGCCACGACGCACATGTTCGTGGCCAGCGGCATCGACGCGGCGGCGGCGACCTCGGCCATGCCGGCGATCCCGGGCGTCGGGTCCTCCAGGTACTGCAGCAGCCCCTCGGTCTCCTTTGCCACCCGGATCGCGGTCGCCGGGGTCCACGCGGCGTTGGGGTCCAGCCGCAGCGGCAGCCCGGGGAACGCGGCGTGCAGCGCGCGGACGGCCGCGATCTCCTCGTCGGGCGGGAAGACGCCGCCCTTGAGCTTGATGGACCCGAAGCCGTACTCGTCGATCATGCGCCGGGCCTGCTCGACGATGCCCTCGGGATCCAGGGCCGCGCCCCACTGGTCGGGCCCGGCTCCGGGGTGCCCGGCCCACTTGTAGAACAGGTACGCGCTGTACGGCACCGCGTCGCGGACCTTGCCGCCGAGCAGCGCGTGCACCGGCCGGCCCACGGCGCGGCCCTGGAGGTCCCAGCAGGCGACCTCGAAGGCGGCGAACACCCGGGCCCTGGTCTTCTCCCCGCTGGAGCCGCCGGTCAGGCCGTGCAGGTCGGGGCGGTCGGCGCCCTTGGTGACGGCGGCGACCCGGCGGTCGAGGTCGTTGAGGTCGAACGGGTCGAGCCCGGTCAGGGTCGGCGCGACCCGGTCGAGCAGGTCGAGGTGCGCGGCGTCGCCGTACGTCTCGCCGAGGCCGGTCAGCCCGGTGTCGGTCCGGACCTCGACGACCGCGCGCAGCGCCCAGGGCTGGTGCACGCCGGCCGCGTTGAGCAGCGGCGGGTCGGGGAACGCCACCGGGGTGACGAGCACACTGTCGACGCGCATCACGAGACCGCCTTGTGTCCGTTGTCGAGGATCTCCGCCAGCCGCGCGAGGTGCGCGTCCGTCGGGTCCAGCAGGGGCGGGCGGACCCCGCCGAGGTCGAGTCCCCCCAGTCTGGCCCCGGCCTTGACGAGGGACACGGCGTACCCCGGCACCTCGTCGCGCAGTTCGGCGAACGGGCCGTAGAACTCAGCTATCAGCCGCTGGGTGGTGGCGGTGTCGTCGGCGTGCACCGCCGCGTGGAAGGCGAGCGCGATCCGGGGCGCGAAGCAGTACGCGGCCGACGAGTAGCTGGGCACCCCGATCGCCCGGTACGCCTGGGCGGACAGTTCCGCCGTCGGCAGCCCGTTGAGGAAGCCGAACGCGTCGGCGCGCGGGTGCCCGCTGGCCCGCACGGCGGTGACGATCCGCAGGAAGGCGTCGACGTCGCCGATCCCGTCCTTGATGCCGACGACGGTGGGCAGGTCGAGCAGGGCGACGGCCGTCGCGGGGGACAGCCGGGCGTTGGCCCGCTGGTACACGATCAGGGGGAGGTCCGTGCCCTTCGCGACGTGCTCGACGTGGCGCAGGTAACCGGTCGGCGGGCTCGTGACCAGGTAGGGCGGGAGCAGCAGCAGGCCGTCGGCCCCGGACTCGGCGGCGGCCACCGCGAACTCCCGGGCGAGCGCGGGGCCGCCGCCCGCCCCGGCGTACACGGGCACCCGGCCGGCGACGGTCGCCACCGCCGCGCCGACCACCTCCCGGTACTCGCCCGGGGACAGCGCCCCGAACTCGCCGGTCCCGCAGGCGACGAACAGCGCCCCCGGACCCCCGGCGAGCTGCTGGTCGAGATGCTCGCGGTAGGCCGCGAGGTCGAGCCGGTCGTCGGCGGTGAACGGGGTCAGCGGGAACGACAGCAGTCCGTCTGGAAGCATCGCGGAACTCCGGTTCATATATGTGGACGGCAGCCAGCATGCTGCACACCATGTGAGATGAAGTTATCGTTCGCTATAGTGGCGGTCAATACACGCGCGTAGATGGGGTGGACGATGGAGTCCTCGTTGGTCAAGTCCGCCGAGCGGACGGTCCGGATCCTGGAGGCGCTGGCGGCCTCCCCCGAGCGCCTGACGCTGTCGGAGTTGCAGAAACTCGTCGGGTACCCGCGCAGCAGCCTGCACGCGCTGATCCGCACCCTCGCCGAGCTGAAGTGGATCGAGGCGGACGAGACCCGCTCGGCCTACGGGATCGGCCCGCACGCCCTGCTCACCGGCACCGCCTACCTGGACAAGGACCCGGCGCTGTCGTTCGCCCTGGAGGCCCTGGAGGACCTGCGCGCCGAGGTCGGGCACACCGTGCACTTCGCCCGGCGCGACGAGGGCCACGTGCTCTACCTGGCCAGCCGCGAGTCCCGCGAGGCGGTCCGGGTCATCTCCCGGGTCGGCCGCCGGCTGCCCGCGCACCTCACCGCCCTCGGCCAGGCGCTGCTCGCCGGGCTCACCGACGACGAGGTGGTCGCGATGCTCGGCGGCCCGCTGCCCGCGTTCACCGACGAGAGCATCACCGACGTGCCGACCCTGGTCGCGGAGCTCGACGCGGTCCGGAGCCGGGGCTGGGCCTTCGAGCGGGAACAGGGCACCCCCGGGGTGGCCTGCGTGGCCTGCACCGTGGACTACCGCATCCCGGCCAGCGACGCGATCAGCTGCTCGATGCCGGCGGACCTGCCGCAGCCCGAGGTGGACAAGGTCATCGAGGCCGTCGTGCGGCACACCCGCGCGCTCGGGGCGAAGCTGCGCAAGGAGGGCGTGCGCTAAACCGATGCCCCTTTCGCGGGTACGCGAAGGCGCGCGCCAGCATCGGAACCTCGGTCAACCGCCGTCGACGTAGATCTCCCGGATCCGGAGCGCGATCGCGGTCTGGGCCTCGACGACGGCGTCGCCGGTCAACCGCACCAGGCGTGCCCCCGCGTCCACCGTTCCGCCGACCAGCGCCGCGACGGCGGTGGCCTGGAGGTGGGCCTCGTCGACGAGGTCGCGGATCCGGCGGTCGAGCGCGAGTTCCTTGAGGGCGACGATCTTCCGGTGGGCCTCGAACTGCTCGTCGGAGATGTCCTCGGGCAGCAGATCACCGGCGTAGGCGCCGGCCTGCCGGAGGGCGAGCGCGTTGGCGTGGTGGATGCGGCTGGTGGCCCGGAGCAGCGCCGTGAGGGCCACGTGCAGGTCGGTCAGGTGCTCCAGTTCGAAGGACTCCCGCCGGCGGAGCCGCTCCTGTTCCCGGTCGGCCTCGCGGACGGCCCGGGCGGCGGACCGCTGCCGGGCGTCGCGGCTGCGCTCGGCGAGGTGACTGAGCACCGCCCCCAGGACGAGGGTGACGACGGGCAACGTTGTGGCGAGCCATACCGGCATCAGACCGCCGTCCCGTGCGGGGGCGCGCCGCGGCCGGCCCGGAGCACGGCCCGCAGTTCGTTGGCGGTCAACAGCGCGCCCTCCCGGAGCACCTCCACCTCGGCGGAGGACGTCACCACGTCGGTGAGCGCACCCCGTAGCCGGTGTGCGGCGTCGGGAACGGCGTGCCGTGTGGCGCCGGAGGCCTGGAGGGGACTCCTGGGGGTGCGCACCTCGATCACCTCCGGGTCGTACATGTGCGGGTACCAGATGGCGGCCACCGCCGCCTCGTAGTCGTCGAGCGCGGCGGCGAGAGCGGTCAGTGCCCTCGGGTCCGTGACGCTGGGCGGTCCTTCGTCGACCGCGCGGTCCAGTTGGGTGGCGAGCTCGGTGTGGACCCTGCCCAGGTCCGCCTTCGCCCGGATGAGGGCATCGGCCCGGACGGCGGGCACCGTGTCGGCGACGCGCGCCAGCCCGAGCAGGTCCTGGACCACCATGCGCCTGACCTGCTCGACGATCTCCCCCTGGACTGTCGTGTCCCGTACCCATGTCATGGTGGACAGGGTGGCTGACGCGTCGATGAACTGCCGCATCGTGGCCGTGTCGTCCCGGGAGCCGATGGGCAGGGCCCCGCCGTACGTCAGCTGCGGCGCGCAGTGGGCGAGCCATCCGGGGGCCGAGAGGCGCAGGTGGCGCAGCGCCTCGGTGATCACCGGGCCGAGCAGTGCGGCGCTGTCGCGCCAGACCTCAGCGGGCTGGCAGGTGGCGAGGGCGGCCACGATCCCGGCGCTCGCGTCCTCGTCCGTGGCCGTGAGCCGCACGGCGCCCAGCGCGCCGCGGAACGTCGCGTAGTTGTCCCGCCACTCGCGCGGCGCGCCCACGACGTCAGGCAGGTGGGGAAGCAGTTCGGCGCACCACGCGCGGAACTGTCGCCGCGACACCGTGGGCAGGGCGGTGTGCCGCCACCAGCTCATCAGCTCGCCCGGAAGCGTGGCCGGCGGCGGTAGGGGAGCGACCTTCGTGGCCGCGTTCCGCAGGAGGTCCCGCGCGTCCGGAGGAAGGGAGCGGATGTCCCGCGTCAGCACGGACCGCAGATCGTGCCTGTCTGGGGCCGCGAGCGCCAGCCGGGCCAGTTCCGCGTACCTGCGCCCCAGTTCCTCCTGCCGGTCACAGTCGACCATCGCGGTGCGGAATGCCCCGACCACCTCGCGAAGAGCCACGGGGGCGGTGTGGTCTCCGAGGATGCGCGGGAGGTCGCCGTGGGTGGCGTGGAGGTCCTGCGCCAACCCGGAGACGCACGCCAACCAGCGCAGGTCCGAGCGGCGCCGGTCCGGCCAGCTCCGTACCGCGTTCAGGGAGGTGCGTGCCTCCCGGACGAGACGCAGCACGTCGTCCTCGACGGAACTCCACCGTTCCAGCGCGGCCCGGTTGCGTTCGTAGTACGTGTCGATCCAGTGCAGCAGGCGCACTCGTACCTCGTTCGGATGCCGGTGGGCGAGGGGAAGCACGTGCACGCGCCGTTCTCCGACGTCGGTGAACATGACCAGGCAGGGAAGGTGGCGGCCGATGCCGAGTCTCTGGGCGAACAGCGCGGCCTCCTCGGCCGCCGGAGTTGCCGACGTGTGGATGTCGTCGTGGTCGTCGATCGCCACCGCGATCTCGTGGGGCCCGCGCAGGGGCCGCAGGACCACCGGCCGCAGTTCCCGCCAGTCGAGGTCCTCGAAGTCGAGCCTGTCTTGACCGGCCTCGGCGAACGAGTTGGGCCGCAGTAGACGGCGGAGCCTTGTGGCCATGGAGCGGTCAGGGGCCGGAGCTGGTTCGGCGCGTGGCCGCGAGGTACCCGTGAAGAAGGCGAATCTGACCCGGTCGGCCGTGCGCGCGCACAGCTCCTGGGCATGGAGCCGCAGCAGACGGCTACTGGTCGACGAGTAGTCGTTGACGACCAGGATGCTCCAGTTGAACCGGTCGGTCAGGCCGGTGGGCCGAGGGTCGACGCTGAACAGGTACTCATAGACAGCACGTGCGGACTGTGCCCTGTAGCCCATGAGCCACGTAACCAGTTCCGTCGGAGAAGTGTCAAGGTATTCCGTCAGTCGGGGAGGAGCCAGACATCGGACCGTCCCCGGGGGCGGTCCGCCGACGTCCCCGAGCCGCTCCGCCGCCCTCGCCCGTGACCTGCGGCGAAACGCCGTCCCGCTGGGCGGAGTGTGCCGTTGACACGGTTCCCTCCCCGGTGGTCTGATCGCGGCGCACTCCAGGTAAGGAAGGTTATCTATCTAATGTGAGGTGCGTCGTGAAGTCCAGACCCCTTCTGCGTCTCCTGCCCACGTTCGGCTCGGCGCTGCTGGTCGCGGCCATACTCCCCGCCGGTAGCGCCGCCGCCGCTGCCACCCGCTACGAGGCCGAGAACGCCGCGATCGCCCAGGGCGTGGTGGCCACCAACCACACCGGCTACTCCGGTACCGGCTTCGCCGACTCCACCAACGTGGCCGGCAGCTACGTCGAGTTCACGGTCTCCGCCCCGTCGGCGGGCACGGCCACCCTCGGCGTCCGGTACGCCAACGGGACCGCCGCCGACCGGCCCGCCGACATCGCGGTGAACGGCACCGTGGTCGCGGCGGGCGCGTCGTTCCCGGCCACCGCGAACTGGGACACCTGGGAGACGCGGACCATCACGGCGCCGGTCGTCGCCGGTACCAACAAGATCCGGCTCACCGGCACCACCGCGACGGGCGGTCCCAACCTGGACTACCTCGACGTGGACGTCGCCGCCACGCCGGCCACCGACTACCAGGCCGAGAACGCCGCCATCTCGCTGGGCGTGGTCGAGGCCAACCACACCGGCTACACGGGTACCGGCTTCGTCAACTACGACAACGTGGTCGGCGGCCACGTGGAGTTCACGGTGAACTCGGCGACCGCAGGCACGTACGCCGTCAGGCTGCGCTACTCCAACGGCACCACGGTGGACCGACCGCTGGACGTCGCCGTGAACGGCACGGTCGTCGCCCCGGCGGTGTCCTTCCCCTCCACCACGAACTGGGACACCTGGGCCGAGAAGACGGTCAGCGCCACCCTCGTCGCGGGCGCCAACACGATCCGGGCCACCGCGACCAGCGCCGTCGGCGGGCCGAACCTGGACCGGATCAGCGTCGCCGCGCCGAGCGACACCCAGCCCCCGACCGCCCCGGGCAACGCCCGCGTCGTGGGCGAGGTCCAGCCGACCCAGGTGGAACTCGCCTGGAACGCGGCCACCGACAACGTCGGCGTGGCGATGTACGAGGTCTACAACGGCGGCAACGTCATGCAGACCGTCGGCGGCAACATCACCTCGGTGATCCTGAAGAACCTGACCCCCAACACGCGGTACGTGCTGAGCGTGCAGGCGCGCGACGGGGCCGGGAACGGCTCGGTCGGCAGCAACAACGTCGACATCACCACCCCGCCGAGCGACGACCCGCAGCCGCCGACCACCCCGACCGGGCTGCGCTCCACCAACGTCGGCTCCACGAGCGCCACCCTGGCCTGGAACCCCTCCACGGACAACGTCGGCGTCACCGGGTACAACGTCTACCGCGACGGCACGAAGTTCGCCACGGTGCCCGACCTGACGGCCACGGCCGACGGGCTGACCGCCAACACCACGTACTCGTTCGCGGTGGAGGCGTTCGACGCCAACAACAACGTCTCGGCGCGCAGCGCGGGCCTGTCGGTGAAGACCACGGGCGCGGCCGGCGGCGGGGACCCCGTCTACGACAAGGACGTCACGAAGCTCGACCTGCCGTGGGGGATCGGCTTCTTGCCCGACGGGTCGGCGCTGGTCGCCGAGCGCGACCGGTTCGAGATCGTCCGGGTGACCCTCGCCGGGCAGAAGACGGTCGTCGGCAAGGTCACCGAGGCGGTCACCACCGTCGGCGAGGGCGGGCTGCTCGGGCTGGCCGTGTCGCCGACGTTCGCCACGGACCACTACGTCTACGTGTACTACACCTCCGCCTCCGACAACCGGGTCGCCCGGTTCACGTACGAGAACGGGGCGATCGGGGCCCGGGAACCGCTGGTCACCGGGATCTCCAAGTCCAAGTTCCACAATGGCGGCCGGCTCAAGTTCGGCCCCGACGGGTACCTGTACATCACGGTCGGCGACGCGCAGGACGGCCAGCGGGCCCAGAACCTCAACTCCCTCAACGGCAAGATCCTCCGGGTGACCACCACCGGGGCGCCCGCGCCGGGCAACCCGTTCGGCACCCGGGTGTACAGCTACGGGCATCGCAACCCGCAGGGCCTGGCCTGGGACTCCATGGGCCGGCTGTGGGCCTCGGAGTTCGGCGACGGCACCTGGGACGAGCTGAACCTGATCCAGTCCGGCAAGAACTACGGCTGGCCCAACTGCGAGGGCTCGTGCTCCAACACCGCGTACGTGAACCCGGTCCGGCAGTGGGACGTGGCCTCGGCCTCGCCCAGCGGCCTGGAGATCGTCAACGACTGGATCTACATGGCGGCCGTCCGGGGCGGGCGGCTGTGGGTCATGAAGATCACCGGGAACACCACGGACACCCCGCGCGCGTTCTTCAACGGCCGGTGGGGCCGGGTGCGCACGGTCGTCAGGACGCCCGACGGCGGGCTGTGGCTGACCTCCACGAACAACGACAAGAACGGCGGCACGCCGACCGTGCTGGACAACTCCATCGTCCGGCTGTCGTTCGCGGGCGGGACGGCGCCGTTCGCGCTGACCAGCACCGCGTACGCCAACAACGGGAACATCCCGGTGAAGTACACGTGTCAGCAGGACGGGGTGGCCGGCAACGACATCTCGCCACCGTTGGCGTGGGGGGCGGGCGCCGGGGCGAAGAGCTACGCGATCACCTTCGTCGACACGGCCAACAGCGGCAAACACTGGGTGATCTGGGACCTCGCGCCGACGAAGAGCTCGCTGCCCGAGGGGCTCGGCCTCGGCTACGACGTGCCCGGCCAGTCACCGGCGAAACAGAAGGGGATGAGTACCGGGAACAAGGCCCTCCAGTTCTTCGGCCCCTGCCCCGGCAGCAGTACCCATAAATACGAGTTCACGCTCTACGCCCTCGACGTCGCCACGCTGCCCGGCGTGACCTCCTCGTCGAGTGTCGCGGCGGTGGAGACGGCGATCCTCGCCCACGACCTGGCCAGCACTAAGCTGGCGGGGAACTCGGCGGCGCACACCTAGCCGCGACCCGACGCGGCCTCCTCGGGGCCGTGCGGCACCACCCGGCCGGGCTGGTCTCCCCAGCCCGGCCGGCACCACGCCGGGGAGGCGCGTTGTCCGACCGGCGGCGGGGGCCGATCCTGGCGGTCTGCTGCATGAGCCTGCTGATCGTCGGCCTGGACAACACCATCGTCAACGTCGCGCTGCCGTCCATCCGGCGCGAGTTCGACGCCACGGTCGCGGACCTGCAGTGGACCATCGACGCGTACACCGTGGTGCTGGCCAGCCTGCTGATCCTGTCCGGCTCGACGGCGGACCGGCTCGGCCGGCGGCGTACCTTCCAGGTCGGTCTGGTCCTCTTCACCGGCGGCTCGTTCCTGTGCGGCCTCGCGCCCGGCCTCGGCTGGCTGGTCGCGGCCCGGATCGTGCAGGCGGTCGGCGGCTCGATGCTCAACCCGGTCGCCATGTCCATCATCACGAACACGTTCACCGAGCCCCGGGAACGCGCCCGCGCGATCGGCGTGTGGTCCGGGGTGGTCGGGATCAGCATGGCGCTCGGCCCCGTGGTCGGCGGCCTGCTCGTCGGTACCGTCGGCTGGCGGGCCATCTTCTGGATCAACATCCCGGTCGGCCTCGCGGCGGTCGTGCTCACCGCGGTGTTCGTCCCCGAGTCCCGCGCGCCCCGGCCCCGCCGGCCCGACCTGGTCGGCCAGGCCCTGGTGATCACCCTGCTCGGTTCGGTGACGTTCGCGATCATCGAGGGCCCGACGGCCGGCTGGGGCTCCCCGCCGATCCTCGGCCTCGGCACCCTGGCCGTCGCGGCCCTGGCCGCCCTGCTGTACTACGAACCGCGCCGGGTCGACCCGCTGCTGGAACTCCGGTTCTTCCGCAGCGCGCCGTTCTCCGGCGCCACCCTGATCGCGGTCAGCTCGTTCGCGGCGCTCGGCGGGTTCCTGTTCCTCAACACCCTGTACCTCCAGGACGTCCGGGGGCTGTCCGCCGCGCACGCCGGGCTCGCGGTACTGCCGATGGCCGTGATGGTCCTGGTCTTCGGCCCGCTGACCGGCCGGCTCGTCGGCCACCGGGGGCCACGCCTGCCGCTGCTCGTCGCGGGCGCCGCCTTCGCGGTCAGCGGGCTGATGATGCTGCCGGTGACCGTCGCGACCCCGCTGGGCTGGCTGATCGCGGCCTACGCCGTCTTCGGGTTCGGCTTCGCGGTCGTCAACCCGCCGATCACCCAGACCGCGGTGTCGGGCATGCCGCGCGCCCAGGCCGGGGTGGCCGCCGCGATCGCGTCCACCAGCCGGCAGGTCGGCCAGTCCCTCGGGGTGGCGGTCGCCGGGGCCCTGGCGGCGTCCGCGCTGGCGTCCGGGGCCGGATCCGACGCGTTCCCCTGGTGGCTGATCGTGGGGTACGGGCTCGCGGTGCTCGCCGTCACGCTGCTCACCACCGGGCCGGGCCTGGTCCGCCCGGAGCCCGCCCCGTGAGGCCGTCCACCCGGCGGCCCGGGTGCACGGATCGGGCCGAATACGACACGGTCGCGGCCACCCCGCAGGCCGGGGGGCTCGGCGGGGGCTGACGCGGGCACGCCGGCCGGGTCGGGGGGCGACCTGGCCGGCGTGCGCGGAGGGGTGGAATCAGCTGTCGATGCGGAACGGGTCGCCGTAGACCTTCCAGCTCAGCGGCGGGTTCAGGTCCAGGTTGCCGGCCTTGAGGAACACCCGCTGGGCGGTGTCGACCCGGCTGGTGTCGGAGTGCGCGTCCTCGTGCTTCATCGCGACCTTGCGCGCGTCGAGGAACGCGTTGAGGTAGGTCACCTGGTCCCCGCCCTGCGACGGCGGCTTGGCCTTCTTCAGGGCGTTCTTGCGGATCGAGCCGAAGCTGTCCCGGTCGGTGCCGTTGCCGTGCATCACGATCGTGTCGTAGTAGGCGAACTGGCCTAGGGCCCACAGGCCGTCGGCCTTGGCCTGCTGGACGGCCGGGTTGAAGTACACCCGGTCGCGCTCGTCGTCCTGGGCCTTCTTGAACGCCGAGTCCTTGGCGGCCGTCGCCCAGTCCTTCTCGAAGGCGGACCCGAGCCCGGTGTGCGAGTCGGTGCCGTTGACCTTGCGCAGCGCCGGCAGGTACTTGGCGAGCACGTTGCCCGGCTTGCGCTGGGCGTACAGCTCCACGAGGTCGAGCATGTCCCCGGTCCCGGAACAGAACCCGATGATGCCGGCCGTGTAGCCCCGGCCGTCGTCGATGTCCTCGATGTACTTGTACTGCGACTTCCAGTCCAGCGAGGAGTTCTCCGCGCTGGACACCAGCTGCATGGCGATGTCCTTCTTGTGCGGGTCGTTCAGGTCCACGTGCGCGGCGTTGGCCGAGGCCGCCGGCGTGGACAGGTGCGCGGACGCGGTGCTCGACAGGACGAGGGGAGCGCCCGCGATCAGGGTCACCGCCGCCGCCACGCTGACGAGCCGTTGGGACAACCGCATGGGTACCTCCTGAGGGGGGAAGGTTAGGAAGGTTACCTAACCTTCCTAACCTCCAAGGTCGTCCGTGTCAACGGGGTCGGGCAAAGCTGGCCCACCGGGCACTTTCCGGCACTTGTACTTTCCGATTGGCACAGGGTGCGCCCGGGTCCCCTGTGGCCGGACTACTCCCGGGTCGTCCTCCGCGCCGGCCGGACTACTCCACAGGGAGGGCGCCCGACTACTCCTCACGACGGACGGCCCGCGCCCCCGATCCGGATACCCTCGGAGGGCCGATACCGGGGGAGGCCGCATGTCCACGTCGAAGCCCACGCGCAAGGTGGGTCTGCGGACTCTCCTGCCCTACCTGCGCGCCTACCGGGGCACGCTGTCCGTCGTGGCGGTGCTGTCCCTGGTCGCGGCCGCCGGCACCCTCGTCCAGCCCCTGGTCACCCGCGAGCTGCTGAACGCGATCGGCGCCCGCGAGTCCTACGGGCGGTTCGTCCTGATCCTGGTGGCCCTGCTGGTCGGCGCCTCGGTGATCGACAGCATCCGGGAGTACCTGCTCCAGCGCACCGCCGAGGGCCTCGTCCTGTCCTCGCGCCGTCGGCTCACCGGCCACCTGCTCCGCCTCCCCATCGTGGAGTACGACCGGCGCCGGGTCGGCGACCTGCTCTCCCGGGTCGGCGCGGACACCACCCTGCTGCGGGCCGTGGTCACCTCCGGGCTGTTCGAGATCGTCTCCGGCGCGGTGATGGTGGTCGGCGCGGCCACCGCGATGATCGTGCTCGACCCGCTGCTGTTCGCCGTCACCCTGGTCGGGCTCGCGGCCGGCCTGGCCGCCGGGATCGGCTTCGCGGGCAAGGTCCGGCGCGCGTCGCTGGAGGCGCAGACCCGGGTCGGGGAGATGACCTCCGCCGTCGAGCGCGCCATCTCCGCCGCCCGGACCATCCGGGCCAGCCGGGCCGAGGCCCGCGAGACCGACGTGGTCTCCGCCAGCGCCCAGGACGCCTACGACGCGGGCCTGCGGATCGCCCGGCTCCAGGCCTTCATCCGGCCCACGGTCGTGACCGCGATCCAGGGCTCCTTCCTCCTGGTACTGGGGGTCGGCGGCGCCCGGGTCGCCAGTGGACACATCACGGTCGGCGACCTGGTGGCCTTCATCCTGTTCCTGTTCTTCCTGGTCATGCCGCTCGGCGGAGCCCTGCAGGCGTACACGCAGCTCCAGGCGGGGCTCGGCGCGCTCGAACGGATCGAGGAGATCCTCACCCTGCCGGCGGAGACCGACCACGACCTCGCCACGACGGCCCCGGCGGTGGGCGGCCCGGCCGTCGAGTTCGACCAGGTCGGCTTCTCCTACGAGAACGGCGACCCGGTGCTGCGCGACATCACCTTCACCGTGCCGTACGGGACCCGCACCGCGCTCGTCGGCCCGTCCGGCGCCGGCAAGTCCACGCTGCTGTCCCTCGTCGAGCGCTTCTACGAACTCGACCAGGGCGAGCTGCGGGTCGCCGGCCGCGACGTGCGCGCCCAGCCCCGCGACGAACTGCGCTCCCACCTGGGGTACGTGGAACAGGAGGCCCCGGTCCTCGCCGGCACCCTGCGCGACAACCTGCTGCTCGCCTCGCCCACGGCCACCGAGGCGCAGATGGCCGACGTGCTGGCCGCCGTGAACCTGACCGACCTGATCGACCGCACCCCGCTCGGCCTGGACGCCCAGGTCGGCGAGGGCGGGGTGCTGCTGTCCGGCGGGGAGCGCCAGCGGCTCGCCATCGCGCGTACCCTGCTGTCGGCCCCGCCGATCCTGCTGCTGGACGAGCCGACCAGCAACCTCGACGCCCGCAACGAGGCCGCGCTGCGCCAGGCCATCGCGGCCGTCGCCGAGAACCGGACCCTGATCGTGGTGGCGCACCGGCTGTCCACGGTGGTCGACTCCGACCAGATCGTGGTCCTCGAACACGGCAAGGTGGTGGCGGTCGGGCGGCACACGGAGCTGCTGGAGACCAGCCCGCTGTACCGCGAGCTGGCCGCCCACCAGTTCCTGGTCGCCGTCGACTGACCCGCGCCACGGGACACCGGCCGGATCGCGCCGGGCGCGCCACGAAGCCGGGCGCGCCACGAAGCCGGGCCTGCCGTGCCGGGTGGACCCCGAGCCGGCAAGATCGCGCCCGAGCGGCCCACCGGCCGCCCGGGCGCATGTCGACGCCGGTCAGAGGCCCGTGACGACCCGCCACACCGGCAGGTAGAACGGCTGGTCGGGCTGGCCCGTCAGGTAGCCCCGGAAGCCCAGTGACGTCGCCACCGTCACCTCCGCCGCCGAGTCGCCCTCGAACACGGCCGAGCAGCCGCCCGTCTGGCCGAGCGCCCGGGTGAACAGGGCCGGGGCGGGCTTGCGCTCGGCGTCGGTGCGGGGCAGCAGGATCCGGCCCTCGAAGTACGACCAGACGAACGGCTCCGGCTCGGTCCACGTCGCGGCGATGTACGCCTTCAGCGCGTCGATCCGCGCGGCGTCGTCGGCGCCCCAGGACGGCGGGATGTTGCTGATCAGCCCCAGTGGCACCCCGAGCAGGCGCAGCGTGCGCAGGTGCCGGAGCGCGCCCTCCTCGTAGCGGAAGTGGGTCGGGTCGGAGGAGTCGACGAGCACGTCGCCGAGGTCGAAGTAGACGACCGCGCAACGGGTCCGGAGGGGCGCGGGCCCGGCGGCCGCGTGGGCCGGGAGCGCGGGGGCGAGGAGAGCCGCCGCCGCGACCAGGACGGTCGCGAGACGGGAGGGGAATCGGATCATGCATCCATCATGACCGATCACACATCGGCGGTATAAGACCGGTCACACCGGGCGTCGAACATGAATGCCCCCGGAAAACACAAAAGCACCGAAATTTGTACCCTCTAAAAAGGACCAATCTGGGCAAGTCTGTCGCGTGTGACGCCCCCTACAGATGGGTATCAATTGACCATTACCCCCGGTGTGCACCAAACTCCGCTGGGTTGGGAAACGGGCGAGCGAGAGAGGACTCCATGGTGGACAGGACGGCGACAGAGGAGACGGACGCGGCGGTGAGGGCGGTCGTGGGGGAGCGGCTGACCCTCGAGGCGTTCGACCAGCTGGCCGGAAGGTTGTCCGGGCACTCGTTCGTCAAACTGGTCGTGGACCGACCCGCCGGGCGGATCCACTTCCTGTCCCAGGAGGCCTACGGCTTCCACGCCTACTACATCGCCGAGGAGATCCTGCACATCGGGCGCGACGAGCTCGAGGCCAACGTGGACGCGTTCAACCAGCGCTTCTACCACGACCCGGACCGCGACCTGTACCTCGGCCTGCTCGCCCTGCACACCCGGGTCGACGCCGAGACGGGTACCGAGAAGCGGTTCTTCTCCCTGGAGACCGTCGAGGTGGACACGATGACGGCGGAGATGCTCCGCTGGTTCCACCGGTTCGTCCGCGAGCACGTCGACCCCGCGCTGCCGCTGCTGTTCAAGCCGGCGACCCACCTGCAGGAGCAGTACCTCGCGGAGATCCCCGCCGCCGAGGTGCCCCGGATCTCCGCGCACGAACTCTTCTCCGACGCCCCGTTCGTCGCCCTGCAACCGGGGGTCGCCGAGGGCCGGCTGCGCGCCTTCCGCGACGCCCGCGACTACGACCGCGCCGAGCCCCTGGAGTGGTACGACATCATCGCCATGGAACGGGTGCCCGACGACATCCCCCGGCTCGCCGGCATCATCAACGCCCGGCACACCACGCCCCTGTCGCACACCAACGTGCTCGCGGCCGGCTGGCAGATCCCGAACGCGATCCAGCTCGACGTGCTCGACCGGATCGCCGACGAGGGCCTCGACGGGAAGTGGGTCCGCTACGAGGTCACGCCCGACGCGGAGCAGATCGGCCTGACCGTGGTCGACGCCCCGGCCGAGGTCGACCGCCGGCCGGCGTGGGTGGCCCAGCGGGTGCTGATGGAGAGCCCGGAGGTGCTGTCCAACCCGATCGTGTCCCTCGCGGAGCTGCGGACCTCCGACCGGTACCGGTACGGCACCAAGGCCGCCAACCTCGGCGAGCTCCAGCACCTGCTCGCGCACCGGTCCGACCGGTTGCTCGGCTTCTACCAGGTGCCCCGGCCGCCCCGGGACAACCTGCTGCCGTACCTGGAGAAGCTGCTCGGCGCCCCCGACCTGCTCCCGGCCGCGCACCGCCTCCTCAACGACACCCTGTACGTGCCGCGCGGCATCGCCCTGCCGTTCTCCCTGCAACGGGAGTTCCTGGAGTCCTCGCCCCGGATCCAGCAGACCATCGGCAAGCTCAAGATGGCCCTGGAACTCGACGCGCACGAGGTCGACGCGCTGGCCCTGGAGCTGCAGCGCGCGATCCGGGCCACCCGGATGCCGGAGCCGATGCGCCGCCGGATCGACGGGGCGATCGTCGGGCACCTGGGCGGGGTCGGCAGCTTCGTGGTCCGCAGCTCGTCCAACGCCGAGGACCTGGCCGGCTTCTCCGCCGCCGGGATCTACGAGTCCGTCAACCAGGTCACCACCGCCGACCAGGTGGTCCGCAGCGTCACCGACGTGTGGGCGTCGCTGCTGTCCCCGCGCAGCGTGCGGCTCCGCCAGCAGGCCGGCATCTCCCTGGACGACGCGTACATGGGGGTCGTGATCCAGGAGGAGGTGGCCGCCTCGATGGGCGGGGTGCTGGTCACCACCAACCCGTTACGGCGCGCGGACTTTCGCAACGTGTACGTGAACCTGTCGGAGAAGTCCGTCGGGGACATCGTGTCGGGGACGGCCGCTCCGATGCAGTACCTGTTCAACACGGTCGAGGGCGGCGGGCGGACCCTGTCCCTCGGCGACGCCGACCGTGACCTGGGCGGGGCCGACCGCGACCTGCTCGGCCGACTGGCGGTGGCCGGCCGGCTGCTCCAGGCGCACTTCTCGCCGGACTACACGTTCGCCGAGCCCGTGGACATCGAGTGGGTCAGCGACGGGGACCGGGTGGCCGTCGTCCAGCTCCGGCCCTACGCGAGCTGACCGTGACGGCGACCCTCGCGCCCGCGCCCGCCGTCCGCCGGGTCGTGGGCCTCACCTACGGTTTCCAGTTCTTCTTCGGCCTGCTCGTCTGGGTGCCGGTCTTCTACTCCTACCAGCGCCTGGTCGGGCTGAGCAACGAGGAGATCCTCGGCATCCAGAGCGTCTACTACCTCGTGTTCTGCCTGTTCGAGATCCCGACCGGGCTGTTGGCGGACCGGTTCGACTACCGGTGGAGCCTCGGCGCCGGGGCGGGTGTGCTGCTCGCCGCGAACCTGCTGCCGATCGCCGAGCCGTCCTACGCCGGGTTCCTCGCGCACTGGCTGCTCGTGGCCCTGGCCCGGTCCCTGGTGTCGGGGGCGGCGAGCGCGTACCTGTTCGAGTACCTGCACCGGGCCGGGCGCGGGGAGGACTACCAGAGGACCGAGGGGCGGAGCCGGGCGTACAGCCTGGTGGGCAAGATCGCGGTCTGGCCGGTGGCGGGCCTGCTCCTCACCTGGCACATGACCTCGGTGTACTGGCTCACCGCGCTCAACGCCGCCGTCGCGCTGGCCCTGGTCCTCGGCCTGCCGAAACTCCCGCCACCCGTGCACGAGGACGCCCCGCCCGACGAGAAGGTCTCCCTGGGCGCCACCCTGACCGGCGCGTTCACCCAGCTGCGCACCTCCCGCGTGCTCGTCCTGATCATGCTCCAGGGCGTGGCCATCTTCACCCTGGCCCGGATCGGCCAGGTCAACCTGTTCCAGCCCATCCTGGAGTCCAAACACGTCCCGCTGGCCTGGCACGGCCTGGTGATGTCCGCGATGACCGTCTTCGAGGTGCTCGGCGCGGCCCGCAGCCACCGGGTCCGCAAGGTCCTCGGCGACCTGCGCGCCGTGTTCGCCCTGACGGCGGTGATGGCCGGCGCGCTCGCGCTCGTCGTACCCGTCGGGGTGGCTCTGGTCGTGGCCTGTCTGTGCGTGTTCTCCCTGGCCTCGGGGCTGTCGTACCCGATCCAGCGCAAGCTGCTCAACGAGGCGATCACGGACTCGCGGTACCGGGCGACCCTGCTGTCCGCCGAGTCCATCCTCGACCGCGGGGTGTGCGCCCTCGTCGCGCTCGCCCTCGGCGCGTACCTGGCCCACGGCCGGCTCGACGCCTTCCTCGGCCACGCGGCACTCGGTGCCGGGCTGCTGATGGCGATCCTGGTGCCCTTGTTCGCGCTCGCGCGCCGAGTGCCCCCGTCCGTCCTGGCGCGCCGCCGTACCCAAGGAGGATTGTGATGTTGATTTTCGTGGAGGCCGGGATCGCCGGCACCGGCCTGTCCTGCCTGCGGTGGGCCGAGGACGCCGGCCTCGACCCGGCCCTGGTCACCAGCGACCCGTCCGTCTACCGGGACGTGCCCGACGGCAGCCTCCTTGAGCTGTTGGTCAGCCGGGACAGAGTATTCAACGCGAAAGACACCGACGGCGACGAGCTCGACCCCGGGCTGCTCGACTGGGCCCGCTCCGGGGACTCGACAATCGGCGTCGTGTGCGTCGGGGACCGCAACCTGCCGTTCGCGGCGACCCTCGCCGAGGCGCTCGGCGCGCCCTTCCCGTCGGTCGAGGCGGTCGCGACGTTCCGGGACAAGCGCGCCGCCCGGCACGTCTACACCGAACTGGGCATCCGCTCGCCGCGCTGGGCCCCGGCCGCCGACGCCGAGGAGGCCGTCGCCCTGTTCGAGCGGGTCGGGCCCGTGGTGCTGAAGAACGTCAAGGGCGCCGGCAGCCTCGACGTGCTGCTGTGCCGGACCGCCGAGGAGGTCCGCGCGCACCACCACGCGCTGGCCACCGGCGGCCGGTACCTCGACGGGGAGCTGATGGCCGAGGAGTTCGTCACCGGCCCGCTGCTCAGCGTCGAGACCGTCGTCACCGACCAGCGCTGCGTGCACCTGGGCGTCACCGACCGCCAGCTCGGCCCGCGCCCGCACTTCTGCGAGGTGTCCTACACCTTCCCGGTCCTGGCCCCGCCCGCCGCCCGCGCCGAGATGGAACGCGCCGTCGAGGCCTGCGTCCGGCACTTCGGGCTCACCGGGTTCCTGCACTCCGAGTTCATCCTGACCGCCGACGGGCCGGTGCTCGTGGAGATCAACGCGCGGCTCGGCGGCGGGCTGCTCGCCCCGATGATGACCGACTGCCTGACCGTGTCCAGCTGGGAACTGCTCTGCCGGGCCGCGCTCGGCCAGCCGGTGCCCGTGCCGGAGCACACCGGCCGGTACGCGAGCGTCGTCACCGTCTACCCCCAGGCCGCCGGCACCGTGGAATCCCTGGTCGAGCCCGGGGTGGTGGCCGCCAACCCGTTCGTGGTGGACGTGGTGTGGAACGCCGGCCCCGGCGACCGGGTCGCGCCGGCCACCGACTACCGGGGCTCGCTCTGCCAGATCCGGACGGTGGCCGACGCGCCGGCCGTGGCGTACAACGCGGCCCTGACCGCCGCCCGCGACGTCCGGGTGAACCTGGTTGCGGCCGGCCGGAGGCGGGGCTAACCTCGAACGATGATCCGCGCCATGCAGTCGACGACGACGCCAGGACCTCCCTGGCGACGGACCGACGCGCGGTAACCCACGCGAACGACCAGCCCCGGGGCATGTGCCCCGGGGCTTTGTCGTCGGTGTGCGTGCCCCTCAGCACCGAAGGAGCACCCGCCATGAGCGCGAAACTCGCCCGCGACCTGGGCCTGATCCACAACCACCCGCTGATCGGGGCCGGTCTGCCGGTCTGGCTGCCCGCCGGGGCCGCCGTCCGGTCCGCGATCGAGGACTACGTGCGCGGCCTGGAACGCCGGGCCGGCTACCAGCAGGTCTACTCCCCGCCGATCGGCAAACGCGAACTCTACGAACTGTCCGGGCACTGGCAGCACTTCGCCGACGACATGTTCCCCGTGATGGACGACGAGGTGCTCCGGCCCAGCCTGTGTCCGCACCACGCGCTGGTGTTCGCCGCGCGCGGCCGGTCCTACCGCGAACTGCCGGT
Source organism: Longispora sp. NPDC051575 (assembly GCF_040681875.1). Taxonomy (NCBI): domain Bacteria; kingdom Bacillati; phylum Actinomycetota; class Actinomycetes; order Micromonosporales; family Micromonosporaceae; genus Longispora; species Longispora sp. NPDC051575. The sequence continues at coordinate 633,641 of NZ_JBFAZP010000004.1, read as the reverse complement.
CCGGATCGGCGAGATCGGCCAGATGTTCCGGGCCGAACGCTCCGGGGTGGTCGGCGGGCTGAACCGGGTGCGGTGCATCACCCTCAACGACGCGCACCTGTTCTGCGCCCCCGACCAGCTCGACGGCGAGGTCGGGGCCGTGCTCGACCTGATCGGCGAGTGCTACGCGAAACTGGGCATCTCGGGACACCGGTACCGGTTGTCGCTGCGGGGACCGGGGGCGAAATATGTTGAGGGGGACGAGATGTGGGCGCGGGCCGAGGGCATCCTGCGCGCCGCGCTCGTCGACCGGGGCCTGGCGTTCGAGGAGCTGCCCGGCGAGGCGGCGTTCTACGGACCGAAGATCGACATCCAGGTACCGGACGCCGCCGGTCGCGAGTGGACCCTGTCCACCGTCCAGCTGGACTTCCACAAGCCGGAGCGGTTCGACCTGTCCTACACCGACTCCTCCGGGGAGCGGCGGCGCCCGGTCATGATCCACCGGTCGCTGGTCGGGTCCATGGAACGCCTGCTCGGCCTGCTGCTCGACCAGCACGACGGCGCGCTGCCCGCCTGGTGCGCCCCGGTCCAGGTCGCGGTGCTGCCCGTCGGCGACGTACCCGTGTCCGATTTCGTGGCGGCGGCCCGCGCGGCCGGCCTGCGGGTCGAGGTGCACGCCGACGGCGGCCTGGGCGCCCGGGTGGCGCGGGCGACCGCCGACCGGGTGCCGTACGTGGCCGTGATCGGGGCCCGCGAGGCCGCCGCCGGGGCCGTGTCGCTGCGGGTCCGGGGCCAGGCGGAGTCCGCCGTGCTGGCGGTATCGGATGCCGTGTCCCGGATCGGCCACTGTGCTCCCTGACTGCCTCAGTCCACAGTGTTCTTTATGACAACCGCAGGCGATAGGGTCGATCGACTGTTTGATCTGACATGGGAGGTCTCCTTGCCCAGGAGAGTTGCGGTACTCACGGCGGCGTTCGCGCTCGCCCTACCTCTGGCTGTCATGGCCGTCGCCGTCCCCGCGTCCGCGGACCCGGGCGCCCCGGCGGCGGCCAGCAAGATCCCGAGCCTGGTCGCCGACCGGGTCGCCCAGATCCGCGCGGCCGTCGGCACCAACCGGGGCCTGCGCGGCGGCGGCCTGTCCGACGCCCAGCGCGACACCCTGTCCGCCGGCTACCTGACCATCTCGCCGGCCGGCGGCATCGACCTCACCCTGCACGCCACCGGCCCGGTCGGCAAGGCCGAGGAGCAGGCGCTGCGCGACCTCGGCGCGACCGTCGTGCGCAGCTCCGCCGAGTTCGCCAAGGTGCCCGGCGTGACCCTGCCGGAGGCGGGCCTCGTGCACGCCGTCGTGCCGTACGACAAGGTCGACGCCGTCGCCGGGCTCGGCTGGGTCGCCACCCTGCGGCCCACCCTCAAGCCGCAGGTCGACTCCGACCCGCAGCTCGTCGCCGAGGCCGTGCCGCTGCACCGCACCGACGTGGCCAACAGCCGGGGCTTCACCGGCAAGGGCCAGAAGGTCGGCTTCATCTCCGACGGCGTGTCCAGCCTCGCCGAGGCCATCGCGCGCGGCGAACTGCCCGCCGACAGCCAGGCGCTCGCGGTCGGCGACGGTGACGAGGGCACGGCGATGATGGAGATCACCCACGACATGGCCCCGGACGCGAAGCTGGCGTTCCACACCGTGGGCGAGGACCTGACGTCCTATGTGGCCGCGTTCCACGCGCTCGCCGCGTCCGGCGCGAACCTGATCGCCGAGGACATCGCGTTCGACGACGAGCCCGCGTTCCAGCAGGGCCTCGGCGCGGAGACGGCCGAGAAGCTCGCCCAGCAGGGCATCTGGGTCAGCTCGTCCGCCGGCAACCTCGGCGCCAAGCACGCCACCCGGGCGCCCGCCGTCGGCACCGGCCGCACCCCCGACGGGGTCGCCGGCAGCTACGCGAACTGCCCGACCGCGCCCCGCAACACCGTCAACCTGCGCGGGGCGGACAACACCTACGACGTGATCATCCGGCCGGGCGGGGCGATCCTGCCCACCCTGCAGTGGAGCGAGCCGCGCGCCATCTACCCGACGATCGGGCAGGGCGGCTTCACCAACCTCAACCTGTACCTGATGAAGGCCGACGGCTCCGACTGCCTCGCGTCCAGCACCAACGTGCAGGCCAACGGCGTCGGCGACTCCATCGAGCAGCTGATCTTCGAGAACACCACGGGCGCGAACATCCCGGCGAAGATCGTCGTGGACGTGGCCGGCTCCTCCTCGGCGGTGAAGATCCCCACCTTCGACCTGCGCTGGCGGACCGCCCTCGTGACGGCCGTCGACCCGGGTGACCGGGCCGGCTCCCTGAACCCGGACTCGAACTACCTCGGCTTCGCGACCAGCGCGGGCGCGGTGGCCTCGAACGTCTCCACCGACCCGGCCACCACCCCGCTGGAGTCCTACAGCGCGGCCGGCCCGGTCCAGATCGGCTCGACCACGGTGTGCGCGACGGGCGTCGGTCCGTGCACGGGCGTCGCCGGCGGCGGCTTCCGGTCCTTCGTCGGCCCCGCGTGGGCGGCGGCGGACGGCGTGACGGTCAGCGGGGTCGGCGGCTTCGGCTCCGGCACCTGCCCCTCGAACGTGCAGGGTGGCTGCCGGTTCTTCGGCACCTCGGCGGCGGCGCCGTCGGCGGCCGGGGTCGCGGCGCTGATCCGCGAGCAGATCGGCGCGAGCCAGTCCCCGCTCACGGTGAACCGCACGATGTACGCGCTGGCGCTCAAGCGCGCCGGCAACCCGGGCTTCGGTGCGGGCGTGCTGCGGGCGACGACCTACTAGACGGGTACGAGGAGCCCGCGTGGCCGGTCCGGGGTTTTCCGGGCCGGGTCACGCGGGCTCTTTTTCGTAGCCGGTGGGGGAGCGGCCCGTGCCGGGGAGTTTCCGTGAACGCCCGCCGGTCGCGCCCTCCCGAACCGCCTACCGGGACCGCCCACCCGGGTCGCCCGCCCGGATCGCCTATCCGGGCTGCCCGCTCGGCCCCGGCCGTCCGCCGCTCACGTCAGCCGGACAGTCACGCCCTCCGCCGAGGACCGCCGCGCCGCCTCCAGCACGGTCAACGCCGCCACCGCGTCACGCGGATCCACCGGCGCGGGCCCGTCCCCGCGCAGCGCGCCGAGCACCCCCCGGTAGAACGCCGGATAGTCACCCGCGTCGGTCGGCACCGCCCGGGTCTCCCCGTCGGAGCCCAGCACCCCCCACGCGTCCTCGGGTTCCGTGCCCCACCCGGGGCCGGGAACCCGCCCCTCCCGCAGCGCGTTCTCCTGCGGGTCCAGCCCGTACTTCACGTACCCGGCCGCGTCGCCGAGCACCCGGAACCGGGGCCCCACCCGGGCGGTCACCGCGCTGGTCCACAGGTGCGAGCGCACCCCGCCGGCGTGGGTGAGGGCCACGAAGGAGTCGTCGTCCACCACGGCGCCGGCCCGGCGGGTGTCCACCTCGGCGTACACGCTGGTGACCGGGCCGAACAGGTGCAGCGCCTGGTCCACGAGGTGGCTGCCCAGGTCGTACAGGGTGCCGCCGACCTCGGCCGGGTCCGCGTTCTCCCGCCAGCCCTCCTTGATCGTCGGCCGCCAGCGCTCGAACCGGGACTCGAACCGGCCGACCCGCCCCAGCGCGCCCTCCGCGACGAGCCGCCGGACGGTCAGGAAGTCCCCGTCCCACCGCCGGTTCTGGTACACGGTGAGCAGCAGCCCGCGCTCCTCGGCCTGCTCCACCAGCGCCGAGGCCTCGGCGGACGTACCGGCGAGCGGCTTGTCCACCACGACGGCGAACCCGAGCCCGAGGGCGGCCCGCGCGTACGGCACGTGGGTGCGGTTCGGCGAGGCGATCACCACGAGGTCGAGGTCGAGGGTGAACAGCTCCTCGATGTCGGCGACGACCCGGGCGCCGAGGTGTTCCCGGGCCACCCGCGCCGCGCGCTCCGGGTTGGCCGTCAGCACCGCGTCGAGCCGCAGGCCGGGGGTGGTGGCGATCAGGGGCGCGTGGAAGGCCGACCCGGCCAGGCCGTACCCGATGAGTCCGATCTTGAATGTCACTGGTGTCCCTCCCGAATGCCCGGTCGACCATAGCCGCGCGCGGGGCCGCCACCCGGCCGACCGTTCCGCCGGGCGGCCGAGTGTCCGGTCACAGGCCGACCGCTCCGCCACCCTGCGGACGGTGCCATCACGTGGCCGACCGCTCCGTCACCGCCTGACGACGACGCCACGCGGCCACCCGCTCCGTCACCCGGCCGCCCGCTCCGCCGCGTGGGCGATGTTGCGGGCCATGCCGCCGAACACGACGGCGTGGAACGGCGAGACGGCCTTCCAGTACAGGTGACCGGCGAGGCCCCGGGGCAGGAACACGGCGCGCTGCCGGTAGACGCTGCCGTCCGGGCCGGGTTCGACGTACATCTCCAGCCAGGCCCGCCCCGGCACCCGCATCTCGGCGCGCAGCCGCAGCAGGTGACCGGGGACGATCTCCTCGACCCGCCAGAAGTCCAGCGCCTCCCCGACGTGCAGCCGGTGCGGGTCGCGGCGGCCCCGGCGCAGGCCCACGCCGCCGGAGAGCCGGTCCATCCAGCCGCGCACGGACCAGGCCAGGGGGAACGAGTACCACCCGGTCTCGCCGCCGATGCCCTCCACGACCCGCCAGAGCGCCGCGTCGGGGGCGTGCACGGGCCGGGTCCGCTCGTCCACGTACGCCGTCCCGCCGGACCAGTTCGGGTCGGTGGGCAGCGGCTCGGCGGGCGCGCCGGTCCACGCGGCGGTCGCCCACCGGGTCTCCACGTCGGCGTCGCGGATCTTCGCGAGCCCGAGCCGGACCGCGTCGTCGAAGCCGATCAGCCCGCCGGGCGGGTCGGGCACGTACCGCGCGATGTCGTGTTCGGCGCACACCGCCTCGTGCACCAGGCTCGCGACCAGCGGCCGGGCGATCCGGCCGGGGACCGGGGTGACCGCCCCGACCCACAGGGCGCTCAGCTTGGGCGACAGCACCCGGACGGGCACGATGAGCCGGGGCCGCAGGCCGGTGACGGCCGCGTACCGGCGCATCATGTCCGCGTAGGTCAGCACCTCGGGGCCGCCGATGTCGAAGGCCCGGTTCACCTCGTCGGGCACGTCGGCCCAGGCCACGAGGTAGCGCAGCACGTCGCGGATCGCGATCGGCTGGATCCGGTTGCGCACCCAGCGCGGGGTGACCATGGCCGGCAGGCGCTCGGTGAGGTACCGCAGCATCTCGAAGGACGCGGAGCCGGACCCGAGGATCACGGCCGCGCGCAGCACCACGGTCGGCACGCCGCCGGCCAGCAGGATGTCGCCCACCTCGGCCCGGGACCGCAGGTGCGGGGAGGCGTCGGCGTCGCCGGGGTCCGGGCCGCCCAGGTAGACGATCCGGCGCACCCCGGCGGCCCGGGCGGCGGCGGCGAAGTTGCGGGCCGCCCGGCGGTCGGCGGCCTCGAAGTCGGGGCCGCCCATCGAGTGCACCAGGTAGTAGGCGACGTCGGTGTCGGCCAGCACCTCGGCGAGGCCCTCGGGTTCGGCGAGGTCGGCGGTGACGATCTCGGCCCGGGTCGCCCACGGCACGTCGCGGAGCCGGCCGGCGTCGCGGGTCACGCAGCGCACCGTGTGGCCGGCGTCGAGCAGCCGGGGCGCCAGCCGGCCCCCGACATACCCGGTCGCACCGGTCACGACACAACGAACCACACAGACCAGTCTAGAGGGGTACCGGGGCCGGGGTGGCCGGCCCGCGAAGCCGGCTCCCGCATCCGGACCCGCAGTGCTCCGGCCGTGCCGCGCCGGTCCCTGGGCCGCGCCGGAATTCGGTCGCGGCCCGGCCGCGCGCGGACCACCCTGACGCCATGGACATCCTCGCGCTCGACCCGACCGATCCCGCCGCCGTCGCCGCCCGGCACGCCCTCGGCCGCGACATCCTCGCCCACGACATCCCGGACTTCCCCGAACAGACCCTGGCCGACCTCGACGCGGAACTCCGCCATCCGTGGCCCGGCCAGCGCGTGGAGCACTGGCTGGCGGTCGACGACGGCCGCCCGGTCGGCTACCTGGACGTCGAACTCAACACGATCGACAACCTCGACAACTGCCGGGTACTGCTCGGCGTGCACCCCGCCGAGCGCCGCCGGGGCGTCGGCCGCGCCCTGCACGCGAAGGCCCTCGAACGCGCCGCCGCGAACGGCTGCCGGCGGATCGGCGGCGGCGGCGCGGACACCGGCCCGGGCGGCACCGAGGCCACGTACGGCCCGGGCAGCCACTTCGCCCGCGCGGTGGGCGCGCGCCGGGCACTGGACGAGGTCCGCCGCCGGTGGACCCCCGACACCGCCGGCGACCTCGACGCGCTGCTCGCCGAGTCCTGGTCGCACGCCGCCGGCTACGAGCTGGTCACCTGGCGGGAGGCGGCCCCGGACGCGGTCGTGGCGGGGATCGCCTACCTCGACGGCCGGCTCAACGACGACGCGCCGACCGGGGACCTCGTGCTGGAGCCGTCGAGGTACGACACGGACCGGATCCGCGCCCGGGAGGCGGCGGGCGTCGCGCGCGGCTGCCGGGCGTTCGGCGTGGGTCTGGTGCACACCGCGACCGGCCGGCTCGCCGCGTACTCGGCGCTGTCCCTCGACGGCGGCAACGACTGGCACGGCTGGCAGGACAACACGATCGCCGACCCCGACCACCGCGGCCGGCGGCTGGGCACCGTGGCGAAGCTGGAGAACCTCCGGTTCGCCCGGTCGGCGGTGCCGGAGCTGCGCGCGGTGGACACCTGGAACGCCGCCGAGAACGGCCACATGATCGCGATCAACGAGCGGATCGGGTTCCGGGCGGTCGACACCTGGGCGTACTGGCAGCAGGAGCTCTAGAGGGCGGCCGGGGACCCCGCGTCGGCGGCGACGAGGCGGGGCGCCCCGGAGCCGTCGGCGGGCACGGACCAGACGCCCTTGTCGACGCCGTACCCGACCGTCGAGGCGTCCAGCCACGCCGCCTGGTCGTCCACGCTGCGGGTCTCCGCGAGCGGGGTCTCGGCGAGGCTGGCCAGGTCCAGGACGGTCAGCCGCCAGGTCCGGTCGGGCAGCATCCGCTTGTACGCGACCCGGGTGCCGTCCGGCGACAGCGACGGGCACTCCACGTTCTCCTTGACCCGCTGCATGGCCCGGGCCGCGAAGTCGCCCTTCATCAGGTACCGGTGCCCGTCCGTGGACATCGTCGCGTAGAACGTGTTGTCGTCGGCGGCGAAGGTGATGCCCCAGAAGTTGGCGTCCAGGTTGGGCTTGGCGCCCCCCACCGTGAAGTTCTCCAGGTTCCCGGCGAGCGTCCCGGTGACGGTGTCGAGGATGCCGGACCGGGTCGCGAACTGCCCGCCGTTGTAGGAGTCCCCGGTCACGAACGTCGTCCACGACGCCATCCGGCCGCTGCCGGACACCCGGGCCCGGTTCGGCAGCCCATTCAGCGGCAGGCTCCGGGTCACGCTCAGGTCGGCGTCGAGGATCGTCACCGTGTACGAGCCCAGGTCCTCGCGCAGGCACACCCCGGTGCCGTGCGCGGCGTACACCCGGGCGCAGTGCAGGGCCGACGCGCGCCGGGAGCCGTCGGGGCCGACCACGGCCAGTACCCCGTCGGCGGACCGGACGAGCAGGCCCGGCCCGGCCAGGGACACGGTCGCGGCGGTGGCGGGGGCAGGCCGGGTGAACCACACGTAGCCGAGGGCGGCGCCCGCGAGCACGACGGTGGCGGTGAGCGCGACGAGGATGCGCCACTTCATGGGGTACGTCCCTTGAGGAGGAGCCCGGACACCGGGAGGGCCACGGCCACCGCCCCGGCCGCGACCAGGCACGCGACGGGCACGCCCCAGTTCTGCCAGGCGAGGCCGAACAGCACGGAGGACACCAGGTAGGCCAGCGCCTGCCCGGACTGCACGAGCGCGAACCCGCTGGTGCGCAGTTCGGCGGGCAGCAGCGGGCCGGCGAGGGCCATCAGCACCCCGTCGGTGGCCGCGTAGAACAGGCCGTAGAGCCCGAGGATCAGGGGCAGCGGGCCGTGTCCGGAGGCGAGCAGGAGGTAGACGGCGAGCAGCGCGCCGTAGCCGCCGAGGACCACGGGCCAGCGGCCGATCCGGTCGGCGAGCCAGCCCAGCGGCGTGGCCAGCACCAGGTACGCCAGGTTCGCCCCGACCGCGAGCAGCGGGAACGTCCAGATCGGCAGGTCGTCGCGCCGCTGGAGGATGAGGTAGACGAAGCCGTCGCCGACCGTGGTCACGCCCAGCAGCACCGCCGCCACGCACAACGACCGGAACCGCGCCTGCCGGAGCAGCCCGAACGCCCGGGGCAGCGACGCCCGGACCGGCGGCAGTTCGTCGCGGCGGTCCCGGACGAACAGCACGAGCAGCAGGACGCCGAGGACGGCGGCGCAGAAGCTGGCCACGAACACCGCGTCGTAGGACTGCCCGGAGCCGGCCAGGGCCAGCACCGCCAGCGCGACCAGCGGGCCGGCGAACGCGCCGAGACTGTCGAGGGTCCGGTGCACGCCGAACGCCCGGCCGAGCCCGTCGGCGGGGGAGGACAGCGTGATCAGGGCGTCGCGGGGCGCGGTGCGCAGGCCCTTGCCGGTCCGGTCGACGGCGATCACGGCCCCGATCGCGCCGGGGGCCGCGCCGGCCGCCAGCAGGCCGAGTTTCGCGACCGCCGACAGGCCGTAGCCGAGGCCGGCGACGAGTTTGCGCAGCCGGAACCGGTCGGCGACGTAGCCGCCCGCGAGCCGGGTGAGCGCGGTCGCGCCGGTGTAGAGGCCGTCGACGACCCCGTACTGCGCGATGGACAGGTGCAGGCCGAGCACCAGGTACGCGGGCAGTACCGCTGTCACCATCTCCGCTGAGATGTCCGTGACCAGGCTGACCAGCCCGAGAGCCAGCACGTTGCCGGTGACGAACCTGCGGGCCGGGGCGCCCTCCACGGACGCCCCGGGTCGCACGGTGGACAGGTACACGTCAGCTCAGCGTGATGTCGTCGAACCAGGTGATGCTGGGGTCACCCGCGTAGTTGTCGTCGTGGTTGGTCAGCTGGACCGTGTAGGAGTGCCCCGGCGTGATCGTGTCGGTCACCGACTTCCACGCGCCGTTGGCCACGCACGTCTTCGCCAGCGGGGTCGCGGTACTCCCCGAGGTGTTGTGCTTGACGACGATCGTCGCCCAGGCGTACTTCACGGAGTCCCGGCAGTCGCCCTTCCACCAGATGGTCAGCTTGGTCTTGCCGGCCGGGGCGGTGAACGTCTGGGTGAGGGTCGAGTCCCCGTCGGTCGGGCTGGTGGACCCGGCCGCCCCGCTGTACGCGCCGGAGTGCGGCACCGTGGCGATCGCGGTCGTCCCGGTCCTAGTCCAGCCGGTGAACGTGCCGAACTCGAAGCCGGGGTTGGTCACCCCGCCGGCGGGCGGCGCGGTGGTCGGCGCGACGGTCGGGCTGGGCCCGGTCGGGGTCGGCTGCGGGGTGGACGTGGTCCAGATGTCCGTGATCGGGGTGGCCGACGCGGCGCTGCCCAGCGCGGGCAGCCCGTAGGCGTCCTCGAGGGTCCGGAGCACGTTGTAGTGGTTGATCTGCTGCGAGTACTGCCCGGGGCGGACCTTCTCCCCGACCATGACCGTGGCGATCTGGTTCACGGAGCCGAAGTTGTCCTCGTCGAACGTGGCGATCAGCAGGCTGTTGTGCGTCTTGGCCCACTGCGCGTACGCGTCGAGGTTGTTCTTCAGCCAGGTGTCCCCGGTCTTCGTGGAGCAGTCGTGCATGTCGTTGCACATGTCCGGCACCACGAACGACACCGTGGGGAGCTTGGTGTAGTCGGTGGGGAACTGGCTGTACCGCAGGTTGCTCGCGGCGGGCACGTTGTCGAAGTTGACCCAGGGGTTGTGCTTGCGCACGTACTTCCCGCTGGAGCAGCTGGTGTACCCGTCGGAGGGCATGCCCTCCGAGTACCCCTTGAAGGTGAACCCGGCCCCGATCAGCTGGCTGCCCAGGTTGCCCTTGTTGGTGAAGTTCTTGGGGCAGCTGTCGTCGGTGACGCCCTGCTGGGAGCCGGAGAACAGGGCGATGTAGTTGCCCTGGCTGGGGTGGGTGACCCCGAACGACTGGGTGAAGCTCGCGCCCTGACCGGCGAGGGAGTTGAAGTAGGGCGCGTCGGTGGTGTTGCCGATGACGTCCGCGTAGTCGGTGTTCTCGAACAGCACGACGACGACGTGGTCGGGGCGCGGTACCGCCGCGACAGCGGCGGCGGCACCGGCCGAGGGCTGCTGCTGGGCGGCCACGGCGACGCCCGCGCCCACGGTCGCCAGGGCGGCGACGACGGAGGCCACGACGGCCACCTGTCTCCTGAACATGTGTACTCCTGAGGGGGTGAGTTGTTCACCGATCCGCGTCATGCTGCTGGCGGAGGGTTGCCGACCGCACCATGCCGGATGGACGGGTGATGAACACGAGACTGGTCTCCCTCGACCCCTGTAGGGAAGATCGCACGTCGCCCTGGAATTTCAGTACCCACGGGTAACCCGTCAGGGCGGGCACCCGTTATCAGCGATTTAACACCTTTTCCTGGGTACTGTGAAGCCCCGCTAGTGCGCCGCCCCGCCCAGGTTCAGCAGCACCACGCCCCCGATGATCAACGCGATCCCGCCGATCTTCACCAGCGAGACCTCCTCGCCCATGAACGTGAACCCGATCGCGGCGATCACGGCGGTGCCGACCCCCGACCAGATCGCGTACGCCGTCGAGACCGGCATGCCCTTCAGCGCCATCGACAGGAAGAAGAAGGAGATCAGATACAGGACCATGGACAGGCCGGTGGGGAACAGGCGACTGAAGCCCTCGGAGTACTTCAGAGCCGTCGTCGCGCCGATCTCGCAGCCGATGGCCAGGGCCAACATGATGTACGCCATAAGCGCTCACCCTACGTCGCGGTCGGCTGGCACGATCAACTGGTGACTCTCGCGGCGGTACTCCTCGACATGGACGGCACCCTCCTCGACAGCGAGAAGGTGTGGGAGGTGGCGCTGCACGACCTCGCCGCCCACCACGGCGGCACGATGTCCCCCGCCGCCCGGACCGCGATGGTCGGGGCGAGCATGGCCGACTCGATGGACATCCTGCACGCCGACATCGGCCGCCCCGAGCTCGACCACGGGTACAGCACCGACTGGCTGGAGAGCCGGATGGTCGAACTCTTCTCCGCCGGGGTGCCGTGGCGGCCCGGCGCCGCCGAGCTGATCGCCGCCCTGCGCGCCGAGGGCGTGCCCCTGGCCCTGGTCACCGCCACCCGCCGGCACCTCGTGGAGGTGTGCCTGGACACCCTCGGCCGGGACAACTTCGACGTCGTGGTCTGCGGCGACGAGGTTCCGGCCACCAAGCCCGACCCGGCCCCGTACGTCCGCGCCGCCGCCCTGCTCGGCGTCGACCCCGCCCGGTGCGTGGCGGTCGAGGACTCCCCGACCGGGGTGGCCAGCGCCGTCGGGGCCGGGTGTGCGGTGCTCGCCGTGCCGTGCGAGGTGCCCCTGGCCGGGCTCGGCGCGACCGTGGCGGACAGCCTGGTCGGCGTGGACCCGGCGTACCTGCGCGCGCTCGTCTGACCGGCCCGTACCCCTCTGACGGTTGCTAGAGGGCGATCCGCAGGCCCGGAGTGGCCAGCACGACCTGGCACCCGGCGATCGCCGCGGCCTCGTCCAGCAGCGCCAGCGGGTCCTGCCACGCGCGCAGGTGGGTGAGCACCAGCAGCCGCGCGCCCGACCGGGCCGCCAGCCGTGCCGCGTCACCCGCCGTGAGGTGCCCGCGCAACGGACCGTCCGCGTCGAGCCCGGACGCCCCCGCGAGCAGCACCCGGCAGCCGGCCGCCAGCTCCTCGACCTCCGGACACGGCTCCGTGTCGGCCGTGTAGCACAGCGCGTCGCCGATCCGGGTGCCCCAGCACTCGACGTCCCCGTGCCGGACCCGCCCCAGCCGGACCGCGAACGGGCCGATCCGCCGGTCGCCGGCCGTCGCGACCGTGGTGTCGAACGTGTCCGGGTTCGTCGTCAGCACCTCGTGCATGTCCGACGGCCCGATCACGGCGACCGGCCGGCCGGCCCGGGCCCGGTGGTAACCGAGCTGGGTCGTGTCGCCCCAGTGGTCGGAGTGGCCGTGGGACAGGATCAGGGTGCCGATGTCGAGGGGGTCCGCGTAGCGCTGGAGCGGGCCGGACGCGCCCGCCCCGAGGTCGAGCAGCAGCCGGTGGCCGTCCTCCTCGACCAGGTAGCTGGAGCAGGCCGAGTCCGGGCCGGTGGTCGAGCCCGCGCAGCCCACGACGGTGAGTCTCATGACCCGAAAGATACCCACGACGGGTACGCCGCCGCCGCCCCGCCGCACGTCGGGCGGCACAGTGGACCGGCCGCGCGGCAACGGACGGAGAAGGCCCCCGCCAGTGGTGGCGGGGGCCTTCGTCGTTCTGTGCTGGCTACTCGTAGGAGATCGCCCGCAGGACGTCGGTCCGGGCGGCCCGGATCGCCGGGATCACGCCGGCGACGACGCCGATGACGACCGCGAGGATCAGGTACACCACGATCTGGGTCCACGGCAGGGCTAGGGTGCTCAGACCCTCGTCCTTGAGCGCCCGGACGATCGCCGCGCCGAGGCCCACGCCGACCCCGATGCCCAGCAGGGTGCCGAACAGCGAGATCACCACCGACTCGACCGTGACCATCCCCATGATCTGGGGGCGGCTCATGCCGACGGCACGCAGCAGGCCCAGCTCGCGGGTGCGTTCGATCATCGACAGCGCCAGGGTGTTGATCACGCCCAGGACCGCGATGATGATCGCCAGGGCCAGCAGGACCTGGATCATCCCGAGCAGGATGTCGAGGAACGAGGTCTGCTGCTTCACGTAGGAGCTACGGTCGGCGACGGTGACCTCGGGGCTGTCCGCCAGGTACGTGTCGATCTTGTCCTTGGCCGCGGACACGCTCGCCCCGCTGTCGAGCCGGACGTACGCCTGCGCCGGATTGGGCGCGAGGAAGTTCGCCGCCGCCGCCTGCGGAAGGACGTACCCGCGCAGGACCTGGCTCTCCTTGAAGACCCCCGCGACCGTGTACGTGACCGCCTCACCGCGCGTGGTCTGGACCTTCACGGTCCCGCCCACGCTGAGGTTCGCGTCCTTGGCGGTGCGTTCGTCGAGGATGAGCTGGTTGCCGGAGAGCGCGTCGACGGAGCCGGAGGTCGCCTTCAGCCCCATGATGTCCCCGAGCGCCTTGACGTCGCTGACGGCGTACACGAAGCCGCCGTCCTTGTCGTTGATCTTCGCGCCGTCGAAGTAGATCCCGGTGACGCTGCGTACCCCGGACGTGTTCTTGATCTTGTCCAGCACGGACGGGTCGAACGTCGGCGGCATCGGCCCGGTCTGCTCGCCGGCGATGATCAGCTCGGCCTGGAGGCCGGTGTCGATGGCCTTGGTGATGCTGGCCTTGAAGGACGTCGCGACGACGCTGACCCCGATCACCAGCGCGATGCCGATCATCAGCGCGGCGGACGTGATCGCGGTCCGGCGCGGGTTGCGGGCCGAGTTGCGCCGGCCGAGCTTGCCCGGCATCGACCACGACATGAACTGCCCCAGGACCGACACGACCGGCTGACTGATCATCGGCGTGAGCAGCGCGACCCCGATGAACGCGAACAGCACCCCGCCGAGCAGCAGCGCCAGGGTGTTGTCCCCGGCCCCGCCCGCGAGTGCCACCCACAGGCCGGCCACGCCGAGCGCGGTCACGACCCCGCCGACGATCGTGATGGTCGTCAGCGGCTTCGTCGTGTTCGCCGCGTCCCGCATGGCCGCGATGGGCGGGATGCGGGAGGCGCGCAACGCCGGGAACAGCGCGGCCACGACCGTGACGAGGATGCCGATCGAGAACGCCGCGATGACCGCGGACAGCGGGATCACCAGGCCCGCGGACGGGATGACGCTGCCGACGACGGCGACGAGCGCCGCGCCCACGCCGATCCCGGCGGCGAGGCCGAGAACGGAGGCGATCAACCCGATGATGATGGCCTCGACGATCACCGACCCGATGACCTGTCCGCCGCTGGCGCCCATCGCCCGCATCAGGGCCAGTTCCTTGGTCCGCTGGGCGACGATGATCGAGAACGTGTTGATGATCAGGAAGATGCCGACGAGCAGGGCCACGCCCGCGAAGCCGAGCAGGATGTTCCGGATCACGTCGAAGACGCCCTTGACCGAGTCGGACTGCGCCTTGCTCATCTCCTCGCCCGTCTTGACGACGAACCCGTCGCCGAGCGAGGAGCGCAGGTCGTCCCGGAGCTTGGTGGCCGAGACCCCGTCGGCGGCCGTGACGTCCACCGAGGAGTAGACGTCCTTCTCGCCGAGCATCAACTGCTGGGCGACCGGGGTGGTGAACGCGATCGTCTGCTCGCCGGCGATCGAGCCCCGGTCCCCGGAGTAGCCGAAGATGCCGACGATGGTGAACTGCTTCTTCGGTTCCAGGGTCAGGACCCCCACCGAATCACCGATCTTGTACCCGGACGCGTCGGCGAACGCCTGATTGACCGCGATCTCGTTGTCCGCGGAGGGCGCCTTGCCGGACCGCATCTTCACGATGTCGGTCTCACCCGTCCAGTTGGCCCCGAAGCGCTGCCCGCCGCCGGCGACCACCTTGCCGTTCTTGCCGATCGCCCGCGCGCCGTCGGCGAACACGGAGCCGGTCGCCGTCTTGACGCCGGCGGTGGACTTCGCCTTCTCCAGCGCGGAGGCCGGGATCGCGTCCGTCGGTCCGTTGGCGACGTTGGACTTGCCCGTGATCGTGACGTCCGTTCCCTCGTAGACGGAGGCGAACAGGCTGTCGAAGGACTTGTTGAGCGTCGAGCTCAGCACGAACGCGCCGGACACGAACATCACGCCCAGCACCACCGCGAGCGCCGACAGCACGAGTCGGAGCTTGCGGGACAGCAGACTCTTCAGTGTCGCCCTGAGCATCAGTTGTCACCACTGTGCGCGTGCGGGTCGAGGCTCTTGAGCTTGTCGTGCACCTGGTCGACGGTCGGCTCGAGGAGCTCGTCGACGATCTGGCCGTCAGCCAGGAAGATCACCCGGTCGGCGTAGGACGCGGCGGTCGGGTCGTGGGTGACCATCACGATCGTCTGGCCGAAGTCGCGCACCGAGTTCCGCAGGAAGTTGAGCACCTCGGCACCCGACCGCGAGTCGAGGTTACCGGTCGGCTCGTCGGCGAAGATGACGTCCGGACGGCTGACCAGGGCCCGCGCGCAGGCCACCCGCTGCTGCTGACCACCCGACAGCTCGGTCGGCTTGTGCTTGAGCCGGTCCTCGAGACCCACGGTCTTGATCACCGTGTCGTACCAGGCCTGATCCGGCTTGCGCCCCGCGATCGACAGCGGCAGCAGGATGTTCTCCTGCGCCGTCAGCGTGGGCAACAGGTTGAACTGCTGGAAGATGAACCCGATCTTGTCCCGGCGCAGCTTCGTCAGACCACTGTCGGACAACTTGTTGACCTGGGTGTCGCCCACGAACAGGTCACCGCGCGTCACCGTGTCCAGCCCGGCGAGGCAGTGCATCAGCGTCGACTTGCCCGAACCCGACGGGCCCATGATCGCCGTGAACTGACCCTTGGCCAGCTCCACGTTGATGCCCCGCAACGCGATCACCTGCGCCTCGCCCTGCCCGTACACCTTCCACACATCAGACGCGCGCGCCGCGACCGACTTTACTGCAGTAGTCACTGCTGTCCCCTTTTATCCCCGTGGCGGAGGTATCTAAGAGTGACAGTAGGCGGCGTTTCGGCCCCGCGAGTCGTGCTCGGGAATGTTCCGGACTCCCCCTCGGGGACGAGTCGCCCTACGCGTTCGGGCGGATGAGCCCCGACTCGTAGGCCAGCACCACGGCCTGGACCCGGTCCCGGAGATTCAGCTTCGTCAGGACATGCCCGACATGCGTCTTGACCGTGGTCTCCGACACCGACAGCTCCTTGGCGATCTCCGCGTTCGACAGCCCCCGGGCCATCAGCCCGAGCACCTCGCGCTCGCGTTCGGTGAGGGCGCTCAGGGCCTTCGTCGGGTTCACGTTCGGGTCGGGCAGGTGCTCCACGACCTGGTCGAGGAGCCGGCGCAGCAGCCGGGGGGCCACCACGGCCTCGCCCGCCGCCACGGTGCGGATCGCCGACACCAGGTCCTCGGCCGGCACGTCCTTGGCCAGGAAGCCGCTGGCCCCGGCGCGCAACGCGCTCACCACGTACTCGTCGAGGTCGAAGGTCGTCAGGATCAGCACCCGGACCGGCAGCCGGGCGTCCACGATCGCCTTCGTCGCGGCCACCCCGTCCATCCGGGGCATCCGGATGTCCATCAGCACCACGTCGGGCAGCAGCCGGCGGGCCAGGTCCACCGCCTCGGCGCCGTCGCCGGCCTCGCCGACGATGTCGAGATCACTCTCCGCGCCCAGGACCATGCGGAACCCGGTGCGCAGCAGGGGCTGGTCGTCGACGAGCAGGACTCGGACCGGGAGCTGACCGCTATTCACGTTCAGTGACGCTACCTGGTCGGTCCATGGGGATGCGGGCCGCTATCCGGAATCCGCCACCCGGCCGGGGGCCGAGCCGGAGCTGCCCGCCGTACAGCGCGACCCGTTCGCGGACGCCGACGAGCCCGTGCCCGGCGATGTTGGGCCGCACCGAGGGCCCGCGCCCGTCGTCCGTCGCCTCGACCTCCACGGCGTCGTCACCGAACGTCAACCGCACCTCGGCGGTGGCCGGCCCGGCGTGCTTGAGCGTGTTCGTCAGCGCCTCCTGCACGATCCGGTAGATCGTCAGCGCCACCCCGGGATCCAGGTCGTAGGGCTCGCCGAGGACCTCCAGCCGCACCGGCAGGCCCGCCTCGCGCAGCTGCTCGATCAGGGCCTCCACCCCGGCCAGGCTCGGCTGGGGCGCCAGGTCCGCCTGGTCGTCGTCGGTGCGCATGATGTTCAGCAGCCGGCGCAGCTCCCGCAGCGTGGTGCGGCCCGTCTCCTCGATCGTGCCCAGCGCCGCGTCGGCCGCCGCCGGGTTCTTCGCCATCGACCGCCGCGCCCCGGTGGCCAGGATGCCCATCACGCTCACGTGGTGCGCCACCACGTCGTGCAGCTCCCGGGCGATCCGGCGGCGCTCGTCGGCCACGGCCTGGTCGGCCAGCGCCTGGCGGGTCGTCTCGGCGATCCGGGTCCGCTCGCGAAGATCGGATTCCACGATCCGACGGGTACTGGCCAGCCGGCCCACCAGCAGCGTGAACGTCAGCACCAGCGAGTTGGAGAACAGCAGCAGCTCCGGGGAACTCATCCACGCCTGCTGTTCGGCGACCCCGATCCGGGTGAGGGTCACGTACGACACGAAGATGCCGGCCCAGATCGGCACCGCGACGAGCAGGGCGCGGCGCAGCGGCCAGTACGCGGCCATCGTGTACGTCAGGATCATCAGCGCGTAGGACTCGGTGCCCGACATCAGGTGGAACAGCGAGAACGCGCACATGGCCACGCAGACCGCCAGGCTGGGCACCAGCCACTTGCGGCGCAGGGCGATCGGCACCGCGGCGACGAGCGACCAGCCGACCAGCACGGCGACCGGGCCCTGCGACCGGAACTCGGGCGGGGCGAGCACGCCGCCCGCCACGGTGAAGACGACGATCGCGCCCGCCAGGATCGAGTCGGCGGCCAGCGGGTGGTCCCGCAGCCACTTCCCGATCACGGCGACCACCGGGGCGCCGGGCGGGCGCCGACTCCGACCGGGACGCGCGTCCCGACAGCCGTCCTGGTCCCGGGCGCGGTCAGGTTTCCGAGGCCCGCGCCCGGCCCGGCTGCGGCGGCCGACCAGGTCCCGGGGGCGAGGCGTGTCCCGGCCCGGGTGGCGACGCCCGGCCGCGCTCCGGCGGTCGGCACGTGCGCGCGTGGCCCGGTCACGGGGTCGGCTCGGGCTGGACGGGCCAGGGCGGCGGGGTGCCGCCGAACTCCGGGCAGTGCGCCTGGTGCCGGCACCAGCCGCACAGCTTGCTCGGCTGCGGCCGGAAGTCCCGGTTGGCGGTGGCGGTGGTGATCGCCCGCCACAGGGCCTCCAGATTGCGTTCGAACCGCTCCAGTTCCTCCGCGCCGTCGGGGGCGTAGTCCAGCACGGCGCGGTCGCGCAGGTACAGCAGGCGCAGGGCGCGGGGGACCACGCCCCGGGTGCGCAGCAGCATCAGCGCGTAGAACTTCAACTGGAACAGCGCCTTGGCCTCGAAGGCCTCCCGGGGCGCGCTGCCCGTCTTGTAGTCGACGACCCGCAGGTCACCGGCGGGGGAGGCGTCCAGGCGGTCGATGAAACCGCGCAGCAGCAGGCCCGAGGGCAGCTCCGCCTCGATCATGCTCTCCCGCTCGGCGGGCTCCAGCCGGCTCGGGTCCTCCAGGGTGAAGTACCCGCCGAGCAGCTCCTCCGCCGAGGTCAGCCACTCTGCCGGAGCCTCGCCGCCCTCGAACAGCGCCGCCAGGTCCGGGGTCTCGCCGCTCATCCGCGACCACTCCGGCGCCACCATCTCCGCCGCCCGCTCCGGGGTCCGCTCCGCCGGCGGCAGGTCGAACAGGTGCTCCAGCACCGAGTGCACCAGGGTGCCCCGGGCCATCTCCGGGGTGGGCAGCTCGGGCAGCCGGTCGATGGCCCGCAGCCGGTAGAGCAGCGGACACGTCTTGAAGTCGGCCGCCCGGGACGGCGACAGGGCGACCCGTCGTGGCTCCGCGTGCTCGGTCGTCGTCATGCCGTCAAGAGTATGGGACACCCCCGACACGTAGCATCGGTGCGGTGAGTCGACAGCGAAGGACGGCGGCGCTCCGGGTGGGCGCGATCCTGGGCGTCCCGGTGTACGTGCACGCGTCCTGGCTGCTGTTCGCCGTGGCCGTCACCGTCGGGTACGGCTCCGTGGTCCGGGGCCACCTGCCACAGCTGACCGGCCCCGCGCCGTACCTGATAGCGCTGCTCTTCGTCGTCGCCCTGCTGCTCTCGGTCCTGCTGCACGAGCTCGGGCACGCCGTGGTGAGCCTGCGCTCGGGGATCGGGGTGCGCGGGATCACCCTCGAACTGCTCGGCGGGTACACGGAGATGGAGTCCGAGGCCCCCCGCCCGCGCGCCGAACTCCTCGTCGCCCTCGCCGGCCCGGCCGTGTCGCTGCTGCTCGGCGGCCTGGGCGTCGCCCTGTTCACCCTGACCGAACCGGGCACCGTCGCCCGCGAACTGGCCTTCCAACTGGCCCTGAGCAACCTGCTGATCGCCGTCCTCAACCTCCTGCCCGGCCTGCCCCTGGACGGCGGGCGGGCGCTGCGCGCGGCGGTCTGGTCGGCGACCGGCAACCGGCACACCGGCAGCGTGGTGGCGGGCTGGGTCGGCCGGGCGGTCGCGGTGGTGCTCGGGCTGGCGATGGTGGCCGGCGCGCTGACCGGCCGGCTGACCTGGATCGGGGTCGTGTTCACGGCCCTGGTGGTGTCCGTGCTGTGGTCGGGGGCGTCCTCGGCGATCCGGCTGGGCGCGATCCTGCGCCGGGTGCCGGAGATCCGGCTGGGCGAGCTGGTCCGGCCGTTGATCACGGTCGTCACCGGTACCCCGATCGCCGAGGCGCTCCGCCGGGCCGACGAGGCCGCCGCGGGCGGGATCATGATCGCCGACGCGCGGGACCGGCCGGTGGCACTGGTCCGGTGGCCCGCCGCGCACGCCGTCCCCGCGCACCGCAGCCCCTGGATGGCCGTCGACCTGGCCGCCCGCGACATCTCCACGGTGCGACGCCTGTCGATCGATCTGGACGGCGAGGCGGTGGCCGAGGAGGTCCGGGCCAACCCGGCCGGTGAGTACCTGGTGACCGCCGGGCAGGATGTTGTCGGGGTCCTGCGTACCGAGGACCTCGCCTTCCTGCTCGAACCGAGGAGACAACGCAAGTGATGCAGCCGCGTGGACCGTTCCGCCCCGGCGACCGGGTGCAGCTCACCGACCCCAAGGGCCGGATGCACACGATCGTGCTGGAACCCGGCAAGGAGTTCCACACCCACCGGGGAGCGCTCAGCCACGACGAGATCCTGGACAGCCCCGAGGGGTCGGTGTTCACGTCGGTCAGCGGCACCGCGTACCTGGCCCTGCGGCCCCTGCTCGCCGACTACGTGCTGAGCATGCCCCGCGGCGCCCAGGTCATCTACCCGAAGGACGCCGCCCAGATCGTCGCGCTCGGCGACATCTTCCCGGGCGCGCGGGTCCTGGAGGCCGGCGCCGGCTCGGGTGCCCTGAGCTGCTCGCTGCTCCGCGCGATCGGCCCCTCCGGCCGGCTGATCTCCTACGAGATGCGTGAGGATTTCCTCGCGATCGCCCGCAAGAACGTGGAAAACTTCCTGGGGGGCGACCAGCCGACCTGGGACCTGCGGCTCGGCGACGTGGCCGGCTTCGACGGCAACGACATCGACCGCGTCATCCTCGACATGCTCACACCGTGGGAGATGCTCGACATGGTGGAGAAGGCGATCATCCCCGGCGGGGTGCTGATCGGCTACGTCGCGACCACCACCCAGCTGTCCGAGCTGTGCGAGGCGCTGCGCGAGCGCGGCGGCTGGACCGAGCCGCACGCCTGGGAGAGCATGATCCGCGACTGGCACCTCGAAGGCCTGGCCGTGCGCCCGGAGCACCGGATGATCGCGCACACCGCCTTCCTGGTCACGGCCCGCAAGCTCGCCCCCGGGGTCACCGCCCCGGTCCGGCGGCGCAAGCCCAGCAAGGGCATCGAGGCGTACCAGGCCCGCAAGGCCGCCCAGAAGGACGCCGCCGCGCAGGACACCGCCCAACAGGACACCGCCCAACAGGACACCGCTCAGAAGGGTGCCGACGATAGTGAGTGACGACCTGGCGATCTTCCCGGACTGGTCCCCGTACCAGGAGCTGGACGTCGCGGCCCGGGCCTACCTGCGCGACCCGGACGTGGCCCTCGCCGCCGTCGAGCCGCTGCTGGTCGGCGCGACGGTCCTCGGCTTCACCCTGGAGCGGTTCGTCAACGAGTTCAACGCCGTGTGGCAGGAGGCCGCGATCTGCGACGGCCACCGGCTGCTCCTGTGGCACGGCGAGGACCTGCCCGAGGAGGAGGGGCCGCCCGGCTCGATGACGTCGGCGGTCCGGGTGATCCCGCTCGCGGCCGTCACCGAGGTCGGGTACCGCCGCCGGCTGTTCCGCGAGCCCAACGGCACCATCCGCCGCGAGGGCGTCGACGTGTACGTGCTGCTCAGCTCGCTCGACGAGGCCGGCGCGGTCGCGGAGGCGGGGGAGGCGACCCCGATCCGGCACGACTCGCTGCGGTTCGGCAAGACCGTCACGGACGGCGGGGCCGGGCAGATGGACCGGTTGGAACAGTTCGCCCACCTGTTGGGACAACTCACCGGCCGCGGGGCGTTCTAGCCCTCCAGCTGGGGAAACGTGGCCCGGCGCGGAGTTTCGACTCCGTGGCCGGGCCGTTTCCGTCGCGGGTCGCGCGGCACCTGTCCCGCCGCGTGCGGCCCGGCTGGCGCCCTACTCCGCCGCGTGCGGCCCGGCCACGACAACGTCGTCAGCCGCCCGGTGCACGTGGATGCAGTCGCCCGGGCACTCCTTGGCGGCGTCGATCACGTCCAACTTCAGGTGATCCGGGACACCTACTCGCACTCCGGGGTCGAGCTGCAACTCTCCGCTGTCATTTTTCACGTAGGCGAGGCCGTCGACGTCGAATTCGAAGACCTCCGGCGCGTACTGCACGCACAGGCCGTCACCCGTGCACAGATCCTGATCGACCCATACCCGCAGCTCTGACATCGCGCATCCTCCCCCTCGGCCAGGCCCCTGGCCATACGGACCCAACCTACCGCGCCGTAACGCGTCGGGAATCGCCGGATCAGGGGGATCGATTTTGCCTCCGCAACCGTTAGTGTGGAGAACACGACGTCAAGCCCGGGGAGGTGGGACGTGGCACGAAACGAAGATGCTGACGCGCGCGCCGAGCGGTGGGAGCAGGAGGCGCAGGACCTCTCCACGCAGGTCGAGTTCCTCCAGGAGGAGCTCGCGCTACTGAGGCGCAAGCTGACGGATGGTCCACGGCACCTGAGGCTCCTGGAAGAGCGGCTCGCCGCCACCCAGGCCCAGTTGCAGCGGTCATCGGAGCAGAACGAGCGACTGGTCGCCACGCTCAAGGACGCGCGCGAACAGATCATCACGCTCAAAGAGGAAATCGACCGACTGGCCCAGCCACCCAGTGGATACGGTGTATTCCTGGGTCGATACGACGACGACACGGTGGATGTCTTCACCGGCGGCCGCAAACTCCGGGTCGTGGTCTCACCGTCCATTGAGCTCGACAAACTCCGTCGCGGGCAGGAAGTCCTGCTCAACGACGCCCTCAACGTCGTCGAGGCGCTCGGTTTCGAGCGTGCCGGCGAGGTCGTGTCCCTCAAGGAGATCCTCGAGGGCGGCGACCGTGCGCTCGTCATGTCGCACGCGGACGAGGAGCGGGTGGTCCACCTCGCGGAGACCCTGATCGGTACGCACCTGCGTCCCGGCGACTCCCTGCTGGTGGAACCGCGCGCGGCCTACGCCTACGAGCGGGTGCCCAAGAGCGAGGTCGAGGAGCTCGTCCTCGAAGAGGTCCCCGACATCGACTACAGCGATATCGGAGGCCTCGACCGTCAGATCGAGATGATCCGCGACGCCGTCGAGCTGCCGTTCCTGCACGCCGAGCTGTTCCGGGAGCACCAGTTGCGCCCGCCGAAGGGCGTTCTGCTCTACGGGCCGCCCGGCTGCGGCAAGACCCTGATCGCCAAGGCGGTGGCCAACTCGCTGGCCAAGAAGATCGCCGAGCTGCGCGGGCAGGAGAAGCACACCAGCTTCTTCCTGAACATCAAGGGTCCCGAGCTGCTGAACAAGTACGTGGGCGAGACCGAGCGGCACATCCGGCTCATCTTCCAGCGGGCCCGTGAGAAGGCCAGCGAGGGCACGCCGGTGATCGTGTTCTTCGACGAGATGGACTCCATCTTCCGTACCCGTGGAAGTGGCGTCTCCTCCGACGTGGAGAACACCATCGTCCCGCAGCTGTTGAGCGAGATCGACGGCGTCGAGGGCCTGGAGAACGTGATCGTGATCGGCGCCTCCAACCGCGAGGACATGATCGACCCGGCCATCCTGCGCCCCGGCCGGCTCGACGTGAAGATCAAGATCGAGCGTCCGGACGCCGAGTCGGCCAAGGACATCTTCTCGAAGTACATCCTGGACACGCTGCCGCTGCACGACGAGGACCTCGCCGAGCACGGCAACGCCCGTAACGCCACCGTCGCCGGCATGATCCAGGCCGTCGTCGAGCGGATGTACACCGAAACCGAGGAGAACAGGTTCCTCGAGGTCACCTACGCCAACGGTGACAAGGAGGTCCTGTACTTCAAGGACTTCAACTCCGGCGCGATGATCCAGAACATCGTGGACCGGGGCAAGAAGATGGCCATCAAGAACTTCCTGTCCTCCGGCAAGAAGGGGCTGCGCCTGCAGCACCTGCTCGACGCCTGCGTCGACGAGTTCCGCGAGAACGAGGACCTGCCCAACACCACCAACCCCGACGACTGGGCCCGGATCTCCGGCAAGAAGGGCGAGCGGATCGTCTACATCCGCACGCTCGTCTCCGGCGGCAAGGGCGCCGACGCCGGCCGTTCCATCGAGACGGCCAGCAACACCGGTCAGTACCTGTAGCACTCCCGCGGCGGCCCGGTCACCCCAGGTGACCGGGCCGTTCGCCGTTCCCGGGGCCGATCCACCGCCCCGCACACCTCGCCGCCGGCGCCACCTCCTAGTCGGCCGGTGCTGGTCCGGGTCCGGTGATCCTGTCGAGCCAGGTCCGGTACCGGCTGGCGAAGGGCTCGGTGGCATCGCGGAGTGCGGCCGTGAGCCAGTCGGCGGTGTCGCCGGCCCGGGCGATCATGTCCGGTGGATAGGAGTAGCGGACCTGATGGTCGGCGAACTCGTCCTCGTCGTCGAGATAGACCCGGCCGGTGTCGCGTTCGCGGCAGGCGTCGAGGTCCAGATCGATCATCGTCACCTCGCCCGGGTGGAGCCAGCGGGAGGGGGTGGTGACGTCGCAGTAGGCGTCCAGGCGGGCGGGTGTGCCGTAGAACGAGGCGGTCCACCAGGTCTCGCGGGGGACGAGAGTGACCAAGGGGCTCGTGGAGGTGCGGATCGGCCCCTGGTCGGCTTTGCTGAAGACGGTGCCGACGGGGGCGCCCAGCCAGACGCCGTGGTCGTCCTCGCCGAGGCGGAGCATGGTGAAGTGCCAGTGCAGGCTGCCATCGTACTTACGGACGGTGAACTGGACCTCATCGCCGATCATGCCCGCGACGCTACTGCCCGTGGCGTGTTCCCGCAGTCCGGTCCGGTGGTGGGAGCGTCGTCGCCCGAGAGCCGCCGGGCGAGGGCCCGCCTGACCCGGGTCGGCCCGGCCAGCCCGACCCCTACCCCGGCGGCCGGGTGCGCGAGGGACCCCGGCAGCATGGGCCCCATGTCCGCCATTGACCCCGTGGAGATCGTCGCCGGGAACATCCAGCTCAGGCCCCCGCACGCGCCGGAGGGGCCCGCCGCCTGGCGGATGCTCCAGGACCCGGGGGTCGAGCCGGCCCCCGGCGTCACCGACGAGGCCACTGCCGCCGCCTGGTGCCAGGGCCTCGGGGACTGGTCCCCGGGGCACCAGGTCACCTTCTCGATCCTGGAGATCACCGAGGGGAACCTGCTCGGCATGGTGCACCTCAACCGCATAGACCAGACGTGGGGTACCGCCAAGCTGGGCTTCCGGATCGCCCCCTGGGCCCGCGACCAGGGCATCGAGGTCGACGCGATCGGGGCCGTCTCCCGCTGGGCGTTCGGGGCCCTCGGCCTCGAACGGATCGAGTTCCTGCACCTCGTCGGTCGTGCGGCCGACTGCCAGGTGGCCGACCGCGCCGGCTACCTCCTGGAGGGCACCCGCCGGGGCGGCTCCCGCGACGACGACGGCGTCCGGCACGACGACCACCTGCACGCCCGCCTCGCCACCGACTGACCGGCCCCGGGACCGTCATGGGCGCCCGCGCGGGCCCATGGCGCGTCCCGCTTCCCGTCCCGGCAGGTCCGGCCCACCCGGGCCGCACCCCGAGCTTCCCGCGCCCTGCGTCTCAGGGGAAACCCCGACCGGTGTCCGACCTAGGTCGTACCCCGCGAAGGTTGTGGGGTCCGACCTGGGCCTGATGCCGGACGGTCCGGACCGCGCCACCCTGGAGGTACCAGAGACAAAGGGGTGCGTGATGAGCGACCTGCGACAGATGTTCCGAGCGGTGGGCACGGCACTGGCCGGGGTGGTGGCGACCGACACCACGGCGGCCCCGCCCGCCGACCCCGACGTCGTGCACGGGATGCTCGCCGAGCTCGGCCTCCCCGGCGACGACGACGCGGCCCTGCGCCGGTTCCAGGCGGAGGCCGGGCTGACCGTCGACGGTTTCGCCGGCCCGGTCACCACCCACGCCCTGGTCACGGCCGTCCGGGACCGGCATCACTGGGACCTCGCGGCCTGACCCGCGCTAGTGTTTCCGGCATGACGATCACGCCGGGAATGGTGACCATCGACTGCGCCGACCCGGCCCGCCTGGCCGCGTTCTGGACCGCGGCGCTGGGGTACGAGGTCGCCGCGGAGTACCCGGGCTTCGTGATCCTCGGCACCGGCGACACCCTGCGGGTCGGCCTGCAGGCCGTGCCCGAGCCCCGGACCGGCAAGAACCGGGTGCACCTCGACTTCCTCGCCGACGACCGCGAGGCCGAGGCCGCCCGGCTCACGGCGCTGGGCGCGACCGAGGTCGCCCGGCGGTCGGCACCCGGCGGCGGTTTCGCCTGGATCGTGCTCGCCGACCCGGAGGGAAACGAGTTCTGTGTCGGCGAGGCAGGGTAAGGCCCGAAAGGCCTACGCTGTGAAGCTTGTCCGCCACTACGAGCTTATGGAATCTCCTAAATCCCCGTAGGCTTCAGCGTAGAGTCGGCCGATTGAGGGGCGGGGTGTGCGGATGAGTGTGCGTCGCGTGATGGGTACCGAAGTGGAGTACGGCATCTCGGTGCCGGGACAGCCGGGGGCCAACCCCATGGTGACCTCCTCCCAGATCGTCAACGCCTACGGAGCCCGACCCGAGCTGACCCGCGGTGGCCGCGCCCGCTGGGACTACGAGGAGGAGTCGCCGCTGCGCGACGCCCGCGGCTTCAGCTACTCCGGCGCCCTCTACGACCCGGCCGAGGCGCTCGCCGACGAGGACCTGGGCCTGGCCAACGTCATCCTCACCAACGGCGCCCGGCTCTACGTCGACCACGCCCACCCGGAGTACTCGACCCCCGAGGTCACCGGCCCGCGCGCCATCGTGCTGTGGGACAAGGCCGGCGAGCGGGTGATGGCCGAGGCCGCGCGCCGGGCCGCCACGATCCCGGGCGCGCCGCCGATCAACCTGTACAAGAACAACACCGACAACAAGGGCGCCAGCTACGGCTCCCACGAGAACTACCTGATGAAGCGGTCGACCCCGTTCGCCGACATCGTGGCGTACCTGACGCCGTTCTTCGTCACCCGGCAGATCTACTGCGGCGCGGGCCGGGTCGGCATCGGCCAGGACGGCTCGGGCACGGGCTTCCAGATCACCCAGCGCGCCGACTTCTTCGAGGTCGAGGTCGGGCTGGAGACCACGCTCAAGCGGCCCATCATCAACACCCGGGACGAGCCGCACGCCGACGCGGACAAGTACCGGCGGCTGCACGTCATCATCGGCGACGCGAACCTGGCCGAGATCGCCACGTACCTCAAGGTGGGCGTCACGTCCCTGGTGCTGGCCATGATCGAGGACAAGGCGCTGGCCGGCGACCTGGCGATCGCCGACCCGGTGGGCGAGCTGAAGGCGATCAGCCACGACCCGACGCTGACCCACCGGGTGCGCCTGCGCGACGGCCGCCGCCTGACCGCGCTCGACATCCAGTGGGCCTACTACGAGCGGGTCCGCAACTATGTGGACGCCAAGGGCACCGACGAGGAGACCGAGGACGTCCTGATGCACTGGGAGGACATCCTCTCCCGGCTCGGTTCCGACCTGATGAGCTGTGCGGACACCCTCGACTGGGTGGCCAAACTGCGACTCCTCGAGGGGTACCGGGAACGCGAGGACCTCACCTGGGCGTCCCCGAAGCTCCAGCTCGTCGACCTGCAGTACTCCGACGTGCGCCTGGAGAAGGGCCTCTACCACCGCCTGGTGGCCCGTGGCTCGATGAAGCGGCTGTTCACCGACGAGGAGGTGGCCCGCGCGGTCACCGAGCCCCCGGAGGACACCAGGGCGTACTTCCGGGGCCGCTGCCTCGCGCAGTACTACTCCGAGGTCGTCGCCGCCAGCTGGGACTCCGTCATCTTCGACGTGGGCCGCGAGGCGCTGGTCCGGGTGCCGATGCTGGAGCCGGAACGGGGCACCAAGAAGCACGTCGGTGCGTTGTTCGACCGGTGTGCGAGCGCCAAGGATCTCCTGGAGGCGCTGACCGGTAAGGGTTCGGCGTAACAGTTCAAGTCTGAACGTGCCGGGGGACTGTTTTGTCACACCGGCGCGTTAGGGTGAGTGACGCTTCTCAGGAGGGAGATCACCGATGGCTACACGTGACACCGGTGGGCAGTCGCAGTCGGGGAAGAACCGCAAGGACGACGAGGTCGACACCCCGCCGCCAGCCGTCAACCCGGAGGCCGCCGAGCGCCGGGAGAAGATGGGCGAGGACGTCGACGACCTGCTGGACGAGATCGACTCGGTCCTGGAAGAAAACGCGGAAGAGTTCATCAGAGGATACGTACAGAAAGGCGGGGAATAGAAGCATATGTCCGATTCCGTATCGGACAGGAACGGTCCGGGCCCCGCTCGCGGTCGTTCCCTGCGGAATTCCTGCGCCGACCTCTGCGTGAACGGTCATCGCCCATCCGGCGGGGCCGGCCACGGCGGGTCCCGTGACGACGGGCACGCCACGGCCGGCCGTGTGGAATCGCCGGAGCGCCAGGGCGCGTCATCCGGCGGCCCGAGCGGCCGCCGACCCGTTTCCCCAACGACTTCCGCGAGCGACCGCGCCCTGCCGGTGGAGCAGGGTGGACGGTCCGCGACCCGCGGTGCGCCGGCCCCCGAGCACGTTGACCACGATCATGAATTCGGTAACGTACGTGGCAACCTGTGTTTCCAGTGCAGTGGTGGGCTCGGCCAGTTCCAAGACAACGTCGGCAGCCTTCGCAAGGCGATCGAGTATCTGAAGGAGACCACGTGGCATCGGGATTTGATTCACCCGGGCGTCTTCCCGCTTTCTTCACCACTCCGGGGTCCTCGTCGTTCACCGAGTTCCTGAGCGCCGCCGCCCCGGAGATGCTCCCGGGCGGGCGCGCGCTCCCGCCGGGCAGCGCGGCCGACATGGCCCCGCACGCGACCACGATCGTCGCCGTCGCGGCGGCCGGTGGGGTCGTGCTCGCCGGTGACCGCCGCGCGACCATGGGCAACCTCATCGCCAGCCGTGACATCGAGAAGGTCTACCCGGCGGACGCGTACTCGCTGATCGGCATCGCCGGTACCGCGGGCGTCGGCCTGGAAATGATCAAGTTGTTCCAGGTCGAGCTGGAGCACTACGAGAAGATCGAGGGCACCCCCCTCACCCTGGACGGCAAGGCCAACCGGCTCGCGACGATGATCCGGGGCAACCTGGGCGCCGCGATGCAGGGCCTCGTCGTCGTGCCGCTGTTCGCGGGCTTCGACCTCGACGCGGTCGACCCGGCGAAGGCCGGCCGGATCTTCAGCTACGACGTCGCGGGCGGCATCTACGCCGAGCGCGACTACCACGCGATCGGCTCCGGTTCGCTGTTCGCCAAGTCCTCCCTGAAGAAGCGGTACACGCCGGGGGTGAGCATCGCCGACGCGCAGGCGATGGCCATCGAGGCGCTGTACGACGCGGCGGACGACGACACCGCCACCGGTGGGCCGGACCTGTCCCGCCGGATCTTCCCGATCGTCATGACGGCCACCGCCGAGGGCACCCACCGCCTGGGCGACGCCGAGACCGCCGCGCTGGCCGAGGCGATCGTCGCCCAGCGTTCCGTCTGACCCCTGACTCACTGAGAGGAGCCCAGCCGTGGCTATGCAGTTCTATGCCTCACCCGAGCAGATCATGCGGGACCGCTCGGAGTACGCCCGCAAGGGCATCTCCCGGGGGCGCAGCGTCGTCGTCCTGACGTACGAGGGCGGGGTGCTGTTCGTCGCGGAGAACCCGTCGACGGCCCTGCACAAGATCAGCGAGATCTACGACCGGATCGGCTTCGCGGCCGTGGGCCGGTACAACGAGTTCGAGAACCTGCGCGCGGCCGGGGTGCGGATGGCCGACCTGCGCGGCTACTCCTACGACCGCCGCGACGTGAACGCCCGGGGCCTCGCCAACGGGTACGCGCAGACGCTCGGCGCCATCTTCACCGACTCCTCGAAGCCGTACGAGGTCGAGGTCTGCGTCGCGCAGGTCGGGGCGACCCCGCAGACGGACGAGCTCTACCGCCTGACGTACGACGGCTCCGTGGGCGACGAGGCCGGCTTCATCGCGATGGGCGGCTCGACCGAGGCCATCTCGAACAAGCTGCGCCAGAGCCACAACCCGGAGGCGGCCCTCGGCGACGCGCTGAAGCTGGCGATCGCCGCGTTGGCCAGCGTGGGCGGCGAGGGCGGCAAGCCGCGCGTGCTCGAAGGGCCCCAGCTGGAGGTGGCGGTGCTGGACCGTCGCCGGCCGGGGCGCAAGTTCCGCCGGATCACCGGTGCGGCACTCGGGAACCTGCTGGACGGCACGGGTGGGCCGTCCGAGGCGGAGTCCGCCCCGGAGAAGCAGCCGACCCCGACGGACACGGCCATGACCGCCGGTCCGGCGACCTCGATCGACCCGCCCGCCTCGGTGGAGGCGGAGACGCCGGCGCCGCGGAAGCGGGCGAAGCCGGCCGCCGCTACCCCGCCCGAGGACTCCGGGACCGCCACGGAGCCGACCGACAGTTGAGATGTGAGTCAGACGCGGGCGGGCCGCACCCCGCCCGCGTCTGACTGTGCGGATGACGTGGGGCCGCCGACGGCACGGGGTGCTTCCGTGCCGCGTTGGCCTGCTCGGTCTGTGGGCTTGCGCGTGGGCCGGGTCGTCTAGCCTTCCGTGCCGTGTGGTTCTGGCTCGGTCTGTTGGCTTGCGTGGGCTGGGTCGCCTAGCCTTTCGTGCCGCGTGCCGCGTGCCGCGTGCCGCGTGCCGCGTGCCGCGTGCCGCGTGCCGCGTGCCGCGTGGTTCTGGCTCGGTCTGTGGGCCTGCGCGCGGGCCGGATCGCCCCGTTTCCGGTCCCGCGCGGTCCTGGTTCGGTCAGTGCTGGTGGACTCCTCCCGCACCCCGCACCCCGCACCCGCACCCCGCACTCCGCAACGGCTCGGGGCGGACGCGGCGGTTCCGGGGACGGATTCCGACCCCGGGTAGCTCTTTACTTCGTGCGAGTGGCCCGTCGCCCTTCGGGGTGGCGGGCCTTCGTCCTGTCTGGAGGGTGTTGTGGGTCGGGTCACGGGTGACAGCGCGCCGGCAACACGTTAGCCTGCCCTAAGTTAGGTAATACTAACTCGAAGGGGTGGTGGGGTGGCGTGCGGGTCTCCGACGGCCGGACCGCGCTGGTCGACAGCGTCGTCGCCGAGCGGCACCGGCACGCCGTCGAGGCCATTCTCGGCGGCGAGGACGACCGGCTGTTCGTGGCTCTCCCGCCACCGTGGGCGTCAGGGCCGGTCGCGCCCGACCTTGCCCGTCGTCTGGAGAAGGACCTGCTCATCGCCGTGGGGGTGGTGGGCGCCGGACTCCCGGGTGCCGGGGTCGGAGCCCGGCACCCGGGGCCACGGTCCCGGCTGGCCGACGGTCGGGAGCACGTGTCGCGTGCACCGGCCGGGGTGGCTGAGTTGCCCGTCCGCGCCGAGCCACAGGTCCATGCCGAGTCGACGGTCCGGGCCGAGTCGACGGTCCGGGCTGAGTCGCAGGTCTGCGTTGAGCTGCCGGTCCGCGCCGAGTCGACGGTCCGCGTTGAGTCGCAGGTCCGCGTTGAGCTGCCGGTCCGGGCTGAGATGCCGGGTAGTGCTGGGCCGCGGGTCCGGGCCGAGTCGACGGGTGCCCCGGTTTTTCGTACCCGTCTCGGGGTGGTTGATTCTGGCCGTCACGAGTGGGCCGACAGTTGGCCCGGGGCGACCCGGCTCGGGGACTGGGGCGTTCCGCCCGAGCTGGTGCTGCCCGTCGACTCGCCCGGCCGGGTCGCGGCCGCGCTGGCGACCCTGACGGCGGAGGGCCGGCCCGCGCGGCTGGTCGTGGACACCACCGGCGCGGACCCGCGGGTCGTCGGGGAGTGGGCGTGGCGGATCGCGGAAGGGGAGCGTGGCGTGGCGGGACTGGTGCTCGACGTCGGGGACTGGGGCGCGGACCGGGTGGCAGGGGTGCTGCGGGTGCTCGCGGCGGCGGTCAGGGAGCGGCGGCATGGCTGAACAGAGCGGCGGGTCGGCGGCGACGGGGGGCTGTGTGGTCGAGGTCGGGGCGGACCGGCGTGTCGGGGCCGACAGTCCGGTGGTGCGAACGTTGGCCGGCGTGTTGGACGGATTTGACGCCCAGTTGATGCGAAATCGGCAGAAAATAGCCGTGCGTCACGGCGACCACGTCCTGACGTACGCCGAGCTCGACGCCGCAGCCAGGTCCCAGGCGCGCAATTACGGGTTCGGATCCGGGACTGTGGTCGCCGTGGCGCGCCCTGGTGGGGTGCGTGACCTGGCCATCGTGCTGGCCGTGGCCCGGGCGGGCGGCGAGGTGGCGGGGCTGGAGCCGCCGGATCCGGAGCTGGTGCTGGACCCCGAGGTCGCGGGCGTCCTGCGCCGCCTGGCGGGTGCCCCGCGGTCGACGTCTCCCGCGCGCTGATCTGACCCGCGTCCGCCGTCGCCCACCGGGCGGGTGACCTGGGCAGGCCGTGCGCCGGGAGCACCGGGCGAGAGCCACGGACCGGGGCCAGGACCACGGATCAGGGCCAGAGTCATGGACCAGGGCCGGAGTCATGGACCAGGGCCGGAGTAGAGCCACGGACCAGGGCGAGAGCCACGGACCAGGGCCAGGACCACGGACCAGGGCCGGTGCCAGGGGCCGAGGGCCGGAGCCAGTGCAAGAGCCAGAGTCACGGACCAGGGCCGAAGCCAGTGCAAGAGCCAGAGTCACGGACCAGGGCCGAAGCCAGTGCAAGAGCCAGAGTCACGGTCCAGGGCCGGAGTCAGGGGCCGAGGGTCGGAGTCAGTGCAAGAGCCAGATCGAGGGCTGGAGCCGTCAGGGGTACGCGGGCCCGCGAGGTCCGTCCGGAGTTCCGCCAGGAGTCGGATGCCGGCGGTCAGCTCGCCCGGGCTGGTCGCCGCGTACCCGATCACCAGGCCCGGGGGTCCCGCCGCCGCCAACCGCAGGCTGCTCAGCGGCGTCGGGGCCAGTCCGTGCTCCAGGGCCCGCGCGCAGAGTTCCGCGTCGTCCACTCCGGACGGCAGGCTCACCACGGCGTGCAGCCCGGCGGCGATGCCCTCGACGGTCGCGTCGGGCAGGTACGCGGCGACGGCGGCGGCGAGCGCGTCGCGGCGGGTGCGGTACGCGCGGCGGGCCCGGCGCAGGTGCCGGTCGTAGCCGCCGCCGGTGAGGAGTTCGGCGAGGGCGAGCTGTTCGAGGGTGGGGCCGCCCCGGTCGGCGGCGGTCTTGGCCCGGGTGACCGCCCCGCACAGGTGCGGCGGGACGAGGAGCCAGCCGAGCCGGACGGCCGGCGCGAGGGCCTTGCTGACGGAGCCGAGCAGGGCGGTCACGTCGGGGGCGACGCCCTGCACGCAGCCGACGGGGTCGCGGTCGTAGCGGAACTCGGCGTCGTAGTCGTCCTCGATGATCAGGGCTCCGGTGTCGCGCGCCCAGGCGACGAGGGCGGCCCGGCGGGCGGGGGAGAGCACGACACCAGTGGGGTACTGGTGTGCCGGCGTGACCAGCACCGCCGCGAGTCCGGCCGGGGGCACGGTGATCCCGGAGCAGTCCACGGGCACCGGCACGGGTTCCAGGCCGTTGGCGAGGAGATGGTCGCGGACGCCGGCGCTGCCCGGGTCCTCCACGCCGATCCGCCGGCCGGGCAGCACGGCGGCGAGCAGGGCGAGGGCCTGGGCGGTGGCCGTGGTGACCAGGAGGTGCGCGGGGTCGGCGCGGGCGGCGCGGACCCGGCCGAGGTGTTCGGCGAGGGCGGCGCGCAGCCGGGGGGAGCCGGCCGGGTCGGGGTAGTCGAGGTCGACGTCGAGCATGGTGGCCAGGGCGTGTTCGTAGGCGCGCCGCCAGCCCGCGCGGGGGAACAGGGCCAGGTCGGGGACGCCGGGGCGCAGGGGCACGGGGAGGGGCGGCTCGTCGCGTACCCGGAAAGGGTCCTGGTTGGGGGTGGGGGCCAGCGCGACGACCGTGCCGGCGCCGCGCCGGGCCGAAAGCCAGCCCTCGGCGGTGAGCTGTTCGTAGGCGGTGACGACGAGGCCCCGGGAGACCCGCAGGTCGGCGGCCAGGTCGCGGGTGGAGGGCAGTCGGGTGCCGGGGGCGAGGGTGCCGTCGCGCACGGCGGAGCGCAGCGCGTCGACGAGCTGGTCGCCACGCGCCGGCCCGGTGAGGGAGAGCCCGAGCATTGGTCCCCTTTTTCACTGATCAATTGGCCCTATGGGGCGGACCAACGCGGTACTAGCGTACCCGGCATGAAGGTTCTCGGTGCCGCGTTGTGCACGTCCGCGATGGTCATCCTCGGCAGTTCCGTCCCGATCAGCCGGGCGCTGCTGTCCTACCCGACGCTGGCCGGACAGGTGCTGCGCTACACCCTGGCGGTCGTGATCCTGCTGGTCATCGCCCGGCGGCTGCCCCGGATCGGCCTGCGGTCCGGTGTCCGGCTGGCCGTGCTGGCCGCCATCGGGCTGGTCGGCTTCAACGTGTGCCTGCTCGCCGCCCTGCGCGAGGCCGAGCCGGCGGTCGTGGGCACGGTCGTGGGGGGTACGCCCGTCGTGCTCGCCCTGATCGGCCCGCTGCTCGCCCGCCGCCGCCCGGCACTGCGGATCACGGTCGGCGCGGCCGTCATCGTGGCCGGGGTGGCGCTGGTGCAGGGCGCGGGGCACGCGAGTACCGCCGGGCTGCTGTGGTCCGCCGGCACCCTCGCCGGGGAGGTCGCGTTCTCGCTGCTCGCCGCGCCCCTGCTGGTGGATCTGACCCCGATCGCGATCGCGACGTACGCGTGCCTGTTCGCCGTGCCGCTGCTGCTCGTCGCGTCGGTGGCGGCCGGGGAGACCTGGCGGGTGCCGACGTGGCCGGAGACATGGGCGCTGCTGTACCTGGCCGTGGTGCTCACCGCGCTGGCGTTCGTCCTCTGGTACGGGGGGCTCGCCCGGCTCGGGGTCGAGAAGGCGGGCATGTTCGCAGGGCTGCTGCCGGTGGCGGCGCTGGCGGCGACGGCCGTGCTGGACGGGACGGTGCCGTCGACCGGGGCGATCCTCGGGACGGTGCTCGTCGCGGCGGGGCTCGCGTTCGGGCTGTCGGCCCCGGCCCGGGTGACCGGCCGCGTGGTCCGGGCGGAATCCGTCGACCGCGCGGCGCACCCGGAACCCGCCGACCGCGCGGCGCACCCGGAACCCGCCGACCGCGCGGCGCACCCGGAACCCGCCGCCCGCGCCGCGCACCCGGAACCCGTCGACCGCGCCGCGCACCCGGCACCGGCCCCGGGCGGCGCGGGCCACGCGGAATCAGAAGTGGCCGACGGCGCCCTCCCGGTCGGGGAGCTGGCACCCGGCCCCCGGGCGGCGGAGCCGGGGCGGTGCGCGGCGACGTCGTACCCGTCGAGGTCTCTTGTCCTGGTTGATTCCGTGCCGCACCGGACACCGGCCCGCGCGCCCGCTAGCATCGGCGACCATGGCCACAGTGAACGTTGAGCGCACCGACGACGGCGGTTTCTTCGCCACCAACGACCGGGGCGCGCGGGTCGCGATCGGCGGCGCGGACGACGAGGGCGTGTTCTCGCCCGTGGAGCTGCTGCTCGCGGCGCTCGGCGGCTGCGAGATCGTCACCGTCGAGCCGCTGACCGCCAAGCGCGGGCACCGCCTGGTCCGGCTCGCGGTCCGGGTCGACGCGGAGAAGGTCGAGCCGACGAAGCTCGGGCCGGTGACGGCGACCTACGAGATCGAGCTGCCGCCCGGCGACGAGGAGGCGGCCGGGGTGTTCGAGGCGGTCGCGCACCGGGTGCACGAGAAGTACTGCACCGTCGGCCGGGCTCTGCGCGAACCCACCGAAACCATCCAAATTCTCCCCTAGATTTCGGGAGTTTCCGCCCCTGGGCCGGCCGGCGTCTTGCACAGTATTGGGCATGGCGACTTGCGAGGTATGCGGGAACGACTACTGGATGTCGTTCGAGGTGCACACGGTCGGCGGGCACGTGCACGTGTTCGACTCCATGGAGTGCGCGGCCCACCGGCTGGCCCCGATCTGCGAGCACTGCAAGTGCCGGGTCCTCGGGCACGGCGTCGAGGTCGACGGCCGGTTCTTCTGCTGCGGGCACTGCGCGCGGTCCAGCGGGATGGCGCACGGCACGGAGATCCGCGACGCGGTGGGCGCGCACCCGGGCTGACCGGGCCACGCGGCCACCGGGCGAGAGCGGGCCACCCGGCCACCCGGCCATCCGGCCATAGGGCCAGAGCGGGCCACCGGGCCCGAGCCGGCCACCAGCCCCCGTGGCCACCCGGCCCGCCCCGCGACGGGACAGCGCCACCCCGCCCCGCCCGGCAGAATGGCCCGATGGCCGTTTCCCTGGTGTACGAGACCCACGCGAAGACCGAGGACAACGAGGCCGGCATCGCGACCGGCTGGCTGCCCGGCCGGCTGTCGGCGTTCGGCCGGGACGCGGCCCGGGCGCTCGGCGGGCGGCACCGCGCCGTCGACGCCGTCTTCACCTCCGACCTGGGCCGGGCCGTGGAGACGGCGACGCTCGCGTTCACCGACCGACCCGTCCCGGTGTACTTCGACAGCCGGCTCCGCGAGTGCGACTACGGCCACCTCAACGGCGCGCCGGTCGCCGAGCTGGACCCGCGCCGGGCCCGGATCGACGAGCCGTTCCCGGGCGGGCAGAGCTACCGCCAGGTCGTCGGCGCGACCGCCGCGTTCCTCCAGGACCTGGCGGCGCGCTGGGACGGCCGGCGGGTCGTGGTGATCGCGCACTCGGCGAACCGGTGGGCGCTGCAACACCTGCTGTCCGGCGTCCCGCTGGAGGAGATGGTCGACGCGCCGTTCGCGTGGCGACCGGGCTGGGAGTACACGGTCCCGACCGGCTGGACCGCCCGCTGACGGACCGTCAGGGGGACCTCAGCGGAACCCGTACCACCGCGCCAGCGGCCCGCCCCGCGCCACCGCCCGCAACCGGTCCTCCACGGCCGGCCGGTTGTCCGCCCCGGTGACGACGAGCAGCTCGTCCCCGATCATCAGCCGGGTCCGCCGCTCGGGCACGAACGCCTCCCCGCGCCGCACCACGAGGGTGATCGCGGCCGGGGCGGGCAGCCGGAGTTCGAAGATCTCGCAGCCGTGCAGCCGGGACGTGGGCGTGATGGTCAGGTAGAGCAGGTCGGCGGCGAGCGCGTCGAGGGGCGCGGACTCGACCTCCATGTCCCGGATCGGGTCGGCGGAGGTCACCCGCAGCACCCGGCCCAGCCACGGCAGCGTCGGGCCCTGGACCAGGGTGAACGCGACCACGAGGACGAACACGATGTTGAACAGCTGTTCGCTGCCGGGGACGCCGGCGACCACGGGGATGGTGGCGAGCACGATGGGTACCGCGCCGCGCAGGCCGGCCCAGGACAGGAACGCCTGTTCCCGCCAGGGCAGCCGGAACGGCAGCAGGGACACGAACACCGACACCGGGCGGGCGACGAGCAGCAGGACGGCGCCGACGATCAGGGCGGGCAGGATGGCCGAGCCCAGTTCGTGCGGGGTGACGAGCAGGCCGAGCATGACGAACAGGCCGATCTGGGCGACCCAGCCGAGGCCCTCGGCGACGGACTGCACGGCGCGGCGGTGCGGGAGTTTGGCGTTGCCGAGCACGATGCCGGCCAGGTACGCGGCGAGGAAGCCGCTCGCCTCCAGGGCACCGGCGGCGGCGAACGCGATGATGCCGGTGCCGAACGCGGCGATCGGGTACAGGCCGGAGGAGGGCAGGGACAGCCGGCGCAGCAGCCACGCGCCCCCGCCGCCGATCAGGAGACCGAGGGCGGCACCGGCGGCCAGCTGGTACAGCATGATGAGGGGTGCGTTCCACTCCAGCCCGGCGGCGCTGAGCATGACGACGAGGATGACGGTGGGCGCGTCGTTGAAGCCGGACTCGGCCTCCAGCAGCCCGCCGAGCCGGCCCGGCAGCGGCAGGTTGCGCAGCACGGAGAACACGGCCGCCGCGTCGGTGGAGGCGACGACCGCTCCCAGCATCAGGGCCAGTTGCCAGTCGACGCCGATGAACAGCCACGCGCCGAGGGCCGTGACCAGCACGCTGATGCCGACGCCGACGGTGGCGAGCACGCTGGCGGGCAGGAGGGCGGGGCGCAGGGTGCGCCAGTGGCTGGCGAGGCCGCCCTCGACGAGGATGACGGCGAGCGCGGCGTTGCCGACGTTGTGCGCGAGGTGGGAGTCGTCGAATGTCAGGCCGAGGCCGTCCTCGCCGAGGAGGAGGCCGACGCCCAGGTAGGCGAGCAGGACGGGGAGACCGGCGCCGCTGGCCAGTCGGGCGGCCCCGACGCTGGCGAGGACCGCGAGGCCGGCGATGAGAAGGATCACGTAGAGGTTGTCCGAATGCACCCGGTCCCTTTCGTCGGCGGTGTGTGTGATCTTTTCACAGCGCTGAGAAAGCCTATTATCTTTCAGATATGACCCAGGCCCAGTGGTGGCGTCCCGACCGCTACGCCCCGGACTGGCTGGTGTTGTCCCTGCGCCCGGTGTCCGCGCCCATCCCGTGGGGCCCGACCCTGCGGCTGACCGTGGCGGTCGTCGTGGTGCTCGCCGTCGGCCTGGCGACCGGCCACCTGCCGCTCGTGGTGCCCGCCGCGCTGGCGATGCTGCTGTCCTCGGCGAACGACCGCTCGGAGGCGTACCGGACCCGGCTGCTGCGGATCGCGGTGCCCGCCCTGGCCGGCGCGCTCGGCATGGTGGTCGGGATCGAACTGCGCCACCACGTGTACGCGCTGCCCGTCCTCGTCGCGCTGTTCTTCGTCAGCGGGGCCGCGGCGGCGGCCGGTCCGGTGAGTTCGCTGGCCGGGTTGCAGTTCGTGGTGACCGGGGTCCTGGGCTACTCGATGCCGTTGTCCGGGCCACTGTGGGCCCCGCCGCTGCTGTATCTGGCCGGCGCTGCCCTCCTGCTGCTCCTCGCGCTCGCCGAGTGGCCCCTGGCCCGGCAGCGGCCCCAGCGCGCGGCCGTGGCGGCGGCGTTCGACGCGCTCGTCAACCAGCTGGCGGTGACCGGTACCCCGGCGGCGGTCCCGGCCCGGCGGTTCGTGACGGCCGCGTTCAACAACGCCTACGACAACCTCCTCGGGTACCGGCTGCGGACCGGCCCGCGCACCGACGAGGAACGCCAGCTCCTCGAACTGCTCAACGCCGGTACCCTGCTGGGCGAGTCCACCTCGGCCCTGGTGTGGGAGAACAAGCCGGTCCCGGACCGGATGGTCGCCGCCGTCTTCGAGCTGGCCGACGCGATCCGCGAGGACCGCCCGCCCCGGCTGCCCGAGAAGCTGCCCGGCGACACCCCGGGCCTGCGTTCGCTGCGGGTGGCGCTGCGCGCGGTCTCCGAGTCCGGGCAGGACCATCTCACCGGGCACGGCACCCCCGGCGCGGCCCGGCCGGACCGGCTCCGGCAGGCGTACGCGCGGGTGCTGTCCCCGGCGGCGCTGATGTTCGGTACCCGGCTGGCGTTGTGCATGGGGATCGCCCTGGTCGCGGCGGACCTGCTGCACCAGGACCGGTCGTACTGGCTGCCCACCACCGTCGCGTTCGTCCTCAAGCCCGACTTCGGTTCGGTGTTCGCCCGGGCCGCCCAGCGCGCCGCCGGCACGGTCCTCGGGGTCGCCGTCGCCGGGGCGGTGCTCGCGCTGGTGCCGCCCGGCTGGCCGATGGTCCCGTTCGTGGTGCTGGCCATGGCCCTGGTGCCGATCAGCCGGGTCCGGGGCTACGGCGTGATGACCATCGCCACCACGCCCGCGTTCCTGTTCCTGATCGACCTGACCAGCCACGCCGGCTCGCGGCTGCTGGGGCTGCGGATCGTGGACACCGTGCTCGGCTGCCTGATCGTGCTGGTCGCCGGCTACCTGCTGTGGCCGGAGACCTGGCACGCCCGGATCGGGCCCCGGTTCGCCACGGCCGTGCGCGGGGTCGCCGCGTACCTCGACGGGGCGCTGCGGCCGGCCGCCACGACCGACCGGGTGCGGCTGCGCCGGCAGGCGTACCGGGGGCTGGCCGACGCGCGGACCGCCGTCGAGCAGGCGCTCGCGGAGCCGCCCCCGGCGAGTACCCGGGCGGCGGCGTGGTGGCCGGCCGTCGTCGCGTTGGAGAACGTCACCGACGCGGTCACCGGCTACGCGGTCCGGCTCGACACCGGCGCGCCGCCGCCGGACGCCACCCAGACCGCCCAGCTGTCGGCGGCCCTCAACGACCTGGCCGCGTCCGTGGTGCTGCACCACCCGCCGGCCGACCTGCCGCTGCCGGAGGTCGACGACGAGGCCGACGACGCGCTCGCCGACATCGTGGAGCACGTCCGCGCGGCCCGGCTGCTGGTGGCCGGCCCCACCCCGGAGGAAGAGCCCTAGACGGGTACTCCGCGCCCGGAGCGGTGCGGCGCCGCCCCGGCTGCCACGGTGGGCCGGGGTCGGGGTCGGGGTCGGGGTCGACGGCGCGGCTCGGACTCGGCGATCCGTGCCCTGACCTGGGCGGGCGTCCCCGGCGGCGTGGCCGTTACCCCGCTGTGACCTATACCGCGCCGGGATGCGGCCGGCCGGCGGTGCTGGCTAAGGTAGCGGGAAGGAAGGTTAAGAGAGGGGTTCGCGGGTGACCTGGCGGCCGTGGTGGCAGACCATCGCGCTGCTCGGCGTCTTCGGCCTCTTCCTCACGGTCAGCGTCGCCTCCCTCGCCCGGAGCCGCGACCTCGACGTCATGCTCGTCTACGTCCCCCTGGGCCTGGCCGCGCTCGCCGGCATCGTCCGGGCCCCGATGCGCGGGGTCACCCTCACGGCCGACCACCTTGTGCTGCGCCGGCTGACCAGCACCCAGACCGTGCCGTGGGCCGAGGTCGACCGGGTGGAGTGCGCGACCGTGCAGGACCGGCCGTTCCTGTCGATCCACGCGCCCGTCGTGCACCGCGCGCCCGGCCGGGACCCGGTCGACACGACGGTGCTGGCCAGCTACTCCCGCGCCCTGTGCGAACGCCGGACCCGGGCCCTGCGCGGATACCTCCACTCTGGACTCCGCTGATCGGCGGATGGAGTCGATCTGGCGCGGGGCGTAGCTTGTGCCGCACGTCCGGCGCCACCGAAGGCGCGGGTACAGCCAGGAGGCCACCGTGAACCGTGCCCGCACCGCCCTGCGCACCGCCCTCGTCGGCGCGGCCGCCCTCGCGGGACTCACCGTGGTCGGGCTCCCGGCGACGCTCCTGACCCCGGCGCCCGCCCAGGCCGCCGCCCCGGCCGGCACGCACTGCTACTTCGTCGGCAAGGCCTACAACGTCGGCGACGAGATCGACGTCGACGGCGTGTGGATGCTGTGCACGAGCCGCGGCTGGGTCCGCGAGGACTAGCCGCCCGCCCGGCTCGGCATGGTGCCGGCGGTGCGGCTGGCCACACAACCCCTGGTCGTGGCCCGGACGGCCACCGTCCCGGAGGAGCTACCGGATGGCCGGCGGCCCGGCGGCCGGGGTCGGACCCCGCCGCCGGGCGGCCCGTCAGTCCAGGGGCACCTCTTCGCCCGTCGCGAGGTCCACCAGGCTGATCGCCTCGACGGGGCAGGAGACCGCCGCGTCCAGTACCCGCTCATCGGGGTCGATCTTCTCGTGCAGGGCCCGGGACCTGCCGCGCCCGTCCAGCTCGAAGAAGTCCGGGGCCGAGGCCGCGCACATCCCCGAGCCGATGCACCCGAACCCGTCCACGGACACCTGCCACTGCGCGGTCATGACCACGCCACCGGGAGGGTGTGCAGGCTGCGCACGATCATCGTCGGCTTGAAGACCAGGTCCGCGTCGTCGGCGACGATCCGCAGGTTCGGCAGGCCGTGCAGCAGGCCGCGCAGGGCCTCCTGGAGTTCCATCCGGGCGAGCTGCGCGCCGAGACAGTGGTGCGCGCCCGCGCCGAAGCCGATGTGCGGGTTGTCCGCCCGGGTCACGTCGAGCCGGTCGGGGTCGGCGAACACGGCCGGGTCGCGGTTGGCCACGCCGAGGGCCGGCATCACGGGCGCGCCCGCCGGGATGGTCACCCCGCTGAGTTCCACGGCCTCGGTGGTCACCCGGATCATGCTGGACACGGAGTTGCCGAGCTGGGTGAACCGCATCAGCTCCTCGACCCCGGTCTCCAGCAGCGCCGGGTCGGACCGCAGCAGCGCCAGCTGGTCGGGGTGCTCGCGCAGGGTCAGCAGGAACATGTTGATCTGGTTGGCGGTGGTCTCGTGCCCGCCGATCAGCAGCCCGATGCCGAGCGTGACCAGCTCCTCCTCGGTGAGCTTGTCGTGCTCGTCGCGGGCCGCGATCAGGCCGGTCATCAGGTCGTCGCCGGGGTGCGCGCGCTTCTCGGCGATCAGCTCCGCGAAGTACCGGCCGAGTTCGGTGAAGCCGCCGACCATGATCGCCTGGTCGCGCTCCCAGTTGCCCATCACGGCGTCCGACCAGCCGTGGAACCGGTCCCGGTCGCCGGCCGGCACGCCGAGCAGGTCGCAGATCACCTGCACGGGCAGCGGGAGGGAGAAGTTCTCCACCAGATCGGCGGGCTCGGGCTGCTTGCGCAGGCCGGCGATGAGGTCGGCGACGACCTCCGCGACCCGGGGACGCAGCTCCTCGACCCGGCGGTGGGTGAACGCGCGGGCGACGAGGCGGCGCAGCCGGGTGTGCTCGGGCGGGTCCTTGGCGATCAGGGACTCGCTGGCCAGCGCGCCCAGGCCCATCTGCGGCTGGTCGGGGGAGCTCGCGGCGGCGCGGCTGAACCGGGCGTCCATCATCACGGTGCGCACGTCGGCGTACCGGGTGACGAGCCAGGCGCGCTTGCCGTCGGGGAACTCCACCTGGGTGACCGGGTCGTTCGCCCGCAGCTCGGCGAGCAGGGGAGTCGGGTGGTAGAGCGTGGGCGGGTCCGGCAACGGAAACGGAATGGGCATGAGAACCCCTCACGTTATCGACGGTGGTTTATATATACCCCAATCGTGCCCCCTTCGGGAAGAATGAAGACATGAGTACCCCGGAGGAGTACGTCGCGGGGCTCGACCAGCCACGCAGGACGGAACTCGGCGAGCTGCACGACCTGATCCGGCGCACCGTGCCCGCGCTGGAGCCGACCATGGAGTTCGGCATGCCGGGCTACGGCAGGTTCCACTACCGGTACGCCAGCGGGCGCGAGGGCGACACCGTGCTGATCTCCATGGCGAGCCGGAAGAACTACATCTCGGTGTACGTCACGGCGCTCGCCCCCGACGGCGGCTACCTCCCCGAGTCCTACCAGGACCGGTTGCCGAAGGCGGACATCGGCAAGAGCTGCATCCGGTTCAAGCGGCTGTCGGACGTCGACCAGGCGGTGCTGGCGGAGATCTTCCTGGCGGCGGCCGAGCAGGGCGGCGCGGGGGCGGCCTGACCGGGCCGGGTCCGCGACCGCCGGGCGTCAGCGCGGCGCCAGCCCCGTCTCCGCCGTGATGAACGGCGACAGCAACCGTTCGACGGCCGCCGCCGTCAGCTCCGGCGCGGCGCTCGGCAGGATCGCGTGGCTGATCGCCAGCCGGGTCACCGCCTCCGACAGCAGCCCGGCGGCCTCCGGGTCCACGTGCGGCCAGGTCCGAGTGATCAGCTCGGTGAGGAACGCCGTCGCCGTGTGCAGCACGGGCTCCCCGCCGGTGGTGATCAGCGCGGTCAGCTCGGCGTTGCCGTCGTTGGTGACCAGGCTCTTGATCAGCGGGTGCTCGGCGGCGGTCGACAGGAACACCCCGAAGGCCGCCGTGACGGCCGCGTGCGGGTCGTCGGCGTGCGCGAGGACGGCCCGTTCGACGCCGTCGAGGAACCGGGCGACCTCGCGCATCACGTAGGCCTGGGCGAGCGCGGGGCGGGAGCCGAACTCGTTGTACAACGTCTGCCGGCTGACCCCGGCCACGGACGCGACCCCGGCCATCGTGATCTCACCGAACGCCCGGCCCGTGAGCAGCTCGGCGACCGCGTCGAGCAGGGTGTCGCGCAGCAGGGCGCGCGCGGCGTGGGCATACGTCATGCGCCGATCCTATTGCGGCCCCCGGTTGGTCCGGCTCAGATCCCCGCCGTAGTGGGCGAGGACCCGGGGGTCCATGACGCGGCGCCAGAGCGGGGTCACCCAGGCCAGGACGATCATCAGGGGGTACCCGGACGGCAGCTGCGGGGCCTCGTCGAAGTGCCGGAGCGACTGGTACCGCCGGGTCGGGTACGTGTGGTGGTCGCTGTGCCGCTGGAGGTGGAAGAGCAGCAGGTTGCTCGGCACCTGGTTGGAGTTCCAGGAGTGCGAGGGGCGGACCTTCTCGTACCGGCCGGTGGTCTCGCGCTGCCGGGACAGCCCGTAGTGCTCCAGATAGTTGACGACCTCCAGGAGCGAGAAGCCGAACACGGCCTGGACCAGCAGGTACGGCCAGATGCCCGGTCCGAAGACGGCCAGGAGCACGGCGAAGAGCACCACGGTCATCGCCCACGAGGTGAGCACGTCGTTGCGCCAGGTCCACGGGTTGCCGCCGCCGCGCCGGAGCCGGGCGAACTCCAGCTTCCACGCCGACCGGGCGCTGCCGACGACCGAGCGGGGCAGGAACGCCCAGAAGCTCTCGCCGAGCCGGGAGCTGGCCGGGTCCTCGGGGGTGGCGACCCGGACGTGGTGGCCCCGGTTGTGTTCGACGTAGAAGTGGCCGTA
Source organism: Longispora sp. NPDC051575 (assembly GCF_040681875.1). NCBI lineage: Bacteria > Bacillati > Actinomycetota > Actinomycetes > Micromonosporales > Micromonosporaceae > Longispora > Longispora sp. NPDC051575. The sequence continues at coordinate 589,406 of NZ_JBFAZP010000004.1, read as the reverse complement.
GCCGGTCTGGGCGAGCGCGATCCGGCTCAGCCAGCGCTCCACGTTCTCGCGCTTGTGGCCCAGTTCGTGGGCGGTGTTGATCGCGATCCCGCTGACGCAGCCGACGCTGACGGCGAGCCCGATCCGGTCGACGACGCCCAGTTCGGGGCGGGTCCACAGCCAGCAGGCGAGCACCAGGGACATGTACTGGACGGGCAGGTAGAGGTAGGTGCACCACCGGTAGTACCTGTCCGCCTCCAGGCCCGGGATCTCCGCCTCCGGCGGGTTCTCGGTGTCCTGGCCGACGATCGTGTCCACCAGGGGGAACACGACGAACACCAGGATCGGCCCGACCCACCAGAACACCGGCGAGCCGGTGAGGAGCACGCCGAGCCAGGCGCCGAACGGGATCAGGGGCACCAGCAGGCCCAGCGGCCACAGGTAGCGCTTGCCGTCCTGCCAGTCGGGAGCGGTCATCGACGGACCTCTTTTCGCGAGCGGTTTACAGCAAGCTAGTACGTGTAAAGATCAAAGACAAGAGCAGATTCTCTGTCTACGTCTGGCGGTATATGCCGACCATCGGTATATTGAACCCATGGCCCAGTCCATCCAGGAACCGACGTTTCTCATCCTCACCGCGCTCGCCGGTGGCCCCCTGCACGGCTACGGCGTGATCACCGAGGTCACCGCCCTGTCCGCCGGCCGGCTCACCCTGCGCGCCGGCACCCTCTACGCGGCCCTCGACCGGCTCACCACCGCCGGCCAGGTCGCCCCCGACCACGAGGAGGTCGTCGACGGCCGCCTCCGGAGGTACTACCGGCTGACCGACTCCGGCGCCGCGATCCTCGCCGAGGAGGCCGACCGGCTCGCCCGCAACGCCGCCGAGGCCACCGCCCGGCTGAGCGCCCGGACCAGCCCCGCCGCCCCCCGACTCGCCACCACCTAGGAGAGAGCCATGCTGGAGCGTCGGTACCGTGCGCTGCTGCGCGCGTACCCCTCTGAATTCCGTGCCGAGCACGGCGACCAGCTCGTCGCCACCCTCCTCGACGGGGCCCGGCCCGGCCAGACCCACCCGACCCTGGGCGACACGGCCGACCTGGTCGGCAGCGGCCTGCGCCGCCGGCTCGGCCTGGACCGGCACGCCGGAGTGGAAACCGGGCTGCGGCTCGCCGCGCCGGTCGCGTTGTTCCTGCTCACCTGCCTGTCGGGCGTCGAGCTGATGACCCGGGGGTGGGAGCTGCGCGCCGGGTTCCCGGCCACCTGGTGGGTCTACTTCGTCGCCGGCACCACGGTGGTCTGGCTCGTCGCCGCCCTCGGCTGGGCGGTGCTGCCCCGGACGGTCGGCCGGGTGCTGGTGGGCGTGGCCCTGGCGGGCACCGTCTCCGGCCAGTTCGTGTCCGGGCTGACGTCCACCACCCTGTTCACGAACGACCCGAACCAGGGCCGGAGCATGTCCCCGGCGACCTTCGGCGCGTACGCGCTGCTGGGCGCGGTCGCCTTCCTGGGCACCCGGGACTCGGTCACGCGGGTCCCCGTGCGCCTGCTCGCGGTCGCGGGCGGCCTCGGCTGGGCGGCCCTGTCGGTCACCGACCTGACCGGCCGGGGCGGGATCCCCGGCGGGGTGTTCCGGTGGGACGCGGGCGACCACAGCTACGGGTACGTCAAACTGGTCGGCTACCCCCTGCTGCCCGCGCTCTGCGCGCTCGCGGCCATGGTCGCGGCCGGGCTGCTCGCCCACCGGCGTCGGGGCGCCAGCGGGTGGCTGTGGGCGGCGGCGGTGCTCCTGCTGCCGGCGACCTGGCTCGCCATGCCCTGGTTCCTGACGTTGGACGACTGGGGGGCCGAGGGGGGCACCTTCTTCCTCAGCGGGCACGCCACGGCCCCGCTGCAGCTGCTCGGCGCGGCCGGGGTGCTGTTCCTGGCGGTGCGTTCCGGGGCGACCCGGGCGCTCGGCGCGGGCGCGGTCACCACCGTCGCGCTCGGCGTGGGGGCGGCGGTCTCGGCGGTGCTGCTGCCGTTCCAGGTCGCGAACGGCGACCTGACGCCGATGCTCGCGGGCCACGCGCTGATGCTGCTGGCCGCGGCGGCGTGGCGGTGGTGGCCGGCGGCCGTGCCGTACCTCGCGGTGCCGGCGTCGGCGGCGTTCCTCGCGATGGTGTGGTGGGAGCCGTCAAGGACGGGGATGGCGCTCGCGGGTGTGCTGCTCGCACCCGTGGCGCTGGCCGGACTGCGGGAACGTCCGGCCCGCCCGGCGGTGTGGTCGGTGGCCGCGGTGGCACTGCTCCTGGCGCCGCTCCTGTTCACCGTTCCCGAGATGGTGTTCACGGATCCGGCGGCGGGGGCGGCGGGCGGGGCCGAGGCGTTCGCGACCCTGTGGGGCTATCTCGCCGTCACGGTGCCGGCCCTGGTGATCGTGCCCTTCGCGCTGGCCGTGTTCGTCGGGGCGGACCGGGTGCTGCGCGCGGACCGGGGCATGCTCTGGGCGCTGGTCGGGCTGTTCGGCGGCGGGACCTGGTTCCTGCTGGTCACCCTGCACGGCGAGGTCGTGCCCACGGTGGTGCTGATCGTCGCGGCCGGGGCGGGGGTGCTGCTCGCCCGGCGGCTGCGGGCCCGGGCCGTCGTGAGGGTGACGGACACGGAGCCCGTCCTGTGAGGTGTCCGAAGTGGCAAGATGCTGCCCTATGTCGCATCCCCTGCTGGACATCGCCGCCGTAGACGCCGTCGCGCCGTACCTGCACCGGGTCGGGGAGGTGTTCCGCACCTTCGACCAGCAGGGTTCGGGCTGTGTCGCCTACGGGGTCGAGGTCGACGCCCGGCGCTGGTTCGTGAAGACCGCCCTCACCCGGTCGGCCGACGCGTCCCTGCGCCGGGCGGTCGCGTTCCACGCCATGGTCCGGCACCCCGCGATCGTGCCCCTGCGGCACGCGATCACGGTGGGGGAGACCCTGGCCCTGGTGTACTCGTGGCAGCGCGGCGAGGTGCTGCACCAGCCCGGCTGGTCCAGAAGGGACCCGGCCGGCGCGCTCGCCCGGTTCCGCCAGCGCCCCGTCCGCGAGGTCGAACGGGCCCTCGGCCGGCTCCTCGACGCGCACCTGGCCGTCGAGCGGGCCGGGCTGGTGGCCGTGGACCTCAACGAGGGCGCGCTGCTCTACGACTTCGGCACGGGCACCCTCGCGCTGTGCGATCTCGACGAGTACCGGCCGGGTCCGTTCACGCCCACCGAACAGGTCTCGGGGGCCGTGCGGCTGATGGCTCCGGAGGAGTACCCGTTCGCACCGGATAAAGTGATCGACATCCGGACCACGGTGTACACCCTGGGTCGGATTCTCCGCACCCTCCTCGACAGCGAGGACGACGAGTCGGCGTGGCGGGGCACGGCGGACCAGTTGGACGTGGTCGGCGTCGCCTGCCAGCCGGATCCGGAGCGGCGGTTCGACAGCGTGCGGTCCCTCGCGGCCGCCTGGCGAAAGGCGACTCTGTGACCATCGAGCAGCTCCAGTTGGAGCCGCACCCCGTCGGCGGCTGGTACCGGCGGACCTGGACCTCCCCTGACCAGGGCATTCGTCCCGCGGTGACCTGCATCCACTACCTGCTGCGCTCCGGCGAGGAGGCCCTGTGGCACGCCGCCGGCTCCGACGAGCTGTGGCTGTGGCACCTGGGCGGGCCGCTCCTGCTGCGCACCGGCGGCACGGGTGACGAGCCCGGCGACGTGACCGAGACGGTGCTCGGCCCCGACCTGGAGGCCGGCGAGGTGCTCCAGTTGGTGGTCCCCGGCGGCACGTGGCAGTCGGCGCGACCGTTGTGGGACAAGGAGGTCCTGCTGTCCTGCGTCGTGACCCCGGGCTTCGAGCAGGCCGACCTCCGGGTGCACGGCTCATGAACTTCGAACGACGTTTTCCGGTACTGCACGCGCCGGCCCGCTGGGAGTGGGGCGGCCTCGACATGGTCTTCTCCACCACGGAACCGCCCGACGAACTCGTGACCAACATCCACGCCGTCTGCTTCGTCGGCGAGCGGATCGTGGTCTGCCGCGACGGGCGCGACGTGTGGTTCCTGCCCGGCGGTACCCGGGAGGAGGGCGAGTCCATTGTCGACTGTGTGGCGCGGGAACTGCGCGAGGAGGCCGGGGCGGTCCTCGCCGGGCCGCTGGGCGTGGTCGGGGCGCACCGGGGGGTCAGCGACCTGCCCGAGCCGTACAGGCCGTGGCAGCCGCATCCGGAGCGGGCGTGGCTGTGGGTGTACGCCGACGTGACCCTCGACGGGGCGCCGACGAATCCCGAGGACGGGGAACAGGTGCTGGAGGTGCGGGCCGTGCCGGCGGCCGAGGCCCGGGTGCTGCTGCTGTCCGACGGGGCGGAGTTCGCGGAGATGATCGACCTCGCGGTGGAGCTCCGGGCCCGGGATTCCGGGGCCGCGCGCGGCTGAGGAACGCGGCCCGGACCTCGCCCCGGGCCGGAAATCACGTTGAGTCACCGCACCGGGTGACGTAGAACTGACGGGATGTTGCGCAAGTACCCCCGTACCCCCCATCTCCAGGGTTCCCGGCTCCAGCCGGGCGACGCCGACCTCGCGGCGGTGCCCTTCGGGGAGATCCGGGGCCGGCACCTCGTCGTCGAGGAGAAGCTGGACGGGGCGAACGCGGCGATCAGCTTCGCTGCCGACGGGGCGCTGCTGTTGCAGAGCCGGGGCCACTACCTGACCGGTGGCCCCCGGGAGCGGCAGTTCGCCCCGCTGAAGGCCTGGGCGGCCACCGTCGCCGACCTGCTCCGCCCCCGGCTCGGCACCCGGCACGTCCTGTACGGCGAGTGGCTGTACGCCAAGCACACCGTCTTCTACGATGCCCTCCCGCACTACTTCTGCGAGTTCGACATCCTCGACCGCGACACGGGGACGTTCCTGTCCACCGACCGCCGCCGCGCGCTCCTGGACGGCACCCCGGTGTGCTCCGTCCCGGTCCTGCGCACCGGCCCGCTGGACACCCTCGCGCAGCTCACCGCCCTGGTCGGCCCGTCGACCTGCCGGACGCCGGACTGGCGCGCCGCGCTGGCCGCGACCGGCGCGGCCGACGGGGAGACGGACGGCTCCGACGACATGGAGGGGCTCTACGTCAAGGTCGAGGAGAACGGCGAGACCGTCGGCCGGTACAAGTGGGTCCGGCCCAGCTTCCTCACCGCCGTCCTCGACTCGGGCAGCCACTGGCAGGACCGGCCGATCACGCCGAACCAGCTCGCCGACCCGGCGGTGATGTATGTTCGCTGACCTGTGCCCGACCGGCCCGGCGTGGACCGTGCCGTGGGCCGCGATCGAGGACGCCTTCGACTGGGTGCGCCGGATGGCCGGCGTGCCCCAGGACCCGGTGCACCACGCCGAGGGTGACGTCGCCGTGCACACCCGGATGGCGTGCGAGGCCCTGGCGGCCCTGCCCGCCTGGCGCGCGCTGCCGGCCGCCGACCGGGTCCGGCTGTTCGCGGCCGTGCTCCTGCACGACGTCGCCAAGCCCGACTGCACCCGGGTGGACGAGGGCGGCCGGATCACCGCGCACGGCCACTCCCGGCGCGGCGAGCTGTTCGCGCGCCGGGTGCTGTGGGAGGGCGGCGCGCCCCGGGAGTTCCGCGAGCAGGTCGCGGCGCTGATCCGGCACCACCAGATCCCGTTCTGGGCGCTGGAGCGGCCCGACCTGGAGAAGATCGCGTTCCGGGTCAGCCTGCTGGCGAACAACTCCGACCTGGTACTCCTCGCCACGGCCGACATCCTGGGCCGGACCTGCGCGGACGCCGACCAGGTCCTCGACAACGTGACCCTGTACGCCGAGTACTGCGCCGAGCAGCGCTGCCTCGACGCCCCGCGCGCGTTCCCCTCCGACCACGCCCGGTTCGAGTACTTCCGCCGGGAGGCCCGCGACCCCGACTACGCCGCGCACGACGACACCCGGCTCACGGTCACCGTGCTGTCCGGGCTGCCCGGGGTCGGCAAGGACCACTGGGTCGCCGCGCACCGGCCGGGGCTGCCGGTGGTGAGCCTCGACGCGGTGCGTACCCGGCTGGGGGTGAAGCCGACCGGGGACCAGGGCGTGGTGGTCTCCGCCGCCCAGCGGGAGGCCCGCGAGCACCTGCGGGCCGGCCGCCCCTTCGTCTGGAACGCCACGAACGTGACCCGGCAGCTGCGCGAACAGTGCGTCGGCCTGATCACCGCGTACGGCGGCCGGGTCGACCTGGTGGCCCTGGAGGCGCCGCCCGCCGTGCTCCGGGCCCGCAACCGCGCCCGGCCCGCCCCGGTGCCCGACGCGGTGATCGGCCGGCTCGCCGCGAAGTGGGAGACTCCGGACGTCACGGAGGCGCACAGCGTGACCTGGATCGACAACGCTTGACGTCCGGGACCGGGGCTCCCATCCTGGGGGTCTCGCCGTCGATCACCCGGGGGACCCGTGCGCCGAGTCGCGACCATCGCCACAACCGTCTACTTCAGCCTGATCGTCCTGCCCGCCACGGCCTTCGCGAAGGGTGGCGGCAGCGGTGGCCGGGGCGGTGGCGGCGGCAGCAAGAGCGGTGGCCGGTCGAGCGGTTACCGGGGCGGGTCCAGCGGCGGCCACGGGGTCAGCGGCTCCTCGTCGACCTACCCGAGCTTCATGACCTGGCTGTGCCTGGGCCTGGTGTCCGCCGTGATCATCGGCGTGGTGGTGTGGGGCATCAAGAAGAAGAACGCCATTCGCTAGCCAGCACCGCGTAGACCATCTCGTCGGTCCACTCGCCCTTGACGAACTCGTTCTGCACGAGGTGGGCCTCGCGGCGCATCCCGAGCCGTTCGAGCAGCTTCGCCGAGGCGGTGTTGCGGCCGTCGATCCGCCCGTACATCCGGTGCAGGCCCAGGCCCTCGAAGCCGAGCCGGAGCAGCGGGGTCGCCGCCTCCAGGGCGAGACCCTTCCCGTGGTACGCCGGGTGCAGGGCGTAGCCGATCTCGCCCTGGCGGTGCTCGGCGCTCGCCCACTTGAGGACCACGGTGCCGATCACCGTGCCGGTCTCCCTCAGCTCCACGACCAGGCCGAGGAAGTCGCCCTCGGCGGTCAGAACGGTCCGGCCGGCGCGTTCGGCGACCATCGTGGCGACCTGGTCGCGGGTGCGGGGGACCGAGTAGACGTAGCGGTGCATCTCGGGCAGGGACTCGAAGGCGTACAGGTCGTCGACGTCGCCCGGGGCGTACGCCCGCAGGAGCAGCCGGTCCGTCTCGATGGGCAGGTCGGGGATCATGGGCCAACCCTAGACGCCGGCCGTCACCGGAGTCCTGGGCTTTTCGCGCACCCCCAGGGAGAACGCGGTGGCCGCGAAGCACAGCGCCCCGGCGACGTACCAGGCCGCGTCGTAGTGGCCGAACGAGTCGCGGATCAGGCCGGCGCCCACGGCCGCGACCGCCGCGCCGATCTGGTGGGCCGCGAACACCCAGCCGAACACCACGGGGCCGGCCTCGCCGAACACCTCCCGGCACAGCGCCACGGTCGGCGGCACGGTCGCCACCCAGTCCAGGCCGTAGAACACGATGAAGATCAGCATGTTCGGCTCCGTGGTGGCCGAGAACAGGCTGGGCAGGACGAGGAGGGACAGGCCGCGCAGGAGGTAGTACCCGGCGAGGAGTTTGCGGGAGTCCATCCGGTCCGACAGCCAGCCGGCCGCGATCGTGCCGACGATGTCGAACACGCCGACCAGGGCCAGCAGACCGGCGGCCGTGGTCTCGGCCATGCCGTGGTCGTGCGCGGCCGGGATGAAGTGCGTGCCGACCAGGCCGTTCGTGCTGGCCCCGCAGATCGCGAAACCCCCGGCGAGAAACCAGAAGGAGCGGGTACGCGCCGCCGTGCGCAGCGCCCCCACCGCCCGCCGGGCCGCCCCGCCCGGGGCCAGCGGCACGACCGGCGGCTCCTCGGTCGCCCCGTAGGGCAGCGCGCCCACGTCGCGCGGCCGGTCCCGGACGAAGAACCAGACCAGCGGGACGACCGCCAGCGCGGAACCGGCGACGCTGAGCGCGGCGACCCGCCAGCCGTTCTCCTGGGCCAGGAACGCCAGCAGCGGCAGGAAGATCAACTGTCCGGTGGCCCCGCCGGCCGTCAGCACGCCCGTGACCACGCCCCGGTGCTTCGTGAACCACCGGCCGGTGATCGTGGCGACCAGCGCCAGCGCCATCGAGCCGGTACCGAGCCCGACCAGCACGCCCCAGCACAGGATCAGCTGCCAGCTCGACGTCATGAACACGGTCAGCCCGCTGCCGGTCGCCACCAGCACCAGCGCCCCGGCGACCACCCGGCGGACGCCGAGCTTCTCCATCAGGGCCGCCGCGAACGGCGCGGTCAGGCCGAACAGCAGCAGGTTGACGGAGACGGCCGCCGAGATGGTGCCCCGGGACCAGCCGAACTCCTCCCGCAACGGGGTGATCAGGACGCCGGGGGTGGCGCGGAAGCCGGCCGCCCCGACGATGGCCACGAGGATGACGGCGGCGATGACCCAGGCGCGGTGGAGTGTTCTCACCCGGTCATCCTCCGTGCCCGGGGGTCGGCGGAGGAGTGGCCCGAAAGCCAATGTGTGAAAGAATCGGGCCATGAGACCGCACCGGGTGGCCGTGATCGCCCTCGACCTGTTCGTGGCGTTCGACCTGGGGACGCCGGCCCAGGTGTTCGGCGCGGCCCGGGAACGGCCGGCGGTGGGCGGCTTGCCGGACGGGGACCTGGGCACCCGGGTGGCAGGTGACCGTGCCGGCGGCCGTGCGGATCCGGGCCGCGATGGTTCGGCCGTCGGGGATGGTCGCCGCCGTGCCGGGTCGCGGAGCGGGGATCGTGGGGACGGGCGCGGGGAGCCAGGCCGTGTCGAGGGCACGTCGGACCGTGGGGGTCGTGACAGGTCGGGCCCTGGTGCCGCGGTCGGGTCGGAGCCTGCCGCCTCGCGCCGGTATGCCACCGGGCGGTGGGAGGGCGACCGGCTGGGCGAAGACGCCGCAGACCGTGACCCGCGCCGTGCGGGCCTCGGCCCGGTGGCGGGTCGTGCACTCGGGGGGACGGCCGCCGGCCACTTCGAAGGAGCCGTGCGACCGGATTCCGGGCTCGGCCACCGAGTGGGCCCGGCGTCGGACGCGTGGGGTGCCGGCCAGGTTTCGTGGGGTGCCGACAGCGGGGAGAGGTCCGGCTGGGACACCCCGGGCGGCCGTTCGGGAGGTCGCCGGACAGGTCGGGGCGGGGGCGGCCATGCGGGCACGGGCAGCGAAGGCGGGCAGGACCCGGGTCGCCGGGACGGGGGCGGCGAGGGCGGTTGGGACCTGGGTCGCCGGGACGCTGGCGGCGAGGGCGGTTGGGACCCGGGTCGCCGGGACGGGTGGGACGCTGGCCGAGGTGCCGGCCAGGGAGCCCGAGGGGGAAGTCCGGGTCGGTGGGAGGCCCCGGATGGTCAGGACCGGTGGTCGGCGGCGGAGGACCGCGTGGGGGAGTCCGCCGGGCCCGTCGGGAGCGGGGTGTGGGTGCCCGGGGCCGACGGGTGGTCCGATGTCGACCCCATGGGGCTCGGCGCGCCCTACTACGAGGTGGTCACCGTCGGCCTCGGGCCGGTGCGGGCCGCCGGGGGCGGGTTCACCGTGGTGCCCGACCTCGGGCTGGAGGCGCTGGATACGGCCGACACCGTGATCGTGCCCGGGGTGCACGGCCGGTCGCAGCTGGTCCGGGACGGCGGGACGCCCGAGCCGGTGCTGCGGGCGCTGCGGGAGTTCCCCGGGCGGATCATGTCCATCTGCACCGGGGCGTTCGTGCTGGCCGAGGCGGGGCTGCTCGACGGGCTGCGGGCCACCACGCACTGGGACTACGCGGAGCTGTTCCGGGCCCGGTACCCAAAAGTGGATCTTGATCCTGATGTGTTGTTCGTCGACGGCGGGCGGGTGCTGACCTCCGCCGGGGTGGCCGCCGGCATCGACCTGTGCCTGCACGTGATCCGGTCCGACCACGGCAGCGAGGTCGCCAACCGGGCCGCCCGGCGGTGCGTGGTGCCGTCGTGGCGGGACGGCGGGCAGTCCCAGTTCATCGAGCGGCCCGTGCCCGAGACCGGGGACGCCAGCACCGGGCCGACCCGGGGCTGGGCGCTGACCCGGCTGGAGGACGACCTCGACCTGCGGGCCATGGCCGGGCACGCCCGGATGAGCGTGCGCACCTTCACCCGGCGGTTCCGGGAGGAGACCGGGCTCAGCCCCGCCCGGTGGCTCGCCGCCCAGCGCGTCGAACGGGCCCGTCAGCTCCTGGAGACCACCGACCTGCCCATCGACCGGATCGCCGAACGGGCCGGGTTCGGCACCGCCACCTCGCTGCGCCAGCACCTGCACGGTGTCGTCGGGGTGTCCCCGGCCGCGTACCGGAGCGCGTTCCGGCGGTAGCCCCCGGCCGCGGGTGGCCGGCGCCGACTCCCGGTGCTGTGCGTGCGCCCCGGGCGGTCCGAGCCCCGGCCCGGCCGGTTATCCGGGTGCGGCGCAGTGGGTGAGCTGCCACGATGCGGGCATGACCTACTGGCCCTTCTCCGCGGTGCACATGACCCTCGGCGATGTCGTGCTCACCCCGACCGTCGACGCCGACCTGATTCCGCTCGCCGACCTCATGCCCGCCGACGTGGAACTCGACCCCCGGTTGCCGAGATTCGGGGCCACCGAGGAGCGCGCGGGCCGTGCCGTGCACCAGTACTACTGGCGCCACCTGGGCGGCTGGCACCCCGAATCCTGGTGCCTGGACCTGACCGTCCGGGTCGGGGGCCGGATCGTCGGGTCCCAGAACCTGGAGGCCGCCGACTTCGCGACCCTACGGACCGTGGAGACCGCGTCCTGGTTGGGGACGGAGTTCCGGGGGCGCGGGATCGGGAAGGCCATGCGGATCGCGGCCCTGGCGCTGGCGTTCGACGGGCTCGGGGCGCAGGTCGCCGAGACCGAGGCGTGGCACGACAACGCCGCGTCGCTCGGGGTGTCCCGGGCCGTGGGGTACGTGGACAACGGGGTCGGGCGGCACCCTCGCGAGGGGAGCGGGGCCGATGACATGGTGCGGATGCGGCTGACGCGGGACGTGTGGGAGGCGCGGCACGCCGGGACCGTGGGCCTGGTGCTGCCGGACGTGGTGCGCGAGTACTTCGGGGTGGCGTGACGGAGCGCGCCGCCGGGCACCCGGGCCGGGTTCTGGGCGCCCGGCCCGGGTGGAGTGCCCGGAGTGCGCGGCGGGAGGCGGCCCCCACCGGCCGCCGCCCGCCGCCCCCGATCACGTTGTCCGCGTCATCATCCAGAAGTCGCGCGACAGCGTGGAGTCGGTCAGATACGGGTACGGCATCGTGAAGTAGCCCCGGTCGCCCCAGCGCTCGCCCCACGAGTTGCGCACCAGGAACCGCATCGTCTCGTCGTCGTAGCCCACGCACAGCACCGCGTGCCCGCCGAGCATCTGCTCGGAGTCCACGTCCGGCATGGGTACCGTGCCGGTGCCGCTGACCTCGGGGGACTCGAAGCTCTCGTACACCGCGAAGCCGAAGACGATCGGGTAGCCCTGCGCGAGGCAGCTCTTCAGCTGGCGCAGGGTCTGGGGCACCCGCTTGTAGGCGGTCACCCGGTGGTCGAGCGCGGTCTCGTAGCAGCTGGCGGGCGGCCGCTCCGTGAACCGGGCGATGTCGTAGGGCCAGTCGGGCTCGGGGCAGACGCCCTGCTTGGCCACGGACTTGATGCCGTCGCGGATCATGGCGCCGCTGTCGCTGTCGACGGTGCCGAGGATGACCCGCTCGTTGTAGTAGACGAACAGCCGGGACGGGGTGAAGATCTCCAACCCGTGCTTGATCAGGGTGTACTCGAACCCGGTGCCGATCGCGTTCGCCGTACAGCTGCCCAGGGCGCCCTGGTCGTAGATCGCGGGTGGACACTGACCACGGAGGTCGACCTTCGCGGGCAGCGGGGTGGTGGTCGGGGCCGCCGAGAACAGGTGGTCCCGCTGATCGGGCAGGTCAGGGACCCAACCGTAGATCGCATTGCGGGGAGTGGTCATGAGATCACGATCCGCTTCGGAGCTCGATCGCGCCAGTCCCCTGTGCAGGAGCCGACACAGTCCTTACCCGACGGGCGGCCGGGACCACGCGAATGCCGCGGATCCGGCCGAGCTCGCCACGCGTGCCCGCACCCGGCGCCTAGGTGAACGGCGTCATCTCCCACGCCGCGCGGATCGCCCGCCCCACCGCCACCGCCCCCGGCGTGTCCCCGTGCACGCACACCGACCGGGCCGCCACCTCGACCACCTCGCCCGTGACCGCCGTGACCCGGCCGTCCCGCGCGATCCCCAGCGCCTGCGCCACGGCCGCCTCCGCCCCGAGGACCGCGCCCGGCGTGCCGCGCGGCACCAGCGTCCCCCGCGCCGTGTACCCCCGGTCCGCGAACGCCTCCGCGACGGTCGGCAACCCGGCGGCCCGGGCGGCGGCGTGCAGCTCCGAGCCGGGCAGCCCCAGCACCGGCAGCCCGCCCCCGGCCCGGACGATCCCGGCGACCACCGCCGCCGCCTGCGCCGGGTCGTCGACCACCCGGTTGTAGAGCGCGCCGTGCGGCTTGACGTAGCCGACCGTGCCGCCGGCGGCCTCGGCGAAGACCCGCAGGGCCCCGATCTGGTACGTGACCTCGTCGGCCAGTTCGTCCGCCGGGACGTCCATCGCGCGGCGGCCGAAGCCGGCCAGATCGCGGTAGGACACCTGGGCGCCGATCCGGACCCCGCGCGCGACGGCGGCCTCGCACACCCTGCGCATGGTGGCCGGGTCGCCGGCATGGAAGCCGCAGGCCACGTTCGCGCTGGTCACGACGTCGAGGAGGGCGTCGTCGTCGGTCAGGTGCCAGCGGCCGAAACCCTCGCCGAGGTCCGCGTTGAGATCCATCGGCCCATTCTGCCCGCCCGGCGGGTGCCGGCAAGTCGGGCATATCCGAGTAACCCACTGTGATGGAACTTCGGGGAATCGGCGGGCAAAAGCAGGTCAGGGTCCTGTAATGTCCGTGTTCGTCACTTGACCATCGCGACGGAATGTGACCACCATCGCGGATGGTCGATCGCAGGTTCTGGGCCGGACTCACCTCCGCCGTACTCGTCGCGTCCGTCGCCGCCGGCTGTGGCGGCCCCGCGACGTCCGACCGGGGTGCCGTGGTGCTGGAGGGCGAGGTCGTCGTCGGGGCCGTCGTGGAGCTCACCGGGCCCGGCCTCCCGATCGGCACCGTGCACCGCAACGCGCTGCGGGTCACGGTCGACCAGATCAACGAGGGCGGGGTACTGGTCGACGGCAAGCGGCGCAAGCTGCGGCTCGTCGTCAAGGACAGCGCCAGCGACCCGGCGAAGGGCGCCGCCGCCGCCCGCGAACTCGTCACCAACGACCACGTGGCCGCCATCGTCGGCGCGAGCACCACCGCCGTGACCATGGCGATGGTGCCGGTCGCCGAGGAACTGGGCGTGCCGCTCGTGTCCCTGGCCGCCAGCGACGCCATCGTCACCCCGGTCTCGGCCCGGAAGTTCTGCTTCAAGGTGTCCCCGAACGGCGGCGACATCGCGGCGGCCATCGCCGACAACGCGCTGCGGATGGGCGCGAAGAAGATCGGCCTGCTGACCGCCAGGGGCACCTACGGGGACATCGTCACCCAGGTCATGACCGGCGCGCTCGCCATCCGGTCCAGCGACGGACTGAGCCTGGTGAAGGGCGAACGGTTCGCCGAGGACGGCTCCGACGTGACCGACCGGCTGGCCGCGCTCCTGGAGGCCAGGCCCGACGCGATCCTGCTCGGCGCGCTGATGCCCGGGGCGGCGCGCGCGGTGTCGGCGATCAAGGCGTCCGGGTACACCGGGAAGATCTTCCTCGACCCGTCGGCGGGGGCCGACCAGTTCCTGTCCGGGCCGACGGCCGCCGACGCCGAGGGCATGTTCATGGTGCACCCGGCCGTGCTCGACCCCAACAGCATCGCGACCACCCCGGCGGGGCTGGCCCAGCAGGAGTTCCGGCGGCGGTACATCCAGGAGTACAACACGTACTCCGGGGTGGCGCCGAGCGCGTACGACGCCCTGCACATGATCACCGAGGCGATCACGACCACGAAGGGCACCGAGCGGGGTCCGCTGCGCGACGCCCTGGAGAACACGCACTACGACGGGGTGGCCGGCAACTACGTGTTCGGGCCGGACCACCACGGCGGGGTGGACAAGGGGACGCTGACGACGTTCGTGGTGCGGCTCGGCGGCTGGCAGCTCCTGTACTGACCGGGCTCGGGCGGGGCCGCGCGCGGGGCCCGGCCGGGCGACAATGGGGGATGCGTGTTCACTCCGAGCCCTCCGTCGAGGCCTTCGCCCACCAGGTGCTGCCCTGGCTGGGCCGCGACCCGGTCCGGCACAACATCGCCGCGAACCTCGTCTCCGCCCGCGCCGCCGGTGCGGTCCCGGTCGAGGAGGGCGCCCTCTGGCTCGCCGTCCACGACGGCGACGACCTCGTGGGCGTGGCCCTGCGCACCCCGCCGCACCCCCTGCTCCTGACCGCCGTCGGCCCCGACGTGGTGGCCGCCCTGGTCGACTGGTGCGCCGGACACCTGCCCGGGCTCCCGGCCGTGGGCGGCCCGGCGACGGCGTCGGACGAGTTCGCCCGGCTGTGGGCGGAACGCACCGGGGCGGAGCTGTCGGCGACCAGGGGTACCCGGCTGTTCCGGCTCGACGCCGTCGTCCCGCCGCTCGGGGTCCCGGGCGCGCTCCAGCAGGCCGGCCCCGGCGACCGCGAGGTGGTGCTGGCCTGGGTGGCCGGGTTCTTCCGGGAGGCCGTCCCGGACGAGGACGTGTCCCAGGTGCCGGCCATGGTGGACCGGCACCTCGACGCCGGAGAGGTCTGGCTGTGGGAGGACGGCGACGGCCCGGTGTCGATGCTGTGGGTCGATCCGCCACTGTTGGGGGTGGCCAAGGTCAGCGGGGTCTACACGCCGCCCGGGTCGCGGGGGCGCGGATATGCCAGCGGGTGTGTCGCGGCCGTCAGTCAGCGGATCCTCGATGACGGGGCGGTGTGCAGCCTCTACACGGACGTGGCGAACCCCACGAGCAACAAGATCTACCAGGCCATCGGGTACGTGCCGGTGCACGACCTCCGGGTCTGGCGCTTCGACGGGGCGACTGCGGGCTGAGGGATCCCGGCTGGGAGGCGGACCGGCGTGGCCGGGTGGGGCTAGTGGTCGGCGAGGAGGCGGGATTCCTCCTCGGGGGTGATGCCCCAGTCGATCGGTCGTTCGCCGGTCGCGCGGTCCCAGGCGAGCACGTCGCGGATCGTCGTCTCCAGGGGCGTGACCGGCATCCCGGCGGCCCGGGCCCGCGCGGAGCTCCGCTGCTGCCCCGCCCACACCTCCACCGGCCGGACCAGCGGGTACATCGGCCCGACCGCGTCCTCGGGGACCGGCACGACCTCGATGTCGACCCCGGCGACCCGGGCGCAGAGCGCGATCACCTCGCCGAGGGCGACCGTGGGCCCGACGGCCGTGTACGCGCCCGGCCGGTCGTCGCGGAGCAGCCGCACGACGAGGGTCGCCAGGTCCCGCGCGTCGATGATCTGCACCGGCTGTTCGGGCCGCCCCGGCAGCGCCACCCGGCCGCCGCGCGCGACCCGGCGGACCCAGTACGTGAGGGTGTTCTGGTTGTCGTTCGGGCCGGCCACCTTGCCAGGGCGCACGATGGTGGCCCGGTCCCCGTACCGCGCGAGGACGTCCTCCTCGCAGGCCACCTTGTTCGGCCCGTACGTCGCCTCGTCCAGGTGCTCGGTGTGCCGGACGGCCGGGCGCAGGGGCGTGTCCTCGTCGTTGCCGGGGGCCAGGCCGGTGAGCGCGTAGACCGCGTGGCTGGACACGAACAGGTACCGCCCGACCCGGTCGCCGAGCGCGTCCATCGCCTGGTCGACATGTCGGGGCACGTACCCGCTGGAGTCGACGACCGCGTCCCAGCTGCCGTCGGCGAGGGCCGCGTAGTCGCCGGTGTCCCGGTCGCCGATCAGCCGGGGGACCTCGGGGAACAGGTCCGTCCCGGTCCTTCCCCGGCCGAAGACCGCCACCTCCGCCCCGGTCCGCAGGGCCTCCTCCACGATGGCGCGTCCGACGAAGGACGTCCCGCCCAGTACCAGGATCCGCATGGGGGGAATCTAGCCCTCGCGCATCCGGGCGTGCAGGGACTTCGGGGCCACCATGAGGTACGCCTCCGTGACCACGTCGCGGATCTCGTCCCAGTTGACGGGCACGTCGAGGTACACGCCCAGCCAGCCGCGCCCGCCGACGTAGGGCGGCCGGAAGTACAGCTCCGGGTCCTCGGTGACCAGCGCCTCGCTCGTGCCGGGCGGGGCCGCGCACCAGAACCCGAGCCGGTTGTCGTGGTGGTGGTCGGCGAGGGTCACGAACACCTTCCTGCCCCTGATGAACCAGGTCGGCTCGCCGTGCGACAACCGCTCCGTCGTCTCGGGCAGGGCCAGGCAGAGTTCGCGCAGTCTGTCGACGGGATCCATGCCCCTATTGTGTACTCCGGCGAATAGTCGCACTCGGTGATCAATAGTTAACCGCCCGCCCCGGACTGGGTCGTGTTTCTCGGGGCCGTGCGGGCCGGGGAGTTCGGGGCGGCCCAGGTGCCGGGCCCGAGCTGATGCGCGACGGGTCGGTGCCCCACTCGTAACCATCAGAGGTTTGTGGTTTGTCTCTTCCGGGGGGCGTCTGTGTTTGCGAGACGGATGACGCCCCCCGGAAGGACGGGTGGGTGGGCTGCGTCGGCCCACCACTGCCGGGGATGGGTGCCCCGACACCGAGAAAGCTACGCCCGGCCGCATGAATTTTTCATGACGCGGACTGCATTTTCGACCCCCGGGCCATCTGACCAGCCAAGACTTTCTCGAGGTGTGGCCATCGTGGACTGACGGTCGCCCCGGTTGGCTGCCACCTCGGCCCTCGGTCGCGGTGCCCGCCGGCACGGTTCCGGGGGCTGACGCGCCGGAAGCCGTTGTGTCGTACCCCCGGCCTAGGGTGGCGGCCGTGAAGCTGACGATCGAACGTGCCGACCTGCTCGACGCCGTGGCCTGGGCCGCCGGGGGGCTCGCGGCCCGGCCCGTGCTGCCCGTGCTCGCCGGCCTGGTGCTGCGCGCGGGCGACGGGCTCACCGTCTCCGCGTTCGACTACGAGGTCTCGACCGCCGCCACCGCGCCGGCGACCGTCGCCGAGCCGGGGGAGCTGCTGGTGTCCGGGCGGCTGCTCGCCCAGATCGTCAAGAGCCTGCCGGCGGGGCCCTTGGTGCTGACCGCCGAGGGGGCCGGGCTCGTGGTGGGCTGCGCCGTGGCCACGTTCACGCTGGCCGCGCTGCCGATCGAGGACTACCCGGCGCCACCGGTCCCGCCGCCGGTGGCCGGCACGGTCGACCCGGTGCCGTTCGCGGAGGCCGTCACCCAGGTCGTGCTCGCGGCGAGCCGGGACGACACGGTGCCGGCGTTCACGGGCGCGCGGCTGCGGCTCGACGGGGAGACGCTGACGCTGTCGTGCATCGACCGGTACCGGATGGCGGTCCGGCACCTGCCCTGGGCGCCCGCCCGGCCCGGCCTGGAGGCCACCGCCCTCGTGCCGGCCCGGACCCTGGCGGCCGTCGTCCGGCAGCTGACCCCGGGGACCCCGCTGACCCTGCGACTGGCCACGGACGGCGGCCGGTCGGGTGCGGCCGGGGACGGGCTGCTCGGGCTGGAGAGCGGGGCCCGGCACACCGTGACCCGGCTGCTCGACAACCCGCTCGCCGACTACGTCGCCCAGTTCCCGGCCACCGGCGCGATCCACGCCACGGTCGCGACCGGCGCGCTGCTCGACGCGGTGAAGCGGGTCGCCCTGGTCGCGGCCCCGCAGACGCCCGTGCACCTGGCGCTGAGCCCCGGGCTGCTGCGGCTGGAGGCGCGGACCGGCAGCGAGGCGCGGGCCACGGCGAGCGTGCCGGCCGAGTACCACGGGGAGGGGCTGAGCATCGGGTTCAACCCGCGGTTCCTGCTCGACGGGCTGGCGGCGCTGTCCGGGGAGACGGTGCGGATGACGTTCAGCGGGCCGGGGAAGCCGGCGACCCTGACCGACGGCACCGACTTCCGCTACCTCCTCGCGGCGGTCCGCCTCCCCGCCGGTGACACGGCGGCCGGGTGAGGCTGGCCTGACGGCGCGTCGGCCGGGGTGCGCCACCAGCGGCGCGACGCCAGCGCGGCCAGCCCGGCACCGGCCGCGTTGAGCAGGACGTCATCCACGGACGACACCCGGTCCAGCCGCAGGACGTACTGCGCGACCTCGACCAGGACCGAACAGCCCGCCCCGAGCGCCAGGACCCGGGTCACCGACGCCAGCGCCGCGAACCGCACCGGGGCGAAGAACCCCAACGCCGCGAACACCAGCAGGTTCCCGACGATCTGGCCGGTCGCCCTCGCCGGCCCGTCGGCGAAGATCTTCACCAGATCATGCAGGGGTACCAGGCTCAGGCGGCCGGTGACGGCGCCGGCCCGGCTGCCCGGCAACAGGATCATCCACACCCACGGCACGGTCCCGTAGACGATGCCGACCTCGGCCAGCGACAGCCGCCACGCCCCCGGGGTGCCGGCGGCCCGGCGACGGCGCGCCAGGACCCACACCACCAGCACGGCCACCGGTAGGAGAGCCACCGTGAGGAGCGCGACGCCGGTGAACGTGCCGAACAGACCGTGCCACCCCTTGACCATGCCACCTCCCCGTCCGACCGCGAATCTACCCGGCCCCGGAGCCGACCGGGAGCGTCACGCCCATCGACGGAGCGGTCTGCCGGGAGCGGCACCGACGGAGCCCGCCCGGGTCGGATGTCCGGAGCGCCCGACCCGCCCGGCCGAGGGGCTGCGGGGTTGCCCGGTGGGCGCGGGTGTGAGCGGGTTCCCGGTCGCGGCGGCGGCCGTGGGGGCCACCGGCGGGGCTTGTTAGGGTCCGGCGGTGAGACTGGGATTGCTGGGTCCGGTGGAGTACTGGCACGACGACCGGCCGCTCCCCCTCGGGCCCCCGATGCAACGCGCCGTGCTGGCCGTCCTCGCCCTCGACGCCGGCCGCCCGGTGTCCGTGGACCGGCTGGTCGACGGCCTGTGGGGCGAGGACTCCCCGGCCCGGCCGCAGGGCATGATCCAGACGTACGTGTCCCGGCTGCGCGCCCTGCTGCGCCCCGTGGGGACGACGATCACCCGCCGGGGCGCCGGGTACGTGCTCGACCTGCCGCCCGACCAGGTGGACCTGCACGTGTTCCGCCAGCGCGCCGCCGAGGCCCGCGCGGCCGGGGACCGGGCCGGACTCCGCGCGGCGCTGGACCTGTGGCGGGGCGAGCCCCTCGCGGACCTGCCCGGCAGCGACCTGGTCGACCGGGTCCGGGCCGGGCTGACCGAGGAGCGGCTGACCGCGCTGGAGACCTGCCTCGACCGCGAACTCGACGCCGGCCTGCACCGCGAGGTCCTGGCCGAACTCTCCACCCTGACCGGGGCGTACCCGCTCCGGGAGGAACCGCTGCGCCTGCTGATGCTGGCCCTGTACCGGGGCGGGCGGCAGGCCGAGGCCCTCGAACGGTACGACGAGGGCCGGCGGCTGCTGGCCGACGAGCTGGGGCTGGAGCCCTCGCCGGAGCTGGCCGCGCTCCAGGGCCGGATCCTGCGCGGCGACCCGACCCTGACGTCCACGCCGCCCGCGCCGGTCGCCGTCGCCACCCGGCCGGTGCCCCGGCTGCTGCCGTACGACGTGCCCGACTTCACCGGTCGCGGCGCCGAGGTGGCCCGGCTGGCCGCGCTCGCCGCCCGGGCGGCCACCACCGTGGTGATCTCCGCGATCGACGGGATGGGCGGGGTCGGCAAGACCGCGACGGCCGTACACGTCGCGCACAGCCTCGCGGGCCAGTTCCCGGACGGGCAGCTGTTCGTCGACCTGCACGGGTTCACCTCCGGCCGCGCGCCGCTGGCGCCCCGGGCCGCGCTCGGCTCGCTGCTGCGCGCCCTCGGGGTGCCCGACGGGGCCATCCCGCACGAGCTGGACGAACGCGCGGCCCTGTGGCGGGGCGAGCTGGCCGACCGGCGGGTCCTCGTCGTCCTGGACAACGCGGCGAACGCGGCGCAGGTCCGGCCGCTGATCCCCGGTACCCGCGGCTCGTTGGTCCTGATCACCAGCCGCCGCCGGCTCGCCACCGTCAGCGGCGCGGTCCCGGTGTCCCTCGACGTGCTGTCCGACGGGGACGCGCGGGCGCTGTTCACGGGCATCGTGGGGGACCGGGCGCTGGCCGAGCCCGACGCGACCGGGGAGGTGCTGGCCCTGTGCGGGCACCTGCCGCTCGCGCTGCGGATCGCCGCCGCCCGGCTCGCGCACCGCGACCGGTGGACCGTCGCCCAGCTGGCCGACCGGCTGCGCGCCGAACGGTGCCGGCTCGCCGAGCTGGCGGTCGACGACCAGGACGTCAGCGCCGCCTTCCGGCTGTCCTACGCCGACCTGACCCAGGCGGAGCAGACCCTGTTCCGGCTGCTCGGCACGAACCCCGGACCGGACGTCGACGTGTACGCCGCCGCCGCGCTCGCCGGGGTCCCGTACCGGACGGCCGAGGACCTGCTCGACGGGCTGGTCGACGCGCACCTGCTGACCCAGGGCGCGGCGGGCCGGTACACCCTGCACGACCTGTTGCGGTTCTTCGCCGCGGACCTCGCCGGCCCCGCCGAGCGGCACGACGCCCTGACCCGGCTGTTCGACCACCTCCGGCACACGGCGTCGCGGGCCATGGACCGCTACGACACCCAGGACGCGCACCTGCGGCCCGCCGTGGCGCCGAGCGGGTCCCCGACCCCGGACCTGGTCGACGGGGCCGCCGCCGTGGCCTGGCTGGACGCCGAGCGGGTCAACCTGCTGGCCGCCGCCGACCACGCCGCGCACCACGGCTGGCTGGAGCACACCGTGGACCTGTCGCTGATCCTGACCCGCTACCTCGACACCGGCTCGCACAACCGGGAGGCCGAGGCCCTGCACCGCCTGGCGCTGCGCGGTACGGACCCGGCCAAGCGCGGCCGGTCGCTGAGCTTCCTGGGGGTCACGTGCTGGCGCCAGGGCCGGTACGGCGAGGCCCACGAGCACTACCGGGCGGCCGGGGTGATCGCCCGGGACGCCGGGGACCGGGCGACGGAGGGCAACATCCTGAACAACCTGGGCGTGGTCCTGGTGCGCCTGGGCCGGTACGCCGAGGCCGCCGACCACCACGAGCGGGCCGCCGTCATCGCCCGCGAGACCGGCGACCTGATCGCCGAGGCCCGCGCCCTGAGCAACCTCGCGATCGTGCACAAGCGCCTGGGCCGCTACCCGTCGGCGCTGCGGGAGCAGGCGGCGGCGCTGGACATCTTCCGCCGGGCCGGCAGCCGGACCGCCGAGGGCATCACCCTGCAGAACATGGCCAACCTGTACCGGATCCTCAAGCGCTACGACGAGTCCCTGAAGCACTACGCGCTGGCACTGGTGATCGCCGAGGAGTACGGCGACCGGGGCAGCCAGGCCAACGCCCACGAGGGCATCGGCATGGTGCACCGGGAACGGGGCCGCCACGACCTCGCCCGGGACAGCTACGCCCTGGGCCTGGAACTCGCCAGCGAGACCGGCGAACGGTACTTCGAGATGAGCATCCTCAACGCCCTCGGCGAGAACCTGACCGCCACCGGCGAGCCCCGCCAGGCCCTGCTCCGGCACGCCAGGGCACACGTCGTCGCCTCTGAACTGGGCGAACGCGCCGAGCAGGCCCGCGCGCACCAGGGCTCCGGGCACGCCCACCACGCCCTCGGCGACACCGGGGAGGCCCGCCGGTGCCTGACGGCGGCGCTGGAGATCTTCACGGACCTCGGAGTACCGGAGGCGCAGGCGGTGCGGGACACGCTCCGGGATCTCTAGGATCACCGCATGGCCACCACCGCTCCGGACATCGTCCGCCGCCGATTGACCCCGCTCCTCGCGCCGGATCCGGTGTCCTGGGTGTGGACGGCGGCCGTGGCCCTGGTGGCCGCCGTCCTCCGGGTGCTCGGCCTCGCCACGCCCCGGGGCCAGCAGTTCGACGAGCAGCACTACGTCAAGCACGCGCAGACGATGCTCGACCGGGGCATCGAGTGGAACACCGAGAACGACTACCCCGACTTCGTCGTGCACCCGCCGCTGGGCAAATGGTGCATCGCGGCCGGGGAGGCGCTGTTCGGGCGCAACGAGTTCGGCTGGCGGTTCGCCGGGGTGGTCGCCGGGGTCGCCGCCGTCGTCGTGATCACCCGGCTGGGCCGGCGGATGTTCGGCTCCACGGTGCTCGGCTGCGCGGCCGGGCTGCTGATGGCCCTCGACGGCTTCCAGTTCGTGCTGTCCCGGTTCGCGCTGCTCGACATCTTCCTGCTCGCGTTCCTGGTCGGGTCGTTCGCCTGCCTCGTCGCCGACCGCGACCACCGCCGGGCCCGGCTGCTGGTGGCGCTGGAGACCGACGCCCGGCCCCGGTTCCACTGGTGGTGGCGGCTCGGCAGCGCGGCGCTGCTCGGCTGCGCGCTGGGCGTGAAGTGGAGCGCGGTGTTCCACGCGGTCGCGTTCGTGGTCCTGATCGTCGTCTGGGAGTACCGGGGCCGGTGGTCGGCGACCCTGCCCCGCCCCCGGATCCTCGGCCTGCTCGGGGCCGTGTCCGCGTACGCCGGCGCGACCGTCACCGTCTACCTGGCCACCTGGGCCGGCTGGTTCGCCAGCGACAACGCGTGGGACCGGCACTGGCTGCGCGACCAGGGCCGGGGGGAGTGGCCGGTGCTCGGGGCGCTGTACAACCTGTACCGGTACCACGTCGACTCGCTGACCTTCCACACCGGACTCGACAGCGGGCACCCGTACCAGTCCTGGCCGATGCAGTGGCTGCTGCTCAGCCGGCCGGTGCTGTTCGCCAGCGGGTCGGCGTCCGGCTGCGGGGCCGACCAGTGCTCCTCGGTGGTGCTGCTGCTCGGTACCCCGATCCTGTGGTGGTCCTTCCTGCCCGCCCTCGCCGCGCTCACCTGGCTCGCGATCAGCCGGCGGGACTGGCGCGCCTGGACGATCCTCGTCGGGGCGCTGGTCGGGATCGTGCCGTGGTTCGCCTTCACCACCCGCACCATGTACTACTTCTACGCCGCCCCCAGCGAGCCGTTCCTCATCCTGGCCGTCGTGTTCGTCCTCGGCGCCGTGGCCCGGCGGTGGCGGTCGGCGGGGGCGGCCGCCGTCGGCGCGTACCTGGGCCTGGTCGCCGTCTGCTTCGCGTACTTCTATCCCGTCCTGACCGGGACGCCGATCAGCAACGCCGCGTGGTGGGCCCGGATGTGGCTGGGCAGCCACTGGGTGTGACGGCCTGTCCGGTCCTTTCGGGAATGTGCCGGGCCTTGATCACCGGCCGGCCACGGTCATGGCACAGCTTGCCCCGAGGGCCTCGAACGCCTGGTCGGGAGCCGTAGCCTTCGGCGCATGTTGCTGGTCACCGGAGCTAACGGTCAACTGGGCCGACGGGTCGTCGCCCACCTCCTCACGCGGATCCCCGCCGCCGAACTCGCCGTCAGCGTGCGCGAACCCGCCGACGCCGCCGACCTGGCGGCCCTCGGGGTCTCGGTGCGCCGGGGCGACTTCGACGAGCCCGACACCCTGCCGGCCGCGTTCGCCGGGGTGCGCCGGATGCTGCTGATCTCCTCCGGCGCGAACCCGCACGCGCTGCGGTTCGCCCACCACGAGGCGGCCACGGCCGGGGCGGTCGCCGCCGGGGTGGAGAGCCTGGTCTACACGAGCCTGAGCACCGCCAGCCCGGCGAGCATCGGGGAGGTGCACCGGAAGACCGAGGCCATGATCATCGCTTCGGGGCTGCGGCACACGTTCCTGCGGCACCCGCTGTACACGGACAACTTCCTCAACGGGGTACTCGACGAGCCCGGTCTCGTCACCGCCACCGGGGACGGCCGGGTCGCCAGCGCGCTCCGCGACGACCTCGCCGAGGCGGCCGCGATCGTGCTCACCGACGAGAACCACGACCGCGACGGGTACGACCTCACCGGCCCCACCGCCTGGACCCAGGCCGAACTGGCCGCCGAACTGTCCGCCGTCGCGGGTCGGGAGTTCGCGCACGAGGCGGTCGAGCCCGGGGAGTACGCCCGGCTGCTGCGCGCCGAGGAGGTCCCCGAGGGGCTGGTGGGCGTGCTGCTGGACATCCACGCGACGATCGCCGGTGGGGGGTTCGCGGAGGTGACCGGGGAGCTGGAGAAGCTGCTCGGGCGGGCGCCGCGGACGATGGCGGAGGCGGTGCGGGCGCTGGCCTGACCGGGCCCCGGGTCGACACCCGGCTGGGCCCCGGTGCCGCCCCGGGCCGAAAACCGGCGCGGCCGGGGGTCGATACCCGGGTTACGCGCCGGTCTGGCCGTCCAGGCCGTCGAGGTACTCCGCGACCCGCCGCACCGTCTCCTCCTCGGGGATGAGTGGGCAGGTGGTGCAGTACTCGCCGGTCCACCGGGGCGTCTGGTATGTCAGGCAGCAGGTGCCGCGCCGCTTCCAGGTGACCCGGCCGCACCCGGCGGTCACGTCGATCCAGCTCACGGAGTGCCGCAGGACGGGCGGGGCGACGGAGAGGACGGCGTCGACCTCGGAACGCAGGTCGGCCGGCCCGGGGCCGAGGTCCAGGGCGCCCGGTGCTCCCGGCGCCGGGCCGCGCGCCCGCCGGGCCGCCTCCGCCCGGGACGCCACCAGCGCCGCCCCCGCGAACCGGTCGGCGGCCTCCATCCACAGTGCCCTGCGACTGCGCCGGGTCAGGGCCGAGATCCCCTCGACGACGGGGGTGAGCAGGTCCGCATAGGACGCTCCGAGCCGCGCGTGCAGCTCCGGGAGCGTGCCGACCGCCTCGGTGCCCGGGTGTCCGTACGCCGGGTCGCCGGGCAGGACGAGCAGGGTGCCGGTACCCGTCAGGGCGTCGAAGCCCTCGCCGTCGGACCGGAGCGCCACGCTGTCGGGGGCCAGGAGCAGGCCGCGCCGGTCGGCGAAGAGCAGGCCCGCGTACCCGGCGGCGAGGACCGAGAAGAACTCGCTGGCCAGCATGATGGCGGCGGCGGTGCGCGCGGGGCGGGTCCGGCAGCCGCCGCACGCGGTCCGGGCCCGGTCGAGCAGGTCGGCCAGGGACTCCGGGGTGAGCAGCGTGCCGAGCGGGACCAGGTCCGGGGCGTCGGGCGGCAGGGTCTGGTAGAAACCGCTGAGGGCCCAGGCGCGGGTGAGCGCGTCGGCCACGTCGAGCCGGGGCGCACCCATCACGACGGTCACGGCCACCTCCTTAAGGTGAGGCTACCCTAAGGGTCCCCGTCGGCGGGAGAGTGTGAACGACCACGTGTCCGTTTCCACGACGTGACCGGCGCGTGGACGACGACCTGCCCGGTGCGCCCCCGCCGGTGCGGGCACGGAGCGGCCGGACTGGTAGGAAAGTGTTCCAATCCGGCACCGCGCCTGTTCGGGCCACGTCCACGGCCCGGGAATCCGCCGCGAAACGGTTGTGCGACCGGGGACGGTCGGGCCACAGTGGGACGTGATCACCGTCCGCAGGTTCCGCCCGGCCGACGCGCCGACCGTCTGGGCGCTGAACAACGTGCCCCCTCTCGGGGCGACGGCCGACGACTCCGTCCCCCTGGCGCTGCCGCCCGAGAGCACCCCGCCGGTCGCGTTCCCCGACCTCGGCGACATCGCCGGCTCCTTCCTGGAGTTCCTCGTGGTCGAGACCGACGGCCACCTCGTCGGCATGGGCGGCCTCAAACCCCGGAGCGACACCCACGCGGAGGTACTGCGGGTCCGCGTCCACCCGGCCGTCCGCCGCCGAGGGGTCGGCCGGGCGCTGCTGGCCGCGCTGGAGGACCGCGCCGCCGAACTGGGCTTCCGGGGCATGTTCCTCGACACGACGACCAACCAGCCCGAGGTGGTCGCGTTCTACCGGGGCCTGGGCTACACCGAGGCCGGCCGTTCGACGTTCCCGCACTGGACCCTCGTCTACTTCACGAAGGAACTCTGACCCCGGCGGATCCGGGCCCCCGAGCGGGCCGGGCTGGGAGAATGGAGCCGGCGTGGCGTACCCGGATCGGGGAGGTTGTCGTGGGTGAGCGGGAGAACCGGCGGATCCTGGAACGGCTGTTCGGCGGCGACGGGATCATGGCCCTGTCCGCCGAGGACGAGTACGAGGTCCGCGCCGAGGACTACGTGATGGACATGCCGCAGTCCGGCGAGCGGATCGTGGGCCGGGACGCGATGCGGGAGATGCAGGAGGCGTACCCGGCCCCGCCGAGCATCCGGATCCGCCGGATCGTCGGCGACGGGGACCTCTTCGTGATGGAGGCCGTCAGCGACTACGGCGGCGACATCTTCCACGTGTCGAACATCGTGGAGTTCCGCGACGGCCGGATCGTCCGCGAGACGCGCTACTACGCGGCCCCGTTCCCGGCCCCGGACTGGCGGGCCCGTTGGACCACGCGGATGGACGGCGCCGACACCTGACGTGCTCTCCCGTGCCGGGCCGGCGGGCGGCGGGCCCGGCACGGGAGTGGTCATGCCCCGGACGACCCGTCCGGGGGCGGGCGGTCCCCGGCGCCCGCGAGGCGCCCGGCAGGGCTGGCGGTCAACGGCGACCGGTGGGGCTACAGGACCGTGTCGAGGGCCGTGACCAGGTCGGCGATGATGTCGGCCGGGTCCTCCAGCCCCACGGACACCCGCAGCAGCGACGGATGCGGCCGGGCGTCGGCGGCCACCGGCCGGTGGGTGAGCGCCGCCGGGTGCTGGATCAGGGTGTCCACCCCGCCCAGCGACACGGCGTGCGTGATCATCGAGCAGGCGGAGGCGACCCGCACGGCGGCGTCGTAGCCACCCTGGACCGAGAACGCGAGCACCCCGCCCGGGCCGGACATCTGCCGGCCGACGAGGGCCTGCGGGTCGCGGAGGCCGGGGTAGTACACCTCGGAGACCGCGCGGTGCGCCGTCAGCGCGTCGGCGAGCTTGACCGCGGCGTCCTGCTGGGCGCGGACCCGGATCGGCAGCGTCTGGAGCCCCCGGTGCAGCAGGTACCCGGCGAGGGGGTGCAGCAGCCCGCCGGTGAGCGCGCGCACCGACCGCAGCCGGGCCGCCCACTCGGCGGAGCA
Source organism: Longispora sp. NPDC051575 (assembly GCF_040681875.1). NCBI lineage: Bacteria > Bacillati > Actinomycetota > Actinomycetes > Micromonosporales > Micromonosporaceae > Longispora > Longispora sp. NPDC051575. The sequence goes on along the minus strand of NZ_JBFAZP010000004.1, from coordinate 562,260 downwards.
GGCCACCACGCCGCCGATCACGTCGCCGTGCCCGCCGAGGTACTTGGTCGCCGAGTGCAGCACCAGCGTCGCCCCGTGCAGGACGGGCCGCTGGAGCACCGGGGTCGCGAACGTGTTGTCGACCAGCACCGGCACGTCCCCGGCCGCCTCGACGACCCGGGCGATGTCGATCAGGTCGAGGGTCGGGTTCCCGGGGGTCTCCAGGATCACCAGGCCGGTGTCGGGGCCGATCGCGCCGGCCACCTCGTGCGGGAGCGCCCAGGTCACCGTGGTGCCGAGCATGCCGAGGGCGAGGACGTGGTCGGTGCCGCCGTACAGGGGGCGGACGGCGACGATGTTGCGCCTGCCCTCGGCGGCGGTGGCCAGCAGGCACGCGGTGAGCCCGGCCATCCCGGAGCCGAACGCGACCGCCTCGGCGGTACCCTCCATGCCGGCGAGGGCCTCCTCGAACCGGGCGACGGTCGGGTTCCACAGCCGCTGGTAGACCAGGCTGCCGCCGTCGACGGGCCGGCCGCCGGTCGCGAGGGCCTCGTACGAGTCGCCGCCGAGTTCGACGTCCGGCAGCGGGTACGTGGTGCTCAGGTCGATCGGCGGCACGTGCACGCCGAGGGCGGCGAGGTCCGCGCGGCCGCCGTGCACGGCCAGGGTGTCGAGGCTGGTCATACCCCGAAGAATGAAGAATCAAAGGAAGAAGCGCAATCCATTGGTACTTAATTCTGATGGTTGCGTGTCTGTGCTTTTGATCTGCGGAATCAGGGGTGCATGATGGGGTCATGCCGAAGGATCTTCGCCTCGACGACACCGACCGCAGGATCGTCACCCTGCTCGCCCAGGACGGCCGGATGTCCAACGCCGCCCTGGCCGAGGCGTGCGGGATCGCCCAGTCCACCTGCCTGACCCGGCTGCGCGCGCTCCGCGACTCCGGGGTGATCCGGGGCTTCCACGCCGAGGTCGACCTGGCCGCCCTGGGCTACGCGCTCCAGGCCCTGGTGTCCGTGCGGCTCGCCGGGCACGGCCGCGACCAGGTGGACCGGTTCCGCGCGCTCGCCACGGAGCTGCCGGGCGTGCTCGCGGTCTACCACGTGACCGGGCAGACCGACTACCTGTTGCACGTCGCCGTGCCGGACGCCGACGCGCTGCGCGACTTCGTGCTCGACCACCTGGTGACCCGGTCGTCGATCGCGCACGCCGAGACGAGCCTGATCTTCGAGCACATCCGGGGCGTGGGGATCACGGCCGGCTGACCGGGACGGCGCGGGTCCGTGCCGTCGGCCGTCTCCGGGCCGCAGGCCGCGCCGCCGGGTCCGCTGACCGGCGCGTGGGCGGCCGCCCTACAGGGTGCCCGCCGCCAGCGCCCGCAGCGTCTCCATGGAACGCTGCGCCTGGTCGTACGGCACGAACAGGTGGTCGTGGTAGTAACCGGCGACGACGTTGCACGGGATGCTCTCGGCGGCCAGGGCCGTGGCGACGGCGGCGGTCAGCCCGATCGCGTCCAGCGCCGAGTGCACGGTGAGCGTGATCCACGCGGTCACGAGGTCGTACTCCAGGTGGTGGGTGTCGGCCTCCGCCCGGCTCAGCACCAGCGTCGTGCCGTCGTCCTCGGTGACCGTCACGACCGGGTGCACGTCGGCGGGCGCCTTGCCGGGCACGCTGACGAACACGTAGCGGCCCGGGTGCAGCTCCGGCTCCAGCTCACTGAGCAGGCGGGACAGGTCGCGTTCTCCGATCATCCGGTCAGAATAGGACCGGCCCCGCCGCCGGGCGAAGGAGATCGCGGAGCCGTGTGCGATCGGTCACGGAGAATCCGCCGGACGGACCGGCCGCGAATCGGAGTCCCGGTCCGAAAACGGTCAACACGGACGGGCCGGGGCCGCCGCGACACCCGGCCCGGCTGGTCCCGCCGCAATGCCCGGATCCGCCGGTTCCACCGCGACACCCGGCCCGGACGGGGCCGCCGTGCGGAACACCCAGCCGCGCAGCAGGAGGAACCGCAGGACCGTGGCCGTCAGGTTCGCGGCGACCAGGACACCCAGCTCGACCGCCCTCGGCGGCGTCCCGGTGGCCGCGTGCAGCCCGGCCAGGGCCCCGCCCGTCACCGCCAGGCACACCAGGAACACCGCGAACCCCTGCGCCTGGTGCCGGGCCGCGTTCCGCATCCCCGAGATCCCGAACGTCAGCCGCCGGTTCGCGGCCGTGTTCGCCACGGCGGTCACGCCCAGGGCCACCAGGTTCGCTGCCTGCGCGCCGAGCCCGACCCGCAGCAGCGCGTACAGCGCCAGGTACGCGCACGTGCTGGCCGCGCCGACGGCCGCGAACCGGACCAGCTGCCGGGCCAGCCCGACCGGCAACGCGGCCTCCAGCGGCGCGCGCCCCAGCCGGGCCCGCAGCTCCCCGAGCGGCAGCGATCCCATGTGCCGCACCAGCCGGACGATGCCCGCCAGGTCGGCCCGCGCGGTGGCCACGATGTCCACCCGACTGTCGGGGTCGTCGACCCAGTCGACCGGTACCTCGTGGATCCGCAGGTCGGACCGTTCCGCCAGCACCAGCAGTTCCGTGTCGAAGAACCAGCCGGTGTCCTCGACCAGCGGCAGCAGCTCGCGGGCCGCGTCGCGCCGGATCGCCTTGAACCCGCACTGCGCGTCGGAGAACCCGATGGCGAGCGTCCCGCGCAGCAGCAGGTTGTACGCCCGGGAGAGGAACTCCCGCCTCGGTCCCCGCACCACCCGCGCGCCCCGGGACAGCCGGCTGCCGACCGCAAGGTCCGAGTGCCCCGACAGCAGCGGCGCGACCAGGGGCGGCAGGGCGGCCAGGTCGGTGGACAGGTCGACGTCCATGTAGACGAGCACCGGGGCCTCGGCGGCGAGCCAGACCTGCTTGAGCGCCCGGCCCCGCCCCTTCGCCTCGATCCGGACGTAGTGGACGCCCAGCTCGGCGCGGAGGGCGGCGGCCACGTCCGGGGTGCGGTCGGTGCTCGCGTTGTCGGCGACCGTGATCCGGCACGGGTAGGGGAACGTGGCCGCGAGGAAGGCGTGCAGGCGGCGGACGCACGGGCCGAGGTCGTCCTCCTCGTTGTACACCGGGATCACGACGTCGAGAACGGCGGCAGCGGTGAGCATCGTCATCCGTCGACGGTCCCGTCCGCGACTGTGCCGGGATTGTGCCGACCCTGTGCGAGACCTATGAAACCCCCTTTTCCGGGTACTCCCGGGCCACTGGCAACGCCCCGGGCGCACGGAGGGGAGGTGCCGGGGCCCGGGTGGGCGGTGGCACCTCCCCTGGAGGGTGGCGTGGTCAGCGGGCGGTCAGGTCGTACACCTGGGTGCCGTCCACTGTGGTGGCGGTGAACGTCGTGGTGACCCAGGCGGCGATCTCCCGGGACGCGCTGCTGCCGCCCATCGGGCCGCCCATGCCGCCGCCCGTGCCCGCGCCGAGGAAGTAGTGGATCCGGCCGGCGGCGACGTACGCCTGGAACTGCGCCAGGGTCGGGGCCGGGTCGCTGCCGTTGAAGCCGCCGACGGCCATCACGGGCCGCCGCGTCGCCAACTGGTACGCCGCCGCGTTGTTGGCCCCCACGGCGGCGGCCGTCCAGGTGTACCGGTCCGCGTCCGCTGCGAGGAGCCTCACCAGCGCGGCGCCCGGCTCGCGCGCGCCGAGCAGGCCACCCGTGCCGCCCCGCCCGCCGGGTCCGGCCGAGCCGCCGCCGGGTGCTCCGGCCGCTCCGCCGGGAACGCCGCCATCCGGGCCGGTGCCTCCGGGGACGCCGGTGCCGCCGGGTTGACCGGTACCGCGCTGCCCCGTTCCACCGGGCTCCGTGCCGCCCGGCTGTCCGGTGCCGCGCTGACCCGCTCCGCCCGGTTGGCCAGTGCCGCCGGTGCCGTCTCCGGGGAAGCCCGCGCCGCCGCGACCATCGCCGGTGCCGCGCGTGCCGGGCCCGTTGGTCCCGCCCGGGCCACCGGTCCCACCCGGGCCACCGCCGGGGAAGCCACCCGATCCGCCCCGGCCCCCGGACACCGCCGGCCCGGCCGTCACGATCGCCCCGGTGTGCGGGGTCGCGACGGTGTCGAGCGCGTACGCGGCCGGCCCGGCGAGGACCGCGACCAGCCCCGCGACGGCGGCCGGCAGCACGAGCCGCGCCCCGATCCGCGCGCCCCGGCCCCGCGCCCTCGGTTCAGCCATCGCATCATTCCGATCCTGAACGGTCGCGCCAGGGCCGCCGTACTCCCCGGCTCCGGGGTTGTCCGCGTCAGGTCCGGGCTGACGGCCGTCGGGCAACGGGCCGCCGGATGTCAGGCCGTCCGCGCAGGCGTACCCGTCTGGTGTTTCTGGTTGTGGGCCGGCCCCGGTCGGGGTGGGCAGGACGCGGATGTCGCTGGTGGGGGCCGGTGCGGTGCGGGGGCGGAGCGGGCCGAGGGTCAGGAGGGCCGAGGCGGCCAGGGCCAGGGCGGAGCCGACGCCCAGGGCCAGGACGGCCGGCCGGAGCCAGGGCAGGAACGTGGCGCTCCGGCCCAGCAGGACGGCCGCCCACCAGGCCGTGCCGCCCACGCCCACGGCCGCCACCGCCAGCGCCCACCACGAGGACCTGCGCGCCCAGAGCACGGCCGCGCCCATCCCGACCAGCGCGGCGACGGCCGGCGCGAGGGCCACCGTGTAGTACTGGTGGAAAATGCCCTGCATGGCGCTGAACACGACGCCGGTCACCAGCAGCCAGCCGCCCCAGACGACGAAGCCGGCCCGCGCCGGGCGGTCCCGCCAGGTCACCGCGAGCCCGACCGCGAGCAACAGCAGGGCCAGCGGGAGCAGCCACCCGATCTGGCCGCCGATGTCGGTGCCGAACATCCGGTCCCAGCCGGTGTCGCCCCAGCCGCGCCCCGCCCCGCCGCCCACGCTCCCGGTCTCCTCCCCGGTGAGCCGCCCGAGCCCGTTGTAGCCGAGCGTGAGCTCCAGGACGCTGTTGTCCTGCGACCCGCCGATGTACGGGCGCGAGGAGGCCGGCCACAGTTCCACGGCGAGTACCCACCAGCCGGCGGACACCACGAGGGCCGCCCCGGCGAGCAGCAGCTGGCCGAGTCGCCGCCAGATCCGGCCCGGGGCGGCGAGGAGGTGGGCGAGCGCGAGGGCGGGCAGTACCAGGAGAGCCTGGAGCATCTTGGTGAGGAAGCCGAAGCCGACGAACGTGCCGGCCGCCACGAGCCACCAGGTGGAGCCGCGTTCGACGGCGCGGACGGTGGCGTAGGCGGCGAGGACCATGAGCAGCACGAGGAGCGCGTCGGGGTTGTTGAAGCGGAACATCAGCGCCGCGACCGGGGTGAGCGCCAGGACGGCCCCGGCGACGAGCCCGGCCAGTTCCCCGGAGTTCCACCATGGGCGCCGGGCCACGGGAGGCTCGTCCGTTGGGGCGGCGCGCGGCACGTCGTCGCCCGGCGCGGAAGCTCCGGGTGCGGCAGCGGGCCCAGCGGCTCCTGAGGTGTCGGCGCCCGGGGCCAGGGTGCGGAAGGAGCGGCGGACGGTGGCGTGGACGGCGGCGACCGTGCCGACGCCGAGGAGCGCCTGGGGGACCAGGATGCTCCACGCGCTGAGCCCGAACAGCCGCACCGACAGCCCCATCAGCCACAGCGAGGCCGGCGGCTTGTCCACGGTGATCGCGTTGGCCGAGTCCAGCGAGCCGAAGAACCACGCCTTCCAGGACTGGGAGCCGGCCTGGGCGGCGGCGGAGTAGAACGCGTTGGCCCAGCCGGAGGCGCCGAGGCCCCACAGGTACAGCGCGGCGGTGCCGAGCAGCAGGACGAGCAGCGGCCACCGGGTTCGCAGGAGTCTCATCCCGCCACCCTGGCGGGGGCGGCTATGCCGGGCTTGTGGTCGGACTGTGCGCCGGCTGTGAAGGGAGCCGGACCGTGAACGCGGTCCGGCCCGGGGCACTGGTCACCTCGACCGTGCCCTGGTGCGCGGCGACGACGGCGGCCACGATGGCCAGCCCCAGTCCGGTGCTGCCGGCCGCCCGGGACCGGGAACTGTCGCCGCGCGCGAACCGCTCGAACACCTCCAGCCCCTCGGGGATGCCGGGCCCGTCGTCGACGACGGTGAGCGTGATCCCGTTGGCCGTGGAGGCAGGTGTGGGGCCGGCGGCCCGGCCGGGTGGTGGAGTCGGTCCCAGGACCGGTGGCGTGTCGGGTCCCGGTGTCCCGTGCGTCGCCCGGTCGGGCGGGTTCCCCCGGGTGAGGGTCGTGGTCACCCGGGTGCCTGGTGGGGTGTGGGTGCGCGCGTTGGACAGCAGGTTCGCGAGGACCTGGTGCAGGCGCGCGCCGTCGCCGGTGACCACGATGGACTCCGGCGGCAGGTCCAGCGCCCAGACGTGCCCGGGGGCGGCGATCCGCGCGTCGTTGACGGCGTCGACCACGAGCCGGGACAGGTCGACCTGCCCGGTGGCGAGGTCGCGGCCGGCGTCGAGGCGGGCCAGCAGCAGCAGGTCGTCCACGAGCGTCGTCATCCGGGCGCTCTCGGACTCGACCCGGCTCAGCGCGTACGCGATGTCCTCGGGGACCTGGTCGCGGCCCCGGCGGGTCAGCTCGGCGTACCCGCGGATGGCGGCGAGCGGGGTGCGCAGCTCGTGGCTGGCGTCGGCGACGAAGTGCCGGACCCGGGTCTCGCTGGCGTGCCGGGCGGCCAGGGCGGTGCCGACGTGGTCGAGCATCCGGTTCAGGGCGGCGCCGACCTGGCCGACCTCGGTCCGCGGGTCGGTGTCGGCGTCCGGTACCCGTTCGGACAGGGCCACCTCGCCCCGGTCGAGGGGCAGTTCGGCGACCCGGCCGGCGGTGGCGGCGACCCGGCGCAGGGGGCGCAGGGCGAGCCGGACGATGCCGGTACCGGCGAGCGCGGCGGCCACCAGCACCGCCACGGCCACGGCGCTCTCGAACGCGACGAGCCACCACACGGTCGCGTCGACGGCGGACAGCGGCAGCCCGGTGACCACGGTCCCGCCGGTGCGGACGGGCTCGGCGATCAGCCGGTACCCGCCGAGGTCGCGCAGGTCGCCGTCGTGCGGCCGGTCGTCGGCGGCGACCCCCGCGAACGGGGCCCGCTGGTCGGCGGGGATGGCCCTGACCGTCCCGTCGGCCTCCAGCACCCCGGCGACCGTGACCTGGCCGTCGACCACCCGGGCGCCGACGGTGCCGATCTGTTGGCCGGGACCGAGGAGGAACTCCAGCCCGGCGGGCGCCGGCCGGGACGGGTCCTGCGGCGGGGGCCGGCCGGCCTGGGAGGCGGAGCGGTGCCCGGCGGCGACGAGCTGCTGGTCGACCTGGGCGACGAGGAACCGGCGCAGGGCGAGCGTGGTGGTCGCCCCGACGACGAGGCAGGCGACGGCGAGCAGCACCATCAGGCCGGCGAGCAGCCGGGCCCGCAACGACCAGGCGCGCGGCGGGGCCAGCGCCGACCGGGGCCGGGGCGGAGCCGGCGGCGGCGCGGACCCGGGTGGGCTCGGCGGCGACCCGGACCCGGGCGGGGCCGGCGGGCCGGCCAGCGGCGCGCGGGCCCGCCACCAGGTCCTAGTCGGCCGGCTTGAGGACATATCCCGCCCCGCGCATCGTGTGGATCATCGGCGGCCGGCCGGCGTCGACCTTCTTCCGCAGGTACGAGATGTACAACTCGACCACGTTGGCCTGGCCGCCGAAGTCGTAGTTCCACACCCGGTCGAGGATCTGGGACTTCGACAGCACCCGGCGCGGGTTGCGCATCAGATACCGGAGCAGTTCGAACTCGGTGGCGGTCAGCACGATCTCCTCACCCGCCCGGCGGACCTCCCGGCAGTCCTCGTCCAGGGTCAGGTCGCCGACGGTGAGCAGCGCCTCGGAGCGCGCCGTGTGCAGGAGCGCCCGGCGGAGCAGGGCCCGGACCCGGGCCACGACCTCCTCCAGGCTGAACGGCTTGGTCACGTAGTCGTCGCCCCCGGCCGTCAGGCCCGCGACCCGGTCCTCGACGGCGTCGCGCGCTGTCAGGAAAAGTACAGGAATATCTGGTTTGTCGTTCCGGAGCCGGCGGAGCACCTCCAGGCCGTCGAGGTCCGGCAGCATCATGTCGAGGACCACCGCGTCGGGGCGGAACTCCCGGGCCAGCCGGACGGCCGTCGCGCCGTCGGGGGCCGAGCGGACCTGCCAGCCCTCGTAGCGCAGGGCCAGGGTGAGCAGGTCGGCGAGGGTGGGTTCGTCGTCGACGACCAGGACCCGGGGCGGTTCGCCGTCGGGGCGGCGCGGGTCGGCTGCGGTCATACGGGCATTGTGCCCACAGGCACTGTGCCCCCGCTGTGCGAAACCTGTGAACGGGCTGTGTCCGGCACCGGGCGGGGCCGCGTCAGACCGATCCGCGCCGGGCCGATCCGCGCCGGGCCGTGTCGGGCCGTCGACCCGCCGGGCTCGAAGAGCGTCAGACCAGGCCTTTCAGGTACGCGTCCGGGCGCGCCATGAACCGCGACCAGTGGTCCACCAGCTCCAGGTCCCGCCACGCCCGTGGCCGGATCCCGTGCCTGCCCACCTCCAGCACGGTCGCCCCCGGGTACGCCGCCACCAGGGGCGAGTGCGTCGCGCAGATCACCTGCGCCCCCTCCTCGACCAGCAGCGAGAACTGGGCCAGCAGCCGCAGGCACGAACTGAACGACAGCCCGTCCTCCGGCTCGTCGAGCAGGTAGAGCCCCACGTCCGTGAACCGCCCGTCGAGGACCTGGAGCACGCTCTCGCCGTGCGAGACGACCTCGGGGGTCGCGTACCCCATCTTCACGAACTGCTCGTAGGCGGTCTCGGCGCGCAGGAAGAAGCCCTTCGCGCGCCGGCCGAGCATCCGGCTGCCCGCCTTCGTGCGCGCGAGCCGCATCCGCTGGCCGAGGACGCCGGGCAGGTCGTCCTGCGCGTACTTGCGGCCGGCGTGCCCGGTGCGCCCGTCCAGCCCGTACGCCTCCGCGATGCCCTCCAGGACCGTGGACTTGCCGGACCCGTTCTCCCCGACCAGGAACGTGACCGGCTGGTCGAACGTCAGGCCCTCGCGGAAGATCTGGGCCACCGCCGGGACGGTCATCGGCCACTGCCGGGCGGCGAGCGGGGGCTCGGCGTCCGGGAAGTCGGGAATCGACACGCCCTCGATGATCACCGGACCATCGTTCCAGGTGGGGGGTCGTGCGGGGGAGTGAGAAACCCCTCAGCGCGCCGGGTACCCGCTCAGCGTGACCGCCCCGCGAAGGGCCTCAGGGCGCCGGACGGTACAGGTCGTGCAGGTCGCGCTGGTGGACGAAGCCCGCCGACAGGTACAGCGCCACGGCCGCACGGTTGTCGCCCGGGGTCGCCACGGCCACCGCCGACGCGCCGCGCTCCGCGAGGGCCGCGCAGACCGCGTGGACCGCCGCCCGGCCGTACCCCTGGCCCCGGTGGTCGGGGTGCGCGCCGACCGGTTCGAGGATCGCGCACCGGCCGGCGCCGGCGAACCAGCCCGTCGCGGCGGCGGCCGCCTCCCCGTCCGGCGTCCGGACCAGCGCCTCCACGGCGAACGGCCCGGCGACGGAGTCCTTCATCAGCCGCCAGCGCTCGACGGTGAACGTGGAACCCTCGAAGGCGGCCCGCTGCACGGCCACCCGGTCGGCGGCGTCGGCCTCCGCCACCGGGCGCGCGCCCGCCGGCCGGGGCGGGGCGGGGGACAGCGGGTGCACGAGCAGCGGCCACGGGGCGTCGCGTTCGTCCAGCCAGCCCCGGGAGACCAGGGCGGCGCGCAGGGCGGTGCCGTCGGCGGCGTCGCACCAGGCCTCGGCGTCGCCGAGCAGCAGACCGATGTCGTCGGCGAGCGCATCGACCAGCCCGGAGTCGGCGGGCGCACGGTCCAGCCCGGCGGCGTCGGGCGCGCCGACCAGCTCCGGATCGGCGGGCGGGCCGTCCACCTCCATGCCGGCGGAGGCCGGGGCACGGCGGGCCGGGGCCGCGTCCGGGCGCAGGGCGAGCCGCAGCACCGGACCGTCCAGGAAGCCGGCCGCGACCGGCTCCCGCACCCCGTCGGTGACCGCCGTCCACAGCAGCAGCCGCCCGGCGCACTCCTCCGCGTCGAACCGGAGGAACCAGCCCACGTCGCCCAGGTGCAGCCCGTCGGCGAGGGTCCCGACCGGGGTCCACGCGGCGAGCGCGTCGAGGAGGTCGGCGGCGTCGTCCCGGGCCACCACGGTACGGAGGAGAGTCGTCACAGCCGGACTGTACGAGAGCGGCCCCCCGGCCGTCGCCCGGATTTCACCAAACATAGATGTACCTGAAAGTCATGGCTCGATAGCGTGCCCGTCATGCGACGCCTCCTCCCCGTGCTGCTGCTCGCCACCGTGCTGGCCGCCCCCGCCCCCGCCGCCGCCCAGGTCTCCGATCTCGCCCTCGCCCAGCGCTGGGCCCCCGTGCACTACCAGGACACCGACTCCACCGACCACGACGCCGACTACCTGTCCGCCGTGGACTTCGACGGCAACTGGAACGGCCTCGACAACTGGGAGCACCAGCCGACGTCCCCCCTGCTGGGCACGGTCTCCTACTCCGTGGTGGAGACCTCCACCCACTGGTTCGTCGGGTACGGCTTCTTCCACCCCCGCGACTGGTGCGACTCGGTTCTGTGCGGCTCGCACGAGAACGACATGGAGGGCCTCGTGCTGTCGGTCCGCCGCGACGGCAGCACCTACGGCAAGCTGGAGGGCATGGTGACGGTCGCGCACAGCGACTTCTACTCGTTCACGCCCGCCGGCAGCCCCTACGTCGACGGCCGCGAGTCCATCGACGGCCCGGTCATCCTGCAGTCCTACGGCGGCCAGTCCCGGCCCACCACCCGGCAGGAGGCCAAGGGCCACGGCCTGAAGGCGTGGGACGGCGCGGCCTTCCCGGGCGGCGACGGCGTCGTCTACTTCCCGTCGGGCGTCGCCGAGACCCCCTCGAACGGCAACGACCGCTCCGTCGGCTACAAGCTGGTGGACGTGTTCGCGGCCGGCGGCCTGTGGGCGCGGCGGAACAACGCGGAGACGTTCGCGTCGTTCGGCACGTTCCGGGGCGACAACGGCAAGGCCAACGCCGCCAACGCGCCCTGGGGCTGGGACGACCAGAACGACGGCTCCGACCTGCAACGCGGCCTGCTGGCCACCGACCCGGCCCGCCTCGTCGCGGCCTACTTCAACGGCGAGGGCACCTTCAGCCTGGCCTACACCCGCAACGCCTACCTCTGACCCACCCCCAGATCAAGGACCGCTCTCCGGGTACTGGCGGGGGGCGGTCCGATCTTCGCGCGGCCGTGGCCGGAGGTTCGCCGAACGCTCGTCCGGCGGACGCCCGCGGCCCCCACCGGGCCGTCGTCCGGCCCTGATACTTCCTGGATGACCGACCACTCACCCCCGACCGGGGTCACCGGCACGGCGCACCGGGTCCGGGCGGGGCTGCGCGGCGCCGTCGTGGGGCTGATCGCGCCGGTCGTGGCCGGCGCCGGGGCGTTCGGCTTCGGTCACCTGGCCGCCGCGACGTTCGACCGGTGCGATCCGCACGTGTTCTGTCTCGAGGGACTGGTGCCGGGCCTGCTGGCCGTCCCGGTCCTGTTGGCCCTGACCGGTCCGCTGGCGGCGTGGGCGTTGCGGCTGCGCGCGCCGTTGTTGTTCGCCCTGCCCACGGTGGTCCTGCTCCTGCTGACGTGCTGCGGCTCCGCCCTGAGCGCGGACGACGGGACTGTGCCGGACGAGGTCCTCTGGGGACTGATCCTTCCCCTCTTCGTGTCGATGTACCCGGCGATCGGTGTCTGGTCCGCCAGCTGGCCCAGGGCCGAGCCGTGGCCGGCCACCTCCCGCCCGCTGCCCCCGGTCGAACGGCCGGACCCGCCGGACTGAACCGGCACCCGTGGCCGGGTCCGCGCCGGTGGTCGGTGTGCCGGCGGCGCGACCAGGCCGGGAGACGGGCCCCGACGGGTGTTCCGTGGTCCGCGCGGGCGCCGCCGCGCCGGTACCCGGAAAAGGGTCCGTGGTTCTAGGGGAGTTCGATGTTCAGGTGGGTGCGGAAGGCGGTGGTGCCCGCCGGGGTGATCCGCAGCGCCCGGCCCCCGCCGGCCCGCTCCACCCAGTGCCGGTCCAGGGCCGCAGCGCACAGGGCCGCGCCGACAGTGCCCGCCAGATGGGTACGCCGCTCCGTCCAGTCCAGGCACGACCGCACCAGCGGGCGGCGGCCCCGGGCCGGGGCGGGGGCGATGCCGAGCCGGTCCAGCCAGGCCACCCCGGCCGGGGTGACCGCGAGCCCCGCGTCGTCGGCGACCAGCCCGTCGCGGACCATCGCGTCGGCCACCGCCACGCCCAGGTGGCCGGCCAGGTGGTCGTAGCAGGTCCGGGCGCGCGCCTCGGCCCGGCGCCGGTTGGACTCGCGCAACGACCGGGCCGGGGGCGGCGCGCCGAACGACGACAGGTCCTCGATCAGGGCGGCGACCTCGGGGCCGGCCAGCCGCACGTACCGGTGCCGGCCCTGGCGCTCCTCCGCCAGGATCCCGCCCGCGATCAGCCGGGACAGGTGCCCGCTGGCCGTGGACGGCGCGACCTTCGCGAGTTTCGCCAGCTCACCGGCCGTCCACGCCCGGCCGTCGAGGAGGGCCACGCAGATCGTGGCGCGGGTCCGGTCGGCGAGGAGTCCGGCGAGTTCGGCGAGCGACATGCCTCCATCATGCCCCCCGGCACAGTTCGGCGCGCGCCGAAGCGTTCCGGCCCTACGGTGATGGGCATGACCACGTTCCACCGGTACGCCGACGTCACCGCCGCCCTCGCCGACCCGCGCCTCGTCCCGGTACCCGCCGGGCCCGGCCGCCCCGGCACCATGGCCTGGCTCCGCGCGACCGTGGCCCGGTTCAGCGCCGGCGACGCGCACGCCCGCCGCAGGGCGCTCCTGGAGTCCGACCTGTCGGCGCTGGACCCGGCGGCGCTCCGCACCGCCGCCGCCACGGCCCCCGGCGACCCCCGGCACGCGGTCCTGCGCACCCTGGCCGCCGCCCTGGGCCTCGCCGAACCGGACGCGGTCGCCGAGGCGGTGACGGTCGCGGCGGGCACGTACTTCGGCGGCGAGGATCCGGCGGCGGACGCGGCCGTGGCCTGGCTCCTGCCCCGGATGACCCGGCCCGGGTCGGGGGCGCCCGACGGGCCCGGGGGTGGTGCGGGTGGGCCCGGGGGCGCCGGTGGCCAGGACGTGAACCACCCGGCCGGAGAGGGCGACCTCCCCGGTGACCCGGTCCCGACCGGAGGGACGGCCGACGCCGACACGCTGGAGGTCGCCGCCAACCGGATCGGCCTGCTCATCCAGGCGTGCGACGCCACCGCCGGCCTGATCGCCAACGCCCGCCGCACCGGCACCGGGACCCGGTCAGCCGACGGGAGCGGCCCGCACGTCGGCGTCGACGACCTGCTCCGGGAGACCCTGCGGCACGACCCGCCCGTTCCCGTGACGCGCCGGGTCGCGGCGGCCGACACGGAGATCGGCGGCGTCCCGGTCCCGGCCGGCACCCCGGTCACCCTCGACATCGCGGCGGCCAACCGCGACCCGGCACTGTTCGCCGACCCCGACACGTTCGACCCCGCCCGCCGGGGCCCCGACCCGCTCACCTTCGGCGGCGCCCCCCGGGTCTGCCCGGCCCGGGCCCACGCCCTGGCCCTGGCCGCCGGGGTGCTGGAGGGCGCCCGCACACCTTCCGAGAGGACCCCGTCATGACGCGTTTCGCCGACCTGCACCGCACCGGTACGCCGCTGCTGCTGCCCAACGCCTGGGACCACGCGTCCGCCGCCGCCCTGGCCGGACTGGGCTTCGCCGCCATCGCCACCACCAGCCTCGGGGTGGCCGCCGCCGCCGGACTGCCCGACGGCACGGCCGCCACCCGGGAGCAGACCCTGGCCCTGGCCCGCAGGCTCGGCGGGGGACCGTACCTGCTCAGCGTGGACGCCGAGGGCGGGTTCAGCGACGACCCGGCGGAGGTGGCCGAGCTGGCCCGCGCGCTCGCCGACGCCGGGGCGGTCGGGATCAACCTGGAGGACGGCCGCGCCGACGGCAGCCTCGCGCCCACCCGGACGCACGCCGCGAAGATCGCCGCCGTGAAGGCCGCCGCGCCGGACCTGTTCGTCAACGCCCGCACCGACACGTACTGGCTGGGCGTCGGGGCGGGCGTCGGCGGCCGGGACACCGAGACCCGGGCCCGGCTGGACGCGTACCGCGAGGCCGGCGCCGACGGGGTGTTCGTCCCCGGCCTGTCCGGGCCGGACGACATCGCGGCGCTGGTCGCGGGGCTGGACGTACCCCTCAATGTGTTGTTCTCCCCGACCGGCCCGACCGTCGCGCAGCTCGGCGACCTGGGCGTGTCCCGGGTGAGCCTCGGTTCGCTGCTGTTCCGGGTGGCGTTGGGCGCGGCGCTGGACGCGGCGGCGGCGGTCCGGGCGGGCGAACCGGTCCCGGGGCCGGTCCGGGGCTACGCGGAGATCCAGAGCCTGAGCTCCTGAACCGGCCGGGGAGCCCTGACGCCGGGCGCACAGCCGGGTGCGGCGCGGCCCTGGACCAGGACCGCGCCGCACCGCTCAGGCGAACCACCAGTGCTGTCCGGGGTTGTTCCAGCAGGGCCACTGCTGGATGGCAGCCCCGTTGTAGGTGCTGATGTCCTTCACGTCCAGGCACATCCCGCTGCCCCGGTTGACCACCGACACGTAGTTGCCGCCGACCGCCCAGACCTCCCACTGCTGCGCGAGGGTGTTGTTGCAGGCCCACTGCTGCACGACCGCGCCGGCCGCCCGGCTGCCGTCCCTGACGTCCAGGCACAGGCCGTTCATCTGGACCTTGAGCGCGTACCAGACGTGGCCGCCGCTGGAGTACACCGGCACCTTCTCCCAGAGCTGGCCGGACCCGCCGTAGCAGGGCCACTGCACGTCAGGCGTCCCCCAGTTGGGGTTCCGCTGCCACACGTCCAGACACTGGCCGCTGTGTTGGGCTCTGACCTCGTAGTACGTGACCGACCTCGGGGTGCCCGACCCGGGGGCCGCCGCCGCCGGGCCGGTGACGGCGAACACCGCGGCGGCCACCGCGAACAGGGCGAGGGACTTTCTCAGGAGCGTGGTGAACATGATGATCCCTTCAGGACGGACGCCGCGGGTCCGATCCGCGGCATGGAAATAGGTTCGCGCCGATGGGGTCACTCCGGCATCGTGGTACCCACCACTAGGTTTTCCCCGGGGGACCGATGGCACTGATCGAGCGCGAGCACGAACTGGCCGCCATCGCCGCCAGGCTGGACGCGGCGGCCGACGGGCACGGCGGCGTGCTGCTGGTGGAGGGGCCGCCGGGGATCGGCAAGACGGCGTTGCTGGCCGCCGCCGGAGCGCACGCCCGCGCCGCCGGGGTGCGGGCGTTGGGCGCGGTCGGCGGCGAGTTGGACCGCGAGCTGCCGTTCAGTGTCGTCCGCCAGTTGTTCGAGCCCGTGCTGCGTTCGGTGGCCCCGACGGAACGGGCCGAGCTGACCGCCGGCGCGGCATCGTTGGCCGGGCCGGTGTTCGAGGCCCCCACCGCCGGCGCGGACCCGGACCAGCTCGGCGACGTCGTGCACGGCCTGTACTGGCTGTGCTCCAACCTGACCGAGGCCGGGCCGCTGCTCCTCGCGGTCGACGACGTGCACTGGATCGACGACGCGTCGGGGCGGTTCCTGTCCCACCTCGCCCGGCGGATCACCGACCTGCCGGTGCTCCTGCTGGCCGCCGGCCGGCCGGGGCGGTCGTTCGACGGGTTCGTGGGCGGTGCGCTGGGCGGCACCCAACCGGAGCTGCTCCGACCACGGGCACTGAGCCCCGCCGGCGTCGGAGCCCTGGTCCGCCACGACCTCGCGGCCGACGCCGAGGACGAGTTCTGCACGGCGTGCGCGCGGGCCAGCGGCGGCAACCCGTTCCTGCTCACCGAGGCCCTGCGCAGCCTGCGGGCCGAGGGGGCGCAACCGGTGGCGGCCGAGGCGTGGCGGCTGGAGAGCCTGCGCCCCGACACCGTGGCCCGCGCCGTGCTGACCCGGATCGCCCGGCTCGGCCCGCAGGCCCGGAACCTGACCCGCGCGCTGGCCGTGCTCGGCCCGTCCGCCGACCTGCGGCACACCGCGGGCCTCGCCGGGCTCGCCGTCGACCGGGCCGCCGAGCTCGCGGACCTGCTCGCCCGGGAGGCGATCGTCGGCCCGGGGCGCCCCCTCGACTTCACCCACCCGCTGGTCCGCACCGCCGTGTACGCCGACTCGAGCGAGGTACTGCGGGCCGCCGAACACAAACGCGCCGCCCGGGTCCTGGCGGGCGACGGCCGGGCCCCCGGTGCCCTCGCGCCGCACCTGCTGCTGGCCGAGCCGGCAGCCGACCCGTGGGTGGTCGACACGTTGCGCGCGGCGGCGCACGCCGCGTCGGCCCGGGGCGCGCCCGAGTCCGCCGCCGCGTGCCTGAACCGGGCACTGCGCGAGCCACCCGTCGCGGCCGACACCGGGCCCCTGCACGCCGAACTGGGCCGGGTACTGGGCCTGGCGCACCGCCCCGACGAGTCCGCAGCCGCCTACCGGCGGGCCCTGGAACTCACCGAAGCGCCCCTGGACCGGATCGGGACGGCCCTGGACTTCGGGTTCGCGATGTTGCGCGCGGGGCGGGCCGACCGGACCGTCGAGGCGTTCGAGCTGGCCTACCGGGCGATCGACCGCGACCCGGCCGACCTGCCGCTGCCCCTGATCTCCTGGCTGGCCGGCGCGGGCCTGCTGACCATGCGCCCACCGGCCGTGATCATCGCGGTCCTGGACCGGGTCGCGCCCCGGCTGTCGCCCGAGCGGACCGTGGACCGGAGCATCCTGGCCTCCCTGGCCTTCGCCGCCGCCGCGACCGGCGACCGGCCCGCCGCCGAGGTCGTCCGGCTCGCCCGGCTGGCGGTCAGCGGCCCCCTGCCGGACGGGGAGCAGTCCGTGCTGCTGGGGATGGCCGCCGGAGCGCTGTCGATGTCCGGCATGCACCAGGAGTCCCTCGACCTCATCGACCGGGGCCTGGACGTGGCGCGCGGCCTGGGCGCGCTCGCGGCGTACCAGTTCATGATGATGCTGCGCTCGCACCAGTGCCTGTTCGCCGGCCGGCTGGCCGAGGCCGAGGGCGACGCCCGGGCCGCCACGGACACCGAGCCCGGGACGGCCGGGCGCCCCAACCCGGAGGCGGCCGCCACCCTGGTCAACGCCCTCACCGCCCGGGGCCGCCTCGGGGACGCCCAGCGGGCGCTGACGGCCGGCGGCCTGGAGGAGGGGCACGAGATCGGGGTGCTGATCAACCACTTCGGCATGATCGCCCGGGGCCGGCTCCGACTGCGCCAGCTGCGATCCGCCGAGGCGCTGGCCGACCTGGCCGGCTGCGGAGCGGCCCTCGCCGGCCGGGGCTACCTCAACCCGGGGTTCGCACCGTGGCGGATCGACGCCGCGCTCGCCGCCCACGCCCTCGGCCGGGCGGAGGAGGCCACTGCGCTCGCGGCCGAGAACCTGCGGCTGGCCCGCGCGTTCGGGGCGGCCGAGCCGGTGTGCGCGGCCCTGCGGGTCTGCGGACTCCTCACCGGCGGCCCGGCGGGACTGGGGCTGCTGGAGGAGGCGGTCGCGCACGCCGACACCGACTACGCGCGGGCGCAGACCCTGGTGGAGTACGGGGCGGCGCTGCGCCGGGCGGGGCTGCGCGCCCGGGCCGGCGACCCCCTCCGGCAGGCGTTGGACGCCGCCACCCGGTCCGGGGCCGACGGGCTGGCCACCCGGGCCGCCGAGGAGCTGCGCGCGATGGGCCTGCGACCCCGGCGCCCGATGCTCACGGGCCGCGACTCCCTCACCGCCGGCGAGCTGCGGGTGGCGACCCTGGCCGCCGACGGGGCCACGAACCGGGAGATCGCCCAGCTGCTGTTCCTCACCCGGCGCACCGTCGAGGTCCACCTGACCAGCACGTACCGCAAGCTGGAGATCGACTCCCGGGGCGCGCTGCGCGGTGCGCTCGACCCGCGTTCCTGACCCGCCGGGGCCGCCACCAGCCAGGTGGCCCCGGGACCGCGCCGCGCCCTAAGCTCGGGGCGTGAGCGTCGAGCTGAGGCCCCCGGGGCGCTCCCCACGCGCGGGCCGGGTCACGGGGCGCCTGCCGCGCACGGGCCACCCCTTGAGCCGCCTACCGCGCACGGGCCACGCCCTGAGCCGCCTGGTCCTGCTCGCGGCGCTGGTGGCCGCCGGCTGTGGCGGTCCGTACCAGGTGGATCTCGCCGACGTGCCGCCCGCCCCGCCCGCCCCGCCGACCCAGCCCGGGGCCTCCACCGGCACGTTCACCTGGGACTGCGGCCGCAACGCCGAGGGGCACCGCAACGCCGACAACATGATCGCCAGCCCGGGGGAGCGCGGCGCGGCGCACCACGTGCACGACTACGTCGGCAACCTGTCCACGGACGCGACCTCGACCGACGCCTCCCTGGCCGGCGCGGCCACCACCTGCGGCAACGGCGACCTGTCGACCTACTACTGGCCGGTGCTGCGGACCGGCGAGCCGCACCACGGCCCGATCCGGCCCCCGACGTCGGTGCGGCTCGTCTACCACGGCAACCCGACGTCCCCGGTGCTGCCGCTGCCCCGGTTCACCCGGGCCAGCACCGGCGACGCGAAGGGCGGCCCCCTGGTCCGGGCGTCGTGGACGTGCGAGGGCCGGACGGACCGGCTGACCACGAAGTACCCAAAATGCAAGAAAGAGACCTTTCGGGTGTACGACTTCCCCAGCTGCTGGGACGGCCGCCGCACCGACAGCCCCAACCACCGCGACCACCTGGTGTTCCCGGCCGCGAACGGCGCGTGCCCGCCGAGCACCTTCGCTGTCCCCCGGCTCCGGATGACGGTCAGCTACGACCTGCGCGGCGCGGAGTACTCGATCGACACGTTCCCCGAGCTCAAGGGCGATCCGCGCACCGACCACGCCGACCTGGTGACCGTGCTGCCCGACCCGCTGACCGCCACCGTGGTCTCCTGTCTGAACTCGGGAAGAAACTGTTGAACCGTTCCGGCCCGGCGTGCGTACCCCAGGTGGGAACAGTAGGAAGGGGCGGGTGCGATGTGGCCGCGAAGACGGCAGCCATCCAGCGACGAGGCACTGGTCCGTTCGCTGTACGAGGAACACGGCCGGGCGTTGCTGGCGTACGCGACCCGGCTGCTCGGTGACCGGGCCGCCGCCGAGGACGTCGTCCAGGAGACCCTGATCCGGGCGTGGCGACACGCGGGGTCGCTCTCCGAGGCGGAGGGTTCGGTGCGCAGCTGGCTGTTCACGGTGACCCGCAACCTCGTCACGGACCGGTACCGCGCGAGGGCCGCCCGCCCGACCGAGGTCGCCGAGACGCCCGCCGCCGTACCCGTCGAACGCGACCACTCCCAACGGGTGGTCGACTCGATGGTCGCCCTCGAAGCCCTGGGCACCCTGTCCGACGAGCACCGCAGCGTGCTGGTCGAGCTGTACTTCCAGGGCCGCACGGTCACCGAGACGGCGGAGGTGCTGGGCATACCCTCCGGTACCGTGAAATCCCGCTCCCACTACGCGCTGCGCACCCTGCGGGACTGGCTGGACACCACGCCGGTCGCGCTGAAAGGAGTCGGGGGATGACCCACGACAGGAGCCTGCTGGGCGCCTACGTCCTCGGCGCGCTCGACGACGGGGACCGCGCGGGCGTCGACGAACACCTGACCGGTTGCGAGGAGTGCCGGCGCGAGGTCCGGGAGCTGGAGGAGGTGAGGGACGTGCTCGGAGAGGTGCCACCGGAGGCCCTGCTCTACGGCCCACCCGACGACGACGCCGTTCTCGACCGCACCCTCGGCCAGTTGCGCGCCGAACAGGGCACCCGGGCCCGCAGCCGCCGCCTCTACGCCCTCGCCGCCGGCATCGTCGTCCTCGCCGGGGTCGCGGTCGGCGGCGTCGCGGTCGGCCGGGCCACCGCCCCCGGCGCGCCGCCCGTGGCGGTCCAGCCCACGGCCACCGCCGCCGTCCAGCCCCCGGGCACCCGGCGCGGCACCACCGTGGACGCGGTGTCGAACGTGCGGCTGACCGCGAGCGTCGTACCCGTCGCGAACTGGGTCAAGGTCGTCGTCGCCGTCGCCGGCGTCCCCCAGGGCGAGAACTGCCGGATCGTCCTCGTCGGCCGCGACGGCACCCGGGAGATCGCGGGCGGCTGGATCGTGGGCGAGAAGGGCGCTTCGGGGGGTACGACCCTGGAGGGCACCGCCGCCCTCGACGCGCGCGACGTCGCCAAGGTGGAGATCGTGAACACGAGTGGCAGGACGTTCGCGTCACTGACCCTGTAGGTCCGGCACGGAAGGGGCGCCCGATTCATCGGGCGCCTTTTTTGTTGTCGAATATGGTGAACCGTCCTCGTTGTCGGTCCGTAGTGAGGGTAGAGACCGACACAATGGAGGATCCGATGAAGAAGCTCGCCGCACTCGCCATCCTGACCGGCACCGTCCTCGCCCTCACCGCCTGCGACGGCTACGACAAGCCCGCCGCCGCGCCGGCTCCGGTGGCCACCTCGGCCCCCGCCGCCGCCGGTTCCCCGCAGACCCTGCGGGTGGCCACTGTGGACGGCTTCAGCACCTTCGTCACCAACGCCAAGGGCCGCACGATCTACCGGTTCGACAAGGACACCAACAACCCCGCCAAGACCACCTGCTTCGACGCGTGCGCCGAGAACTGGCAGCCCGTCCTCGCCGGCCCCGGCGACGCCATCGACATCCAGGGCGTCGACAAGGGCCTGGTCGCCCTCATCGACCGCCCCGAGGGCAGGCAGCTCACCCTGAAGGGCTGGCCGCTGTACTACTACAAGGACGACAAGGCCCTCGGCCAGACCGCCGGGCACGGCAGGAACGGGACGTGGTTCGCGATCGCGCCCGACGGGGCGAAGGCCAAGAAGGCGGAGGCCGCGGCGACCCCGACCAAGGCCGGCTACTCGTACTGACCCGCGCTCCCGACGGGCCCGGCCACCACGGCCGGGCCCTCAGCGTGCCCCACCCCCCCCGTGCCTCATGCCCGCACGAAGCGCCGGTCGGAGTCCGCGAGCCGTCGCGTGGGGCCGGCCGCGCGGAGGACGACGTCGAGCACCCGGTCGACGTCAGCGGCGTACGCGTGGCTGAACCAGGCCATGTTCGCCTCCACCACCGCCCAGTACGGCTCACGGTCCCTGTCCGCGGCCACCAGGCCCACGTCCACGACCACCGCGCTGGGCAGGGTGTCGCTGTGACCGTCGAGGAGCACGGCCGCGAAGTCCTCGACGTCCGCGCGGCGGGAGCTCTGCGCCAGAGGCACGGGATCGAGCTGCCCGAAGGTCAGGTAGCGGCTCGCGGTGTGCACCCGGCCGTCGAGCACGAACAGCCGGTACTCCACGACGAACCGCACGACTTCGCTGACCAGCACGACGGTGTCAGGGTCCCCGGCGGGCAGGTGGGAGCCGTCCGGGTACACCTTCGCGGCCAGGCCCTTCTCCCTCGGCTGCTTGACGAACGCCGGTCCGGTCAGCCGCCGGGCCGCACCCAGGGTCGCGGTACGGACCCGCCTGCCCCGGACCGGATCCGGGAGATCGGTCAGCCACGAGTCCACCGGCTCGATGGGCGCGACACCGATCTCCCCGGCCACCGCGGAGACCAACCGGGGGCCGGCGTACAGATGCGCGGCGCCGGTGCCACGCAGCTCATCGGGGACTGACGGACCCGCGAGCCGGGCCACGGTCATGCCCCGCGCGGCGGCGGCGTCGGCGAGGAGCTCGCCGGTGCTGTTGGCATGGGCGGGCAGGACGAACAGGTCGGCGTTCACATGTCGATTCTCCCTGCGGTGGCCAGGGGTTTGCGCAGCTGTGTTCCGCACCCTCGTGGTGAGCGCCTCGAAAGGGCCGGTGGGGCAGGCCGTGGTCCGACAGACTGGTGATCATGAGAACGGAACCGGATCCGGCGGTCAGGTGGCGGTCGCCTGGCGGGCTGGCATGCCGTTGACCGACATCGAGCGACTGGCCCCGTTCGTGGAGCTGTCCGGGTCCGGCGGCGGCGGGAGGCGGCGGACGTGGTCGGGGCGCGCGGGCCAGCATGGCGGCCTCGGCCGCCGACACCGCCCGGAGGGGGCTCAGGGGGCCGGGGTGTGGATCGTGGTGGCGAGGGCGTCGAGGAGTTTGCGGACCAGGGCGGCCGTCGTCGTGTCCGTCAGCGTGCCGTGTTCGTCGAACCGTTCGCCGGCCTTGAACACCATCACCTCCGGCTGGACGACCATCCGCGCGTTGATCCACACGAACGACTGCCGCAGCGCGAGCTGGGCCCGGACCGCGCCGAAGTTGCCCGGTGAGGCGCCCATGATGGCCACCGGCTTGTGGGTGAGCGACGAGTGGCCCGCCGGCCGGCTCGCCCAGTCGATCGCGTTCTTCAGCACGCCCGGGACCGAGTAGTTGTACTCCGGGGTCACGAACAGCACCCCGTCCGCCTGCGAGATCCGGCGCCGCAGGTCGGCGACGGGCTCCGGTGGCGTCTCGGTGTCGGTGTCCCCGTCGTACGGCGGGATGTCGCGCAGGCCCTCGTAGAGCTCGACGGTCATGCCGGCCGGGGCGAGCTGCCGGGCCGCCCGGAGCAGCGCCGTGTTGAACGAGCCGGCGCGCAGGCTGCCCGAGATGCCGAGAACGGTGATGTCGGTCATACGCCCACAGTACGGAGCGGGTCCGGCCGACGAAACGGAAACGTCGACCGGCCCGGACAAACGTTGCCCACCCGAAGAGAGCTGCGCAGCCTCGCCGGCCCGGACCCGGCCGGTGAACGAACCCCGACCGGGCGGCCCCGGGCGGACAGAGCTCGGCCCGGGGCTTCGCGCGAGCGGCTAGAGCTGCTTCTCGATGGCGGAGACCAGCTCCGGGGACTCGGGGGTGGTCTGCGGCGAGAACCGGCCCACGACCTGCCCGTCCCCGTTGACCAGGAACTTCTCGAAGTTCCATCGGATGTCGCCCGCGTGGCCCTCGGCGTCGGACGTGTCGACCAGCGCCTGGTACAGCGGGTGGCGGCCGGCGCCGTTCACCTCGAGCTTCTCGGTCAGGGGGAAGGTCACGCCGTAGTTCGCGTCACAGAACTCGGCGATCTCCTCCGAGGAACCGGGCTCCTGGCCGCCGAACTGGTTGCACGGCACACCGAGGACGACGAGGCCCTGGTCCCCGAACCGCTCGGCGAGAGCCTGCAGGCCCGTGTACTGCGGGGTCAGGCCGCACTGGGAGGCCACGTTCACGAGGAGGACGGTGCGGCCACGGTGGGCGCCGAGCGCGTCGGGGCCGCCGGCGAGGGTGTTCACGTTCACGTCAAACAGAGACATGCGGCAACACTACTAGTACCCCCCGACATGTCCGTCTGTGATCTTCGGCCGGCGGACGTGGCGCACACTGGGCGTGGGGCCCCGGACCGGCCGGCGGCGGTGGGCGGACACTGGGTGGGACGCGGGCCCGACCGGCTCCGGCGGGCACACCGGGTGGGACGCCGGCCCGATCGGTGACCACCCGGTCCCGGCCGGACCGACGACCGTGGGACCCCTGCCTGGAGGAGGCGCTGATGACCGGCTCGCCCCGGATCCTCGTCGTGGACGACGAGCCGCAGATCGTCCGGGCGCTCCGGATCAACCTGACCGCCAGGGGGTACACGGTCGACCTCGCCGCCGACGGCTCCCAGGCCCTGCGCTCCGCCGCCCACCACCGCCCCGACCTGGTCGTCCTCGACCTCGGCCTGCCCGACATGGACGGCACCGACGTGATCCGGGGACTGCGCGGCTGGTCCGACGTCCCCATCATCGTGCTGTCCGGGCGGGCCGGCAGCCAGGACAAGGTGGAGGCCCTCGACGCGGGGGCCGACGACTACGTGACCAAGCCGTTCGGCGTCGACGAGCTGCTGGCGCGGGTGCGGGCCGTGACCCGGCGGCACACTCCGGTGGAGTCGACGCCGGTGGTGCGGGTGGGGGAGTACACGGTGGATCTCGCCAACCGGACCGTCACGCCCGACACGCATCTCACCAAGACCGAGTGGGAGCTGCTGGAACCGTTGCTGCGGAATCCGGGGAAGCTGATCAGCCAGCGGCAGTTGCTGACGGACATCTGGGGGCCGACGTATGTCGGGGAGACGCACTATCTGCGGCAGTACATGGCGCAGTTGCGGCGCAAGCTGGAGACGGATCCGGGGCGGCCCCGGCACCTGCTGACGGAGCCGGGCATGGGGTACCGGTTCGCCCCGTAGCCTGCGGGTGGCCGGCGTCTGGAGCCCGCCGGGCGTCGGTCAGCGTGCGGTGTGTCCCCGCCGGGCGCCGAACTCCAGACCGGGCCGCCGTCCCGCGCGCAGCGGAAGGGGACCGCCCAGCCTGGCCATCTGCCGCCGGTACGCGCGCACCTCCGCCGAGGTGCCCTCGACGCCGGCATCGCGGTCGGGAAACACCGTCCCGCCAGCGGCCACCGTGTGCGCCGTCGCCCCGAAGACGTTGCCTTGCAGGCGGCCGACGTCCACCCGGCGGCCGTTGACGGTGTACCAGACCTCGCGCCGGTTGCCGAACAGCACGATGCCCTGGGGGAGGAACCCGACGTCGGTGTAGACGTCGAAATCCCAGTCGCCGGGGTCTCCGCCCGACGCGTGATCTCCCCGGAAATGGTGGAGGAAGCGGGCCAGCCCGACCGGTGCGCCGTAGGGAACCACCGCGTCGGCGTACGCCTCGCCGGAGTCGAAGTAGACCCTGAACTCCACGCCGAAGAGCCGGCCCCGGATCTTCCTTTCGACGCTGAGCGAGAACATGTCCGCGTCGCCGCTGCTGGCGCGGTTCCTGGCGTCGACGTGCCGGTTGAGGTACCCGTACGACAACGTCTCCGGGGCGGCCAGGAGACCCGGAATCCGTTCGACCGAGCCGTGCAGCAGGTAGGCGCACATCAGGTCCACGGGATGCTTCTCGTGCGCCCGTCGGGTGAAGAAACCCTCGGAAAAGCCGTCCCGCACGGGTACCTCCAGCCGCCGCTCCTCAGGTGGTCGCGGGCTCGGGAGATGGTAGCGGGTCGGGCTCGGAGGTCCCGGGGCCTCGACACGGGCGCCGGCAGTCGGCTGTGGGGCCGGCCACGCGTCGGGGACAATCGTGCGGTGAACGATGGTGTCGTGCATGTGTTCCTCGCCCTCGGCCAGTTCCCCTCGGAGGCGGAGCTGCGGGCCTACCTGGACGAGCGGTGGTCACCGGACGGGGACGCGGAACCCTCGACGTTCATGGCGCAGGCCGGCATCGTCGAGCTGACCCCCGAGTGTGTCGAGGCGGTCCACATCGACGACCTGGGGCATCCGGGTCCCGTGGCACCGGCGGAGCTGCTCCGGGAGGCCTCCTACGCCGACCAGTGGCTGGCCGACCTCGACACGGCCGAACTGGCCGACGCGGCGATCTGCGTCTACCCGCCGAACGTGGTGACGAATCCCGGGGGAACACCCCTGCGCTACGTCGGCGCGTTCCCCGTGCGGACCTGAGACTGCCCCTCCGCCTGGACGGATACGCCGACGGCGGCCAGGCCCGCAGCCAGTGTGGCGGACCGGATCGCCCCGGCCGGCAACCCGCGTAGGGACTCCCGAGCCCGGAGCGCCACCTCCGGGCGCGGCGACCGGGCCATGTCCAGCAGTAGGCGGATCTCCCGTTCGGAA
This sequence comes from Longispora sp. NPDC051575, assembly GCF_040681875.1. NCBI lineage: Bacteria > Bacillati > Actinomycetota > Actinomycetes > Micromonosporales > Micromonosporaceae > Longispora > Longispora sp. NPDC051575. Next base: position 536,565 of record NZ_JBFAZP010000004.1, on the reverse strand, counting down.
CCGTCCTCGCCGAGGATGTACGCGAGCTGGTCCTGCCACTCCCCGCTCTGCGAACTCCAGCCCTCCAGCAGGTCCGCCCACTCGACGGCGGAGAACCGCGACAACGCGTCCCGGGAGTGCTCGACCCCGACGTCCCACCAGTAGTCGGTGCCGGGGCCGATGAAGGCGGGGTCCACGATCCGCATACCGATCACCGTCCGACCTCGTTCACCGTGACGTCGAGCGTCGCTGGTCGTTGCCGCGTGTGGGGCGCACCAGTTCCCAGGTGTCGGTGTCGACGGCGAGGTGCCGGTCGAAGCCGACCCAGCGGCCCGACATTGCGGTGCCGTCCTCGCTCACGACGAGCTGCATCGCGCCATGGAACGTCGCGCCCTGGTAGTGGCCGGCCGCGGCGGTGACCTCCCGCCAGGTGCCGGTCACCACCCGGCCGTCGACCGTGAGGTTCAGCGTCAGCTTCGAACCCTCCTCGGAGGGCAGGCTCGCACCGGAGAGTCTGTCGCCGTGTCTGCTGAGCACCATGTCGTGCTCGCCGGTGAGGTCTCGGTCGCGGCTGTCGGAGTGGTAGTGGTACCGGGAACGCCAAATACCGGAGAGGTCGCCGCCGGCCAGCGGATCGTCCTTCATGAAGGAAAGGTTACCGGCAGAATCGGGCACCCGGATGTGCCAGATGGCACGGTGTACTTCAGCAGGGTGGACGTTGCTGTGGAACGACTTCGGTGCGCTGCCGGTGGTCGTCGGTGAGATCCAGCGGCGCGGGTCGGGAGGTCAGAGTCCGCCGCCGCTCGGCAGCATCCACGCGTTCTCGCCGGACGCCCGCCGGAACGCGTCCCCCTGCGACACCGACTCGTCGACGCCCGCCCTCCGGAACTCCGTCGCCGGGGCCACCATCCGCCCACGGAAGCCGAGCCGCCACACGACCACCCCGATGACCACGGGTACGACCACGATCAGACCGAGAAGAATCATGTTCCATCGATAGCACCCCGCGATGAACGAGCGGTGAATGAGCCCCCGCCCGCGCCGGGATCACACCGACAGCGAGACGACCTCCCCGCGCGCGGCCTGTCCTGCCAGGGGGCCGACCCGGATCCGCCCCCACCCAGGGAGCTCCCACCCAGGGAGACCCGCATCCGGAGAGCCCCTCCCCAGGCAGCCCCACCCTCGGAGCGGCAGCCCAGCGCCCCGCCCTGGCCACGGTCACCCAGATCCGCCCCGCCGGCCAGGCGAAACGTACAAGATGGTGCGTATGGATCTGACTCAGGGGCTCAGTGCGACCGAGGTGGCCCAGCGCGTCGCCCACGGCCAGGTCAACGTCGCCAGCCGCGAGCACAACCGCTCCCTGGCGCAGATCGTCCGTGCCAACGTGTTCACCCGGTTCAACGCGATCATCGCCCCGATGGTGGCCCTGGTCCTGGTCTTCGGCTCGCCCAAGGACGCTGTGTTCGGCCTGGTCATCGTGTTCAACAGCGCGGTCGGCGTCATCCAGGAACTCCGGGCCAAGCGCACCCTGGACCAGTTGGCGCTGCTGGGCCAGGCCCCGGTCCGGGTCCGGCGGGACGCCACGGACCAGGAGGTGGCCCCCGACGCGGTGGTGCTCGACGAGCTGATCCTGCTCGGGGCGGGAGAGAAGATCCCCGTCGACGGGACCGTGGTGATCAGCGGCGGGCTGGAGGTGGACGAGTCGCTGCTGACCGGGGAGTCCGATCCGGTGCACAAGGAGCTCGGGGCCGAGGTGATGTCGGGGAGCTTCGTGGTGGCCGGGGAGGGGGCGTTCACGGCGACGAAGGTCGGGGGCGACTCGTACGCGAACAAGCTGGTGGCCGAGGCGAGCCGGTTCAGCCTGGTGCGCTCGGAGCTGATGACGGGGATCAACCGGATCCTGACGTGGGTGACGTGGCTGATCGTACCCGTCGGCATTCTCCTGATCTTCAGTCAGTTGCGGGCCGATCAGGGGCTCGCGCAGGCCATCGTGAGCAGCGTCGCGGGCATCGTGCCGATGATCCCCGAGGGGCTGGTGCTGATGACGACGATCGCGTTCGCGGTGGGGGTGGTGCGGCTCGGGCGGCGCAAGTGCCTGGTGCAGGAGCTGCCGGCCGTCGAGGGGCTGGCCCGGGTCGACGTGTTGTGCCTGGACAAGACGGGGACGCTCACCGAGTCCGGGATGGATCTCGACGAGGTGCGGGCGTGCGACGGTCAGACCACCGAACACCTTCGGGGGGTACTGGCCGCGCTCGCCGCCGCCGAGTCCACGCCCAACCCGACGCTCGTGGCGGCGGCCGGCACGACGACCGCGCCCGGCTGGCCGGTCACCGACCAGGTGCCGTTCTCGTCGGCGCGCAAGTGGAGCGGGGTGACGTTCGACGGGCAGGGCAGCTGGGTACTGGGCGCGCCCGACGTGCTGCTCGCCGCCGGGGACCCGCAGCGGGCGCTCGCCGAGGACATCGGCTCCACCGGGATGCGGGTGCTGGCGCTCGGGCAGGTCGACACCCTGACCACGGAGCTGGGTACCGTGCGGGCGGCGGCGCTGGTCCTGCTGCGGCAGCGGATCCGGCCCGACGCGGCCGAGACGCTCCGGTTCTTCCGGGCCCAGGACGTCACGGTCAAGGTGATCTCCGGGGACAACGCGGTGTCCGTGGGGGCGGTGGCCGCCTCGCTGGACGTGGCCGGGGCGGAGGAGCCGGTCGACGCGCGGACCCTGCCCACGGAGGCTGGGGCGCTCGCCGACGTGCTGGAGGAGCGGTCCGTGTTCGGGCGGGTCACGCCGCAGCAGAAACGGTCGTTCGTGGGGGCGTTGCAGTCGCGCGGGTACACGGTCGCGATGACCGGGGACGGGGTCAACGACGCGCTCGCGCTCAAGGACGCCGACCTGGGCGTGGCCATGGGCTCCGGCAGCGCGGCCACCCGGGCCGTGGCCAAGGTGGTGCTGCTCGACGACCGGTTCGCGACGCTGCCCTACGTCGTGGCCGAGGGCCGCAAGGTGCTCGGCAACATCGAACGGGTCGCGAACCTGTTCCTCGTCAAGACCATGTACTCGGTGGCCCTGGCGGTGCTGGTCGGCGTCGTGCGGCTGCCGTTCCCGTTCCTGCCCCGGCACGTCACCCTCGTCGGCGCGCTCACCATCGGCATCCCCGGCTTCTTCCTGGCGCTGGCGCCGAACACCGAACGGGCCCGGCCCGGGTTCGTGCCCCGGGTGCTGCGGTTCGCGATCCCCGCCGGTCTGGTGTGCGCGCTGGCCACCTTCACCGCGTACTGGCTGGCCCGGGTCAACGGTGCCTCCAGCCTCGACGCCGACCGGACCACGGCCGCGTTGACGCTGTTCCTGGTGGCGTTGTGGGCGTTGGCGCTGGTCGCGCGGCCGTACACGTGGTGGCGGGCCGGGCTGGTCGCCGTGATGGCGGGGATCTTCGCGTTCGTGGTGGCGGTGCCGTTCACCCGGGACTTCTTCCTGCTCCGGTTCGACAACCTGCGCAACAACCTGACCGGGGTGGGGCTGGCGGCGGTGGCGGCGGTGCTGCTGACCGTACTGCTGCGGCTGGACCGGTGGTTGGACAGCCTGAGTCTGCGGTCGAAGAAGGGCTGAGAAGCCTGTCCGGTGGCGCGTCCGTCACAGGTCGGACGCGCCACCGGTAGGCCGTGGCCGCCTGGCCGGGGTCGGGCCCACACCCCGATTCCGGTCCCCGGCCCTGCGCACCACGGAAGTCACCACCCGGTCGCGGCCCCGGCGGGGCCGCCACCACGTCACACCGTGCTGATCACCTCGTCCGCGTCGAGCCGGGGCAACCGGTCCTGCCAGGCGTCCGGGCCGGGCCGCCCGATGTTCACCACGAGCTGGGAACGCAGCCGGCCGTCGGGGAAGAAGTCCTTGTCGACCCCCGGCGCGTCGAACCCGCCCATCGGCCCGGCGGACAACCCGGCGGCCCGGATGCCGACCAGGAAGTACCCGATCTGGATGGCCGCGTTGAACCGGGCCTGGGACTCGCGGAACGCCGGGTCGGCGTACCAGTCGCGGGCTCCGGGGTTGTGCGGGAACACCCGGGGAAGGGTCTCGTGGAAGCCGGTGTCGGCGGCCAGGATCACCACCAGCGGGGCGTCGGTCACCTTGGGGGCGTTGTTCGCGCTGACCCGGGCGACGAGCCGGGCCCGCGCCTCGGGGGAGCGGACCAGCACGATCCGCAGCGGCTGGGCGTTGGCGCCGGTCGGGCCGAAGCGGACCAGGTCGTAGATGGCCCGGATCTGGTCGTCGGTCACCGGCTCGGGGGTGAACGTGTTCGCGGTGCGGGCCCGCCGGAACAGCAGGTCCTGCGCGTCGGCGGCCAGCCCCAGCCCGGCGACGTGCTGCGCGTCGGGGGACAGGCCGGCGTCGAACGCGTCGAACACGTCCGCCGGGTCGGCCACCGGTCCCGCCCCGGTCGCGCCGACCTCCGGGCCGGTCGGGCCGGCCCCCGCCCCGTGGGCCTCCCGCCCGCTCACACCGCCACCGCCGCGTACCGACTCGCCGGCCGGGCCAGCCCGTAGTGCTCCCGCAGCGTCGCCCCGGAGTACTCCTCCCGGAACAACCCGCGCCTGCGCAGCTCCGGCACCACATGGTCCACGAAATCCTCCAACCCGGCCGGCAGCACCGGCGGCATGACATTGAACCCGTCGGCGGCCCCGGACCGGAACCACAGTTCGATCTCGTCGGCGATCTGCTCGGGCGTGCCCGCGACCACCCGGTGCCCGCGCCCGCCGCCCAGCCTGCCGAGCAGCTGCCGGATGGTGAGCTTCTCCCGCCGGGCCAGATCGACGACCAGCTGGTACCGGCTCTGCATGCCCTCGATCGTCGTGGAGTCGGGCAGCGCCGGCAGCGGCCCGTCGAGGGAGTACCCGGCCAGGTCCAGTTGCAGGATCTGGGACAGCTGGGTGACGGCGTAGTCGGTGACGATCAGGTCCTGCAGTTCCGCCGCCAGGGCCAGCGCCTCGGCCTCGGTGGAGCCGATCACCGGCGCGATCCCGGGCAGGATCCGGACCTCGCGGCCGAAGCCGTACGCGCGGGCCTTGAGGTCGGCGTAGAAGTTCTGGGCCTCCGCGAGGGTCTGCTGCGCGGTGAACACGGCCTCGGCGTACCGGGCGGCGAAGTCCTTGCCGTCCCGCGACGACCCGGCCTGCACGAGCAGCGGCCGGCCCTGCGGTGAGCGGGGCGTGTTCAGCGGCCCGTCGACCCGGAACCGTTCGCCGACGTGCGAGATGGCGTGCAGCTTGGTGGTCTCGGCGAACACCCCGGCCTCGACGTCGAACCGCAGCGCGTCGTCCTCCCAGCTGTCCCACAGCTTGAGGGTGACGTCGACGAACTCCTCGGCCCGGTCGTACCGTTCGCGGTGCGCGGCCACCCCGGGCAGGTTGAAGTTGCGGGCCTCGCCGTCGGTGGCGGAGGTGACGATGTTCCAGCCGGCCCGCCCGCCGCTGATGTGGTCGAGGGAGGCGAACTTGCGGGCCACGTTGAACGGCTCGTGGTAGCTGGTCGACACGGTCGCGATGAGTCCGATGTGCTCGGTCACGGCCGCGAGCGCCGCCAGCAGGGTGAGCGGTTCGAACACGGACAGGATGTTGTGCCGGGCGTTGGGGCCGACGAACAGGCCGTCGGCGAGGAACACGGAGTCGAGCTTGCCGCGTTCGGCGATCCGGGCCAGTTCCTGGAAGTGCTTGACGTCGAGGACCCGGCGGGCGTCGGTGCTCGGGTGCCGCCACGCGGCCTCGTGGTGCCCGACGCCCATCAGGAAGGCGTTGAGGTGCAGGTGCCGGGTCATGAGGTTCTCCAGGTCGAGAAGCGGCGTTCGAGGGTGACGAGCACCTGGTTGAACGCCAGGCCGATGGCCGAGATGGTGAGGATGCCCGCGTACATGTCGGGGACCGCGAAGTTGAACTGCGAGGCGTTGATCAGGTAACCGAGGCCGGCCTTGGCGCCGACCATCTCGGCGGCGACGAGGACCAGGATCGAGTAGGCGCCGGCGAGCCGGATGCCCGTGAACACGGTGGGCACGGCCGCCGGCAGGATCACCTTCTGGAACAGCCGGGCCGGCCTGAGCCCCAGGGAGACGGCCGACTTGATCAGGAGCGGGTCCACGCCGCGTACCCCGCTGATGGTGTTGAGGAGGATCGGCCACGAGCAGGCGTAGAGCACCAGGGAGATCTTGGACGTCTCGCCGAGCCCGAGGATCAGGATGAACACCGGCAGCAGCGCCAGCGCGGAGGTGTTGCGGAACAGCTCCAGCGCGGGGCTGAGCGCCTCGGCGACCGGCTTGTACCAGCCGATCAGCAGCCCCAGCGGGATCGCCACCAGGATGGCCAGCACGAACCCGCTCAGCGACCGGATCAGGCTGATCTCGATGTGGTTCCACAGCTCGCCGGACCGGGCCAGGTCCCACCACGCGGCGAGCACCTCCGACAGCGGCGGCAGGAAGGTCGGGTCGACGAGTTCGAGCCGGGGCACGAACTCCCACACGGCCACGAGCAGGGCCAGGACCCCGAAACGACGGAAGATCCAACCGACGACGGGTACGCGGGGCCGCCGGCCGGCGACGCGCGGTACCGAGATGCTAGCCAACGCGGGACTCCCTCTCACTCGCCTGCGCCGCGCGGACCTCGTCGCGGAGCAGTTCCCAGATCTCGTGGCGCAGCCGGACGAACTCCGGGTCCGCGCGCAGGTCCCCGCCACTCGTGCGGGAGTCCAACGGGATGTCGACCACCCGCTTGATCCGCCCCGGCCGCGAGGTCATCACGGCGACCCGCTGGCCGAGGTAGACGGCCTCCTCGATGCCGTGCGTGATGAACACGATCGTCTTGCCGGTGCGCTCCCAGATCCGGAGCAGCTCGTCCTGCAACGACTCGCGGGTCTGGGCGTCCAGGGCCGCGAACGGCTCGTCCATCAGCAGCACCTCGGGGTCGAACGCGAGGCTGCGCGCGATCGCGACCCGCTGCTTCATGCCCCCGGACAGCTCGTGCGGGTACCGGTCCCCGAAGCCGTCGAGCCCGACCAGGTCGAGGAAGTGCCGCGACCGTTCCGCGCGCTCCCTGCGCCCGATGCCCTTGGCCTCCAGCCCGAACTCGATGTTGCCGAGCGCGGTCCGCCACGGCAGCAGCGCGTACTGCTGGAACACCACGCCCCGGTCCAGCCCCGGCCCGGTGACCGGGTTCCCGTCGATCAGGATCTGGCCCCCGGTCGGCCGGCTGAGCCCGCCGAGCAGGTCGAGCAGCGTGGACTTCCCGCAGCCGCTCGGACCGACCAGCGCCACGAACTCGCCCGCCCGGATGTCCAGGCTGATGTCGCTCAGCGCGGTGAAGTCCCCGAAGGTCTTCGTGACGTCCAACAGCTGGATCTTCATCACGCCGCCTTGTAGCCGTTGTACTGGTTCGTGAACACGTCCTTCAGCGCCGGCTTCCCGTTCTTCAGCTCGCCCGACCGGTCCAGCCAGTCCACCCACGTACTGAACTCCTGGTCGCTGATCAGCCCGCCCGCGCCGGCCACCCCGGTGCTCTTCCAGAACTTCAGCTGGCTGTCGTCCTCGTTGCGGGCCCGCTTCTTCAGGATCTCCGCGTACTTCGCGATCACCTGCTCGCGGGGCGTCGTCCGCGTCCACTCGATGGCCTTGGCCACCCCGGTGACGAACGTGCGCACCGTCGTCGGGTTCTTCTTCAGGAACTCGGTGCGGAACACGTAGCTGCCGGCAGTGAACGCGCCGAGCAGCTCGAAGTCCGTGAACAGCGGGTGGATGCCGCCCTTCTCCAGGGCCTTGTCCCGCAGGGTGCCGCTGAGCACCGCGACGTCGATCTGGCCGGAGCGCAGTGCCTGCTCCGTACTCACCGGCGGGACCACCACCGGCTCGACCTTCTTGATCTCCTCGTCGGACAGGCCGTTGCGGACCAGGTACGTCTTCAGCACCGCCTCGTAGTGCGCGCCGAGCGTGTTCATGCCGATCTTCTTGCCGATCAGGTCCCGGGCACTCTTCACCGGGCTGCCGTCGAGGACGTAGTAGCCGCCGTAGACCTGCTCGTTGACGCCGTAGTACCCGATGACGGCCTGGATCGGGGCCTTGGCGGCCTTCAGCTTGACGATCGCGCCGTTGAACGCGCCGCCGAACTCGACATCCCCGGTGGTGGCGGCCTGGATGTCCTGCGGGCCGCTGGTCGTGTTGCCGATCCACTTCAACGACACATCGTCGAGGTACCCGAGGTCGGCGGCCAGCTCCGGCAGCGTCACCGTGCCGACCGCGCCCTGGTAGCGCAGCACGCGCTGTTCGGCGCCCGCCGCGGCGTCACCCCGACTGGCGCAGCCGGCCCCGGCGGTGAGCAGGGCGAGGGCTGTGAGAAGTGCGAGTGAACGACGCACGGGTGGTTCTCCTTACTGGATGGAACGAGGTGGGGGCTTCCGGACGGCCGGGCGGACGCACGGGCCGTGGCGGCCGGCCGCGAGGGTCGCGGTCGGCGTGGGAAGGGTGGGGCGGTGGCCCGGAACGGGCGGAGGGGAGCGCCTACGTCAGCGCGAACATCGCGTGCGGCAGTGCGCGCGGGTGCTCGGGTGGGGGCTCATGGGACCGAGGCTAGTGGCTCGCGGCAGATAAAGGCAACTATCCCTAGCGCTTAAGTAGGGAATACCCGTGTGACCCCGGTCGCCCAGCCGACAGCGCCGGGTGGCCTGTCTGGCTATGTTCGAGGATTGGCCGGTTCGTGCCCGAGGAGAACAGTGTCAGTCGTCCTCACCACCCTGTTGGGATATGTCGGCGCGATGGTCACGCAGGTGACGGGGGACGTGGTCCACGCCCGCGCCTCGGGCCGTTCCCGCCGCCGCCTCGCGGCCCGCGCCGCCGACGCCGCCCAGACGGTGATGCTGCCTGCCGGGAGCGCGGACCTCGCCGAGCGACTGTCCGCCGATCAACGCCGAACGTTGGCTGACTATCTGCACGGCCCGGTGTTCGCCCAGATGGTGCGGCAGGCACTGGTCTACTCGGCCCGACCGGCGTCGGACGAGGCCGGCACCGCGCTGCGTGACCAGATCCGATACAGCCTGCGGCACACCGGAGTGTTCGGCGACGACATCTGCTTCGAGGTCACCGATCTCGTCGTGCACCTGGTACAGGTCGCGGTGCACGACCCTGACGGCGCTGTTCCCGAACTCGACGGGCACACCCTGGCCATCGGCGCCGATGTGGCCGCCGCCGGAGTGCGCAACGCCGACCTGCTGCTCCGGATCGACTCTCTGGTCGAGATCGACGGCTTCGCCCTGTCACTCCGCGAGGCCGCCAGAGCCCAGCACACCCGACTGCGTCTTCAGCACACCGGCGAGTCCCGGTTCGTCGACTACTCCAGGCTCTACGTCGCGCCGCACCTCCGGCTGCTCGAAGACCCGGAGGAGGACCCGTCGACGGCCGCCGAAGTGATGGCCGACCGGTTCCGTACGGTCGTGACCGGCGACCCCGGTGCGGGCAAGTCCACCTTCGCGGCCAAGCTCGTGCACGACGTGGCCGCCGACGAGGTACCCGGCCTGGAGGGGCTCGTGCCGCTGCTGCTGGTGGTCCGCGAGCACACGGCCGGCCTGCGGCACGGCCACGACACCCTGGTCAGCTATCTGGAGGCGGTCTGCCGCAGGCCCCATCATCTGGTACCTCCGCCCGACGCGCTCGAATACCTCCTCCTCAACGGCCGCGCGCTCGTCGTCATCGACGGTCTGGACGAACTCGGCACCGCGGAGCACCGCCGCTCCTTCGCCCGCATGGTCGAGGGCTTCGTCCACCGCTACCCCCTGACCAGGGTCGTCGTCACCTCCCGTGTCGTGGGCTACTACGAGGCTCCCCTCGAACGGGGTCTGTTCCCGGTGTCCTCGGTCGCACCGTTCACCAAGGACCAGATCGCCGAGTACGTGACGAAGTGGTTCGCCCTCGACCCCGACCGGTCCTCCGAGGAGGGCGGGAGCCTCGCCGGTGACTTCCTCCGGGAGAGCGCGGACGCCCGCGACCTGTGCGCGAACCCGCTGATGCTGTCACTGCTGTGCACGCTCTACTCCAGCACCCACTACATCCCGCGCAACCGCCCCGAGATCTACGAACGCTGCGCCGAGCTCCTCTTCGTCACCTGGGACAAGTCCCGAGACATCGAGGTCCCGCACCGCTTCTCGTCCTTCGTCCGTCCCGCAGTGCAGCGCCTCGCCTGGCAGTTGTTCACGGACCCGGCCGGCCGCCAGGTGCTGCCCCGCGCGGAGCTGAGCCGGAGCCTTGCCGAGTACCTGGCTACGAAGCGCTTCGAGGATCCGGACGAGGCAGTCCAGGCCGCCGAGGACTTTCTGGATTTCTGTGCTGGCCGCGCGTGGGTCCTGACGGACATGGGCGTCGACGCGATCCAGCCTCAGTACGGCTTCGTCCACCGGACCTTTCTGGAGTACTTCGCGGCTTCTCAGCTGGTGAAGAGGAAGCCTGACCCCGCTGCCGTGTGGGAACAGCTGAAGGGGCACCTGTTCGAGTCGTCATGGAGTGTTGTCTCCCAACTCGCCGTCCAGATCCTCGACCGCGCCCATGAAGGCGGCGCGGATGAACTGCTTCGCCTGGCGATGGTTGAGAGCGATGCCGATGTTGCACGGTCGTCAACGGTGTTGCTTTTCGCGGCCAGGACGCTGGGTACGGTATCGCCGGGTTTCAGGGTGACCCGGGCTTTGGTGGAGCGAGCGGTCCTGCTGGCATGCTCGGTGCCGCTGTCAGCCAGGATCTCTACCTCGCAATACGACAACGACTGGTGCGATCTACCGCTGTTGGAGGTTCTGAAGGTCGTCAATCCAGACAACTATGAGCGGATCACCACGGTCGTGGTGGAGACGGTCGAGCGGGCGGTGCGGGCTTCCGAGTACGAATACCCGTCAGCGGGAATGGTGCACGCCAGCTTTGCGGAACAGGCCCTCGCGAGCGCCAGCTATAGGATTCGCATGGGTGACCGTTTTGTGGACAGATTCGGGGCCGACGTCCCGCGCGCGGCGGCGCGGTGGCGGCGCTGTCTGGAGCGGCTAACGCAGGAGCGCCTCCACGAGGGTGGATTCCACAGCCTTTTCGACCGGATCTCCACTGGATGGTTGAGCACCGAGTCTCAGGCTGACTGGATCCTGCACGGCATTCCCGTTCTCCCGCCAGGTCGACGCCGCAAAGAGGCAGTCGATCTGATCGTTGGTCTGTATCCCCAAGTGTTGGCCGGGTTCCAGCCGCTCGTCGCCGGGGAAAGCTCTCCACTTCTCGGCATGGACTTCGAAGCAGCCTCGTGGAGGCGGCTGGACAAACCGCCGGAGTTTCGCGCCGTTCTCCTGCTGATTGCAGCGGCCGACGTGCTGCTGGAACCAGCATGCTCGATCCACCCCGGTGAGGTTGCCACGATCCTGCGCGCGCACAACCAACCATCGCAGCGCGCCACAGCCCGTCGCCTGCTCGCAGACCTGGAGCTGCCCCTTGAGGCGGATTTGCTGTTCGCCGAGTGGATCGAGGGGCGGGTGCCAGGCGGGGGAACCCTATAACAGGAATGTAATTTGGATACATAGGACGCGTACCAGGGGAAATGGTGGGTTGGAAGGGGTTCGCAAGGGTTGTCCGGATTCGGTAACCCTTCTAGGGTCGAGCGCAGTGAACGGCGCCGCCACCCCGCCGGAAACCGTGGGCCGACCGTCATCCCGACTGTCGGCCCTCTTCCGTGAGGGCGCCCCGGGCGTGCGCGCCTCTTTCGGGCGGTGTGTGAGGCCGTACCCGAAGAAAGGGTTTTACAAGGGTTGGTTCCCGTTCCATTGATGTTGGTCGACTCCTAACGTGATGTGCACTCCGGGTTGTTCCACCTACCCCTCCCCGGTGTCCGCTCCCGAAAGGAGTGACCATGCACAAGACCCGACGACGCCTCGGCGGCGCCGTGGCCGTCCTCACCGCCCTGCTCGTGACCACGCTGCCCGCCACGCCCGCGTTCGCCGCGAGCAAGCAACTGGGCATCACGCAGCAGGTGCAGTCGCAGAACCAGTGGTGCTGGGCCGCCAGCGGCCTGACCATCGCCCGGTACCTGGGCTACGGCGCGAGCACGAGCCAGAACACCTTCTGCGACTACGGGCGCGGCTACCCGGCCGGCACGACGTGCCCGAACCAGCCCGCCGAGCTGTCCAACGTGCAGCGCGCGTTCCAGGCGCTGGGGCTGCGGCCCGGCACCGTGACCGGCGCGTTGTCCTACACCGGCGTGCAGACCGAGATCAACGGGAACCGGCCGATCGAGACCGGGATCTACTGGACCGCCGGCGGCGGCCACGCGCAGGTCATCTACGGCTACGACACGGCCACCAACTCCATCTTCTGGGGCGACCCGTGGCCGAGCAGCCAGCGCTACAGCCAGGCGTCGCACAGCTACTACGTCAGCAACGGCCAGTTCCGTTGGGCGCAGTCGCTGTACCGGATCGGTCTGTGAGGAGACGGACATGAGACTCCACACGTTCGCCGCGGCCGTCGGTGCCGCCACCGTCCTCCTGCTGGCCAGCCCCGCGTCCGCGGCCCCCGGCGTGCCGGGACCGTCGGCCGCCGAACTGGCCACCGCGCGCTCCGCCGCCACCCAGGGTGACGCGCCCACCCGGATCGCCCGGTTCTTCGTCCAGCTCGACGAGCACGCGGCCGGCCGGTCCGTGTCGCTCGACGGGGGCGCGGCCGACCGGGCGGCGGCCGGCAAGGCACCCACCCTCACCGGTGCCGCCGAGGCCGTCTACTCCCTCAACCCCGCCTTCGTGGCCGGCGACCGGTCCGCCCCGGTGGCCCTGTTCGCCTACGCCACGGTGGAGGCGCGCTCCACCAGCGGGCAGCGCGCGTCGGTCTGGATCGCCCAGCCGGCGGGTACGGCGTGGGAGGCCGTCAACATCTCGTCCACGGTGGACGAGGTGTCGTACCCCCGGCAGGCGTCCGGTGACCTGGTGTTCACCGAACCACAGGTCAACGCCTGGTACAAGGTGCACAACGGCCGGGTCGTCCCCCTCAACGACATGGCCCGCTCGGTGGTCGGCACCACCAGTGTCACCGTCGCCGGCTACCAGGACGTGGTGCGCGCCCGGTACGGCGACAAACTCCCCGGTTCCGACTACGTGAACCAGGGCAAGCTCGGCGGCTTCGGGGTGGCGGCCCCGGAGACGACCGACAACAGTGCCGCGTACGCGGGGATCGGGGTGCTCACCGCCTCGACCGTCGTCGGCGCGGTGCTGATCGTCAGCCGCCGCCGGAGGGAAACGGCCTGACGTGATTGAGGGGCCGGTGGTCGTCCAACCTCCCAGAGGGCGGCCGCCGGTCCCTCCGCGTGCGGGGCCGGGTGGCCGGTCGGCCCCGCGTGCCGTGGCGCACCTCCCTCAGGGTGCGTCACGGCGGTCGTGGTCAGGATCCGCGGGGGCCTGGCCGAGGCGAGGTGGGCCGGGGCGGGCCGGGCCGGGGCGGGCCGGGGCGGGGCTGGCCGGGCCGGGGCGGGGCTCTGGGTCACGGAGTGCCGAGCGGGTCCTCGAGGAGCCGGGTGAACGCCAGCTCGGCCGCCCCGATCAGCGGCAGATCCTCGCCCAGCGACGGGGTGCGCAACTTCACCGGCTCGCGGGAGGCGTGCAGGCCCATCCGGTTCAGCCGGCCCCGGACCTGGGCGGCGGAGGCCAGGTACACGTCGCGCAGGTGCCCGCCGAACACCACGGTCTGCGGGTTGAAGATGTTGACCAGGTTGGCCACCCCGAAGCCGAGCCAGTCACCGACCCGGCGCAGCGCCTCCTGCGCGTCGGCGTCGCCCCTCGAAGCGGAGTCGATCAGCGCGGTCACGCCCTGCCGGCCGTCGTCGGGGGAGCGGCCGGCCGCCACCAGCAGGGCCCGCTCGCCGATCTCGGTCTCCCAGCAGCCGTGCGAACCGCAGCCGCACGGGCCGCCGGCCGGGTTGACGACCATGTGGCCGACCTCGCCGCCGTACCCCTCGTGGCCGCCGAGCAGTCGGCCCGCCACGATGATGCCGCCGCCGATGCCCACGTCGCCGTGCAGGTAGACGACGTCGGCGGAGCCGGTGGCCACGCCCCGCAGGTGCTCCGCGAGGGCGCTGAGGTCCGCGTCGTTGCCGACCATCACCCGCTCGCCGACCAGGCCGGACAGCCGGTCCCCGAACGGCTCGTCCCGCCAGCCCAGGTTCGGGCCGAAGCTGACCATGCCGTCGACGTGCCGGACGAGGCCGGAGACGGACGCCCCGGCCCCGACGCAGACGGCGTCCGCCGGGACGGACCGGCGCATCTGCTCCACGAACCCGGCCACGGTGCGCAGCACGTCGTCGGGGCTGAACGCGCCCCGGGGGTGGATCATCTCGCGCCGGTCGAGGACGACGCAGCCCAGGCCGACCCGGGACGCGACGACCCGGTCCACGCCGACGTGGAACGCGTAGACGTGGACGCGCTCGGAGACCGGGCGCACCACGAGCGACGGGCGGCCGGCGCCCTGCCGGTCCCGGGGCAGCTCCTCGCGGACCAGGTCGGCGGCCACCAGGTCGGCGGTCAGCGCGCCGATGGTGCTGCGGTTGAGCCCCATCAGGGTGGTGAGCTGGGCCCGCGAGGTCGGGCCCAGCACATGGACGTGCCGGAGTAGAGACCCGAGGTTGTACCTGCGGATCTCCTCCTGGCTCGGTCCCGCGCGCATCGGCTGGATTCTCCGTGGGAGTGACTACTCAGCGCAATCCGGCGACGGAACCACGTCGCCGCGACAGGGCGTCCACCCCGGCGGCGAGCAGCAGTACCAGCCCCGTGACCACGTACTTCACGCCCGCGCTGTAGCCCAGCAGGCCCATCCCGTTCTCGATGACGGCCACCACGGCCCCGCCGAGCACGGCGTCGAGCACCCGGCCCTTGCCGCCGAACAGGCTGGTGCCGCCGATCACGGCCGCGCCGACCGCCAGCAGCAGCACCGTGCTGCCGCCCGTGTTCGGGTCGACCGAGTTCGCCCGGGACGCGGCGATGATGCCGCCGACGGCCGCCATGGTCGAACACACGGCGAACACGGACATCCGCATCAGGTCGACGTTGATGCCGGCGCGGCGGGCCGCCTCGGCGTTGCCGCCGACCGCGTAGAGGTGCCGGCCGTACTTGGTCCTGGCCAGCACGAACGTGCCCACCACCAGCAGCACCGCGATCAGCGGTACCACGATCGGGATGCCCTTGAGCGACACGAAGGCGGCGTTGCGGCTGCGTTCGAGGTTGAGCACCCAGACGCCGACCGCGAGGAGCACGGCCAGGCCGGCGATCCGGGCGGCCACCAGCGGCACCGGGGTCGGGACGAGCCCCCGCCGGGCCCGGTTGCGGATCTGGACGAGCTGGACGAGGGAGTACCCGGCGACGCACACCGCGGCCAGGCCCCAGCCGACCAGCGGCGGCACGTTCCGGTTCGCGATCGACAGGATCACCTGGTCGCGGATCGCGATGTTGGAGCCGCCCTTGACCAGCAGCAGCGCCACGCCCTGGAACGCCAGGAACGCGGCCAGCGTCACCACGAACGACGGGATGCCGACCTTCGCCCGGAGGAAACCGAGGGTGAAGCCGATCAGGACGCCGGTGACGAGACAGGCGAGGACCGCGAGGTACCAGGGCACGCCGTGGTTCGTCAGCAGCACCGCGAGGACGGCGGCGCACACCCCGCTCGTGTACCCGGCGGACAGGTCGATCTCGCCGAGCAGCAGCACGAACACGAGGCCCATGGCGATCACGGTCACGGCCGCGCCCTGGGTGAACAGGTTCGCGATGTTGCCCGGGGTGAGGAACACCGGGCGCAGGATCGTGAACGCGGTGCACAGGACGAGGAGCCCGAACACGGCGGGCAGCGCGCCCATGTCGCCGCCGCGCACCTTGTCGACGTACGCCTGCACCGGGTTGACCGGGCGCTCCTTGACGAGTTCGTTGGTGGTCACGAGGAGGCTCCGTTCATGCCCGCGCTGCTTCCGGCGGTGATCAGCTGGACGACCTGGCTGTGGGTGACGTCGGACGCCTTGACCTGGGCGGCCATCCGGCCGAGGTACAGCGCCGCGATCCGGTCGGCGACCGCGAAGACGTCGTTCATGTTGTGCGAGATGAGGATGACGGCCAGGCCGCTGTCGGCGAGCCGGCGGACCAGCTCCAGCACCTGGGCGGTCTGGGCGACGCCGAGCGCGGCGGTGGGCTCGTCGAGGACGACGACCTTGCTGTTCCACAGCACGGCCTTGGCGATGGCGACGGTCTGGCGCTGCCCGCCGGACAGGCTGGAGACCTTCTGCCGGATGGAGCGCACGGTCCGCACGGACAGGCTGGCCAGCGTCTCGGTGGCCAGCTGTTCCATGGAAGGCTCGTCGAGGATCAGGCCCTTGGTGTTCTCCCGGCCCAGGAACATGTTCTCGACGATGTCGAGGTTCTCGCACAGCGCGAGGTCCTGGTAGACGATCTCGACGCCCAGGGCGCCGGCGTCGCGGGGGCTGTGCACGTGCACCGGGCGACCCTCGAACAGGTAGTCGCCGGAGTCGATGGGGTGGATGCCACCCATGCACTTGACCAGGGTCGACTTGCCGGCGCCGTTGTCGCCGACGAGCGCGGTCACCTCCCCGGGATAGGCGGAGAAGTTCACGTCCCGCAGGACGTGCACCGCTCCGAAACTCTTGTTGATCCCACGGAGTTCCACCACGGGCTGCATAACCGCTCCTCTAGTGATGGCCCCCTCGCAGGTGCGAGGGGGCCCGCCCACGGGGTTGCTACTTGACGCCGGCCGCGTCGCACAGGGCGGCGAAGTCGGCCGTGCACAGTTCGGCCTTGGTCACGAAGCCGTCGGCGACGACGTCCTTGACGCTGTCCTTGAAGATCGCCTGCGGGGTGAGCAGCACGGACGGGACGTCCTTGCCGGCCGTCGGGTCCTTGACCGTCTGGGTCGTGGAGCCCTTCTCACCCTTGGCCAGGCTGATGGCCAGCTTCGAGGCCGCGTCGGCCTCCTGCTTGATCGCCTTGTAGACGGTCATGCACTGGTCGCCCGCGAGGATGTTCTGCAGGCCCTGCACGGTGGCGTCCTGGCCGGTGACCGGGACCTTGCCGTTGAGCTTGTTCTTCTTCAGCACGGAGATCGCGGCGTTGCCGAGGCCGTCGTTGGCGGCGAGCACACCGCCGATGGTCGGCTGGCTGGTCAGCATCTGCTCGAAGATGGTGCCGGCCTGGGTGTTGTCCCAGTCGGGTACGGACTGGTCCGGGCCCTTGACGTAGTCGCCCGACTTGTACTTCGGGTCCAGCACCGCGTCGTAGCCGCTCTTGAACAGCGCCGCGTTGTTGTCCGTCGGCCCGCCGTTGAGCTCGGCGACGATCGGCTTGACGGCCTTCATGTCCGTCAGGCACTTGCCGAGGCCCTCGCCCTGGAGTTGGCCGACCTTCACGTTGTCGAAGCTGACGTAGTACTGCGCGCCACCGCCGAGCGTGAGCCGGTCGTAGTCGATGGTGGCGACGCCCTGGCTCTTCGCCTTGTCGAGCACGGCCTTGCCGGTACCCGAGTCGAGGTTGACGATCATCAGGACCGTCGCGCCGTTCGTGATCATCTGGTCAGCGATGGTCTGGAACGCGCTCTTGTCGCCCTGGGCGTTCTGGATGTCGTAGTCGACGCCGGCGGCCTTGAAGGCCTCCGTCAGGTACTTGCGGTCGGCGGTCTCCCAGCGGGCCGACGACTTGCTGTCGGGGAGGATCACGCCGATCTTCGGCTTCTTGGCGTCGGCCGCCTTGTCGTCAGAGCCGCCACAGCCGGTCAGGCCGAGGGCCATGACCGCGCAGGCGGTGGTGAACCCTAGGAGTCCCTTGCGCATTGCCCGGGTCCTTTCATCAAGTCGCGTCGGGTAAGGCCCGGCGCTGCGGGGGGATATGTTGCTGCCGACAACATAGGCCCCTGTGACGCCCGACACCAGCCGAACAACGGAGAACTAACGTTGTTCTGAGTAACGATTCGGAAACGGATCCGAAACATCCCATGACCAAGATGGGGCATCTCCACCTCGCAAAGGACGTTTCACGTTTGTTGCCCACAGGTGAAGTTGGCGTTCCGGAGGGGTGTTCAACGCATCGAAAGTGCAATATGTTCTGCGGCGCAACCATCACCCCCCGGATGGAGAACGCTATGAGAACCCGCACGGCCCTACCCGTGGTCGTCGCGCTCGGTGCGGCACTGCTGGGCCCCACCCCCGGCCACGCCGCCGGGGGCGCTCAGCCGCTCGGCCAGGGGCGCCTCGCGTTTCGCGCCGCAGCGGCCCCGGCTCCCGGAGCCCCGGGAGTCGGCTCCGCCTGGACCACCGGCGCCAAGGACGGCCTGGGCACCTCGGCCACGACCGGCTCCAAGGTCTGGTTCACCCTCGGCCAGGGGATCACCCACGAGGTGTACTACCCGACCGTCGACACCGCCAACGTCCAGGACCTGCAGTTCGTCGTCAGCGACGGCGCGACGTTCACCGAGCTGGAACGCGACTCCACCAGCCACGCCACCACGCTCACCGACCCGCGCTCGCTCAGCTACGACCAGGTCAACACCGCGAGGAGCGGCAGGTACCGGATCACCAAGAGCTACGCCGCCGACCCGGCCCGGCAGACGATGCTGCTCCGGACCAGGTTCCAGGTCCTCTCCGGCGGCCCGCTGAAGCTCTACGTCCTGTACAACCCGTCCCTGAACAACTCCGGGACGGGCGACACCGGGGCCACGTCCGCCGGCCAGCTCGTCGCCAGCGACGGCCCCGTGGCCAGCGCCCTCGCCGCGTCCACCGGCTTCACGGCCCTGACCAGCGGCTACAGCGGAACCCCCTCCGACGGGTACGTGGACCTGCGCGGCAACCACACGCTCGACAACCGCTACGACTCCGCCGGCTCGCCCGGCAACCTCGTGCAGGTCGGCCAGGTACCCGTCGGGACGGACACGACGTTCACCCTGGCGCTCGGCTTCGGCGCGGACCGCACCGCCGCGTCCGGTGCCGCCTCGGGCTCCCTGGCCGCGGGGTTCACCGCCGTCGTGGGCTCGTACGCCGCCGGCTGGCACGCGTACCTGTCCGGGCTGAACGCCGCCCCGGTCAGCGTGACGTCGACGGGGCTGGGGACCCAGTACCACGTCGCGTTGATGATCTTGAAAGCGCACGAGGACAAGACCTACCTCGGCGCGAACGTCGCCTCGCTCACCGTGCCCTGGGGCCAGGCGATCAACGCCGACAACCCGGGCACCGCCGGCTACCACGCGGTCTGGGCGCGCGACCTCTACCAGGTCGCCACCGCCCAGCTCTATGCCGGCGACGCCGCCGCCGCGAACCGCTCCCTCGACTACCTGCTCACCGTCCAGCAGCGCCCCGACGGCTCGTTCCCGCAGAACACCCGCCTCGACGGCACCCCGGTCTGGGGCAGCCTGCAACTCGACGAGGTCGCGTACCCGATCATCCTCGCCTGGCACCTCGGCCGCACCGACGCGTGGCCGAAACTGAAGAAGTCCGCCGACTTCCTCCGCGCCCGGGGCACCCACAGCCCGCAGGAACGCTGGGAGGAGGAGGCCGGCTACTCGCCCTCGACCATCGCCGCCGAGATCGCCGGCCTGGTGTGCGCGGCGGCCCTCGGCGGGGACCCGTCCTACCTGACCACTGCGGACGCCTGGCGGGCCGCGCTCGACTCCCAGACCTTCACCACCTCCGGGCACCTCGGCGACGGCCGCTACTACCAGCGGGTCGACGCCAACGGGAACCCGAACGACGGGCAGCCACTGGAGATCAACTCGGGCGGCGGGACGTGGGACGAGCGCGACGTCGTCGACGGCGGCTTCCTCGACCTCGTCCGGCTCGGGGTCAAACGCGCCGACGACCCGACCATCCTGGCGTCCCTGCCCGAACTCGACGCCACCCTCAAGGTCGACACCCCCAACGGCGCCATGTGGTACCGGTACAACCACGACGCGTACGGCGAGACCTCGTCGGGCGGCCCGTACGTCGGCACCGGCGGCACCGGTCGCCTGTGGCCGCTGCTGTCCGGGGAACGCGGCGAGTACGAGCTGGCCGCCGGGCGGTCCGCCGCGTCGCACCTGGCCACGATGGCCGCCTCCGCCAACAGTGGCTACATGATCCCGGAGCAGGCGTGGGACCGGGCGTCGTCCTCCGGGTTCGTGTTCGGCGAGGGCACCGACTCGGCGACACCCTTGGCCTGGTCGATGGCGCAGTTCGTGCGGCTCGCGTTGTCCATCGACGCGGGGAAGCCGGTCGAACGGCCCTCGGTCGTGGCCGCGCGCTACGCCGGACCGGTCGGCTCCGTGGTCCTCACCGCCACCGTTCCGGCGTCGACCGCCGGCACCGTCCACCTGGCCGGGACCCTGAGCGTCCTCGGCACGGGAATGTCCGACTGGGACCCGGCCGGCATCGCGCTGACCAGGGTGGACGCCACACACTGGACGGTGACCCTACCGGCGAACGGGGCCACCCTGCAGTTCAAGCTGACCCGGGGGACGTGGGCGACCGTGGAACGCGACGCCACCTGCGGGGACATCCCGAACCGGTCGGCCGTGCTGTCGGGGGCACCGATCGCGGTGACGGTGGCGAACTGGTGCTAGCCCGGCCCCGGCAGCCGGGTGGTTCCCGCAGGGGCTCCTGCGCGGGGTGACCTGCGGGCAGGGCGCTCCGTGTTCCGCGTCAGCCCGGCCCGGGGCTCCGCCCCGCCCCGGGCCCGCCAACACGACCACCGATTCGATGATCAGACGCACGTTCCGGCGAGGACGCGCTCGGCTTCGGCCGTGAGCCTGGCGTAACCGTACTCGCGCGTGATCGCCAAGGCGGCCTCGGCGTGCGCACGGGACTCGGTGCCCGAGGTCACCCCCGCCAGGCCGACGAGTGCGTCCGCCGCCATATAGGGCGTCCCCGCCGCGCGGGCGAGGCTGAGCCCCTGGGAAAAATGTCGACGCGCTCGATCGGGTTCGCCGCACTCACGGAAGGTCGCGCCCGCGAGAATCTCCCCCCGGGCCCGGTGCATCGCGCCGCGCGGCTCGAGGTGTTCCAACGCGATGTCGATGATGTCCCTGGCCTCGTCGCCCCGACCGCCCAGCGCGAGCGCTTCGGCCAACTGGGCCATCGCCCAACCTGTCAGCATCCGGAGGTGCATACCACGGTAGATCGTGACCGACTCGGTGAACTCCACGATCGCCTGGTCATGCCTCCCCAGGAGCACGTTCGCCTTGCCCGACATCAGGAGCGCGCCCGCGAGGTAGGCGGGACTCCGCAGTTCGCGCATTGTGCGCACCGACTCAGTGACCACCGCGAGAGCTTCTTCCGCCCGCCCTTGCTCGGCGTGCGCGTGAGCGATGTTCGTCCGGGTGACGGATGCGTCGACGGGAACGTCCAGTTCGATCTGGATGGCCAACGACCGACGGTGGATCTCGATGCTCCTGGCCATCTGGCCGTGGTTGCGCAACATGATGCCCAAGGTGATCATGCGAGAAGCCTGCCCGCGTCGGTCTCCGGCGACGCCGAGTAGGTGTTGAGCCTGGTCGAAGTGCTCCACGGCCTCACCGAGGCGGTTGATCTCTCTTTTGGCCTGACCGAGGTTGGCGAGCGCGGTCGCCTCCGCGGTCACGTTTCCCGTCATGTGAGCGGCGGAGACGTGGGCCTCCGAGACCTCGAGCATGTTCGACGGTTCGCCGCGACGTTCGACATACGGCCTGAGTGCCTCGGCCAGCACGCATGCCAGAGCCGGGTGACCGTGACCCGCGGCCTCGGTCACACTGTGCCAGAGTTGGGGACTCTCGTCGTCCAGCCAGCTCAGCGCGGACTCCAGGTCATCGAAGCCGGAGA
Organism: Longispora sp. NPDC051575; assembly: GCF_040681875.1. Taxonomy (NCBI): domain Bacteria; kingdom Bacillati; phylum Actinomycetota; class Actinomycetes; order Micromonosporales; family Micromonosporaceae; genus Longispora; species Longispora sp. NPDC051575. Next base: position 514,755 of record NZ_JBFAZP010000004.1, on the reverse strand, counting down.
TCTGCGGCACCGTGAAGGAGAGCGGTGTGAGTTCGGGGAACCTCACCGCCGCCGAGGCGGCGGTTCGAGCCTGCCACTCGTAGAGCCGGGTCCGGGCCGGGGCGAGGCCAGGTTCCTCGGCCGAGCGTTGCCGGGAGTACGACAACATCAGGTCGTGACGGGTGTACCGCCCGTCCGCCCGCTCCGAGATCAGGTGCGCCCCCGCCAACCGCTCCAGCAGCCGCCCCGCCTCGACCTCCTCCACATCGGCCAGCACCGCCGCGCTCGCCACCCCGAAGTCCGGCGCCGCCAGCACCCCCACCAGCCGGAACATCCGCCGCACGTCCGGCTCCAGGCTCGCGTAGGACTGGTCGAACGCCGCCCGCACCGCGCTCTGCGGATCCCCGTCGATCGCCAACTCGGCCAACGCGTCGGACTCCCGCAACTGCGCGAGCTGCTCCGCGACCGTCATCCCGGGCCGGTCGGCGAGGTGCGCGGCGGCGATCCGCAGCGCCAGGGGCAACCGGGCGCAGACGGCCACGAGCCCGGCCGTGGCCTCCGGCTCTGCCCGCAACCGCTCGGCCCCCACGATCTGGGCCAGCAGCTCCTCGGCCTCCCTTGCCCCGAGCACCTCCAACCCCAACCGCCCGACGTCCAGCTCCGGGAGTGCGGCCCCGACGGCCAGCGGGCGGAGGCCCTCGGGCCCCTCCCTGGCCGGGCCAGCGGAAAGGGCTGCTGAACCCGGGGCGGCGGGCGGGGCCTCGCCGGGTGGACGTTCCAGGGCCGGGAGGCGGTCGCGGCTGGTGACCAGGAGCAGGCAGCCGGGCGAGTCCGGGAGCAGCGGCCGGATCTGCTCGGGGGAGCTGGCGTTGTCGAGGACCAGGAGGGTCCGGGTACCCGACAGCCGGCCCCGCAGCGCCGCCGAGGCCTCGGTCACCTCCCCGGGCACCTGGTCGGCGGGTACCCCGAGCGCGCGGAGGAACCGGCCGAGGGTCTCCAGCGCCGGCACCGGCCGGTCGTACCCGCGGAGGTCGATGTGCAGTTGACCGTCGGGGTACCGCCGGGCGTTGCGGCGCGCCCACCGGGTCGCGAGCGCCGTCTTGCCCACGCCCGCCGGGCCGGTGACCAGGACGACGGGGTGCGACCGGAGGCGGTCGAGGGCCCGGAGCGGGGCGGTGCGGCCGACGAAACCGGCCGGGTCGGCGGGCAGTTGCGCGGGTGGGCGGGCCGGGGGAGCGGGGGTGGTGGCGGGGGCCTCGTCGCGCAGTACCGAGAGATAGGTTTCCCGCAGTCGCACGCCCGGGGTGGTGGCGTCGGCCGCGAGCCGGCGCCGGGTCTCCTCGTAGGCGGTGAGCGCCTCGGCGGTGCGGCCGGAGCGGTGCAGGGCGAGCATCCGCAGCGCGGTGAACCGGTCGACGTCGGGGTGTTCCGCCGCCAGCCGGGTGAGTTCGGGCAGCAGTTCGGCGTGCCGGCCGAGTTCGAGGCCCGCCGCCAACCAGTCGCCGGTGGCCCGGAACCGTTCGGCGGTGAGCGCGGCGAACAGGCCGCCGGCGGCGAGGTCCTCGGGCAGTTCGCCGCGCCACAGGTCCAGGGCGTCCCGGAGCAGGTCGCGGCGCCGGCCGGGGGAGGTCTCCGCGTCGGCCCGGGCGACGAGGGCCCGGAACCGGCCCGCGTCGGTGTGCGCGGGGTCGACGTCGAGCCGGTAGCCGCCGCGTTCCGCCACGAGCCGGTGCCGGCCCACGAGCGCGCGCAGCCGGGACACCATGCTGTGCAGGGAGGACCGGGCCAGGTCGGGGCCGTCGCCGTCCCACAGCAGGTCGAGCAGCCGGTCGGTCGCGACGACCTCGCCGGGGTGCAGGAGCAGCACGATCAGCAGCCGGCGCTCGCGCCGCCGGGACACCACGAGAGGGGTACCGTCGACGTCGCCCTCGAAGGGGCCCAGGATCCGGAACCGCACCCGGTGACCCTACGGGGCGGACACGGCCCTCTCCCCGGCCACCGGCCCACCGGCCCCCGGGGCCACGGGCTCCCCGGTCTCCGGAGCTGCGGCGTCCACGACCTCCGGTTCCTCGCCCGCAGCGACCGCCGTCCCCCCGGCCCCCGCCTTCACGACCACCCCCAACGGATCCCGCCCCCGGAACCCGAACAACGGAATCAGACTGACCGCCAGGAACACGACCCCGAACACCAGGATCGTGGTGGTCAACCCGATCCCGGGCACCGCCCACCCCGCCAACAGCCCGCCGATCGGGATACCGGCGAAGCACACGGCCGTGACCAGCCCGAACACCCGGGTCTGCAACGCGGCGGGCACCCGCTTGTACAGCGCGGCGCCGTACACCGGGTTCACCGAGCACATCGCGATCCCCGACAGCAGGGTCACCACCATCACGACCGTCAGGCTGTCGCTGAGCCCGAGGACCAGCAGCCGGGGCGCGCCGCCGAGGATGGCCCCGAGCGTGAACGCCAGGTACTGCGGGATCCGGGTCGACAGGAACGTGAACACGAGGCTGCCCAGGACGACGCCGAGCGCGAACGCCCCGCCAACCAGGCCGAGCGCGGCCGGGGTGTGCACGACGTCGCGTACCCAGAGCGGGACGAACACGACCACGGCCGCCTGGGTGAACAGGTTGCTGGCGAACAGGATGACGGTCATCGTGACCAGCAGCCGGTCCTGGGCGAGGGCCCTGACCCCGCCGCGCAGCGCGACCAGGTAGGGCTCCTTCGGCTCGGCGGCCTCCGAGGGCTCCTCGGCGGGCGGCCGGACGAACACCCCGACGAGGAGTACGCCGGCCGCGAAGGTCAGGCCGGTGAAGCCGACGACGAGCGGGGCGCTCCACCAGTAGATGAGGACGCCGCCGAGGGGTGCGCCGAGCAGGATCGCGGCCCGGGTCATGCCCTCGTACAGGGACGTCACCCGGATCATGGGGACGTCCGCGAGTTCGGCCATGGGGCGGAGCAGGACGTGTTTGGCCCGGTCGCCGACGCCGCGCATCGCGCCCATCACGGACACCAGCAGGATCAGGGTGACGAAGTCCAGCCCGGGGATCAGCGCGACCGCCGCGAGGGCCGCCGCGCTGCCCACGTCGGTGTAGATGGACGTCCGCCACAGCCCGAACCGGTCGGCGAGCGGGGTCGCGAACACGCTGGACAGGACGTAGAGCACCATCTCGGCCCCGGCGGCGATGCCCATCTTCACCGGGCTGTCCGTCATGACGAGGACCAGCCAGGGCACGGCGACGACGGACATCCGGATGCCGAGCGCCGCGATCGTGTCGGCGATCAGCAGCGCGACCAGGCCGGTGCGCCGGTTCACGCGCGCTCGGCCCGGTACCGGGCCCGCAGTGCCTTCTTGTCCACCTTGCCGGTGTTCCCGAGCGGCAGCCGGTCCACGAAGTCGATGGTGCGGGGCACCCAGATCGGGGTGAAGTCCTCCAGCACCCGGGCCTGGAGGACCTCCACGTCCACCACGCTGTCGGGGGCGAGAACCACGTAGGCGTGCACGACCTCGCCGAGCTTCTCGTCGTCGACGCCGATGACGGCGGCGGCGCGGATCTCGGGCTGGGCGGCGAGGAAGTCCTCCAGCGGGCGGGAGAACACGTTCCGCGAGCCCCGGCCGGTGACGATCATGTCCTTGACCCGGTCGACGAGGTACAGGTACCCGTCGGCGTCGAGTTTGCCCAGGTCCCCGGTGCGGATCCAGCCGTCGACGAGGGTCTCGGCGGTGTACTCGGGCTGCCCCCAGTACCCGGTCATGTTCAGCTTGCTCGACACCCAGACCTCGCCGAGCTCGCCGGTCGGCACCTCGCGGGCGTCCTCGTCGCGGATCTCGATCCGGACGTCGCCGTAGGGCAGGCCGCAGGAGCCGAGCCGCTCCGGGTGGGCCGGGTCGGGGGTGACGGCGGGCATGGCGGTGATCAGGGTGGACTCGCTCAACCCGTACGCGATCCGAACGACCGGGCCGAGCAGCTCGTACGCCTGGACCAGCCGGGCGGGGGCCGTGGGGGCGCTGCCGACGTTGAACATCAGCATCTGGTCGAAGTCGGTCTCGGCGAGCTTCGGGTGGTCGAGCAGCTCGTAGAACAGCGGCGGCGACACGAACGTCGAGTTGATCTTCTCGGCGTGGATGGTGGCCAGGAAGACGTCGGCGTCCCAGTCCTCCTGGACGAACAGCACCCCGCCGTGGAACAGGTTGAAGTACGCGGTCATCGGGCCGCTGACGTGCCACGGCGGGGTGACCGACAGGTGCCGCAGCACCGGGTGCCCCGCGTCGCGGAACTGGGTGGCCAGCTCGATGACCTGCTCGAAGAAGCCCTGCCGGTGGTGCACCATCTTGGGCAGTCCGGTGGTGCCGCTGGTCTGGAACACCGACTCGGGCTCGTGCGTCACGCCGGACAGGTCCAGCGCGGGGGCGTCGGCGGGGCGCGCGGCGAGCAGGTCGGGGCCGAGCCCGTCCGGGCCGAGGCACAGCACGGGCAGCGGGGCGAGGCTGGCCGCGATCTCCCGGCCGAGCGCGTCCTGGGTCCGGGCGTCGTAGATCAGCGCGTCGAGCTGGGCCAACTGGACATAGGCGGCGAGTTCGTTGCGGGGCGTGATCAGGGCGATCCACACGGTGCGACAGCCGAGCAGGTGCAGGGCCAGGTGCAGCGGCAGCGCCTCGGGCGGGTTGGACACGAGCACCCCGACGGCGGTGCCGGAGCGCACGCCGTTGTCCTGGAGGGACGCCGCGAGGTCGAGCACCTTCGCGCGGACGTCGTCGTAGCTGAGCCGGACGCCGTCGCCGACGAGCGCCTCCCGCGAGCCGTAGCCGGCGAGGATGTCCAGGGCGCGATTGACGTAGTTGTCCATCTAAATCCCCTACTTCACTGGTCGATGATCGCGCCCCCGGACGCGGAGAAATGCATGGGGGCTCAGCCCACCTAGCGGGACAATACCGCTCTCTCCGGCTGTGGGCCAGTATGGAAGATCCACAGTGGCTCAGGTGCGGGAATGACCTATTCGTGGCGCTTTCCCGAATAGGCAGTCCACAGTGCATTCGTTATATCGATATACATGAAAGGGCTGGTGAATCCATTCTAAGAGCCGATTGACGGTGTACGGCGAGGGCACTAACTTGTTGTCCCTACCGCCCGAGTAATTCACGGGCGGGCGACCCACGTTGGTCATCAATTGGAGGTTCGCTCCCGACATGAACACCCCTCGAAAGTTGCGGGTTCTGCTGGCCGCCTCGGCGGTCGCGGTTGTCGCATCCTCTGTGCTCGCCGCGAGCAGCGGTTCGGCGACCGGCGGCATTGACAAGAACAAGGAATGGGTCGGCACGTGGGCGGCGGGGTCGACGCCCGGTAGCGTCGCCGGTGGTTCCAGCATGGTCGGATTCACCAATCAGAGTCTCCGCCAGATCGTGCACACCTCGGTGGGCGGCGAGGCTCTGCGGATCCGGCTGTCCGACCAGTACGGCCTGAACGCGTCCGTCACCATCGGACACGCGACGGTTGCTCTTCCGGATCTCACGACTCCGGACCTGTCCGACATCGTCCCGGCGAGCGTGCGCGAACTGACGTTCAACGGTAAGACGTCGGTCGTTCAGAAAAAGGGCACCGACATCCTCAGCGACCCGCTCACCTTCGCGGTCGGGGCGCAGCAGGACCTCGTGGTGACGCTCTTCTTCCCGGTCGCGACCGGGTCGACGACGTTCCACTTCCAGTCGCGGCAGATCTCCTATGTCGCGGCCGGCGACCGGACCAACGAGGCCACGGTGCCCGGTGCCGTCGCGCGGGAGAACTTCTACTTCCTCGCCGGTGTCGACGTACTGCGGGAGAAGGCCGGCGGCTCGGTGGTCATCTTCGGTGACTCCATCGCCAACGGCACCAACTCCACGCTGAACGGCAACAAGCGGTGGCCGGACGCTCTGGCCGGCCGCCTGATCGCCACCCCCCGTGGCGACCGGGTCCCGGGCGTGCTGAACCTCGGCATCGCGGGCAACCGGGTCACCAAGGACGGGCTCGAGCCCATCGCCGGTGGCGGCGGGTTCGCCGAGGTCGGCAACAGCGCGCTGTTCCGGCTCCAGCACGACGCGTTGTCGCAGGCCGGTGTCGGTACGGTCCTGGTCGAACTGGGCATCAACGACATCTGGATGAGCAACGAGAGCCCCGAGGCGATCATCGACGGGCTGCACCAGATCGCGATCCAGGTCCGGCAGAAGGGCCTGAAGGTCGTGGCCTGCACCCTGATGCCGTACGAGAACGCCACCAGCGCCGTGTGGACCCCCGAGCGGGAGGCCACCCGGCTGGCGGTGAACGAGTACCTGCGCACGAGTTCCGACTTCGATGGCCTGGTCGACTTCGACAAGGTCATGCGGGACCCGGCGGCCCCGAGCAAGCTGCGCGCCGAGTTCGACAGTGGGGACCACATCCACCCGAACGACGCGGGCTACCAGGCGATGGCGAACGCCGTCAACCTGAACCTGCTCCGTTAGGTTGCTGTAAGTATCCGAGCCCGGCACGCCATCGGCGTGCCGGGTTTTTTTTCTGTCTATTCCGCGACTTGCAAAGTCGGTCTAAGGTCCACTGTGTTCCTTCGAACATCTGTTAAAGGACTACACCGTGGATGCTGGCACTATCCTACGTAAGATTCTCAGCCCGGCGGGCCGGCGCGATCCGTGGCCGCTGTACGCGTCGCTGCACGCCCTGGGGCAGGTCAACGCCCTGCCGCGGATCCCCGGCTCGAAGATGTGCGCCGTGGTCAACGGGTACGAGGCGGTGGGGGAGGTGCTGCGCGACGTCCGGTTCGTCAACCTCGACCGGGACAATATCGCCGATTCCCGCCCCGACTGGGAAGAGCACCCTTTCTACACCACCTTGATGGGTACCATCATGTTCAGCAACGCCGCCGAGCACTCCCGGTTCCGCCGGTTGTTCGGCAAGGTGTTCACCCCGCGCCGCGTGACGGCCATGGAGGAGTCCATCACGGACCTGATCGACGCCCGGCTCGACGACATGGCGGCGGCGGGCGCCGACGGCTCCGAACTCGACTTCATGACCGAGTTCGCCTATCCGGTGCCGGCGGGGGTCGTCGGGCAGCTGCTCGGCATCCCGGAGTCCGAGCAGGCCTGGGTGCCGCCCCGCACGGACCTGATCAACGAGGCCCTGAACATGCGGGTGAACAACACCCGGGTCCTGGAGGCCGCCGACGTCGCCACCCAGGAACTCGTCGACTACTACCTGGACCTCATCGGCCGGCTGCGCGCCGAACCCGGCGACGACGTGACGAGCGGACTGATCCAGGAGATCGACGCGGCCGGCGGGGGCGTGTCCGACCTCGAACTGGCCTGCAACCTGGTCGTGACGTACAACGCGGCGTTCTCCACCACCACCCCGATGTTCGCTGCCGCGCTGGTCGAGCTGCTGGAACGCCCCGAGCAGGCCGCCCGGATGCGGGACGAGCCCGAGGCGGCCGGCCCGCTGGTCGAGGAGATCCTGCGGTACCAGACGTCCGTGCACTTCGTCAGCCGCAGCGCCTCGGAGGACCTGACCGTGCACGGGGTGGACATCCCGAAGGGCGGCACGATCCTCGTGATGCTCGGCGCGGCCAACCGGGACCCGAAGCGGTTCGCCGACCCGGACCTCTTCCACCCCGAGCGGCTGGACAACAACCCGATCAGCTTCGGCGTCGGCCCGCACTACTGCCTGGGCGCGGCGCTGTCCCGCCGGGAGGCGCAGCTCGCCCTGCCCCGGCTGCTGCGCCGGTTCCCGGAACTGGCGATCGGGGAGAACCCGCAGCTCAACGACTCGATCCTGCTGCCGAGCTACCTGAGACTGCCGGTCACCCTCGGTCAGTTCTGACGTCACCAGCCGGGTCGCAGTGGTGCGACCCGGCTCCGGTGGTTTCGTGCGCACCCTGTTCCCCTGGCGTCACTGAGCGCGTTTCCTCTCCCGGATCCGTGCCACGCCGGACGAGCGGGGCCGCGTGCAACGTCATCTGTGAGATAAGGTCGCCGTCATGTCTGACGTGCATGACTACCTGCGCCGCATCGGCGGTCTCATCCGTGCCTCCCGCAAGCACCGCGGCTGGACCCAGGCGCAGCTCGCCGAGGCGCTGGGCACCAGCCAGAGCGCGGTCAACCGGATCGAGCACGGCCACCAGAACCTCAGCCTCGACATGCTGACCCGGATCGGCGACGCCCTCGACAGCGAGATCATCTCGATCGGGCACACCGGACCGATGCACCTGCGGATCGAGGGCGGCCAGCAGCTCTCCGGCAGCATCGACGTCCGGTCCAGCAAGAACGCGGGCGTGGCCCTGCTGTGCGCGTCGCTGCTCAACAAGGGCCGGACCACCCTGCGCAAGGTCGCCAGGATCGAGGAGGTCAACCGGATCCTGGAGGTGCTCGGCAGCATCGGGGTGAAGACCCGCTGGCTCAACGAGGACAACGACCTGGAGATCACCCGGCCGGCCGTCCTGGACCTGAGCACGATGGACGTCGAGGCGGCGCGGCGGACCCGCAGCGTCCTGATGTTCCTCGGTCCGCTGCTGCACGAGCTGGACCGGTTCGAGCTGCCGTACGCCGGGGGCTGCGACCTGGGCACCCGGACCATCGAGCCGACCCTGAGCGCGCTGCGGCCGTTCGGGCTGGCCGTGAAGGCGCACGAGGGGTTCTACCACGCCGACGTCGACCGGGCCGTGGTCCCGACCCGGGCCATCGTCCTCACCGAGCGCGGCGACACCGTCACCGAGAACGTGCTGATGGCCGCCGCCCGGCACCCCGGCGTGACCGTGATCCGCAACGCCAGCTCGAACTACATGGTCCAGGACCTGTGCTTCTTCCTCGGCGAACTGGGCGTGACCGTCGACGGGGTGGGCACCACCACCCTGACCGTGCACGGCGCGGCGGACCTCGACCGCAATGTCGACTACGCCCCGTCCGAGGACCCGATCGAGGCCATGAGCCTGATCGCCGCCGCCATCGTCACCTCCTCCGAGATCACGGTGTGCCGGGCGCCGATCGAGTTCCTCGAGATCGAACTCGCCACCCTGGAGGAGATGGGGCTCGACTACAGCCGGAGCGAGGAGTACCCGGCGGCCAACGGGCACACCCGGCTGGTGGACCTCACGGTGCGGCCGTCGACCCTGCGCGCGCCGCTGGACAAGATCCACCCGATGCCGTTCCCCGGGCTGAACATCGACAACTTGCCGTTCTTCGCGGTCATCGCGGCCGTGGCGTCCGGCTCCACCCTGGTGCACGACTGGGTGTACGAGAACCGGGCCATCTACCTCACCGAGCTCACCAAGCTCGGCGCGCACGTCAAACTCCTCGACCCGCACCGGGTGTACGTGGAGGGCCCGACCCACTGGTCGGCCGCCGAGGTGATCTGCCCGCCCGCCCTGCGCCCGGCGGTGGTGATCCTGCTGGCGATGCTCGCCGCGAAGGGGACGTCCGTCCTGCGGAACATCTACGTGATCGACCGGGGCTACGAGCAGCTCGCCCAGCGATTGAACCTTTTGGGTGCGCGAATCGAGACATTCCGCGACTTGTAAATTAAGTACCCATAAAAAGGTTTTAGTGGGGGTGCGACCCGGTCCCAGGAGCCGCACCCCCACTGGGGCCCCGGGATGGCACCGTGTTGGGGCGGATCCATCCCGTTCAGCCATGTGAGTGGCTTGGAATGAGTCAATCCCACAGGTCAGCGGCCCGCAACGCGTGCGGGTGAATATGGGGGGACCGCGCGGGAATCTGGGGGCGGGTGGTCCTACCAAAAAGGATCTTTCATCCGGCCGGTGCGAGATATGGCGCAGAAAGGCCCCCCGCCCGCAGAATGTTGATGTGACTCCCTGGGTGAGCGGCCTCAGTCTGGCCGAGCGGCTTGCCCTGTCCGGCCCGCCCACCCCGACCGCCCCCGTGCCCGACCGCGCCGCCCGCCGGCTCGACCGGTGGCGCGCCGCCCACGACCTCGCTGACACCGGCCAGTGGGCCCGGCGGCTCGCGGCCGTCGGGCTCGACGAGACCGGGGTGTTGGCCCTGCTCGCCGAGGCGCCCGACGCGTTGGCGGCCCGGGCGCCCCGGCCGCGGTGGGCCGTGACGGTCACCGCCCTGCTGGAGACGGCACCGGAATTCGTGGTGGCGCTGGCCGGGGTCGGAGGCTCCGGTGCTGGTCACGGCGGTTCTCCGGCGCAGCGCGCCGACGGCACGGACCCCTCGGCTCCCGGCATCGACGGCACGGACCCCTCGGCTCCCGGCATCGACGGCACCGACCTCTCAGCTCCCGGCGTCGACGGCGCGGCCTCTCCGGCTCCGGGCGCCGGTGGCACCGCCTCCCCGGCCTCGGTCGCAGTGGGGGCTTCCTGGCAGGCCGGCTTCGCCGCCATCCTCGCGCCCTTCGTCACCACGGCCCGCGAACGCTGCCTGGCCCGGATCCCGGACTCCCCGCTCTGGGACCGCGCCGCGCTGGTCACCGGCCTCGCCGGCACCCTCGCCGACACGCTCACCCGGATCGCCTGCCGCACCCTCGTCCTCGAACTCAACGTCGCCCGGGTCACCGGCCGCCTCGACGGCGACACCCCGCAGGAGCGGTTCGCCAGCTTCGTCCGGCGGGCCACCCGGCGCGAGACCCTCACGGAACTCCTCGAGGAGTACCCGGTGCTGGCCCGGCTGCTCGTCCAGGCCACCGACCACGCCGTCGACGCGTACACCGAACTGCTCGACCGGCTGCGCGCCGACCGCCCCGCCCTCGTCGCCACCCTGCTCGACGGCGTCGACCCCGGCCCGTGCGTGGCCGTCGACACCGGCAGCGGCGACGCGCACCGGGGCGGGCGGACCGTGGCGATCCTGCGCTTCGCCACCGGCGGCACCCTGGTCTACAAGCCCCGCTCCCTCGCCGTCGACACCCACTTCCACGACCTGGTGCGCTGGCTCGACGACCAGACCACCTCGACGGGTACCGGCCTGGACCTGCTCACCCCGCGCGTCCTCGACCGGGGCACCCACGGCTGGGCCGAGTTCGTCGCCCACCGCCCCCTGGCCGGCCCGCCCGGCCCCTACTACCGCCGGCTCGGCGCCCTGCTGGCCCTCGTGCACGCCCTCGACGGCGTCGACTTCCACCGGGAGAACCTGATCGCCTGCGGGGACCAACCCGTCCTCATCGACCTGGAAGCCCTGTTCCACCCGCCGCACCGGACCGGCGCCGTCGACGAGACCGGCCTGCTGCCCATGGCGGGCCTCGACCTGAGCGGGCTCGGCGGGGCGGAGGGTACGCCGTACCCGACGGAGTCCGCCGTGCTCGCCGACCCGGGCACCGACGCGATGCGGATCGACCGGCGGACCCTGCTGACCGCGGGCGCGCTGAACCGACCGGTCCGCGACGGCGTACCCGTCGACGCCCGCTCCTTCACCAGCGACCTGCTCGCCGGCTTCCGCCTCGGCTACACCACGCTCGTGGCCGCGCGGGACGAGCTCCTCACCCGGCTGGCCGCCTTCGCCGACGACGAGACCCGGGTCGTGGTCCGCCCGACCCAGGTCTACGCGATGCTCCTCGACGAGTCCACCCACCCCGACGTCCTGCGCGACGCGCTCGACCGGGACCGGATCCTTGACCACCTGTGGGCCCTGTCGGCGGGCGACGCCTTCCGCGAGAGCCTGATCCACCACGAGCTGCGCGAGCTGTGGGCCGGGGACGTACCCGTGTTCACCAGCAGACCGGGCAGCCGTGATCTGTTCACCGGCGTCGGGGCGAGGGTTCGCGACGTCTATCCCGAACCGCATCTGGTTCGGGTGTCCCGGAAGATAGCGGCCATGGGCCCCGACGACCTTCTCGCCCAGGAGAAACTGATCGGGGACGCCATGGCGGAAGGAGAAAAACCATGAGCGCTGAGGAACTGGTGTGGGGTTGGAAGAACCCGGAGTACCGGGAAGGGGACAGCCCGGCCGGCGAGATCACGTTGGATCCCTGGCTCGGTGACATGCTGACCATCGTCGTCACGACAGGCACCCCCAGCACAAAGATCATTCCTTCGTTGGCATGAGGCTCATCTCATCAGTTCTGGTCGGTCGGAACGCCGAACTTCACCGCCTCACCGAAGCGCTGACAGTGGCCCGAGGCGGCGCTGGACAGGCCGCTCTGGTGGTCGGCGAGGCGGGGATCGGCAAATCCCGGCTGATCGGAGAACTACAACGCCTCGCCGGGGCGGACGGAGTGCTGGTGTGCCATGGGCGCACCAGCACGACCGCACCCTCGGTTCCTTTCCGCCCCCTGGCCGAGGCCGTGCTGACCCTCGTCCGGGCTGTCGGGGTGCCCGACCAGCCCGACCTGGCCCCGTACCGGGCCGCGCTCGGCCGCCTGATCCCCGAATGGCGCGAGGAGGGCGACGCCCGGCGGGGTGAGTCGGTGCTGGTCCTCGCCGAGTCGATCCTGCGGCTGCTGGCCGTCGCGAGCCGGGACACGGGGTGCCTGATGGTCCTGGAGGACCTGCACGACGCCGATCCCGAGACCCTCGCGGTCGTGGAATACCTGATCGACAACCTGGACCGGCTGCCCGTGCTGTTGATCGGCACCAGCCGTCCCGAGGTCGGTCCGGCCCGTGAACTCGCGGAGTCGGCGCTCCGCCGCCGGATGGCGCAGGTGATAGAACTGGGTGCCCTGGACGACCAGGCCGTCAGCCAGTTGATCGCGCACTGCCTGGAGTCCGCCCAGGAGACCGTCCCTCCGGTCGTCACCTCCCAGGTCCGCCGCGACGGCGACGGCAACCCGTTCGTTGTCGAGGAACTCCTCGCAGGTCTGGTCGGCGCCGGTCACCTGGTCCGTCGGGCGCGGGTGTGGACCGTGGACGGCTCCGTCACCACCAAGGTGCCCACTACCGTGGTCGTCAGCGTCACCGAACGTGCCGAAAGGCTGGGCGAGGCCGGGCACGCGCTCCTGCGCAGTGCCGCGACGCTCGGTAGGCGGTTCTCCGTCGAGGTGGTGCAGCGGGCCACCGGAGTCGATGTCGGGGTGCTGCGCCAGGTACTCAGCACGGCCGTGCGCACCCAGCTGATCGTGCCCGACGACCACGGACCCGAGTGGTACGCCTTCCGGCACGCCCTCACCGCCGACGCTCTACTCGCCCCGCTGCTGCCCTCCGAACGGGCGGTCCTCGCCGGCCAGCTGGCCACCGCGATCGAGACTCTGTTCCCCACGCTCGACGGCGAATGGTGCCAGCACCTCGCCCAGCTCAAGTTGGCCACCGGGGACGAGCCCGCCGCCGCCAGCCTCTTCACCGAGGCTGGCCGCCGCGCGCTCGCGGACGGCGCGCCGACCTCAGCGGTCACGTTGCTGGAAAAGGCGCGGAAGCTGTCCTTCGGCTGGTTCAGTCCGGCGCTGCGGGCCGAGACCCTCGAACCGTTGCTGTCCGCGCTCACCGAGTCCGGGCAGACCGAACGGGCCCTGGAGATGGAGAAGGACCTGGAAGTCCTGGCCGGACATCTCGACGGGGCCCGGCTCGCCGCCCTGCACACCCGGATGGCCGAAGCCGCCGCCGTCGCCGGCCGGTGGCGGGACGGTCTCGCCCAGGTGGCGGTCGCCCGCCGACTGCTCGGCCCGGACGCGGCCCCCGGACGGACGGCCCCGATCGACGTCATCGAGGCCCGGATCCTGCAGGACGTCCCCGACGACCCTCGGGTGGGGGAAGCTGAGGGCCTGGCGCGCCGCGCGCTGGACGACGCCCTCCGCTTCCCCCTGCCCGAGGTGGGCTGTCAGGCGCTGGAGGTGCTCGGCATCGCCGCCCGGCGGCGCAGCATGGCCGAGTCCGAAGAGGTCTTCCAGCGCATGGTGAGCCTCGCCGACGAGCACAACCTGCCTGTGTGGCGGGTGACCGCGCTGAGCTACCTCGGCGTGAACGACATGCTCACCCACGGGGCACCAGGCCGCCTGCACCAGGCCCGGGAGGAGTCCGCGCGGATCGGAGCATTGCCCACGGTGTGCAACGTGGACGGACTCCTCGCGTGGCTCTCCGTGCACCACGGCGACTACGAGGGCTCCCGGCGCATCGCCGACCCCTGCGAAGAGCTCGCCGGTCGGCTCCGACTCCGCCAGATCGGCCGGTACCTGTCCCTGGTCAACGCCGTGTCCGCCGCGCACCGTGGCCGCAAGGAGGAGATGGACGAGCACCTCGTCGCCCTGGTGAGCGCGGGGGGCGAGGACACCCACTACCTCCCGGTCGCATGGGGCCTGGCCGAAGGTGTGTACGCGCTCCTCGAGGAGGACCGGGCCGGCTCCCGGGCGAAGCTCGACCAGGCCCGGGAGCGGGAGAACCGCTACCCGTCGGCGTACACCCTGTCGGGGACCTTCGGTCTGGCTCTGTTGTTGGAGGCGATGGACGGGGACGCGGGCTGGTCCGAACACGCGGCGATCGCGGCCTCGATGCCGGGCCAGGTCCGCTGGAACCAGCAGTTCGTCGTCGCGGCCCGGGCGGTGCTGCACGCCCGCGACGGAGACAAGATCTCCGCCGAACTGGCCGTGGCGGAGTCCCAGGAGATCGGCGAACCCTTCCCGCTGGGACGCGCCCTGGTGCTCCGGTTGGTGGCCGAATCGGCGCTGGACGACGACTGGGGGCAGCCGGCCGCGTGGGCCCGGGCCGCTGCGGAGCATTTCCAGCGGGCTGGTCTGGGCACGGCGGCCGCCGCCTGCCGGGCGTTGTTGCGCAGGGCGGGTGCGTCCGTCCCCCAGCAGCGCAAGGGCTGGGAGACCGTGCCGGCGCCGCTCCGGGAGAGCGGGGTGACGGTGCGGGAGTTCGAGGTGCTGGTGCTGCTCGCCGAGCGGTTGGGGAACGTCGAGATCGGGCAGCGGTTGTTCATCTCGGCGCGGACCGTGGAGAAGCACGTGGCGAGCCTGCTCGGCAAGCTGGGGCATTCGGACCGGTTGGCGTTGTGCGACTTCGCGGCGGGGATGGCGTTCTAGTCGGGATCGGGGGCGGCGCCGATCTGGGCGCGGATCTCGCGGGCGCGGGCGGTGAGTTCGGGGTCCGTGGTCGCGAGGCCGAGGACCCGGAGGCTCCGGGCCTCGCCCAGGCGGTGGCCGGTGGATTCGTTGATGGCCAGGGCGCGGCGGGCCTCGGTCGCGGCGAGGTCGAGGTCGCCCGCTGACAGGTGCACCTCCGCCAGGGTCGCGCGGGCCCGGCCCTCGCCGACGACGTTCACGCACCGGTGGGCGATGTCGACCGCGCGCCGGGCCCGCTCGACCGCCCGTGGGAACGCGCCGTCGTGGCTGTCGAGGCCGGCCAACCCGCACAGGGTCTCGACCTCGGACTCCGAGCTGCGCGCGGTGTCGACCAGGAGCAGGGCCTCGGTGTATGCGAGGCGTGCCTCCCCCATGTGCCCGAGTCCCCGGCGGGCCGCTCCGAGCGCGTTGAGTGCGTGTGGCTCTGCGAGCTTTTCCTGGCATGTCCGTGAAAGTTCCAGGGCAGCGCGGGCGAGTTCCAAACCCTTCTCGCAGGCGCCCCGGTCTATGTGAACGGTGGCTATCACCTCCTGGAGATAGCACGCGAGTGAGGGCTTGTGTCGGAGCGCAAACACCAGTGCCTCGTTGCCTGTATCGAGAGCCTTGCCGAATGCGCCCAGCAAACGGTGTACCTCAGACACCAGGCTCAGCGCGAACAGGAAGGGCCAATGCTCGAAGTTGTGCGGACGGAACAGGTCCAAGGCCTGGTGATAGTTGTCGAGGGCCTCGGACATGCGTCCCGTCAGCCGCAGCGCCATCCCGAGGCTGACGACGAACCGAGCCTCGTCAGGACGTCCTTCCACCCTTCGAATCCAGTGCAGTCCACTGGTGAGGTGCTGAACGGCCTCGTTGTGCCGGCTGTTCACCCGGTAGGCGGTCCCGAGGTTGTCCTCCGCCAGTGCGTGGATCCTGGGATCTGACGTCTCGGGGATGAGGCCGTGCACTGTCAGTGTCACGGACAGGTAGTCGGCGCAGTGGCGCCGCAGATTCATGTATCCGCGGATGGCCTCGGTGAGCAGCAGCGCGGTAACCACTGCTTCGTGTGTGCAGCAATGGTGGATGACAGATCGGAGATTGAAATACTCGGCGTCCAGCCACAGGAGCGCCACCGATGGGTCTGGGAAAGCCATAGGCGGCGGATCGAGATGGACTGGGAGGAATTCGCGGGTCATCTGACCCTGACCCTGGCTGGCAGCCTCTGCTGTTCGGAGGTACCAGCTGAAGAGCCGGGAGGTCGCATGGCCGGCGTCGGATTCGGTGGTGCCGTGTTCCGCCGCGTACTCGCGCATCAGGTCGTGGAACGCGTACCGGTGCGCCGGATGCGCCTCCACCAAATGCGCCGACGCCAACCGGTCCAGGCTCCGCCGCGCCGCCGGCACCGACGTCCCGGTCAACGCCGCGACAGCCTCCGGCGTGAAGTCCGGCCCGGGCACGAGCCCCAGCAGCCGGAACACCCGGGCGCTCTCCGGGTCGAGGGCCGCGTACGAGTGCCCGAACGCCACCCGCACCGACACGGACGGGTCGTCCCCGAGTTCCAACGCGTCGATCCGTCCCCCGCTCCCGAGCCGCGCCGCGTGTTCCGCGAGTGACGTTCCCGGCGTGTCGGCCACGTGCGCGGCGGTGATCCGCAGGGCGAGGGGCAGGTGTCCGCACAGTTCGGCGATCCGGGCGGCGGCAGTGGGTTCGGCGGCCACCCGGTCCGCGCCGAGGATCGCGCCGAGCAGCCGGACGGACTCCTCCGGTTCGAGGACGGACAGGTTGAGCCGGCGGGCCCCGTCGCGGGCGGTGAGGCCGGCGAGCCGGTCGCGGCTGGTGATCAGGGCGAGGCTGCCGGGGTCGGCGGGCAGCAGGGGTCGGACCTGGTCGGGGTGGCCGGCGTTGTCGAGGAGGATCAGGATCCGCCGGCCGGCCAGGCGGCTGTGGTAGAGCGACGTGGCCTCCTCGACGTCGGTGGGGACGTTCTCGGGGGCGACGCCGAGCGCGCGGAGGAACCGGGACAGCGCGTCGAGCGGGGTGACCGGGGAGGCGGCGGAGTAGCCGTGCAGGTTGATGTGCAGTTGGCCGTCGGGGAAGTGGGCGCGGACGTGGTGGGCCCAGTACACGGCGAGGGCTGTCTTTCCCACGCCGCCGACGCCGGCGATGGTGTGCAGGACGACGGCCCGGCCGGAGCCGAGCAGGGCGTCGAAGGTGTCGAGCTGGGCGGTGCGGCCGGTGAAGTCGGCGACCTGCGGCGGGAGCTGGGCGGGGGTGGGCCGGTCGGCCGTGGCCTCGCGGAGGACGGCGGCGTGGGTGCGGCGGAGTTCGGGGCCGGGGTCCAGGCCCAGGGTGTCGGCGAGGGCCGACCGGATCCGTTCGTAGCCGGCGAGGGCCGCCGCGCGGTCGCCGGTGCGGTGGGCGGCGCGGATCTGGAGTTCGGCGGTGCGTTCGCGGAGCGGGTGCCGGGCGGTGAGGGCGGCGAGTTCGGGGCCGAGGTCGCGGTGCCGGCCGCGGGCGAGGTCCGCCTCGATCCGGGCCTCGACGGCCGACAGCAGCAGGTCGTCGAGGCCGGGCAGCAGGGCCCGGAGCCCGGTGGTGGCGTCGGCCCCGCACAGTGGGCCCCGGTCCAGGGCGAGGGCCTGGCCGAGCAGGCGGGACCGTTCGGCAGGGTCGGGGACGCCGACCGCGTGGTCGTGCAGGGCCCGGAGCCGGTGGACGTCGACGTCGGCGGCGTCGACCCGGTAGCCGCGCGGGTCGAGGGTGAGCCCGACCCCGCCCGTGGCCAGGGCGCCCCGGAGCCGGGAGACGTGCGCGTGCAGGGCGGCGCGGGGGTCGCGGGGCGGGGTGTCCGGCCAGAGGAGGGCGACGAGGCGTTCGGTGGGCACCGGGCCGGGGTGCAGCAGGAGGGCGGCGAGGAGCTGGCGTTCCCGGCGCTGTCCGATGTGGACCGGTTGGCCGGATCTCCGGGCCTCGATGGCACCCAGCAGCCGGAACTCCACGGGCCACACCCTACCGGCGGCCAGGGGATTCCGACGCCCCGACACATTCAACATCATGACCATCCGGGTACCCGCGGGGATAGGATCGTCCGACGTCGCCCGCGGCTGGTCGGCACCGGGAGCGGGGCGGACGACCAGGTGACCCGACGGGTGCGGGTCTGGGCCGGCCACGTCCATGGCACCAGGAAGGAACTGTGCGATGAAACCGGTCCTGCGGCTGGTACCCGTCAAGGAACGGGTGGTCGTCAAGGCGGACGCGGCCCGGATCGCGGCGGACAACCGGGAGTGGGCTCTCGCCCGGGTCGGGGTCTCCGGGCCCAAGCTGTGCGACAACCTCGCCCTCACGGTGGCGGCCATCGCCCCCGGCCTCGGGGTGCGACGGCTCGAGATCCTGGTCCGGTTCAGCCTGTGGACCTTCATGTTCGACGACCGGATGGACGATCCGGCGGCGGACGTCGACGCGCTCCGGGCGGTGGAGGCGAGCGTGGACCAGGCCCTGGGCGTCGGGGACCGCGCGGCCGACGGCGGGGACGTTCTCGTGGGCACGTTGGAGCGCCTGGTCGCCGACCTGCGGGAACACGACCGCGAGGGTGTCGCCCTGCCCCGGCTGTTCGACGCGCTGCGCGACGATGCGGCCGGCAGCCTGGCGCACGCGCTGCTGAGCCGGCGGGTCGCCGCCGGCGCGGAGCCCCTGCCGACGGTGCCGGAGTATCTGGAGTTCGCGAGCCGGAGCATCAACTACCGCAGCTTCGCCCTCGCGCTGCTGCTGCTCCTGGGCGGCCGGTCGGCGGACACCCTCGACCGGCTCGGTCCGGCGCTGGGGTCGGCGTGCCGGGCGATCCGGCTGGCCAACGACCTGCGGTCCGTCGAGCGGCACCGGCGGGAGGGCACGCTGAACGCGCTGCTGCTGGCGGACCCCGGCGGCGCGCCGGTCACGCGAGAGGCCGTCGACGCGCGGGTGGACGAGCAGGTCCGGCTCCACGACGGGCTGGTGGGGGAGCTGGCCGACACCGGGGCGGGCACGGCCCTGGTGAACAGCCTGCGGATCTCCGTAGGGATGTACCGGCTGGGCCAGCTGCGCTAGGCGCCCCGCCCGGATCCGGCCGCGCCCCCGGAGCTGGCCACGCCCCGGAGCTAGGTGCCCGGCCTGGAGCCGGGCGTCCCCGCGCGGAGGCCGACGCCCCCGCGCGGGGACCGGCTCAGAAGTCCTCGTCCAGGCTGACCGTGCCGCCGACCGCCGTCTGGTACGCGGTCACCCGGCGCTCGAAGAAGTTCGCCAGCTCCTGCACGTCCTGCAACGCCATGAACGGGAACGGGTTCGCCGATCCGTAGCGCGCCGGCAGCCCGAGCCTCGCGAGCCGCTGGTCGGCCACGTACTCCAGATAGGACCGCATGTCGGTGGCCGTCATGCCCGCGAGCCCGTCCCCGCACAGGTCCTCGGCGAACGCCAGCTCGGCCTCCACCGCCTCCTCCAGCATGAGGACGACCTGCTTGCCGAGGTCGTCGTCGAACAGGTCGGGCTCCTCGGCGCGGACCACGTCCACGACGGAGAACGCGAAGTCCATGTGCATGGACTCGTCGCGGAACACCCAGTTCGTGCCGGTGGCCAGGCCGTCGAGGAGGCCGCGGGAGCGCAGCCAGTACACGTAGGCGAAGGCGCCGTAGAAGAACAGGCCCTCGATGCAGGCGGCGAAGCAGATCAGGTTGAGCAGGAACGCCCGCCGGTCATCCTTGGACTGCAGCGACTGCACGTCGTGCAGGGAGTCGATCCACCGGAAGCAGAACTGCGCCTTCTCCCGGATCGAGGGGATGTGCTCGACGGCCGAGAACGCCTCCTCCCGGTCCTTGTCGTCGGGCAGGTACGTGTCCAGCAGCGTCAGGTAGAACTGGACGTGCACGGCCTCCTCGAACAGCTGCCGGGACAGGTACAGCCGGGCCTCGGGGGCGTTGATGTGCTTGTACAGGTTCAGGACCAGGTTGTTCGACACGATCGTGTCCCCGGTGGCGAAGAACGCGACCAGCCGGTTGACGAGGTGCCGCTCCCCGGCGGACAGCGAGGCGAGGTCGGGCAGGTCGCCGGTGAGGTCGACCTCCTCGACGGTCCAGGTGTTGCGGATGCCGCCCCGGTAGCGCTCGTAGAAGTCGGGGTAGCGCATCGGGCGCAGGGTCAGGTCGAGGCCGGGATTGAGCAGCATGCGGGGTTCCTTGTCGGGGGCGGGCGCGGCGGGTGCCGGCGGCCCGGGGACGGTGGCGGGTGCCGGCGGGCCGGCGGGGGCGGTCACTGGCACGCCTCGCAGATCTCGGGGTTCTCCAGCGAGCAGGCCACCGCGTCGGCGTCGGGCCCGATGGTCGGCACGCTGGTCACCGTCGTCTGCGCGATCCGGGTGGCCGGCCGCGACCGCAGGTAGTAGGTGGTCTTCAGGCCGGCGCGCCACGCGTAGGCGTACATCGAGGAGAGTTTGCCGATCGTGGGGGTGGCCATGAACAGGTTCAGCGACTGGGACTGGTCGATGAAGGGGGTGCGCGCGGCGGCCAGGTCGATCAGGGCCTTCTGCGGCACCTCCCACGCCGTGCGGTACAGCTCCTTGACGTCGGCCGGCAGGTCCAGGTCCTGCACGGAGCCCTCGGCCCGCAGGATGGCCTCGCGCAGGGCGGAGGTCCACAGCCCACGACCCATCAGATCCCTGATCAGGTACTTGTTGACCTGGAGGAACTCCCCGGACAACGTCTCGCGCTTGTACACGTTGGACACCGGCGGCTCGATGCACTCGGCACAGCCGGCGATCGACGCGATGGTGGCGGTGGGCGCGATGGCGACCATCAGCGAGTTGCGCAGTCCGGTGCGGGCCACCCTGGTGCGCACCGCGTCCCAGTCGGCGGACGTGGCCGCGTTCCAGTGGTCGGGGTGCAGCACCCCGGCGGCGGCCCGGGTGTCGGCGTAGGTCGGGTGCGGGCCGTGCTTCTCGGCGAGCGCGGCGGACGTGTCGTAGGCCGCGAGGGCGATCCGCTCGGCGATCCGGGTGGACAGCGCGAGCGCCTCCGCCGAGTCGAACGGCAGCTTGAGCTGGAAGAACACGTCGGCCAGGCCCATGACGCCCAGGCCGATCGGCCGCCACTTCCGGTTGGTCTCGGCGGCCTCGGGGGTGGGGTAGTACGTGAGGTCGATGGTGCGGTCGAGGAACTTCACGGCGGTCCGGGCGGTGCGGTCCAGGGCGGCCCAGTCCATGCCGTCGGGGCCGCAGTGCGCGGCCAGGTTGATCGAGCCCAGGTTGCACACGGCCGTCTCGCCGTCGCTGGTGACCTCGAGGATCTCGGTGCACAGATTGGACAGGTGCACCACGTTCTCGGGCTTCGCGGTCTGGTTGCAGGTCCGGTTGGCCTGGTCCTTGAACGTCATCCAGCCGTTGCCGGTCTGGGCGAGGGTGCGCATCATCCGGCCGTAGAGGTCGCGGGCGCTGATCTGCCGGACGGCCAGCCCGGCCTCCTCGGCGGCCCGGTAGGCGGTGTCGAAGGCGTCGCCCCACAGGTCGGTGAGCGCCGGCACCTCCTTCGGGTCGAACAGCGACCACGGGGCGTCGGCCTCGACCCGGCGCATGAACTCGTCCGGCACCCAGTTGGCGAGGTGCAGGTTGTGGGTACGCCGGGCCTCGTCGCCGGTGGAGTCGCGCAGTTCCAGGAACTCCTCGACGTCGGCGTGCCAGGTCTCCAGGTACACGCAGGCGGCGCCCTTGCGCCGGCCGCCCTGGTTGACGGCCGCCACCGACGAGTCGAAGGTGCGCAGCCAGGGCACGATGCCGTTGGAGTGCCCGTTGGTGCCCCGGATCAGGGAGCCGCGCGAGCGGACCCGCGACCAGGAGATCCCGATCCCGCCCGCGTACTTCGACAGGCGCGCGACCTGCGCGTACCGGTCGTAGATGGATTCGAGCTCGTCGCGGGGCGAGTCGAGCAGGAAGCAGCTGGACAGCTGGGGGCGGCGCGAGCCGGAGTTGAACAGGGTGGGGGAGCTGGGCAGGTAGGACAGGGTGCTCATCAGCGCGTAGAGCTCCCGGGCCTCGGCCACGGACTCGGCCAGCCCGCACGCGACCCGGAGGAGGAAGTGCTGCGGGGTCTCCAGGACCTGGCGGGTCTCGGGGTGCCGGAGCAGGTACCGGTCGTAGACGGTGCGCAGCCCGAAGTACTCGAACCGGTCGTCGGCCGCCGGGTCGATCACGGCGTCGAGCTCGTCGGCGTGCCGCTCGACGAACCCGGCGATCGTGTTGGCGAGCAGGCCGGCGGCGTGGCTGGCGGCGATCGACCCGGAGAAGGAGGTCACGCCCTCGGTGGCGGCCTCGGCGGCGATGTGCGTGGCGAGCAGCCGGGCGGCGAGCCGCGAGTACGCCGGCTCCTCGGCGACCAGGGCGGCGGCCATCTCGATGGCCCGGATCCGCAGGTCGGCCTCCGTCGCGCCGGGCCACGGGTTGGGCACCACCCGACCGGGGTCGACCCCTGCGAGGCCCTCGGCAGCCCTGGAGACTGCCTCGGCCGGCGTGTTCAGCACTGCGGTCATCGCTCTCCCACCCGAAAAGACGAGGACTCCGGGGCAGGCGGCGACGGCGGCACACACGGGGCCGCTGTCCGCCGGGGCCCGCCCACGAGGCCCGGGACATGCGCGCACGGCTCTCGTGCGCGCGTCATTGGCAGGTCTTCGGACTCGTGGGCATGGTCCTCGCGCCTACTGGCCGTCGCTTCCCGGATCGCTCCAGTGCTCAATGACGGCGGTCGTTCCCACTTACCGCTGCGGGGCAGTCCCGGAGTCGCACCGGGTTCCCTCTTGCCGCACGTCCCCTGGCGGGGTTGTGCACCAACAACGGCATGACACTACATCTAGTGGAACGCCGCATGCAAAGACACAGAGTGTTGGGGTGTCGTGTCGCATGGTGCCAGGGCGAGGTGAGACGGCGTGTCGACACGCGGAGGTCGGGCGCGTCCGGCCGGGCGGTCGTGCGCGGCGCCGGGTGACCGCGCGAGCCGGGTCGCGGACCCCCTCCGGCCGAGGTTGCGACCTCCGCTGGCCGGCGCGCGCGGGCGTGCCGCACCGCCAGAGCGCCGCACCGCGATTGGCACCCTTGACATCGGATCTCTTCGACCCGGCATTGTCCACTGAAGCCGAAATCTACCGGTAACCTCCCGTTGACATCGACGGTCGTCATCGCCACTATAGCGTGGTCATCGGATCTCTCCCCGGAGGCCGTCATGCGGTTCAGATCGGTCCTGGCGCTCCTGAGTGCCCTTTCCCTCTCCCTCACCCTGCTCGTCGCCGGAGCTCCCGCGCACGCCGCGCCCGGCGACAACCACGCCCCCGACGACCCGTTCAGCTCCGCCCGCACCCAGTGGTGGCGGACGGACCACTTCGGGATGTTCATCCACTTCGGCCTGTACAGCGCGTACCGGGGCGAGTACACCCGGTCGAATGGCACGGTGTGTCGCGACGCCGAGTGGATCCGGCGCACCTGCGCGATCCCGTGGAACGAGTACGAGGCGAAGGCCGCCACGTTCAACCCGACCGGGTTCGACGCGAACGCGGTGGTCAGCGCGGCGAAGAACGGCGGGCAGAAGTACATCGTGATCACCGCCAAGCACCACGACGGCTTCGCGATGTGGCCCACCGCCGTCAACGACTGGAACATCCACGACCGCTCGCCGTTCCAGCGCGACATCCTGGCCGAGCTGGCCACGGCCGCCCGCGCCCAGGGCGTCAAGCTCGGCTTCTACTACTCGATCTGGGACTGGCACGACCCCGACGCCCAGCCGGGCAGCGCCCACTACCAGGCCTACCTGACCCGGATGAAGGCCCAGCTCCGCGAGCTCCTCACCAACTACGGCGACATCGCGGAACTGTGGTTCGACGGCGAGTGGGAGGCCCCGTGGACCGCCGCGGAGGGCACCAAACTGGAGGAGTACGTCCGGGGGCTGTCGCCGAACACGATCGTCAACAACCGGGTCGGTACCCGCCGGGTCAACGACGGCGACTTCGGCACCCCCGAGCAGGAGATCCCGGCGACCCCGACCGACGCCCAGCTCTGGGAGTCGTGCATGACGATCAACGGCACCTGGGGGTTCGCGGCCTGGGACACGAACTTCAAGTCCAGCACCCAGCTGACCCGCAACCTGGTCGGCATCGCCGCGAGCAGCGGGAACTACCTGCTCAACGTCGGCCCGGACGAGCGGGGAGTCATCCCGCAGACCTCGGTCGACCGGCTCAGGGGGATGGGTGACTGGCTCGCCGCCAACGGCCCGGCCGTGTACGGCGCGGGCTACACCGGCCTGGTCTCCAAGCCCTCCTGGGGCGTCGTCAGCCGCAACGGCAACAAGCTCTACGCCTCCGTGTACACCTGGCCGACCGGCGGCGCGGCGCTGCACCTGAGCGCCCTGGCCCCGTTCGGGGTGACCGGCGCGAAGATCCGCAGGACCGGGGCGGCCGTGCCGGTGACCGCCGCCGGGGACGGCTTCGACCTGCGGCCCACCGGGACGGCGCCCGACCCGATCGCCACGGTGATCGAGCTGGACATCACCCCGCAGGCCGCCGGGCCGGTCGGCGCCGGCACCGGCCTCACCGCGCGGTTCTGGGCGAACACCACGTTCAGCGGTACGCCGGCCGTGACCCGGGTCGACAGGGGCGTCAACTACAACTGGCGCGAGGACGGCTCCCCGGCGCCCGGCATCCCCACGGACAATTTCTCCGGCCGGTGGACCGGGTTCGTCGAGCCCCGGTTCACGGAGAAGTACACCTTCGCCACGTTGTCCGACGACACGGTGAAGCTGTGGGTCGACGGGCGGCCGCTGGTCGACAACACCACCCCGCACGGGGCGACCGTGGACAAGGGCAGCGTCACGCTCACGGCCGGGCAGCGGTACGCGATCACGATGGAGCACACCGAGAACGGCGGGGAGGCGACCGCGAAGCTGTTCTGGTCGAGCCCGAACACGCCGCAGCAGATCGTGCCGGCGAGCCAGCTGTATCCGGGGACGGTGCTCAACGACGACGCGCCCGGCGTGGCGTACACCGGGGCGTGGAGTGTCAGCTCGGGGCGCACCTAC
This sequence comes from Longispora sp. NPDC051575, assembly GCF_040681875.1. Lineage (NCBI taxonomy): Bacteria > Bacillati > Actinomycetota > Actinomycetes > Micromonosporales > Micromonosporaceae > Longispora > Longispora sp. NPDC051575. Next base: position 489,761 of record NZ_JBFAZP010000004.1, on the reverse strand, counting down.
GCCGCCGACTACAACGCCGACGTGCACTACACGACCACCAACGGCGACGCGGTGTCGTACACGTTCACGGGGACCGGGGTGGACTTCCGCACCGAGAGGTACAGCGACCAGGGGCTCGTCGACTTCTACCTCGACGGGGTGCTCGCGGCCACCGTGGACACCACGAACCCGACCCGGCTGTCCCAACAGGTCGTGTACTCGCGGCGGAACCTGGCCCCGGGCGCCCATACGCTACGGGCGGTGAAGCGCTCGGGCACGTACATGCTGGTCGACCGGATCGACGTCTTCGGCTGACCGGCGCGGGAGGGGCGGGCCTCCGACCTGCCCCTCCCGGTGCCGACACCCAAAAGCCAGTAACGCAGCGTAGAAAATGATGCACTTGGTGTTCATGTATTTGTTCTCGCGATGGACGGTGGCACCTACCTAGCGTGATGCACGCCACCCCCATGCTCGCCCATACCGGGAGGTCCATCGTGGAACGTCGCACTCTCCTCCGCACCGCCGTCGTCGGCGGCGGCGCTGTCGCCTTCTCCGGAGCCCTGTGGAGCTCCGCCGCGCACGCCGCCCCCGCGCAGAACGCCCCCGGCCCCTACGGCGCGCTCGGGGCCGCCGACGCCAACGGCATCCAGCTGCCCGCCGGCTTCACCAGCCGGGTCGTGGCCCGCTCGGGCCAGACGGTGTCCGGCACGTCCTACACCTGGCACAACGCCCCCGACGGCGGCGCGGTCTTCGCCGACGGCACGGGATGGATCTACGTGTCCAACTCGGAGATCAACCCGGGCGGCGGCGCGTCGGCGATCAGGTTCAACTCCAGCGCGACGATCACCGGCGCCTACTCGGTGCTGTCCGGCACCCGGCAGAACTGTGCCGGCGGCAAGATGCCGTGGAACAAGTGGCTGTCGTGTGAGGAGGTCAGCCTCGGCTTCGTGTACGAGACCGACCCGTGGGGCGGCGCGGCGGTCCAGCGGCCGGCGCTCGGCAAGTTCAAGCACGAGGCGGCGGCGGCCGACCCGGTCCGGCAGGCCATCTACCTGACCGAGGACGAGACCAACGGCTGCCTGTACCGGTTCCTGCCCAACAGCTGGGGCAACCTGGCCTCGGGCACGCTCCAGGTCCTGGTCGCCGGCACCGCGACGTCCGGCACCTTCACCTGGGCGAACATCCCCGACCCGGACGGCTCGCCGACCGCCACCCGCAGCCAGGTCCCGGGCGCGAAGAAGTTCAACGGCGGCGAGGGCTGCCACTACGCCAACGACCAGGTCTGGTTCACCACCAAGGGCGACAACCGGGTGTGGCAGCTCAACCTGCTGTCCGGCACCTACGAGCTGGCCTACGACGACGGTCTGGTCAACCCCGGCCCCGCGCCGCTGACCGGGGTGGACAACGTCACCGGCTCGACGTTCGGGGATCTCTACGTGGCAGAGGACGGCGGGAACCTGGAGATCTGCGTGATCACGCCGGACGACAAGGTGTCGGTGTTCCTGCGGGTCAACGGGCAGAGCTCGTCGGAGCTCACCGGTCCGGCGTTCACCCCGGCGGGCAACCGGATGTACTTCTCCTCGCAGCGCGGCACGAGCGGCTCCAGCTCCGGGGGCATCACGTATGAGATCACCGGGCCGTTCCGGACCTGATCGGACGCCACGGATCTGCGGTGCTCCGACTCGCAGGTCCGGGTGACCTGACCCGCCGCTTCCGGTGACCTGACCCGCCGGACGGCTCTCCGCCAGGATGGTTGGTCCCGGGGACCCGCGCGGGTTCCCGGGACCAACCGTCGGCGTGTCGCGGGAAAGACCCCGGCGCGTCGTGAATGCCTCCACTCAGGGTAGGCTCACCGTTACTCTAGGTAAGATGCTCCCGGGGCATATTGGGGCATCGACTACGCCGAGTGACGGGGGAGAGTCGGTGGCGGGAACGCGGGGGGCTGTCTTCGGCGCGGCCGGCTGGGCGCGGGTGCGCGCGCTGCTGCCGGCCCGCGCCGATCTCGCCGCGATGCGCCGCCAACCACGCCGGGACGTGCTCGCCGGCCTGACCGTCGCCGTCGTCGCCCTGCCCCTCGCGCTGGGCTTCGGGGTGTCCTCCGGACTCGGCGCGGCCGCCGGCCTGGCCACCGCGATCGTCGCCGGGATCCTCGCCGCCCTGTTCGGCGGCTCGCACCTGCAGGTCTCCGGGCCGACCGGCGCGATGACCGTGGTCCTCGTCCCGATCGTGCACCAGTTCGGCCCCGGCGGGGTGCTCACCGTCGGGGTACTCGCCGGGCTCGCCCTGATCGGGCTGGCCCTGGCCCGCGCCGGCCGGTTCGCGCGCTACGTGCCCGCCCCCGTCGTCGAGGGCTTCACGGTCGGGATCGCCGCCGTGATCTTCCTGCAGCAGGTACCCGCCGCGCTCGGGGTCCGCGCCTCGCACCAGGAGACCGTGGCCGTGGGCGCCTGGCACGCGCTGCGGGCCTTCCTCGACCGGCCACACTGGCCGACCCTGGGGATCGCGGCGTTCGTCGTGGTCGTGATGCTCGTCGGGGGCCGGTGGCGGCCCGGGGTGCCGTTCTCGCTGCTCGCGGTCGGAGCGGCCACCCTCTACGTCCAGGTCGCCGGGACCGACGTGGCCCGGATCGGGGCGCTGCCGTCGACGCTGCCCGCGCCGTCGCTGGCCTTCTTCGACCCCTCGGCGGTACCGGCGCTGCTGACCGCCGCCGGGGCCGTCGCCGCCCTCGCCGCGCTGGAGAGCCTGTTGTCGGCGACCGTGGCCGACGGCATGACGGTCGGCTCCCGGCACGACCCGGACCGCGAACTCTTCGGCCAGGGCGTCGCCAACCTCGTCACCCCGCTGTTCGGCGGCCTGCCCAACAGCGGGGTCATCGCCCGGACCGCGCTCAACGTCCGGTTCGGGGCCCGATCCCGGCTGGCCGCCGTCACCCACGCCGCCGCGCTCGCCCTGATCATGCTGGCCGCCGCCCCGCTCGTCGCGCACATCCCGCTCGCCGCCCTGGCCGGAGTCCTGCTGGCCACCGCGATCCGGATGGTCGAACTCGGCTCGCTGGCCGTCCTGGCCCGGTCCACGAGGGCCGACGCCCTGATCATGGCCCTGACCGCCGTGGCCACCCTCGCGCTCGACCTCGTCTCCGCCGTCGGGATCGGCCTCGTCGTCGCCTGCCTGCTCGCGATCAGCGCCATCGCCCGCGCCGTCCGGGTCGAACAGGTGCCCCTCGACCTGTCCGACCCGGACCGCGAACTGCTCGCCGAACACATCGCCACGTACCGGCTCGACGGCCCGCTGTTCTTCGCCGCCGCGCACCGCTGCCTGACGGAACTGTCCGAGGTCCCCGACGTCCGGGTCCTGATCCTCCAACTGTCGCGGGTCACGACGGTGGACGGCACCGGCGCCCGGGTCCTCCGCGACGCCGTCGAACGCCTCGAACGCGTCGGCATCGCCGTGTACGTGTCCGGCATCGACGCCGCGCACTCCAGGGCGCTGGAGTCGACCGGGGTGCTCGCCCGGCTGCGGGTGGCGGGGCGGGTGTTCGACACGACCCCGGAGGCGGTGGCGGCGGCCCGGGGATATCTGCACCGGACGGGAATGCTGGACCTCGACGCGGCCTGACCCGGACGCCCCCGGCGGCCTGACCCCGCGCCGGGACGCGCGGGCGGCACCGGCCCCGCCACGGGTGCGCCCGACCGCGAGGACATCGGCGGACATTGATGCTGTCCGGTCGCGGGCCCCTCGTCCGGCGCGCGTGCCGGGGCCGGAATGTCGGCCCGGCACCCCCGTGGGCAACCCTGGTCGGGAGTGTCCCGTGGGCGCTCTCTTGGCGGTCGAACCCCTGTGATCTTTTACCTCACCTGAGCCCACAAGTTTCGTACTAGTGTGCGATAGTCGAGGGGAGTGGAGAACTTCGTACCCCCGGTGAGCTGGGTGTTTGTTGTTGGGGGTGTGCAGGGTGGGCGGAGCCGTCGCAGTGCCCCGGGGGGACGGTCCCGGCGCCGACCCCCGACGTGCGGTGGTGACCGAATTGTTGCGTTCACCGGCCCTGGCCGGCGCGGTGCGGACCGCGACCACGGCCCCCGACGCGGACGGCGGGTCCGGCGCGCGGACCCTCCCGGTGACGGCCCGGTGCGCGGCCCTGTTGCCCGGCGGCCTGCGGCGGGGGAGCACCGTGTCGGTCGCCGGCTCGACCGGTCTCCTGATCGAACTCCTCGCCGGGGCGTCGGCGGCCGGCGCCTGGTGCGCGGTGATCGGACTCCCGGGCCTCAGCGCCCTCGCCGCCGCCGACGCCGGGGTGGTCCTCGACCGGCTCGCCCTCGTGCCCCGGCCGGGCGCGAGCTGGCCCGAGGCCGTCTCCGCGCTGCTCGACGGGTTCGACGTGGTGGTGGCGGCCCCGGGCGGGGCGGTGCCGGCGCGGCTGGCCGGCCGGCTGGCGGCCCGGGCCCGGCAGCGCGGCGGGGTGCTGATCGGCTACGGGGCGATCCCGTGGCCAGGCGCCGACCTGGTCCTGGAGCCGGAGAGGTCCGCGTGGCACGGGCTGCGGCCCGGTCGGGGGCGGCTGCGGTACCGGGAGCTGACCGTCACGGCGCGCGGCCCCGGGCGGCCGGTGCGGGCGACCCTGCGCCTGGGCCAGAAGACCGATCCGACGGGTACCGGCGCGCGCCCGACCGCTGTCCGCCCGGTGCCCTGGACCGGCCCGGGCACGGCGCGGGACCTGCGCGCGGGAGGTCCGCCGGCCGTGGCCGTGGGGCCGGAACTGGCCCAGTTCGGGGCGGGGCCGGAGCCGGACGGCGCGGGCCGGGCCCGGGAGCCGGGTGGCCACGGGCTCAGGGCGGTGGGCTAAATGGGTGCAGTGAGCTTATTGCTCCTGGGTTGTATTCGTCTTGAGCGGGGTGGGTGTTCGGTTGGCGGCGTAGCTGGCCCAGTCGCGGCCGGCGAGTCTGGCCCAGGCCACTGCGCGTCCGGGGTCGAGACCGAGCAGGTCGGCGAGGACGGGGGCTGGGATTTCGCTGGCGAGGTGCATCATGGCGGCGTTGCGGGCCTGGCGGGTGTCGTGGATGCCGATCTGGTGCAGGCGTTGGCCCAGCGTGGCGGGGGTGAGGGGGCGTCCGGGGAATCCGCCGGGGAAGAGCCATTTTTGGGCTGGGTCCGGGTAGCTGGAATGGCCGCGGTGATGCATGAGGTGGCGGATCAGGGTGTCCAGTGGGTTTGGCATGGTGATCGGTTCGGTGGTGAACCGGACTTGCAGTTGGGTTTGGGTGTCGGTGACTTGATCGGTCGTCATTTTGGCGACTCGCGAGAGGTGTTGGCCGAAGAGCAAGACGAACAGGCCGCATATGCGCAGCTCGAGTGCGATGTGGTCATCGTGGAGCAGTTTAGTGACCAGCGTCCATCGGTCGTCGTTGTGCATTGTCGTCGTGGGTTGCGGTTCCGGATGGCGCGTGATGCTCAGTTCGGCCGCCAGCCGGTGTTGGTGGGCCCATCTGAGAAACGCTTTGGTGTAGTGCCTTTCGTTCTGGGCGCAGTCGAGGATCCAGTGGTCCAGGAGAGGTTGGCGCAGTTTCGCCAGGGTTGTTCCTTGGGTACTGAGCCATTGAAGAAGCCTGACGGCGGTGCGGATGGTGGATCGTGCTCTGGCTGCTTGATTCTGAGTGAAGGGAGCGCGATCCGCTTTGGCTCGGGCCCGTCTCAAGACCGTCCAGGTGGCGAACGGTCTCACGATTCGCGCGTGTTCGGAGGGCAGGTCGGTGAGGAGCCCGTTGAGCCATGGGACGAGGCGTTCCAGACGAACGTGTTGGGCGGGCAGAACACCGGAGGTGATCAGGAAGTCGCGCAGGTGGTCGAGCGTGGGGGTTCGGGGCAGCGCGTCGAGGGCTTCGTGGGTGATCGGTATTTCTCCAAGTGCCATGCCACGGAGGACGGATTTCGCTTTACTGCGGCCGATCCAATTGATCGCCGTTTTGGGCCGGCGTTGGGCCAGCATCGCGTCCAGGGCCGGCTTCATGCGGGGATTGATGTGCCCGTCAGGACCGGAAAGCAAAGCGGTGGCGCGTTCGACCAGAACGCAAAGGGCGCATCTGATGCCGTAGGGGTAGTCCTCGCGGCCGCATTGTCGGCAGGCCAGCGGTGATGGCCCGCCAGCGCAAGTTGAGCATATTCGCTGTCCGGCTTGATTCGTGGAGGCCAGGATTCTGGACTGGTGGCATGAAGGGCATGTCTCAGGGTGGTGGCGGATCTCGTAGTCGCACTGCCGGCAGATGTGTTTGCCAGCCAGTTTGCCGCGACGATGTCCCTGTCGTCCGCATCGGCTGCAGAGTATTAAAGAACGAGGAGTGCAGCTGCCGCAAACCGGCCCCTCGCTCGTGCGTGCGTCGATATAGCTCAATCGACCGCAGCGCGAGCAGTGTGTTTGGTATGCAGGGTCGTGGCGGTAGCAGCGCAGGCAGAGTGGGCCCGCTTCGGTGCGTTTGTTCACTGGGCGGAGGCGGCCGCATCGGACGCAGATCTCGGCCGTTTGATGAGCGCGGCAGTTCCCGCAGATGCCAGAGGTGTTCGACGTCATGCGTTTGCCGTCTTTGCCGCAGGCCGAGCATCGGCCGATCGGCCTGGGCATGGTCAGTCCGTGCCTTGGTCTGGCCGACGGATCCGGGCCCGAACGGGTCGCAGCTGCCCGATCCCCGCGTTGGTGGCCTCACCGGCCACGGCTTTCTTAGGGATCTGCGTGGGCTCGGCGACGACCTCGATGAGATCCGAGGGGCCGCAGGCGAGGATGTCACACAAAGCGGTGAACACATCCATGTTCATCCGCTGGGGTGTCTGAGTCACCAAGCGATAGACCTGTTCGCGCGACAGGCGCACCCCGCGTTCGGCCAGCAGGGGAACGAGGTCACTGGTCTGGAACATGCCACGGGTCGCCATGAGCTGTCGCAGGTGCCAACGATAGGCCATCTTCCTCGTCATGACTGTTCGCCTTTCTCAGCCGAGTACACCCTGGCAAGGGCCTGGGCCAGTACTCGATTCTTGAAGTCATTGCTCACAGATGTGTATATCGCGGTGGTCGACGCGTACCGATGTCCGACCTGCTCTTGGACGAATCGTTCCGGGTATCCGAACTCGACAAGGTGGGTGACATAGCTGTGGCGAAGACAGTGAGGGACGAGCTCTTTGGGCAGTCCGGCCTCATCGCGGAGTTGGGCGAAACGTTTGTCGAAGTACCGGACGGAGACCCGGTTCGCCCGTTCGGTCACCCACAATGCAGGGTGGTCTCCGGCGTTGAACAGCGCCCTCGCCTCGGTGACCCACTGCCGCATGCCGTCGACAACCCAGTCGAACTCCGGAACCGTCAATACGGTTCGGCGCCGTGGCGGGCCACCACGGGAAGCCTTCCCGTAACGCACATGCAGCGAACCGTAACGTCCCCACGCTTTCGCATGCGGATTGGGTCGAAGGTCGACCAGATCAAGGCGACACAACTCCTGGCGGCGCAGTCCGAAAGCGTAAGCCGTCTTCAACATCTGGGCGTCACGCAATGCAGCCAACGCCCCTTTGCGTCTGGAGCTGACTATCGCCTCGACCCGGGAGTCAGCAAAATCGAACAGCGTCTCAAGCTCATCACATGTCAATGGTCGACGTTCGGGTTTTCCCTCGTAGTCAGCCAGATGCGCGACGGTGTTCCATTCGTGGCAGATCTGAATCGGTGCGGATCCGAATCTTCGAACGCAGTCCTCTTGCCATCCATAGGCTGGATCGCTCAAATAGTCGCAGAAAAGCCGCAGCGTCATCTGATAGCCGCGGATAGTCGAGACCGCCAGAGGTGTGCCGCCACCGACCAGCCACGACGTGAACTGTTCCACGTCACCAGGGCCCCACGTCCACGGATCCTCGTCGGTGAACGCACGGAATCTTCGAATCAAAGCCAGTCGACTGTCCACAGTCGTCACCGCCAGCAGACGGCTGCGCTGCTGACGCGCCCAGCCCTCCAGCATCGCCTCGAACACCGCAGCCGCTTCGTCGAGATGGATCACGCCATCGACGAGCACCAGGTGCGACGCGCCAGGAACGTCCAGCCTCCGCATGAGCCCTCACCAGTGATGCAGTGGATACAACATCGTTGCATCACACGTTCGCTGCGGTCAAACACCCAGGTCAGACCACTGTCGACCCCCATGGCAACTCACCACGTCATCACCCTGCAGGAACCAAGCCATGTTGCATCAGATGAATAATTCCTCTTCGGTGCGGGCCATGGTGGTGTGGTGCCCCGACTGGCCGGTCACCGCCGCCTGCCGCGCCACGGACACCGACGTGCACACCCCGGTCGCGGTCCTCCGCCTGAACCGGGTCGTGCACTGCACCCCGGCGGCCCGGGCGGCCGGCGTGCGCCCCGGGCAGCGCAAACGCGACGCCCAGGCGCTGTGCCCGGACATGGTGCTCTTCGAGCAGGACCCGGCCCGCGACGCGATCGCGTTCGAGCCGGTGGTCGCCGCGCTGGAGGAACTCGCCGCCGGGGTGGAGGTGCTGCGGCCCGGGTCGTGCGCGCTGGCCGCCCGGGGGCCCGCCGGCTGGTACGGGGGCGAGGAGCGGGCCGGCGAGACCATCGTCGACAAGCTCGCGCTCGCCTGCGACGTGGAGGCCCAGGTCGGGATCGCCGACGGGGTGCACGCGGCGGCCCTGGCGGCCCTGACCGGCGCGATCGTGCCGCCCGGCGACAGCGCCCGGTTCCTCACCGGCCTCGACGTCGGGCTGCTCGGCCGGCCCGAGCTGGTCGGGCTGCTCCGCCGGCTGGGCATCACGACGCTGGGGGCGTTCGCGGACCTGCCGGCCGGGGACGTGGGCGCGCGGTTCGGCGCGGACGGGGCCCTGGCGCACGCGCTGGCGTCGGGGCGCGACGAACGGCTGCTCGCGCCGCGTACCCCTCCGCTGGGTCTGGAGGTCGGGCAGGTCTTCGACGAGCCGTTGGAGCGGGTCGACGCCGCCGCGTTCGCCGCCCGGGCGCTGGCGGAAGAACTCCAGGACCTCCTCACCGGGTACGGCCTGGCCTGCACCCGCCTCGTCATCGAGGCCACCACCACCTCCGGGGCCGACCTGCGCCGGGTGTGGCGGCACGACGCCCTGCTCCGGGCCGCCGACGTGTCCGACCGGCTGCGCTGGCAGCTCGACGGCTGGCTGACCCACACCGCCCGGCGCGGCGGGGAGCCCTCCGGCATCGCGCGGCTGCGCCTGGTCCCCGAGGGGATCGTCACCGCCGGGGCCCTGCAACCGGGGCTGTGGGGCGGGGCGGGCGACGACCGGGAGCGCGCGGACCGGGCCGCCGCCCGGCTCCAGGGCATGCTCGGCCCCGAGGCGGTGATGGCCCCCGTCCTCGACGGCGGACGCGACCCGGGCGAGCGGGTCCGGCTGGTCCCGTGGGGCGACGAGCGCGGCCCGGTACGGCCCACGGACCGGCCCTGGCCCGGGGCGCTGCCGGCCCCCTATCCCTCCACCGTGTACCCCTCGCCGCCGGCCGTCGGGCTGTTCGACGACGCGGGCCGGCCGGTGACCGTCACCGGCCGGGCCGAGCTGAGCGGGCCCCCGGCCCGGATCGTGTTCGAGGGCGGGGCGGCGGCCGGGGTGCTCGCCTGGGCCGGGCCGCTGCCGGCCGACGACCGGTGGTGGGACGCGGCGGCCGCGCGCCGGCAGGCCCGGTTGCAGCTGCTGCTCGCCGCCGACCGGGCGGTGCTGGTGTCCTGCTCGGCGGGCACCTGGCGCCTGGAGGCCGACTATGACTGATGAGTCGGACACATCGGGCGAGCGGCTGACCGACCAGCGCTGGGGCGGTCGGGCCCCGCACACCTGGGGCGAGCTGCGCGACCTGATGGCCGCCCCGTTGAGCACCGGCCCCGGGACACCGCCCCCCGGCCCGGCCCGGCCCCTCCGCCCGGCCCCGACCGCCCCCGCGCCGCCCCCCACCGGACCCGGCGACTACGCCGAGCTGCACGCGCACTCCCACTTCTCCTTCCTCGACGGCGCCTCCTCCCCGGAGGACCTGGTCGCCGAGGCCCTCCGCCTGGGCCTGTCCGCCCTGGCCCTCACCGACCACGACGGCATGTACGGCGTCGTCCGCTTCAACGAGGCCGCCCGGGCGGCGGGGCTGCCGGCGGTGTTCGGCGCGGAACTCTCCCTGGACCTGCCCGCGACCGTGGCCGGGGTGCCCGACCCGGGCGGCAGCCACCTGCTCCTGCTGGCCCGGGGCACCGAGGGCTACGCCCGGCTGTCGGCGGCGATCGGCACGGCCCAGCTCCGGGGCGGGGAGAAGGGCCGGCCCGTCTACGACCTGGAGGAGCTGGCCGCCGACGTGCGCGGCCAGGTCCTGGTGCTCACCGGCTGCCGCAAGGGCGCGGTCCGCCGGGCGCTGGAGGCGGGCGGGGCGGAGGCGGCGCGCGCGGAACTGGAGACGCTCGTCCGGCTCTTCGGCCACGACGGTGTCGAGGTGGAGCTGACCGACCACGGGTACCTGGACGACTTCGACCGCAACGACGTCCTCGCCGGCCTGGCCCGGGAGCTGGGGCTGGGGCTGGTGGCCACGAACGCCGTGCACTACGCCCGGCCGTCGGGGCACCGGCTGGCCCAGCTGGTCGCGGCGGTGCGGGCCCGGCGTTCGCTGGACGAGATGGACGGCTGGCTGCCGCCCGCGCCCACCGCGCACCTGCGGTCGGCGGCGGAGATGCGGGCCCGGTTCGCGGCCTGGCCGGACGCGGTGACCCGGACCGCGCCGATCGCGGCCGGGCTGGCCTTCGACCTGAAACTGGTCGCCCCGGACCTGCCGCCGTTCCCGGTGCCGGCGGGGGAGACGGAGAACTCCCACCTCCGCGAGCTGGCGCTGGAAGGCCTGGCCCGCCGCTACCGTCCGGACGACGAGGCGGCCCGCGACCAGCTCGACTACGAACTCGGCATCATCGAGGAGCTGGGTTATCCGGGCTACTTCCTCATCGTCTGGGACATCGTGCGGTTCTGCGAGCGGAAGAACATCCTGGTGCAGGGCCGGGGCTCGGCGGCCAACTCGGTGGTCTGCTACACCCTGGGCATCACCAAGGCCGACCCGATCGGGTACGGGCTGCTGTTCGAGCGGTTCCTCAGCGACGTGCGGGTCGGGCCGCCCGACATCGACCTCGACATCGAGAACGGCCGGCGCGAGGAGGTCATCCAGTACCTCTTCGACAAGCACGGCCGGACGCACACCGCGCAGGTCGCCAACGTCATCACCTACCGCCGGCGCTCGGCGATCCGGGACGCGGCCCGCGCGCTGGGCTACTCGCCCGGCCAGGCCGACGCGTGGACGGCCGGCCAGGGCCACCGGGGCGGGCCGCTGCCCGAGGACCTGCCCGCCGAGGTGGCCACGCACGCCGAACAGCTGCTCGGCGCGCCCCGGCACCTGGGCATCCACTCCGGCGGGATGGTGATCTGCGACCGGCCGGTCATCGAGGTCGTACCCGTCGAATGGGCCCGGATGGAGAACCGCACGGTGCTCCAGTGGGACAAGGACGACTGCGCGGCGACCGGGTTGGTGAAGTTCGACCTGCTGGGGCTCGGCATGCTCACCGCCCTGCACCACGCCGTGGACCTGGTCCGCGACCACCACGGCGGCGCGACCGTGGACCTGGCGGCGCTCCCGCCGGACGACCGGGAGATCTACGCGATGATCCGGGCGGGTGACTCGATCGGCCTGTTCCAGGTGGAGAGCCGCGCGCAGATCCAGCTCGCCCCCCGGCTGAAGCCGAAGGTGTTCTACGACCTGGTGGTGCAGATCGCCCTGGTCCGGCCGGGCCCGATCCAGGGCGGGGCCGTGCACCCCTACATCCGCCGGGCCAACGGACAGGAGGCGGTCACCTACCCGCACAGGCTGATGGAGAAGGCGCTGAAGCGCACCCTGGGCGTGCCCCTCTTCCAGGAGCAGATGATGCAGCTCGCCGTGGACTGCGCGAACTTCACCGCCTCCGAGGCCGACCAGCTCCGCCAGGCCATGGGCTCCAAGCGCTCGCACGCCCGGATGCGCGAACTCCGCGCCCGGCTCTACGCGGGCCTGGCCGAGAACGGCATCACCGGGGACATGGCCGACGACCTGTACCGGCGGCTGGAGGCGTTCGCCGGCTACGGCTTCCCCGAGTCGCACTCCCTGAGCTTCGCCTTCATCGTGTACGCGTCCGCGCACCTCAAGCGCTATTACCCGGCCGCGTTCACGGCGGCCCTGATCCGGTCCCAGCCGATGGGCTTCTACTCGACGAACAGCCTGATCGGCGACGCCCGCCGGCACGGGGTGCCGATCCTCGGCGTGGACGTCAACGCCAGCGCGGCGGTCACGGGGCTGGAGGGCGCGGGCACCCGCGCGCCGGCGGCCGCCCCGCCCCGGACCTGGGGGGCCGGCGGGCCGGCGGTGCGCCTCGGGCTGGACCAGGTCCGGGGGGTCGGGGCCGAGGTGGCGGCGCGGATCGCGGCCGGGCAGCCGTACGCGGGGATGGCGGATCTGGCCCGGCGGGCGGGGCTCAGCGAACAGCAGCTCGGCAACCTGGCGACGGCCGGGGCGTTCGCGGGCCTCGGACTGGACCGGCGCCGTGCACTGTGGACGGCCGGCGCGGCGGCCCGCGACACCCCCGACCGGCTGCCGGGCACGGTGCTGGGCACGCACGCGCCGACCCTGCCCGGGATGAGCGAGGCCGAGCTGGCCGCCGCGGACCTGTGGGCCACCGGCAGCTCGCCGGACAGCCACCCGGTGCAGTTCCTCCGGGAGTGGTTGCGGGCCCGGGGCGCGGTGCCGGTCGGCGCGCTGGGCCGGATTCCCGACGGGCAGCGGGTCCTGGTCGGCGGGATCGTCACCCACCGGCAGGCCCCGGAGACCGCCGGGGGGATCGTGTTCGTCAACCTGGAGGACGAGACCGGCCAGGCGAACGTGATCTGCACGCCGGGACTGCTGCGGCGCTACGCCCGGATCGCGCGCACCGCGCCGGCCCTGCTCGTCCGGGGCCGGTTGCAGAACGTCGAGGGGTCACTCGGCCTGGCCGCCGATCAACTCACCGTTCTGAATGTTCCGACCGCGCCCCGGTCCCGGGATTTTCGATGATCCAACTGTCCTGAGCCATACGCCGTCCTGGATTTCCCCCGCTGCTACCACCCTTAAATCGTACACCAGTACGAAGGATTTTCTGGGTGCCGTTCGGCCGGGATGTGGCCTCGGATAGGGGACATCCGCAAAGCCCGCATCGGAAACTTTGCGCGCTTGCGACGTCGAGTTCACCCGCCGCATGTCTGGCGTGCGCCCCGAACGGCAGCGACGGCCACCGCCCGTGCACAGCCTGTACCCGTACCGATAAATCAAGGGGGGTGTGTGGGGTGAGCTTGTCGCGCTTCGTGTTCCTGGCGATGCCCGGCGACCGGGGGGAAGCGCCCACACCCGACGGGGTCGCGTGGATGCTGATCTCCCCGAACAACCGGCCGCTGGGCCGCAGTTGGCGGTTGTACGACACGTACGCCGCGTGCAGCGCCGCCGTGTCCGAACTGCGGGTCGGGTACGACCGGATCCGCTCGCACGCCGCCGTCGCCGACACCCACGGCCACTGGGCCTGGCGGATCGACCTCGACGGCTCCCCGGTGGCGGGTTCGACCCGTTCGTACCTGCGGATCCGGGAGTGCGGCTACAACCTGGAGTGTTTTCTCACGGCCACCCCCGTCGCCCGGGTCGTCGAGGGCGCGCGCAGCGTCCGGGGCGGCCGGTGGCGGGCCGACGACGAGGCGAGGAAGTTGACGCGGTGACCACGGTCGAGCTGCCGGCGGTGGACGCCGGACCCGACGCCCCCCGGAAGATCAGCGAGCGCCCGGCGGCGTCCGACCGGGTGTTCCGGGGACTGCTGCGGGGCACCGGGGCCACGGTACTGGTCATCATGGCCCTGGTCGGGATCTTCCTGTCCTACCGGGCGAGCGAGGCGCTGCGCAGCGCCGGCTGGCGGTTCCTGACCACCGAGACCTGGGAGCCCGACGCGGGCCGGTTCGGGATCGCGGCCGTGCTGGTCGGCACGGTGCTCATCGCCGCGGTGGCGATCGTGGTGGCGCTGCCGCTGGCCGTGGGCACGGCCCTGTACATCTCCGAGTACTCGGCGCCCTGGATCCGGCGGACCCTGATCACCCTCGTGGACCTGATGGCCGCCGTACCCAGCGTCGCCTACGGCCTGTGGGGCTTCTTCATGCTTCAGCCGCAGATCATCGGGCTGGCCCGGTGGATCTCCACCTACTTCGGCTGGATCCCGCTGTTCGACGTGCCCGGGGCCGACCCGACGGACCCGCTGTCGACGGCGACCGTGTACACCTCGTCCACGTTCGTCGCCGGGATCGTCGTGGCCCTGATGATCGCGCCGGTGATGTGCTCGATCATGCGCGAGGTGTTCAACCAGGCCCCGGTCGGCGAGCGGGAGGGCGCCTACGCCCTCGGCGCCACCCGGTGGGGCATGATCCGCACGGTCGTCCTGCCGTACGGCCGGGGCGGCATCATCGGCGGCACGATGCTCGGCCTCGGCCGCGCCCTGGGTGAGACGATCGCCGTGTTCCTCATCATCTCCCCGGTGTTCGCCATCCAGCCGCACATCCTGCGCAGCGGGGCCAACTCCGTGTCCTCCCTGATCGCCCTGCGCTACGGCGAGGCGAGCCCGCTGGGCACCTCCGCCCTGATGGCCGCCGGACTCACCCTGTTCCTGATGACGCTGGTCATCAACTTCGTCGCCTCCTCGATCATCACCCGCAGCCGTTCCGGAGCCAGCAGTGACGCCTGAGCCGACGACCCCACAGCAGCGCCGGGTCCTGGGCGGGGCGCGGCGCACCGACCTGTACGCCCTCCTGGGGGCCGGGGCCGCCGCGCTCGGCCTCACCACCCTGCTCTACACCCAGTTCACCCCCTTCGACGGGGCACTCGGCTTCGTCGTCATCGCCTACCTGGCCTTCCTCGGGTTCTACGGCCTGCTGGTCTCCCTGGAGGAGAACGGCCCCGCCGTCCGGGACCGGCTCGCCGCCGTGGTCGTGCGCAGCCTCGGGTACCTGCTGTTCCTCGCCCTGTTCCTCGTGGTCGCCTTCATCCTGTGGGAGGGCCACCGGGCGTACCTGCACGTCAACTTCTTCACCACCGACATGGCCAAGGCCGGGCCGCTGGACCCGCTGACCGTCGGCGGGATCTCGCACGCCGCGATCGGCACCCTCGAACAGATCGGCATCGCCCTGCTGCTGACCGTGCCGCTCGGCCTGGGCTGCGCGGTGTTCCTCGGCGAGACCCGGGGCCGGTTCGCGAAACTGGTCCGCACCCTGACCGAGGCGATGACGGCACTGCCCTCGATCGTCGCCGGCCTCTTCGTGTACGCGATGCTCATCATCGGCCTCGGCCTGCACAAGTCCGGGTTCGCCGCCTCGGTGGCGCTGAGCGTCATGATGCTGCCGATCATCATCCGGGCCGCCGACGTGGTGCTCCGGCTCGTGCCGGGCACCCTGCGCGAGGCGTCCCTGGCCCTCGGCGCGTCGCAGTGGCGCACCGTGTGGCACGTGGTGCTGCCGACCGCCCGGTCGGGCCTGACCACCTCCGTCATCCTCGGCACGGCGCGCGGCGTGGGGGAGACCTCCCCGGTGCTGCTCACCGCCGGGATGGCCTTCGCCGTCAACGCCAACCCGTTCGACGGGCCGCAGGTGTCCCTGCCGTTGCAGACCTTCTCCGCCGTCAAGTCGCCGATGCCCGACATGATCGCGCGCGGGTTCGGTACCGCCGCGGTGCTGATGTTCCTGGTCGTCGTGCTCTTCATCGTGGCCCGGATCGTCGGCGGGCGCCCCGCCGGCCGGCTGACCCGGGGCCAGCAACGCCGCCGGGCCCGGGCCTCGGCGCGCGACGTCATCCGCTTCAACGGTCGCCACCAGACGATCGCCGTGGTGCCGGGCTCCCGCGCACCCTCTGGACCGTGAGGAAAAGGTTATGTTCAGGCGCCTGCTCGTCGTCCTGCTGCTCGCCTCGGCCGCGCTGACCGGGGCCACCCCGGCCAACGCCGCCCCCGTGTTCGTGCCGGTCACCGGTGTCGGCTCCTCGTGGAGCGCCAACGCGATCCACCAGTGGCGCCGCAACGTCGACCAGTACGGCATGACGATCAACTACGAGGACCCCGGCTCCACCGAGGGCCGCAACCAGTTCCGGCTCGGCAAGGCCGACTTCGGCGTGTCGGAGATCCCGTACGGGCTCAACGACGCGGGGACCGGCAGCGCCGACCCGCCGCCGCCGCGCGGGTTCGCGTACATGCCGATCGTCGCCGGGGGCACGTCGTTCATGTACAACCTGAAGATCGGCAACAACCGGGTGACGAACCTGCGGTTGTCGGGCGAGAACGTGGTCAAGATCTTCACCGGGGTGATCACCTCCTGGGACGACAAGGCCATCAAGGTGGACAACCCGCAACTCGCCCTGCCCGCCCGCAAGATCGTGCCGGTGTACCGGTCCGACGGCTCCGGCACCACGGCCCAGTTCACGCTGTGGATGAGCAAGGAGTACCCGGCGCTGTGGAACGACTACTGCCGCCGCTCCGGCCGCAACACCCCGTGCGGGCTCACCTCGTCCTACCCGGCCCCGGCCAACTTCGGCGTCGGTAAGGCCAACTCGACCGGCGTGGCCAGCTTCGTGAAGCAGAGCTCGTCGGAGGGCGCGATCACCTACGTCGAGTACTCCTACGCGGTCAACAACAACTTCCCGGTCGCCAAGGTGCTCAACAAGGGCGGCTACTACGTCGAGCCCACCGCCAAGGCCGTGGCCGTCGCGCTCACCTTCGCCGGCATCGACAGGACCCCGGGGCCGAACTACCTGACCCAGCAGCTCGACCAGGTGTACAGCAACGACGACAAGCGCACGTACCCGTTGTCCTCGTACTCCTACATGATCCTGCCGACGAGGCTGGAGTACGGCATCACGGAGAACAAGGGCTACACGATCGCCGCGTTCAGCTACTACTTCCTCTGCGAGGGCCAGCAACAGGCCGACTCCCTGGGCTACTCGCCGTTGCCGATCAACCTGGTCAAGGCCGGGCTGGAACAGGTGACGCAGGTGCCGGGCGCGGCGCGCAACGACATCGTGCTGTCCAAGTGCAACAACCCGACCTTCTCGCCGGACGGCACGAACACCCTGGCCAAGAACGCCCCGAACCCGCCCGAGTGCGACCACGTCGGCACGGTCCAGTGCGCGACCGGCACCGGCGGCGCGAAGGCCCCGACGCCGGTCACCCGGGGCGGCGGCACGGCGGGCGGCACCGGCTCGGCGGCACCCGGCGCGCCGGGCGGCTCCGGCGCACCGGGCGCCGCCGACGGGACGGGCGGCGCGGGCGGGGGCGGCGACACGAACGTGGCCGGCTCCGCCGGGGACGTCAACGCGATCCCGGTGTCCCTGGAGGCCGACGGCGGCTGGCGGCTGCGGCACACCATGATGGTGCTCGCCGGGGTGCTCCTGCTCATGGTCATCGTCGGCCCGCCGCTGCTGGCCCGCCGGATCCAGGACGGCAAGTCGTGAGCCGCCGCAGGTGGATCGCCATGGCCGTCGTCCTCGGCCTCGTGTTCACCGGGCCGCCGGCCGAGGCGCAGTCCCCGCCGACCTGGGACTTCGACCAGCTCACCGACTCGGCCGTCGTCGCGCACGGCCGCAAGGGCGCGCACGACGACTACACGGCCCTGGAGGTCACGGTCGCGCAGACCCGGGGCCTGACCAACCAGGGCCTGTCGGTCACCTGGAAGGGCGGCAAACCGACGTCCCCGGACGGGTTCGGCGCCAACTACCTCCAGCTGATGCAGTGCTGGGGGCCCGATCCGACGGCCGCCGACTTCCGGCAGACCTGCCAGTTCGGCGCGGGCAAGACCGCCGCCGGCAACCAGCCCGGCGCGGCCACGGCGCACCGCGACCTGGTGACCGGGATCGACCCGCGGGAACGCACCGACGCCAAGGCCGTGCCGTTCCGGTCCCAGCTCACCGGCGAGGTCACCCCCGACGGCGGGGCCGCGAACCCGTTCCCGAACCGGCCCGGCACGAGCATCCCGGTCGACTCCACCGACCTGGTCGCGCCCTACTTCGACCTGTACAGCTCCAACGAGGTGCCCTACGCGCTCACCTCCGGCGACGGCACCGGCCGGGTCATCTTCGAGACCCAGACGGCCGTGCAGGCCCCGCACCTCGGCTGCGGCAAACCGCGCACGACCGGCGGGCCCGTGGAACCGTGCTGGCTCGTCGTCGTCCCGCGCGGGGAACACGACGCGGACGGTACGTACCAGGACGGCTCCGGCGCCAAGGTGGACGGCAGTCCGCTGTCGGCCACCTTCTTCGCCGACGCGATCGTGATCCGCCTCGACTTCGCCCCCGTGTCGGGCCTGTGCCCGATCGGCCGGTCCGAACGGCGCACCGTCGGCACCGAGATGGTCAGCGACGCGATCACGTCCTGGCAGCCGGCGCTGTGCCAGGGCGGCGGCGCGGTCTACGGGTACTCCCAGACCGGCGACTCCGACGCCCGCCGCCAGGTGCAGCTGACCGGGCCGGGCGCGCCGGGGCTCGCGTTCACGGCCGACCCGGTGCTGCCGGCGGAGGACGCCCCGCCGATCCTGCACGCGCCCGTCGCACTGTCCAGTGTGGTCATCGCGTTCAACATCGACACCCAGCTCGACATCGCCACCCCCGAACAGGGCACCGCGCTGCGCGAACTGAAGCTGACGCCCCGGTTGGTGGCGAAGCTGCTGACCCACTCGTACAAGCGGGACGTGCCCGGGGGCAGCCAGGGCGGTACCCCGGAGGTTCCGATCACGCACGTCAAGGACAACCAGGTGAACCTGCGCCAGGACCCCGAGTTCCTGGAGCTGAACCCGAAGTTCGCGCCGTTCGTGCGCAAGGCCGCCCCCGACGGGCTGATGGTGGCCCTCGGCGACGCGGCGGCGGCCCGCGAGGTGTGGCGGTGGATCCTCGCCGACCCGGAGGCCAAGGCGTGGCTCGACGGGCAGCCGGACGCCACGAAGATGGTCGTCAACAAGTACTTCGCCAACGAGCTCAAGGGCGGCGCCCCGGAGAACTACCCCAACCCGGACCCGTCCTGCTACCGGGCCACCCCGGACGTGCCGGTCCCCGGGTTCTGCATGCAGGACTACCGGCCCTACCTGGGCAGCATGCACCAGACGGCCACCCAGACCCTGCGCGCCGACGCCAAGGCCAAGAACGGCGAGTGGGACCCGAACAAGATCCCGCCCGCGTTCAAGGCCAACCCGCCGCAGTCGCCGGGCGTCCGGTTCGCGATGTCGATCACGGACTCCGCGTCGGCCTCCCGGTTCGGCCTGTACCCGGCGAGCCTGCGCAACCGCAACGGCGAGTTCGTGCCCCCGACGTCGGAGGCGATGCTCGCCGGCTACGGGGCGATGGTGCCCAGCCCGGTGGCGGGCGTGCTGGCCGTGGACCCGCAGCGCAAGGCCGCCGGCGCGTACCCGCTGACGATGTTGACCTACGCCGCCGCCGACACCACCGAGGACGCCGCGGCGCGCAAGGACTACGCGGCCCTGGTCCGCTACGCCGCCGGCCCCGGCCAGGTCGCCGGGCGGACCCGGGGCCAGCTCCCGGCCGGCTACGTGCCGCTGCCCGAGCCGCTGCGCAAGCAGGCCCTGGAGATGGCCGACAAGTTGGAGAAGTGGGTGAACGCGGGCGAACCCACCGCGCCGGCGGAGACCCCGCCGGGGACGTCGGGCGGGTCCACCGCGGGCGGCGGCACCCCGAACCGCGGCGCCACCCCGCCCGCGGCCGTGGTGCCCGCCCCCTCGCTGGGCGCGAAGACCCCGGTACCCGCCGCGTCGGTCACCAAGGGCGTGCCCGTGGGCGTCCTGCGGTTCGTCTGGTTCGCGGTGCTCGGGGTCGGTCTGTTCGGCGCGTTGTCCGGTCCGACCCTGTTGCGCTGGGAAAACCGTCGACGGAGAGGCCAGTGAATTCATTCGGCCTACATGTTGGCGAAGCGGCCCGACCACAAGTCGGGGAAACGATGATCCCGGCTCTTGCCCCTGTGAACGAGGAGTACCTGTGAAGATCATTGGAAGGGTGCTGGGCGTCAGCCTCGGTGCGGCCGCTCTGGCCCTCGCCGTCGTGGCCAGCCCGGCCGCCGCCGAGCCGAACCCGGTGGGCGACTACCGCCAGCTGGCCGGCGTCGGCTCCGACACCACCCAGGACGTGCTCAACGGCCTGGGCGAGGTGGTCAAGGACGGCTCCAACAACAAGGTCGTCGCCTCCTACGACGCGCGCCCGCTGAACACCACCATCAAGACCAAGGCGACGGGCTGCGAGTTCAAGCGTCCCGACGGCTCGGGTGCCGGCCGGACCGCGCTGCGCGCCTCCAACGGCGAGAGCGGCGGCGTCTACCAGGGCGTCAACGTCGCGGGCTGCGTCGACTTCGCCCGCTCGTCGAGCTACGGCGGCGCGACCCCGACCGAGACCGGCGCGTACAGCTACATCTCCTTCGGCGTCGACGCGGTCACCTACGCGATCAACGCGGACAGCGACCTGCCGTCCAGCCTCACCTACGTGCAGCTCCAGCGCATCTACCGCTGCCTGACCACCAACGTCGGCGGTACCCCGGTCACCCCGCTGCTCATGCAGTCGGGTTCGGGCACCCGCTCGTTCTGGCTGTCGAAGATGGGCGTCACCGAGGCCGACATCGCCGCCGGTGACTACCCGTGCCTGAACACCCTGAACAACACGATCCAGGAGCACGACGGCACGGTCGTCAACGGCCACAACGACTACCTGCTGCCGTTCTCGGTGGGCCAGTACATCGCGCAGGGCAACGCCTCGGCGATCGCGGCCCAGACCGGCGTCACCGTCGCCGACCGGCGCGGCCAGGCCATCCTCGGCCGGGTCAACAACATCGCCCCGGTCACGGGCGGCGTGCTCAACGTCGGCTTCCGTCCCGAGCTGGTCCGCGACGTGTACAACGTCGTCCCGACCGCCAAGCTCGGCGACCCGACCATCGCGGCGACGTTCGTCGGCGCGAACTCCAAGGTCTGCCAGGCGAAGTCGAGCATCGAGCTCTTCGGCTTCGGCTACCGCTCCACGTTCGCGGACCTGCTCCACCAGGGCTGCGGCGACACCCGGCTCAAGGCCAACAGCTAGTTGACGGCAACCGGTGGTGGCGCGGCCCGCGTGGTCGCGCCACCACTGTCGACGAAAGGCGTGCGCGCATGAAAGCCCTGATCACCCTCGGCGCGGCTCTGGCGGTACTGGCTCCGGCCGGTCCTGCCCAGGCCGCGCCTCTCGGCACTCTGGCCATCACCCCGGCCACCGGTTCCGTCGACGCGGTGTTCGCCGGCGTGCGCACCTCCGCGGCCTGCCCGGCCGGGTACGGCACCAACGCCGCCGTCAAGGTGGGGAAGGCGGGCGGGCCGTACAACAACCTGAACAAGGTCGGCTCCGCGGGCGGGTACGACCGGGCGCCGTTCACCCTCGACGCGAACCGGTCCCTGCGCGCCGCCCAGGCCGGCGGCGACGGCGAGTACCAGGTCGTCGTGCTGTGCACCAGCGAGTCCCAGGGCGACCACCCGGACCTGTTCGTCGCCGGGATCACCGTCACCGGCGGCACCTGGAAGGTCAACGGCGGCGCCGCCCTCGGGGCCCCCGGCGGACCGTCCCAGCAGGTGAACGCCGAGGTCACCGGTCCGACGCCCACCGCCGCCGCGACCCCGACCCGCACGGGCGGCCCGCTGCCCACCACGGGCGTCTCGCTCGGCACACTCCTCCCCATCGGTCTCGTCCTGCTCGGGGCCGGCGCCGGGGCCGTGTGGATGGTCCGCCGCCGGCGCGCGGCATGAACCGGGCCGCCGTCGCCCTGCCCGGGGCGGCGCTGAGCCTGCTCGGCGTCATGTCCCTCGGCTTCGCCGCGCAGGTGGCCGGGTTGTCGCACGTCCGGTACGAGCGGACCCAGCAGACCGCGTACGCCGACCTCCGGGGCGCCCTGGCCACCGCGACCGCCCCGGTGGGCCAGCTCGACCAGCACGGCCGCCTGTACCAGCCCGGCACGGCCATCGCCGTCCTGGAGGTGCCGTCGCTCGACCTGCGCCAGGTCGTCTTCGAGGGCACCGCCTCCGGGGTCCTGGAGGACGGCCCCGGCCACCGGCGGGACACCGTGTACCCCGGCCAGGCCGGCACGAGCGTCCTGATGGGCCGGCGGTCCAGCTACGGCGCGCCGTTCCGCGACCTGGACATGCTGACCAGCGGGGCCGAGATCGTCGTGACCACGGGCCAGGGCCGGCACACCTACCGGGTGCTGGGCGTCCGCCGCACCGGCGACCTGGAGCCGCCCCCGGCCACCACGGGCCGCCTCGTGCTGGTCACGGCGGACGGGCAACCGTTCCTGCCGAACAACCTGATCCAGGTCGACGCGGACCTGGTCTCCGAGGCGCAGCCGATCGGGGCCCGCCCGCTGACCGCCGCCGCGCTGCCCGCCGCCGAGCGGGCCCTGGCCGTCGACCCCGGCGCGTGGACCCCGCTGCTGCTGTGGGGGCAGGCCCTCACGATCGCGGCGTTCGCCCTGTCCTGGGCCCGGATCCGCTGGGGCCGGCGCCAGGCGTGGCTCGTCGGCGTCCCCGTCCTCGGCGCGCTCGGCCTGACCGTCGCGGACCAGGTGGTCCGCCTCCTCCCCAACCTCCTCTAAGGACTGTCGATGACCGCTGTGATGGACGCAGTCACCACGCTCGCCACGCTGGAGGCGCGCGCCGTGTCCGCCTGGTTCGGCGACCACCAGGTGCTCGACCGGGTGTCGTTGACGATGCCGGCCGGCCAGGTGACCGCCCTGATCGGGCCGTCGGGCTGCGGGAAGTCCACCTTCCTGCGGATCCTCAACCGGATGCACGAACTCGTCCCCGACGCGTCCCTGGCCGGGGAGGTGCTCCTCGACGACGAGGACCTCTACGACCAGTCCCGCCGGATCACCGACGCGCGCCGGCAGATCGGCATGGTGTTCCAGCGGCCCAACCCGTTCCCCGCGATGTCCATCTACGACAACGTGGTGGCCGGCCTGAAACTGATCGCGGCCAAGGTGTCTCGGTCCGAGAAGGACCGGCTCGTCGAGGAGTGCCTGACGAAGGCCGGGCTGTGGAAGGAGGTCCGCGACCGGTTGCGCCAGCCCGGCGGCGGACTGTCCGGCGGCCAGCAGCAGCGGCTCTGCATCGCCCGCGCGCTCGCCGTGCGCCCCCGGGTGCTCCTGATGGACGAGCCCTGCTCCGCGCTGGACCCGACGTCCACCCGCCGGATCGAGGAGACCATCACCGAACTCGGCTCCGAGGTCACCATCGTCATCGTCACGCACAACATGCAGCAGGCCGCCCGGGTGTCCGACCAGTGCGCCTTCTTCCTCGCCGAGGCGGGCACCCCCGGGCTGATCGTCGAGCACGGGACGACGGCCGCGATGTTCGACAGCCCCGTCGACCCGCGCACCCATGACTACGTACATGGGCGTTTTGGCTAGGCGGTGTCACCGCGAGTTTCCCTGGCGCATGTCCGGCGTAGACGTTGGCCTGCATGCGCCGCCACCACCGGTGATGAACCTGACCGTAGGCACAGATCGTTTCGGATCTGTTCCGTTCTGAGGAGATGATTGATGAAGGGTACTCAGTCCCTGTTCGCGCGGGGGGCGGCCCTCGCGGCTGCCACGGTCCTCGCGAGCGCCGCGGCGCTCGCGCTGGCCGCGCCGGCTCAGGCGGCCCCGCTGGGCACGCTGACGCTGTCGCAGACGAGCGGCGACGTGGCCACCAACCCCATGTTCGCGGGGGCTACCACGTCGACCGCCTGCCCGACGGGTTACGGCACCAACGCGACCATCAAGGTCGGCAAGGTCGGCGGTCCGTACAACAACCTGAACAAGGTCGGCTCCGCGGGCGGGTACGACACGGCCCCGTTCACGATCGGCGCCAACCGGTCCTTCACCACCTCCAACGGTGGCGTCGCGCCGACCTCGGGTGACTACCAGGTCGTCCTGGTGTGCACCAGCGAGACCCAGGGTGACCACCCGGACCTGTTCGTCACGGACATCACCGTCACCGGTGCGAACTGGGCGGTCAAGTCCACGGCTCCGGCCCAGGACACCACCACCGCGTTCGGCATCGCGCCGGCCGGCCCGGTCGCCCAGGGCTCGAACGTGACCTTCACGGCCACGGTCACCCCGGCCGCCGCCGCCGGTTCCGTCGAGTTCCGTCGGGGCGCGAACGTGGTCGGCACCGGCACCGTCTCCAACGGTGTCGCGACCCTCACCACCAACACGCTGCCGATCGGCACCCACTCCCTGACCGCCGCGTTCGTCCCGGCGAACGCCGCGGCCTTCAAGCCGTCGGTCTCCTCGGCGCAGACGTACCAGGTCACCGCCCCGAGCGGCAGCATCAACAAGCCGCAGACCATCACGGCCGACATCGCGCCGGGCGCCTTCTCCCTGGAGCTGGCCGGCAACGCCGTCACCCTGGCCGGCGGCACCGTCGGTGGCACCGCCACCGGCGCGCTGAACCAGGCGACGGTCGTCGACCTGCGGGGCACCAACGCCGGCTGGAACCTGGTCGGTCAGGTGGAGGACTTCACCGGCGCTGCCGGCACCTTCGGTGCCGACAACCTCGGCTGGACCCCCTCCGCCAGCAAGGTGAGCGGTTCGGGCGCGGTCGTCGCCGGTTCCGTCTCCCCGAACGGTCTCGGCACCGCCAAGACCCTCTGCAAGGCCGTCGCGGCCAGCAGCGCCGGCACCTTCAAGTGCGGCGCGAACCTGAGCCTCAACATCCCGGACACCACCGCTCCGGGCAGCTACAGCGCGACCCTCACCCTGACCCTGGCCTAGGGATATGGGGGCGGAGGGGTCCTTTCGGGGGCCCCTCTGCCATTCTCTCGTTCTCCGGAGTGCCGCCATGAAACGCTTCCTGATTCTTTGTGTACTCGCGCTGCTCGCGGTGTTCGTCCCCGCGCCCGCGCACGCCGCCGAGGAGCTGCGGTGGGCGGTGCAGCCCTCCACCGAGAACGGCCCCAACGGCCGGGGTGCCTTCGAGTACAAGGCCGCGCCGGGGCACCAGATCCTCGACTACGTGGGGATCAGCAACCTCAGCTCCCAGGACCTGACCCTGTCGGTGTACGCCACGGACGCGTTCACCGCCACCGACGGCGCGTACGGCCTGCTGCCGGCCAGCCAGAAGGCCAAGGACCTGGGCAGCTGGACGGACCTGACGCCGAAGCAGTACACGATCGCGGTCGGCAAGCGGGTCGACATCCCGTTCCGGCTGACCGTCCCGGCCAACGTCACGCCCGGCGACCACGCGGGCGGCATCATCGCCTCGGTCAGCCAGGTGCAGACCGGCGCGGACGGCAAGAAGGTCAACGTCGACAAGCGGGTGGCCGCCCGGGTGTACGTCCGCGTGGAGGGCCCGGTGCGGCCGTACACGGAGGTCACCTCGGTCAAGGTGGAGTACGACAACCCGTGGAACCCGTTCGCGGGCGGGGACATGACCGTCACGTACTGGCTGCGCAACTCCGGCAACGTCCGGGTCTCCGGCGCGGCGAACGTGCGGGCCCGCGCGCCGCTGGGCGTCGGGCTCGGCGAGACGGGGGACGCGGCCATCCCGGAGATGCTGCCCGGGTCGGAGATCGCCGTGACCCGGAAGATCAGCGGGGTCGCCCCGCTGGGCCGGCTGACCGCGCTGGTGACGTTCAACCCGAAGAGCGCCGACGGCCGGTTGGCGGTGGCCACCGGGTCGGGGTCGGTGTGGGCGCCGCCGTGGCTGCCGCTGGGCGGGCTCGTGCTCGCCGTGGGGCTGGTCCTCGCCGTCCGGGTGGTCCGTCGCCGTCGCCGCGCCCTGGTGACCCGGGCCGCCGCCCTCGCGTAGCCGTCCGGCGGACCGGCGGGAATCCGGCGGACCGGCGGGAGTACCGGCGCTTGTGGCCCCGGATGGGCGGTCACGGCGGTCAAGTACCCGACAAAGATCACTCGTTGTGTTTTTGATAGCACTGAGTGACGATCGCGGGGAGATGTCCGAGAAGGACTGTCGGTTTTTTCACTGACGGTAGTGGACAGTGTGTGGCAGGATCCCCCGGACACTGTCATGGGGATCACGCTGGGGGAAAGACACATGAACGACGCACTGTTCCGCTGCCGGGCCTACGTCGCGGGCGAGTTCGTCGACGCCGAGCTGCACGCCGACCGGCTCGTCCTCGGTGGACGCACGCTGCCCGTCGCGGAGATGTCCGGGCCGACGACGCAGGAGCTGGGGCTGCTCACCACGGTCACGGTGACGGTCGCCGAGGACCGGATCGAGTTCGACGCGTGGCAGGACGAGGCGGAGCGGCTGTGCGAGGCGCTGGCGTCCCTGACGTCGGTCAACGCCTAGACAACCACCGGGCGCGGCTCCGCGACCGGCCCGGGGCCTCTCAGGGCTGGTTTCCGGGCCTCGGGGTGAGGCGGGTCTGCTCCACGGCCGGCCCGGGCCCGAACGGGTCAGCGCGGGTCGGCCGCGTCGAGCCTGGCCGACGCCGCCGCGTACTTCAGCCGCAGCCGCGCCTGGGTCGCCTCGTCCAGATGGCTCAGCCGCTCCGGGCTCGAGTTGTGCGCGATGTCCGCCCGCTTGATCAGGATCGCGTCCCGGGTGGTGACGAGCCGGCCCAGGTACTCCTCCTGGGACTCCTCGGGCCGGCGGCTCATCGCGTCCACGAGCACCACCACCTCAGGGGCCACGCCGAGCCCGACCAGCTCGTCCAGCGTCACGTCCACGTCCTCGACGGAGTCGTGCAGCAGGGCCGCCATCTGCTGGACGAGCGTCCCGCCGTTCGCCGCGGTCATCCGGGCCACCGCCCGGCAGTGCTCGATGTACGGCGCCCCGCTCTTGTCGACGTGCCGTCGGTGCAGGGTGGTGGCCATGGCGTCGATGGCCTCCAGTGACTCCCACTGCCTCATCGACATCTCCCTAGTTCCGGCTGCATGACTCATGCCTACCACTTCCCGCCGGCTGGGACAGCCGGAGTGCCCCGCCGTCCCGCCCCGGGTGTCCGGAGTCACCCCCGCGCGGCGCTACCCCAACCACGCCGCCGCGCGTACCCCGCCGACCTCGCGCCCCCCGCCCAGGATCCGGACCCGGCAGATCTCGTCGACCACGTCCCCGCCGACCCCGAGCCCCGCGAGCACCGCCCCGAGCACCGGCCGCACGGCCCGCTGCGCCCCGTCGTCGACCTTGACCGCGAACGTCCGCCCGTCGGGCAGCGCCCCGACCTGCACCGCCTCGGCCCCGACCTTCGTCAGCAGCCCCGGCACGGCGCGCATCAGCCGGGTGTCGAGCCGCGCCTCGCCGGCCACGTACTCCGGGAAGGCCCGCATCGCGTCCGCCACCCGCCGCAGGGGGGAGCCGGTGGGGGACAGCACCGCCGTCCGGTACAGCCGGGCCAGCCCGGTCAGGCTGATCGCGTGCACGGGCGCCCCGCAGCCGTCGGTGGCGGTCCACGCGACGGGCTCCCCGGCCCCGTCGGCGAGGGTGTCGCGGGCGAGGACCTGCAACGGGTGCCCGGGCGCGAGGTAGCTGTCCAGCGGCCAGCCGTTCACCGCGCAGGCCACGAGCATGGCGGCGTGCTTGCCGGAGCAGTTCATCAGCAGCGGGCTGGCCTCGCCGCCGGCGCGCAGGTGCACCTGTTCGCGCTCGTAGGGCAGGTCGGCGGGGGTGCGCAGCAGGTCGGCGGACAGCCCGGCGCTGGCCAGGATCTCCCGCACCCCGGCGACGTGGAAGTCCTCGCCCGAGTGCGACGCGGCCGACAGCGCGGTGAGGTGGCCGGGCAGGTCGACCCCCGCGGCGGCGACGGCGGCGGCCTGGGCGAGCTTGGCGCAGGACCGGGGGAGCATGGGGGTGCGCGCGTCGCCGTACTCGGCGGCGACCGTGCCGTCGGCCGCCAGGATCACCAGGGAGCCCCGGTGCCGGCCCTCGACGAAACCGGACCGCACGACCTCGGCGAGCACGACGGGCTCGACCGGCGCCCCGGCCGGGGTGTCGGCCCCGGGTGCGGCGCGGAACGACGGCGTGGCGTGGCGCGGCGAGGTCTGCATGTGCGCGAGTTTCCGGCCCGGCCCCGACCCGGCACAAGACTTCCCGGATCCAGCACGGATCTGACGCCCCTCACCGAATCGGGTGCGGAATCCCCGCCCCCGCCCGTATCGTCGTCGTCATGGATTCCGCGACCAGGCTCGACGCCATCGACTGGGCCATCCTCGAACGCCTCCAGTCCGACGCGACGATCCAGAACAAGGACCTCGCCGCCCAGGTCGGGATCGCCCCCTCCACGTGCCTGGACCGGGTCCGCCGCCTCCGCGAACGCCAGGTCATCGTCGGCTACCACGCCGAGGTCTCCCCGGAGGCGGTCGGCCTCGCGGTGCAGGCGATCCTCGCGGTCCAGGTCCGCCCGCACACCCGCGAGGTGTTCGCCCGGTTCGTGGACTTCGCCCTCGACGTCCCCGAGGTCCGGGCCCTGTTCCACGTGAGCGGCGAGGCGGACTTCCTGGTGCACGTGGCCTGCGTCGACACCCGCCACCTCCAGCAGCTGGTCCTCGACGAGGTGCAGACCCGCAAGGAGGTGGTCGCGGTGCACAGTTCGATCGTCTACGAGCAGGTCCGCAAGGACGCCCTCCGCCCGCCGGACCCGGTCCGCACCCCGTCGCTGATCACCCCGCGCGCCCAGGCCCGCCGCCGCAGACCCTGAAACCACGATCAGAGGGTTACGGCGGCGCCCGACCCGGCGCGCATCGGTCCGCCGGGCCGGCCGGCGCGTGCGGGCCCGCCTGCCGGCGTCCCCCGGGAACCCGGCGGGGCCGCGCGGCCCGCGCACCCGTCAGCCGGGCACCCGGCACCTGGGCCGGCCCGCGCACCTGTCAGTGGGGCATCTGGCGCGCGAGTCGGCCAGTCGACCCAGCCGGGCACGCGCGGTCGGCCCGCGCACCTGTCAGCCGGGCACCCGGCACGCGGGTCGTCCGGGGCGACCCGTCAGCCGTAGGCCTGGAGGAACGCCCCGTAGAACACGCCCAGCGCGGTCAGCACGCCCAACCCGGCGACCAGCCAGAACCGGACCACGATGTTCACCTCGCTCCACCCCACCAGTTCGAAGTGGTGGTGCAGCGGCGACAGCCGGAAGATCCGCCGGCCGGTGGTCCGGAACGAGATCACCTGGAGCACGACCGACATCGTGATGATCACGAACAGGGCGCCCAGGATCGGGGTGAGCAGCACGGTGCGGGTGGCCATCGCCATGCCGCCGATCAGGCCACCCAGCCCCAGCGCGCCGGTGTCGCCCATGATGATCCGCGCCGGTGAGGTGTTCCACCACAGGAAACCGAGGAGCGCCCCGGCCGCGGCGGCGCCCACCATCGCGATCTCCAACGGGTCCCGGGTCGAGTAGCAGTACGCGCCCGCCTGGCTGGCCGGGTAGTCGGGGCACCAGTGCCGGTACTGCCAGAACGCCATCATCGTGTACGCCATCAGGACCAGGATCGACGCGCCCGTGGCCAGGCCGTCCAGCCCGTCCGTCAGGTTCACCGCGTTGCTCATCGACATGATCACGAAGACGAAGACGACGATCGCGAACACCTGCCCGGTCCGCAGCCAGTCGATGTCCCGCACCAGCGACAGGTACTCGCTGCCCACCGTCATCGTGTACCCGTTCACGGTGCGCGGGAAGCCCAGCGCGACCCAGCCGAGGCCGCCCCCGACCAGTACCTGGCCGATGATCTTGCCCTTCTTGCTCAGGCCCTTCGGGTTCTTCTGCCGGACCTTGATCCAGTCGTCGAGGAACCCGACCACCCCGCAGCAGACCAGCAGCCCCAGCAGCACCACCCCGGTCACGGTCACCCCGGCGCTCCGGGTGGCCGTGGCCGGCATGGTGGCCAGCACCCCGTGCCCGACCGCGTAGGCGAGCACCGTCGCCACGATGAACACCACCCCGCCCATCGTCGGCATCCCCTGCTTGCCGGTGTGGGTCGCGGCGCCCAGCGACCGGATCGGCTGACCGGCCCGCAACGCCCGGAGCAGCCGCGCCGCCAACGGCGTGATCAACAGGGACAGCACGAAGGCGACGAACGCCGCGGCGATGACAGCCCGCACAGGGCGGCTCCGTTCCTGGGCAGGGGTCCCTGTGCCCCCGTGACACAGGGACCCTGGTGGTGTCCCCAGCCAACGGGACAGCGCGGCAAACACCCATTGTTTTAGGCTGAGGCGAATCCTGGTCGGGTGGAGGTCGCATGTCACAGGTACGGTTCGAGGTCGCCGACCTCGCCGAGATCCGGTTCTGCGTCTCCCCGATCTGGGAGACCGTCACCAGCCTCTGGGCGCTGGCCGACCCGTCCCGGCACGCCTGCCACCTGCCCTGGATCCGCTGGGCCCGCACCGTCGCCGCCCAGCCCGCCCTGACCCCGCACGTCGAACTCCTGACCGCGTTCGCCCGCCCGAAGGCCCCCCTGCCCGACTTCCTCGTCCCGCCGCCCGGCGACCCGCTCGTGGAGATCGGCGAGGAGGTCGCGGCCGTCCGGGCCACCCCGCCCGAGATCGTGGCCGTGGACATCCTCAGCACCCACCGCCCCGCCGCCCCCCTGCACCCGCTCGCCCGGGCCGCCGCCGGGGACCCCGCCCACTGGCTGCCCCGGATCGCCGACGCCGTCGACGCCTGGTGGCGGGCCGCCATCCTGCCGCACTGGCCCCGGATGCGGGCACTGTTGGAGGCCGACATCGGCCACCGGTCCCGGCAGTTCGCCGAGGGCGGGCCCCGGCTGCTGTTCGACACCCTGCACCCCAGCACCAGCTGGGCCGGCGACCGGCTGCTCGTGGAGGACGCGTTCCGGATCGACGTAGCCGTCGCCGGGTCCGGGTTGCCGCTGCGGCCCAGCCTGTTCCTCGACCACCGGGTGATGCTGACCCAGTCGGACTGGAACCCGCCGTCGGCGATCTACCCGGCGCGGGCCGTGGGGACGCTGTGGGAGTCGTCCGGGCAGCACCGGCCGCAGTCGCTGGCCCGGCTGCTGGGGGCGAACCGGGCGCGGTTGCTGGAGTTGACCGCCACACCGGTGACCACGACGGCGCTGGCCGCGCGGACCGGGTTGACGCCCGGCAGTGTGTCGCAGCATCTGGCGGTGCTGCATCAGGCCGGGTTGCTGAGTCGGCACCGGTATGGGCGGGAGGTGCGGTACACGCACACCGAGCTCGGTGGTCAGCTCCTCGCCCCGCCGGGGCCTGCGGCCCTTGACCTGGTTCCGCCCGAGTGAGGCGTCGTCTCTGGGGCTTGCCGTAGTCGTGGCCGTGACTGCTGGCGTTGGCGTGGCAGCTGCCGCTGCTGGCGTGGTCGGTGCTGGCGGTGCTGGTGCCGTGGCCGGCGGTGGCGTTCGGTCCGGTGTCTGTCGTGGTGTCGGCCCCGGGACGGTGGTGCGCGGGCCGGCTGGTCCATGGGAAGGCGTCCGCTGTCTGAACGGCCCGCCGGGAGCCTGACCTGGGGTGGGGGCTCTGTGAGCGTGAACATATCCAGGTGCGTCCCGCGGCCGGTCCGTACACGATACGAGCGTGACCGAGTATCGCGTAGCCGCTGTCTTCGACCTCTTCCTTCTCCTGGTCGCGGTACTGACGCCGCTGGCGGGGGCGACCCTGGCCGCCGTGCTGCTGCCGAAACGGGGACGGCGCGCCCGTTTGGCGTTGGCCGGGTGCCTGGTGTCGTTGCTGAACATCCTGGTCACGCACGGACTGATGTTGGCCACGGGGCCGCTGATGAAGGTCTTCGGCATCGCCCTGGCGCACACCGTGATCTCCGCGGTCAGCATGCCGATCCACATCATCGGGTTCGGGCTGCTGCTGGCCGGCGCACTCACCGGCCCGCCCCAGACCCCGGCTCCGGCCCCAGCCCCAGCTCTCGCCCCGCCTTCGGCCCCGGCTTCCCCTTCGGCCCTGGCTTCGGCTCCGAATGCGGCCCCGACCCAAGCTCCGACCCCGACTTCGGGAACGGGGGAGAAGTGACTTTTGCCAACACCGTTCTGGCGGTACTGGGCGTTGAGGTCCTGACCGCGACGCAGGTGAAGTGCGTAGTCCGCTGTCTACAGGGGGAACTGGTCTGCGGGCAACGGTTTCGCGCCGTCGGTCCGGACGGCGAGGATGTGCCGTCGGCGGGTCCGCTCACCGTCGCCGGGATGTGGAGGTACGAGATGGCCGTGGATCTGGTCGACCCGCCACACTCGGCCAAGGTTCTCCTGACAGGCACACTGGGCGAGGGCGGCTCGGGCGTTCGTCTACTGGATGTTTCGGAAGTGTAGGGCCGTCAGGCGCCGGCCCTGCACCGTCTTGCGGGTGTCCGGCGGGACTCGGTGGCCTGAAGCTGCCCAGCTCGCCATCCATCGACAAATGGGAATATTGCGCTTGATTGTGGGCGAACCAAAAGCGGGTCTTGTGCCGCCTGAGCCCGGTCCGTAGCGTCCCCGCTGTTTGCTGTGCAGGGACTTCGGGGGTGTTCGTCGTGCGGCGTATTTCGCTGTTGGCTGTCGTGTCAGCCACGCTGGTCGGGTCGATGTTGTCGGGCGTGCCCGCGTTGGCGGCCCCGGGTTCGGGCGCGGGTGGCCTGAACGAGCGGTTGTCCAGGACGGGCGCGGTGGCCGCGAAGCCCGGTACCCCCATGGTGCCCGGGGTTTCCGCGATCGACCACAAGACCCTGCCGTCGGCGGGTTCCGGTGTGGTGACGGTGGACGCCCCCGCCGCCAGCATCGGCGGTCTGAAGGTGACCGCGACCTCTGTGGACAGACCGGAACCGCTGTCCGCCCGCGAGGCGGCCCGCTCCCGGTCGACGGAGCCGTCCTCCCCGGCGTCGGTCCGGGTGTCCGTGGTCGAGCCGGCGAAGGCCGCACAGGTGGGCGCGGGCGTCCTGCTGTCGGTGGCGCGGGGCGACGAGGTGGCGTCGACGGGCCGGGCCGAGGTGTCGCTGGACTACACGGACTTCACGAACGCGTTCGGCGCGGACTACGGCGGCCGGCTGCGCCTGGTCCAGCTGCCGGCGTGCGCGCTGACGACGCCGGAGCGCAAGGAGTGCCAGACCCGCACGGAACTGGGCTCCCGCAACGCGGCGGGCAAGGTGACGGCCCAGGTGCCGGTGCCGGCGGGCCCGGGTTCGGAGGACGTCACGCCGCCGTCGAAGGGTGCCCGATCGGGGAGCGCGAAGTCCGGGGCGGCGCCGATGGCGTTGGCGGCCGTGTCGGGGTCTTCGTCGGCGGGCGGGGACTTCACGGCCACCCCGCTGTCGCAGTCCTCGTCGTGGGCGGCCGGTTCGCAGGGTGGCGGGTTCTCCTACTCGTACCCGTTCGCGCTGCCGCCGGGCACGGGCGGCCCTGTTCCGCAGGTCGCGTTGTCGTACGACTCGGGCGGCGCGGACGGCCAGACGTCGGCGGCCAACGGCCAGTCCTCGTGGGTGGGCGAGGGCTGGGACTACCAGCCCGGGTTCATCGAGCGCGCCTACCGGCCGTGCAAGACCGACGGCACGGGGACGACCTCGGACAACTGCTGGTTCTCCGACAACGCGACGATCCTGTGGAACGGCCGCTCCATGCCGCTGGTCCGCGACGGCACGAGCGGTGTCTGGCGGGGCAGGGACGACGAAGGCCTGCGCATCGACCGGCTGACGGGTGCGGCCAACGAGGACAACGACGGCGAGTACTGGCGGCTGACAGACAAGGACGGGGTGCAGTACTTCTTCGGTAAGAACAAGCGTTACGTCGGCGACACGATGACGACGGACTCGGTGCTCAAGACCCACGTGTACGGCAACAACGCGGGCGAGCCGTGCTACAACGCCTCGGGGATCGCGTACTCGGGTTGCGCCCAGGCCTACCGGTGGAACCTCGACTACGTGGTCGATCCGCGCGGCAACTCGATGACCTACCACTACCAGCGCTACCTGGGCCGCACCGGACTGCTCAACAACTCCTACTGGGGCGTGGTGCAGTACCACTCGGCGGCGGCGGTGGACTGGATCGAGTACGGCACCCGGGCCGGTTCTGAGGCGACCACGGGCGGATCGGCGCGGATCGAGTTCGGGACGTCGCTGCGCTGCATCAACTCCTGCACCGGATCCGACTACCCGGACGCGGCGTGGGACACGTTCTGCTGGTCGGACACGGCGTGCCCGAACACCCCGGTGCCGGTGTACCTCACGCCGTGGAAGCTGTCGACCGTCACCACGAAGATCTGGACCGGCTCGACGTACCGCACGGTGGACAGGTGGGATCTCGGGCACTCGTTCCGTGAGGCCGTGATCGGCGACGACGACTCCGGCGCCACCCGGGACAAGCACCTGTGGCTCGACAGCGTCACCCATGTCGGATTCTCCCCGGACGGCTCCAGCCTGGCCGAGCCCACGATGACCTTCGTGCCCACGCCCATGGCCAACCGGGTGCGCTACGGCTCCGCGTGGGGCCTGGGGGCCTACGGGCACAACCGGATCGGCACGGTGAAGTCCGGGCACGGCTCCGAGACCCGGGTGGCCTACTCGGTGACGGAGTGCAACCGGTGGTTCGTCCCGGTGTCGGACTCGAACCCGTACCGGTGCTTTCCGCAGTACGGCCAGTACGACGTGACCAGCTCGGCCGGCTACGCCTGGTTCCACAAGTACGTGGTCGACTCCGTCACCGAGGTCGACCTGACCGGCGGCGGCCCGGACGAGACCTGGCGGTACTGGTACTCCACCGGTGAGTCCAGCGACAACTCCCTGTGGCGGATCGTCGGCAACGAGGGCTCGTCCTTCCGCCACCGCTCGTGGTCCGCCTGGGCCGGCTACTCCACGGTCAGCGTCGTGCACGGCGCGGGCGGCACGGCCCCCACCCAGACCACCACCACCGTCTACCACCGGGGCATGGACAGCGACGCCCGCGCGACCGGCGACCCGGAGGTCAAGCAGTGGACCGCCCGCCGGGCGGGCGCGACCCTCCCGCTCGGCACCCCGAACCTGTCCCACCAGGTCGCCGGCAGCGGCGGCATGTGCGTCGACCGGCCGAACTGGACGATGGCGGACGGCACCGGCATCATGCTGGCACCCTGCAACAACGACTTCAACCAGATGTGGTGGCGCTCCAACGACGCCGCCGGAAACTCCAACTGGATCAACCCCCAGTCCGGCAAGTGCCTCGACCTGGTGGGCGGGTCGGCGTGGCCGGGTACCCGGATCCAGCTCTGGACCTGCAACACCTCCAGTTCCACCCAGTGGTTCCAGGAGCAGCCCGACGGCAGCCTGAAGAACGTGTTCTCCGGCCGCTGCCTGGACACGGCCGGCGGCGCCCGGGGCTACGGCGCCGAGCTGATCATCAACGACTGCGACGGCTCCTACCGGCAGAACCTGATGCCCAAGAACAACCACGCCCTGGTCACGTCCGACGCGAACCGGTGCCTGAACATCAACGCCGCCGGCTGGGTCGGCAACGGCGGCCTGGTCCGCACCGACAACTGCGGCGGCACGAACGGCGCCCAAGCCGAGACCTGGACCCTGCGCACCGACGGCAGCCTGCTCAGCGCCTACTCGGGGCGCTGCCTGGACCTGGTCGGCTCGGGCACCACGGCCGGCACGGCCGTGCAACTGTGGGACTGCGTCGCCAGCGGCGGGGTCGCGGCGCCCAACCAGCGCTGGGTCGCCCAGGCCGACGGTTCCCTGAAGAACCCGGCCTCGGGGCGGTGCCTCGACCCGGGGGACAACGCGCTGATGCTGGCCACCCCGGTCCTGGCGGACTGCGCGGTCTCGACGCACCGGTCGCAGCAGTGGGTCGGCCGGTACATCGACAAGCAGCCCTTCACCGGCAAGGTGCTCGAGTCGCGCACCATCAACGGGGACGGCAGCATCGCGGCGGCCACCACGCACGGGTACGCCACCACCCAGACCGGTCACCGGGTCTCCCCGGTCGGCGGCCCGCACTTCTACTCCCACCGCACCAACGAGACCGCCACCGGCAACCGGACGTGGATCGCCGCGACGAGTTCCTGGCGCCGCACCCAGACGGAAGCCACCTTCGACATCTACAACCTGCCGGTGGACACCAAGAACCAGGGCGACCTGGCCGTCAACGGCGACGAGACGTGCACCCACGTCGACTACGCCCGCGACGACGGCGCCCCGTACTTCATCGACTTCCCGTCCCAGACGGTGACGACGACCTGTGCGGCCAGCCCCGGCGACGCCGACCATCTGTCCGGAACCCAGATCAACTACGACACCGGTGGCAACGGGGTCGCGCCCACCCTGGGGCTGCCGAGGAAGTCCTCGAAGCTGGCCGACGTGGCCGCCGGCGTGCGGGACTGGAAGATGGCCAGCCGGGCCGACTACGACACGAACGGTCGTCCGGTCGTCACCTACGACGCGCTGGACCGTCCGACGACGGTCGCCTTCACGCCGGCCTCCGGGCCGGTCGCCGTCACGGCCGTCACGACGACGAACGTGGCGAACTGGACCAGCTCCGTCACCCTCGACCCGGGCCGGGGTCTGCCCCTCACCACCACCGACGTGAACACCAAGACCCGTACCCTGCGGTACGACCCGCTGGGACGGCTGACCAAGGGCTGGTCGAACAACCGGCCGACCTCGGCCGTGCCGGACGTCGCGGTCGCGTACTCGGTGTCGAACACAGCCGTGAACTGGGCCAAGACCAGCAAACTCGCCCCGGACGGCACCTCCACCATCGACTCGTACGCCCTCTATGACGGCCGGCTGCGTGCCCGCCAGACCCAGGGAGTCACCCAGGACGGCCACACGGCCGTCGCGGACACGAGGTTCGACAGCGTCGGCCGCACGGACCGGACCACGGTCCTCAAACACGTCGGCGCGCCGGCCGCGTCACTCGTGGCGGTGGCCGACGTGGACGCGGCCACCCAGCACCGGTACACCTACGACGGCCTCGGCCGGACCCTGACCGACGAGCTGTGGGGTACCAACGTCAAGCACTCCCAGACCGCCAGCGCCTACGACGGCGACCGGGTCACGACCACCCCGCCGACGGGCGGCACCGCCTCGACGGTGTTCGCCGACGCCCGTGGGCTCACGACGACCGTCCGCCAGTTCCTGGGCGCCGCGCCGACGGGTTCGTTCCAGGACACCACTTTCGGGTACGACCGCCAGGGCCGGCAGACCACCGCCAGCACGGCCGGCAGCACCTGGACGACCGTGTACGACCGCCGCGACCGGGTGACCTCGAAGACCGACCCGGACACCGGCACGACGACAATGACCTACGACAACGCCGGCAAGCCGCTGACCACCCTGGACGCGGCGGCACGCAAGACGGCGGTGGAGTACGACAACCTGGGGCGTAAGACCGGGCTGTACAAGGACTCGACGAGCGCGACGAAGCTGGCCTCGTGGGTGTTCGACACCCTGGACAAGGGCCAGCTGACCTCCTCGACTCGGCACGACGCGACCGGCGACTACACGACCGCGGTCACCGACTATGACGACGCGTACCGGCCACTGGGCACCTCGGTGACGATTCCCGCGTCGGCGGGCACGACCCTGGCGGGAACGTACACGTCGGCCGCGACCTACAAGGCCAACGGCGCCCCGGCCTCGATCACCTACCCGGCCGCCGGAGGGCTCGCCGCCGAGACGGTGACCTTCGGCTACAACGCGGCGGGACAGCAGACCTCCGTCGTCGGGCTCGACAGCTACCTCGCCAACGTCACGTACTTCTTCGACGGCGGCGTGTACCAGTCGGTGATGGGTACGGCGTCCAAGCAGGTCAGGGTGACCTCCGCCCGCCAGGAGGTCACGACCCGACTGACGAGCGCGCAGGTCGACACGGAACGGCCGGGGACGCCGGGCGCGTTCGACGAGCGGTACACGGAGAAGTACTCCTACGACCTGGCCGGCAACGTCGTGGGGATCAACGACACGTTCGCGGGGGCGACGGTCTCCAACCAGTGCTTCGGCTACGACGGCCTGCGCCGGATGACCGAGTCGTGGACGACGGCCGACACCGTGTGCCAGTCGTCCCCGACGGCGGGCGTGCTGGGCGGCGCCGACCCGTACTGGACCACCTACGGCTTCGACGCCGCCGGCAACCGGTCGACGGAGCTCAAGCACGCCGGTGGCGCCGTCGCGACGGACACCCTGCGGACCTACACGACCCCCGGTGCCGGCCAGCCCCGGGCGCACTCGCTGACCAAGGTCGACACCAAGATCGGCGCCGCCGCGCCGACGACGACCGACACGTTCAGCTACGACAACACGGGCAACACCACGGCCCACAACACCGCGACGTACACGTGGAACGACCTGGGCAAACTCTCCAGGGTCGCTGTCGCGGCAGGCCCCACCACCGACTTCGTCTACGACGCGGACGACCGCAGGATCCTGCGCAAGGACTCCACCGGCACCACGGTCTACCTCGGCTCGACGGAGCTGCACGCGAACACCCCCGCGTCGGCGGCGACGGCGGTCCGGACGTACCCGGGCGCGGTGCGCACCACGGCGGGCGGCCTCTCCTGGATCGTCGCCGACCACCACGGCACCAGCCAGACCAGCATCAAAGCGTCCGACCTGACCGTCACGCGCCGCCGGACCGACCCGTTCGGCGGGGCGCGCGGCACGGCGGTGACCTGGCCTACCCAGCGGGGCTTCGTGGACGGGGTCAACGACCCGGACACGGGTCTCGTCCACATCGGCGCGCGTGACTACGATCCGGCGCTCGGGCGGTTCGTCTCCGTCGACCCGCTCTTCGACGCCGGCGACCCCCAGTCCTGGAACGGCTACGCCTACGCCAACAACGCGCCCGCGACAACCAGTGATCCGAGTGGTCGACAGAACCGTGATACCAGCGGGGACGGCGGCGGTCCGGGCTCCGTCAAGGATTCGCTGGGCTGCACGCTTGGTGGAAACAGCTATGGGGACCGGGACCAGTGTGTGAAAACGGCCGATCAGAACGAGAAGGCGGCGGCGGTTGCTTCCCGGAAGAAGTGCAACTGGGGTCAGTGCGGCACTCCTCCCAAAGGCGGGATGACTGACAACGAGCGGCGCCAGCAGCGCGAGGCCGAGGACATGAGGAGGATGTTCGGCACCGTCGTCAGTCCGATCAATCTTCTCTCCCCGGTCTCGGACTCGACGAAGAAGGAGTACAGCTACGAGGCCGCCTGGTGTCTGAGCGTGGGTCCCGTCCTGTGCGCCAAGGCGCTAGCGGCCCAGAAGTCGGCGGACCACGCGGCGGACGAAGCCTTCGGCAGCGTGGAGGGGCTCAACATCAAGGACCCTGCCAACAACCGACGTGCGCGGCAGTGGAACGCCTTCCACCACGCCTTCTGGATGGGGCAGATGGCACTCTCCGGAATCCCCGAGAAGGAGGCGGAGATGCTCGCCGTTTCACACGAGCTGGACAACATGCCCCACGGGGATGGAGTTCCGGAGTTCGGCGCGGGCGAATCGCGGGTCGACATGCGGAACAACTACGCGGGATATCAGATCGGCGAATCGGTCGCGGCGCAGGGCGGTACGAGCACCGATCTCAGCGTCCGGGTGAAGAACGCGGCTACGCCCGGCACCTGCGGGAACGCGGGGGTATGTTTGGATCTCACCTGGGGATAGGGAAAGTAGGACTGATGGCGCCGATCTCTCGCGCCTGCGGAGCAGTGATGGCCATCGGGATCCTGCTGGCAGCCCTGCTGGGCGGCTGCGGGCTGCTGCGAGGTGGGTCGCCCGATGATCCTGATCTGAGGGCCTGGTCCCCGGTGTGGATGCCGGACGGTTGGGTCTACTTCCTGCGCCATCCCACCGGGGCCGAGACCGATGTCCGGAGCACCCTGTGGAGGGTGCGGGAGGGCGCGTCCGTTGAAAAGGTCTCGACGGGTACGAAGGACGCGTCGTGCGGTGGGGGCCGATGGACAGACCTGTCGGCCCTCCCCGACGGGCGCCTGGGCCTGCTGGCGTGGTGCGAGGACGGCCAGTCGGAGAACGTGGCCATGGACCTCGGATCGCGGGACCTGACGGTTCTCGCTCCCGTGCCGGCCGTGGCCTGGGAGTCCGTGTGGATGCCAGATCTGGCCGGAGGCTACTTCTGGCTGGGCGAGTGCCAGGTGCCCGCCTGGCGCGACGAGCGCGGCCTCCGTGATCTGTCGCTGACCGTCGATGTGCACGGCTTCTCCTGGCGGCCTGAGGCGTCCAAGGCCAACACGGCGGCGGACTGTGACCGCTATGGCGACGTCGGCCCGGCCGCTGTCGTCGGGAACAGGCAGTTCCTGTTCGTCGCGGCGGCACCGATCCGCGACGCCTCCGAGGGGGCGGAGACCAGGCAATGGGAGCTGCAGCTCTCGGATGCCGGGCCGGAGTCGGCCACGGCGAGAGTCGTCGTCGACAAGCTGAGCGACGTCGACGGGCTTCAGGCCTTCAACGATGGCAAACGGGTACTTTTGTCGGCTACTCATGCGAACGTGCACGGGGTGTGGGAGGTCAACCTCGCAACGGGGGACCTTCGTCTGCTGCGGAAAATGGCGGCCGGCTACGTGGCGATCTCGCCGGACGGCGGTCGCGTGGCTCTGGTGACCGGTTCGGCCAAGGTGGTGTTCGAGAGCCTGGCATAGCCTGGCGGCAATCCGCACTCCAGGGTGAACGGAGCTGGCAATGGCGTCGCGGCGTCGCTGCTGTCCTACTCCCTTGCTGCGCCCTGGTTCGAGCCCGCCCCGCGGCTTGTGGTCGCCCGATGGCCAGCCCCTGGGGAGGTTCGGGTCGGGCGGGCGCAGTACCCTGCGGATTCTGTTGATCTTTGTGGGGAGTCCTGTGGTCGCCGGTCGGATCGGTCTCGTGTTGGTCGCCGTCCTCGGGCTGGCCGCCTGTGGCCCCGAGGCGGTGCCGGCTTCCGTGGGGAGGACCCCGGCCGGGGTGTTGTCCGAGGCTGACGCCTTGGCGGTCGCGAAGCGGATCACTCTGCCGGTCGATGCGCTGGCCCCGTTGGGGTTGACGGGCGCGCCGGAGGTCGATCAACCGGTGGCGGTCCTGATTCCCGGGTGTGGGATCGAGGCGTCTCACTCGGAGTTGCCCCAGGCCGCGCACATTCGAGCCTGGGACACGGACAAGAATGTTTGGGCTGTCGGGGACTATGGCGCTGTCAGCACTGGTGCTGTGCAGACCAATGTGAAGGCCGCGAATCTGTTGCAGCGGGTCGAAAGCAAGGCGAGGGACTGTGGCGTCCGGGATGGGCTGGAGATGTTGGACGCCGGCACCGGGGCGGTCGCGTACTGCGTCAACGGCCCGAACTTGCGGGGAGACGGTGAGTCCACCGAGTGTGTCCTGTATGTCGCGCAGGACCTGCCCGGGTACACGCTGGTCGCGGCGTTCGGCTATCAGCATGTCGAGGCGGCCAGGGCCAAGGCTGGGCTGCTCCTGATGGCGCCCCGGGTGAGGGATCAGCTGGCGAGGGCCTGAGTCGGAACGCGTGCCACTGCTGGCGGCCCAGTCGCGCCGTAGGCAGAATCTTATGACTGACTGAGATCAGTCATAATTGGCCACGGTCTATGTGCATTTCGTCTGTGACCTACATCGCAAGTCATCTCGGTCGAAGCGGGACGGGTCTTGTCGGGGTGTCGGGGTCTCCGTAGGGTCTGTCCGCTGGTGTTGCGCGGGTTCGATGTCTACGGGGGTTCGGCGTGCGGCGTTTGTCGCTTGTGGCTGTCTTGTCCACAGTGTTGGTCGGCAGTTTGCTGTCGGGGGTGCCCGTGTTGGCGGCCCCCGGGACGGGTGCTGGCGCGCCGGATGTGTCGTTGGCGCCGTCGTCGCCGTTCCCGTTGAAGCCGGTGGCTCCGGGTGCGCCGATGACGTATGCGACCGGGGACACGCCCGTGACCTGGCCGGTGCCGGGTTCGGCGGTCGTGGAGCTGGGCTCGGCCTCTTCGCTGCGGAAGACCGCCCCGGCTGGCCTCGTGAAGGCCGGGTCCCTGCCGGTGCGACTCGGTACGGCGGCTTCCGCGTCCGCGGCGGCGGCGCCCGCTGACGATGAGAAGGGTCTGCGGTCGGCTGCGGCGACCGCGCCGTCGCAGGTGCTGGCGGAGATCGTGGACCGGAGCAAGGTCTCGCAGGTGGTGTCGAGTGGCACGGGCCTGCGGGTGACGCGTGCCGATGGGGGTACTACGCCGGGCCGGGTTCGGGTCGAGTTGGACTATTCGGGGTTCTCGGAGGCGTTTGGCGGGAACTACGGTTCGCGGTTGGTTCTGGTCGAGTTGCCGGCTTGTGTGCTGGTGACGCCGGAGCGCCGGGAGTGCCAGACGCAGACGCCGGTGGTGGGGGCGACCAACAACGCCGTGTCGAGGACGGTGTCGGCGGATGTTGACGCGGCTCCGGTGGACGCGGCGGAGCCGCGGGCGCGTTCGATGGCCGCTCCTGCCAGTGTCGGGGCTTCGGCTCCGGTGTTCGCGTTGGCGTCGGCGCCGGGCGGGCCGGCCGGGGACTTCTCGAAGTCGGCGTTGGGGGAGTCGTCCTCGTGGACGGCTGGTGACTCCGGGGGTGGGTTCTCGTGGTCGTACCCATTGAAGACGCCGCAGGCGCCGGCGGGTCCGCAGCCGGGGTTGAGTCTGTCGTATTCCTCGGCGGCGATCGACGGGATGACGAACGCGACGTCGGCGCAGGGTTCGCCGATCGGTGCGGGTTGGGACCTGAGCACTGGGCATGTGGAGCGTTCGTTCGTGTCGTGTGCCGACGATGGCACGGCGACCGGGGACCTGTGTTTCAGCGGCGAGTACTACACGATGTCGTTCGGTGGGAAGTCGGGCGCGCTGGTCAAGGAGTCCGGCTCGGACCTGTGGCACGTGGACGGGGACCCGGGCTGGAAGATCGAGCACCTCAACGACTACACCGGGTCGATGTTCAACGGTGGTCAGTGGAAGGTGACGACGGCTGACGGGACGCAGTACTTCTTCGGGCGCCGGGTGCGGTTCGCGGGGGACGCGGGCACAAGCTCGGAGCAGTCGGTGCCGGTCATCGGCAACCACCCGGGTGAGCCCTGCTACACCAGCCCCGACATCAAGGCCTCCACGTGCTGGCAGAACTACAAGTGGAACCTCGACTACGTCATCGACCCGGCCGGTAACTCGATGTCGTACTTCTACACCCAGGAGACCCAGAAATACGGGATCTGGAACAACCAGAGCACGGCGACGTTCCACCGGGGCGCGTTGTTGCACCACATCGAGTACGGCACCAGAGCGGGTTCCGAGGGTGCCGGGCCGGCCCCGTACCGGATCGAGTTCCCGACCCTGTGGCGGTGCAAGCCCGGTTCGAGCTGTGCCTGGAACGACCAGCCGAACTTCCCGGACGTGCCGTGGGACCAGTTCTGCGACGTGTCGTGGACCTCGTGCCCGTCCGTGCAGTCGCCGACGTTCTGGATCCTGAACAAGATCTCGGCCATGGAGACCAAGGTCTATGACCCGGCCTCGTCGACCTACAAGAAACTCGACCGGTACGACTTCCCGTCATCGTTCCCGACCGTCTCCGACAACAGCTCGCCATCGCTGTGGCTGGAGTCGGTCACCCACACCGGCTACGACTCCGACGGCACGGGCCTGGCGACGCCCCCGGTCAACTTCTACGGCATCCAGAAGAACAACCGCGCCGACCACAACGTGTCGACCGGTTCTCTGCCGATGGTGCACTACCGGGTCGACCGGATCTCCTCGGAGACCGGCGCGGTGACCACCGTGACCTACTCGGGCGAGGACTGCGCCGCCGCCTCCCCGATGCCGGACCCGGACATGAACACCAAACGCTGCTTCCCGCAGTACTGGAAACCGATCGGCTCGCCGGCCGGTTGGGCGTGGTGGCAGAAGTACGTCGCCACTCAGGTCACGGTGACCGACTCGTTGGGTGTGAGCCCGGTGGAGACCTGGTCCTACGCCTACAGCAACGAGAACTCCGTGCCGGCGTCGGGCAGCAACGTGCTGTGGGCGCACAACAACGGCTTCATGACCCCGCTGCCGCAACGCTCCTGGTCTGACTGGCGAGGCTACTCCCAGGTCGTCACGACCCACGGCGTCGCGGGTCAACAACCACAGACCACAGTCCGCCGGTACTACCGGGGCCTGCACGGCGACCGCACCGACGCCGGCTGGGGCACTCGGGGCATGAACGTGTGGAACTCCGAGAGCACCAACAGCCCTGACTGGGAGAACCTGCGCGGCCAGCTG
Organism: Longispora sp. NPDC051575; assembly: GCF_040681875.1. NCBI lineage: Bacteria > Bacillati > Actinomycetota > Actinomycetes > Micromonosporales > Micromonosporaceae > Longispora > Longispora sp. NPDC051575. The sequence continues at coordinate 445,601 of NZ_JBFAZP010000004.1, read as the reverse complement.
TGGGAGGAGTACGCCCTCGACAACGGCTTCCCCGACCACTTCACCATCCACGACCTGCAGGGCGCGGTCCTCGCCGTCCAGATCACCGGCGAGATCCCGCGGATCGCCTCGGCCATCCTCGAATCGTCCACCCGGACCCGCAACCGGGTCCACCGGAGCTCCACGTGGCGGGTCTCCAGCAAGGACACCACCTACGACGCGGAGCGGTTCCCGAGCATCGAGTTCGACAAGGGCGACCACGCCACGACGGACGATGACGTGTGCGCGAAGCTCACGTACAACCGCAACCTCACCGCCCACATCATGTCCACCGTCTCCCAGACCGAGACGTTCGCCTGCCCCGGCGGCACCATCCCCAACGGAGCACAACCGCTCAACGGATCCCAGACCTACTACGACGGCGCCGCCGACGTGACCGGCCTGGCCACCGCCCCGACCAAGGGGCAGCCGACCCGGACGAAGCTCCTGTCGGCGAACGCGCCCGGATACGCCACGGTCGGCCTCACCGAGTACGACACTCTTGGCCGGGTCGTGAAGGCGACGGACGCGCGGGGTCGGTCGGCGACCACCGCCTACACCCCCGCGGCCGCCGGGGCGACGACCCAGGTCGTGACGACCACACCGCCGCCCTCGGGCACCGGTGTGGGGTTCGCGACCACGACGACGATCAACCCGCACACCGGGCTGCCGATCAGGAAGGTGGACCCGAACGGGAAGACGACAGAGGCCTACTACGACGCCCTGGGCCGGGTGGTCTCGGTGTGGCGTCCGGGCCGGGTCAGGGGCATACACAGCGCGAACGTCAACTACAGCTACTCCATCTCCAAGACGGCGCTACCGCTCATCACGACATCCGCGCTGGGGCCGGACAACGACGACCGCATCGTGTCCTACGACATCCTCGACTCCCGGTTCCGGCCCAGGCAGAGCCAGTCGGTCACCCAGAACGGTGGCCGCAACGTCACCGACGTCACCTACGACACGGCCGGCCGTACCGCGAAGACCTCGCAGCTCGGGATCACCGGCGCGCCGTCCGGGGTGCTACAGGCGGTCACCGACAGTCAGGCCGCTGTCCAGCACCGGCCCACCTACGACGACATGGGCCGCCAGACCACCGACGAACTGTGGGGTGTGGGCGTCAAGCACTCGCAGGTCACGACGGCCTACGACGGCGACAGCGTCACCGTGACCCCGCCGACCGGCGGCACCGCGACCACGACCTTCAGCGACGTTGATGGCAGGACGACCACTCTGCGCCAGTACCTGGGGTCTGCCCCGTCGGGCTCGTTCCAGGACACCACATACGGTTACGACCGGCTCGGCCGCCAGCTCACCGCCACCACGGCCGGCAGCACCTGGACCACGGAGTACGACATCCGCGGCCAGGTGAAGCGGAAGATCGACCCGGACAACGGCATCACGACCATGAAGTACTACGACGACGGGCAGCTCGAACACACCGTCGACGCGGAGTCACGCAAGGTCGCTGTGAAGTACGACGGCATGGGTCGCAGGACCGGGACGTATATCGACAACATCGGTGGCACGCAGCTGGCGTCCTGGGTGTACGACACCCTGGCGAAGGGACAGCTGACCTCCTCCTCGCGGCACGTCGGCTCCGAGTTGTACACGACGGCGGTGACCGCCTACGACAGCGGCTACCGACCGCTGGGCACCTCGGTCACGATCCCCGATTCGGTGGGCACCACGCTGAAGGGCGTCTACACGACCACCTTCACCTACAAGGCCAACGGCGCCCCGGAAACGGTGACCTACCCGGCGGCCGGGACGATGGCGGCGGAGACGCTGACCTACGCCTACAACACGGCGGGCCAGCAGACCTCGATCACGAGCCCGCTCGACACGTACTTGGCAAGCGTCACCTACGACTACGACGGCGCCGTCCTGCAGTCCGTCCACGGCAAGGGTGACAAGCGGGTCATGGTGTCGACTCCGCGTCAGGCTGTGACCGGTCGCATGGCCGCCTCCCGGGTCGACACCGAGAAGGTGTCCGCGCCGGGCGGGTGGGAAGAGCAGTACACCGAGAACTACGCCTACGACCTGGCCGGCAACGTCCTGGGCATCAACGAGACCAAGGGCCCCGCCACGATCTCCAACCAGTGCTTCGGGTACGACGGCCTGCGCCGCATGACCCAGTCCTGGACCACGGCGGCCACCACCTGCCAGTCGACCCCCTCAACAGGGGTACTCGGCGGCGCCGACCCGTACTGGACCAGTTACCAGTTCGACACCGCCGGCAACCGGTACAAGGAACTCAAGCACGCCGCACCCGGCGGAGGCCTGGGCACCGACACCGAGCGCACCTACACCACCCCGGGCGCCGGCCAGCCCAAGGCACACTCCCTGACCAAGGTCGACACCAAGGTCGGCAGCTCGCCCGCCACCACGACCGACACGTTCACCTACGACAGCACCGGCAACACCACCACCCACAACAACGCCACCTACACCTGGAACGTCCTCGGCAAACTGTCCAAGGTCGCCATCAGCGGCGGCGCGACCACCGACTTCGTCTACGACGCCGACGGCAACCGCGTCCTGCGCAAAGACTCCACCGGCACCACCACCTACCTCGGCACCACCGAGATGCACGCCAACACGCCCGTGTCGTCCCCGACAGTGACCCGGACCTACCCGGGCGCGGTACGCACCACCGACGGCGGCCTGGTCTGGATGATCGCCGACCACCACGGCACCAGCCAGACCAGCATCAAAGCCACCGACCTCACCGTCACCCGCCGCCGCACCGACCCCTACGGCGGCCCCCGGGGCACAGCCGTCGCCTGGCCCACCCAACGCGGCTTCGTCAACGGCGTCAAAGACCCCGACACAGGACTCCTGCACATCGGAGCCCGCGACTACAACGCCACCACCGGACGGTTCATCTCCATCGACCCGGTCTTCGACGGCGCCGACCCACAGAGCTGGAACGGCTACGCCTACGCGAACAATGCCCCCGCCACCAGCAGCGACCCGACCGGGCTGTTCCGCAACCCGGAAGCCGGCCAGGAGGGCGACGACCCCGGCCAGGGCTGCGTCCAACGCGACGACTGCTACGACAAGCCCACGGCACCCCAAACCAACAAGAAGAGCCTCTGGAATCAGTTCAAGAGCGGCGTCAAGACCGGTGCGAAGAACTTCGGTAACGGCATCGTCGGTGGCGTGAAACAAACCGCCACGGCCTACGGCAACTGGTTTGTGCAGAGCTACCAGGGCATCACCAGCGGCGAAATGGACATCTGGGACCCATACGCAAACCTGTTCATGGTCAACATGGAAGTCAGTGCCAGTATTGGCCTAGGTATATGGGAAAACGTCAAGTTGCAAGTCGAGACCGCTAACGCGCTCGCTGCCGGCGATGTGGAAACCGCTGTCGCAGGCAGCACTGAACTCGGCCTCAACGCAGCGCTAGCTGTCGCCACCGACGGGCTTGGCAGAGCGATCAAGACAGGTCGCGCGCCCAAGGTCTGCTCGGTCCACAGCTTCTCCCCGGCGACGCTCGTCGTCATGGCCGACGGCAGCCACAAGGCCATCGAGGACATCGAAGTCGGCGACGAGGTCACGACGACAGACCCGGAGGCCGGCCAGACCCTTGCCAAGCCGGTCACGAACCTGCACATCAACCAGGACACCGACCTCACCGATGTCACCGTCACCGCCGCCGACGGAATCAGCAGCACACTGCACACCACCCAGCACCACCCGTTCTGGGACGCGACGGACGGCCGCTGGGTGGATGCCGCACAGCTCATCCCCGGCCACCAGCTCCTCACCCTCGACGAAGCGCCAGCCCAACGCGTCGCAGCGGTCGACAACTTCACGGGCTCCCAGCAGATGCGCGACCTCACCGTCGCAGACATCCACACCTACTACGTGATAGTAGGGAAATCGCCAGTCCTCGTGCACAACTGTGGTTCTGGCGGTAAGGCTCGCTTTGAGGTTGATTCCAGTGGCGTTGCAACTGATCTCAAACCGCTTGGTCGCGGTTCAACTGGACACACAGTTCCGCATACCCTAAAAGAGCAGTTGGGCATGGAATCCGCGATGTCGAATCCAGCGGCGGGTAAGCAGCTTCGGGGCGTTACGATGACTGACCCGCGATGGATGGCGCAAGATGGTTGGGTGAAGATGGCTCAGAACGTCAATGGCGTCGAGATTCACTATGTGAGAAACACGGTCACAGGCCAGGTCGACGACTACAAGTTCAGGTGACGGGTTAAGACATGATTGTTAGATGCCGCACCGCGACAGGCCGTCAGTTGCCGGCTGGCCATCGGGGTTTGTACTACACGGAGCAGACGGTATTCCACGTAACCCCAGGTCAAACCTACGACGTGTACGAGATGGCCCTGTTCAACTCTGGTCTGATCGTGCTGGTCATTGACGACAACCGGCAGCCTGACTGGTATCCGATTGACCTGTTCGATGTGGTGGACGGAAGCTTCCCGGACAATTGGCTATTCGCGCAGCGGGATGGCGGAGAAGCTGGAACACAGGCGGTTTGGGGGCATCCAAGGCTAGTCAACGACCCTGCCTTGGATGACTCGCTCGCGAACCAGGACTCGGAGGCGCGAGTCATTTTCTGGAGAGAGATCATCATGCCTGATGAGGTCGAAAAGAGTCGCGAGAAAGAATGAAATGACCTCGCGATCCGGCGCGCTTCCCCATGAATGACTGCTCGATCGTGAGTGGTGGGAAATTCGACAGATTGGGATGGGAGTGGTTCCACCGCTGAATATAGTGGAACCACTCCGAAGTGCGTCGAAGGACGTGGCTGTTCGCTGAGGTTGCGGGCTTCGTCGTTGGGCTTGGCTTGCCGGGGCAGGTGGCGTGCCGCGAGGTCGCAGGCAGCAAGCCAGCCCTAGTCTGGGGTCCGAGTGAGTTGGACCATGGACTCAATCCTGACAAGTTTTCGCGGAGCCCATGAAATTGTCCTGACGGCTCGGCTCACTTCGGGAATGATCTAACGGCTGTAGACTGGGCAAGCATCACGGTAACACTCATGGCGTTGGATTCCGCGTCCGATGAATTCAACACTACGGCGGGCCAATTGCGGTTGAGTAGCCGAAAAAGCCATGTAGCTGAGGCCCGTTCTCGTGTGAAATGATCGATCGGCACGGGCTCGGTGCGCCGGTGTCAGTGAAGCGGCTAGTACCCACATTCCTTTGCATCGGGCGCTCGATTGGCTTCTCCTGCCGTGAATCTTCGGCGAATAGTGTTTGTCGGCCTAGACGTGCCAACCGGGGCGGGTGCGGGTGTGGAAGAGGCCGGGGAAGGTGGGGCAGGGGAAGGGGAGTACCCGGGAGAGTTGGGTCGGGGTGAAGGAGTCGACCTGGGTGCGGGTGAAGCGGGTGCGTTCCATTCCCCGGTCGAAGCATGCCGGGTGGGCGCATCTCGGGATGTCGGGTGGGGATTCCGGTGGGTGCGGGCGGGGCGGGGTCATCGGGTGCGTTCGGTGCGGGGGCGGATGTGCCAGCCCCGGCACGGGTCGCAGCGCACCGCCACCAGGTGCCCGTGGCGGCCGCCGGCGAGGCGGAGTACGTGGAGTGCCTCCGAATCGGTGAGGACCGCGAGGCCCATGCCGGTGAAGCGGCAGCGTTCCGGAGGGCCGGGTAGCGCCCACGCGCTGTAGTAGACGGTCACGACGCCCACCCGAAGGAGTCGGCCCAGGACCGGCTCAGGCGGCGGGACGCGCGCCACGGGTGGGCGGTCATGACGGGTCCGGGGTGTCGAGGTAGCGGCGGGCGGCCCGTCGGGACGGGCACGGGGCCGGGGTCACCCAGCCGGTGTCGGAGTAGCACCGGCCGCACGAGCCGATCAGGTTCTCCACATGCGTGTCGAGCGTGCGCTCCGCGTGTTCCCGCGAGGTCATCACCGGCTCCCGGTCTCTGGCCGTCGTGGCCCGCCCGGGTTCCCGTGATTGGTGGCCCGGGTCTGGCCGGTGGTCCATGGCCGCTGTCGCCGATGCGTGGTCGGGCCGGATCGGCTCGGCACTCCCGGGTGCTGCGGTCGGGGCGGGGTCGGCCGGGAGTTGCCCCACGGCCCGTGATGGCGCGGTCGGCTCGGGGGCGCCGGGGGCCGGGGGCGGCTGGGCTGGTGCCGGGTGGGGGGTCATGGTTCGCCGCACAGGGTGCGGAGGGCGGCGCGGGACTCGGTGGTGGTGGGGCACGGGTCGGGGAGGGGGTCGCCGGTGGGGTGGACGCAGACGGGGCACAGGCCGTCGACGCCCAGGTGGCGGCGCAGGAGGTTGGCCAGGGCGGTCGCCTCGCGTTGCCAGCCGGCGAGTTCCGCCTCGATCGTGGAGTGGCTCATAAGGGTGAAAGTAGAACCCTCCCTCATGGAATTCAACGTTCCAGGGCGTAGGATCCGAAGCTGTTTTGAGGGGTACGGATCTGGCGTTTCCCGCCCCACCGCCCCATGCCGCCCGGAACATCCGCGCCTATATTGGAACGCGGACGCGAGCCCCAGTGAGGAGCCGGTCAGACCGATGAACACGTCCGACGGAGCAGGCAGTTCGGTACCGCGCCGGCAGCTCGGCAGGCGGTTGCGCGCGCTGCGGGAGAAGTCGGGGCTGCGCGCCGACCAGGTCGCCGAGACCATCGACGTCTCCCGCCAGACCCTGTGGCGGATGGAGAACGGCGACCCGAGCGTCAAGTACGGCCGCTCCCACATCGAAGCCCTCTGCCGGGTCTACAAAGTCGGAGAGAAGGCCACGGCCAGCTTCGTCGCGCTTGCCGCCGAGACGAAGGCCAAAGGTTGGTGGCACGCCTACGGCGATGTCATTCGAGACAGCTTCGGGTTGTACTTCGACCTGGAAGCGGCGGCCTCGCAGTTCAAGTGGTATGAGGCGACCTTCGTTCCGGGGCTGTTGCAGACTCCTGAGTATGCGGCCGTTGTCATCGGCTCCATGAGTGGTCGGAGTGAGGAGGAGATCCGGCGAGGGGTCGAGGTGCGCATGGCGAGGCAGGCGATCCTGACCAGGACCACGCCCCAAGCGCCGCGGCTCGACATCGTCATCAGTGAGGCCGTGGTGCGCTGCCCGGTGGGAGGAGCCGCGTTGATGGCGGCCCAGCTTCGACGGATCAACGATGTGGGGCACCTACCGAACGTGTCGATCAGGGTGGTCCCATTCGCATTCGGCTTCCACCAGGGCATGCAGGCTCGGGACTTCACGCTTCTTGAATTTCCGCGCTCGCACAACGGTGACAGTGAGCCCACGACTGTCTACGTCGGCACCTTCGCAGGAGAGCTCTATCTCGACAGCCCGCGTGCGGTAGGGCAATACGCGGAGGCATTCACCGACCTCGCCAGCAGGGCACTCAACGCGGCAGACTCGCGGGTGTTCCTGGCCAGAGCAGCAGAGGAGTTCGATCAGCGATGACGACCAACCTGACGGGCGCCGTGTGGCGCAAGTCGGCCCGGAGCGACAACTCCGGGCAGTGTGTCGAGGTCGCCCAGGTCCCCGGCGTCACCGGCGTCCGGGACAGCAAGGACGCCACCGGCCCGGCCCTCGTGGTCACCCCCGCCGACTGGCACACCTTCACCACCGCCGCGAAGTCCGGCACCTTCCACCGCTAGGCACCCCGACCACTGACGGCGGACGGCCGGCGACCACCGGGCAGCGGCACCCCGTCGCCTCCGTCCCTCGCTGTGTCCGCCGCCGTGGCTGGTGCGGGCCACCCGTGCAGGCTCCCGCCGCTTGCCGGCGCCGCCCAGCCGAGCCGGCCCCCGGCCAGCGCCACCCGCGCACCCGGATGACGCCGCCCGGCACCGCTCCCCACTCGTACCCGTCGAATGTCTGTTTTGATATCTTTGCGCCCGTAAATTAACTATACGGGGGAGTATCAGAATGCAGAATTTATGCCCGGCGGCACCCGGGGACGTGGCAGCGGCCCGGCTCCGCGACCCCTACCCCTACTACGCCTGGCTCCGCGAACACGCCCCGGTGTTCCCCGAGCGCAAACCCAACGGCCTCACCGTCTGGCACGTCACCCGCTACGCCGACGTCCACGACCTCCTCGCCGACCGCCGCCTCACCAAACGCCCCGCCAGCGTCGGCGCCGGCTACGTCTCCGGCCCCGCCGGCCTCCAGCAGCACCTCGTGCACGCCGACCCACCCGAGCACACCCGGCTGCGACGCCTCGCCAACCAGGCCTTCACCGCCCGCCGGGTCGCCGCCCTCACCCCCCTCGTCGAGGGCATGGCGCGGGACCTGATCGCGCGCTTCCCCCGCGAGGGGGCGGTCGACGTGATCGGGGACTTCGCGTTCCCGTTCGCCTACGACCTGATCCGCACCGTCCTCGGCGTGCCCGGGCACCTCGACACCCCCGCCGCCCGGGACCTGCTCACCGCCAGCCTCGCGCCCGTCGCCGGGGCGCCGGCCGACCTCGACGCCGGGCTGCACGCGTGGCTCACCGAGCTGATCGCGCACAAACGCAGGGCAGGACACGCCTCCGGCGACCTGCTGGGGGTACTCGTCGACGCCTGCGACCACGGCGACGCCCTCACGGAACACGAGCTGATCAGCACCGCGTACATCCTGCTGCTCGTCGGGCACGACACCACGGTCAACCTGATCGGCAACGGGACCCTCGCGCTCCTGGAGCACCCCGCCCAGTGGGACCGGCTTCGCAGCGACCCCGGACTGGTCGGCACCGCCGTCGAGGAACTCCTCCGGTACGACAGCCCCGTGCGCAAGGCCACCTTCCGGGCCGCGACCAGGCCCCTCGACCTGCACGACGTGACCATCCCGGCCGGGGACGTGGTGAGCCTCGCCATCGGGTCGGCCAACCGGGACGGCGCGCGGTTCGCCGACCCCGACGAGCTGGACCTCGGGCGCGACCCCAACCCGCACCTCGCCCTCGGCCGGGGGCCGCACTTCTGCATCGGTGCCACCCTCGCCCGGATGGAGGCGGCCATCGCGTTCCCGCTGCTCCTGGAACGGCTGGGCACCGCCAAGCTCGCCGTCGCGCCCGAGGACCTCGACTGGCGGCCGTCGCGGATCATGCGGGGGCTCACCCGACTGCCCGTCCTCCCCGGCTGAGCACCGCCCGGCGGCGGGAACGGCGCGCGGGCAGCGCCGCCGGGCGGGCAACGCCGCCGGGCGGGAGCCGGATGCGGGCAGCGCCGCCGGGCAGGAGCCGGTGCGGGCAACGCCGCCGGGCAGGCAATGGGCACGGACAACGCCGTCGGGCGCGCGGTGTGACGCCGGAACCGATGTCGGGATCTCGACACGGTGATCCTGCTACTTGTGGGCTATTCCTTATGTGGGGCCGTTTTCGCCACGGCCGTCGCGCGCGCATCCCTCGGGGAAGGTCCATGAAGACGGGCAATGCTTCGAAGAACAGGATGTGGATCTGGTGGGTGCTGCTCTCCGTCGTGGTGCTCACGTTCGCCCTCACCTGGTGGCTCCTGACGAGTGGTGACCGCGGGGCGGCGATCGCGGACGTGCTGGGGCTGCCCGTCGCCGTCGTCAGCCTCGTCGTGGGCGTGTTCGGGGCGTTCCTCGGCGCCCGGGGCTCGGGTGCCTCGCCGTCGGGTCCGCCGTGGTGGATCCCGGAGCTCCGGCCCCGGCACGTGGCGGTGACCGGGGTCGTCCTCGCGCTGTTCGCCGTGGGCGGCTGGCTCTACACCCAGTGGGCCGACGTCGAGGTCGGCCTGGGCGGGCCCTTCCTGATCAGTGCCACCTCCACGCGCACCATCGTCGCCCAGATCGAGCAACCCCGCTGGCGGGGCGACCTGGAGTTCGGGGTGCTCATGACGTCCGACAACAAGACCGGGGACTGCGTGCAGCCGGCGTCGCTGCGGATCAAGGCGTCCGCCGACGCCCGGTGGCTGGAGGACCACGGACGCACCGCCCGGACCGGCGAGCGGGTGTCGATCCCGATCCCGGAAGGTACCCGCGTGGTGAAGGTCTTCGTGGAGTACCTCGACCCGGCCAACCAGGGCTGCGAGGTCACCGCGACCCTGACCGGCGGCACGCTCAGCCGCTAAGGCCGGGGCCGCTGGGACCAGGCCCGCCAGAACGAGAGCCGCCAGAACCAGATCCGGTGGACCCTTCGATGAGGGAGACGACGATGCGTCGCATGTGGGCGGTACTCGCGGTGGCCGCCATGTTCCTGTCGGCCGCCTGTTCGACGGACCCGGACCCGGAGGAGGACCCGGCGAAGTACCTGTCGGGCACCGTGCAGATCGGCGCCAACTCCGACCTGCCCGGGTGGAGCGACTACGTCAACGGCGTGTGGTCCGGGTTCGACATCTCGCTCGCGAACTGGCTCGGGCACAAGGTCGGGTTCACGCCGCAGTTCCTGCCGATGACCACGAACGAACGCATGATCAAGCTCCGGGAGGCGAGCGTGCCCGGGGTCACCGCGCCGCCCATCAAGCTCGTGATCTCCAACTTCTCCATGACCGACGACCGGCGCAAGGAGATCGACTTCGCGGGGCCGTACTTCTCCACCTACCAGGGGCTCCTGACCCTGAGCAGCAGGCCGGTCAACGAACTCCGGGAGATCGAGGGCCGGGAGGTCTGCGTGACCGCCGGGTCGACCAACCAGGACCGGATCGGCGGCTTCAAGGTCCTCCCGCTGCCGCAGAGCACCCTGAAACAGTGCATGGACGCCCTCTACGCGGGCAGCGTCGTGGCCGTCACCTCCGACGTCGGGGTGCTCAACGGGTTCGCCGCCCGCGACCCCAAGCGGCTGCGGGTGTCCCCGGTGCAGGTCGGCACCGAGCGCTACGGCATCGGGATGCCCAACAACCGGCCCAGACTCTGCGCGTTCCTCAAGGCGAAGCTCACCGAGTTCGTGGACGAGGCCTGGGACCAGAAGTTCAAGGACTCGCTGCCCGGGATCGCGCCGCAGGCGAGCAAACCCAACTCGCAGGCCCTCGACCCGTGCGAGCAGCCCCGACCCGTCGCCCAGGGGCCGGCGCCGTCCGCGACCACCCGGGCGGCGACCCTGACCACGTCGGCGCGCCGCCGACGCCGCTGACAGACCCTTCGACGGGTACGCGGGGCGCGCGGCGCCCGGCCGGGGCGGGGGTCACGGTGGGGACAGGGCCTGGACCGTGGCGATCGTGTCCGCGTCGGCCGGGGTCTTGTCCTCGCGGTAGCGCACGACCCGGGCGAACCGCAGCGCGACGCCCCCCGGGTACCGGGTGCTGCGCTGCACCCCGTCGAACGCGATCTCCACGACCAGCTCCGGGCGGACCCGCACCACCCAGTCGTCCTCGGTCGTGGCGAGGGCGCGGAGCCGGTCGGTCTGCCAGCGCAGTACCTCGTCGGTCATGCCCTTGAACGTCTTGCCCAGCATCACGAAACCGTCCGTGCCGGGGTCGCGCGCGCCCAGGTGCAGGTTGGACAGCCAGCCCTGGCGGCGGCCGTGGCCCCACTCGGCGGCCAGGACGACCAGGTCGAGGGTGTGCCGGGGCTTCACCTTCAGCCAGGAGGCGCCGCGCCGGCCCGCGTCGTAGCCGGCGGCCAGGTCCTTGACGACGACGCCCTCCTGGCCGGCGTCGAGGGCCGCGCGGAACGCCTCCGCCGCCTGCTCCGGGGTGTCCACGACGGTCCGGCCGACCCGGTGCGCGGCCGGGACCAGGGCGTCGAGCACCGCGAACCGGGCCGCCGCCGGCTCGTCGATCAGGTCCGCACCGTCGTGGTGCAGCACGTCGAAGAAGTGCGGCTGGAGCACGCCGCCCTTGCGCACCGTGTCCTGGAACGCCAGCGGGCGGCCCGAACCGTCCAGCCCCAGGCCCTCGCCGTCGAGGATCACCGCCCGGGTCGGCAGGGCGCGCGCGGCGGCCACCACCTCCGGCACCCTCGCCGTCAGGTCGTCCAGGCTGCGGCTGAACACCGCGATCTCGTCGCCGTCCCGGTGCACCTGGATCCGGATCCCGTCGAGTTTCGGCTCCACGGCCGCCGGGCTGATCCGGGTCAGCGCGTCCGTGACGTCCGTGGCCGGGCTCGCGAGCATCGGGGCCAGCGGGCGGCCCACCGCGAGCCGGATCGCGCCCAGGTCGCCGTGCAGCGCCTCGGCGGCGACCGCGCGCAGGTCCCCGGCCAGCAGCAACGCGCGGCGGATCTCGGCGACCGGCCGGCCGGCGGCCAGGGCCACCGCGTCGGTGAGGACCCCGGTCAGCGCGCCCTGCCGGACCTCGCCCGTCAGCAGGCCGCGCAGGAACGCCTGCTCGTCGGCCGTCGCCCGGGCGAACAGGGCGCCGAGCGCGTCGCGTTTCGCCGCCTGGGAACCCGCGCCGGACAGCTCGCCGATGGACTGGAGCGCCGCGTCGACCTCCCCGACGGTCAGCGTGGGCACGTCGGCGGGTGGCGGCAGGTCGCGCAGGCTCGCCCAGCCCACCCCGATCTGGCGTTGGCGCAGCTCCCCGGCCAGGTACGCCGTCCCGGCCAGCACCTCCGCCGGGCCCAGGGCGCGCAGGGCCTCGGCGAGCAGGGCGATCTTCTGCTTGCGCGCGGCGGTGACGGCCACGGCGGCGGACGTGCCCGCGAGCTGCGCGAACTCCATCCGCCCAGCCTACGACCGGATTCCCGGCGGCACAGCGGGTTGCGCGGTCCGCGTGGAGCCGGCCGAGGGTCGCGCGCTCCGGGCGGAGCCCCCCGAGGCTCGCGTGCTCCGGGCGGAGCCGGCCCGGCCGACGGAGCGGCAGGTCCGCGCTGCCGGGGGTGGACACCGGGGCCCTCGCGCGGGCGGGCGCTGCGTGCGTCCCGGTACCCGGAACAGGGGTTCAGGTTCTGTGGAGGGCCAGGAGTTCGATGCGGGAGCGGACGCCCAGTTTGCGGTAGATGTTCGCCAGGTGCGTCTCCACCGTGCGCTCCCCGATGAACAGCCGCTCCGCGATGTCCTTCGCCGACGCGCCCGCCACCGCCAGCTCCATGACCTCCTGCTCGCGCCGGGTCAGCCCCGGGGTCCGCACCTCCGGCACCTTCCACGGCGTGCCGTCGACCATCGTGCCCGCCAGCTCCAGCCAGCCGGCCGTCCGCCGGGGATCCGCCCCCGCCCGGGCCAGCACCAGGGCCACCGGGCCGGCCGAACTGACCGCCGGGCCGATCACGATCCAGCGGTGCGCGTGCGGGCTCAGGGCACTCGTCAGGCGCTCGGCGGCGGCGGTGTGCCCGACCAGGGCGGCCACCTCCAGCAGCAGCACCGACGTCCACAGGCTGCCGCGTTCGTCGCCCAGGGCCGCCTCCAGCAGCGCCTCGGCGATCGCGGACTCGCCCCGGTGCGCGGCCACCAGCGCGGAGGCGGCGGCCAGCCACGGCGGGCGGGGCGCCGGATGGTCCAGGTCGGCCAGCGCGGGAGCCAGGTCGGGCAGCCGGCCCTGGAGGGTGCGCAGCGTCGTGAGCTGCGCCAGGTGGCCCAGCGCCGCCGAGTGCGGGTCCGCGCCCCGCCCGACGGCCAGGGCCGCGCCGATCAACGGCTCCGCCCGCTCCAGGTCCCCCGACAACAGTGCGACGTGCGCCTCGGCCTGGGCGGCCCACCACAGACCCAGCGGGGTACGCAGCCGCAGCCGGGTCACCTCGTCCAGTTCCCGGCGGGCCGGGGCGACCGCGCCCAGTTCGAGCTGGTGGTGCGCGACGGCCAGCCGGGCCCGGCACTCCGTCAACGGGTCGGCGGCCGTGCGCAGGGCCGCCGCCGCGTACCCGGGGCGCGGGTCCACCGCGTACAGCGCCAGCAGCGCCTCCGGGCCGTCCCCGGCCGCCTCCGCCAGACCGGCCGCCTCCGGGGTACCGACCAGCTCGACGGCCAGCCGGGCGCGCAACGGATCCGGGTCGGCCACCCCGGCGGCGAGGGCCTCGCGGAGCAGCGCCACCAGCGCCGGGTCGGGCGGGGGAGCGGTGTCGCCCAGGCCGGCGCGCGGGCCGTGGCTGAGCGCGATCTGGGCCAGCAGCTCCGGGTCGCCGGCCCGGCGGGCGTGCCGGGCGGCGGCGGCCAGCACGCCCCGGCCGTCCGCGAGGTCGCCCACCGCGAGCCGGGCCCGGCCCAGGGCCACGACCAGCCGGCCGAGCGCGGCGGGCGGCCAGTCCGCGCGGACCGCGAGCCGGACCGCCGACGCGAAGTGCCCGGCCGCCTCGTGCTGCCCGACGTCCTCGGCGGTCCCGGCCGCCACCGCGTACGAGATGGCCCGGTCCAGGCGGTCGTCCCCGCCGAGCACGGCCGCCGCGACCAGGTGGTGGGCCAGCTCCGCCGCCGTCGGGCCCCGCTCGCCCACGTCGGCGCTGAACGCGGTCAGGGCGTCGGCCGTCGCCTCGTGCAGGCGGGCCCGGTCCCGGGCGGGGAGCGACTCGTAGAGGACCTCGCGGGTGACGGCGCGGTCGAAGGCGTAGACCTGGCCGGGGAGCGCGGTGAGCAGGCCGGCGGTGACGCCCTCGTCGAGACCGGTGAGCAGGTCGGGCGGGTGGCCGGGGTCGGCCGGGGTCGGGTTCGCCCAGATCGCGCCGGTGCGGCCGGAGGAGTCCGGGCGGCGGACGGTGCCGGGGTCCGGTGTGCGGGCCTGGGCCGTGCGGGCGCGGGCGAGGGCGACGCGTTCCAGGATGGCCAGGTCGAACTCGCGGCCGATCACGCTCGCGGTGGCCAGCACCGCCCGGGTCGCCGGACCCAGCGCGTCGATCCGGGCCGCCGCCGCCGCGCGGGCCTCCGCCGGCCACCGGATCGGCAACCGGTCCCCCCGGCCGTCGAGCTCGGCGGCGGTCAGGTGCGGCACGATCTCGGCGAGCAGGTGCGGGTTGCCCTCGGTGCGCCGGCGCAGCTCCGCCACGACCGGCGCGGGCACCGGACGGTCCAGCAGCCGCTCCAGGTACGCGCCCACGCCCGGTGTGTCCAGCCCGCGCAGCCGGATCCGCGCCACGGCCGGACCGGTGACCGGCACCGGGCTCGACTCGCCCCGGTACGCGCCGATCACGCCGAGGGGGCGGGCCGGAGACAGGGCCGCGAGATAGCCGAACAGGCTCACCGTCGCCGGGTCGGCGTGCTGGAGGTCGTCCACCACCACGAGGAGCGGCTCGTCGGCGGCCGCGAGGAGTTCCTCGGCGTAGCGGACCAGCACCGCGAAGCCCTCGCCCTCGGGGACCGGCCGGCCCAGGACCGTCAGCACGTACCGCCACGGCCACAGCGGCGGGGCGTCCGCGCTCGGTACGCAGACGCCGCGTACGTACCGGATGCCGTCGTCCAGCTCCGCGAGCAGGCGGGTCTTGCCGATGCCGGGGTCGCCGCCCACCAGTACGCAGGAAAATTGTCCGTCTTTGACCGTCTGGACCCGGGCGCGCAGCAGGGCGAGCTCCTGCTCCCTACCCACGAGTTCCACGGCGCCTCCCCAGGCTACGGATGTGCGGTCGCCCGGAAAGATCCGTACTCAACCGGATGTTCGGCGGACGCGTCCGCTCCCTAGGCTCGCTCAGCATAGAAGGAGGAGGCCGCACATGTCGCTCTACCGGGACCTGATCGCCCGCATGGCCATCGACGACGAATTCGCCGTCCATGCCCGGACGAACCCTGACGAGGTCGCACGGATCTACCGACTCGGCGTCGACGAGACCGAGAAGCTCCGCAAGCTGGTGGACGCCCGCACCGACGCGGGGCCGACCGCCCTCGGCGCGCGGCTGTCCAAGACCGGCTTCGGCGGCGCCTCGGTGTCCCTCATCCCGCACGGCCTGGACTGGAGCGCCGAGCTGGGTTCCGTCCACCAGCCGCTGGTCAAGGTCACGCCGCCGTCGGTGGGGCACCTCGACCCGCACCTGCCGCTCGGCACGCCGACGGCGCCGCCGCTGGACCCGCACCTGCCGTACGGGAACCCGACCGTGCCGCCGGTCGACCCGAACCTCCCGCTCGCCGCCGATCCGGGAGTTCCGCCGGTGGATCCGCCGGTTCCGCCGGCCGCCGGCGGCACCCCGTCCCCGACCTACCCGCCGACCGTCACCTACCCGGACGCACCGGTACAGACCGACGTGGTCACGCCGGGCCCGGGCGCGCCGACCGACTACGAGGTCGTCCCCGTCGAACCGTCCGGCGGCGTCTCCGGCGGCGCCCAGAGCCTGCTGCCCACCGCCACCGCGGACGACAGCCTGACCACCGGGATCCTGTACGGGGCCGCGGGGGTCGCGGCCGGCGGCGTCATCGGCGGCGGGGCGGCCAGCCTGATCCGCCTGCCCCGGAAGGACTGAAATTGCGCGCCGCCGGGTTTCGAGGAAGAATCCCGCCGACGCCATCGACCACCGTTGCCCATCGACCGCCGTGGACGGAGTACGAGCCATGACCGAGACCTGGACGGTGCAGGGGTACACCGAGGTGCGTGAACTGGGCCGGGGCGGGGCGGGCCGGGTCGTGCTCGCCACCCACGACGTGTCCGGGGTGCGGGTGGCCATCAAGTACCTGGCCCCCGAGCTGTGTTCCCAGCGGGACTTCCTGCTCGGGTTCCGGGGCGAGGCGCGGCTGCTCGCCGAACTGCGGGCCCCCAACGTGGTGCGACTGTTCGAGTACGTCGAGACCGACCACTCCGCCGCGATCGTGATGGAACTCGTCGACGGCATCGCCCTGCGCGCCCTGCTCAAGGAGCACGGCGCGACCGGCCCCGAGGCGGCGCTGTACGTCCTGAAGGGATCGCTCCTCGGGCTCGCCGCCGCGCACGCCGCCGGGGTGGTGCACCGCGACTACAAGCCCGAGAACGTCCTGATCGACGCCGAGGGCAACAGCAAGCTCGCCGACTTCGGCATCTCCGCGCGGACCGGCACCACCGGCCAGGCTGCCGGCACCCCGTCCTACATGGCCCCCGAGCAGTGGAAGGGCAAGCCGGCCAGCCCGCGGACCGACATCTACGCGGCGACCGCGACGTTCTTCGAGTGCGTGGTGGGCCGCAAGCCGTACGTGGCCGACATCCAGGCCGCCATGCAGCTCCAGCACGAACAGGCCCCGATCCCCGCCGACGAGGCCCCCGAGCCCGTCCGCGAACTGATCCGCCGGGGCATGGCCAAGGACCCGCTGGAGCGCCCGGCCGACGCCGCCGCGTTCGTGGCCGAACTCGACCAGATCGCCACCGCCGGGTACGGGCCCGGCTGGGAGGAGAAGGGGCGCAACAAGCTCGCCGAGCGCGCCGCCCTGCTCGCCCTGCTCTTCCCGCTCGCCGGCCCCGAGGCCAACAGCAGCGCGGTCGGCACCACGGTGCTCGGCAAGACGATCGTCGGCGGGCCCAAGCGGGCCTGGTTCGCGGCCGGGGCCATCGTGCTGCTGATCGTGGTCGGCGGCGGGGCGACCGGGTACGCGCTGTCGGCGGGGGAGACCACCACCCTGCCGCTCGGCTCCGGCGAGACCGTCGTGAGCGCGTCGCCGAGCGCGCCGGGCGACCCGAGCCCGAGCCCCGACCCGAGCGCGTCGGCCACCCCGTCGCCGTCGGCCACGCCCGGGGCGACCCCCGGGGTGACGGTGCCCCCGACGGTCGGGCCGAACCCGCCGACCCTGACCGGGAACCCGAACAAGCCGCCGACGACGAAGCCGCCGACGAAGACCGCGCCGCCGACCACGCTGCCGCCGCAGACGAGCACCCCCAGCATTTCTGCCGTCGCCTGGGACTGCGCGAAGGCGAGCGTGACGATCCGGGGCACGATGACCGCCTCGGACGCACGGCCGATCACGGTCACCTACACGGTGCAGGTCCTCAACGGTCGGCAGTGGAGCACCACCGGCAGCACGACCACGAGCCACAGCGGCAAAACGAGTTACACCCTCAGCGTGCCGGGCCTGAACTTCAAGTGGCCGAACGCCCAGACGAACGTGCGGCTCCTGGTGTCCACCAGCACCGGGGCGAGCGCCGGACCGTTCACCAAGGACTGCACGATCATCATCGGCTGACCCGCCGACCCGGAGCGCCCACGGCCCCGGACCCCGCCCCGACCAGGGCGGCGGTCCGGGGCTCTTCCGTGTGCCCGCCCTGGTCGGAGGCAGGCGACGCGCCGACGCGTACCCCTCGTGGTGGATGGGCTCTTGACACCCCGGCTTAATTGCAACAGCATGTCTCCAATAGGTAAGGCTCCCCTAAGTTGAGGTGCTGATGTCCACCCTTCCCACCTTCGACGTATGGCGCCCCGTCCGGGTCCGGCTGTGGGTCGCCGGTCTCCTCCAGGCGGTGTCCTCCGCCGCCGGACTCGTGCCCTACCTGGCCGTCGTCGAGCTCGCCCGCCGACTCCTGGCCGGCGGGCGCACCGGCCTGTGGACCTGGGTCCTGGTGGCCGCCGTCGCGCTCGCCGTGCGGGCCGCCACGACGGGCCTCGCGCTCACGGTCAGCCACCTCGCGGACGCCGACCTCCAGTACCACCTGCGGTCCGGCATCGCCCGGCGGCTCGGGACCGTGCCGCTCGGCTGGTTCACCGCGCACACCTCCGGGGAGGTGAAGAAGGCCGTCCAGGACGACGTGCACAGCATGCACAGCCTGGTCGCGCACGCCGCCCTCGACATCGTGGCCGCCGCCGTCACCCCCGTGCTCGCCCTCGGCTACCTGTTCTGGGTGGACTGGCGGATGGCCCTGGTCACGACCGCCACCCTGCCCGTCTACCTCACCGTGTACGCGGTGCTGGTCGGCGGCTACCAGAAGAAGATGGCCGAGATGAACGCCGCGATCGGCCGGATCAACACCGCCGCCGTCGAGTTCGTCTCGGGCATCGCGGTCGTCAAGACGTTCGGCGGGACCCGGCGGGCCTCCTCGCGGTTCGCGGCGGCCGCCGACGACTTCGCCGACCGGTTCCGGTCCTGGGTCGGGCCGATGACCCGGTGGGAGGGCGCCGCGCAGACCACCCTGATGCCGGTCACCGTCCTCACCGTCGTGCTCGCCGCCGGCACCGCCATGATCGGGTCCGGCACCCTGACGCCCGCGAACCTGCTGCCGTTCGTGCTGCTGGGGCTCGGGTTCGGCCAGCCGCTGCTCACCCTCGGCTTCGGGGCCGCCGCGCTCCGGGAGGCCAGGGCCGCCGCGACCCGGGTCCGGACCACCCTGGACACGCCGCCGCTGCCCGTGCCCGCGACACCGCGGGTGCCCGACGGCCACGAGATCACGTTCCGGAACGTCACCTTCGGGTACGCCGCCGACGCGCCCGTCCTGCACGACGTCAGCCTCACCCTGCGGCCCGGCACCGTCACCGCGCTCGTCGGCCCGTCCGGCTCGGGCAAGTCCACCCTCGCCCGGCTGCTGCCCCGGTTCTTCGACCCCGACTCCGGCACCGTCACCCTCGGCGGGGTGGACGTCCGCGACATGGACCCCGCCGAGCTGTACCGGCACGTCGGGCTCGTGTTCCAGGACGTCCAACTGCTCCGGACGAGCGTCCGGGACAACATCCGGCTCGGCCGGCCCGACGCCGCCGACGACGAGGTGCGCGCCGCCGCGAAGGCCGCCCAGATCCACGACCGGATCACGGAACTTCCCGACGGGTACGACACGGTCGACCCCGTCCTCTCCGGCGGCGAGGCGCAACGGGTCAGCATCGCCCGCGCCCTGCTCGCCGACACCCCGGTGCTCGTGCTCGACGAGGCCACCGCGTACGCCGACCCCGAGTGCGAGGCCGCCGTCCAGGACGCGCTGAGCACCCTCGTCGCCGGCCGCACCGTCCTCGTCATCGCCCACCGGCTGCACACCGTCACCGGGGCCGACCAGATCGCCGTCCTCGACGACGGGCGGATCGTCCAGTGTGGCCGGCACCCCGACCTGCTCGCCGCCGACGGGCTGTACCGCAGGCTGTGGGACTCCCTGGAGGACCGATGATCCGGCTACTGTCCGCCGTCAGCGACGCCCGGCGGGCCGGCGCCGTCCGCCGGTACCTCGCCGCCCTGTTCGCCTTCGCGCTCGCCCAGGGCGCCGCGTACGCGCTGCTCGTGCCCATCCTGCGCGCCCTGTTCGCCGGGGAACCCTCCCGGGCCTGGCCGTGGATCCTCGCCCTCGGCTGGGCCGCCGTGGTCTGCGCCGTCCTCCAGTACACCCAGGCCGTGCTCGGGTTCGGGGTCGGCCTCGACCTGTCCCGCGCCCTGTACCACCGGCTCGGCGACACCCTCGCCGGCCTGCCGCTCGGCTGGTTCTCCACCGACCGCACCGGCCGGCTCGGCCGGATGGTCACCCAGGGCGTCACCCAGGTCATGGGGGTACCGGCGCACCTGCTCCAGCCCCTCGTCACCGCGTACGTCACCCCCGCCGTCGTCGTGCTCGTCACGCTGGCCACCGACTGGCGGCTCGGCCTCGCGCTCGCCGTCGGCGGGGCGCTGCTCGCCGGCACCTACCGGATCGCCGCCGGCCTCACCGGGCGCGCCGACCGGGCCGTGGACGACGCCGGGGTCACCGCCGGGGGCCGGGTCGTGGAGTACGCGCGCGCCCAGGCCGTGCTGCGCGCGTTCGGCCGCACCTCCGGCGGGTACGCCCAGCTCGACGACGCCCTGCGCGCCCAGCACCGGGCCGGCCGGCGGCTCATCACGGGCACCGTGTCCGGCCAGGCCATGAACGCGCTGGCGGTGCAGGCCACGTACACCGCCGTGCTCGTCCTCGGCGTGCGCCTGGCCCTGAGCGGCACGATCGGCGCCGCCGACCTCGTCGCCGTGCTGGTCCTGGCCACCCGGTTCACCGAACCCCTGGTGCTCGCCGCCGACCTCGGCGGGGCACTGCGGATCGGCGCCAACAGCCTCCGCCGGTTCGCCGACGTGTTCGCCACCCCGACCATGCCCGAACCCGCGGAGTCGGCCGTCCCCGGCGCGCCCACCGTGGAACTGCGCGGTGTCGCGTTCGGCTACGACGACCGCCCCGTGCTCCGCGACGTCAGCCTCACCGTGCCCGCCGGCACCATGACCGCCCTCGTCGGGGCCTCCGGCTCGGGCAAGACGACCGTCACCCGGCTGATCGCCCGGTTCTTCGACGTCGACGCCGGCTCCGTACTCGTCGGCGGGCACGACGTCCGCGACCTTTCCACCGAGGCCCTGATGGGGCAGCTGTCGATGGTGTTCCAGGACGTGTACCTCTTCGACGACACCATCCTCGGCAACATCCGGGTCGGCCGGCCCGCCGCCACCGACGCGGAGGTGGCCGACGCGGCCCGGCTCGCCCGGGTCGACGAGATCGCCGCCCGCCTCCCCGACGGCTGGGACACCCGGGTCGGCGAGGGCGGCACCCGGCTGTCCGGCGGCGAACGCCAACGGGTCTCCATCGCCCGCGCCCTGCTCAAGGACGCGCCGATCGTCCTCCTCGACGAGGCCACCGCCGCCCTCGACGCGCGCAACGACGCGGCGGTGAGCGCCGCGCTGCGGTCCCTCGCCGGGCGGCGCACCCTGCTGGTGATCGCGCACCGGCTGGCCACGATCGCGGCCGCCGACCAGATCGTGTTCCTCCGGGACGGGCGGATCGCCGAGGTGGGCACGCATCCGGAGCTGCTGGCGGCCGGCGGGGACTACGCCCGGTTCTGGGCGGAGCGGAACCGGGCCGGGGGGTGGAGGTTGGCGGGGGCCGGGGAGCGCTGACCGGGGAGCGGGCCCGCGACGGGTGGGGCGGGAGGCCGGTCGGCACAATGGCGGCATGACCTCGCCCTCTGGACGCCGACCCGGCCCCCGACCCCGGATCAGCCGCGAGGACGCCGCCGTCGCCGCCCTGGAACTCGGCTTCCGCGACCTCACCCTCACCGCCGTCGCGGACCGGCTCGGCGTGAACCACTCGTCCCTGTACCGGCACATCCGGGGCCGGGAGGACCTGGTCCTCGCCGCGATCGACCTCGCCGTGGCCCGGGTGGAGTGGCCGGTGGCCGGCGAGGACTGGCGCGGCTACCTCACCGACGTCGCCGAGGCGATCTGGCGGCTGTTCGAGACGAACCCGGGGCTCGCCGAGGAGGTCCGGGTCCTCGCGGTCAGCCCGCCGGCCGTGACCGAGGTGTTCTTCGCCGTCGTCACCGAACTGGTCCGGCTCGGCTTCACCGGCGAGGACGCGGTGCTCGCGATGGACACGGTCGCCGACCTGGCGGCCGACTCGTACCGGGGCTGGGACCGGCTCACCCAGGTCCGGCACACCCCGGACGGGCCGACGTCCGTCCGGGACACGATGCGGGAGGCCTGGGGCGTGGACCGCACGGACCGGGCCAGCGCGCCGTTCGCCCGGATCATGACGGCGATCATCGACGGGTCGGCGCACGACTGGTGGCGGCGCAAACTCGACCTGGTCCTTGAAGGGCTGGCCGCACGGGCGCCCTCCGCCGGGGGCTGACCTGTGGCCAGGGCGGCAGGGCTGACCTGGGAACGGCGTGGCAACGGGACCGGGGTCAGGGCTCCAGCTCGTAGGTCAGGGTGAACTCGTGGCCCGGCAGGATCTGCGCCGTGCCGGAGAGGCCGGTCAGCTCGCCCGTGCCCGAACCCGGCGCGACCACCCACTGGGCGAGCCCGCCGCTGTCGTGGTGCGTCGCGGTGTGCAGCAGCACGAAGCTGCCGGCCCGGCCGTGCAGCGTGCCGTCGATCCGCTCGATCCCGACGTAGATCGAGGGGCCGCCGTCGTCCAGGCCGAGCATGACCGCCTCGACCGCGCTGGTGCCGGCCAGGTCGCCGGTGAACGTCTTGTCCCAGTGCGTGCGGCTCATCTGGCCGCCCTCCCAAGGGACGGTCCCCGCGTCCTGCGAACCCGCCACGAATGTGCTGCGCGCGATCTGGACCACTGCCCGACCCCCTCGTTCGACCGACTCCCGCCGACCCTAACCACCACCCCCGACATTTTCCGGGCCCTCACGCGATCCGGCCCGCTCCCGGGCTGTGCGGACCTGGTGCCCTCCGTGGACCGGGTGTGAGCGTGTCCCGTACCCGATGAGGGTCTGGAATGTAACTTAGGTCTGTTTTGTTCCTGCTCCGGGAAGGGGCCGCAGATGCCGGGTGCGCGGGGACACAGAGCGCGGGGACACACGGCACGGGGACGCAGGGCGCGGGTCGCGGCGGGCGTCGCGCTCGTCGTCGGGCTGCTCGCCGGCACCGCCCCCGCCCGGGCCGACACCGGCGACGGCCAGGTCACCGTCACCGTGGTCCGCGACGTCAACTCCGACGGCAGCCACACCCCCGCGCTGGAGGTCGGCGAGCCCGGCCTGCTGGTCCGGCTCACCGACGACGCCGGGGCCACCCAGGACGCGACCACCGACGCGGGCGGGGTGGCCGTCCTGGAGCCGACGGCCGGCGGGCTGTCCGGGGGCCGGTACCGGGTCGAGGTCGTCGTGCCCGCCACGAGGTCGTATTTGCGGCCCGCCCCGGTCGGCGGCCCCGACCCGACCCTGTCGGCGCTGGTCAGCTTCGTGGACGTGCGCGGCGGGAAGAAGGCCACGGTGCTGACCGGGGTGCACGACCCGGCCGACTACTGCCACGCGACCCCGGACCTGGCCACCCCGTGCGCGCGGCAGGGGACGGCGGCCACCCCGGACAGCCGGGCCCTGGTGTCCTGGCCCCTCGACCAACCCGGCGCCCCGGCCCCGGGCGCCGCCCAGGCCCCGGCTCCGGGAACATCGGGCGTCACCGTCGAGGCCGTGACCTCCCAGATCGGCGCGACCTACGGCCTGGCGTACCAACGCGACCGCGACCGCCTCTTCGTCGGCGCCCTCACCAAACGCATGACCCCCTACGGCCCGGCCGGCCCCGGCGGCATCTACCTGATCGACCGGGCCACCAGGACCGTGACCACGTTCGCGACCGTCCCCGACGCGGGCGCCGCCGAGCACGCCGCCGACCTGGACCGCGACAGCCTCGCGGTCAACAACGCGGTCGGCAAGGAGGGGCTCGGCGACCTGGACCTGTCCGCCGACGGCCGGACCCTGTACGCCGTCGGCCTGAAGGCGCGCGCCCTCTACCTCTACGACGCGACCGGCACCACGGCCGGCGCCCCCCAGCGGACGGTCCCCATCCCCGACCCGGGCTGCCCGACCGGCCCGGCCGACTGGCGGCCGTACGGGCTGGGCTACCACGACGGCGCGATGTACGTGGGCGGCACCTGCGCCGCCGAGGGCAGCCAGCGGCGCGAGGACCTGCGCGCGTACGTGCTCCGGCTCGACGGCACCGCGTTCACCACGGTCGTCGCGCACGGCCTGGAGCACCGCCGGGGCGGCCGGGACGGGTACTGGCGGCCGTGGCAGCCGACGTACGAGCCGTACAACAGCGCGGACGGCAGGTTCGACGACCCGGACGTACCCAGACGAGGGTGGTTCCGGGAGGCCAACCGGCCGCAGCCGATCCTGTCGGACCTGGTCTTCGACCGGGACGGTTCGATCGTGCTCGGCTTCCGCGACCGGCTCGGCGACCAGGCCGGCCTCGACGCGTCCGGTCCGGTCGGCGCGGTGGACACGGGCCGGCGGTCGCTCGACGCGGCGATGGGCGACATCACCCGGGTCTGCCGGACCGGCGACGGCTACGTGTGGGACGGCGACGGCCTGACCTGCCCCAGCCACGTCGGCGCCGTGCGCGGCGGCCCCCCGCAGTCGGGCGTCCAGGAGTACTACCCGGGCGACTTCGCCGACGACACCCGCGCCGAGGGCGCGATGGGCGGGCTGGCGTTCGCGCCCCGGTTCACGGGCACGGTGTCGACGATGGTGGCCCCGGTGGGCACCCGCAGGTTCGACAACAAGACGGGCGAGGGCGGCCAGGACTTCGCGGTCGACGGCGCGGGGAAGGGCACGTTCGGGCGGGCCAACGGGCTCGGCGACCTGGAACTGCTCTGCGATCCGCCGCCGGTGCAGGTCGGCAGCCGGGTGTGGTTCGACCGGGACCGCGACGGCCGGCAGGACCCGTCCGAGGAGCCGCTGCCGGGGGTGACGGTGAACCTGCTCGACGCGGCCGGGAAGAAGCTCGCGTCGACCACGACGAACTCGCGGGGCGAGTACCTGTTCGCGGTCGGTCCGGGCACCGAGTACCAGCTGACGTTCGACGTGTCCACGGCCGACACCTCGGCCCTGCCGGGGAGGCCGGCCCCCGGCACCCTGCTGGCGACCAGGGCGGGCCCGGAGCCCCCCGGCCGGTCGGTGCGCCTGACCACCGGGGCGGCAGGACACAACGACCACACCCTCGACGCGGGGTACGACGTCCCGTCCGGCCCCTCCGGCACCCCGGCCGTGGGCGCGCCGCACCGGAGGTCGGACGCGCTGGCCGGCACGGGGGCGACGTGGATCCTCGGCGGGCTGGCCGCCGGGCTGGCGTTCCTCGGGGTGGGGGCCGGCATGTTCGTCGCGGCCCGCCGCCGGATGCGCCTCGACTGACCGGCCGGTCCCGGGCCGACAGCTCCGGGGCCGGGCCGCTCGGGCAGGCGTCACCCCGCGTCCTCGGGTCGGGCCGCTCGGACGGGCGTCGCCCGCGCCGGTGCCGGCCGGGCGGTTGCGTCGCGGCGGCGTGGCCGCCGCGACCCTCGTACTAGTTCGCGCCGAACGGGTCCAGCCCGCGCGGGCCCGCCTCGGTGTAGTGCACCGTGTCGTACGTGCCGTCGAAGTTCGTGTCCGTGACCGTCACGTCGGCGACCCCGTCGAAGTTGGTGTCCGCCGCCGCGTAGTCGGCGTTGCCGTCGAAGTCGGTGTCCAGGATGACCTGGTCGACCATGCCGTCGCCGTTGGTGTCCAGGTAGATCGCGTCCGCCTGGCCGTCACCGTCGCGGTCCACCATCAGCGAGTCGACCCGGCCGTCGTGGTCCGTGTCCGCGTACACCGCGTCGATCCGGCCGTCACCGTCGGTGTCCACCGAGGCCGTGTCGAGCGTGGTCCCGTCGCCGTGCTCGGAGGTGTAGACCACCTCGGAGTGCCCGTCGTCGTCGGCGTCGACGGCGACCGAGTCCGCGTACCCGTCGTGGTCGGTGTCCGTGACCACCTCGTGGCCGCCACCAGCGTGGTCGACGACCACCACCTCGGCCGGCTCGTCCGTGCTCCAGTCGTCCATCTCTGCCATCTCTGCTCCCTCTCGCGTCTGCGCACACCATAGGAGATGCCGGCCAGCGGTCTGATCCCCGCTTCGTGCCAACGCGCCGTGGTCACTCTCCGTGTGTTGTTACCGGTTCATGACACGGCGGGGACGGGGCGGGCATATTGGCCCGGCAGTGTGGCCTCACCAGCCGGTTCAGGACGGGGAGGGCACATCGCGGTGACTACGGCGACAAGCATGATAACTCTGAGTGGTCGGGATGTCCTGGCCGCCGGGGCGTGGCTCGCGGGGCGGGTCGTGCGGACGCCGGTGGTCCGGTCGGCCGCCCTCGACGCGCTGGCCGGGGCCCGGCTGTGGCTCAAGGCCGAGAACCTGCAGCGCGGCGGCTCGTACAAGTACCGGGGGGCGACGCTGGCCGTCGGGCGGATCGCCGACGAGGGCCGGCACACCGGGGTGATCGCCCAGAGCACCGGGAACCACGCCGTGGCCGTCGCGCTCGCCGCCCGCGAACGCGGCCTGCGCGCCGTCGCCGTCCTGCCCGTCGACGCCTCCCCGGCCAAGATCGCGCTCGTGCACGCCGCCGGGGCCGACGTGATGCTCGCCGGGCACACCCTCGCCGACCGGCTGGAGGTGGTCGAACGGCTCCGGGTCTCCACCGGCCACGCCGTCCTCGACGCGTACGACCACCCGGACGTGATCTGCGGCCAGGGCACCGCCACCCTCGAACTCCTCGACGAGGTCCGCACCCGGGGCGCGCGCCTCGACGCCGTGGTCCTGCCGGTCGGCGGCGCGGGCGGCCTCGCCGGGGCCTGCCTGGCCGCCGAGGGCCACGACCTCGCCGTGTACGGGGTCGAGCCGGTCGGCAACGACTCCCTCGCCCGGAGCCTGGTCAGCGGCAACCGGGTCACCGTGGTCCCCGAACCGACCCTCGCCGACGGGCTGCGGCCCGCGCAGGTCGGCCGGCTGCCCTTCCGGCTCGTCCGGGACGTGGTGTCCGCCGTGGTCCGGGTGGACGACGCGGCCATCGCGCACGCGGTGCGGCTCGCGCTGTACGAGGCGAAGCTGCTCGTCGAGCCGTCGGCCGCCGCCGCGCTCGCCGGGGCGCTCCAGCTCGCGGCGGCCGGCGGGCTCGGCGACATCGGCGTGGTCCTCACCGGCGGCAACGTCGACCCGGGCACCCTCGCCGGGATCCTGGCGACAGAGGACCCGACCGCGCCCGGCCACCGGGCCGGCACCCATCTCACCAACCCCGGCCACCAGGCCGGTACCAACCCCGGCCGCCCGGCCGGCACCCACCCCCAGGAGGCCACCGTATGACCGGCGACGCGCGGATCCGGGTCGGGGTGCTCTTCGGCGGCCCCTCGGCCGAGCACGCGGTGTCCTGCTCCTCGGCCCTGGCGGTCGTGCGGGCGCTGCCCCGGGACCGGTACGCGCCGGTCGTGGTCGGGGTGACGCGGGAGGGCGACTTCCGGCTCGTACCCGACGACGTGGTGGAGGGGTTGATGACCCCGCCCGACGGCGTGCGCGCGATCGACGACCACCTGGAGGTCGTCGGCCCCCTGGTCGAGCTGCGCCCCGGCCGGCCCGGCGTCGCGGTGCTCGCCGACGGGGACCCGGTCGCGCACCTCGACGTCGTGTTCCCCCTGCTGCACGGCCCGTTCGGCGAGGACGGCGTGCTCCAGGGCCTGCTGGAGTTCCTCGGCGTGCCCTACGTCGGCGGCGGCATCGCGGCCTCGGCCGTGGGCATGGACAAGGTGGCGATGAAGCGCGCGTTCCTCGCCGAGGACGTGCCCGTCACCCCGCACGTGTGGGCCGACGAGGTCCGCTGGCGGGGGATGGCCGACCCGTTGGCGCTGGTCGACGGTCTGGAGTACCCGCTGTTCGTGAAGCCCGCGAACATGGGCTCCTCGATCGGCATCACCCGGGTGGTCGACCCGTCGGACCTGGTCGCGGCCGTGGACCGGGCCCTGGAGTACGACCCCGTGGTGATCGTGGAGCAGGGCGTCACCGGCCGGGAGATCGAGTGCGGGGTGCTCGGCGGCTTCGAGCCGGAGGCGTCCTGCGTCGGGGAGGTCACCGTCAGCGGGGGCTGGTTCGACTACGACCAGAAGTACCTCGGCACCCTCGACCCGATGATCGTGCCCGCCGTGCTGCCCGCGCACGTCGAGGCGCGGACCCGGGAACTGTCCGTGGCGGCGTTCCGCGCGGTCGGCGGCTGGGGCCTGGCCCGGGTCGACTTCCTCTACGACGAGGCCGCCGACCGGCTGTACGTCAACGAACTCAACACGATGCCCGGCTTCACGGCGCACTCGATGTACCCGAAGGTGTGGCAGGCCTCCGGGGTGTCCTACCAGGACCTGCTCGACCGGCTGATCGCCCTCGCCTTCGAGCGGCACGCCCGCAAGCGGGGCATGTCGTGATCCTGCTGTCCGACCCCCGGGTCGCGGCCGTCCCGCTCCGCGACAACGGCGAGGCCCTCGTCGACCTGCGCGAGGTCCCCGACCTGCTGGTCGACCCCCGGCTCGCCGACCCCGCCGGGGCCTACGCCCACCTGCGCGAGAACGCCGTCGACCGCCTGCTCGCCGCGCAACGCGCCCTGCCCGACGGCCTGCGGCTGCTCGTCGTCGAGGGCTACCGGCCGCTGGGCCTGCAGAAGACCTATTTCGACGGGTACCGCGACGAGCTGCGCCTCAGCTATCCCGACTGGGACCCGGCGCGGCTGCACGTGGAGGCCAGCAAGTACGTGTCCCCGCCCGAGGTGGCCCCGCACAGTACCGGCGGCACGGTCGACCTGACCCTGTGCACCGCCGAGGGCGTCGAGCTGGACATGGGCACCCTGGTCAACGACAGCCCGCTGGCCAGCGGGGACGCGTGCTTCACCGGGTCGGCCGTGTCCGCCGCCGCCCGGGGGAACCGCGACGTGCTCGGGACCGTGCTGGGGGCGGCCGGGTTCGTGAACTACCCGACGGAGTGGTGGCACTGGTCGTTCGGGGACCGGTACTGGGCGCTGAGCACCCGGGCCGCCGCGACCCGGTACGGGCCCGTCGAACTGTGACGCCGGCGGCGGGGCCGGACGGGGCTGGCACGGCAACTGGCCCTGGGCCGGCGCGTCGGCGGCTGCACGAGCTGGATCTGCTCCGGATCGGCGCCGCCGTCGCCGTGGTCGTCTTCCACTACACGTTCTCCGGCTGGATGCAGGGCCTGAGCCCGGCGCGCTTCCCGGGCCTCGGCGAGCTGACCCGCTACGGGTACCTCGGCGTCGATCTGTTCTTCGTGATCAGCGGCTTCGTGGTGCTGCTCAGCGCGTGGGGCCGCACGGCGCGCGGGTTCGCCGTGTCCCGGGTGGTCCGGCTCTACCCGGCCTTCTGGGTCGCGGTCACCCTCACGGCCCTCGTGTCGGTGCTGTCGGGCAGATTCCGGGTGGGCCTCGGCCAGTACCTGGCGAACCTCACCATGCTCAACCCGGCCGTCGACATCGCCAACGTCGACGTCGTGTACTGGACCCTGTGGGCCGAGCTCCGCTTCTACCTGCTGGTGTTCGTCCTCGTCCTGATCGGCCTGACCCGCCGCCGGGTCCTCCTCGCGCTGTGGGCCTGGCTCGGTGTCACCCTGGGCACCCAGCTCGGTCTGCTGCCCGGGTTCGTGGACCTGCTCGGCCAGTCCACCTTCGCGCACTACTTCGTCGCGGGCATGGCCCTCGGCCTCGTCTACCGCTCCGGCCCGACCTGGGAACTGGGCGCCATCCTCGCCCTGTGCTGGGGCAACGCCCTCTACCGGGGGGTGGGGTTCGCGGCCGGTGTCCAGGACCGGTACGCGACCGCGTTCTCGCCCGTGGTCGTGTGCGTCGTGATCACGGCCGTGTTCGCGGTGATGCTCCTGGTCGCCCTGCGCGGGACGGCGGCGCTCGGCCGGCCCTGGATGGCGCACGCCGGCTCCCTGACCTACCCGCTGTACCTGGTGCACGCGCACCTCGGCTTCGTGGCGCTCGCCTGGCTCGGCCCGCACGTGAACAGGTACGTGCTGGTCGCGGGGCTGACGGCCGCGATGGGCCTGCTCGCCTGGGGCATCCACGTGGGCGTGGAAAGACCACTGGCGCCCCGGCTGAAGGCGCGGCTCGACAGGGTGGTTCGGGTGCCGTCCCGGGCGGGGTGACGGGCCACGCGGGACATCCGGAGCGGTGACGGTCGCCGACCCGTCCGGGCAACCGGCCGACCCGCCCGCGCCACCAGCTACCGAGCCCCGGCCACGCGGGCCGCGTACCCGTCGAAGGGTCCTATGCCGACTGGCGGATCACCAGTTCCGTCGGGAGGACGATCGCCGGCTCCGCCTCCTCCCCGGCCGCCAACCGCAGCACCTGGCGCGCCATCTCCCGCCCGATGTCCACGATCGGCTGCCGCACCGTCGTCAGCGGCGGCTCGGTGTACCGGGCCAGTTCGATGTCGTCGAACCCGACCACGGCCACGTCCTCCGGCACCCGCCGGCCGGCCGCCCGCAACGTGCCCAGCGCGCCGTGCGCCATCAGGTCGGAGGCCACGAACACGGCGTCCAGCGCGGGATCGTCGTCGAGGAGCTGGCGCATGGCCACCGCGCCCGACTCGCGGGTGAAGTCGCCGACCGCGACGATGGACCGGCTGCGGGAGTCCTTCAGCGCGCCGCGGTAGCCGGCGAGCCGGTCGATGCCCGCGACCATGTCCTGCGGCCCGGCGATGGTGGCGATCCGGGTCCGGCCGAGGGCGAGCAGGTGGTGCACGGCCGCCGTCACGCCGCCGATGTGGTCCACGTCCACGTAGGGCACGGTGGCCGGGCCGAGCGGGCGGCCGCTGCACACCACGGGGATGCCCATCCGGGCCAGCTTGCCGGGCAGCGGGTCCGAGCCGTGCATCGAGGCGAACAGCACCCCGTCCACGTGCCGGGCCGCCGCGTACCGCTCGACGCGGTCGTGGCTGGCCGGCGAACCCGCGAGCATCAGGACGAGCTGCTTGTCGGCGGCCTCCAGCTCCTGGCTGACCCCCCGGATCACGCTCGGGAAGAACTGGTCGTCGGAGAACACCCGGGTCGCCGCCTCCGGCAGGACCAGCGCGATCGAGTCGGTGCGCTGGGTGACGAGGCTGCGGGCGGCCAGGTTCGGCACGTAGCCGAGGTCGCCGATCGCCCGGTTCACCGCCTCGCGGATCGACTCGGCGACCGACGTCGAGCCGTTGACCACCCGCGAGACGGTCGCCCGCGACACGCCGGCCCGCGCCGCCACCTGCTCCAGCGTGGGCCGCCCCCGTGACGCGTTCATTCCTCAGCCCTCCAGGCCGTTCCGGCGGATCACGTCGCGGTACCAGAGGGCACTGTCCTTCGGTTCCCGGCGCTGCGTGTCGTAGTCGACGTGCACGATCCCGAACCGCTTACGGTAGCCCTCGGCCCACTCGAAGTTGTCCAGGAGTGACCATACGAGATAGCCGCGCAGATCCACCCCCCGGGCGATGGCCTCGTGCGCCGCGCGCAGGTGCCCGTCGAGGTAGGAGATCCGGTCCGCGTCGGCCGTGCCCGCCGCGAACGCCCCGCCGTTCTCCGTGATCATCAGGGGGGTGCCCGGGTAGTCGCGCGCGATCCGTTCCAGCAGCCGGGTCAGGCCGGCCGGCTCGATCTGCCAGCCCATCTCGGTCACCGGACCCGCCGCCGGCAGGAACTCGATGTCCCGGGTGCCCGGGTAGGCCTCGCCGCCGCCGGTCGCGCCGGGCCGGGCCCGGACGTAGAGCGGCATGTAGTAGTTGACGCCCAGCAGGTCGATCGGCTCGGAGATCACCTTCAGGTCGGTGTCGCGGAGGTGCGCGGAAACCAGGGCCAGGACATCCGACGGGTACTCGCCGCGCAGCACCGGGTCGAGGAAGATCCGGTTCTGCAATCCGTCGACCAGGCGCGCGGCGGCCACGTCGGCGGGGTTGTCCGGGTCCACCGGGGACACCGAGGCCGGGTTGAGGGTCAGCCCGACGGTGCGCGCCCCGGCCGCCCGCAGCGCCCGGGTGGCCAGCCCGTGCGCGAGCAGCAGGTGGTGCACCGCCGCGAACGCCTTGCCGGGGTCGCGCTGCCCGGGGGCGTGCACGCCGTTGCCGTAGCCGAGGTACGCCGAGCACCACGGCTCGTTCAGGGTGGTCCAGGTCTGCACCCGGTCGCCGAGCCGGTCGTGGACGGCGGCGGCGTAGTCGGCGAACCGTTCCGCCGTGTCCCGGGCGGTCCAGCCGCCGGTGTCCTCCAGCGGCTGGGGGAGGTCCCAGTGGTACAGGGTCACGATCGGGTCGATGCCGGTCTCGATCAGCCGGTCGACGAGCCGGTCGTAGAAGTCCAGGCCGCGCGGGTTGAGCCCCCGGCCGTCGGGCGCGACCCGGGACCAGGACACCGAGAACCGGTACGCCGGCAGGCCCAGGTCGGCCATCAGCGCCACGTCCTCGGCGTACCGGTGGAAGTGGTCGCACGCCACGTCCCCGGTGTCCCCGCCGGCCACCCTGCCGGGCGTGTGGCTGAACGTGTCCCAGATGGACGGTCCCCTGCCGTCCGCCGCGACCGCGCCCTCGATCTGGTAGGCGGCCGTGGCGGCCCCCCACACGAAACCCTCCGGAAATGTGATCATCCCTTGACCGCCCCCTGCATGATTCCTCCGATGATCTGTTTGCCGAGCAGGCCGAACACGACGAGCAGTGGCAGGGTGGCCAGCACCGTGCCGGTGAGGGACAACGCGTAGTCGGTGACGTAGCCGCTGCGCAGCTGCGACAGCGTGACCTGCACCGTGTGGTTCTCCGGCGAGGACAGCACGACCAGCGGCCAGAAGTAGTCGTTCCACGCGGCGAGGAACGTGAGCATGCCGAGGACGGACGCCGCCGGCCGGGCCACGGGCAGCACCACGTGCCAGAACAGCCGCTGGGTGGAGCAGCCGTCCATCCGGCCCGCCTCCAGCAGCTCCTTCGGCAGCGCCTCCGACAGATACTGGGTCATGAAGAACACCCCGAAGGCGTTGACCAGCGCGGGGACGACGACCGCTTGGAGCGAGTCCGTCCACTCGATCTTCGCCATCAGGATGTACAGCGGGATGATGCCCAGCTGGGTCGGCACCATCATCGTGCCCACGATGAACACCAGGAACGCGGTGCGCCCCCGGAACCGCAGCCGCGCGAACGCGAACCCGGCGAGGGTGGAGAACAGCACCACCGACACCGTGATCGACAGCGACACGAGGACCGAGTTGAGCATCGCCGTCCCGAACGGCACGGTCCCGAACACCCGGCGGACGTTGTCCCACAGGTGCGCGCCGGGCAGCAGTCGGGCGCTGCTCAGGGCCGAGGTGTCCGAGGACGCGACGACGACGCTGAAGTACAGCGGGAAGGCCGAGAAGAACACGACGGCCGTCAGGCTCAGGTAGACCAGCCGGCGGGTCACGACGTGCTCCTGATCTTCCGGACGAACAGGTAGTTGAGCCCGGCGCCCAGCACGATCACGGCGAACATGACCCAGGCGGTCGCCGAGGCGTACCCGAACTGGAAGCCCTTCGTGAACGCGTGCTCGTAGAGGTACAGCGAGAGCGTCTGGAACTGCCGGTCCGTGCCCCCGGTGATCCCGGTCGGCCCGCCGCCCCCGAACAGCTGCGGCTGGGCGAAGACCTGCAACCCGTAGATGGTGGACACCACGACGGTGAAGATGATCGTCGGCCGGATCATCGGAATGGTGATCCGGGTCAGCTGTTGCAGGCCGGTGGCCCCGTCCAACGTCGCCGACTCGTAGAGCTCCCGGGGCACGGCCTTCATCGCCGCCAGGTAGATCAGCGCGTTGTAGCCGGTCCACTGCCACACGATCATGGTGGCGATGGCGACGTGCGAGCTGGCCGTGCCGTTCTGCCAGTCGATCCGGCCCGCCCCGAGGGACTCCAGGACGGCGTTGATCAGCCCGAAGTCCCTCCCGAACAGTTGCGAGAAGATGACCGCCACCGCCACCACCGAGGTGACGTTCGGCAGCAGCAGCCCGAGCTGGAAGAATGTCCGACCCCGCAGCGGCCGGTTGAGCAGGTGCGCCAGGACCAGCGCGAACAGCAGTTGCGGGACGGTGGACAGCACCAGGATCGAGAGCGTGTTGCCGAGCGCGTTCCAGAAGTACGGGTCGCCGAACAGCGCGGAGTAGTTGCCCAGCCCGACGAACGGGTGCTCCTCGGACAGCAGCGTCCAGTCGTGCAGGGACACCCAGGCCGTGTAGAGCAGCGGGAACACGCCGAACGCGCCGAAGAGCAGGAAGAAGGGCGCGATGTAGACGTACGGCGAGGCCTTCAGGTCCCAGCGGTAGAGGCGGTCGCTCATTTCAGCTTGGCCACATCCGACAGGACCTGCTTCCAGGCGTCGTCGGCCTTCTGCTGACCGTTCTCGATCCGGCCGAGCCCGGAGCCGATCGTGGTGAACACGTCACCGGTGCGCGGCCCCATGTACTGCGGCTTCACGGCCTTCGCCGAGTCGGAGAAGATCTGCCCGATCGGCGCGTTGTTGAAGAAGTCCTTCTTGAACCCGGTGATCTCGGGACTGGAGTACAGCTCCGGGGTCGACGGGAAGTTGCCGGTCGCCTTGAACACCTTGGCCTGCTGGGCGGGCGCGGTGAGCCACGAGATCAGCTCGTACGCCTCCTTGGCGTGCTTGCCCTGCTTCGGCAGCGTCAGGTGCGTGCCGCCCATGCTGCCCGCCCCGCCCGGGACCGCCGCCACGTCCCACTTGCCGGACGCGTTCTTGGCGTTGGTCTGGATGTAGGAGGTCATCCACGCCGGGCACACGATCGTGGCGAACGAGCCCTTCTCGAAGGCCGCCGTCCACTCCGGGGTCCACGCCGTCAGCTTGGCCGACATGCCCGCGTCGATGGCGTCCACCGCCGTGTCCCACGCGGCGCGCACGCCGGGGTTGGAGTCCACGACCAGGTTGTTCTGCTTGTCGTAGACGCCCTGCGAGCCCTGTTCGACCATGGCGCGGAACATGTTGCCGGAGCTCTCGAAGAACGCCGACTCGGGCTTCTTCGCCTTGTACTCCTTGCCGACCTTCACGTAGTCCGCCCAGGTGGGCCAGAGCCTGGACACCGCGTCGCGGTCGGTGGGCAGCCCGGCCGCCGCGAACAGGTCGTTGCGGTAGCACATGGCCATGCCGCCCACGTCCGTGCCGAGCCCGACGAGGGACTTCCCGTCGCCGGACAGGCCCTGCTGCCACTTCCACGGCAGGAACCTGCCCTCCAGGTTCCCCGCGCCCCGGTCGAGCAGGTTGTGGAACTTCTGCGGCTGCGCGGTGAACTGGCTGATGTAGCCCACCTCGATCGCCTCGATGTCCGCCGCGCCGGTGTTCGTGGCCAGGTGCGCGGTGAGATTCTGGTGGTGGGCGGCGAACTCGGAGACCCGCTCCTCGATCTGGATGTTCGGGTGGGTGGCCTTGTACTCCTCGTACAACGGCTTGAAGCCGAAGTCGCCGAAGAGCCCGATGGTGAGCTTGACCTTCTCGTCTTTCGCGTCGCCGGAGCCGCACGCGGCGGCGGAGGCGAGCAGGCAGATCGCGAGGAGCGGGGCGAGGACGCGACGCATGATGACCTTCCTTAGAGGGTGATGACGGACTGGTTGCCGGTGCCCACGGTGCTGGGCCCGTTGCCGATGGCGTTCCAGACCTCCAGGCGCACGCGGCCGTTGGTGAGGTTGCCCGGCGTGCCGGTGGCCGAGGAGAGGCCGACGGAGGTGGTGTAGTGCTCCCAGCCGGGGGCCGGGTCGGTGGCGAAGTACCGGTAGGTCTCCACGCGGTCCCAGGTGCCGTCCCCGGTCAGGTCGTAGGACACCCGGACCTGGGTGCCGTTGGCCACGGTGCTGCCCGCGTCGACGAACAGGTCGAACGTCGTGGTCCCGGCCGAGCGGGTCACGTTCAGGCCGGAGGCGGCGAAGACCGAGGCATTGGTGGGTACGCCGTCGTGGTTGGTCCCGCCGGCGGAGGCCACGGGTGCGGTGCCCGCCGGGGCGGTACCACCGAGGGTGCCGTTGGACTGGAGGTGGAGCGTCCTGGTCGACGGGTTGCCGGTGGGGGAGGGCGTCGGGCTGGGGCTCGGCGACGCGGTGGGTGACGGTGTCGGGTTGGTGCCGCCGCCGGCACTGCCGCCACTCCAGGTGTACGCGCCGTTCGTCGCCGTCCTCCCCGCCGGCACCTGGAGGGTCCAGCCGTTGGAGAACGTGACCGTGACCGGCGCGTTCGTGATGTTGGCGGCCACGTAGGTGCGCGCCCCGTTCCTGCTGAACACGGCCGACAGCGGGTGGTTCCCGGTCACCGAGGTGTCGACGTTGCCGAGTGCGGCGACGTTGCGGATCCAGTGGAAGGTGTGCGCCTTGCTCTCGCCCTCCTCGCTGGTGAAGCCGCTGTTGTTCCGGAAGTTGGCCAGGGCCGCGTCCCCGTCGCCGAGGGCCTGGAACTCCCAGAGGATGTCCTGCCACACGCTCGGCGGGCCGCCGTTGTTCGTGAGCAGCTCGGCGTAGTTGGCCCGTACGTACGCCGGGTTGTTGCCCAGGTAGAGGTGCCCGCCGGTCACCGGGAGCATGTTGATGCCCTGGATCATCTCCGGCTCGGCGCTGAACCAGGTCGCGTACGCGGCCCCGTCGCCCCACACCATGCCCACCGTCTTGTGGCCGAACGCCGCCGGGAAGTTCGCGTCCCGGCTGTCGAACCAGTACTCCTGGATCGCCGCCGCCTGCGTCGTGTAC
Organism: Longispora sp. NPDC051575; assembly: GCF_040681875.1. NCBI lineage: Bacteria > Bacillati > Actinomycetota > Actinomycetes > Micromonosporales > Micromonosporaceae > Longispora > Longispora sp. NPDC051575. Next base: position 408,968 of record NZ_JBFAZP010000004.1, on the reverse strand, counting down.
AGGAACACGCCCGCGTCCCGGACCGCCGTGTTACCGGTCGCCTGGCCCCACTGGATCAGGGCGTTGGCGAAGTTCATCCCCTCCGACGAGGACTCCTGGTTGTTGCCCGCCCCGAACGAGCCGTGCCCCGACGCCCAGTCGTGCCCGGCGTAGATGTCGAAGTCCCGCAGGTACGGGAACCGGTTGTCGCCGCGGTCGTAGTTGTTCGCGTCCCGGATCAGCAGGTCCACCATGCCGCCGTACCGGCCCGTGGTCGCCCACTGCGGGTCGAACTTGGCCAGGGTGGCCGCCGCCGCGACGAAGTACCCGTAGTGGAAGTGGTGGTCGTTGAGTTCCTGGTCGGACCCGTAGGAGGCCGGGTAGCCGATCAGCGTGCCCCAGTTCTGGTCGTAGTAGAACAGCCGGGACGTCTTGCCGGGGCTCGCGGTGAACCAGTCGGTGAGCCGGGTCCGGATCGCGTTCAGTGCCGCGTCGCGGGTGCCGGTGTTGCCGAGCTGGTCGGCGATCTCCGCGATCCGGGCGGCCCGGCCGAGGCCCTTGCCGGTCCAGTACGTGTCGTCGCCCCGGAAGTCGGCCGGGTTGCCGGCCACCTGCGCCAGGTACGCGTCGAGGGTCGCGCGCTCGGCTCCCGCGTTGTCGGCGACGGCCGGGATCTCGGGCAGTACCCCCTGGAACGCCATGCTCGTGGTGAACTGGCCGATCCCGGCGAGGACCTTCATCGTGCCGCGCGCCGAGACGTAGGTGTTGGTCAGCGGGGTCGCCCCGGTCAGCGCGCGCCACTGGTGCGGGTAGAGCGCCGCGACCGTGCCGGCGGACCCGGTCTCCCGCGCCGTGGTCGTGAAGGAGTAGGTGGTCGCGACGTTGCTGGTCGCCGGGTTGTAGGCGTAGGCCACCTTCGTGCCGGTGACGTGGTTGTGCGCGTACCGCCCGAGGCTCGTGGCCAGCGCGGCCCGGTCGCCCGGCGGCAGCGCGAGCACCGAGAAGTAGCCCTTGCCCGCGAGGCCCGACGTGATCGTCCCGCCGCTGACCTGCCAGGTCGCGCCCGCCGGGGCGTAGGCGGCGTACTCGTGGCCGTTGGCCGTGAAGCCGATCGCGGCGCCCGAGTTGGACCACACCTGCGGCGCGTTGACCGTGAGCTGCGCGTTGCCGCCGGTGACCTGGTAGTAGCTGAACGGCAGGCCGTGGCCGATCGTGGCCCGCAGGGTGCGCGCGCCGTCCGTCCAGAACGGACTCACGGTCCAGTCGGTCCAGCCGTCGACCTTCACGTTCGGCGCGTTCAGCCCGGCGACCCCCACCTGGAGGTCCTGCACGTACGGGAAGTGGTACTCGCCCACCCCGGTACCCGTGCCGCTGATCTGCGGCGTCGTGTTCGCCGAGAGGCCCAATCCACCCGGTAACGTGTCGAACGAGACCGGGTGCGCGTGCAGCGGCTCGCCGAACGCGCAGTCGGTCTTCTTGAACAGGATCGTCGACCACCAGTCGTTCGTCGGCACGGGGCCGGCGGGCGCGTTGGCGGTCACGAACTGCCGCGGGTTGGTCGACAGGGTGCCGCAGCCGGTCGGCAGCGGGCCGGCGGGCGTGGTGGTGTAGCTGCCGGCGCCGACCGGATCGGCCTGGGCTCCGGTGCTCAGGACGTGGGTGAGGGTGCCGGCGACGAGGGCGGCGCCGACGGTGGCGACGAGGATGCGGGACGGTTTCATCGTGCCTCCTGAGGGGAGGAGGTGAGAGCGCTCTCTTGTCGGGGACGCTAGCGTGACCACACTGTGTCGTCAATGTTTCGCGGTGATGTTTCACCGGTTTCGAGTACATGAGAGAGCGCTCTCTGGTGATTTTCCCGGACCTGTCCCCAGCGGGAACCATCGATGGGTACTCGGGCGCCGGAGTGCCCCGGGTCGGTTCGGCCCGGGGCACTCGGTTCTGTCCGGGGCGCCCCGGGCCGGTTCGGCCAGGGGCGCCCAGAGGTGGTTCGGCTTTCGGGCGCCCGGGTCAGCCCGGGCAGAACGCCTTGTCGAGGACCGCCGTCACCGCCGCGCCGAAGTCGCCCCGGGCCGTGGTGAACGACAACGCCACCTGCTGGCGGCCGTCGAGGGTCTGGAACGCCCAGGTCTCGAAGCCGGGGATCGAACCGTCGTGCCCCCAGACGCTCAGCCCGCAGGACACGTCCACCCGGTACACGCCGAGGCCGTAGTGGTCCGCCGCGCCCACCGGACGGAACAGTTCCCGCTGCTCGGCCGGCCGCAGCAGCCGCCCGGCGAACAGGGCCGCGAAGAACTTGTTCACCTCGGTGGCCGTCGACACCAGCCCGCCGGCGCTCGACGCCCACGACGGGGTCATCCGGGTGAAGTCGGTCAGGGCGCCGTCGATCTCGACATAGCCGTGCGCGTGCGGGCCGGGCAGCGCCGAGTCCGCCGGCATCGCGGTGTGCTCCAGCCGCAGCGGCCCGGTGATCCGCCTGCTGAGTTCCTCCTGGTAGGAGTGCCCGGTGACGCTGCGCAGCACCATGCCCAGCAACAGGTAGCCGGTGTTGGAGTACGCCTGCGACGTGCCGGGCTCGAACAGCGGCTCGTGCGAGGTGGCCAGCGCCAACAGGTCCTCGGCGCGCCACTGCTTGTCCCGGTCGCGGTACAGCTCCGGGTAGTCGCCGAGGGAGTCGGTGTAGTCCCACAGCCCGGCCGTGTGGCCGAGGAGCTGGCGCAGCGTGATCCGGTCCCCGCCGGGCACCAGCCCCGGCAGCCAGCGCTCGACCGGATCGGTCAGCCGCAGCCGGCCCTCGCCGACCAGTTGCAGAACCATGACCGAGGTGTACGTCTTGGTGACGCTCCCGATCCGGAACACGCCGTGCGGGTCGACCCGGCCGGGCCGGCCCAGTTCCGCGACGCCGGCCGAACCGGTCCACGCCCCCCGCGCGTCGCGGTACTGGACCAGCGCGCCGGGAGGGCCGGTCCCGACCAGGTCGGCCAGTGCGCGCTCCAGACCCGGCCGGGCCGGCGGGGACGCGTGGGCGGCGGCGGGGGCGAGCAGGGTGGCCGTCACGGTGGCCGCGACGACGAGCGCGAGAGTGCGCCTCATCCAGGTACTCCTCAGGTAGGGGGCAGTGCGTTCAGCCTGGACGCCGGGCGCGCGCGCCGCGTCGGACCTGGTGGGGAGCGGGGCCGTCAGCACAAGGTCGCAGGGCGGGTGGCGGGCTCCGTCCGAAGTAGTGGGAGCGTGCGGCACCTGCGGATGAGAGGGGCCGCCCCGCCCTGCCGGGGACGTGACCCGCGAACACCCACCAGGTGTTCGCGCTGATCGCCGACCGGTCATGGCGGGCGGTCCGCCGACCGTCGCCGTTCCCGGGGGCCGGCCCGCCGTCACCGAGTGTGGCCCACGGACCGGCCCGCCCGGCGAGGCCCGGGCCGGACATCGTTGCGGATCAGTGGCCGGGGCGACTTGTAACGAGTGGGGGCGGCGCAGGACACTGTCAACTTGGTGACCTCACGCACGGTGAGAACGATCTAGGCTCACCGCACCCTCGCCCGTCCCGGAAGGCCCCCGATGCTCTGCCATGCCTGCCACGTGCACCTGCGGCGGGACTTTCCGTACTGCCTGCGGTGTGGCACCTTACGCATCGGAGTACGGATCGCGGAGTTCGAGGCCCCGCGCCTGTCGCACGAGGGCACGGACTACCCGCTGGACCGCGAGGTCACCACGATCGGCAGGGCCGGGGACAACGACCTGGTCATCGACCATCCGAGTGTGTCGCGCCGGCACGCGCGGGTGGCGCGTACCCCGCAGGGCTTCTCGGTCGAGGATCTGGGGTCCTTCAACGGCACCGGGGTCGCCGACCGCACCCTGTTCGCCGACTCGGCCCTGCTCCCGGACAGCACCCAGCTGTACATCGGGGACGTCCCCGTCCGGTTCGAGCAGCCCCGGTCGGCGGCGGTCGGCGGTCGGACGATGGTCCGGGGCACGGAACACACGTCCCTGGCCACGGGCCCCGGGCCCGGGGGAGCCCCGGAACCCGCCCCCACCGCCACCGAACCCCTCAACGTCCGCCCCCGCCGGCGCGGCCACTGGGCCCTCAAGGAGGTCCCCGGCGGCGGCACCTGGGTGCTGCGCAACACGCGGACCGGCCGGTATCTCGAACTCGACGACCGCGACGTCTTCCTCTGGCACCTGCTCGACGGGCGCAACACGGTGCGTGACCTCCTGTTCGCGTTCGCGGAGGAGTACGGCGAGCTGGCGCTGCCCCGGATCGAGCGCACCCTGCACACCCTCGGCGCGCACGAGTTCGTGCGCGGGCTGCACGGGCAGGCCCCCGGGAAGCGGGCCCGGTGGCGGCGGTGGGCCCGGCTGGAGCTGGCGATCACGGGACTCGACGGCCGGTTCGAGCGGCTGTACCAGCGGGGCGGGTGGCGCTTCTTCACGCGTACCTCCATCGTCGTGCTGTGGGTGTCGATCGCGGTCGGGCTGGTGGCCTTCGGGGTCGCGGCCGGGCGGCAGCGGCTGTTCGACACCGCCGGGGCCGGCTGGGTCGGGGCGGTCGGGGTCGCGGTCGCCTACCTGGGCGCGCTCGTGCTGCACGAGGCCGCGCACGCCCTGGCCGTGAAGTCCTACGGCCGGACCGTGACCCGGGCCGGGTTCATGCTGATGTTCGGGCTGCCGTTCGCGTTCGTGGACACCAGCGACATGTGGTTCGGGGACCGGCGGTCCCGGCTGGTGGTGACCCTCGCCGGGCCGCTGTCCACGGCCGCGCTCGCCGGGGTCGCCGCCGTCGGGGCGGCCGCCGTGCCCGACCCGGTCGCCTCCGGGCTGTGCTACCAGCTGGCCTTCGGGCTGTACCTCAACACGCTGTACAACCTGAACCCGCTGCTGCCGCTCGACGGGTACCAGGCCCTGTCCGACGTGCTCCGGATGCCCCGGCTGCGGGAGGAGTCCTTCGGGTACCTGTTCTCCGGCGCGTGGCTGCGGACCCGCCCCGGCCGCCGCGAACTGGGCCTGGTCACGTACGGTCTGACCGCTCTGCTGGGAACCGCCGGATTCGTCCTGATGGCCCTGCTGGCCTGGCGGTCCCGCCTGTCGGAGCTCACCCAGCGTTATCTTCCACCGCCGTGGGGCCTGGTCGCCCTAGGCTGTGTCATCATGGTCGCCCTGTTCCCCGTCTGGCTCAGGCTCGGACGACGACTCGCTGGAGTACTCCGATGACCGACGAGCCCACGATCGTCTCAGGGCTGCGGCTCGCCGAACCCTCGAGACGCAGCCGCTTCGGCACCTGGTGGACGGCCAGCACGCACGCCGGGGCCACCCGGGGCGCGCTGCTCCTCGACCCCGCGATCAGCCAGGGGCCGGCCCTCGACCACCTCGTCGCGCAGGTCGTCGCCGTCCGGGGGCTCGCCGTGCCCGGGGTGCTGCCCGTGGTCGACGTCGTCACCGAGTACGGCAAGGTCTGGATGGTCACCGCCGAGCCGGCCTCGCCCACGGTCGCCGAACTCCTCGCCTCGGACTCCGCGCACGACGGCGACGACGCGATCGCCGTCGCGCTGTGGACCGGGCAGACCCTGCTGACCCTGCACAACGGCGGGCTCGCGCACGGCGACTTCGGCGCGCACAGCGTCGTGCTGGCCGCCAGCGGGGCCGCCGCGCTGATCGAGGTGGCCCTCGCGCCCGGCGAGCGGTCCGCCGACGTCCGGAGCTGGGCCGCGCTGCTGCGGGTCCTCGCCGGTCGGTGGGGGGACCCGGGGCTGACCCGGGCCGCCGGGGTCGCCGAGACCTCGGGGCTCGCCGCCGGGCTGGAGGAGCTGTCCCGGATCGACCCGGGACCCGCGCTGACCGGGCCCGCGCTGGCCGAGCCGACCGTGTTCCTGCCGCCGGGGGTGCGCGGGAACGCCGACCGCACCGTGCGGGTGCCCGCCGCCGAGTCGACGGTGCGGCTGCCCCCGGGGGCGCCCCTGCCCGCGGAGTTGACCGTCCGGGTGGGAGAGCAGGACCTTTCGACGGGTACGGCTCCCGCCGGGTCCGGGGCCGTGCCGCCGGTCGCGCCGACCGTGCGGGTGCCCGGACCGGGTGGGCTGGAGCAGACCCGGCAGTTCCAGCCGGAGGAGACTGTCGGGACGGGTTCGACCGCGCGGATTCCCCCGCCGCCGCCCCAGGCTCCGGGGGGTGGGCCGACGATGACGCTGGGCTCGGCCCCGACGGTCCGGGTCGAGGGGCCCGGCACCCCCGGCGCGCCCAGTGTTCCCGGTGCCTACGGCGGGCCGGGTGCCTCCGACCCGCACGTGCCCCTCTGGCCGGCCACCGCGCCCCAGGTCGGGTCGCCCGCCCCGGCCGCCGGCTCCGCGCCCGCCCCCGGGCACCCCGGTGCCCCCGGCGACCCCGGGCGGCGGCCCGACGCGGCCGAGGCGGCGCGCGCGATCGACGAGCTCACGATGCGTACCGATGAATCGACCGTCATCCGGCCCGGGCCGGTGCGCCCCGCCCCCGCCGCCCAGCCCGGGGCGACCCTCGGCGACCAGACCCAGCCGGGCGGCGCGCCCACCGGCTACGCGCCGCACACCGGCCCGCCGACCGCCTACGGCACCCCGACCGGGCAGGCCACCCAGCCCGGGGCCCCCACGGGCCATGCGACCCAGCCGGTGGGCGGGCAGGACCAGGCGACCCGGATGGGTACCCGGTCCGCGCCCGTCGTCGGCCCCGGGGACGGCTCCGACGTGCGGCTGCGGTTCGGCGGGGGCATCCCGGCCGGGGTCGAGGAGGCGTGGAAGGCCGGTCCGCCCGCGCCGCCGAAGTCGGCGAAGAAGGCCGGCAAGCGGTGGCGGCGGATCGTCGGTGGCCTGGTCACGGGCGCGATCATCGGCGGGGTGGTGGGCTACTTCTGGTGGTACAACGCGCACCCGCTGAAGGTGACCGCCGCCCAGGTGGCACCCGCGACCGCCCCGGGGACGGCGTGCGACGTCACGGTCGACGTGGTCGGCACGGTCACCACGAACGGCCGGCCCGGCACGGTCACGTACCAGTGGCTGCGCAGCGACGGCGAGGCCACCCAGGAACTGAGCCAGAGCGTGCCGTCCGGGACGAAGTCGGTCCCGCTGCACCTGCACTGGAAGTTCAGCGGGAAGGGCGAGTACCAGGCGAAGGCCACCCTCCGGATTCTCGGGCCGAACCCGACGGAGGCAGCAGGAGAGTTCACGTACAGTTGTCGTTAGGTTGCGTAGAGTAGTTGCCTATGTCGCACGGGAATGCAGAGGACCCGGTCGCCGCCGAATGGGTGGTGTTCCGGGACCTGACAGGCGCGGGCCGCTCGGCCGAGGTGATCACCCTCGCCGAGCGCATCGTCGCGGAATCCCGCGACACCCGCCGGGTCGCCCAGGCTCTGATCGAGAAGCTCGTCGCCTACATGAACCTGGGCCACACGCAGGGCCTCGGCCCGCTGCTGGACGAGATCTACGCGACCCTGCGCCGCGCCCCGGACCCCCGGCTGGTCGGGGAGTTCCACACCATGGCCGGCCTGATCGCGTACGAGCAGGGCTCGCTCGGCACCGCGATGACGCACCTCGTGCACTCCGAACGCTCCCTGCGCCGGATGACCGAGGTCAACCTCGCGGCCGTGGACACCTGGCACGACCTGTCCATGGCGTACTCCTGGCTCGGGTTCCACGTCGAGGCCATCGCCGCCATGCGCCAGGGGGCCAGGATCTGCGCGGCGGCCGGGCTGCCGATGTCGTTCTCGGCGAACATGTCCACCCAGGTGCAGGCCGCGATCTTCCTCGACCAGCGCGGCGACACCGACGGCAGCGTCCGGGAACTCCGCGCGCTCGTCGCCTCCGGCGCCCAGATGGGCGAACTGGTAGTGATGGAACGGGTCTACCTGCGGTACGCGGTCAAGCGGCTCGCCGCCCTCGGCCACCTCGTCGACCTCGAGGTCACCCACGACACCGACCCCGACATCGACCTGATCCTCCAGCACGTCAACGACCTGGCCGAGGTGTGCGAGGCCATCGCGGCCGGCGACCCGCCCCGGGCGCTGCGGCTGCTCGACTCCGCCCCGCACGCGGGCGACGCGCTCGGCATGGTCGAACCGCTGCGGCTGCGCTCCATCGCGCTGACCGTCGCCGGGGACCACGAGGGCGCGCTGGCCGCCGAGCGGGCCGGGGTGCGGATGATGACCGCCGAGGACCGCCAGCTGCGCGAACTGTTCACCGACAGCATCGGGGCCCGACTCGACCAGGACAAACTCCGCCGGGTCGCGGCCCAGTACGCGGGCGCGGCCTCCACGGACCCGCTGACGGGCCTGCCCAACCGGCGGCGGATCGCGGCGTTCGTCGCCGGACTCGGCCGCCGCGGGGTCAGCGCCATGTTCGGGGTACTGGACCTCGACGGGTTCAAGGCCGTCAACGACACCCACGGGCACCCGTCCGGGGACCTGGTCCTGCAACGGATCGCGGGGATCTTCGCCCGGGCGGTGCGGCAGGGCGACCTGCTGGCCCGGCACGGCGGCGACGAGTTCGTGGTGATCCTGCCCAGCACCTCGCCGGAGGAGGCCACCGAGATCGGGGACCGGATCCGGGCGGCGGTCGACGCCGAGGACTGGGGGGCGCTGGTGCCAGGCACGCCGGTGTCGGTGAGCATCGGCTGGGCGGTGCTGGGGGAGGACGCGGACGCGGCGCTGCGGGCGGCCGACGAGGCGCTGTACCGGATCAAGCGGGCGCGGAACGGGTCGCGGGCGGCCTGACCTCGTACCCGTCAGGTGGTCGTGGTTCCGGGCTTCCTGTGACGTGACCGGGCGGTGGAGCGGCCCCGCGAGTGGCCGCCCCACCTGTTCCGTCAGCCGGTGAAGCCGGCGGAGATCTTCGTGAACTCCCAGTTCTGCTGGGCGATGCCGGAGCAGGTCTCCTGCAGGCCGCCGCCGGGGCACGGCCGGTCCCGGTTCACCGACCAGAAGGCCAGCCGGGCGAGGTGCTTGGAGTTCGACCAGTCCTTGATCTGGGTCCACTGGGCGAGCGAGGTGGTCTCGTTGTTGTCGCTGAGACCGTTCATCCCCGAGATGCCCATGTGGCTGTACGCCACGGCGTCGGTCCAGCCGAACGCCGACTTGAGCTGGTTCTTCAGCCCCTCGGCCGCGCTGATCGTCGCGGTGTACATGTTGGTGCTGGCGTTGCCGAAGTCGAACGGCATGATCGTGTACACGTCGATGTTCGCGTTGAGCGCCTTGGCCTGGTTGATCAGGCGCACGCCGTGCTCCGTCGGCCCGGAGGTCGCCGTGCCGAACGTGACGACCGTCTTGATGCCCGGGTTGTTCGCCTTGACGATCTTCAGCGCGCCCAGGATCCGGTCCTGCACCGTGTAGTTCTCGAACTCGTCGGTGTTCTCGATGTCGATGTCGATCACCTTGAGGCTGTACGCGTTGATGACCTGCTGGTACGCGTCCGCCAGGGCCGCCGCGCTCGAGCAGTTCGGGCCGAGCTTGTTGCCGCTCCAGCCGCCGAACGAGATCTCGATGTCCCCGCCCGCGGCGCGGATCGCGTTGATGTTCTGCTGGTCGACGCCACCGGTCAGCGGGCGCTGGCTGTCCCACTTCGGCACGCAGCCCCCACCGGAGAGCATGAACGCGAGGGTGAAGTGCTTGATCCCGGTCGCGGTCATCACAGTGGACGGTGCCGGCGGCTCGCCCCAGCCGAAGTACAGGTACGGCGCGGACTCGTGCCAGTTCCCCGGAGGCTGGGAGGTCGGGGGAGTGGTCGTCGGGGGAGCCGTCGTCGGCGGCCGGGTGGTCGGCGGGGCCGTGGTCGGCGGCGGGGTGGTCGGCTTCGGGCTGGTGTTCGGCGTGGTCGGCGGGGCCGTGGTGGGCGGCGTGCCCGGGCCGTCGAGCGCGATGTCGTCGGCGTTGTAGGCGCCCTGCGCGTACCAGCCGTGCAGGTAGATCTGGACGCTGCTCTGGCTCGCGGTCGTGGTGAACGCGACCGTGAGCTTCGAGTACGCCGTGGCCGAGGGGGTCCACGTCGACGCCCCGCCGGTCACTCCGAGGTAGACATAACTACCCCGGACCCAGGCCGAGAGCGTGTAGGCCGTGTTGGGGACCACGTTGACGGTCTGCGTGCACTTCCCGATGTCGGACGCGCTCGCGCCGCCCTGGAGTGCCTTGGACCCGCCGTGCACGGGGCTGGAGACGACGGATCCGTTCGAACAGGACCAGCCGGAGAGGTTCCCGGTTTCGAAGTCGGGATTGGTCACGAGATTCGCGGCCTGGGCGGGGGTCGAGACGGCGAGGATCGCGCCGACGGAGACGACCGCCGCACCCACGGCTGCGAGCAGAGGGGTACGGAGCTGCATGAGGGGCCTCACTGTTAATAAATAGATAGGTTTCCTAAATAAACAGTGAGGGCAATCTATCGCCAGCCCGACCCCGGGTCAAGGAGTCGGGCCGACAACGGCAGTCGATGCCTGTGGGCGGTGGGTGCGGGGGCGGGCCTGCGCGGGGACCCGGCCGGCGGGCTCTTCGCGGGGGCTGGTCGGCGGCTCAGCGGGCCACGAGCAGGGCCGCCGCGATGGACTCCGCGTAGCCGGCCGGGTTGTCGCCGACCAGGTCACGGCCCGCGTCGAGGACCTCCACGATCGGCACCCCGGCGGCCCTGACCAGGTCCTCCTCGGGGGCTGGTCGGTTGCGGCCGCCCACCACGAACGCGCGGGGGCACTTCAGGGCGGCGAAGGTATCGCCGTGGTCGGTCAGGTCCGGCGCGGCGGCGATGAGCCGGCCGACGAGTTCCGGTCGGAGTTCCGCGAGCACGATGGCGGCCGGGGTCGCGGAGCCGTGGGCGATGATCTCGACGGCGGTGAGGGCCAGGTGGTCGAGGAGGGCGGCGAGGGCGTCGGCGCCTGTCGGGGTCCGGGTCGTCGGGGTGGCCGTCGGAGTCGGGCTCGGCCCGGCGGACGGCGGGGTGGGGTCGATGTCCGTCGGGGGCGCGCCCGGTATGGACGGTGCCGGGGTGGGGTCGGTCCTGGAGGCGGCCCGGGGGTCGGCCCTGGGGTCGGTCCCGGGGCCGGCCCGGTCGGGCGGTGGCAGGTCCACCAGGAGGGTGCGGTGGCCGGAGAGAGCCGGATGCAGAGCCGACTCCACGTAGTCGACCGCGCCGTCCCCGACCCCCGCGCCGGGCACGAACACCCGCACCGGGCGCTCGTCGTCGCCGGGCAGATCGAGCCAGCGGATCCGGGCGTGGGGCCGGTCGGGGTCGGACAGGGGCAGGCTGTGCATGGTTCCTCCTCCAGGATTCACCCGCACCGTAACCGTCAGGTATGACAGTTCCTCGTGTTCACACTTGGCCTGGATCGCATCTCAGGCTTGGCCTGGACCGCGCCTCACCTTGGCCTGGACCGCGCCTCACCTTGGCCTGGACCGTGCCCCACCTTGGCCTGGACCGTGCCCCACCTTGGCCTGGACCGTGCCCCACCTTGGCCTGGACCGTGCCCCACCTTGGCCTGGACCGTGCCTCACGCCTGGCCCGGACCGCGTCCGCCGAGGCCGTGGAACCGGCGGAACCAGATGTGGGACAGCTCTCCGTGCAGACGGATCCGTTCTGCCTCGGTACCGATCGCGGGGCGGTGTTCGGGGTGCAGGCCGTAGTACCCGATGGCGTCGGCGGTGTAGCCCGGGTGGACCCGCAGCAGTGACTCGCGGATCCGCCACCACTCCGCCGGCCCGACCCGGACCGCGAGCGGGAACTCGACCGCGGTGAGGTCGTCCCAGGCGGCCCGCCGGACCTTCCACCAGGTCCGGAACTCGACCCCGGCGGGGGTGAGGGCGACCGCCGGGCGGGGCGCGAAGGTCACCGCTGTGGCGGCGAGCAGGGCCGCGCCGAGCACGCCGAGCCACAAGCCCGTCATGGGCAGGGCGTCGAACGCGTACCCCCACCAAAGAGCCAGGCCGAACGCGGGAACGGCCTTGACGTGTACGGCGGGCCCCGCGACGAACGCGCCCCCGCGCGCGACGAACCGGGCGGGGGTGGTGGCGCGCGCCCGCGCCGCGAACAGCACGATGACCCCGACCATCAGGGTCAGGGAGACCAGCGCCCGCGCGATGTAGGCGAGGTCGCTCGTCGGCGTCTCGGGCAGCACCCGCAGCGCGAGAAACTTGACGACGATGGTGGCCGACCACCCGAGGAGGAACAACCACCCCTGGGGCGGGAGGGCGGCGTAGATCACCCGGAGTCGAGCGAGGGACATGTCGCACACCGTAGGGGGCGGGTGGTATTCCCGCTGCCCCGTCGCGCACCGTCGGATTCTTGACGCAGTTCTGCAGCGGGGCAATCGTGGCCGAAAGCCCCAGTGCGGGCCTCGGGCCTGCTGGAATCCTGGCGCGGCTCGGCTAACCTCGGGGAAGTTGTTCGACAGGAGGAGTCACCGGTGGTCTTCAAGAAGATGATGCGTGCGTTCGGTGTGGGCGGTCCGACCGTGGACACGGTCCTGACCAACCCGAACACCCGGCCCGGCCTGAACCTCGAGGGTCGGGTGAACATCACCGGTGGCGACCACCTGGTGGACATCGAGTACGTGTCGCTGGGCCTCATCACCAAGATCGAGGTGGAGAGCGGCGACAGCGAGTACAACCAGCTGACGGAGTTCCACAAGCTCAACGTCGCCGGGAGGTTCCAGGTCGGGCCGGGTCAGCCGATCTCGATCCCGTTCCAGTTCCCGATGCCGTGGGAGACCCCGCTGACCAACGTCCAGGGCGGCCAGCGGCTGCACGGGATGACGCTGGGCCTGCGCACCGAGCTGGCCGTCGCGGGCGCCGTGGACAAGGGCGACGTCGACCAGGTCAACGTGTTCCCGCTGCCGGCCCAGGAGCGGATCATCGAGGCGTTCGCGCGGCTCGGCTTCCGGTTCAAGGGCGCCGACTGCGAGCGTGGCCACATCCGGGGCGTGCAGCAGCACCTGCCGTTCTACCAGGAGATCGAGTTCTACCCGCCGGGGCAGTACCAGGGCATCAACTCCGCCGAGGTCACCTTCCTGGCGAACCCGCAGGGCATGGCCGTCGTCCTCGAGTTCGACAAGCGCGGCGGGCTGTTCACCAGCGGCACCGACGTGATCAACACCTACCAGGTGGACTACCGCTCGGTGGACTCCACCGACTGGGCCGCCGTGGTCGACGGCTGGGTCCGGCAGGCCGCGTCGCGCCGTCCGCACCAGCAGCCGCAGCACTTCCAGCAGCCGCACTACCCGCAGCAGCCGAACTACGGGCACGGCGGCCACGGCGGCGGCCACGGGTACCGGCACGGCCGGCGTGGCGGCGGCGGCATCCTCGGGGAGATCTTCGACTAGTCCGTTCTGGTGTTCGCTGAGCCCCTGGCCGTTTGGTCGGGGGCTTGGTGGTGTTTGGGGTCTGGCGGTTGGTTTTCGCCGATTCCGGGGCCCCGTGACCGTGCGGACCACGACGGCAAAAAACAATCAGAGCAGCTTGTTTTTCGGGTACGAGAGTGGGATGGTCGAGAGGTCGTAGCCCCACGGGCACAGTGGAGACGCCATGGTCGAGCTCGCGGACGTCCTGACCGACCTGCGCCACGAGAGCGAGAGCCTCGACTCCCTGGTCGCACCGCTCGACGCCGCCACCTGGCGCCGCCCGACCCCGGCACCCGGCTGGACCATCGCCCACCAGGTCGCGCACCTCGCCTGGACCGACGAACGGGCGCTGCTCGCCGTGACGGACCCAGCGGGCTTCCTGGCCGAGTTGGCGACCATCGACCCGGCCCGGTTCGTCGACGAGGGCGCGGACGCCGGGGCCCTCCTCACCCCCACCACGCTCCTCAGTCGGTGGCGCACCTCCCGTGCCCGGCTGGCCGACGCGCTGGCCGGGACCCCGGACACCAGATTCCCCTGGTACGGCCCGCCCATGAGCGGCACCTCCATGGCCACCGCCCGGATCATGGAGACCTGGGCGCACGGCGAGGACGTCGCCGACGCGCTGGGCGTGTCGCGTCCGCCCACCGGCCGACTGCGGCACATCGCCCACCTGGGCGTCCGCACCCGGTCCTTCGGGTTCGCCGTCCGTGGCCTCGAACCGCCGCCCGCCGAGCCCCGCGTCGAACTGACCACCCCGGACGGTGGCCTGTGGACCTGGGGCCCGGCCGACGCCGCCGACCGGGTCACCGGACCAGCCCTCGACTTCTGCCTGCTCGTCACCCAGCGCCGGCATCGCGCCGACGTGGCATTGCGCGCCGAGGGGACGGGGGCCGACCGCTGGCTGGACATCGCCCAGGCCTTCGCCGGACCTCCCGGCCCGGGCCGCCCCCGGGCGACGCCGGCCGCCGCCGACCCTGCTCCCGTACCGGCAGAGGGTGTCCGGTGACCGTGCTGCGGATCGGGAACGCGTCGGGCTTCTACGGCGACCGGCACTCGGCCGTCCGGGAGATGCTCACCGGGGGCGATCTCGACGTGCTGACCGGTGACTATCTGGCCGAGCTGACCATGCTCATCCTGGGCCGTGACCAGCTGCGTGACCCCTCCCTCGGGTACGCCCGCACGTTCCTCGGCCAGATGGAGGAGTGTCTGGGCCTGGCCGTCGACCAGGGAGTGCGGATCGTCACCAACGCGGGCGGCCTCAACCCGGCCGGACTCGCGGCGGCGTTGCGGACCCTCGCGGGGACCCTGGGCGTCACGGTCTCCGTAGCCCATGTCGAGGGCGACGACGTCCGGGACGGCTTCCCGGGGGCGCTGACCGCGAACGCGTACCTCGGGGCGTGGGGGATCGCGGAGGGGCTCGCCGCCGGTGCGGACATCGTGGTCACCGGCCGGGTCACCGACGCCTCGCTCGTGGTCGGCCCGGCCGCCGCGCACTTCGGCTGGGCGCGCGACGACTGGGACGTCCTCGCCGGGGCCACTGTCGCCGGGCACATCCTGGAGTGCGGCACGCAGGCCACCGGCGGCAACTACGCGTTCTTCACCGAGCTTCCGGCCCTCCGCCACCCGGGCTTCCCGATCGCGGAGGTGCGCGCCGACGGCTCGGCCCTGATCACCAAACATCCGGGCACGGACGGCGCGGTCACGGTCGACACCGTCCGTGCCCAGCTCCTCTACGAGATCACCGGCCCCCGCTACGCCGGACCCGACGTGACCACCCGCTTCGACACGATCGCGCTCACCGCCGACGGCCCCGACCGGGTGCTGGTCAGCGGAGTCCGGGGCGAGCCGCCACCGGGGACGGTGAAGGTGGCGGTGACCTCCGTCGGCGGGTACCGCAACGAGGCGCTCTTCATCCTGACCGGCCTGGACGTCGAGTCCAAGGCCGCGCTGGTCCGTTCGCAGCTCGAACTTCCCGAGGCCCGATGGACCCTGGCCCGCACCGACCACGCCGACGCCGACGTGCAGGAGGAGGCCAGCGCACTGCTCCGGTGCGTGGTGCGCGGGCCGGACCCGAAACGCGTCGGGAAGGCCTTCAGCGCCCGGGTCGTGGAACTCGCCCTGGGCAGCGTCCCGGGCTTCCACCTGGCCGCCCTGCCGGGCGAGGCGGTGCCCTACGGGGACTACCGCGCGGAGTTTCTCCCCGCGTCCACCGTGGAGCAGGTGCTGGTCCTTCCCGACGCGACCCGTCACCTGATCGCTCCGATCGCTCCGGTCGTCATGGTTCCTGCGACGGGTCGTCCTGGCGCAGGTGAGGTCCCGGGCGGCCCGAGCGGAGGATCGGACCAGGGAGTTGGCGCGCCACCACCGCCGGACATGGAGCCGCTCGCCGGTGTCACCCCGGGAGAGCCCGGCGCACCGGTCGAGTTGTCCCGGGGAGTGCGCGGCGTTCCGGAGAGGGCTCCGTCGGGCATCGGAGGGGAAGGGACCACCGAAGGCGTGCACCGGACGGCGGAGTTCGGCCCGACCCGGCGGTTGCCACTGGGCACCCTGGTCGGCGCCCGCTCCGGGGACAAGGGCGGCGCGGTCACCCTCGGCGTCTGGGTCCGTGACCCGCGCGCCTGGCCCTGGCTCACCGCGACCCTCACCACCCACCGCCTCCACGAGCTCCTTCCCGAGACCGCCGCGAACTCGATGACGCGGCACCTGCTACCCAACCTGAACGCGGCGCTGTTCGTCGTTGACGGCCTGCTCGGCAGCGGGGTCGCGGAGGGGGCCCGGTTCGACCCCCAGGGCAAGGCCGTCGGGGAGTGGCTGCGCTCGCGCATCGTGGACATTCCGGAGGACCTCCTGTGACCGCCGTCGGTCCCTCCACACTGCCGGTCGGCGGCCCCGCCGGCCAAGTGCCGAACGGCAGGGTCGAGTTCGTCGGGCCGCGCCCGCAAGGGTGCCGAACGGCACTGTCGCCTGCCGTACGACCCGAGCCATTCTGGAACGCAGCCCAGTCCCACTCATCGCGAACAGGACCGCCCCATGACCGGTAACCGAACGGCCATGCTCACCAAGCTCGCCGAGCTCGACGCGGAACACGCCAAGGCCGTGGCGGGTGGCGGCGCGAAGTACACCGACAGGCACCACGGCCGGGGCAAGCTGCTGCCCCGGGAGCGGATCGAGCTGCTGGTCGACGAGGACTCGCCGTTCCTGGAGCTGTCCCCCCTCGCGGGCTGGGGGAGTGAGTATCCGGTCGGGGCGAGCGTCGTCACCGGCATCGGGGTGGTCGAGGGCGTGGAGTGCGTCATCATCGCCAACGACCCGACGGTCCGGGGCGGGGCGAGCAACCCGTGGACGCTGAAGAAGACGTTCCGGGCGGCCGATATCGCGATGGAGAACCGCCTCCCGCTGATCAACCTGGTCGAGTCGGGCGGCGCGGACCTGCCGAGCCAGAAGGAGATCTTCATCCCGGGCGGCCGGGTGTTCCGGGACCTGACCCGCGCGTCGGCGGCCGGGCTGCCCACGATCGCCCTGGTGTTCGGCAACTCGACGGCCGGCGGTGCGTACATCCCGGGGATGTCCGACCACGTGGTGATGATCCGGGACAGGTCGAAGGTGTTCCTGGCCGGGCCGCCGCTGGTGAAGATGGCCACCGGCGAGGAGTCCGACGACGAGTCGCTGGGCGGGGCGGTGATGCACGCGCGGGTGTCTGGCCTGGCGGACCACCTGGCGGAGGACGAGCGGGACGCGATCCGGATCGGGCGCAGGATCGTGGCCCGGTTGAACTGGCGCAAACACGGGACCCCGCCGCAGGAGAGCAGACCGCCGCTGCTGGACGCCGACGATCTGCTCGACCTGATCCCGGAGGACCTGAAGACGCCGTTCGACCCGCGCGAGGTGATCGCGCGGATCGTGGACGGCTCGGAGTTCGACGAGGTCAAGCCGCTGTACGGGCCGAGTCTGGTCACCGGCTGGGCCCGGCTGCACGGCTATCCGGTGGGCATCCTGGCCAACGCGCGCGGTGTGCTGTTCGCGGAGGAGTCCCAGAAGGCGGCGCAGTTCATCCAGCTGGCGAACTCCTCGGACACCCCGTTGGTCTTCCTGCACAACACGACCGGGTACATGGTCGGCGCGGAATACGAACGGGGCGGCATCATCAAGTACGGTGCCATGATGATCAACGCGGTGTCCAACAGTCGGGTGCCGCACCTGTCCGTCCTGATGGGAGCGTCGTACGGCGCGGGCCACTACGGCATGTGCGGCCGGGCGTACGACCCCCGCTTCCTGTTCGCGTGGCCCAGCGCCAAGGCCGCCGTCATGGGCCCGCAACAGCTCGCCGGGGTCCTGTCGATCATCGCGCGCCAGGCCGCCGGCGACCGGTACGACGAAGGACGCGACGCCATGATGCGCGCCGCCGTCGAGGCCCAGATCGAGGCGGAGTCCCTGCCGCTGTTCCTGTCCGGCCGGCTCTACGACGACGGGGTGATCGACCCGCGCGACACCCGCACGGTCCTCGGCATCTGCCTGTCCGCCATCCACTCCGCCCCGGTCAAGGGCACCGACGGATACGGGGTGTTCCGGCCGTGATCACCAGACTGCTGGTCGCCAACCGGGGCGAGATCGCGCGCCGGATCTTCCGGACCTGTCGGGACCTGGGCATCGAGACGGTGGCGGTGTACTCCGAGGCCGACGCGACCGCGCCGTTCGTGGCGGAGGCCGACCTCGCGGTGGGGCTGCCGGGGGTGACGCCGACCGACACGTACCTGCGCGGTGACCTGGTCATCGCGGCGGCGCTCGGGGCGGGCGCGGACGCCGTGCACCCCGGCTACGGTTTCCTGTCGGAGAACGCGGAGTTCGCGCTGCGGGTGCACGACGCGGGTCTGACCTGGGTCGGCCCGTCGGCGGAGATGATCGCGGCGATGGGTTCCAAGCTGGCGGCGAAGAAACTCGCCACGGACGCGGACGTCCCGACCCTGTCGGGCACGACGTTCCCGGTCCTCATCAAAGCCGACGCGGGCGGCGGCGGCCGGGGCATGCGGATCGTGCGCGACCCGGCCCGACTCGACGCGGAACTGGCCACCGCCCGTGCCGAGGCCGCCGCCGCGTTCGGGGACGCGGAGGTCTTCGTCGAGCCGTACGTCGCCGACGGCCGCCACATCGAGGTCCAGGTGCTCGCCGACACCCACGGCACCGTCTGGACCCTGGGTGAGCGCGAGTGCTCGCTGCAACGCCGGCACCAGAAAGTGGTCGAGGAGACGCCCTCCCCGTTCGTCGACGCCGCGCTGCGCGACAGGCTCTGCGCCGCGTCGACCCGGATCTGCGAGGCCATCGGGTACGTGGGCGCCGGCACCGTCGAGTTCCTCGTCGCCCCGTCCGGTGAGTTCTGGTTCCTGGAGATGAACACCCGGCTCCAGGTCGAGCATCCGGTGACGGAGTGCGTGACGGGGCTGGACCTGGTCGCCTGGCAGCTCCGGATCGCCGAGGGCGTGGCGCTGCCCCCGGAGCCCCCGGTCCGGACGGGCCACGCGATCGAGGCCCGGCTGTACGCCGAGGACCCGGCCCGGGACTGGCTGCCCCAGGCGGGTGCGTTGTTCCGGTGCGAGTTCCCCGGGGTCGACGCCCGGTTCGCGGTACCCGTCGGATTCGGTCTCCGGGTCGACGACGGCGGCGCGGACCAGGTCAGTGTCCACTATGACCCGATGCTCGCCAAGGTCGTGGCCTGGGCTCCGTCCCGGGAGGAGGCTGCCCGTCGACTGGCCTCGGCGCTGGCCGGCGCGGCGGTGCACGGTCTGACCACGAACCGGGACCTGCTGGTCCGTACGTTGCGGCACCCGGAGTTCCTGGCCGGGGCCACCGACACCGGCTTCTTCGGCCGGCACGACCTGACTGCGGCGCCGGACGCCGATCCGCTGTCGGTACTGGCCGCCGCCCTGGCCGTCGCCGCGCGCAACCGGGCGGAGGCTCCCGTGCTGGGCGGCATCCCGTCCGGCTGGCGCAACGTGCCGTCCACCCGCCAGGTCAGGGCGTTCGCCGGACACGAGGTCACCTACCACCTCACCCGCGACACGCTGGAAGCCACCCACCGCCTCGACTCCGGACCTCCCGAGCCCGGCCTCGCGGAGAGCCCTGGCTCCGACCTGGCAGGCGTCTGCCTGGTCTCGGCGACCCCCGACCGCGTGGTGCTCACCCGCAACGGCCTCCGGCACACCTTCGAGGTGTCCGCCTACCCCGGTCTCGTGTGCGTGGACTCCCCGCTCGGCGCGGTATCTCTCGTACCCGTCGAGAGGTTTCCCCGGCCCCGACCGGATCTGGCCGCCGGATCCCTCCTCGCCCCGATGCCGGGCACGGTCGTGGCGGTGCACGTGACCGAGGGTCAACAGGTGACCGCCGGCGCCCTGCTGCTCGAACTCGAGGCCATGAAGATGCGTTTCCCGGTCACGGCCGGCGTCGACGGCGTTCTCACGGTCCTGCACGTCACGGTGGGCGACCAGGTCGACACCGACACCCCACTCGCGGTCCTGGAGGCACAGTGAACTTCCACGAAACGGACGAGCGTCGCGCCCTGCGGGCGGCGGTGGCCGAACTCGGCAAGCGGTACGGGCACCGGTACATGCGCGACAAGGTCCGTACCAACGAACGGGCCACGGAGCTGTGGGAGGAGGCCGGCCGCTACGGCTACCTCGGCGTCAACATCCCGGCCGAGTACGGCGGCGGGGGTGGCGGTATCGCGGACCTCGCGGCGGTGTGCGAGGAACTCGGCGCGGCCGGCTGCCCGCTGCTGCTGATGGTCGTGTCCCCGGCGATCTGCGGCTCGATCATCGCCCGGTTCGGCACGGAGGCCCAGAAGGGGCGGTGGCTGCCCGGGATCGCCGACGGGACGGTCACGATGGCGTTCGGCATCACCGAGCCCGAGGCCGGCTCGAACAGCCACAACCTGACGACGACGGGTACCCGCACCGACGAGGGGTGGGTTCTCAACGGCCGTAAGGTGTTCATCTCCGGCGTGGACCAGGCGGACGCCGTGCTGGTCGTGGGCCGCAGCGCCGACGCGCGCACCGGAAAGCTGAAGCCCGCGCTGTTCATCGTGCCCACCGACGCGCCCGGGTTCACCTGGCAGGCGATCGAGATGGAACTGGTCGCGCCGGAGAAACAGTTCGCGCTGTTCCTCGACGACGTGGCCCTGCCCGCCGACGCGCTGGTGGGGGACGAGGACGCCGGGCTGCTGCAACTGTTCGCCGGCCTCAACCCCGAGCGGATCATGGTCGCCGCGTTCAGCCTCGGCATGGCCCGCCAGGCCCTCGACACCGCCGTGGACTACGCCAGGACCCGCACCGTGTGGCAGGGGCCGATCGGCGCGCACCAGGGCATCGCGCACCCCCTCGCGGTGTGCGCGATCGAACTCGAACAGGCCCGACTGCTCACCCAGAAGGCCGCGTGGCTGTACGACGCCGGGGACGACGAGGGGACGGGTGAGGCGGCGAACATGGCCAAGTACGCCGCCGCCGAGGCCGCCGCGCGCATCGTCGACCAGTCGATCCAGACCCTCGGCGGGAACGGGTTGTCCGTGGACTACGGGATCGCGGCCCTGCTGGTCGCCTCGCGGGTGGCCAGGGTCGCGCCGGTCAGCCGCGAGATGATCCTCAACTACGTCGCCCAACACACCCTGGGCCTACCGCGCTCCTACTGACCCGGCCCGTTCCGCAGGGCCAGTGCCGCACAGTTTCCCCCGGGCCAGTGTCACAGCGCTTCCGCAGCGCCAGCACCACGCTGCTGACCCCACTCGTGCGCCACTCCAGGCCCGGCTGGTGCGTCGAGCCTGGCACGCCAGCTGGTGTCGAGCCTGGCACGCCAGCTGGTACGTCGAGTCCGGCACGCCCGCTGGTGGGTTTCCGGCACGGCGGCACCGAGGCTGTCAACGCTTCCTCGCGGGGTGCCGGGCCGTCCGATGGTGACTGTGCGGCTCGGTTGGGCCGTGGGGCTCGATCGGGCTGTAGGGCTCGGTTGGGCAATACGACTCGGTTGGGTCGGGCTCGGGGTTGGTCGATCACAGCGTGGGTGGCTCCGGTGCCTCCCGCTCGTGAAGGCCGCCCAGATCCGCGAGCAGCACCCGGAGCAGGTCCGACAGTTGCTCACACTGAGCTTCGGTGAGTGCACCGAGCAGACCCTGTTCGTGCCGGAGCAGGTCGTCCACGGACCGGTCCAGCAGAAGGTGCCCGTGGTCGGTGAGGGTGACCAGTACGGACCGGCCGTCGGGGCCGGCCTTCTCCCGGCGGACCAGCCCCTCGGACTCGGCCCGGGCGACCCGCTGGGAGATCGCCCCGGCGCTGACCAGGGACAACCGGGCCAGCTCGCCGGGCGGCAACTGGTACGGAGCCCCGGCGCGGCGCAGCGTGCTGAGCAGGTCGAGGGTCGCCGCGTCGATACCGAGCCGGGTCAGCGTCCGCCGCCGCTCGTCGGACAGCAGCTTGCCGATCCGCCAGACCCGGGTGATCACGCCGATCGACGCCACCGGGGTGCCGGGGCGCTCACGGGCCCAGGCGGACTGGATCAGGTCGACGGCGTCGTCCATGCGGTCCTCCTCGTGTTAGCGTGCCACCGATACTACTTTAGGCCTAAAGGAGTTTGGGATGCGTACTGTCGTCGTCACCGGAGGCGCGACCGGGATCGGGTACGCCGTCGCGGAGTCCTTCGCCCGCGCGGGCGACCGCGTCGTGGTCACCGGCCGCCGCGAGACACCGCTGAAGGAGGCCGCCGCCCGGCTCGGAGCCACCGCCGTACCGTTCGACGCCGCGGACCCGGCCGCCGTCACCGCCGCGCTGCCGCTGCTGCCCGACCGGATCGACGTGCTGGTCAACAACGCGGGCGGCAACACCGACTTCGACCGGCCCGACGACGGGGACGACCTGGCCGCGCTCGCCGCGAACTGGCGGGCCAACCTGGACGCGAACCTGCTGTCCGCCGTCCTCGTCACCACCGCGCTGACCCCCCGGTTCGCCGACGACGCCCGGATCGTCACGATCGGGTCGATCGCGGCGCGACTGGGCGCCAACTCCTACGGCGCGGCCAAGGCGGCCGTCGAGGCGTGGACCGCGTCGCTCGCCAGCCAGCTCGGCCCACGCGGCATCACCGCGAACGTCGTGTCGCCGGGCCTGATCGTGGCCACCGAGTTCTTCCGCGACCGGATGACCGAGGAGGGGGTCGCCCAGCGGGTCGCCGCCACCCGCAACGGCCGGCCCGGTACCACCGCCGACGTCGCCGCGACCGTGGACTTCCTCGCCTCCCCGGCCGCCGGTCACCTGACCGGCCAGGTCGTGCACGTCAATGGAGGCGCGTACCTGGGCCGCTGACCAGCAAAAACCCTTCGTCGGGTACGCCGGGGACGTCATTCTTCGCCACGGTGCCCGGGCGGAGACGGCTCGGTTCTCGGGCCGGTACTTCGGCGGGAAGCGATCCGGTTCTGGGTCAGAATGCGGGCAGGACCGGTTCGGTTCCCGAGCTGATGTGTGGGAGGGGGCAGGTGTCCGCGCGCATTGTGCCGAGGAAGGTCGCTCCACCCTTGGCTGGCGGTGACGTGGATGTGCATTCAGGCCAGCCGCCTAGGAAGCCTGAGCTGCCGTGCCCCGATCACAGTCGACTTGACTGCGGGAAACGTGCTGGCCGCTACAGACGAACGGTCCTGCGCATGCACGTGAGCGAGCGGTCCCGCGTAGGCGTGACCGCTCACGTCTACCCACGCGCGGCAAACCGCCAACACCGGAGGCGCGACGTCCGCACTCCACGAAACGCCCCCGGGGCGGCAGCGGACCCATGGCCGGTGCGTCGGGTGCGGTGTTTGTGCCAGGTCGTGTGGATCATGTAACGTCACCTGCGTCGGAGCTGGACATATCGAGGAGGTGGGAACCCATGACTGCTGGTCCAGGCCGGGTGCTCCCCTCGAACGGCCGCGCGGTCCGCCGGACGTAGTCGACCGAGTGAGCGCCCGTCGGTACCCCCGAAAGGCTCTCGCATGTCGCTGTCACCGCACTCCGAATCCGTGATCGTCTCCCGCCTGCGCGCCGTCGGCTGTGTCTTCGCCGAGGACGAGGCGCGCCTGCTCGTCGCCGCCGCCCGGACCCCTGCCGAACTCGCCGCCCTCGTGGACCGCCGGGTCGCCGGACTGCCGCTCGAACACGTCCTGGGCTGGGCGGAGTTCCACGGCCTGCGGATCGCCGTGGACCCCGGGGTGTTCGTGCCCCGCCGCCGCACCGCCTTCCTCGCCGACCGGGCGATCGCCCTGACCCGTGCCGCCCTGACCCGGATCACGCTGGCCCGTACCCCGCCGGCCAGTCACGAGCGGGCCGTCGTCGTCGACCTGTGCTGCGGCTCGGGCGCGGTCGGCGCGGCCATCCTCGCCGCGACTCCGGACCGTGTCGAACTGCACGCCGCCGACATCGAACCCGCCGCCGTGCGGTGCGCCCGCCGCAACCTGGGCGCGCGCGGCACCGTCCACGAGGGTGACCTCTACGCCCCGCTGCCCGCCACCCTGCGCGGCCGGGTTGACGTACTGGTCGCCAACGCGCCGTACGTGCCGACCGATGCCATCGAACTGATGCCCCCGGAGGCCCGGCTGCACGAACCACACGTCACCCTCGACGGCGGTGCCGACGGGCTCGACGTCCAGCGCAGGGTGGCCGCCGGGGCGGGGCGGTGGCTGGCCCCGGGCGGGCACCTGCTGGTCGAGACGGGCGAGCACCAGGCCCCGGCGACCCTGGAACTGTTCACCCGCCACGGCCTGGACTCCCGGATCGTCACCTCCGACGAGCTGTCCGCGACCGTCGTGATCGGCACCCGCCCGGGCGACGGGTCACCGCGGCGTCGGTGACCGGGTGCTGCGGGTGCCCGCCCGCTGGGCGCTCGGGAGCCGGCGACAACGTGCGGTCCCCGCCGAGCCGCGCACGGCAGGGACAGCGCACCGCGCACGGCGGAGCCAGCCCACCGCGCGAGGCGGTCCGCGCACCTTAGAGCCCGGGAGCAAGCGATGCGTTTCCACCGGGCCGCGTGCCGCTGGGCGCGCGACCGCGCGGCGCATGGCCGCACGGCGCGTGGCCGCACGGCGCGTGGCCGCACGGCGCGTGGCCGCACGGCGCGTGGCCGCACGGCGCGTGGCCGCACGGCGCGTGGCCGCACGGCGCGTGGTCATACGGCGCATGGCATGGCCACATGACGCATGACCGCACGGATCGAGTCCCCCCACGACACGGGTCCCCGCACGGCTGCTGAGCCGCGCACCCCACCCGGAGCCTGACCGAGCAAGAAGGCAGCCCCCACCAGGCGCGCGGCTACCCCTCGGCGAGAACCGTGTCGAGCATCGCCGCCCACTGCCGCAGCAACCGACTCCGCCGCGACCGGTCGTCACTGAGCAGGTTGGCCAACCCGAACCCCCGCACCAGGTCCAGCGTCGCGCCCACCGCGTCCCGGATCTCCGGCCGCGCGTCGTCGGCGCCGAGCAACTCCAGCGCCAGCCGGTACCCTTCCCGGCCCAGCCTGTCCTCCAACGGTGCCACCACGGCGTGCAGCTGCGGATCGGTGCGCGCCGCGACCCACAGTTCCACGGCGGCCTCGAACAACGGCCCCGTGTACAGCTCCGCGAGCAGCTCCAGCACCGCCAGGGTCCGCCGTTCGTCGCCGGGCAGCGTGTCGGCGGTGCGGAGCAGTTCCTCGGTGCGCGCGACGGCGACGTGTTCGACGGCGGCGACGACCAGTTCGGCGCGGGTCGGGTAGTGGTGCAGCTGGGCGCCCCGGGACACGCCGGCGCGCTCGGACACCGCCGTCGTGGTGGTGCCGGACCAGCCCAGCTCGACGAGGCACTCGGCGGTGGCCCGCATGAGCCGCAGCCGGGTCTGCCGACTGCGTTCCTGCTCCCGCCGCCCCGTCACACCCCCGACGCCGCTCCCGCCCCCGGAACCAGCCCCCGAACCAGCCCCGGAACCGGCAGCGAAACCGGATCCGGCCCCGGAACCGGATCCGGCCCCGGAACCGGATCCGGCCCCGGAATCGGATCCGGCCCCGGAACCCGATCCGGCCCCGGAATCGGATCCGGCCCCGGAATCAGCACCAGCCCCATCCCCGCCCCGCCCCGGGCCCCCGCCCCTCTTCCCACCTCCACCACCCGTCACGCCCCCGACCCTAATGGATCGCCCGCACCGCCTCGGAGATCGCACGATGGAACGTCGGGTACGCGTAGATCATGCTGCGCAGCGTCTCCACCGGCACCTCCGCGTGCACCGCCACCGCCAACCCGGCCAGCACCTCGCCCCCGGCCGGCCCGGCGGAGGTCGCCCCGACGAGCACCCCCCGGTCGGTGTCCACGACGAGCTTGATGAACCCCTCGTCACCGACCCCGTGGATCCAACCCCGGGTCGAGGACCCCAGCGGGGAGTACCCGGTGCCGACCGTCAGCCCCCGCTCGCGCGCCTGGGCCTCGGTGAGCCCGACCGCCCCGATCTCCGGGTCGGTGAACGTGACCCGGGGGAGTGCCTTGTAGTCGGCCGCCGGACCGCCCTGGCCGAGGATGTCGCGAACGGCGATGTCAGCCTGGTACATCGCGATGTGGGTGAACGCGCCGCGCCCGGTGACGTCGCCGACCGCCCACAGGCGTTCGCCGGCCCGCATCCACTCGTCGACCTCGAGGTTGCGCGCGCTGGGGTCCAGGCCCAGGGTGTCCAGGCCGAGGCCGGCGAGGTCGACGCGGCGGCCGGTGGCGACGAGGATCTTGTCGGAGGTGACCTCGGTGCCGTCGTCGAGGTACACGGTCGTGCCGTCGACCTTGACGGCCCTGCGGCCCACGTGCACGGTCACGCCGTCGGCGGTCAGCGCCTCGCGGGCGACCTTCGAGGATTCGGGTTCCTCCAGGGCGAGGATCCGGTCGGAGGCCTCCACGACGGTGACGGCGACGCCGAACCGGGCGTAGACCTGGGAGAGTTCCAGGCCGATGGCCCCGCCGCCGAGCACGGTGAGGGACGCGGGCAGTTCGGCGGCCTCGATGGCGTCGCGGTTGGTCCAGTACGGGCTGTCGGCGAGGCCGGGGATCGGGGGGATGGCCGGGGTCGTACCGGTGGCGATGACGACGCCCTTCGTGGCCTCGTACTCCTCGGAGCCGACCCGGACCCGGCCGGGGCCCGTCAGCTGGCCGCGCCCCCGGAGGAACGTGCCGCCCTTGCCCGTGAACCGGTCGACGGCGACCTGGTCGTTCCAGTTGTCGGTGGCCTCGTCGCGGATCCGGGCGTGCACCGGCCCCCAGTCGGGGCGCACGGTCGCGTCCCCGGCGAACGTCGGCACCCGGCGGGCCTCCGCGACGGCGTTGGCCGCCCTGATCATCATCTTGCTGGGGATGCAGCCCCAGTAGGGGCACTCGCCGCCGACCAGGCGGTTCTCGATGCCGAGCACGTCCAGCCCCGACGCGGCCAGCCGGCCGGCCACTTCCTCGCCGCCGACGCCCAGTCCGATCACGATGATGTCCATCCGACCAGTGTGCCGCGCCGCTCCGTCCGGCGCGGAGCGACCGGGAATGAAGTGCCTCGCCCCGCCTGGCGCGGACCGTCGAGCCTGCCCCGCCCCGGACCAACGAGGGTGCGGGTGCCGTGCCGCTCCACTCGGCACGCCACCTCCGCTACCCGCCGACGGTCAGTTGGTCAGCCGGTCGGTGCCGTACTTCTTCACCAGCGCGTCGTTGGCCTTGAGGTCCAGGTCGCCGATGAAGCGGACCGAGTCCCGGATGGCCTCGCGGGCGATGGAGCTGCCCGGCCCGTTGAGCTGGTACTCGAACGGCTTGCCCGGCTGCGCGATCCGCTGCGCGAGCGGCACGTCGTGGAAGCCGAGCCGGATGATGTAGTACGAGTTGCCGCCGCCCTTGGGGACCTCGACGTAGTCCTGCTGGGGGTGGCCGAAGGTGACCGTGTTCTGGAAGTTGTGGTCACCGGAGCCGGAGGGGGCGACGAAGGTGATCACGGCGCAGTCGATGTGGAACGCGGTGCTCGACCGGTTCGTGAACACCAGGGCGGTCTGGCCCCACCAGATGTCACCGCTGGTCCGCACGCTGAGGGTCAGCGGGAGGTTGCTGGTGAACTTCGTGGTGGCCGGCTCGGACAGGATCGGGTTCGGTCCGGAGATCGGGTGGCTCGTGCCGTTGGCGCACCGTTCGAGGGGCTTGTTGTACTCCGACGGTGCCCCGGTCGGCTGGACCTGGGTGAACGTGTCGGGGCCGCCGACGACGGTGCTCGACGTCCCGGGCCCGACCGCCGTGGTCGCGGTGGCGGAGTAGCCGGTGACGCCGAGCCCGAGCATGAACAGGGCGCCGGCGAGGAGGCCGGCGACCCATCCGTGTCTGATGAGCTTCTTCATGAGGGGTCCTCCATCAAGTGACCTTTAGGAAACTTTACTAAAGGTGCATCGACGGTAACCAATGCGCGGCGTCTTGTCCATGTTCGACGCCGCTTGTGGCGCGAAACCCCGAAACCCCACTCTCCGGGTACCGGCCGGCGCGGGTCGCCCGAAGCGCTGGAGGGCGACGGCCCCCGGGGAGCCGTCGCCCGCGCCGGTCTACAACGCCACCCCGGCCCCCGCGTTCTCCCCGCGCCGCACCACGAGCGCCAGCACGGCCCCGACCAGCGCCACGACCGCCCCCACGGTCAGCGTCGTGTGGAACCCGTCCATGAACGCCAGGTGCGCCCCGTCCGTGATGGCCCGCGCGAGCGGCCCGGGAGTCCCCGGCGGCACCGGCGCGACCCCCTGCGCCACGTACTGCGCCGCCTCCTGGAACCGGGGCGCCACCTCGGCGGGCACCCCGGACTCGACCAGCCTCGGCACCAACGCGTCCCCGACCCGGCTGGCGATGACGGTGCTGAACACGGTCGTGCCGAGCACCCCGCCGAGTTGCGCGCCGGTCTGCTGGAGTCCGCCGGCCACCCCGGACAGCTCGACCGGCGCGTTGCCGACGATCGCCTCGGTGCCGGCGACGATGACCAGGCCGAAGCCCAGGCCGAGCAGGACGAACCACGGCCACAGGGTCAGGTACGCGGCGTCGACCTCGGCCAGCGACAGCCCGAACAGCGCCACGGCGGTGAGCGCCATGCCGGCCACCAGCGGCAGGCGCGGCCCGAACCGCGCGGTCAGGGCCCCGGCGGCGGGGGCGGAGAACATGAACGTGGCGGTCAGGGGGAGCAGCCGCACGCCGGCCTCGACCGGTCCCATGCCGTGCACCTGCTGCAGGTACAGGGTGAGGAAGAAGAACGCGCCGAACAGGGAGAAGAACGCGAGGGTCACCAGCGCGGTACCGGCCGACAGCGAGACGTTGCGGAACAGGCTCAGCGGCAGCAGCGGGTGCCGCGTCCTCGACTCCCGCAGGACGAACCCGGCGAGCAGCACGAGCGCGCCGACGATGAACCCGAGCGGCAGCGCGTCGCCGAAGCCGTGCTCCTGGGCCTTGATCAGCCCCCAGACCAGGGAGAACAACGCGCCGGACAGCAGCACCACCCCGGGCAGGTCGAACGAGCCGGCGGCGCCGGGGTCGCGGGACTCGCGGATCACGAACCAGCCCAGCAGGACGGCGAGGACCGCCAGGGGCGCGTTGAGGAAGAACACGCTCTGCCAGTCGACGTTCTCGACGAGCAGGCCGGCGACGATCGGGCCGCTGGCGATGGACAGCGCCGAGGTGCCGCCCCAGATGCCGATGGCCATGTTGAGCTTCTCGGCGGGGAACGCGTTGCGCAGGATGGCCAGGCTGGCCGGCTGGAGCAGTGCGCCCGCGAGGCCCTGGACGACCCGCCAGAAGATCACGGCGCCGATGCTGTCGGAGAACCCGATCGCCACCGAGGCGACCGCGAAGCCGACCACGCCGAGCAGGAAGAGCTTCTTGCGCCCGAACCGGTCGGCGAGTCGGCCGGCGATGATCAGGGAGACGGCGAGGGCGAGCAGGTAGCCGTTGGTGACCCACTGCAGGCCGGACAGTCCGGCGTCGAGGTCGCGGGCGATGGCCGGGTTGGCGATGGCGACGACGGTCGCGTCGAGGCCGACCATCGCGATGCCGATCGCGACGGCGGCCAGGGTGAGCCAGGGGTTGGCGCTGCCGCGTCGCGGGGCCGCGGGCGCCGGGGCGTCGAGCGTGAGTGTCATGCCCAGAAATTTGTCAGCGACTGACATCTGCTGTCAACTGACAAAGGTAGAGCTGTGACATTAGTCATCTACTGACCATGGGATACACTTCGGCGCATGGAGACGGCGAGTCTGCGCGAGCGGAAGAAGCAGCGCACCAGGGAGGCGCTGGTCGACGCCGCGTTCGGCCTGTTCCAGCGCAAGGGCTTCGAGGCGACCACGGTCGATGAGATCGCCGACTCCGTCGAGGTCTCCGCCCGCACCTTCTTCCGGTACTTCGAGGGCAAGGACGACCTCCTCCTCACCATCCAGGAGCAGCAGTTCGAGCTCCTCTTCGACCTGATCCGCGCCCGGCCGGCCGACGAGGCCGTCCTCGACGTCGTCCGGCACGCGTCGGTCGAGGTGGTCCGGGCCGCCGAGCGGGGCACGCACGGCTTCGACCCGGAGAAGGTGTCGTGCATGCAGAGCCTGTTGGCGGCGAGCCCGGCGCTGGCCGCCCGGTGCCGCGCCTTCAGCTCCGCGCGGACGGATGAGCTGGCGGACTGCCTGGCGGCCAGGATGGGCGTGCCCGCCGACGACCCCCGGGCCTCCCTCGTGGCGTCGGTGGCCGTCACCACCGTGCAGGTCGCGATGGCCTGGCACGAGCGGGACCGGTCCGTGCCGCTGTCCGACTGCCTCGACCGGGCGTTCCTGCTGCTCGCGGCGGGCGTCAACTACCCCGCCCGGAGCGGCGCGGATGGCTGAGGCCGCAGTGGTCGTCGCCGACCTGGTCAAGCGGTACCCGAAGCGGGACGTCAACGCCGTCGACGGCCTCAGCTTCGAGGTGCGCCGGGGCGAGGTCTTCGGCCTGCTCGGGCCGAACGGCGCCGGCAAGTCCACCACGATCGGCGTGCTCACCACCCGGGTCCGGGCCACCGGCGGCACCGCGAGCGTCGGCGGGGTCGACGTGATCGGCAGCCCGGTGCTGGCCCGGACCAAGCTCGCCGTCGTGCCCCAGCGCGGCAACCTGGACCGCTCGCTCACCCCCCGGCAGAACCTGACCTTCCACGCCGCCTACCACGGGGTGCCCCGGGCCGAGCGGCGCGCGCGGGCGGCGGCGCTGCTGGAGGAGTTCGGGCTGGCCGACCGGGCCGACGACAAGATCGAGCAGTACTCGGGGGGCATGGTCCAGCGGGTCATGATCGCCCGGGCCCTGATGCACGAGCCCGAGGTGCTGTTCCTCGACGAGCCGACCGCCGGGCTCGACCCGCAGTCCCGGCTGTTCCTCTGGGACCGGGTCCGCGAGCTGCGCGACCGGGGCACCACCATCGTGCTCACCACGCACGACATGGACGAGGCGGCCGAGATGAGCGACCGGGTCGGCATCATCGACCACGGCGCCCTGCTGGCCCTGGACACCCCGGCGGCCCTCACCCACAGCCTGTCCGGCCAGTCGGTCCTGGAGCTCACGGTCACCCGGGACGACCCGGCGCTGATCGGGCTCGTCGCCGACCTCGACGGCGTGGACCGGGTCGAGAAGATCAAGGACCAACGACTCCGGTTGTACCTGACGAGGCCCGGCCCCGACCTCCTCGCCCCGGTGGCCACCCTGCTGGGCGCGCACGACGCCGGCCTGTCGGACGTGCACCTGGGCGAGCCGAGCCTGGAGGACGTGTTCATCAACCTGACGGGCAGAGGGCTGCGGTGAACCGCGCGACGTTCCCCCCGCCCCACCGCCTCGCGGCGACGTTTCCCCCGACCGGCGGCGGCCCCGCGGTGCCGCCGCCACCGACCGGAAGGGGCCCCCGGTGACCCGGACGGCGTTCTTCGCGATCCTGTGGCGGGACCTGTTCGTCACGGGCAAGGAGTTCTGGGTCTTCCTGCTCCAGGTGGCCCTGCAACCGCTGTTCATGCTGTTCGTGTTCGCCAAGGTGCTCGGCGCCGCCGGCTACGTCTCCGCCGACTTCGGCCGGCTCCTGCTGCCCGGCATGGTGGCGCTGACCGCGTTCCTCACCGCGTTGCAGAGCGTGGCGTTCCCGCTGGTGATGGAGTTCTCCTTCACCCGGGAGATCGAGGACCGGCTGCTGGCCCCGTTGCCCATCGCGCTCGTCGCCGTCGAGAAGCTGTGCATGGCCGTGATCCGGTCCATGGTGGCCGCCGTGCTGATGTTCCCGATCGGCGCGCTGGTCCTCGGCCACGCCCCGTGGCGCACGGCCGGGCTGCCGTTGCTGCTCGTGGCGCTGCTGCTCGGCGGCTGGGTCGGCGGCGCGCTCGGCATGAACGTGGGCACCTGGATGCCGCCGAACCGGATCAGCGTCGGGTTCGCCGTGATCCTGACCCCGCTGATGTTCACGGGCGCGACGCAGTACCCGTGGAAGTCGCTCGACACGTTGCCCTGGTTCCAGTGGGTGACGGCGTTCAACCCGCTGACGTACCTGTCCGAGGGGGTCCGCGCGGCCCTCGTCCCCGACGTGCCGCACCTGCCCCCGTGGCTGTGCCTGTCGGCGCTGGTCGTGTCGGGGACGGTGCTCACCGCCACCGGCCTGAAGGGCTTCCACCGCCGCGCCATCGACTGACCAGGCCGCCCGGTACGCCCACGAGGGCGGCCGTCGCGCCCGGCCACCACCAGGGCAGCCGGCCCGCTCCGGCCGTCCCGAGACAGCGGCCCGCGTCGTCCGGGACAGCGGCCCGCGTCGTCCGATCGCTCAGCCGGCGTGAGACCCGGCCGGAACCCGGCGCTGCCAGGTCATCGGCACCTCGATCCGGGTCTGGGCGGACCCGTTCCACTTCGGCTCGAAGCCCTGGACACGCAGCGCGGCCACCACCTCCTCGCCGATCGCCGCCACCGCCTCCTCGCCGTCGGCCACCGTCCCGTAGCCGAGCATCAGGCCGCCGCCGGCGACGGCGTGGTCGGTGTCCTGGATGTGGTGGTAGACGAAGCCCCGGGGCGCGGGGTGGTCGGCCAGTTCCGCGCCGATCTCGGCGTTCGCGCAGGTGCCGCAGCAGGTGAAGTGCGCGCGGGCCACCACGCCGGCCGCGTCGAGGGCGGCGAACGCGGCGTCGATCCGGTCGCAGTCGGTGACCGCCGGCCAGCCGGCCTGCTCGGCGGCGAGCGCGGCCGACTCCTCCGCGAGGATCCGCTCGGCCAGGTCGAGCACCTCCGGGTCGTCCTCGGAGTCCACGTTCTCGGCGGCTTCCTCGGGGATCTCGGCCGGGTCGTCGTATCCGGAGCGCACGGCGGTGCGGATGTACTCGCGCAGATCCTCGGCCAGTTCTTCGTCGATCATCCGGGCACCCTACAACCCGGGTGCGACACGCCTCTCCACAGTGCCCGCCCTACCGGCGAACCGCCCCGCCCGGAAAGGGCCCGTGCGCCGCGACCGACCCCGCCAAGAGCGGGCCCGCGCGCCGCGCCCCACCCTGCCCGGAGCAGGCCCGCGCCGTGACCCGCACCGCCCCGGCCACCCCGAGCGGGCCCACGCGCCCCGGTACCCGGAAAAGGGTCTTCTCAGCCCCGGAGCAGGAGCAGCACCGCGGCCGCCGACCAGCTGAAATTCGGCGCCCCCTGCCGGGCCCCCGTCAACGGGTGGTAGTTCTCGTGCAGCGGCGCGTCCCCGGCCAGCCCGTCGGCGTTGGCGAACACCTTCTCCGTCAGCGCGTCGGCCTCCCAGGAGAACCCGGCCCGCCGCAGCCCCTCCACCGCGAAGGCGAGCTGGTCCAGCCACACCGGCCCCCGCCAGTGCCGCTCGGGCGCGAACGCCGGGCTGTCGGCCGCCACCGACGGACACGGCACCGGCGTCCCGAACCGCGCAGGGTCGAGCAGCGCGGCCCGGACCGCCACCGTCTGCGGCAGGGTCGCGATCCCGGCCCACAGCGGGATGACGCCCTCGACGCCCTTGCCGCGGTCCACGAGCGGCTGGCCGTCGATCGTGTCGTAGAACCAGCCGGTGCCGGCGTCGTACATTCGGTCGCGGACGTAGCTGGCCACCTGCTTGGACGGGAACGTGTCGGAGGACCCCACGGCGCGCGCGATCAGGGTCAGGTGGTCCTTCTCGGCGGCCAGGTACGCGTTCAGGCACACCGACTCCTGGTCGATCGTGAACCCGGTCCGCCCCGGCAGCACGGTCACGTCGTCGAACCGGGGCGCCGAGTCCGTGCCCGACTCCCACGAGGCGGCCTCCGCGACGGCCTTGTCGGTGTCGTTGGCCGGGTCCAGGGTGGCCCCGTAGGAGCAGATCCCGAAGCCGCACCGGTCCCGCGCGTCGTACCACCAGCGGTGGTAGGCGACCAGGCGCGGGTACAGCCGGCGGAGGAAGGCCAGGTCGCGGCCCGCGTGGTACACCTGCCACACGGCCCAGGCGGCCAGGGGCGGTTTGGTGTTGCGTTCGTTCCAGTTCACGCCGTCGCGGTTGTAGAACACCGCGTCGGGCACCATGCCGTCGTCGCGCTGGTGGTCGAAGACGGACTCGATCACCGACGCCGCCAGCGCCGGGTCGAACGCGGCCACCCCGGCGGCGTGCTTCCACGAGTCCCAGGACCAGAAGCCGTTGTGCGCGGCAGAGCTCAGCGACGGGGTGACGCCGTCCCGGCGGAGCGCGCCGGCCGGGCTGCGCCAGTTCGTGACGAGGGTCGTGACGGCCTTGACGGCGAGCCGGCGGCGCTCGGGGGCCACCCCGTCGAGGGCCCGGGCCAGGTAGCGGGCCCACCGGGCGTCCGGCGGCTCGGCGCGGACCGCGAGCCTGTCCCGTTCGCCGGCCGTGAACGTGTAGCTCTCCTGCCAGGTCAGCCGGGCCTCGCCGTGCACGGCGAGCGGGGCGACCCGGTCGGTGCGGTAGCCCGCCCCGGTGACGACCGTGATCACGGGGGCGTCGTGGTGGACCTCGAAGCGTGCGTCCGTCGTGGACAGGAACGCGTGCCGGTCGCGCACCTCCCGGAAGTCGGCGGCGACCCCGGTGTCCGTGGCGCGCAGGGTGGGCGCGTACTCGTGCGGCAGCAGCGCGCCCGTCCAGGACACCGCCAGCCGCCGGGGGCCGTCGCCGTCGTGCCGGACCCGGGCCTCGACCACGGCACCCCGGTGCGAGGTGTACCAGAGGCCCAGGGTCACGGTCAGCCCGCCGCCCACGCACACCTGCCGCAGCCGGCCCGGGAGCGCGTCGGCGCTGTCCAGGGTCAGTTCGACGGGCTCGCCGGTGTCCAGGTCGGTCAGGCCGAGCCGGCTGAAGACCGCCGAGAGCCACCAGGGGTACTCCTCGGCGACGTACAGCGGCCCGGTGAAGCCGCCCGCGTGCCCGGCGTCCGGCAGCCCGTACCCGTGCCAGGCGCCCAGATCGGCGAACACGGTCAGCGGATTGTGGCCGGCCGGACGGGCCCGCGCGGGCACGCCGACGAGGTTCAGCACGTTGGCGAACTCGTCCACCGCGCCCCCCGTACATATATCGCCGATCATGAACGAACGTAAAATATCATTCGGGTTCGGTTAGCTCACCCGTGGACGGAGCCCCGCGAGGTGGAGGAAGACCTCGCGCTTGCCGGTCGCGTTACCCCCGGGGTCCAGCACGTACACCTCGGCCCACCCCCAGCCGCCCACGGAGGACCGTCGATCCGTCATCCGGATCACCCGGACGGTCAGTGGCCGCCCGGCGAACTGGGGCGAGGCGTCGCGGTCGAGAACCAGCAGGTCACCGGGCTTCGGCGTCGTCATCATACGCATCTGACGGATTTGTCGACCCAGTATGACGCCAATATGGGGAACCCGCATGACGGCATGGTCCGTCCCTTGTCACCCGGGGGCGGGGCCGCTGCAATTGACTGACGTCCATCTATGTAACTGGGAGGCCCCTCCGTGCGCACCGCCCGCTCCCTCACCGTCCTGACCCTCCTCCTCGCGGCCCTGACCAGCCCTTCAGCGGCTTTCGCGGCCCTGGCACCCGACCCCGCCGCTGCCGCGGATCCGGCACGATCCACAACCTCCGACGGGTACGCCGACCCGGGCCGCCCGATCACGGACCACCCCGGATCCGACGGGTACGCCGAGCTGGCCCGTTCGCCCCGCGTCCCCGGCACCGCCTGGTGGACCGACCCCGCGACCGGCCGGCCGGTGGTGGCCGCCGACGACTCGGTCACCGGCGCCGACCTGTCCACCGTGGCCGCCGCCGCGCGCCGGGCGGGCGCGACCCTGGTCCGCGAACCCGGCCTGTTCGCCCCCCGGCTGCGGGGCGGCGAGCCGTTCTA
The DNA here is from genome assembly GCF_040681875.1 of Longispora sp. NPDC051575. Lineage (NCBI taxonomy): Bacteria > Bacillati > Actinomycetota > Actinomycetes > Micromonosporales > Micromonosporaceae > Longispora > Longispora sp. NPDC051575. The sequence continues at coordinate 373,337 of NZ_JBFAZP010000004.1, read as the reverse complement.
CCCGGGCCGGTGCGCCGTCGCGTTCAACGTCCGCGCCGGCACCACGTACTCGTTCCTCACCGCCGCGCACTGCGTCCCCAAGGTCGGCGGCACGGTGTACGCCGACCCGGCCCTCACCGTCGTCCTCGGCGTCGTCACGTCCGTGCACGCCGGCTACGACCTCGCCCTGGTCCGCTACACCAACCCGGCGATCCCGCACCCCGGCGACGTCACCCTGTACGGCGCCGGGGTCCAGGACATCGCCTCCGCCGCCCCGGGCTCCGTCGGGCAGGCCGTCCGGCGCAGCGGCCCGACCAGCGGGGTGCGTGCGGGGACGGTCACGGGCCTCAACGCCACGGTCAACTACCCGGGCGGCGGGACGGTCACCGGCCTGATCCGCACGAACGTCTGCGCCGAGCCGGGGGACAGCGGCGGTCCGCTGTACGCGGGGTCGGTGGCGATCGGCATCCTGTCCGGCGGCTCGGGCAACTGCTCCTCGGGCGGCACCACCTTCTACGCCTCGGTCACCCGCGCCCAGTCCCTGTACGGCGTCGCCGTCTACTGAGCCGGGCGGAGAGCGCGCGGCGGGCCGAAGCCCCCGTCGCCCTCGGCGTTACCGGCTGCCCGGTCCGCCGAGCACGAACGTGCGGCCGGCCACCCGCAGCACCCGGGTGGCCCGGTCCCAGCGCACCGCCCACCACGGCACCCGCGCGACCTCGCGGACCGCCAGCTCCACGGCCGCCGCCCCGTCCAGCTCACCGGCGGCGGCCCGGTCCCGCGCGGCGGCGAGCCCGTCGGCGTGGGACCCGCCGGGCGGTCGACCGGCCGCCCAGCCGGCGAACCACCGCCGCCAGTCGGGCCCGAGGCTCCGGGCGAGTTCCGGCCAGGCCCGGGCCACGTCGCCGGCACGCTTGGCGAGCAGCCCGGAGGCGGTGGCCGCGAGCAGCGCCGGGTCGAACCCGTCCGGCGGCTCGGCCCCACCGACCAGCGCCGCCACCAGCGCCGCCTGCCGCTCCGCGAGCCCGGGCCGGGGCGGCGGCGGGCCGTCGGGCGCCGGTACCCCTCGAACGGAACTGGATCCTGGGGCTCCCGGACCCGGACCGGCGGCAGCCCCCGGTGCGGAGAGGAGTTCTGCGTGCCGGGTGGCGAGGCCGCACACCCGCCGGGTCGTGCCGGGGCCCGCGTCCCCGTCGGGTGCCGGGAAGCCGGGCGGGGGCGTGGGGACCGGTTCAGACACGGGGGTGGCCCGAGGCGTCGGCGATCGCGTCGAGTTCGGCCCGGAGTTCGGCGGCCGGCGGGTAGCGGTCGTCGCGTTCGAGGAGGAGGGCCGGCGGCCGGTGCCGGGCGCACAGCTCACGGACCAGGTCGAACACCTCGACGGGTACCGGGTGGGCATGCGTGTCGTGGTAGAGCCCGGCGTGCGTGGACCCGCCGGCCACGTGCGCGTAGGCGACCCGGTCGAGGGGCAGCGCGTCGAGCAGGGCGAGCGGGTCGTGCCCCCGGTTGCGCGCGTTGGCGTACACGTTGGCGACGTCGAGGAGCAGCAGCGCGTCCGTCGCGTCGAGGAGTTCGGTGAGGAACTGCGCCTCGGTCAGCTCGTCGTCCGGCCAGTCGAACAGGGTCGCGATCGGCTCCAGGGCCAGCGGCACGGGCAGTTCGCCCTGGGTCCGCCGGACGTTGGCCACGAGCGCCGCCAGGGCCTCCCGGCTGCGCGGCACGGGCAGCAGGTGCCCGGCCTCCACCCCGCCGGCCCGGACGAACGCGATGTGCTCGCTGACCAGCGGCGCGTCGAACAGCGCGGCGCACCGGGCGAGCCGGGCCACCCGGGCGGGCTCGACCGGATCCGCGCCGCCGAGGGACAGCGCCACCCCGTGCGGGACGACGGCCACGCCCCGGTCGCGCAGCTCGGCGAGGGCCTCCGGCACGGTCGGGCCGACGGTCTCGGCGATCACCTCGCAGAACCGCAGCCCGGCGAGCCCGGCGACGAACCCGGCGATCTCGGGCCGCCACCCGATCCCCACCCCGGCGACCCGCCCGGGCGGATCCGCCGGTGCGGCGCGGCCGGTCAATCCCCGCCTCCGCCGCCCCCGCAGCTCGACCCGCAACTGGACCCGGAGCTGCAGCTCGACGACGAGGAACAGCTCGACGAGTTGCACGAGGAACTGTTGTCGTTGGAGCTGGAACACCCGGACGTCGACGACGAGCTACCGCACGAGCCGCTCGACGTGTAGTACCCGCCGGAGGAGACCAGGGCGGCGCGCCCCAGCCCGAGGTACTGCGCGTACTCCGGGTCCGACGCCCACCACGCGGCCGTCCCGAACAGCCCCACGCTCAGCGCCGCCCCCGCGGGCCCGTACGTCGCCCACGACGGCCGGTTGCGCGGGTGCAGGTGACCGTTGCGCCGGAACTGGTCGCGCAGGATCATCCGGCCCGCCCGGGTCAGGCGCGGGGCGCGCAGCGACAGGACGCCGACGATCGCGAGGACGGCGGAGCCCAGCACGAACGCGACCGTGTGCTCGTCGGCCGCCGAGCGGGTGGCCAGCGCGACCCCGACGGCCGCCGCGCACAGCAGGACCAGGGGGAGGACCCGGGCCCCGGCGCGCTGCCCCCGGCTGGTCAGCAGGCCCTGGCGCTCGAGCTTGGCCCGGATCTGGCTCTGGGCGGCGCGGGCGTCGGGCAGGCGCAGGGCCTCCCACGGGTTCGAGCCCCGGAGGATGCCCTGGTGGGCGACCTGCGCGAGCCGGGGCAGGCCGGCGGGCAGCGGGCCGGGCGCGCCGTGGGCGCCGAGTGCCCCGCACGCGCGCAGGGCCGCGAGCGCCGCGAACTCGGCGAGCGCGGGTCCGCCCTTGAGGGCGGCGACGTCGATCGGGTCGACCGGCAGGTGGTGTCCTCCGCCGCCGGCGAACAGCCGGCCGCGCACCACGACGGAGAGGGCGAGCAGGGCCGCCCCCGAGAGGATAAACGCGAACACGAGTGTGTCGTCCGCCATCGAGGTCCCCCGGCTGGTGTGGCTACGGTGGACCTCATTGTGGGGCAGGAAGCTACAGCACGATAGCCGCTGTCGGAGAGTTGATCGGGCCGCCCAGGACGATTGCCGCGATCCGGTCAGCGGCGACCCGGTCCAGCACCACCAGGCTGCGGTAACCCTCGGCGACCGGGGGTAGTCCGCCGTCGGAGGGGAACCGCCAGGCCCGGTCGTGCCGGCGGAAGGACCGGCCCCGCACCCGCCGGCCCCGGGCGTACTGGCCGGCCCGGGCGTCGGCCGCCGACACGTCCAGGGCGACGAGGTGCGCCCGGTCCCCGGTGAGGAGGCGCAGCAGGGCGCGCCGGGTGCCGCAGTCGTGCAGGACGACGCCCCGGCCGGCGCGGACCGCCCGGTACACGGCGAGGTAGTGGGTCAGGTGCACCAGCGGCCGGTACGCCGCGTACGGCACCCGGTCGCCGAGGCGGCCCCGCCACCGGTTGCGGGCCTGCTCCGAGTCGAGCAGCCATGCCCCTCCGGGCAGCGCGACCGGCCCGGTCTCCTGGCCGGTGAGGCCGAAGAGGCGGCGGAGCAGCGTCGTCTTGCCCGCGCCGGGGATGCCGGCGACCACGACGACCGTGCCGGCCGGGTAGTACAGAGTCGTCGGCTCGCCGGGACCGCGCAGGTCGTGCGTGCTCACGGCTGGGCTCCCTGTCGGTGCGGGGGTGGGGCGGCGGCGGATCGGCCGCCGGGTGCCGGTACCCGGCGGGCGCAGTTTATCGAACGTCGGGCCGGCGGCCGGTCGGCCGAAACGGTGAGGGCTGCCCGGAGGGGCACGGCTCCGGTCGGCGGCCGCGCGCCGACCGGCCGGGCGGAGGAGGCCCGCGGCGGGGCCGGCTCAGGACGTCCGGCGGCCGGGGCGGTCGCCCAGCTCCGCGCACCACCGGTCCGACCACGCGCCGAGCTCGTTGAGGATCGGGCCGAGCTCGCGGCCCTTGGCGGTGATCGAGTAGCCCACGGCGCCGGGGCACTGGACGACGACGCCCACCGACTCCAGCTCCTCCAGCCGGTCGGCGAGCAGCCGGTCGGACAGGCCGGGCACCCGGCAGCGGATGTCCTTGAAGCGGGCGTGGCCCATCTCGTTGAGCACGGCGATGATCGCCGCGGTCCAGCGCCGCCCGATGAGTTCGGCGGCGAACTGGACCTGCGGACAGTAGCCCGCCGAGAAGTCCTGACCTGTCGCCTTGGTCACGTCCAAAATTCTAGCGCCCCCTTGCACTTACCTTCCGTAAGTGCTTATCTTTCGTAAGTAGTGTAACCCCTGAGCCCGGAGGCACCAGTGTCCGTCCGCATTCTCAAGATCAACTCTAGCGCCCGGTACGCCGACGCGAGCAGCCGCCGCCTCACCGAGGCCGTCGTGGCCGATCTGCTGCGCCGGCACCCGGACGCCGAGGTGGTCGACCGCGACGTCGCCCAGGGCGTGCCGTTCGTCAGCGAGGGCCAGATCGAGGCCATCTACACCCCGGAGGCCGACCGGACCCACGCCCACCGCCAGCTGCTGTCCAGCTCGCGGCACCTGATCGCCGAACTCCGGTCCGCCGACTACCTGGTGATCGGCGCCCCGATGTACAACTTCTCGGTCCCGGCCTCCCTCAAGGCGTACTTCGACCAGGTCGCCCAGGCCGGCGTCACCTTCAGCTACTCCGAGGCGGGCCCGGTGGGCCTGGTCGACAACATCCGCGAGGCCTACGTCGCGGTGAGCAGCAACGGCGTGCCGCTGGACTCGCCGGTGGACTTCCTCACCGGGTACGTCCGGCACTTCCTCGGCTTCCTCGGCATCCACGACGTCCGGGTGCTCGACGCCACCGGGCAGATGGCGGGCGCGCACCGCGAGCGGGAGGCCCTCGACGCCCTGGTCGCCGCCTGACCGTCCGGCGATCCGGGCGCGCGGGCGGGACGCGGTCCGTCCGACGGGTACGAAACCGCACCGCTCCGTACCCGTCGGGCCGGTAGTTTCCGGGGTATGACGCCTGACACCGTGCTCCCGGGCACCGCCCGCGCCCTGCTCACCCGGCTCGCGACCGCCCAGGCCGACGCCCGGGTGCCGTCCCTGGTCGGCGCGCTGGTCCGGGACGGGGCGACCGTGTGGTCCGGGGCGCGCGGCCTGGTGGACGGGGCCGCGCCGACGGGGGAGACCCAGTACCGGATCGGGTCGATCACCAAGACCTTCGTCGCGGTCCTCGTCCTGCGGCTGCGCGACGAGGGCCGGCTCGACCTGAACGACCCCCTCGACCGGCACGTCCCGGGCACCGCCGTGGGACACGTCACGGTCGGCCAGCTCCTGTCGCATACCGCCGGCCTGCGCGCCGAGCCCGACGGCGACTGGTGGGAACGCGCGCCCGGCTTCGACACCGCCGCGCTGCTCGCCATGCTCGGCCCGGACCGGGCGCCGTTCCGGCCGGGGCGCCGGTTCCACTACTCCAACACCGGGTACGCGCTGCTCGGCCACCTCGTCGCCCTGCTGCGCGGGGTGCCCTGGTCGGAGGCGGTCGACGCCGAGATCCTCCGCCCCCTCGGGCTCACCGGCACCAGCTACCTGCCCCGGCCGGGGCACGCCCGGGGCTGGGCCACCCACCCGTGGGCGGACGTGCTGCTGCCCGAGCCCGCGCACGACAGCGGCGCGATGGCCCCCGCCGGCCAGCTCTGGTCCACGCTGCCCGACCTGGCCCGCTGGGCGGCGTTCTTCGCCGGGGACACCGGGGGAGTACTGGCCGCCGACACCCTCGCGGAGATGCGCGAACCGATCGGCGTCGACGACGGTCCGCACTGGCTGATCGGGCACGGCCTCGGCCCGCAGCTCGCCCGCCGCGACGGCCGCCGGCTCGCCGGGCACACCGGTTCGATGCCCGGCTTCGTCGCCGTCGTGTGGGCCGACCCGGCCGAGCGGACCGGCGTGGCGGTCGCCGCGAACGCCACGAACGCCGCGATGCCGGGCCTGGCCACGGACCTGCTGGGCCTGCTCGCCGAGCACGAGCCGCCGCTGCCCGCCTGGGCGCCCGACCCGGCCGCCGAACCGTCGCTGGTCGCGCTGACCGGCACCTGGTACTGGGGGCCCACCCCGCACACCCTGCGCCTCGGTCCGGACCGGACGTTCGAGCTGGCTCCCCTGGGCGCGGCCGGTCGGGGCACCCGGTTGCGGCCGGACGGCGCGGGCGGCTGGACGGGGCTGGAGGGCTACTTCGCGGGTGAGACGCTCACCGTCGTCCGGGGCGCGGACGGGTCGCCGGACGCGTTGGAGCTGGGTACGTTCCGGTTCACCAGGGAGCCGTACCCCGGGGAGGGCTGGGGTTCGGGCACTGTGGACTTGCCCTGATTCGTCCCACAGTTCTGTCACTATCTGTACACGACGACTCTACGGTTTGGAGTTGCGGCGCGAAAGATCTACGGTTGTCCGGGGCTCGGAGGTGGTACCGGCCGCAACCCGCCATCGGGCCCGCCAACCCCGGGCGCCCCACCTCGCAGGAGGCGGGGCGCCGTCGTGGTCCCCGAGTGCCACCGGCCCGGGCGGCCCACCGCTCCCGCGCCTCGCGCCTCCCGCACCTCCGGCGGCCCCCGTGCGCCCCGCGCCTTCGGCGGCCGCGACACCTCCTGAGGGAAACAGTCCCCTCTCGCCGGGCGGCCGGTTCGTGAAGAATTGATCAATGCCATTGACCTGGATGGATAGCTGCCGCCACGATGTCCGCATTCGGGGTCCTGCTAGGACAAGGAGCGCCATGTCCCTCCACAAGGTATTCCGCACGTTCGTCACTCTCGCCCTGAGTCTCGCGGCGGTGTGCGCGGTCAGCCTCGGCACCGCCGCGCCCGCGCACGCCGACGCCTGCTACACCTGGAACCGCACCCTCTCGCAGGGCATGTCCGGCGGCGACGTCACCACCCTCCAGATCCGGGTCGCCGGCTGGGGCGCCTACGGCGAGGTGATCGCGGTCGACGGGGCGTACGGGGCCGCGACCGCCGCCGCCGTCAAGCGCTTCCAGGCCGCGTACGGGCTCGGGGCCGACGGGGTGGCCGGCCCCGCGACGTTCGCCAAGCTGTACGAACTCCAGGACAACGACTGCACCCCGCTGCACTTCGCGTGGTCCGAGGTCGACGGCGGCTGCGGGGCCGGCGGCTACGCGGGCGGCAGCGTGTCCGCGGCGACCGTGCAGGCGAACCTGCTGCGCGCCATGTGGAAGGCCGAGGCGCTCCGCCGCCAGCTCGGCGACCACCCGCTGACCGTCACCTCGGGCTTCCGGAGCAGGGCGTGCGACTCCTCGGTCGGCGGCTCCGGCACCGGGCAGCACACGTACGGGACGGCCCTGGACCTGGTGGGCAGCGGCCTGACCCTGTGCCAGATCGCCCAGCGCGCCCGGTACGCCGGCTTCAACGGCATCTTCGGCCCCGGGTACCCCGACCACAACGACCACGTGCACGTCGACATCCGCTCCGGCCGGTCCTGGTCCGCGCCGAACTGCGGGGTGTGACGTGCGCCGGCTGACCGTCCTCGTCGCCGCCGTCGCGCTCGTGGTCACCGGGCTGGCCGCGCCGGCCGTCGCGCATCCGAGCGCGGCGTACCCGCTCCAGAGCCGGGGCAACCTGGGCGTGGACACCCTCGCGGTGCAGTACCTGCTGCAACAGCACGGGTACGGCGCGCCCTCCGACGGGAACTTCGGCGCCAGTACCCAGAACGCGGTGAAGTCCTTCCAGGCCAGCAAGGGTCTGGCCGCCGACGGCGTCGTCGGGGCCGCCACCTGGGGCGCGCTCGTGGTCACCGTGCGGTCCGGCTCCTCGGGCGCGGCCGTGAAGGCGCTCCAGGCGCAACTGAACAGGAAACGCCGGCTGGCCCTCGCCGTCGACGGGGTGTTCGGCGCGGGCACCGACAGCGCGGTCCGGGCCCTCCAGAGCCACATGGGCATCGGGGCCGACGGGGTCGTCGGGGCCACCACCTGGAAGAACCTGCTCTGGCACTACGCCTACCCGGCGTTCGGGGACCTGTGCGACCAGGACCCGGACGGCAACGGCACCGCCAACTGGGCCACCGGCGGCGCGATCGGCCAGTTGGAGGCGGCGGCCCGGTCCTTCGCGGCCACCGGGCAGGGCCGGGTGCCGCTGGGGGACGCGTCGTTCGAACACGGCGGGGACATCCCCGGCCACGCCAGCCACGAGGTCGGGCTCGACATCGACGTGTGGCCGGTCCGGACCGACTCGGCGCAGTGCACGGCCGGCCGGATCACCTGGCAGTCGGCGACCTACGACCGGGCGGCGACCCGCCAGCTGGTCCAGGCCGTGCGGGCGGCCGCCCCGGGGCACGTGACCCTCGTGTACTTCAACGACCCGACGCTGATCGCCGAGGGGCTGACCACCCAGTACCCCAACCACGACAACCACCTGCACATCCGGTACCACTGAGCGGCGGGCGGGCCCGGGTGACCGGGCCCGCCGGCACCGGCCGGCCACTGTGTACCGGCCGGCACCCGGGATGCCGGGGATGTCCGCCGCAGTAAGCTGGGCGCGTGACGGACGTACAGGTGTGGTGGGGCCGGGCCGACCAGGCGCGGGCGGCGCACGTCGAGCTGTTCAGCGACGTCGAGCGCGACCGGCACGACCGGTTCCGGGTCGCCTCGGCGCGGGAGCAGTTCACGGTCGGCTGCGCGATCGTCCGCCTGGTGTTGTCCCAGCTCACGGGCACCCCGCCGGAGAAGATCGAGCTGGACCGCGAGTGCACCCGGTGCGCCGGCCCGCACGGCAAGCCCCGGCTCGTCGGCAGTGACCTGCGGTTCTCCGTGTCGCACTCCGGCGACCGGATCGGCGTCGCCTTCGCCACCGGCGTCGAGCTCGGCCTCGACGTCGAGCGGGCCGAGGGCCGCGACCGCGACGGGGTCGCCGACGCGGTGCTCACCCCGGCCGAGCTGGCCGCGTGGCGCGCGCTGCCCGAGGCGGACCGCGAGAGCGCCTTCTACACGTACTGGACGCGGAAGGAGTCCGTGGTCAAGGCGACCGGCGACGGGCTGTACGCGCCGATGGCCGAGCTGCACGTCTCCCCGCCGGGCGAGGCGCCCCGGCTGCTGGCGTACCCGGGCGGCGTGGCCCTGGACGCGGCGATGGTCGACCTGGACCCGGGCGCGGGGTACGCGGCGGCGCTGACCGTGCTCGGCCCGCTGGGCGGGGTCACCGAACACGACGCGGGACCGCTGCTCGCGGGCTGACACCGCCTCCGACCGCTATGCCGTTCCGGGCCGGCTGCTACGCCGTCCTGGGCCGGGTCGCCGCGTGCAGCACCGCCTCCGCCACCGCGTCCCACGCCAGCGCCCCGCCGGCCCAGCCCCCGGCCGCCGGGCGCACCGTCCAGCCCGGCAGGTGCAGCAGCAGCCCGCCGGCCAGTGCCTCCGGGGTCGGCCCGGTCAGGACGCCCCGCGCGGCCGGGATGGCGTCGCGCAGCCCCGGCCGGTCGTACCCGATCGTGGGGGTGCCCAGGGCCGCCGCCTCGTCCACGGCCAACGGCCAGTCCTCGACCGCCGCCGTGAGCACCTGCGCGTGCGCCCGGGCCGTCAGCTCCGCGCGCCGGGCCGGCTCGTGCACCCGCACCCCGGGGCCGGACAGCCGGGCCGCGTCGGGGCCGGCGCCGACGAACCAGAGCTGGGCGTCGCGGATCCGGGCCCGGAGCAGCTGGTGGGCGCGGAGCGCCTCGCGGGGGCCGGGGCCGGCGAGCCGGCCGGCGTACACGACGGTGGGGGCCGGTTCGCGGGGCGCGGCCGGGAGCAGCGCGGGCTCGACCCCGGCGGGGACCACGGCCACGTCGTCCAGGCCGTGCGCGCGCAGGGTGGTGCCGGCGGAGGCGGACACGGCCAGGGTGGGCACGGCCCGGTAGCCGCGCAGCCGCCAGCGGGCGACGAGCGGGAGGCGGATCCCGTGCAGCCGGCGCACGCCCAGGGCCAGGGCGGCCACCGGGGCGTCGGTCACCCAGCCCGGGCAGCCGAACGGGCGCGGGCCGAGCAGATCCAGGACGAGGTCGGGGGTGGGGAGGGTCTCGGCGTACCAGCGGCGGGCCTCGCGGCGGACGGTGTGCCGGGTGCCGGCGCGCGCCACCAGTACCCCCTCGTGGTCCTCCTCGGGTGGCCGACCCGGCACCTCCTGGGCGAACAGCCGGACCTCGTGGCCCCCGGCGGCCCACCGGCGCGCGATCTCGTGGGTGTACCGCTCGGCGGAACCCGAGAGCTGGTTGCGCGGATCCCGGGTGGCAATGATCACGATCCGCATCTGCGCCCCCTAGAACTGGACAAATACCCACAAAGGATAGCCTGGCGCGGATCCTCACAGTACTTTTATGAACAAAGAAGGCATTTATCTGTGATCCACATAAGGGGGAGTTGTCCGACACCCCTATGCGGTGTGGTGCGAAACACCGTTTACACTTTCGGGGGCCTCTCGTGGGTTGACCGGAAGGGACTCGTCCGTGGTGGATATTCCAGACCGGATCGGGATCCTCGCCCGCACCTCGGGAGTCCGGTTCGCACTTGTGGGTGGCGCGTGCTTCCTGCTCGACGAGGCCATCCTGATCCTCCTGCACGGCGTCGCCGGCCTGTGGCTCTCCCTGGCCTCCGCCCTGGCCTACGGGGCGGCGTTCCTGGCGAACTTCCTCCTCAACCGGATCTGGGTCTTCTCGGCCACCGGCGGCGGCGCGGTCCGGCACTTCGCCCGGTACGTGTGCCTCGTGCTCGTCAACCTCGGCCTCACCGTCGTCCTCGTCCCGTGGATCAGCAAACTGGGCCTGGACTACCGCTACGCCAAGGCCGTCGTCACCGCGAGCCTGTTCGTCATGAACTACCTGGTCTCCCGCCGGTGGATCTACACCACCCCGGCAGCCCGTCCCGATCGTACGGAAGTGAAGGCGTCACCGTGACCTCCCCCGAACCGCCCGCCCGCCCGAGTGGCCGCCGGCTGTGGCTGCCGGCGTTCCTCGGCTTCTTCCTGCTGATCGGTTCCTGGGCACTCGCCGCGCCGTACGACGGGGCGCCCGACGAGCCCGCGCACTCCGTCCGCGCCGCCGGGGTGGCCGGGGGCGACGTGATGCCCGAGCCCGCCGACGCGTTCGCCGGCACCGGGGCGTTCCAGGTCGTGCCGAAGGGGATCCGGGGCACCCTGGAGACCGGCTGCTGGTACCACGGTCAGCCCGCCCTGCCCGCCGCCTGCGCCCTCGCGCCCACCGCCGACCGCGAACTCGTGTCCAAGCCGACCAGCGCCGGCCGCTACAACCCGCTGTACTACGCGCTCGTCGGCGGCCCGCTGCGGCTGTGGCCCGGCTGGCCCGGGCTGATCCTCGCCCGGCTGATCAGCGCCGCCCTGTCCGCCGCGCTGCTGGCCGGCGCGTTCACGGTCCTGGCCCGCTGGTCCCGGTACGGGCTGATGCTCGGCGGCCTGATCGCGGTCACCAGCCCGATCGTCGGGCACATGTCCGGCGCGATCAACCCGAGCGGCCTGGAGATCTCCGCCGGCATCGCCCTGTTCTCCGCCGGCATCCCGCTGTTCCTCGGCCCGGCGCGCGGCCCGGCCCGGCCCCTGGTCGCGCTCATCGGGATCAGCGCGATCCTGCTCGTCACCCTGCGTTCCATGGGCCCGCTGTTCGGCGCGATCGCGCTCGTCACCCTGCTGATGCCGCTGGGCTGGCGCCGGATCGTCACCCTGTGGCGCACGCCCCTGCTGCGCTGGTGGGGCCTCGCGATCGGCGCGGCGGCCCTGCTGTCCGTGGCGTGGATCGTGGTCATGAAGTCCTCCGTGCTCGTCCCCCTCAAGGCGGCCACCCCCCTGCGGCCCACCCAGGCGCTGTGGGCGGAGATCACCCGCTGGCAGCACTACCTCGACCAGCTGGTCGGCGTCACCGGCTGGCTGGACACCGAGATCCCCGGCCCGTTCTACGCCGTGTGGACCTGCGTCGCCGGCGGGCTGGTGCTGGCCGGGTTCGCGCTCGGCAGCCGGGCCGACCGGCTGCGGATCCTCGCGCTCGTCGCCGGGGGCGGCGGACTGCTGTCCCTGATCCAGGTCGTCAACGTCAACAGCTACGGGTTCATCACCCAGGCCCGGTACATGATGCCGCTGCTCGTCGCGGTGCCCCTGCTCGGCGCGTTCGTGATCGAACGGCGCGGCGTCGGGGCCGACGCGGCCCGCAAGCTGACCCGGATGGTCGCCGTCGTCCTGCTGCCGATCCACCTGGTGTTCCTGTGGTTCACGATGATCCGCTGGCAGCGCGGCATCAAGGTGAACCGGCCGGGGATCGCCGACCTCAACCCGTTCGGCGGGGCGTGGACGCCGCCGCTCGGCCCCGAGCTGCCGCTGCTGGCCATGGTGCTCGGACTCGCGCTGCTCGGGTGGCTGACCTGGCGGGCGCCCCGGGTGGCGGCGGCGTGGCCGGACCTGACGGAGCCGACCATCGTGGCCGGTGTGCCGCAGCCACGGGTGTTGCCGGAGCCGGTCGGGGCGGACCGCTAGCGGCGGTCCGGCCGGGTGCCCGCGAGCGGCGGTCCGGCTGCGAGCGGCGGGTGGACGGTGCCGGGTCGGGTGGTCGTGCCCGGTTCGGTGGTCGTTCCTGGTCCCCTGTGGGGGGTCAGCTCGGTTCCTCGTCCGCGCCCAACCTGGCGTGGATCAACGCGACCTCCTCGGACAGCACCCGGGTCTCCTCCTCCAGCCGGCTGACCTCCCACGACAGGTGGACGCAGACCAGCAGCAGGAACGACACCGCCAGGAACAGCACCAGACTGATCCCGGAGGCGATCCCGATCGTCCGGGCGAACCGGTCCAGCGTCCCCGGGAACAGCGCGGACGGCACCACGACGAGACCGACGGCCAGCCACAGCATGCCGTACTTCTCGCGGAGCTGCCGGCGGCGCAGCAACTCGACGATGACGGCCACCAGGATGAGCCCCGTCGTCGCGGTGACGATCGTGAGTTTCATGAGAATTCCGTCTCCACCAGAGGTTGCGGGCGCGGGGCGAACCCTATCAGCGCGCGCCCCCGGTCGCGCGTCGGTACAGCGCCGCCACGCCCTCGCCGAAGTACGGGCTGTAGGAGATGTCGGCCGTCCCACCGCCCTGTTCGTACCCGCCGATCAGGCCGACCACCGCGCCCGACGCCGTCACCCACGGGCCGCCGCTCGTCCCGTCGGTGAAGCCCGCGCAGGCGATCCGCAACTGGGTGTCCTCCCAGCGCTGGCTGAGGCCGTCGCAGCTGATCGGATGGTCCAGACCCGCCGGGTAGCCCGTCATCCGGACCGGCTGGTCGAACGGGCCCTCGGTGGCCAGCTCGTGCGCCCCGGCCACGTCCTCCACCAGCCGGTCGCCGTCGGCGTCGCGGACCAGCAGGAACGCGAGGTCGTAGTCCGGGTCGCCGTCGGAGTCCCACCGGTCGTCCAGGATCCGGTCGACGACCTGCCACGTGCCGGACGGCCGCTGCCCGTCGTGGTAGCCGGGCGCGAAGAACATGTCGTCGCCGGTCACGCAGTGCGCGGCGGTCAGGACCAGGTTGCGCCCCGGGCTGTGCACCACGCTCGCCGTGCAGCCCCGCTCCCCGGCCGCCCCGAACAGCGCGCCGACCGCCGGCTCGCCCAGCGGCACCGGGGTGACCACGCCGGGCGGCCCGGGCGGCGGCGGGGCCGCGGTCGGGACGGCGGAGCCCGGGAACACGGCCCAGGCCGCGGCGGCCGCCACCAGCACCGTCGCGGCGACCAGGGCGAACCGCGCGCGGGGCAGCCGGGTGGGACGTCTGTGCCGTTGGACCACGGCCCGATCCTATGGCCGGGCGGGCGGCGCGGGCAGGGGCCGGGGCCGGAATGTTCGGAGAGGCTCGCCACGGCGGGGCCGGAGAGGCCGGAGCCGTCGGCGTGACCGGCCTCCGGCTCCCGGCGTGACTGGCTCCCGGCTCCCGGCGGGGGCGGGTGGCGCCGGGGCGCCGAGGCACCGGCGCGGAGGGTGGCGGCGGGCGGCGGGCGGCGGGCGAGCATAGATGGCCGGGAACGTCCGTGACTGTCCGGTTGTGGTCAGTCGCAGGCAGCGAGGTGTCCTAGGCTTCCCCGGGTGGGACCCGCCCGCCGGGACGTCGACGCGGGTCGCCCGGGCGGGCCCGTGGAGGAGGGGCTGTGAGGATCGAGCCGCTGGGGATCGAGGGCGCGTACGCGATGACGCCGGTCCAGCACCCGGACAGCAGGGGCCGCTTCCTGGAGTGGTACCGCGCCGACCTGTTCACCCGGGTCGCCGGCCACCCGGTGCGCCTGGAGCAGGCGAACGCCTCGGTGTCGGCGCGCGGCACGGTGCGCGGGGTGCACTTCGCCGACACGCCGCCGGGCCAGGCCAAGTACGTGACGTGCCTGCGCGGGTCGCTGCTCGACTTCGTGATCGACGTCCGGGTCGGCTCGCCCACGTTCGGTCAGCACCGGGTCGTCCGGCTCGACGACGTGGACCGGCGGGGCGTGTACCTCGCCGAGGGCCTCGGGCACGCCATCTGCGCCCTGGAGGACGACAGCACGCTCCTGTACCTGTGTTCCGAGCACTACGACCCGGCCGCCGAGCACGGCATCTCCCCGCTCGACCCGGACCTGGCGCTCGACCTGCCCTTCGACCGGGGCGACCTGATCCTGTCCGATAAGGACGCGGCGGCCCCCACCCTGGCCGAACAGGCGGCGGCCGGACTGCTCCCGGAATACGCTTCCTGCGTGCGCTGGTACTCCAAACTCAAAACGGAAGGTGTCTGAGCGGTTACTTTGTCGGTGGGTACCGGTAAGGTCTGTTCATGGATCGGCGCATCTTCGGAATTGAGACGGAGTACGGGGTCACCTGCACGTTCCACGGACAGCGCAGGCTGTCCCCGGACGAGGTGGCGCGCTACCTGTTCCGCCGTGTGGTGTCGTGGGGGCGTTCGAGTAACGTTTTCCTCCGCAACGGCGCACGGCTCTACCTCGACGTCGGTTCCCACCCCGAATACGCGACACCCGAGTGCGATTCGGTGTCGGAGTTGGTGGCTCACGACCGGGCCGGTGAGCGGATTCTCGAAGGTCTGCTCGTCGACGCGGAGAAGCGGTTGCACGACGAGGGCATCGCGGGCGACATCTACCTGTTCAAGAACAACACCGACTCGGCCGGCAACTCCTACGGCTGCCACGAGAACTATCTCGTCAGCCGGCACGGCGAGTTCGGCCGACTCGCCGACGTCCTGATCCCGTTCCTGGTCACCCGGCAGCTGATCTGCGGGGCCGGCAAGGTGCTGCAGACCCCGCGCGGCGCGGTCTACTGCCTGTCCCAGCGGGCCGAGCACATCTGGGAGGGCGTCTCCAGCGCGACGACCCGGTCCCGGCCGATCATCAACACCCGCGACGAGCCGCACGCCGACGCCGAGCGGTACCGGCGCCTGCACGTCATCGTGGGCGACTCCAACATGAACGAGGTGACGACCCTCCTCAAGGTCGGCACCGCCGACATCGTGCTCCGCATGATCGAGGCCGGCGTGGTGCTGCGCGACCTGACCCTGGAGAACCCGATCCGGGCGATCCGCGAGGTGTCGCACGACGTCACCGGCCGCCGCCCGATCAAGCTCGCCAACGGCAAGGACGCGAGCGCGCTGGAGATCCAGCGGGAGTACTACACCAAGGCCGTCGAGTTCCTCGCCAAGCGCGGCGACGACGCCAACCTCACCCGCGTGCTCGAACTGTGGGGCCGGGTCCTCGACTCGGTGGAGAGCGGCAACCTCGGCGCGATCGAGCGCGAGATCGACTGGGTGGCCAAGCTCAAGCTCATCGAGCGGTACCAGAACCGCCACGACCTCGCCCTGTCCAGCCCCCGGGTCGCCCAGCTCGACCTGGCCTACCACGACATCCGGCGCGGGCGGGGCCTGCACGCCCTGCTCGAGAAGCGCGACAACGTCGACCGGGTGGTCAACGAGCTCCAGGTGTTCGAGGCGAAGGAGACCCCGCCGCAGACCACCCGGGCCCGGCTGCGCGGCGAGTTCATCCGCCAGGCCCAGGAGAAGCGCCGCGACTTCACCGTCGACTGGGTGCACCTCAAGCTCAACGACCAGGCCCAGCGCACCGTCCTGTGCAAGGACCCGTTCCGGGCGCACGACGAGCGCGTGGACAAGCTGATCGCGAGCATGTGACCGGTTCCGTGGGGCGTCGCCGCGACGCCCCACGGATCGCGCCTTGATGCGGCCCTCGGGGTGCCGGTAGTCTCGGAACCGCCATGAGTGACCAGCAGAAGAACGGCCGCCCCGACTTCATCACGAGCCGGGTGCAGAAGCGCCGTGCCAAGATCGCCGAAGAGATCAGCCGGAACCGGGCGGGCGGGCACAAAATCCCCACCTGGGTGCTTGCCGCGATCCTCGCCGTCGTCCTCGTCGGCTGGCTGGCCCTGATCCTGCTCCCGTAGCCCGACCGACCCGCCGATCGTCCGGCGGAGCGCTGGCGTGCGCCTCGACGCGGCCAACGGCACGTCCGCGCCAGCCGAGCGGCGGGTGCGCCGCCGTGACATGTGCGCTGCGGCGGTTCCGGCAGGCCGCGCGGCACAACGCCGCTTCAGGCCGTCCCGAGCGGGGAGTCGCACCCTTGTCAGGGGCCGCCCGCTGGGGCGATCTGGTCGGCGACGCGGCACGAGGTGGCTTCAGATCACTGCGCGCGGGGTTGGTGCTGGCCCCGACCGGGGCATTCGTCAGCGTGGACTTCAGGTAGCTCCGGGCGGGGTTGGTGCTGGCCCCGACCGGGGCGTTCGTCAGCGTGGACTTCAGGTAGCTCCGCGCGGGGTTGGTGCTGGCCCCGACCGAGGCGTTCGTCAGCCTGGACTCCAGGTCACTCCGCGCGGGGATGGTGCTGCCCCCGACCGAGGCGTGCCTCAGCGCGGATTTTCAGGTCGCTCCGGGCGGATGTGGGCCAGGTTGGGGCCGCGTGCGCGGAGGTGGTCCGGATCGGTGGGCGGGGGAAAGGCCGCATCTGGGCGAGTACACCCCAAAAGCTTTTGAGGGTTACGAGTCGGGGCGTTACCGGTCCGTGAAGGTCAGACCTCCGCGACGGTCAGCCCCAGCACCAGGTCGAGCGCCTCCACCGTGCTGTCCGCCGTCCGCCACGTCGCCGGGTGGTCGGGCAGCCCCGCGTGCTCCCCGGTGCGGACCCGCACCGACCGGATCCCCATCGAACTCGCGCCGGCCACGTCCCGGTCCGGCCGGTCCCCGATCATGATCGCGGCGTCGGCCGGGCACGCCAGCGCGGACAACCCCCGGCGGAACCCCGAACCGTGCGGCTTGCGGAAGTCTCGGCCGCCGCCCTCGTCGGTGCACACCACCGCGCGGAAGTGCCGCACCAGGCCGGTCGCCTCGACCTTGGCCCGCTGCTGCGCGGGGTTGCCGTCGGTGACCAGCACCAGCGGCAGCCGGGCGGACAGCTCGTCCAGCCGCTCCTCGACGCCCGGGTAGGGCACCAGGGTCGTCGGCCAGTACTCCCGGAAGGCGTAGACCAGGCGGGGGACGAGGGCCAGGTCCGCGCCGATCGAGCGGATAGCCTCGTCGATCAGGCCGGGCCGGTCGCTGCCGCCCGCCGCCGCGCGGTCGAGGGCGGGGCGCAACCGGGCCGGATCCAGGCCGGCGGTCGAACCGACGGCGCACACCCGCTGCCAGGCCTGGTCGAGGAACTGGGAACGGGGGTACAGGGTGTCTTCGAGGTCCAGCAGAATGCCCCGGATCAGCGTCACGCGTCGAGGGTGACGCGGGCCGGTGAACCCGTTCCCGCCGGAGTCTGTCCGGGCGGTGAACGCTGGGGCGCGAGGCTTCCGCGCGCCCGGCCCGCCGGGAACATGGCCGCGTGGGCCGCCGGAGCCTGCGGTCCGGGACAGCCGGACTATTCCGGCCCGCCCCCTGTGTCGCCGGGGTCAGGCGGCGAGGGCTGCCGCGTGCCGGCCCGCCGCCGCCGCCGCGAGGAAGTAGTCGTGTTCGGCGTCGAGGCCCCGGCCCATAGTGGACAGCTTCACCGGCAGGGCGCGCAGCGCGTCGTCGAGCCCCGTCGGGTCCACCAGCACGATCCGGTGCCGGGCCAGCAGCGGCGCGAGCTGCTCCAGGTGGGCCGGGTCGCAGCCGGTCGGCAGGACGAGGTCGGCGGGGGCCAGGGCGACCCGGCCGTACGCGGTGAGGCTGTGGTGGGACACGCCCCGGTGCCGGGCGCGCCCGTCGGCAGTCGACAGCCGCACCGAGCCCACCGGCCGGCCGCCCAGGGTCGCCGCCGCGTTGACCGCCTCGCCGGTGGACACCCCGGAGAAGCCCCAGGGGGTACCGGTGCCCAGGTTGCCCGGCCCCTGCGTCACGATCGCGACGTCCGCGCCGAGCGCGTGCCGGGCCGCGAGGAGCCCGGTGTGGGTGTTGGTGGCCTCCAGGTCCCCGCCGAAGGACTGGCCGACCGTGACCACCCCGGCGATCAGCCCCGACAGCGCGTCGAGGTTCCGGGAGAACCAGGCGGGCAGCGCGCCCCCGTCCGTCATCACGTACGCGACCCGGGCCGTGGGGGTGTCGGCGAGGATCCCGGCGAGCAGGGCGGGGAGCGCCGAGTGCAGGTCGGCCACCAGGACCGGGAGCCCGTCGAGGTCGTCGGCGTCGGCCAGCACCGCCCGGTGGGGCGACGCCTCCTCGTCGGCGGCCAGGACGGTGACCTGCTGCGGGGTGTACCGCGCCTTCATCACGTGCCCCGGGGCGTCGGAGTCCGGGGGGAGCCGGTCGGGGAGGGCGACCACCAGCGCGTACCCGCCGGTGCCCAGGCCCAGGCTCAGCGCGTTGGTGTTCAGCAGCACCCGGTCGCCGGGCACCGGGTCGCCGACCATCGCCGGGTACGCCAGCGCGCGTACCAAAGGAGGATCTTCCGGGTTTCGGGCGTCAACGGTGACGTCGAGCTCGACGGCGCCCTTCCAGGAACGACGGACGGTCAGCACGGTTCCGGATCGCCAGCGCAGCACCCCCGCAACCTACCCTGCTAACGTCGACAGGTGTCCCGCACCCGCACAGAGCGCCTCGTCAACCTGGTGATCTGTCTGCTGTCGACCCGCCGGTTCCTCACCGCCGCCCAGATCGCGCAGACTGTCCCAGGTTATGAGCATGACCCGTCGGTGAGCAAGGACCACGAGGCGTTCCAGCGCAAGTTCGAACGGGACAAGGCCGAACTCCGCGAGTTGGGCGTCCCCCTGGAGACCGGCACATCGAGCGTCTTCGACGCCGAACCCGGCTACCGGATCGCCCAGCGCGACTACGCCCTCCCCGAGGTCCAGCTCGAACCCGACGAGGCCGCCACCGTCGGCATCGCCGCCAAACTGTGGCGCGACCACGGCCTGGCCGCCGCCGCCTCGTCCGGCCTGACGAAACTGCGCGCGGCCGGCATCGACGTCGACCCGCACGCCACCCTCGGCGTCGAGCCGACCCTGGGCGTGGAGCCCTCCTTCGAACCCGTCACGGCCGCCGTCCGCGACCGCCGGGTGATCACCTTCGACTACCGGATCCCCACCGAGGACGCCGCGCGCCGCCGCCGGCTCCAGCCGTGGGGCGCCGTCTGCTGGCGCGGCCGGTGGTACGTGGTGGGCCACGACCTCGACCGGGGCGCCACCCGGTGCTTCCGGCTGTCCCGGATCGTCGGCACGGTGCGCGCGACGGGCGAGCCGGGGGCGTACACGACGCCCGACGGGGTGGACCTGATCTCGCAGGTGGCCCGGTTCTCCGGCGGGCCCGCGCCCGAGCGGACCGGGCGGGCGACCGTGCGGCTGGCCCCCGGGCGGGCCGACGGGATCCGGCGGCGCGCGGACCGGCTCGAAGGGGACGTGGCCACGTTGGCGTACGCCGACGCCGACCGGCTCGCCGAGTTCCTCGTCGGGTACGGGGCCGACGTGCTGGTCCTCGACCCGCCCGAGGTGCGCGACGCGGTGGTCCACCAGCTCCGGGTGCTCGCGGGGCTGCACTCCCCGGCGGAGGTGGCCGCGTGACCCGCCCCGTGCCGCCCCGGCGGTTCCCCACCTGCCCGGAGGCCGGCCCGGCCCGCCACGCCCCCGGCCCGGCCCGCCCCGTTCTCCGGGAGGTGGCCGCGTGACCCCGTCCGCCGACCGGCTCGGCCGGCTGCTCAACCTGGTGCCCTACCTGCTGGCCCGCCCCGGCATCCTGATCGCCGACGCCGCCGCCGACCTGGGCGTGACCGAGCGCCAGCTCCGCGAGGACCTCGAACTCCTCTGGATGTGCGGCCTGCCCGGGTACGGGCCCGGCGACCTGATCGACATGGCCGTCGACGAGGACAGCGTCACCATCACCTACGACGCCGGGATCGACCGGCCGCTGCGGCTCACCCCGGACGAGGCCCTCGCCCTGCACGTCGCGCTGCGGCTGCTCGCCGAGTCGCCGGGCGCGATGGACCGCGACGTCGTGCACCGCACCCTCGCGAAGATCGAGAAGGTGGCGGCGGCCGAGGGGTTCGCGGTCCGCATGCCCGACCAGCCCGAACGGGTCGAGGAGCTGCGCGGCGCGATGGACCGGGGCCGCGCCCTGCGGATCACGTACTACACGGCCCGCCGCGACGCCTCCACCGAGCGCGTCGTGGACCCGATGCGCCTGCTGCTGGCCGACGGCCGGACGTACCTGGAGGCGTGGTGCCGGTCCGCGTGCTCCGTCCGGCTGTTCCGGGCCGACCGGATCGACGCGCTCGCCGAGCTGGAGGAGCCCAGCGCCCCGCCGCCCTGGGCGGTGCCCACCGACGTCGCGCAGGGCGTGTTCCGGCCGACCCCGGAACTGCCCCTGGTGACGCTGCGGATCGCCCGCGAGGCCCGCTGGGTGACCGAGTACTACCCCTGCGAGTCGGTCACGCCGCAGCCCGACGGGGACTGGATCGTGACCCTGCGCGCGGCGGACCTGGGCTGGGCGCACCGGCTGATCCTCGGCCTGGGCGGCCGGGCGAGCGCGGTGGCCCCACCGGAGCTGGTGGCGTCGATCGGGGACGCGGCCCGCTCCGCGCTGCTGGCGTACGCGACCGACTGAGCGTCAGACACCGGCCCAGCACGGGCCGCGGGCATCTGACGGCCCGCCCCGACCCTCCGGCCCGGGCTGCGGACGCGGCTTACCTGGGCTCTGATCGGTGGCTCCCACCAGGATCTGCCCCGCCCACGCTGCGGACGCGGCGCGCGGCGACCCGACGGCGGGCTCGCCCACGGCCGATCCGTGCGCACGGGACTCCGTGGCGGGAAACGGGCGCCCGCTTCCGGTACCCCGATGGTGGGTGTCGGGTTTCGCCACGGGTGGCAGGCGGGAACCGTCGGGCGCGCGGGGTAGGGTCTGGGCGTGGTGTGGTGGATTCTGGGTGCCGGGTTCGTGGTCGGCGTCGTGCTGCTCGTGCTCGCCTGCCTGCCCCTGGTGCGGCGGCTGCGGCCCCTGCGGCTGGCGGCGGCCCGGCTGGAGGCGCGGCAGGGCGACGCGCTGGTGTTGCAGGCGAAGCTGGAGCGGTTGCAGAGCACGGTCGACGCGGTCAGCGCGAAGGCCGGGGCGGCCGCAGTAAACCGTAAACCTTCTTAAATGTTATAAATCACCGCCGGCAACGTAACAACTTGCTGCGGTTACCGTGCGTATACCTGCGCGAGGTTGACGTTTTCTCGTCAGTTGGCAACACTTGCCCGGCGGGACGACGTCGCCGCACTCCCGATACCGGGACGGCGGACGCGTACCATGGAACTGCGTTGACAAGCCTTGGAGGTTCCTGATGGGTAGTTTGCAGCCGTGGCACTGGGCTGTGATCATCATTGCGGTGGTCTTGCTCTTCGGGTCCAAGCGGCTCCCCGACGCCGCCCGTTCGCTGGGCAAGTCGATGCGGATCATCAAGGCGGAGACCAAGGGTCTCGCCGAGGACGGCAACGCCGCGCAGGCCCAGACGCCTCCGCCGGCCGCCCCGCCCGCGCCCGCCGTGCAGCCGGCACCCCCGGTCGTGCAGCCGCCGGCCGCCCCGCCGCGCGACACCAGCATCTAACGACGGAAGTTCGTGAGCCCCGTCCTGCGTAAACGGTCGGCGGCGCGGTCGAAGCCGGCCGCCGACGGCTCCATGCCTCTCATGGAGCACCTCCGCGAACTGCGGAACCGCCTGTTCAAGGCGTTCCTCGGCATCCTCGTCGGGTTCATCGCGATCTACGTGTTCAAGCTGCACACGTGGATCCTGGAGCGCCTGCAGGAGCCGTACCGCGACCTGTTCCCCGACGGCCAGGCCCCGGACATGCTGCAGTTGGGCGTCGGCGACGTCTTCCTGCTCAAGCTCAAGGTCGCCATGTGGGCCGGCCTCGTGGTCGCGGCCCCGGTCTGGCTGTACCAGATCTGGGCGTTCGTCGCCCCGGGCCTGCACAAGCGGGAACGCCGCTGGGCGTACGCGTTCGTGGCCGCCGCCACGCCGTTGTTCCTGACGGGCGCGTTCCTGGCGTACCTGGTGGTCGGCAAGGGGCTGGAGTTCCTGCTGCCCGCGCAGGAGGAGCACCTGACCAACTCGCTCGAACTCACCCGGTACGTCAGCTGGGTCACCAACTTCATGCTGATCTTCGGGGTGGCGTTCGAGTTCCCGCTGCTCGCGGTGATGCTCAACTTCGCCGGCCTGGTCAGCGCGAAGAAGATGCTGAGCTGGTGGCGCACCGTCGTCTTCCTGTTCTTCATCTTCGCCGCGATCGCCACGCCCACGCCCGACCCGTTCGTCATGACGGGGCTGGCGCTGGCGCTGAGCCTGATGTACTTCATCGCGATCGGCATCGCGTGGCTCAACGACCGGCGACGCGGGCGCAAGAGCGGCGCCGCCGAGTACGCGAACCTGGCCGACGACGAGGCCGCGCCGCTGGACTACAAGCCCGAACCGGTCGCCGAACCGGAGCCGGTGCCCGAGCCGGAGAAGCTCGACCGGCGCAGCAGGTTCGACGACAGCATCTAGCGGGCCGGCGGGCGCCCCGGGACACCGGGACGCTCGCCGTCCGCGCGGGACGCTCGCCATGTGGTTCGACCAGCACGTCCGGCGCGTAAGTTACCGACGGGTCTTCCGGTTCACCGGGAGACCCGCTACGTTTCCCCGGTGATCGCCGTCGTCGCCAACCCCACCGCGGGCAAGGGCCGCCATGCCGCCCTGCTACCGGCCCTGCTCGCCCAGCTCGGCCCGCACGAGCTGCTCCCCGAGGGGGCCGGCGCCGTCCGGGCCGCCGTCGCCGGGGGAGCCTCCGCCGTGGTGGCCATGGGCGGGGACGGCACGGCGCACCTGGCCCTCCAGGCGCTCGCGGGGACCGGCGTCCCGCTGGGCATCGTCCCGCTGGGCACCGGCAACGACCTGGCGACCGGACTGGGGCTGCCCGCCGACCCGGGGGCGGCCGTGGCGGCGGTGCTGGCGGGGCGTACCCGTCAGGTGGATCTGGCCCGGGTGGACGGGGCGCACGGCACGTCCTGGTACGGCAGCGTGCTGGCGGCCGGGTTCGACGCGCTGGTCAACGAGCGGGCGAACCGGATGCGCTGGCCGCGCGGGCCGATGCGGTACGACCTGGCGATCTTCGCGGAGCTGGCCCGGCTGCGCCCGCTGCGGTACCGGCTGGTGATCGACGGCGAACCCGCCGAGCTGGACTCGGTGCTCCTCGCGGTGGGCAACACGACGTCCTACGGCGGCGGGATGCGGATCTGCCCGGGCGCCGACCCGGCCGACGGGCTGCTCGACGTGACGCTGGGCGTGGCGGGCCGGCTGGCCCTGGCGACCCTGAAGCCGAAGGTGCGCGGCGGGACGCACGTGACGCACCCGGCCGTGCGCACCCTGCGGGCCCGGACGCTGGAGATCGCCGGCCCCGACCTGCACTGCTACGCCGACGGGGAGCGGCTCGGCCCGCTGCCGGTGACGGTCACCTGCGAGCCGGGCGCGCTGACCCTGCTGCACTAGAAACCATCATCGGGGTACGCGGTCGGCGCGCCCGGCTCGTGCCTGTCGCCGCCGAACGGGCGTGATCCCACGCGCGGAGCGCGGACCCAGGTGAGCGACTCCTACTCCAACCGGATCGGCGTGACCCCACGCGCGCGGTCGGTCAGTTCGGCCCGGCGAGGAAGGCCTGCGGCGTGACCCCAGGCGCGCGGAGCGCGGACTCGCCCGCCCGGCCCCGGCCTCCGCACCGCCCGGGTTCCGAGGTCCCGGCCCCGGCCTCAGCAGCGCCAGGGTTCCGGTGCCCCGGCCCCGGTCGGGTCAGGAGACGAAGTCCAGGATCGCCGACAGGCCGTGCACCGCCCCGGGCGGCGAGGCCGGCAGCAGCAGCGCCTGGAGGCCGGCCACCACGGCCGCCCCGTCCGCCGCGCTGTCGCCCACCATCAGCGCCCGGTCCTCGGGCACGCCGAGCACCGAGCACGCGTGGGTGAACACGGCCTTCTCCGGCTTGCACCGGCCGAGCTCGTAGGACAGCACCCACTCGGTGATCAGGTGGCCGAAGCCGAGCGCCTCGCAGATCGGCCGGATGTCGAAGCCGATGTTGGACACCAGCGCGGTCGGGATGCCGGCGTCCTTGAGGGCGCTGAGCACGGTGACCGTGTCGGCGTACGCGACCCAGCCCTCGGGGAGCCGGATCCGGTCGTAGAGGGCGTCGGCGAGGCCCTCGATCGGGGACTGCACGGTGGCGGCCAGCCCGGCGTAGGCGGCCCGGTGGGCGTGCGGGTACAGGTCGCGCTCGGCCCACACCTCCGCGAGCTGGGGCGGGATCCGGGCGGGCGTGGGCCCACCGGCGCGGCCCGCCGTGAGCAGCCGGTCGAGCAGGATGGTGGCCCGGGGGCCCTCCAGGGTGGTGCCACACGCCTCGACGGCCGCGGCGAGCCACAGGGGGGCGTCCTCCACCTGGGCGAGCGTGCCGTGGAAGTCGACGAGAACCGCCTCCACCGGGCGGCGCGGACTCGGGGGGTGCTCTGTCTGCGTCACGCTCTGCACCATACCGACTCCCGGCAGCGAGACTGCGGAGGCAGGGGGTCCCCTGTGCGGTTTCCCGGGTGTGCACACGGGAAAGCGACCGGTGAGCGGACGCGGGACGGCGCGTCGGGTGCGTCCTGACCTCGCCACACGTCCGGAAGGGGCGGGCGCGGGTCCGGCGGGTGACGCCGGCGGGGCCCCGGGGGGCCGACCGACCCGTCAGGGGCCGGTCAGGAAAGGGATCCGCGTTCGCGCCGCGACGAAACAGAGTTGACCATGGCTTAGCCTAGAGAGCATGACAAGCCCCGCCGACCGGTACGGTGACTTCCGCAGGCGGGCCGCCTACCCGGCCCTGAACGACTTCCTGCGGGGCCTCGACTTCGAACTGGACGATTTCCAGATCGAGGCCTGCGAGGCGGTGGAACGGGGCACCGGCGTGCTGGTGTGCGCGCCCACGGGGGCCGGCAAGACCGTGGTCGGCGAGTTCGCGGTGTTCCAGGCGCTGCGCGAGGGCCGCAAGTGCTTCTACACGACGCCGATCAAGGCGCTGTCGAACCAGAAGTTCAACGATCTGGTCGCGGTGCACGGGGCGGACAAGGTCGGCCTGCTCACCGGGGACAACGCCATCAACGGCGACGCGCCCGTGGTCGTGATGACCACCGAGGTGCTCCGCAACATGCTCTACGCGCGGTCGCAGACCCTCGACACGCTGTCGTATGTGGTCATGGACGAGGTGCACTACCTCGCCGACCGGTTCCGGGGCGCGGTCTGGGAGGAGGTGATCATCCACCTGCCGCCGTCGGTGTCGCTGATCTCGCTGTCGGCCACCGTCTCCAACGCGGAGGAGTTCGCCGACTGGCTGGTCACCGTGCGCGGCGAGACGAAGATCGTGGTCAGCGAGCACCGGCCCGTACCCCTCTGGCAGCACATGCTCGTCGGCAAGCGGATGTTCGACCTGTTCCACGACCAGGAGGCGGCCAGCAAGCACGAGGTGCACCCGGAGCTGCTCCGGCGCACCCGGGACCTGCTGCGCCAGATCGGCTGGGACGACCGGGGCCGGCGGGGCCGCTCCGGCCGGGACCTGATCGCGGGCCGGGTCGACGTCATCGAACGGCTGGACCGCGAGGGCCTGCTGCCGGCGATCGTGTTCATCTTCAGCCGCGCGGGCTGCGACGCGGCCGTCCAGCAGTGCCTGCGCTCGGGGCTGAAGCTGACCGACCCCGAGGACCGGCGCGAGATCCGCCGGATCGTGGAGAGCCGCACGGCCGCGCTACCGCACGAGGACCTCAACGTCCTCGGGTACTACGAGTTCCTCGAAGGCCTCGAACGCGGCCTGGCCGCCCACCACGCGGGCATGCTGCCGGTCTTCAAGGAGATCGTGGAGGAGCTGTTCGTCCGGGGCCTGGTCAAGGCCGTGTTCGCCACCGAGACGCTCGCGCTGGGCATCAACATGCCGGCCCGGTCGGTGGTGCTGGAGAAGCTGGTCAAGTTCAACGGGGAGGCGCACGTCGACCTGACCCCGGGGGAGTACACGCAGCTGACCGGGCGGGCGGGGCGGCGCGGGATCGACGTGGAGGGCCACGCCGTCGTGCTGTGGTCCCCGGAGACCGACCCCCGGCACGTGGCCGGGCTGGCCTCCACCCGGACGTACCCGTTGAAGTCGAGTTTCCGGCCCTCCTACAACATGGCCGTCAACCTCGTGGCCAGCGTCGGCCCCGCGCGGGCCCGGGAGCTGCTGGCCTCGTCGTTCGCGCAGTTCCAGGCCGACCGGTCCGTGGTGGGCGCGTCCCGCCAGGTGGTGCGCAACGAGGAGGGCCTGGCGGCGATGGACGCCGACATGGAGTGCCACCTCGGCGACTACGCGGAGTACTACGCGCTCCGGGTCGCCATCGCCGACCGGGAACGCGGCCTGGCCCGCGAGTCGGCCAGTACCCGGCGGGCCAACGCGGCCGCGTCGGTGGCTCGGCTCAAGGCCGGGGACATCATCAAGGTGCCGACGGGCAAGCGCACCGGGCTGGCCATCGTGATCGACCCGGGCGTGGGCGGCTTCGGCGACCCCCGGCCGCTGATCGTCACCGAGGACCGCTGGGCCGGCCGGATCCCGGCCACGGACTTCACCAGCCCGGTGGAGCCGCTCGGCCACATCCGGGTGCCGAAGCACTTCAACCCCCGGTCCCCTCAGGACCGTCGCGACCTGGTGTCGAGCCTGCGCAACGTCGAGATCTCGCAGTCCGCCCGGCGGGGCGCGCGCCGGGCCCGGTCCGGGGCGGCCGACGACCGCCAGCTCGACGAGCTGCGCCGCGCGCTGCGCCGGCACCCGTGCCACGAGTGCCCGGAGCGCGAGGACCACGCCCGGTGGGCGGAGCGGCGCGAGCGGCTGAACAAGGAGACCCAGACCCTGCGCGACAAGGTGGAGAACCGGACCGGCTCGCTGACCCGCACGTTCGACAAGGTGTGCGGGCTACTGACCGACCGGGGCTACCTGAGCGCGGACGGCCAGGTCACCAAGGCCGGGCGCACCCTGTCGCGGATCTGGGCCGAGACCGACCTGCTGGTCGCCGAGTGCCTGCGCCGGGGCGTGTGGGACGGGCTGTCCCCGTCGGAGCTGGCCGCCGCCGCCTCCGTCCTGGTGTACGAGGCGCGCCGCGACACCGACGACCGGGCCTCCGTGCCCCGGGGCGCGGTCGGCGACGCGGTGGAGGAGACCCTGCGGCTGTGGGGCGAGGTGGAGTCCGACGAGGCGGCGCGCGGCCTGCAGCTGACCCGCGAACCGGACCTCGGCTTCGTCTGGCCGGTGTACCGGTGGGCGCGCGGCGAGGCCCTGCCCAAGGTGCTGTCCAGTGTGCACGGCCTGGACACGGAGATGCCGGCCGGTGACTTCGTGCGCTGGTGCCGGCAGGTGATCGACCTGTTGGGGCAGTTGGCGGAGGCCTCGGGGGACACGCCGCTGCGGGACACGGCGCGGCAGGCGATGGACGACATGCGGCGCGGGGTGCTGGCGTACTCGTCGATGGCGTGAGGCCCCGGCCGGGCTCCTCTGGGGGCCCGGCCGCGCCAGCCCCCGTACCCGTCGAAATTGATGGGCTTGAATCTCGAACATTCACACTCATGTCACGCCGTGCCAGCTTGTGGGTCCAGGTGTCCACAGTGTTGCCCTGATCCTGGTGTGCCGCTTGTTGATGACATTGCGGCATGGAAACATCCCCATCACGGTTCAGCATCGGATTAGGCAATTGTCGCGGATGCACCTCGTTCCGTGCGGAATCCGATGCGCCTCCGAGTCGGGCGCGCCATCCCGGGCGCGTCCACCCCCCTCTCTGGGAGGCACGTGTGAGAGTCACGAAACTGCTCGCGGCCACCGGTCTCGTCGCCGGTGCCCTGCTCATTCCCACCATCGCCCAGGCCACGCCCGGCACCGGCGCGCTGTCCGCCGAGTCGGGCATCAAGGCCGGCATCGGCGCGGACGCCTCCGCGGACCTGTCGCGGTCCCTCGGCGACAAGTCGGCCGGCACCTACCTGGACGCCGGTCTCGGCCGGATGGTCGTCACGGTCACCGACGCCGAAGCCGCCTCGGCGGTCTACCGGGCCGGCGCCGTTCCCCAGATCGTCAGCCGGAGCGCGGGCCAACTGGCCGCCGCGACCGCCGAGCTGACCCGTTCGGCGACGATCCCCGGCACGGCGTGGGGCACCGACCCCGCGACCAACCAGGTCGTCGTCACCGCCGACAGCACCGTCACCGGCGCGAAACTCGACCAGCTCAAGTCGGTCGTCGGCAAGCTCGACGGGGCGGCCCGCCTGGAGTTCGACAAGGGCACGTTCACGCCGTTCATCGCCGGTGGCCAGGCCATCTACATGGGTAGCTCCCGCTGTTCGCTCGGGTTCAACGTGACCCGCGGCGGCCAGGCACACTTCATCACCGCCGGGCACTGCACCAACCTCGGCACCACGTTCTGGTCCAACTCGGGGCACACCACCACGCTCGGCACCCGGGTCGGCACCAGCTTCCCGACCAACGACTACGGCATCGTGCGGTACACGTCCACGGTCGCGCACCCCAGCAGCGTGTACCTGTACAGCGGCAGCCAGAACATCACCTCCGCCGGTAACGCGTTCGTCGGGCAGGCCGTCCGGCGTTCCGGCAGCACCACCCAGGTCCGCAGCGGCACGGTGTCGGCGCTCAACCAGACCGTCAACTACGCGCAGGGCTCCGTCTACCAGATGATCAAGACGAACGTCTGCGCCGAGGGTGGCGACTCCGGCGGCTCGATGTTCGCCGGTTCCGTGGCCCTGGGCCTCACCTCCGGGGGCAGCGGCAACTGCACCTCCGGCGGGACCACGTTCTTCCAGCCGGTGCCCGAGGTGCTGAGCGCTTACGGCGCCACCATCCCGTAACGGTCACCGGAAACCGCTGAGCCGCCGGTCCCCTCCCCGGCGGCTCAGCTCCGTTGTGTACCGGTGCGGATCCGCCGGCTAGTTCCGGGCCATGGCCGTGGTCAGCCGGCCGACCGCCCCGGTCACGCCCCACCGCTCGGCCAGCGCCGCGAGCCCGTCCGGGTCGACCGGCTCCTTCGGCAGCGTCGGGTCGAAATCGGGCAGTGCCACGTCGGTGGCCACCCGCACCACCTCCGGCGCGACCTTCAGGTAGTCGGCGGCGGCCGTCAGCTTGGCCTGCAGCCCCTTCGGCTGCTCGTGCACGTGCGCCAGCAGGCCGTCGAGGTCCCCGTACGCGGTGATCAGCTTCGCGGCCGTCTTCTCGCCCACCCCGGCCACCCCGGGCAGCCCGTCGCTCGGGTCGCCGCGCAGCACCGCGAAGTCCGCGTAGCCGGCGGCCGGCACCCCGTACTTCGCGAGGACCGCCGCGTCGTCGAGCACCTCCAGGTTCGCGACGCCCCGGCCCACGTACAGCACGGAGACGCCGTCGTCGATCAGCTGGAACAGGTCCCGGTCGCCGGTGACCACCTCGACGGGGGCGGGACCCCGGGCGGCCAGGGTGCCGAGCACGTCGTCGGCCTCGAAGCCGGACGAGCCGATCGCCGGGATCCCGAGCGCGGCCAGGATGTCCAGCAGGATCGGCACCTGCGGGGACAGCGTGTCGGGGGTGGCCTCCGCGTTGGCCTCCTCGTCGACGACCCGGTGCGCCTTGTACGACGGGAGCAGGGCCACCCGCCACGCCGGCCGCCAGTCGTAGTCCAGCGCGCAGACCAGCCGGTCCGGACTGCGGCCCCGGATCAGGGTGCTCATCGCGTCGAGGAAGCCGCGCACGGCGTTGACGGGGGTGCCGTCGGGGGCGGTGATGGACTCGGGAACGCCGAAGTACGCCCGGTAGTAGAGGCTCGGGGCGTCCAGGGCCAGCAGCGGAGATGCCATGGGACCCAGCCTAGGCCCCGGGTGTGACAGCCGCGGCCGGACCGCACCGGGTCGTGGGTCCCGGCGGGGTGTCCGGGCGCGTACGATCCGGCGACATGAGGAAGCTTCGCAGAGTGCTGCTGTGGTCGCTGGTCGCCCTCCTGGTGCTCGTGCTCGCCGGCGCCGGCTACGGGACGTGGACCGTGCGCCGGCCCCTGGCGGAGCGCACCGGGGACCTGAAGCTGGCCGGGCTGAGCGCCCCGGTGACCGTGCGGTGGGACGCGCACGGCATCCCGCAGGTCTATGCGACCACGCCCGGTGACCTGTTCCGGGCCCAGGGTTACCTGCACGCCTCGGAGCGGTTCTGGGAGATGGACTTCCGCCGGCACGTCACCGCCGGGCGGCTGTCGGAGCTGTTCGGCGCGGGACAGCTGGACACGGACAAGTACCTGCGCACGATGGGCTGGCGGCGGGTGGCCGAGGCGGAGTACGCGGCCGCCACCCCCGAGACCAGGACCTACCTCGACGCGTACGCCGCCGGGGTCAACGCGTGGCTCGCCGACCACGACGGCGGCGCGGCCAGCCTGGAGTACTCGGTCCTCGGCCTGCAGAACGGCGACTACGAGATCGAGAAGTGGAACCCGGTGGACAGCCTCGCCTGGCTCAAGGCGATGGCGTGGGACCTGCGCGGCAACATGGACGACGAGCTGACCCGGGCGCAGCTGCTGGCCGACGGGATGGACCGGGCCAGGGTCGAGGAGCTGTACCCGACCTACCCGGAGACCCGGCACACCCCGATCGTGCCGACGCCCGGCACGGTGGCCGACGGGAAGTACGCCAGCGTGGCACCGCCCGTGGTGCCCGGGTCGCTCGTCCGGGGGGTCGCGGAGGGGATCGAGAAGGTCGCCGCCGCGACGAGGGCGACCGGGCTCGGCGTCGACGGGATCGGCTCCAACTCCTGGGTGGTCGCGGGCGCCCGCACCACCACGGGCAAGCCGTTCCTCGCCAACGACCCGCACCTGAGCCCCTCGATGCCGGGCATCTGGTACCAGATGGGGCTGCACTGTTCGTCCTGCGGCATCGACGTCGCGGGCTTCACGTTCTCCGGAGTGCCCGGGGTCGTGATCGGGCACAACGCGCGGATCGCGTGGGGCTTCACGAACCTCGACCCGGACGTCACGGACCTCTACCTGGAAAAACTCGACGGCGACCGGTACCAGGTGGACGGCGCGTGGCTGGACCTGGACAAGCGGACCGAGGTCCTCCAGGTCGCCGGCGGCGAGCCCGTCACGATCACGGTGCGGAGCACGAAACACGGGCCGCTGATGTCGGACACGTCGAAGGAGCTGGCGAAGGCCGGGGGCCAGTACGGCATGGCGCTGCGGTGGACCGCGCTGGACCCGGGGCACACCATCGACGCGGTGTTCGCGATCAACCGGGCCGGGGACTGGGACTCGTTCCGGGCGGCGGCGGCCAAGTTCGAGGTGCCGTCGCAGAACATCGTCTACGCCGACGTGGACGGCAACATCGGCTACCAGGCGCCCGGGCGGGTGCCGGTGCGGGGCAAGGGCGACGGGCGCTACCCGGCCCCGGGCTGGGAGTCCGACTACGACTGGAAGTCGTACATCCCGTTCGCGGAGCTGCCCAACGAGTACAACCCCGAGCGGGGCTATGTCGTCACCGCCAACCAGGCCGTGGTCGGGGCGGCCTACCCCCGGCTGCTGACCAGGGACTGGGCCTTCGGCTACCGGTCGCAGCGGATCACGGACCTGCTGCTCGGCTCCGGCAAGCTCGACGCGGCGGCGATCGGCCGGATCCAGTTCGACAACCGCAACGGCGGCGCTGCGGCCCTGGTGCCGGCGCTGCTCGCCGTGCCCGGGTCGGGCCCCGCGCGGGACCTGCTCAAGGGGTGGGACTACCAGCAGCCGGCCGACTCCGCGCCGGCCGCGTTCTACAACGCCACCTGGCGGGCCCTGATGGCGCGCCTGTTCGACGAGCTGGGCAAGGACCATCCGGCCAACGGCGGCGAGCGGTTCTTCGAGGTGACCCGCAACCTCCTCGCCGACCCGGCGTCCACCTGGTGGGACGACAGGCGGACCCCGAAGGTGGAGACGCAGCAGGACATCCTGGCCGCCGCGATGGCCGACGCCGAGCGCGAACTGCGCTCCCGACTGGGCTCGGACCCGAAGAAGTGGCAGTGGGGCGACCTGCACACCCTGACCCTGACGAACCAGACGTTCGGCAAGTCCGGGATCGGGCCGGTGGAGTGGCTGTTCAACCGGGGGCCGTTCCCGGTCGCCGGGGGCGGCGGCATCGTCAACGCCAACGGCTGGGACGCCTCCGAGGGGTACGAGGTGACCGCCGTGCCGTCGATGCGCATGATCGTGGACATGTCCGACCTGGACGCTTCGCGGTGGATCCAGCTGACCGGCAACTCGGGGCACGCGTTCGACGAGCACTACGACGACCAGTTCCCGCTGTGGCAGGTGGGGAAGGACCTGCCGATGCGGTGGGCGGAGGCGACGATCCGCAAGGAGGCCGCGTCCACCCAGGTGCTGCGGCCCTGATCCCGGCCCGCGCGCGACGGCCGCCCGGCCGTCGTGGCCGGGCGGGCGTCGCGGGTCGGCTACGCCGGCTTGCGGTACCCCCAGATGTGCTGGTTGCCGTTCTCCCCGGCCACGGCCGTGCGCGGATCCAGGTTCTTCTTGTAGTGCACCTTGTTCGAGGCGTTGCCGTCGACGGTGTCGATGTTGCCGTTGGGGTGCACCTTCACCACGATCGAGACGTGGCCGCTCGCCCCGGGCCGGCCGTAGACGACGACGTCACCGAGGTTCGGGGTGCCGCCCTTCCCGGAGCCCCGCAGCTGGAACAGCGGCGCGTTGTTGCCGGCGAAGCCCCAGTTGGTCGCCCACAGCGGGCTGCCCGGGATCCGGGCCTTGGAGGTGGCGTTCGTCTTCCAGATGTACCGGGTGAACGCACCGCACCACGCGGTCTTCGCGCAGTTCTGCCCCTCACTCTTGGTCAGGTACTTGTCGCACTTGCGGTTCGCCTCGGTGATCTTCAGGTTGTACTCGTGCACCGCCGCCTTCGCGAGGTTGTACCGGATCAGGTTGACCGGCCCGGGCCCGGCCGCGTCGAGGGTCGGCTCCTCGGCGGGGCCGGTGAACGCCTCGCCCATCGACTCCGTTCCGGTGGGCGCGGCGCTGGCCGTGACGCTGAGCGCGACCACGCCCCCCGCGGCGAGGGCCAGGCCGAGTGCGAGTGCCGCTGCCTTCTTGATGAACACGATTCCTCCAACGACGGTGGGGATGTCGATGAAGGAGACCGTGGGCGGGGGTGGTCCGGAAGGTGGCCGGCCGGCCGGGACAGTCCCGGACACCCAACGGCCGGGCCGGGATCTGAGCCGGGCCGGGGCCTGGGCCGGGCCGGGGCCTGCGTCGGGCCCGGCTACCCAGCAGCCCCGGCCCGCCCCCGTTTCACCCGGTACAACGCCTCGTCGGCGGCCCGAAGCGCGGCCTCCCCGTCCGTCCCCAACGGCGCCCAGCCGACGCTCACCGACACCGGCGTCCCGGGCACCAGCGCCCCCCAGTCCTCGGCGTCCACGGCCGCCCGGATCCGGTCCCCGATCTCGACGGCCTCCGCCGCCGACGCGGCCGGCAGGATCACCACGAACTCGTCCCCGCCGTGCCGGGCCAGCAGGTCGCCCTGCCGCACCGCCCCGGCGAAGATGCCCGCGATCCGTTGCAGGACCAGGTCGCCGGCCGGGTGGCCGTGGGTGTCGTTGACGGCCTTGAACCCGTCGAGGTCGAGGGCCCCGATCATCGCGCCCATGCCCCGGCGGCCCAGCCCGGCCACGAACGCGGCGATCCGGCGGCGGTTCGGCAGGCCGGTCAGCGGGTCGGTGGAGGCGGCGTTCGCGTACTGGGCGGCCATCCGGCGCAGCCGTTCCTGGTCCAGCCGGGCCCCGATGCTGTCCGCGAACAGGTTGCGCACCTGGCGGTCCTCCGGGGTGACCATCCGCATGCCGGCCCGCTCGACCTCCAGCGCGCCCGCGTGGTCCCCGGCCAGGGACAGCGCCAGGGACCGCAGCCGGAGCGGTTCGGCGACGCCCATCGTGTCCGACAGGTGCGGGTGCCGGTCGAGGAGTTCCAGGGCCAGGGCCGGGTCGCCGGCCCCGATCGCCTCGCACACCGCCACCGAGTCCAGCACGTTGCGGACGTTGCGGTCGCTGGAGGAGGCGAAGTCGTCGCGGGGGACCGGTACGTCGGTGGGGTGGCCGAGCGCGCCGAGCCGGCGGGCCGCGTACAGCAGGAAGACGCGTTCGAAGCCCTGGATCTCCGCGACGAACGGCCGGCTCGACGCGACCAGGGCGCGCAGGCCGCGCACGCAGCCGTCGGTGTCGCCGTGGTGGTCGAGGTCGATCGCGGCGGCGACCTGCGAGGCCGTGCACGCCGCGTGCGCCGGTCCCAGTCCGGCGGCGGCGCAGACCCTGGCCGCCTGGCGCATCGCCTCCAGGGCCTCGGGGTAGAAGTTCACGGCCGTGTAGACCACGCACAGGTCGTGCCAGGCGTCCACCGCCCCGAGGCTGACCTCGGTCATCCGGCGGAGCGCGCGTTCGGACTGCACGACGTGGGTCACCGCCGAGGCCACCGAGCCCTGCTCGTGCGCGATCATGCCCGCCAGCAGGTGGTACTGCCCGACCAGGCGCGGGTCCGGGGCCGCCGACAGCGCGTCGTGCACCCGGTCGAGCAGCGGTCCGTGGCCGGCCGACCGGCCGAGGTTGAGGTAGGCGGCGAGCTGCTGGTTGAGGGCCTGGGCGGTGCGGTGCGGGTCGGTGGACTCCGTCGCGATCCGCTCGGCCAGGGCGATGACCTCGACGAGGTGGCCGTCGCCCATCAGTCCCCGGAACGCCGCCCACTCGACGGCGATCAGGTCCCGCTCGCTCCCGCCCGACACCAGAACTACTCTACGCAATCAAAAGATGACTTCATGTGTACTGTGGCCACGCGGCGGCCCGCCCGTCCGTCGGATGCCCGTCAGGTACCCGTCCGGGATCGTGGGATTCGTGCCCCACCGGCGGAAAAGGGGGCCGGTTCCGCCGGTGAAAGTGCTGGTCCGGGGCCCCTACAATGCGGGCTCAGCTCCGGAAGACCCTCGCCGGGGCCCGACCCTGGAGCGCGCCGTGACCGCAGCACACCCGGACGACGACCCGGGGTCGGGACTGTCCCGCTGGGAACGGCGGACCGGCGGGCCGGCCACCGCGCTGGCGGTGCTGTTCCTCGTCTCCTACGCCATCCCCATCCTCGGGCCGGGCCTGCCCGCGCCCCTGCTGACCGCCTGCGACATCGCCGACATCACCATCTGGGCGCTGCTCGGCGCCGACTACCTGTACCGGTTCACGCTCGCCGCCGACCGGCTCCGGTTCGTCCGCCGGCACCTGCTCGACCTGTGCGTCCTCGTCCTGCCCATGCTCCGCTCCGTCCGGGTGCTGCGCCTGGTCATGCTGGTCACGGTCGCGCACCGCCGGGTGCACGCGGTCACCCGGGTCCGGCTCGGCGTCTACGTCGCGGCCGCCACCGCGCTGCTCGTGTTCGTGGCCAGCCTCGCCACCCTCGACGCCGAACGGTCCAACCCGGACGCCAACATCACCGGGTTCGCCGACGCGCTGTGGTGGTCGTTCACGACGATCACCACCGTGGGGTACGGCGACCAGTACCCCACGACGAACACCGGCCGGTTCGTGGCCGTGGCCCTGATGTTCTGCGGGATCTCGCTGCTGGGCTTCATCACCGCCTCGCTCGCGTCCTGGTTCGTGGAGCGGTTCAACGCCGTCGAGCAGGGCTCGGAGGAGGCCCGCGACGACCTGGCGCAACTGCTCGCCGAGGTGCGGGAGCTGCGCGCGGAGGTGGCGCAGCTGCGGGCCCCCGACCCGGGGGTTCCGCCCGCAGCGGACGGGACTGACGTACCCGGGCCGCCCCGGGCACGATAGGGGGATGCCCCCACTCCAGCGCACGGAGGCGCGCGTCCGCGCCGACCTGATCGAGGTCCACCGGTACGAGCTGGACCTCGACCTCACCCGGCCCGGCGACGTCTTCGGCTGCACGACGGTGATCCGGTTCGGCTGCGCCCGCCCCGGGGCAGGCACCTTCCTGGACCTGCGCCCCGCCACCCTGCGCCGCGTCGTGCTCAACGGCCGCGCCCTCGACCCGGCCGACCTGGCCGACCACCGGTTCCCCCTCGCGGACCTGGCGGCCGACAACGAGCTGCTGATCGAGGCCGACATGGCCTACTCGCGCACCGGCGAGGGCCTGCACCGGTTCACCGACCCGCTCGACGGCGAGGTCTACGTGCACTCCTCCTGCGCCCCGGACCTCGCCCCGCTCCTGTTCGCGTGCTTCGACCAGCCCGACCTCAAGGCGTCGTTCGTGCTGGGCGTCACCGCGCCCGCCGGCTGGACCGTCCTGGGCAACGCGGCCGGCGAGCACGTCGGCGGCGGGCGCTGGGAGTTCGCGCCCACCCCGCCGATCAGTACGTACCTGGCCGTGGTGGCCGCCGGCCCGCTGCACTCGGTGCACGCCGAGCACGACGGCATCCCCCTCGGCCTGCACAGCCGCCGCTCCCTCGCGGCCGACCTGGACCGGGAGGCCGACGAGCTGTTCGAGGTCACGGCCGCGTCGTTCGACCGGCTGCACGAACTCTTCGCCGACCGGTACGCGTTCGGCCGGTACGACCAGGCCTTCGTCCCCGAGCTGAACTGGGGCGCGATGGAGAACCCGGGCTGCGTCCTGTTCGCCGAGGAGTTCCTGTTCCACTCGGCCCCCACCGAGGCGGACCGCGCGAACCGGGCCGTGGTCGTCGCGCACGAGATGGCGCACATGTGGTTCGGCGACCTGGTCACGATGCGCTGGTGGGACGACCTGTGGCTCAACGAGTCCTTCGCCGAGTACCTGGGCTACCGGGTCACGGTCGAGAGCACCCGGTTCACCGACGCCTGGACCCACTTCGCCACCCTGCGCAAGGGCTGGGGCTACGACGCCGACCAGCGCCCCAGTACCCATCCGATCGCGGCCAGCGGCATCGAGAGCCTGTCGGAGGCGATGGCCAACTTCGACGGCATCTCCTACGCCAAGGGGGCCGCGGCGCTCCGGCAACTGGTCGTGTGGCTGGGCGACGACGCGTTCTTCGAGGGCGTCAACGCGCACCTGGCCCGGCACCGGTTCGGCAACGCGGACCTCGCCGACCTGCTGGACGCGCTGGCCACGGCGAGCGGCCGGGACGTACCCGGCTGGGCCTCGCTCTGGTTGCGCACCAGCGGCGTGGACACCCTGCGGGTCGAGCGGGCGGCGGACGGCGCCGTCGAGCTGGTCGCCGACGGGAGCCGGCCGCACCTGGTCGGGGTCGGGGTGTTCGAGGGCCGGCCGCCGGTGCTGCGGAGCCGGGTGGAGGTCGAGGTGGAGCCGGGCGGCCGGGTGCGGGTGCCCGACTCCCCGGACGCGGTCGACGCGGCGCCGGTCGGCCAGGGCCCCGGCACCGCGCTGGTGCTGCCCAACCACGGCGACCTCACCTGGGCGAAGGTCCGCCTCGACGCCGACTCGTGGCGGACGGTCACCGCGTCCCTGTCCGCGATCGAAGACCCCCTGACCCGCGCCGTGCTCTGGGCCGCCGCCCGCGACCTGGTGCGCGACGCGGACCTGTCCCCGGCGGCCTACCTGGACCTGGTCGCCGCGCACCTGCCCGCCGAGCGGACCGACTCGATCGTGCAGTCCGTGCTCACCTTCGCCGGGTCCAAGGTCGTCGGCTCCTACCTCGCCCCGGACCGCCGCCCCGCCGGGCACGCCCTGCTGGCCGGGGTGGCCCGCCGGCTCCTCGACGTCCCCGACGCGGACCAGGGGTTGCGGCTCGCCGCCCTGGGCGCGGCGATCGACAACGCGACCGACCCCGCCGAACTGGAGCCGTGGCTGGCCGACGGCGGCGCGGTCGACCAGCCGGCGCCGGTCGGTCGGCCGCCCGGTGACGGTTCTGTGGTGGCATCCGTGGTTCCGCCCGCTGCTGGCGGCGACCGGCCCTCGGCGGTCCCCGCAGCGGCGCCCGGTGGCCCGGGTCCCGCAGCTCCCGCGCTGAGCAGCGACCTGCGCTGGGCCGCGCTCGCCCGGTTGGCGGCCCTCGGCGAGGTCACCGACGACCGCCTCGACGCCGAACTGGCCGCCGACCCGAGCGGCAGCGCGCACCAGGGCGCGGCCCGGGCCCGGGCGGCCCTGCCCGACCCCGCGGCCAAGGAACGCGCCTGGCGGGGGCTGTTCACCGACGGCGAGCTGTCCCCGCACCTGATCACGGCCACCGCGCAGGGC
The DNA here is from genome assembly GCF_040681875.1 of Longispora sp. NPDC051575. Lineage (NCBI taxonomy): Bacteria > Bacillati > Actinomycetota > Actinomycetes > Micromonosporales > Micromonosporaceae > Longispora > Longispora sp. NPDC051575. The sequence continues at coordinate 334,750 of NZ_JBFAZP010000004.1, read as the reverse complement.
TTCTGGCAGTCGGGGAGCGAGGAACTGCACGGGGAGTACCAGCGGCGGTACTTCGCCGACGTGCCGACCGTCGGCGCGCGTGGGGACGCGGTGGCCTCGGTACTGGGCGGACGGCTGTTCCCGGCCGGACACTCCACCCCGGACACCGTGCTCGCGGCCGGGGCGTGCCTGGCGGCTGCGGACAAGGCGGAGGACGCGACCCCGGTACTGCGCCGGGCGCTGGCCGACCAGCTCGACGACCTGCGCCGGGCGGTGCGGATCCGGGAGCGGTTCGCCGGGGAGTGACGGCCGGAGCGCTGCCGGTGTGACCAGGTGGCGATGCTCAGGCAGCCGGGCGCTGACCTGCGGGAGGGGAGTGGCGGCCGGATTCCTGTCCGTGTTCCGGGGTGGGCGGCGCCCCGTCCGGGACAGGTGGCTGACGCGTCCAGGGCAGGTGGCTAGCCGGTCTCGGGCGGGTGGCTGGCCGGTCGGCAGAGGGGCCGGTGGCGGGTGCCGCCTATTGTCGTCCTGCATTGGAGCGGCCGGCGGACCGGCGGGGACTCGGGGGTGCACGGATGGTGCGAGGCGTGCGGCTGCTGGCCGTGGTGGCGCTGGCGGCGGCCCTGCTGGGCGAGGACGGCGGGCCGCTCGACCGGCCGGAACCGAAGGCCGTGCACGACCTGGTGCAGGCCCGGAACTGGGCGTCCAAGGTAGCGGCCTGGGACCCGGCCCACGTCTACACGACGTTCCTGTCCTGCCGGGAGGACCGGTGCGCGTTCGGGCTGGGCGCCACCGGGGACGGCGGCCGGACCTGGGCGCGGCACCCGCTGCCGCTGGATGGCTTCGGCGCCCGCCGGCCGGACCTGTCGGCGACGCGGTTCCGGCTGTCCGTGCTCGGCCCGGGTGTCCTGCGCCTGTGGTGGCCGGCCCGGCAGCCGGGTCCGGCCTGGTGGAGCACCGACGCGGGCGCGACCTGGCGGTCCGTGCCCGCCGCCCTGCCCGTGGTGCGGTCCGTGCCGCCGGGCTGGGTGCCGCTCGACACGCGGGCGGACGACGCGCCCACGGGCGAGTACCGGCTGCCGGTCGGCGATCCGGCCACCGGCGCCGCCGCGTTGCTCGCGGTTCCGGCGCTGGTGGCCGGGGTCCGCGTCCCGGACAACTCCTTCGACCGGGAGCTGTGGCTGACCCGCGAGGGACCCGACGGCGGGCTGCTGGTCAGCCGGGACCGGGGAGCGTCCCACCAGCCGGTGACGCCGCCGTGGCCGGACGGCCCGGACGCCACCTTCCCGAGGGTGGCCCTCGCCCCGGACGGGACGGTGTACCTGACCGCCTCGCGGGTGTCGCGGCCCGAGCCGTTGCTGGCCCGCAGCACCGACGGCGGGCTGACCTGGGAACGGTTCACACCGACGGGGCTGGGGACCGCCCGGGGACCGCTCCGGGTCGGGATCCTGCCGGACGGCGCGCTGGTGGTGGCGAGCGGGGAGTACCTGACCGTCGAACGGTTCCACGTCAGCCGGGACGGCGGCCGGACCTTCGCCGAGTTCCCGGCGGCCGGCTATCCCCGGTACTCCGGCGGGTTCGTGGCGCTGCCCGGCGGCGGGTACGTGACGCAGGACATGATCGGGGACGTCGCCGTCGACACCCTGGCGGTCTCCGACGACCTGCGGACCTGGCGCACCCTCCGGCCACCGACGCGCTGAGTCCGCCGCCGCTGCCCGGCGGGCGGGATCCGGATCGGCCGCGCCCGCCGGAGCGCTGAGCCCGGCCCCTCCGGTATGGAACAGTTTTGAGACGGCCGGCCCGGTGCGTGCCGCCTAGTGTCCTCCTGCAGGGAGCGTCCGCCAGGTGGGCGGGGACACGGGGGTGCACGGATGGCGCGCGGTGGACGGCTGTTCTCGGTAGCGGCGCTGGTGGCCGCGCTTCTGGTCGCCGACGGCGACGACGCGGAGCGGTCCGACGAGTCCCGCGCGCTCCGCCAGGCCCGCGACCGGGCCTCCCACGTGGCGGTCTGGGACGCGGCCCACGTGTACACGACGTTCCTGTCCTGTCACGACGGCCGGTGCGCGGTCACTCTCGCGGCGACCGGTGACGGCGGCCGGACCTGGGCGCGGCGACCGCTGCCGCTGGACACCGTCGGCGCGGACGGACCGGATCGGCGTGCGACGAACTTCCGGCTGTCCGTGCTCGGCCCCGGGATCCTGCGCCTGTGGTGGCCGGTCTGGCAGCCAGGCCAGGCCTGGTGGAGTACCGACGCGGGCGTGACGTGGCGGTCCGTGCCCGCCGCGCTGCCCGTGGTGCGGTCCGTGCCGCCGGGCTGGGTGCCGCTCGAACGCCGGGCGGAGTCGCCCCGGATCGGCGCGGAGACCCCCGCGCTGCCGGTGGGAGACCCGGCCACCGGTGCCGCCGCGCTGTTGCCGGTCCGCTCGCTCAGTCCGTTCCTGTCCCCGGCGGGCGCTGCCGACCGGCCGCTGTGGTCGTCGGGCAGCAGGAAGTACCCGAATCTGCTGCTCGTCAGCGACGACCGGGGCGCGTCCACCCGGGTGGTCCAGCCGTGGGCGGACGCGCCGGACCTCTGCCCGGTGGCGGCGGTGGCCCCCGACGGGACGGTGTACGCGGTCACCACCCGGACGCCCCAGGGCGAGCCGCTGCTGTCCCGGAGCGCCGACGGTGGTCGGAGCTGGGAGTCGCTGGCGGCGGCGGGCCTGGGCTTCGGCCGGGAGCTGTTCGCGGTGGCGGCGCCGCCGGACGGCACGCTGGTGGTGGCGAGCGAGTACCTCTACGACCAGCGGTTCCACGTCAGCCGGGACGGCGGCCGGACGTTCACGGAGCTTGCGGTGCGGGACTTCCCCCGGGAGGCGTTCGGGTTCGTGCCGCTGCCCGGCGGGGGATACGCGTCGACGGACGTGCTCGACGCGTTCGAGGTGGACTCCCTGGCGGTCTCCGACGACCTGCGGACCTGGCGCACCCTCACTCCACCGACGCGCTGACCCTCCCCGCCCACCTTCACGCCGGAAGGCTCACCCCTCGAACCGCACCACCAGCCGCCGGGGCCCCCGCAGATTGATGTTCTCCTTGTACTCCAGCTCGACCACCTCCGCCCCGCCCAACCGCCCCGCCAGCGCCCCCACCGCGATGGCCGCCTCCAACCGCGCCAGCCCTGCCCCGAGGCAGAAGTGCGCGCCGGCCGCGAACGACAGGTGCTGGGCGGCGTTCGGCCGGCGGATGTCGAAGGCGTCCGGGTCGGTGAACACTGCAGGATCGCGGTTCGCGGCGGCGAGCAGCAGGGCGACCGTCGCGCCGTCGGGGACCTCGACGTCGCCGATCCGGTAGGGCTCGCCGAGGACCTGCCGGCTGGTGAACTGCACGGCCGGGTCGTACCGCAGCGACTCCTCCACGGCCCCGTCGATCAGCGACGGGTCGGCCCGCAGCAGGGCGAGCTGTGCCGGGTTGCGGACCAGGGCGAGGACGGCGTTGGCGATCAGGTTCGTGGTCGTCTCGTGCCCGGCGACGAGCAGCAGCGTGGTGGTGACGATCAGTTCGGGGGTACTGAGCTGGTCGCCGCCCTCCTCGGCCCGGATCAGGTGCGACAGCAGGTCGGTGCCGTCCCGGCCGCGCCGCGCGGCGATCAGCTCGGCGAAGTACGCGGCGAACTCGTGCCGGGCGGCCAGCGCGTCGGCGAACACCTCGGGCTCGACGGACCGGAACTCGGCGTCCAGTCCCCGGGCGAGCCGGTTGGACCAGTCGGCGAACAGCGCGTGGTCGGAGTCGGGGACGCCCAGCAACTCGCTGATCACCCGTACCGGCAGAGGGTGTGACAGGCCCGCGACCACCTCGAACCCGGCCGGGTCGCCGGCCGCGACCAACTCCTCGGTCAGGGCGGTGATCCGGGGCCGCAGCCGGGCGACGACCCGGGGCGTGAACGCCTTGGAGACCAGCCCGCGCAGCCGGGTGTGGTCGGGCGGGTCGAGGAACAGGAACGAGGTCGGCAGCCCGGTGGTGTCGTCGGAGACCTGCCGGGCCCGGGTGCGCGCGCTGCTCAGCACGGGGTCGCGCAGCAGCCGGTGGCAGTCGGCGTGCCCGGCCACGACGACGAGCTGGTCGTCGAGCGCCGTGAACGGGGTGGCCCCGCGCAGCGCGGCGAACAGCGGGTAGGGGTCGCGGCGCACGGCGGGGTCGGCGAGAACCTTGAGATCGAGGTTGTCGAGTGTGCTCATATGCCTCAGGCTGGGGCCTGAACCATGGTTCAAGTCAATGGGGGAGCGATGACGGAGTTGATGACGATCGGGGAGCTCTCCGCCGCCACCGGGGTGCCCGATTCGACGATCAGGTTCTGGGAGCGCCGGGACCTGATCGTGCCGGCCACCCGGCGGGGCGGGCAGCGCCGGTACACGCCGGACGACGTGCAGCGGGTGGCGGTGCTGCGGCTGTGCCAGGCGGCCGGGTTCACCCTGGCGGAGATCGGCCGGATGAAGCGGGAGCGGCACGACGAGCCGTTCGAGTGGCGGCGTTTGGTGACGGACAAGCTCGCGGACGTGCAGCGCCGGCTCACGGAGCTCGACCACGCCCGCGACCTGCTGCACCACGCGCTGCGGTGCGGGCACGAGAACATCCTGCACTGCCCGGGCTTCCAGGCGGCGGTGCGCGACGGCGGGACGAGTCCCTGGTACGACGAGGAGCCGTCAGAGGATGATGTCCAGCAGTTCGATCAGGCTGTCGATCCGGTACCTGGCCGCTGAGAAGTCCTGTGCCCGGGTGAAGTCGTTGTGGACGATGGCGCAGTCGACGCCGGCCGCCACGGCGGACCGCAGCCCCCGGGCCGAGTCCTCCACGACCAGCGCCTCCGCCGCGCCGGCCCCGAAGCGCTCCAGCGCGGTCAGGTACGGCTCCGGGTGCGGCTTGGCGAGCGTGTAGTCCTCCCGGACCAGGACGAACTCCATGAACCGCCTGATCTGCCGCTTCTCGTGGATGATGTCGAAGTCCGCGCCCTTCGCGGTCGTCACGATGGCCATCCGGACGTGTGTGGACAGTTCGGCGAGGGTGTCGACGACGCCCTCGATCTCGATGGCCTCCGTCCGCAGGTACTCCTGGTAGTAGCCGTCGCGGACCGCGCGCTGCCGGTCGATGGTCCGCTCGTCGACGCCCGCCGCCCTGGCCTGGGCCCAGGTGGCCAGTCCCTGGGGCATGTCCCTGAGGTACCGGCCCTTGTCCTGGGTGAATCCGATATCCGCGAGGGCGCGTTCGCCGGCCCTGTAGTACCAGAGTTCGGTGTCCACGAGGACGCCGTCGTGGTCGAAGAGCACGTATTTCCTCACCCTCCGGATCCTAGATCTCCAGCAGCGTCTTCCCGACCGTGGCCCGCGCCCCCATCGCGGCGTGCGCGTCGGCCGCCTTCTCCAACGGGAACCGCTGCCCGATCAGGGGCCGCAGCCGGCCGGCCGCCGCCTCGCCGAGCGCGTCGAGGGTGAACGCCCGCATCTCCGCCGGGCCGCCCAGCGAGCCGGCGTGCACGGTCACGCCCCGCTCGGCGGCCTCGGCCGCCGGAATGTCGGCCCACGCCCCGCTGGCCAGCCCGTAGGTGAACATCCGCCCGCCCCTGCCGAGCAGTCCGAACGCCGCCCGGCCGATCTCGCCGCCGACCCCGTCGAAGACGACGTCCACCGGGCCGGCCTCATCCGTCCAGCCGGGAGCCGTGTAGTCCACGACCGTCTCGGCGCCCAGGTCGCGGGCCACCTGGGCCTTGCGCGGGCCGCCGACCGCCGCGACGACCGTGGCCCCCGCTGCCCGGGCCAGCTGGACGAGCAGGGTGCCGACCCCGCCGGCCGCCGCCTCGACCAGGACCCGCTCCCCGGGGCGCGGGGCGGCGGCCCGGACCAGGGCCGTCGCGGTCCGTCCGTCGGCGAGCAGTGCCACGGCCACGTCCAGCGGGACCCCGTCGGGCACCGGGATGAGCTGTGCGGCGTCGACGGCGGCCCGTTCGGCGTACCCGCCGGAGCCGCCGAGGCTGGTCACCACCCGTGTGCCGACCAGCGCCGGGTCGACGCCGGCACCCACGGCGGCGACGAGCCCGCCGACCCCGTTGCCCGGGATCATCGGCAGCACGGGCCGGTAGGGCCCCGCCCCGGTCGCCCGGAACTGGGTCTCCACGAACGTGATGTTCGCGAACGCCACCTCGACCAGCACCTGTCCGGGACCGGGCACCGGCTCGGGCGCGTCCCCCGCGACCAGCACCTCGGGCCCGCCGAACTCCCGCAACCACACCGCGCGCATGTTTTCGTCCTCTCGTGACGTTCCCCGCCTGTTCCGGAACCGAGTCAACAGGCTCAACCACACTTGAGGTCAACCCCGAAACCCCACCCCTTCGACGGGTACGCGTCCCGCGCGACTTTCCGTGCCGGACGGGCCCCGGTTCGCGCCGGCCCGGCCGTTCCGGGGCTTCCACGCGAGTCCGGACCGGCACCAGCCCGCCGGCCCAGGTCGGGCCGGAATAGCGGCGGTCAGCCGGTGGGCGACCCGTGGGTGAAGCGCGCGTCCGCCAGCCGGGACAGGCCGGCCTGGATCAGCCGGTCGGCCGCCGCCGCGAACCCGTCGGCCAGGGGATGCCCGGCCAGGTCCTCGGCCGCCGCGTGGAACTGGGCCGCCGCCGTCAGCAGGTCCCCGGCCGGCAGCTCGTCCCGCCCGAGCCGGGTGTCGGGCCACCAGCGGAACGTCCCCGGCGCGGGCCACGGCAGCGACCACTGCGGGGTCGCCCCGCAGAACGCGGCCACGAAAAGGTCGAGGTCGCCCCGCGCGGACCGGACGGCCGTCGCGACGTCGGCGTCCCCGGCGGACTCGGCGAGCCGGAGCTGGGTGACCGCGCGGTCCACCACGGCCCGGGTCACGAGCCGCACCCAGTCCGGCTGCGGGGCCGGGCCGTGCCTGGCCGGCTGCGGGTTCTCCCAGACCAGGACCCAGACGCCCCGGACGGGGTCCCATTCGGGGCTGGGCCAGGTGCCGTACCCGGCGGGGGTGGCCACGGCCTCGATGAGGTCCACGAACGCGGACCGGGTCAGCGCGATGGTGTCGGACATGTCGTACCCCCGGAATGGTGTGTCGGTGTCGTCCTCCGAAGTCTCCGGCCGTCCCGGACCGGGTTGACGGATCCGGACAGAACTGGCCGGCCCCGGTAACGCGCTGGACAGCGGGGCCGGCGGGGGCGAGCCTGGAGGGGTTCGCGAGGGAGGTCGCCATGGGGGCGCTGCCGCAGTCGACGCTGCCGGACGGTCCGGTCCGGACCCTGTTCGACCGGCTGCACGCGCTGCACCACCGGGCCGGCTGGCCGAGCCTGCGCGACATGGCCCGCGAGGTCGGGTGCAGCCACACGACGATCTCGGTGGCGATGTCCGGTACCCGGGTGCCCCGGTGGGGGCTGCTCGAACTGATCGTGGAGACCCTGGCCGGGGACCCGGCGGAGTTCCACACGCTGTGGCTGGCCGCGACCCGCTCCGAACGCTCCGGGCGGCGCGCGGGCGACGGGAGGCCGCCGACGGTGGAAACCGGGGGCGCAGACGGGGCGGAACCTCCGGATCGTGCGGGCCGGCCGCGTACGGGGAGGCCGCGCCAGCCCGACGGGCCGGACGGTTCGCCCGGGGTCGCGCCGGACGACTCCGGCCGGGGCGCGCCGACGGCGACCGTTCCCGTGCCCCGGGACCTGCCCGCCGATGTCGCCGGGTTTACCGGCCGGTCCGACCAGCTCGCGGCCCTCGACCTGTTGCTCGCCGCGTCCCGGGTGGGCACGCCGACCGTGCTGGTCGCGGCCGTGTCCGGCACCGCGGGCGTGGGGAAGACCGCGCTGGCCGTGCACTGGGCGCACCGGGTGGCCGACCAGTTCCCCGACGGCCAGATCTACATCGACCTGCGCGGGTACGACCACGACCGCCCCGTCACCCCGGCCGAGGCGCTCGCCGCGTTCCTCCGCGAACTGGGCTGCGGCGACGCGGCCGTCCCGCACACGGTGGCCGAACGCGCGGCCCGGTACCGGACCCTGCTCGCCGGGCGCCGGGTCCTCGTCGTGCTGGACAACGCGCACTCGTCCGACCAGGTGCGCGACCTGCTGCCCGGTACCCCCGAATGTGTGGTCGTGGTGACCAGCCGGGACCGGCTGCCCGCCCTGGTGGCCCGGCACGGCGCGGTCCGGGTGGACCTGGACCTGCTGACGGCGGCCGAGGCGGGCACCCTGCTGCGGATCCTGATCGGACCGCTGGTCGCGGCGGAACCGGAACAGGCCGCGGCGCTGGTCGGAAGCTGCGCCCGGTTGCCGCTGGCGCTGCGGATCGCCGCCGAACTGGCCGCCTCCCGGCCGGCGTCGACGCTCGCCGAGCTGGTCGAGGAGCTGTCCGACGAACGCGACCGGCTCGACCTGCTCGCGGCCGGCGACGACGGGCACACCGCCGTGCGCGCCGTGTTCTCCTGGTCCTACCGGCACCTCGACCCGGACGCGGCCCGCGCGTTCCGGCTGCTCGGCACGCATCCCGGCGGCGACGTGGACCTCGACGCGGTGGCCGCGCTCACCGGCGTCGACCGGGCCGCCGCCCGCCGGCTGCTCGACCCGCTGGCCCGCGCGCACCTGGTGGAGCCGACCACCGGCCGCCGGTTCGGCATGCACGACCTGCTCCGGGTGTACGCGGCCGAACTCGCCGCCGCCGAGCGCGACGAGGCCCTGACCCGCCTGTTCGACCACTACCTGACCGCCACCCGGCACGCTACGGCCGCGCTCCTTCCCGACACGGGCACCGGATCGTCCTCCGGCCCGGGCGTCGGGTCGGCGTCCGGGCCGCCAGCCCTCCCCGGCGCGTCCCCCGACCCGGCTGCCACCCCCGGGCCCCTGTCGCCCGCCGCCGCCCGCGCCTGGCTCGACGCCGAGCTGCCCAACCTGCTCGCCTCCGCCGCCACCCCCGGCTGGCCCGCCCACACCCTCGGCCTGGCCGCCGCCCTGTCCGCCCACCTGGACGCCCGCTCCCGCTACCCCGACGCCCTCACCCTGCACGCCCTCGCCCGCGACGCCGCCCGGACCGGCCACGACCGGCCCGCCGAGGCCGCCGCGCTGGCCCAGCTCGGCGCGCTGCACCGCCGGCTCGGCGACTACCCGGCGGCCCTCGCGCACCTCGACGCGGCCCGCGCGGCGTACCGGGACCTCGGCGACCGGCCGGGCGAGGGCCGCGCCCTGCACGGCGCCGGCGTCGTGTACTGGCGGCTGGGCCGCTACCCGCAGGCCCTGGAACACCTGGGCGAGGCCCTGGTCCGGTACCGGGAGGCCGGCGACCGGGTCGGCGAGGGCAGCGTGCTCGGCAACCTCGGCATCGTGCACCGCCGGCTCGGCGACCACCCGGCGGCCATCGCGCACTACACCCGTTCGCTCGCCGTGCACCGGGCGGCGGGGGACCGGCGCCGCGAGGCGGGGGTACTCGGCAACCTGGGCATCGTGTACCTGCGGGTCGGCCGGAGCTCCGAGGCGCTGGACAACCACCTGCGCGCCCTGGAGATCTGCCGCGACCTCGGGTACCGCACCGGGGAGGGCATCGCCCTGGCCAACGTGGGCGAGGCGTACCGGTTCCTGGGCCGGTACGCCGACGCCGTCGACCACAACGAGCGGGCGCTGGCCCTGTGCCGCGAGGTCGGCTACCGCGCCGGCGAGGGCAACTGCCTGCACCACCTGGGCGTGGCGCACCACCGGGCGGGGCGGCCCGGAGTGGCCCTCGACCTGCTGCGGCAGGCCGTGGCGGTGGCCCGGGAACTGGGGGAGGCCGACCTGGAGGCCGCCGCGCTGAACGACCTCGGCACGGCCCTGACCAGCCCCGACAGCGCCCCGGGCGGCGCGGGATCCACGGCGGCCGCCCGGGACGCGCACGCCGCCGCCCTGGCCCTCACCGACCGGACCGGCGACCGCTACGAACGCGCCCGCTCCCTCGCCGGCCTCGGCACCCTCACCGCGGATCCCGCCGAGCGCCGCCGCCTCCGGGCCGAGGCGCTCGCCCTGTTCGAGGCCCTGGGGGTCCCCGAGGCGGCCACCCTCCGCCAGACCACCGCCTGACACCCCGCCGGCCCCGACCGGACTGCTGGATTTCCGACACCTCGCACCCATAGTCCACTTCGGACATGCTCTGATGGTCCCGGCCCGTCCCGCGGGGGGAGGGGCGCGACTTCAGGAGGTGCGCGGCGTGGCGCGTGACGGTGACCCGGCGGACGGTACGACCCGGGACCCCGAAGAGACGGACCCCGGCGCCGGCCCGCACCCGGACACCCCCGCCGGGACCGGCCGGGACGACGACGGACCCGCCCCGGACGACGCCGCCGGCCCGGGCGGGGACATCCCCGGACCGCCGCCGGTCCAGGTCCGCCGCAGCGTCCTCGACGAGGACGAGGACGACGAGGAACCCGAGCAGGTCACCGAGGCCGGTACCCGCAAACTGTCCGCCGGGGCCAGTACCGCCCTCGCCCTGGTCGGCGCGGGCCTCCTCGCGGCGTTCATCTACCCGCCGTGGCCGGCCCCCGCGACGGAACCCAACCAGCCGGCCTCCGCCCCGGTCACCCCGAGCCGCACCGCCGCGACCGGGGCGCGCCCGGTCCCGCCGTGCGACCGGACGCTGGACAAGCTCGGCGACGTCTTCGTCCGGGCCAAGACGAACCCGACCGCCGCCCCGGTGGCCGACGGCGCGCCGTTCGCGGACTGCACGATGCGCGGCACCCTGGCCATCGCGGGCAACCCGTCGGGCACGCTGCGGGTCACGTACGGGCGGTCGTCCGGGATCGCGGGGCTGACCGCCGAGCAGCGGGCCCGCGACGCGGTGGACGCGCAGGCCATCTCGTCGTGCGTGGAGGAAGCGGCCCCGGTCCAGGGGTTCCCGTACGCGGTCCGGTGCGGCGACGACGCGCCCCGGGTGCACGAACTCGTCCTGGTCGCCGACGGGGACGTCTACCTGTCGGTGGAGGTCACGGTGCGCTCGGTCGTCGCGGACAAGGCCGGGGTGCGCAAGAACCTCGCCGCCGCCGCGGGTGCGGCGGCGGCGAAGGTGCACGCCCAGGTCAGGTAGTGACCTGCCAGGTGACGGTCGCGGTCAGGAACTCGCGCAGCTCCGGGTCGCGGACCCAGTCGGTCGGGTCGGTGACCGTGGCCGTGACGGTGTGCGTGCCCCGGGCGAGACCCCGCACGCTGAGGGAGTTGCCGGCCGCGCCGAGGGCCTCCACGGAGCCGCCGTCCACGGTCCACGTCACCTTCGCGTTGCCGACCGGCGTGACCCACAGGTCGGGGCCGGCGGGGGACTGGGCCTGGACGACGCCGTTCTCGCGGTAGAACGCGGCGACCATGGCCTCCCGGCCGGGCAGGTTGAACTGCCGGCCCAGCGACCGCATGATCGAGTTGTCCGTGGGCCGGTTGACACACCGGGTGTAGTACCGCCCGCCCACGTACGCGCCGACCGTCCCGCCGTCCGGGGACGCCTGGCCGAGCCAGCGCCACCACTTCTTCTGCTGGGACTGCATCTGCGCCGCGGTCAGCTTGGACACGTTGGCCTCGGACGGCTCGGCGTACGGGTAGCAGTCGCCGCTGCCGTAGGTGTACTCGTCGGCCAGCCCGCCGATCGAGTGCCCGAGTTCGTGGATCGCGATCTGGCCGGCCTGCGCGTTGCCGCCCGAGGCCGTGGCCACGCCGCCGCCCGCCCCGCCGTACTTGGTGCTGTTGCCCAGGGCGAGCACCTGGTCGACGTCGCGGGCAGAGCGCGCGTACTGGGTGGCCTTCGTCTGGTTCACGCACAGCAGGCGCTCGGTGCCGCCGCACCAGAAGCCCATGTCCAGGGCCGTCGACTTCTGTACCCCGTTGGTGGGGTCGTTGTCCACGCCCGACTGGGTCGACACGACGTTGACCTGCCACACGTTGAACTGCGTCCGGTTGCTCTTGAACGGCTCGAACGCGGCGATCTCCGCCCACTTCGACTTCACGTGCTGGGTGTAGAGGTCCATCTGCGCGCTGGTGTAGCCGTCGCCGACGAACACCAGGTCGAACCGGCTCTCGCTGGGCCCGTTGACCTCGACGGGCACGACGGTCGCGGCCGCCACGGCCAGCGACGGGGCCGACTGTTCGACCCGGGGCACCCGGATCGTGGTCCGGCTGATCGTGCCGTCCGGGCTGAAGACCTCGCGGGTCTCGACCCGGGTTTCGGAGGGGGAGGCGAGCGCCGGCTGACTGCCGACGGCGAGAGCGATCAGGGTGGTACTGAGGAGCAGAGCCGCGACGCGTCTCATGAGGGGCCTCCTTGAGGGGTGAAGGTTGACCTACTATGGACCCCTCTCGGCCTGTGCGCCCATCCCAGATATCCATAAGCTTCACGGTATGGATCTCGAGCTCCGCCACCTTCGGGCGCTGTGCGCCATCAGCGAGGCCGGCAGCCTGACCCGGGCGGCGGCCGTCCTCGGCACCACCCAGCCGGCCCTGTCCGCCCAGTTGCAGCGGATCGAACGCCTCCTCGGCGGCCCCGTGTTCACCCGGGACCGGTCCGGCTGCGCGGTCACCGCCTACGGGGAGTACGTGCTGGTCAGGGCGCGGTCGATCCTCGCGGACACCGACCGGCTGCGGCACGGCCCGGCGGGGTTCGGCCGGCGCGCCGTGCGGCTCGGCGGTGTGTCCGGGCCGATCCTCGTCGGGCTCGCCGACCGGCTCGGCGCGGCGCTGTCCGGGGTGGAGGTCGAGCTGCACGCGGAGTACTCGCCCCGGCTGCTCGTCGACCTCGTCGGCATGGGCCGGCTCGACCTGGCCGCCGTCGTCGACTACCCCGGGTACGAACTCCAGCCCACCCCCGGCGTCGACTGGCGGATCGTGGCCGACGAGCCGGTGCACGTGGCCCTCGGCGCGGACCACCCCCTCGCCGCCCGCCCCGAACTGGCCCTGGCCGACCTCGGGGCGGAGCCCTGGGTGCTGTCGCCCCCGGACGGCGCCGGCTGGCCGGAGTACTTCCACGACGTGTGCCACGGGCTCGGCTTCACCCCCCGGGTACCGCACGAGATCGGCGCGATGCGCCCCCTCCAGGAACTGCTCGCCCGGGGCCTGGCCCTCTCGCCCTGCCAGGCCACGTTCGAGCCGGTCGCCGGGGTGGTGGTCCGGCCGCTCGCCGGGGAGCCGCTGCGGATGCGGCACCTCGTCGCGTGGAACCGGCACGGACCGCTCGCCGAGCACGCCGAACAGCTGCCCCGCTGGGCCGCCGAGGTGTACGCGGCCAGCCTGCGCCGCCTGGCCCGCTGACCCCGTACCCGTCGAAGTGGTCGTTTGTCGTGCCCTGGCGGGACGGGTCCCGGGGAATGGCCGAAGTGGCGATGGTCCGCGGAGTCCACTCCTACCACGATGGACAGTCAGTGGACGGGGAGGGGACGAGATGGGGAACGCGGGCGTCATCCGGGCGATCGGCGACGCGTTCGGGGCGGACCCGACGGCGGTGGTGAACCTCGTCGGCCCCCTGGGCAGCGGAAAGACCACCCTCCTGGCGGAACTGGCGGGGCCCGCCGTGGTCGACGGGGTGGACACCGCCGGGGCGGGGGAGGCGCTCGCCGGGCGGGCGGGCCCGCTGGTCGTGGCCGGCCGGATCCCGCTGCGGTCCCTGCCCGGCTGGTCGGCCGCCGGGGCCCTGGTCACGATCGAGGTGCCCGCCTGGTCCGAGGAGGACGTCACCCGGCTCGCCGCCACCCACGACGTCCAGGCCGGACCCGGGCTCGACCTGGTCCGCCGGCTGTCCGGCGGCGTACCCCTCATCGCTGTGCTGTTGTGCCGGGCACTGCACTCCGGGGCGCCGGCCGACGTGCCGGGCGCGGTGGCCGACCACGCCGCCACGGGGATCCTCGACCGCCTCGGGTCGGAGGCGTCGGGACCGGCACCCGCCCCCGGGTCCGACGCCGCCACGCCTGCCGGACCGCCGGACATCCCCGCCGCGCTGGCCGTGCTCGCCGCCGTCGGCGAGGCGGACGCCGACCTGGTCCGCGAGCTCATCGACCTCCCGTTCGACGCCCTGGACCGGCTGAGCCTGACCCGCCGCACCGGGGGCGGCCTCGCCGTGGCCGAACCGTTCCGGACCCTGCTCGACGAGGCGTTCCGGTGGCGGGAACCCGTCACGCACCAGGTCGCCCTGACCCGCGCCACGGCCCACACCCGCCACCTGCTGGAGACCGCCGGGGACCGGGCCGGCCGCGACCGCCTGATCTTCCGGTCCTGGTTCCTCACCGGGGACCGGGTGGTCCGGGACACCCTGTTCCCGACCGGGGAACCGCACGCCGCCGTCGGGCCGGCCGCCGCCGCCGACCTCGACGACATCGAACGCCTCGTGCACCAGTGGGCCCGGCGCGGCGGCCTCGACCCCCGGTCCACCGGCCGGATCCTCGACGGCTGGATGCGCTCCACCCCCGACGGTTTCCTGGTGGCCCGCACCCCCGACGGCCGGGCGATCGGGGTCGCCCACGTGCCACCGGTCACCGAGCGTTCGATCGCCAGCATGGAACCGGTCCTGCAGCAGCACACCGAGACCGTCACCGCGAACGGGGACCTCCCCGCCGACAGCCGGGGCGTGTTCGTCGGGCTGGCGTTCTGCGACGAGCGGGAGCCCGAGGTGCACGCCCTGCTGCTCCGGGCCATCCTCCGGCCGGCGTTCGCGCACGGCGGGGTCGTGGTGTCCACGATGTGGCCCGAGTACCAGCAGCTCGTCCGCCGGCTCGGCTTCGCCTACCGGGGCGCCGCCGCCGACGACGTGTACGGCTGCGGCCGGCCCTGCGAGGTCTACACCCACAGCTTCGCGCCCGGACGCCTCGGCGGCTGGCTCGACGACCTGACCTCCCGGGGCGTGCCCACCCCCCTCGGCGGGGACGTCGCCCGGCTGCGCCGCCACCTGCGCGCCGCCCTCGAAGGGTTGCACGACCCGGCGGCCCTGGCCCGCAGTCCGCTGCTCGCGGTCACCGGCTCGACCAGCCCCGAGGCGCTGCACGACTGGCTGCGCGCGGCGGTCTCCGACCTGGTCCGCGCCGAGGACCGGCTCGACGCGGAGGCCGGCCGGACCCTGGACGCGTGCTACGGCCGGGCCGGGACCGTGCGGCACGACCGGGTCGCCCAGCGGCTGCACCACAGTCGGGCGACCCATTTCCGCAGGCTGGACCGGGGGCTGACGCTGCTGGCGACCCGACTGCTGCTCGCGCCGGTGACCGGGGCGCCGGAGTCACGGACGTAGCGGGCCCGTGACGCCGACGGGAACGCGGCACCGCAGGCCGGGCTCCGGGAGCGGGCGGCGCCGGTCGGCCCTCGGGCCCGGGCCGGTCGGAGCCGGGCGGCGTGGTCAGTGCCGGACGGTCCGGTAGCCCGGGTGCACGCCCGCCGTGAGCCCGTGGTGTTCCGCGAGCCTTCCGAGCAGTGCGGCGAGCTGCTCGCGTTCGGCCGGGTCCAGCGGCGCGGAGATGTCCTCGTCGTGCGCCCGGCCGACCCCGCCGATCCGGCGCAGGATCCCGGTGCCGTGCTCCGTGACGTGCAGCGCCGACAGCCGGCGGTCGGCCGGGTTCTGCCGGCGCTCGATCAGGTCCCGGCCCTCCAGGTCGTCCAGGAACGCGACCAGCCGGCTCGGCGGCATCCCCAGGTGCCGGGCCAGCTCCTGCTGGCTCATGCCCGGGGTGGCGGCGATGGCCCGGAGCATGCCGGTCAGGGGCGGGGTCAGGCCCAGCTCGCCGATGCGCTCGGCGAACCGCCCGGCCGCGTACGCGCCGAGCTGGGCCAGGAGGAAGGCGGACGTCACCCGAAAAGGTTACCATCGCAAAATCGTTACATGATATAAACGATTACATGAGTGACATGACCAGACCCCTCCGGCGGTACTGGACCGGAGGCCGCCCCGTCGAGCGCCTCTGCTACCTGGTCGGCGCGGCCCTCATGCTCGCGGGCGCGCTGCACGTCCTCGTGCACCTCCTCGACGACCGGCCGTGGGAAGGCCCGCTGTCCTGGCGCAAGCCGACCACGTTCGGCCTGTCCTTCGGCCTCACCCTGATCAGCGCCGCGTGGGTGGCCACGATGCTCCCGCTCGGCGAACGGGCCCGGAGCCGGATCCTCGGCGCGCTCACCGCCGCCTGCGTGCTGGAGGTGAGCCTGGTGACGGCGCAGGCCTGGCGGCACGTGCCCTCGCACTTCAACATGGAGACCCCGCTGGACACGGTCGTCTCCCAGACCCTGGCCGTGGGTGGCGCCGTCCTGGTCGCGCTCTTCGGCACCCTGACCGTGGTGTCGTTCCGGCCGCACCCGGCGGTGTCACGGTCCACCCGCCTCGCGGTCCGGGTCGGACTGGTACTGCTGATGGCCGCCCTCGGCATCGGCGCCGCGATGATCGTGCGGGGCGTGACGGCGGTCTACGCGGGGAACCCGCAGGTGGCGTACACGACGGCGGGTGGGCTCAAGCCCGCGCACGCGATCACCATGCACGCCGTGCTCGTGCTGCCCGCCCTCGTCTGGCTGCTGTCGGGGACGCCGTGGCGCGAGTCCGTCCGGCACCGGATCGTGACGGTGGCCGCCGCCGGGTACCTCGTCGCCAGTTTGGCCGTGCTCCTCGTCGTACTCGCGTAAGGTTGGTTTTCGTAGGATTGTTACGGTTTGTCGGGGGTGGCGTGGTGGCTGGCAAGTTCGAGGTGTACGAGGACAAGGCGGGCAAGTACCGGTTCCGGCTCAAGGCCGGCAACGGGGAGATCATCGCGGTCGGCGAGGCCTACGAGACCAAGGCCAGCGCGTTGAAGGGCGTCGAGTCCGTCAAGAACAACGCGGCCGGCGCGGCGGTCGTCGAACTCTAGACCGGATCGACGGAGGGCCCCGCCGCGCGCGGGGCCTTCCGCGTGTCCCGGTGCGCCTGGGCTGCGATCGCGCGCGGCGCCTCGGGGGTGGTCCCGCGCGGCTGGTCGCCAGCGCACCGGGATGGTGGGATCAGGCCAGGAGTTGGCGGGCGAAACCGCTGAGGGCCGCCCGGTCCGGATGCCCCGTCTTGGCCAGCAGACTCGCGACGTGCTTCTCGACGGTACGCGGCGAGATGTACAACCTCTTCGCGATCCCCTGGTTGCCGGGATGGTCGGCGAGCAGCTCGAACACCTCGTACTCCCGCACCGTCACCCCGCACGCCCGCAACTCCGCCGGGATCTGGTCCCGCCCGGCCCGGCGCTGCACGGCACTCGCCCCGGCCCGCCGCAGCAGCGCCCGGCACGCGCTGGCCACCGCCGGCACCTCGGCCGTGTGGAAGTACTCCTCCGCCGCCCGCAGCCACACCGCCGGCTCACCCCAGCCGTCCACGATGGCCGCCTCCGCCACGAGCCGCCGCCCCAGGTGCGCGGCCACGGGAAACACGCCCGCCGCCTCCGCCGCAGCCTCGAAGGCCGCCGTGGCCTCGGCCGGCCGACCCGAACGGCCGTGCAGGATGGCGCGGGCGAACAACACGAACTGCTGGTTCCACCGGAGGTTCGACGTGGGGGCGAGGGTCACCTCGTCGTGTGCCTCCCACCCGGCCCGCCCGGCGGCCACTTCGACCAGCAACCGCAACCCGTAACGCCCGGTCAGGTAGTACACGGTGGGATTGGCCAACTCCCAGGCCAAGGCGGCGTCCAACTCCTGCGCGGCCAGCCTCGGATCCTCTTCGAGGAGCGCGCACACGGCCCGGCACATTCCGAGAATGAGTGGTTGCTGGGTGGAGTTCCCGACATGTTGGCTCAGCGTCGCCAGCGCGTGGTCCATGTCCCGTCGCCTGCCCCGGTGCGCTCCCAGCGCGGCCTTGGCGATGAGGACGGACTCGAATTCGTCGACATTCTGCATACGCGCCGTCAGCTTCTCGCACCGGTCGGTCACCTCCTCCGCGGTGGCGTAGTCGCCGCGCATGACGGTGAGCATGCACATGAGCACGTCAGTGGTCATGCCGAGCACGATGGAACCCAGTTGCCCGGCGACTTCGCGGGCCTGGAGGATGCGATCGGCCTCGCCGGTCCTTATGAACTCGTTGACCCCGAGGCGGATCAGGGCGTCGACCCGCCACGCGGACAGCTGGTACTTCTCGCTGATCTCCAGAATGCGCTCCAGGCAGCGGTCGGCCTCCTCGTAGCCCTGCGAACGGGTCAGCCCCGCCAACTGCTGCCACGCCTGGCACGCGACCTCCGGCAACGGCACCTGCTCGGCGACCTCCGCCGCACGCCGGGCCAGGCGCTCCGCCTCGGCGGCGCGTTCCTCCGGTGGACCGGGTTTGCGGAAGGCCAGCCGAGCCTCGACGGCGTCGATGGCACATGCCTGAGCCGGGGTCAGGACCCCGCCGAGGAGCCGTCGCGCGGCGGCCACCTGCTCGGCGGCGTCGTCGGGCCGCTCCGCCACCACGGCCGCCCACGCCACGCGGGTGTGCAGCCCCGCCCTGCGGGCGATGTCCGTCGGTAGGCCGGCGGCCTGGGGCGCCATCGCCACGAGGGACAACGCCCTGTCCAACTGGCCGGCATCGCACAGCGCTTGCAGCAGGACCTCGTGGATCACGGCGTCGGGATGCATGTCGAACGCGCGTTCCAGCAGGATCAGCGCCGACGTGCTCGCACCGGTCGCGAGCGTTCGTCTGCCCGCCTCCGCGAGCAGCCTGGCGGCATCCGTGGTCTGGCCGGCGGTGACGCGAAGCTGCGTGAGGAGTGAGACCCACTCCTCGGACGGGGCCTGCTCCGACCGGTCCATGGCGTCGGCCGCGCGCCGGGCGAGTGCGGACCGCTCTACGGGCATCAACTCGGTGAGCAGAGCGTCGGCGGTCAGCGCGTGGCGGAACGTGTACCAGTCTGACGCGCTGCCATCGGGGACGATCAGCTGGGCGTCGGTGGCGGCGCGCAACTGACCCAGCAACGCCCTGTCGTCCATGCCGGTCGCCGCCTGGAGGACGGCGAGCGGAAACCGGTAGCCCAGGACGGCGGCGAGCCGGAGGAGGTCACCGGCCTGTGAACCGAGCCTCGCTACGCGATCGCTGACGCTGCGGACGACGGTGCTGGGGACCTGCGCGTCCAGAACACCACGGAGTGACCAGCCCCGGGCGTCGCGCACGAGTACCCCCGACGTGATCATGCTGTTCAGCAGTTCCTCGACGACGAACGGATTGCCGTCGGCGTCCCGGACGAGTCGCTCCAACACCACGGGCGGGACGGGGTGGGATCCGGTTCCCAGGCAGTTGGCGGCCAGGATCCCGACCTGCTCCGAGGTCAGCGGCTGCGGCTCCAGGAGTAGGGCGGTGCGGCGTTGCGCGGCGGCGTCCACCATGCGGGAGGCCGAACCGGGACCCGGCCGCAAGGAGGCGAGCAGCATGATGGGGAGGCCGGCCAGGTTGTCGACCAGGTACTCGATCACCGCGAGACTCTCGGCGTCCCCGTCGTGGAGATCCTCCAGCACGAGCACGCAACCGCGCTCCCGGCCGACCAGCGAGAGCAGCCGCAGGAGCGCCTCGGCGAGGTCGACCGGATTGACGGCGGGCGTGACGCCACCGGTCCGCCATTCCGGGACCAGCCGGGCCAGGGTCGGGCGGTAGGCGGCGAGTTCCGGGTCTTCGGGTGGGCCGCTGACCCGGATCAGCGACGACAACGCCTCGGCCAGTGGACGGAACGGGGTCGTCGTGCCGGTCGTGCTCGCCCTGCCCCGCAGGACCGGCATCTTCGCCGCGAACGCCCGATAGGCGGTCTCGTTGCTCAGCCGTGACTTGCCGATACCCGCGACGCCGACGAGGAATACTGCCCGACCCGACCCGGCCGCGGTGTGCCGGAGCACGGCCTCCAGGCGGGCTGTCTCCAACTCCCGGCCGACGACCACCGGCGAAGTGATCTGCATGGCGGCAGGCTACCCAGAACTGGGCCACTCCGACGAACCCCGGAGTCGGCCTCAGTCAACTTCCGGACAGCCGCCCGCCACATTGGTCGTGAGAGTTACCAAATCCACCAGTCATCATCGCCAGAGTCGCAATCATCACTGCAACCGCTGAAGGTGAAGGAATTGTGCGGGTCGCCCTCGCGGGACTGCGGATTGGGTGATTTGCCTGCGAGCAGGCTCGCCCGTCCCCCGGGAAAGAGCGGGTCGCTGATGCTGATGGACCCGGCGGGGTGTTCCATGCCCGGAACCCGGGACAATGGGTCTTTCCACGAGCGGATCAGCTCATCGTTGAGCATGTTGGTGCCTTTCTTGGGACCCCGTTCACCTCGGCCGGAGGAGCGACGCGGACGGGACCTTGTCAGCGAAGCCGAGGCGAAGTACACCATGCCCGATTCCGGCGAGTCCCGCCAGTAGACCCGGCGTGGCGATCCCTTCAGGGGTACCGCATCGCGGGCCGGAACGGTCCAAAGACGCCAGAAGCGCCCCCGCCCGCCGGACCCGCAACGCCGCCGCCCACGGGTGTCCCAGGTCCGCAGCGGCGGCCAGCAGTTCGAGGACTCCCAGCTCACCGTGGCACAGGCTGTGGTTGGGCAGCGGGCCGTAGTCGGCGACGGCGGCCACCGCCCGGCGGACCGTGGCCCGAAGTGTCGGATCCTCGACCGTCGCGAGGGCCTCCGCCGCCGCGATGCCGAGTCCGGTGATCCCGTGGCAGTGCGACGGGTCCGGCGGCGGGGCGCCGTCCTCGGGGAACGCGTCCATGGCGGTGCGCAGGGCCGCCAGCCCCGCCTCCTCGTAGCCGACGCCGCCGCCGGCCGCCGCGTACCGCAGCAGCGCCCAGCCGATCCCGGTCGTCCCGGCCGCGAACCCGCCCTCCGTCGGCACCCGCTGGGCGAGCAGCCAGTCCGCGCAGATCCCGGCCGTCTTCCACGCCGCGTCGAACCCGGTGATCCGGTGCACCGCGACCATCGCCGCGAGCCCGCCGGCCACGCCCGTGTACACCCCGGGGTCGATCCCGTCGGCAACGGCGCTGGCGGTCAGGTGCACGGCCTGGTCCGCCCAGCCGAGCAGTTCGGGGTCGTCGAGGAGGGTGGCCAGCCGGCTGAGCGCGTACGCCATGCCGCCGAAGCCGGCGAACCCGCCCGGCCCGATCAGCGCCGCGTGCCGGGGGTGCTCGCCCAGCGCGCCGAGGATCGCGGGCAGCGGACGGACGGCCTGCCGGGCGAGTTCGGCGTACCGCTCGGTGCGGGTCAGGGTCGCGAGTTCGGCGAGGAACAGGGCGGGGCCGCAGTATCCGCTGGCCAGGCCCGCGCCGAGCGGCTGGATCTCCCAGTGCAGGCCGTCGAGCGGCTCCAGGCCGAGCCAGTTCGTCCGCCCGTCGCCCTGGTACGCCGTCCCCACCAGCTGGTCGGCGACCCGGCGCGCGGCGGCGAGCAGCCGGTCGGGGTCCGGGGTGGCCGACGGCGCCTGGTCGAGGGACGCCGGTCCGACGGCGTGTTCGGGGCGCGCGCCCCGGGTCAGCATCGCCGCCTCGATGATCCATTCCTGGTCGTAGCGGTCCATCCGGTCCAGGGAGCGCAGCTTGCGGATCACCCGGTCGAGGCTGGTCTCGGGCAGGCCGCCGACCGGCCGGCCGGGGCCGTGCCACAGCTCGGTGGCGGCCGGGCGGGCGCTGAACAGGGGTACGTCGCCGGCCCACAGGTCGGCCGTCTCGTGCGGGAGGAGCGCGCGGCGGACCGGGTCGGGGGAGCCGGTGATCCACAGCTGGTCGAACAGCCGGTCGCGGTCGAGCGCGTCGCGCATGACGTCGGGGTGGGTGCTCTCGTCGAGGATCCGCACGTACCACCGGGTGGTCCGGGCCAGCACCCGCACCTCGGCCCCGGCGAACCGGCGGAGCAGCCCGTTGCGGGCCAGCAGGTCCTCGCGGTGCGTGACGATCGTGTCGTAGCCGGCGCGGAAGCCGGCGAGCAGCGCCCCGGTGAACTCCTCCGGCACCGCGTCCAGGCCGTGCAGGGTGGGCCGGTTGTGCGAGCCGCGGAAGACCCGGGGCCGGCGGGTCAGCCGCATCTCGTCGGTGCCGGCGGCGTCCCAGTCCACCGAGTCGAACGGGGACACCGCGCCCCGGTCGCCGCCCAGGCCGGAGATGTCGAGCACCCCGGCGTCGGTGACGTAGATCCGGGGCAGGAGCGCGACCCGGTGCACCGAGGAGTACAGCGCCTGGGCCGCCGGGTCGTGGTCGCTGTCGGAGTCCTGCTTGAGGGCCGGGTGGAACAGGGTCTCCACGTCGATGAGTACCGGGTGCGCGCCGTGCGCGATCAGGTTCTCGTAGTGGATGTCGGTGCCGTCCAGGGCGTAGAGCAGGGCGAGCAGGACGCCCTGGCGGCGGTAGAACAGGTCCAGGTCCTCCGGGGTGCGGCACGGTTCGGCGGGTACGAACTC
Organism: Longispora sp. NPDC051575; assembly: GCF_040681875.1. Classification (NCBI taxonomy): domain Bacteria; kingdom Bacillati; phylum Actinomycetota; class Actinomycetes; order Micromonosporales; family Micromonosporaceae; genus Longispora; species Longispora sp. NPDC051575. The sequence continues at coordinate 312,447 of NZ_JBFAZP010000004.1, read as the reverse complement.
CGACCAGCCGTACCCCCGGCCCTCGACCACCGGCACCGGCCGCAGACCCGGCTCGGGCAGCAGGGCGTTGAGCCAGCGCACGACCTCGGTGTAGTGCCGGTGCACGGCCATCGGCCGGGGCTTGTAGACCACCCGCGCGCCGGACCCGAACCGCAGGATCGCGACGCTGCGGCCGCCCTCGTGCCCGTCCCCGGCGCTCAGCTCGATCCCGGCGAGCGGCCCCGGGTCGACGCCGCCGAGGAGTTCGGCCACGACCCGGTCGCGGTCGTTGCCCCACCGGTCGAGGAGTTCGGTGTACGCGTCCGCCGCGTTCGTCGCAGCGCCGACCAGCAGGCGGGCCAGCACCGGGTACTCCCCGAGCAGGGTCGCCAGGCCCTCGCGCCCCGCCGCCCGCCCGACGAACTCCGCGAACCGCCCCGCCGGGGTGTCGGCGGTCAGCCGGCCGGAGACCCGGGCGACGTTGAGTTCGAGGACCAGGCAGCGCGCGGCCAGCTTGATCAGCGTCCGGCCGAGCCGCACCTCGAACGCCGCCACCAGCGCGGGGTCGGCGGTCAGCCGCGCGGACGCCCACCGGGTGAACGGCGCGACCACGGTCCCGAACCCCTCGGCCCAGGACAGGACGCCGTCCCCCGGGTCGGTCGCGGGTCGGCCGGCGCCGGGCCCGGCCGACGGCTCGGGGACGGTCGCCAGGATCTCCTCGACCAGGTCCGCCCAGTGTGGACGCTCCGCCCGGTCGGCCAGCGCGTCGGCGTCCTCGTCCAGGAGCGCGGCCAGGCCGTCCTCGTCCAGCCCGAGGGCCGCGAGCCGGGCGGTGAAGTCGGCCCCGGACGGGTGGTCCCGCCGCCACAGGTCGAAACGGCGGCGGTCGGGGCCTGCGGTGCCCGGCGTCCCGGGCAGGTCGAGCCGCTCGGCCAGCGTCAGGCCGCGGGCCCACCAGTTGGGAGTCACGCCCAGATCCTGCCACTGGGGCCCTGACGGGGGCATGGGGGACACGCCCCCGCATTTTTGCGCGGCCCGGGATCAGCGCCCGCCGATCCCGCCGACCGCCGGCGCCGGGGACCCGCCGGGTGCCGTTTCCGGCCTCCGGGCCGCTGGTGCCGGGGACCCGCCGGATGCCCGTCCCCGCGCGCGGGCCGCTGCCGGGGACCCGCCGCCCGCCCGGTCGGCTGGCCGGGTCCGCCGGACGTCCGGGCCGGTGGACGGCGGTCTGCCACGGTCACCTCCGGCCGGTGCGGGGGCCGCGCAGGACACAGTCGCCGCAGGTGCCGCCGCCGGGGATCCGGTAGAACAGGCAACAGGTCCGGCGCAGGCCGGTACCCTCGTCGACGGTTCCGGACAGCCGACCGAGGCCGAGGAGCACCGAACGGAGCGGGGCGGAGCCCGGTCCGAGTACCCGGCCCGCGCCGGCCAGGGCGGCGGCCACGTTGCCCCACAGCAGCCGCTCGGACACGCTCACCCGGGCGCGCACGGCCGCGAGCAGGGGGCCCAGGTGGCGCTCGACGGCCACCGCGTACACGTCGGCGGGGTCGGTGGTCTGCCAGCCGGTCGCCGGGCCGAGCAGCAGGCCCACGGGTTCGCCGGCCCGGTACCGCCAGCGCAGCGCCTCCGGGGCCAGGTCGGGCAGCACCCCGGACTCCGTCACCGCGGCGAGGACGGGTGACCAGATCTTCGCCGCGTAGCCCTGGAACGCGATCGAGGCGGCCACCCGGGGCTCGTCGTGCCCGAGCCGGTCGGCGACGGCGGCGAGCAGGTCGTCGAGCCCGGCGCCGAACAGTCCGGTGACCGGCCGCCAGTCGTCGGCGCCGTCGTCGGCCGTCTCGACCAGGAAGTACGCGTTGTGCCGGCCCGCCGAGGCCAGCGCCGCCACCACGGCGGACGCGGGTGCCGGGGCCGGGGGAGTCACGGGCTGATCCTCGCACGACGCGCGGTTGTCGACGCGACACGCCGGGCGGCGTATGCTCGCGGGGCGTGTCGAGTTCCACTTCGGAACAGTTCCGAACCAGAGAACGGAGCCGGGAACGTGCCCAGTCCCTACGTCCGCAGACTGCGGCTGGCCACCGAGATCCGCGAACTGCGCAAGGCCGCCGGCCTCACCTCCGAGGCCCTCGCCCGGCTGATCGTCGGCGGTTCCCGGCTGAAGATCTCCCGCCTGGAGACCAGCGCCCGCAAACCCGACATCGGCGACGTGATGAAGGTGCTCGAGGCGCTCGGCGTCGAGGCGGGCTCCGACCGGTGGATGGACCTGGTCACGGTCGCCCGGGACGGCGCCGAACGCGGCTGGTGGGAGCGCCCCGCGTTCACCGGGATGGGCCCCCGCCAGGCGTTGTGGGCCGACCTGGAGGCGGGCGCGACCTCGATCCGGATGTACGAGCCGGCGGCGGTTCCCGGCGTCCTGCAGACCGAGGGCTTCATCCGGGCCCGCAACGACACCATGGCCGCGACCGACGGGCACACGTTCGACCCGGTGGCCACCGCGCACGGGCGGCTCCGCCGGCAGCAGGAGGTGTTCCGCCCGGGCGGCCCGACCCTGGACGTGATCCTGGAGGAGCAGTCGTTGCGCCGGCTGGCCGTCCCGCCGGCGATCATGGCCGAGCAGCTCGCGCACCTGGCTCGGATGTGCGAACACCCGCAGGTCACGATCAGGGTGCTGCCGATCGAGATCGATGTGATCTCCGTGTACGTCCCGCGCGGGCCGTACAACCTGTTTTCCTTTTCCGACCCGAATGACCCGGTTGTCCTGTTGGCGGATAACCTGACGGCGGACGTCGTGTCAGGGGATGCTGACGAGGTGGCCCCCTACGCCCAACTGTTTGAGCGGCTCATCGAGGGGGCACTGTCCCCATCGAGAAGCGCGGCGCACATCGCCGGTCTCGCGAAGGCCGGCGCGTGAGTCGCCGGAGCAGGAAGGCGCGTGGGCGCAATGGGCAACTACGACAACTGGCGGAAGTCGACCAAGAGCGGTAGCGCGACCCCGGACTGCGTCGAGGTGGCGTTCGGCCACGACGGCGCCGTGGGGTTGCGGGATACCAAGGACCGGTCCGGTCCGATCCTCGAGTTCACCGCCGACGAGTGGGTCAGCTTCCTCGGGCGCGTCCAGAGTGGCGCGTTCGCCCCGGACGCCGTCTGACCCCGACTGTCCACAGGGCCGGCACCGCCACGGTGCCGGCCCTGTGTGCCATTTTCGATGATCGCTGAGCGTGGCCCCGGCGATGCTACTTGTGACCTTGGGCCTTCGCGTTGCAGGCTGGGAACAGTTCCAAAACGCAGAAGCATCCAGTGGGACATGCAGCCAGGAGGATCTCCGTGATCATCTGCAGTCGGGCGGACAGGCGTACCCCCGAGGAGAAGCTGTCGTCCCCACCTCCCGTGACCGCCCACCGGGCCCGGGGTAGGACGCGGCCGGCGGCTCCCCCCAGCGCGCCGGCCGCGTCCCTCCGGACGACGGGAGGCGCGTCGTGACCACGACAGCCTCGGCCCTGACGGACATGTGGAGCCTGCGCGGCCTGGTGTTCTGCGGCGGCTGTGCCCGGACCATGGAGGCCGACATCCGCCCCGGCACCCTGACCCGGGTGTACCACTGCGCGGCCGGCTGCTGTCCCGGCGGGACGGTCGCCAGCGTGCTGGAACTCATGGTGCTCACCGACGCGCGCCGGCACGCCCCGGAGCTGATCGAGGGCGTGCCCGAACAGTGCCACCCGCTGGTCTTCGCCGACCTGTACCGGGCGATCGTCGTGCACGCCGAGCACCGGGGCGTGGACATCGTGCCCAGGGGCTGACCGGCCGATCCACCCGCCCGCCCCGGACCACGCGCCGCCCCGTGGCCGCCCTGTCCCGGCCGCCCGCGCCGTTTCCCGGGCCCGCCGACGTGACCTGCGTCGCGACCGTCCCACCTGACGGGCGACATCGTGTCCCCGGACCCGTCCGGCGACTAGCATGATCGTCATGACGGAGCGCAAGCCGATCGAGACCTGGATGACGGACATGGACGGCGTCCTGATCCGCGAGGGCAACATGGTCCCCGGGGCGGACCTGTTCATCGGGGCGCTGCGCGAGTCCGGCCGCAGGTTCCTGGTCCTCACCAACAACAGCATCTACACGCCGCGCGACCTGCGGGCCAAGCTGCTGTCCACGGGCATCGACCTGCCCGAGGAGTCGATCTGGACGTCCGCGCTGGCCACGGCCCAGTTCCTCGACGCGCAGCGGCCCAACGGCTCGGCGTACGTGATCGGGGAGGCCGGGCTGACCACCGCCCTGCACGAGGCCGGCTACGTGCTCACCGAGACCGAACCCGACTACGTGGTGCTCGGCGAGACCCGCAACTACTCGTTCGAGGCCATCACCCGGGCGATCCGCCTGATCAACGACGGTTCCCGGTTCATCGCCACCAACCCGGACGTCACCGGCCCCGCCCCCGAGGGCGCGCTGCCGGCCTGCGGTTCCGTCGCGGCCCTGATCACCAAGGCGACCGGCGTCGACCCGTACTTCGTCGGCAAGCCCAACCCGCTCATGATGCGCGAGGCGCTGAACAAGATCGAGGCGCACTCGGAGACCACGGCCATGATCGGCGACCGGATGGACACCGACGTGCTGTGCGGCATCGAGGCCGGGCTGCGCACGTTCCTGGTGCTCACCGGGGTCACCCAGCCCGACGAGATCGAGCGGTTCCCCTACCGGCCGTCCAAGGTCGTCGACTCCGTCGCGGACCTCGTGAGCTACGTCAAGTAGTCCGCCGGGAACCAGGGCGGGCCGGCGGGCGACTATAGACCCGGAAACCTTTCCCTTGGTACCAGAGGAGAAACGCCCGTGTGGCTTCGTCGTGCCGCCGTGATCGCCGTCGCAACGCTGGCCGGTGTCGGGGTCCTCGCCGGCCCCGCCGCCGCGCACAACACCCTCAAGGTCAGCAACCCCGCCGCGAACTCCACGGTCGCCACCCCGCCGGAGAGCGTGACCCTGACGTTCATGGAGGACCTGGACGCGGCCAGCACCTCGGTCGTCGTGACCGGCCCGGACGGCGCGCCCGCCAGTGACCCGGTGACCGTCGCCGGCCCCACCGCCACGGCGAAACTGAAGCCGGGCGCCGCCGGGAAGTACTCGATCACGTACAAGATCACGGGGGAGGACGGGCACCCGGTGAGCGAGACGTTCGCGTTCACCGCGACGGCGGGCAACCTGCCGACCGCCGCGCCGACGACCGCCGCCCCGGTGACGAGCGCGCCCGCGCCGACCACGCCGGTCGTCGGGCCGGCCGGCGCGACCCCCGAGAAGGAGGACGACGGCATCCCGGTGTGGGCGTACGTCGTGGGGGCGCTGGCGATCCTCGCCGTACTCGGCGGCGGGCTGGCCCTGGGGCGCCGCCGCTCGTCGAGCTGACGAACCCGCTCCGCGGACGGAACACGGCCGCCGGCCGCTCACTGAGGTGGGTGGTCGGCGGCCGATCGTCATTCCGGCCCGGGCGCCGGCCGATCGGCCCGCCGGTTCGGCGTACCCCTCGCATGGTCTGAGGGTTTTCGCGGTTCAGAAATGTGATATCACTATGATAGATTGGTGATTCACTACGAACGAAGGAGGCCCGCGATGGCCCTCGACCCGCCCTCCGTCGAGATGCCCACCCCCCAGGTCCGGGAGCGGATCGCCCACGGCATGTCCGGCCTGCCGGTGCTCGCCGGCTGCGTGCTCGGCGTGCTCGGCGGCGGCGCCCTGTTCCTCCTGTTCACGGCCGTCGCCTCCGACCGGGGCGCCGACGCCGTCAACCTCCCGCTCGGCATCCTCGGCCTCGCGATCGCGCTGGCCTCGATCGTCACCGGCCTCGGGCTGACCCCCGTCGCGCCCGGCGAGGCGCGGGTCGTGCAGTTCCTCGGCCGCTACACCGGCACGATCCGGGCCGACGGCCTGCGCTGGGTGAACCCGTTCACCAACCGGCGGCGGATCTCCACCCGGATCCGCAACCTGGAGACCGAGGTCGCCAAGGTCAACGACGCCGACGGCAACCCGATCGAGATCGCCGCCGTGGTCGTCTGGCACGTCGAGGACACCGCCAAGGCCGTGTTCGAGGTGGACGACTTCCTGGAGTTCGTCGCGATCCAGGCCGAGACGGCGGTCCGGCACATCGCCAACAACTACCCGTACGACGCGCACGACAGCAACGACATGTCCCTGCGCGACAACGCCGACGAGATCACCCTCAAGCTGTCCGCCGAGATCGGGGTCCGGGTCGCCTCCGCCGGGGTCCGGGTCATCGAGTCCCGGATCACCCGGTTGGCGTACGCGCCGGAGATCGCCCACGCCATGCTCCAGCGCCAGCAGGCCAGTGCCGTGGTCGCCGCCCGGCAGCGGATCGTCGAGGGCGCTGTCGGCATGGTGGAGATGGCCCTCGACCGGCTCGCCGAGAACAACGTCGTGGACCTCGACGAGGAGCGCAAGGCCGCGATGGTCAGTAACCTCCTCGTCGTGCTCTGCGGGGACCGGTCGACGCAGCCCGTCGTCAACGCGGGCTCGCTCTACCACTGAGGAACGCCGTGCCGACCGAACGCAAGAAGATCCTGCTCCGGCTGGACCCCGCCGTGCACGACGCGCTGGTCCGGTGGGCCGGGGACGAGCTGCGCAGCACGACGGCGCAGATCGAGTTCGTGCTGCGGCGGGCGCTGGCCGAGGCGGGGCGGTTGCCGGGGAATGTCGGGGGGTTGCCGCGCCGGGGGCGGCCACCGGGGGCCGGGGCCGGGGCCGCCGAGCCGGAGTCGGGATCCGAGCCGGAGCGGGAGCCTGAGCCGGAGTCGGGGTCCGAGCCGGAGCGGGAGCCTGAGCCGGAGTCGGGGTCCGAGCCGGAGCGGGAGCCGGAGCTGGGGTCCGGGCCGGAGTGGGAGCCTGAGGCGGAGTCGGGATCCGAGCGGGAGTCGGGGTCCGAGCCGGAGTCGGGGCCCGGGTCGCAACAGCGGCCGACGCCCGAGCCGTGACGCGGGGCTGACACCCGGCGCGGCTCGCCTCATGCCCGTCGATGCGGCAGGGCGGGTCGACCCGGCCCGGGGGCGAAACTCGGTCCGAGTCGCCCGTCACCCTGTGGCATCATGCTCGCGTGGATGATCGACTGCGGGTGACGGGCACGGTGGCGCTGCCCCGCGCCGAACTCCAATGGAAGTTCAGCAGGTCCGGCGGCCCCGGCGGCCAGTCGGTGAACACCGCCGACTCCAAGGCAGAGCTCCGGTTCGACCTGGTCAACTCGACCGCGATCCCCGAGTACCTCAAGGCCCGCGCCCTCGACCGGCTCGGCGACCGGCTGCTCGACGGGGTGCTGGTCATCGTCGCGTCCGAGCAGCGTTCCCAGCTCCAGAACCGGCGCGCGGCCGAGGCCCGGCTCGTCAACCTGCTGGCCGACGCCCTGGCGCCGCCCGCCGCGCCCCGGCGGCCGACCCGGATCCCGCGGGGCGCGGTCCAGGCCCGGCTGCGGAACAAGAAGGCGCGCGCCGACATCAAGAAGGGTCGGCGCGACAAGGGGGAGTAGGGCACGCCGGCCCGCTCCATGTCAGGAGACCCCCGCGCGAGGCACATCCCGGGCTCCCGCTCCGCGTGGAACACCCCGGGCTCCCGCTCCGCGAGGCACGCCCCGCGCCCCCGCTCCGCGAGGAGTGGACGCGGCGGAAACGGGGCCGGGTCAGATCCCCGGGAACAGGCCGTTGCGGAACAGGTCCACGAAGATCTGGTGATCGGTACGCGCCCGGTCCCCGTACGCGTGCGCGAAGTCCACCAGCATCGTCACGAACCCCTCCGGGTCCTCGTCCACCCGCGCCGCGATCGCCTCCTCCGTCGAGAAGTCCACCAGGTCGTGGCTCGACTCGTCGTCGGCGACGGAGTGCATCCGCGCGGTGGCCCGGCCCAGGTACACCACGACCTGCTCCAGGTCCTCCGGCTCGCTGATCTCCGACCAGTCGAGGTCCGCCGCGTACGGGGACACCTCGGCGACGAGCTGGCCGACCCCGTCGAGCACGGTGTGCCCGAGCCACTGGTCGGCGTAGGCCTGGAGCGCGCGCTGGGACTCGGCGGTGCGGTGACCCTGGTCGGAGAAGTACCCCCGGACCCGGGCGTCGTCGATCACCCGGCTGACGGCGGGCACCTGGCCCTGCTTCATGTAGATGACGACGTCGTTCTCCAGGGCCTGGGTGCGGCCCTCCAGCAGCAGGTTGTACGACGGCAGCCCGGCGGACCCGATGCCCACGCCCTTGCGCAGCACGATGTCCTTGATGCGGTACTCCGTCGGCCGCTCCAGCCGCGCGGGCGGCAACGTGGCCAGGTACGCGGTGAACGCCTCCTCGACCCGGGCGCGGGTGGCCGCGTCGACCTCGTACACCCCGTCGCGCATCGAGAACCGGCGCTCGTAGTCGACGATCGTGGTCTGCTCGTCGAGCAGCGCGACCCGGGTGTTGAGGCGCGCGCGTTGCAGCACCTCGCGGAGGGGGCCCTCGGTGTTGTCCAGGGTCAGGGAACCGATCGCGTCGTCCCCGCCGGCGGCCAGGGCGCGCAGCTCGGTCAGGTAGCTGCGGGCGTAGGCGGTCACGAGGCGGCTGATCACGTCGTCGGACAGCGCCTTCGCGTACCCGATCAGGGCGACGCTCGCCGAGAACCGCAGCACGTCCCAGGAGAACGGGCCGACATACGCCTCGTCGAAGTCGTTGACGTTGAACACGAGCACGCCGTGCGCGTTCATGTAGGAGCCGAAGTTCTCCGCGTGCAGGTCGCCGTGGATCCACACCCGGCTGGTCCGCTCGTCGAGGAACTTCGCGGACGGGTCGTCGGTGGCCAGGTCCGCGTACAACAGGCAGGCGGTGCCCCGGTAGAACGCGAACGGCGACGCGGCCATCTTGCGGAACTTGCGCCGGAACGCGGTCGGGTCCGCCGCCATCAGCGTGCCGAACTCGGCGGTCAGCACGTCCACGATCCGCGCGGCGCGATCCTGCGTCATGTCACCCTCCCCGGTGTTCAACACGGTGCACGGTACCCCTGTTTCGCCAGGTGGCCGGTGACGGACCCCCGACAATGGAGAGTGAAGAAACGGACAAAAAGCGCAGTGCTGGCGATGGGTACACTTGTCGGCGTGCCGCGTTCCCTGCTTCCGTCGCTCGGCCTCGTGCTGCTGGCCGAGGCGCTCGTCGGCGGGCAGTTCGCTCTGGCCTCCACGGTCGCGCTGACCGTGGCCGCCCTCTGCGTGGCGCTCCTCGCGGTCCGGTCCACGGCCGTCCCCGCCACCGCCCCGGTCGTCGGCGGCGCGCTGCGGCACCGGGCCCGGCGCGCGACGTTCCCCCGGCAGGGCGACCCCGGCACGGCCGGCCGGCCCCGCCCCCGGGCCCCCGCCACCGCCTGACGCCCCGCACCCGGGCCGCCGTCCGACGCGCCACGCCCGGGCCGCGCGCCCGCCGGAATCGACTCCGGGAAGTCACCGCCGGCCGTCCCCGGGCGGGCGTTCGGCCCGCGTCCGCGCCGGGCGGCTGACCCGAGTCACCGGCGCCTCCCCGTACCCGTCGACGTCTGTCGTTCCTGGGTTCTTCTCGCAGGTCAGGGTTTTCCTGGCCCCGTCATCAGTCCTGCCGCCGCGCCGGGTGCCCCGGCCGGATCCCGCACCCCGGAGGAACCGTCATGTCCCCGTCCAGCCTCGCGTTCGAGCTGATCAGTACCCTCGCGGCCTGGGTCGCCACGCCCTTCGGCACCGCCGCGACGGCCGCCGCGATCGTCCTCGGCACCCTCGCCGTCCGGCTCTGCCTGCTGCCCGTCGCCTTCGCCCAGCACCGCGCCGACCTGCGCCGCACCACCGTCCTGGCCCGGCTCGCGGAGGTGCGCGAGGACCGCGACGCCGTCGCCGCGCTGGCCCGCTCCGAGGGCGGCGGTCTGCTGCGCGGCTGCCTGCCGATGCTCGTCCAGATCCCGGTGTTCATGGGCCTCTACCAGCTGTTCGTGTCCCCGAGGGTCGGCGGGCACGTCAACACCCTGCTGGACAGGACCCTCTTCGGGGTACCGCTCGGCACGCACCTCACCGCCGCCACCGGCCACGAACTGCTCGTCTTCGGCACGCTGCTCGTCCTGCTGGCCGCGATCGGGTACGCCTCCTCGCGCGTTCTGCGCCCGGCGGGGCCCCGACCGGCCGGGCCGGCCGGCGTCCTGTCCCGGGTGCTGCCGTACGCGTCCGTCGTCACGGCCCTGTTCCTGCCCCTGGCCGCGAGCCTGTACCTGGTCACCACCACGGCCTGGACCGTCGCCCAGACCGTGGTGCTGCGCCACTTCTGGGGCTAGCGCCGGCCCTGGGCGAGGGACCAGCCGGCGGCCGTCTCGCGGTGCCGCCAGTAGGCCGCGAACTTCCCGTCGGCGGCGAGGAGTTCCGGCAGGGTGCCCGCCTCGACGACCCGGCCCGCCTCCAGGAACAGGATCCGGTCGGCCCGTGCGATGGTCGTGAGCCGGTGGGCGACGATCACCGTGCCGCGGCGGGAACTCCCCGACTCCAGGGCCGCGACGAGGGCCTGTTCGGTCAGGGTATCCAGGGCGGCGGTGGCCTCGTCGAGCAGCAGGAGCGGCGCGTCCTTCAGGAGCGCGCGGGCGATGCTGACCCGCTGCCGTTCCCCGCCGGACAGGGCCGCGCCGCCCTCGCCGACCCGGGTGTCCCAGCCGGCCGGGAGCCGGTCGACGACCTCGTCCAGCTGGGCCAGCGCGGCGGCGGCCCGGATCTCGGCGTCCGGGGCGTCCGGCCGGCCCAGGCGGATGTTGTCGCGCAGGGTCGCGTCGAACAGGTACACGTCCTGGAAGACGATGCCGAGCTGGCCGGTCAGGGTGCCGGGGTCGTATCCGCGCACGTCGTGCCCCGCCACGAGCACCTGACCGGTACCCGCCTCGTGGAAGCGCGCCACCAGGGCCAGCAGCGTGCTCTTCCCCGAACCGGACGGCCCCACGACGGCCGTGGTGGTGCCCCGGGGCACGGTGAAGGTGACCCCGGCGACGGTGTCCCGGCCGGGCTCGTACCCGAACGTGACGTCCTGGAACTCCAGCGCCGGCGCGGCCGGATCCGGGACCGCCGACCGGTCGGGGTGGGCCAGCACCGGGGCGGCGAGGGTCGCGTCGACCCTGCCCAGCGTGCCGCGCATCGCCTGGAGGGCCGGGGACAGGTCCGCCAGGGAGGTGAAGGGCTCCACGAACCGGATGACCACCACGACCAGCGCGACGGCCTCCGGGGCGGTGAGCTGGCCCCGGACCGCGAGCGTGACCGTGGTCGCGGCCAGGCCCAGGATCACCAGCGGCGTGACCAGGCCGAACAGCAGCTGCCCCGGGACGCTGTAGCCGAGCAGCCGCAGCGCCGCCCGCCGCTGCCGGGCCAGGGCCGTGCCCAGGACCGAACCGTCCGCCCCGGACTGGCCGGCCGCCCGCAGCGCCGGCTGTGCCTGGGCGAACTCCACGACCCGTTCCCCGGCCTCCCCGGCCGCCGCCGCGAACGCGTCGTCGGCCGCCGCCAGGGTCCGCCCGCTCACCCACAGCGTCGCCAGGAGCACGGGCACGGCGAGCAGGGCGGCGACGCCGAGCGGCCACGCCACGGCCAGCAGGCCGAGCCCGATCAGCGCCGGGGTGACCAGGGCGTTGGCCGCCGGGGTGATCAGGTAGTTCATCCCCTGGCACAGCTCCTGCCCCGAGGCGGTGAGCGCGCGCCGCGCGTCGGCCCGGCGCGGGGCGGTCAGCCAGCCCAGCGGAACGCGGCGCAGGTGGGTGACCACCCGTTCCTCCACCGTGGACAGCAGGCCGAAGCCGATCGAGAACGCCGTCCGGGCGAGCGTGTGGTCGACCGCCCAGCCCGCCGCGACCAGGGCGGCGAGGACCAGGACCCAGGGCAGGGCGGCGGCGGGGGAGTCGGAGAACGCGGCGGCGAGGACGGGTACCAGGCTGAGGGTGGCCCCGGCCCGCAGTACGGCGCTCGCCAGGAGCAGGGCCGCGTAGCGCCGGACCGGGCGGCGGTCGCCGGCCAGGCGGAGGAGTTGGCGGATCATCGGGCGGTCTCCAGGGAGGTGGCGGTCCACAGGTCGCGGTACAGCCCCGGGACGGCGAGCAGGCCGGGGTGGGTGCCCCGCTGGGCGATCCGGCCGCCGTCGAGGACGACGATGGCGTCCGCCCTGGTGACGGTGTGCAGCCGGTGGGCGATGACCAGGACGGTGCGGTCCGCCGCCAGGGTGCTCAGGGCCCGCTGGACCTCGTGCTCGGACTCCGGGTCGGCGAACGCCGTCGCCTCGTCGAGGACCAGGACCCGGGGGTCGGCGACGAGCGCCCGGGCGATCGTGAGCCGCTGGGACTCGCCCCCGGACAGGTGCGCGTCCTCGCCGACCACGGAGTCGTAGCCGCGCGGCAGGCGCAGGATCCGCTCGTGCAGGTGGGCCGCCCGGGCCGCGTCGGTCACCTCCGCCCGGGAGGTACCCGGCCTGGCCAGGGCGATGTTCTCGTGCACCGTGGCCCGGACCAGCGCCACGTCCTGGAAGACGAACCCGACGGTGCGGTACAGCTCCGCCGCCGGCAGGTCGCGCACGTCGACGCCGCCGATGGTGATCGAGCCCGAGGTCACGTCGTGGAACCGGGCGAGGAGGGCCGCGAGGGTGGACTTGCCGGCCCCGCTCGGGCCGACGAGGGCGGTCATCGTGCCGGGCGCCAGGTCCAGTGTGATGCCGGACAGGACGTCGCGGCTCGCCGAGTAGCCGAAGGACACGTCCTGGAAGCGGACCGTGGGCGCGCCCGTGCCGGTCGTAGCGGTGCCGGGGGTCGCGCCCGTCTCCGGGCCGGTGTCCCGGGCCGGATCCGGTGCGGCGTCCGGTCGGGCCGTCGGTTGGGTCAGTTCGGGCTCGGCGAGCAGGAGGCCGATCCGCCGGGCGGCGGCCAGCGCCTCGCGCACCGAGGCCATCCCGTAGGCGGCGGCCAGCAGTTGCGCGCCGAACGTCACCCCGAGCAGCAGGAACGGCACCAGGTCCACCGGCGTCAGCGCCCCGCCCGCGATCAGCGCCCAGCCGGCGACGACGATGAGCAGCAGCGAGGTGACCGGCCGGGTGACCAGGTCCACCAGCGCCTTGCGGCCGGTGAGCGGACGTTGCCAGCTGTCGAGGAACCGGGCCCGCTCCGCCAGGGTCGCCCGGAACCCGCCGCCCACGCCCGCGTCGTAGGCGCGGACCACGGCCAGGCCGTCGACGTAGGCGACCGCCTCGGCGCTGATCCGGTCCGACCACCTCGCCAGCTGGGGGAGCACCGCGGCGGAACCCTGGACCATCCGGGCCGTGAGCACGCCGAACACCACCAGCGGGACGAGCAGGAGCGCGGCCAGCCGGGCGTCCACGGTGAACAGGTAGCCGAGCACGGCCACCGGGGTGACGAGGGCGGCGACGACGTCGAGCACGGCGTGCGTGACCAGGTAGTGCACGTTCGCCGCGTCGTCCTGGACCGCCTGGCGGATCTTGCCGGAGCTGCGGTCGGTGAACCAGCCGAGCGGGAGCCGGGACAGCTTGCGCACCACGTCGACGCGGACCTGGTACCCGAAGCGGGCGTCCACCACGTGCATCGCCATGACCAGCACACCCGCGAGGGTGGTCCCCGCGCCGAGCAGTCCCAGCGCGGCCAGCCCGAGCCCGGCGACGTCCGCCCGGGTGCCGTCGGTGAGCAGCCGGCGGCACAGCTCCACCAGCAGCAGGTACGGCGCCAGTTGCAGCAGCGACACGGCGGCCTGGAACACGCCGGCCAGGATCAGGCGGCCACGGAGCGGGGCGAGGAGTTCCGCGCCGGCCCTCGACCGCCAACGCCCGACGGGTACGGGCCGGCCCGGTCGGGTGGGCGTCCCGCCCCGGGCGGGGCGGGCGGGCGCGTCGGGCCCGGGGCGCTGGGCGGGGAGCACCGGCTGATCCGCCCGGCCCGGATCGAACGGCCGGCCGGGGTCGGCGGGCGGCGCCGGTGCGGCGGTCGGGAGCACTCCCCCGTTCTCCACAGTGCTCCCGCCCCCTGTCCCGGCGACCGCGCCGATGTCGACGCCGCTTCCGTTCCGGGGGCCGACGACGGACCCGGCCCCGGGAACCTCGCCGGCCCCGGCGACAGTCCCGTCCTCGGCCGCCGTGTCCCGGTCGACCCCCATCGCCCGTCCGCGCATCCAGTACGCCTGGGCCTTGACGTCCGCGCGCGGGAACCCGCACTCCTTCAACCGGGCGCGCACCCGGCGGACGGACCCGGACTCCCCGGTCACCCACGCGTACCAGTTCGACCAGTCGCGTTCCGGGATCGCGTCCGCCAGCGCGTTCGGGTCGCCGCCCCGGCGTACCCATCGGACGGTTGAATTCGGGTGTGCCGCGACCGGGATCAGCCGGTCGGCGTCGTGGGTGTGTTCGAGGACCACCTCTGCGGGGGTGTCCGGCGGGAGGGCGGCCAGGATCGCGTTGATGCCGGGGATCGAGGCCGGGTCGCCGACGAGCAGGTACCCGTCCGGGGCGAGGTCGGGCGCGGTGAACTGGCCGGACGACCACCGGGTGACCCGCAGGGAGTCCCCGGGCCGCGCGCCCGCCGCCCACGAGGAGGCCGGCCCGGCGGGGGTGTGCAGGACGAACTCGATGGTCACCCTGCCGGTCTCCGGATCGGGGTCCAGCAGGGTGTAGCCGCGCTGGTGTTCGCGGTCGGGGCGGTCCGGGTTCGGCGCCCACAGGCGTACCCAGGAGGCGGGTTCGATGGGTTGCCCGTCGAACAGGCCGGGCGCGTCGAACACGATCCGGCGGTAGTGCGGGGTGACGTCGGTGACCGACGCGACGGTGACGGTGACCTCCCGCGCGCCGAACGTCCTCATCACCGCCCCCTGGAAGCCCCGGGCCATCAGGTGTCCTCTCGGTGCGGGGTGCCGGTCAGCGCCGCGACGGGCCGCCCGGGGGGAAGGTTCAGGAGCAGCCCGTCGACGACGGCGCCCATCAGGACCGCGAAGTACTCGTCGGGGGTGAGCCGTGGCAGCGCCAGGTGGGCCTCGCGGAGCACGGGGGAGGCGGCCAGCAGCGCCAGCGCCTCCTGGATCTCCGCCTCGGTGCCGGCGGGGTCGTCGGCGGTCTGGGCGGCGCGCGCCTCGTCGTTGGCCGTGAGGCCCAGGGCGATCATGGCGGTCGAGGAGCAGAGCACGGTGGCGGCGGCGGGGTCGAACCCGCGCGGGCCGAGCGCGGCGATCTGCGCCTCCAGCAGCCGGCCGCCGGAGGGGCCCCGGGGGAACAGGCGTTGCAGGTACCCGGCCGTGCCGGGGTGGGCCAGCGCGAACCGCCGCAGGTCGACGGCGAACGCGAGGAGGTGTGCCCGGGCGGGCAGGGCCGGGTCGTCGGGGAGGTCGAGGTCCGCGAGGATCGTCTCCCCGACCAGGCGTTCCAGGGCCAGGCGGCCCGGCACGTGCCGGTAGATCGCGGCGCTGCTGACCCCGAGCGCGCGGGCCACGCCCTGCACGGTCAGGTTGGCGAGGCCGATGCGGACACCGGCGGCGACGACGTCCTCCATGGCGAAGGTCGCCGTCCGGCCGCCGGACTTGGGGTGCGGGGTCACGTCCACCCATTCAGGTAAGCCTAGCCTTAGTTATTGGGCATAACTTAGACCACGGGGCGGGCCGCCACAAGCCCCTGTCCGGTGCCGGTCAGGTTCCGACGCAGATCTGGCCACGCCGCAGGTCACCCGGGAGGGTGGCGAGCTCCTCGTCGGTGAAGTCCCGGCCGCCGAGGATCCGGCAGAGATGCTTCCGCCACACCGCCGGGTCCAGGGACATCGGCCCCCCGGTGCCGTTTGGACTGACCCGGATCACGTGACTCAGACTCCTCGTCACCTGCATGAACGCCCCGACGCCCTCGCCCGCGGTCGGGTGTCCGAAGTAGTAGGAGTCCACGAGCCCGCCCGCCTCGATGCCGTACACGCTCAGCGTGTTCCGCGTCCCGAGCAGGAACGTGCCGTCGCCCCCGACGAACCCCGCCACGAACGGCACCTGGGTGCCCTCGGCGATGCTCGGCAGCGGCCCGATCTCCTTGCGCAGCGGGTCCAGGCGCCACAGTTCCAGGATCGAGCCGCTGAGCAGCAACGCCATGTACCGGCCGCTGGCGTCGAACTGCACGGCGATCGTGTCCGGGGAGCTGGGGATCGTCTCGACCACCGCGCCCGACCCGACGTCGACGAAGGACACGTCCGGGAATCCGACGGCGCTGACGGCGACCGTCCCCGGCCGCGGGGACCTGCTCGCGCGCACGTCGCGCTTGGCGGCCCCCGGCCGGAACCGGGCGATGTCCAGCCGGGCGAGCTCCCCGCCGGTGGTGGCGTCCCAGCGTTGCAGCGTCGTGTCGGACACCGTCACGACGGCCTGCCCGTCGAAGAAGTAGGTGAAGTCCGAGGTCGCGGGCGCGTTGACCGCCGGACCGGCCCCGGCGGGGTCGAACAGACCCGACGACGGCTTCTGCGTCTCCGGCGTCTCGGCCCGGATCGTCGTCAGCAGCTCCAGGGTCCTGGCGTCCCGCACGGCCAGCACGTCGCGGCCCGCGCGTTCGAGGAGCCGCGTTCCCGTCGCGTCGAAGTCGATGTGGTCGCTGCCCTCGAACGCCCAGTGCGGCACCAGCCGCCCCGTCACCGCCAGCTGGTCGCCGTACGTCCCGGCGGCGAGCGACCGGAGCGACAGCCGACCGTCGCCGAGCACGGTGTAGATCCGGGTACCGTCCCCGGAGATCGTCGACCACAGGGCGGCCTGGTGGTCCTCGCCCGTCCGGGGGACCTCCAGGTAGACGGCGGCGCCGCCGATCTTCGCGGTTCCGTACAGCGTGCCGTCGTGCTCGATGAGGAGGTCACCGGCCACGGCGACCCCCGGCCGGGAGAGCACCTCGCGTCGGTCGAGGTCGACCAGGGCGGGACGGAGGTACAGCAGGCGCGCCGGGGCGTCGACCATCAGGGTCGACGGGCACGTCGCCTTCGCGTCCAGGACGTAGGGCGCGGGAGCACGGGTCCCGTCGGCGACCCGGTACCGTTCGACCACCGCGCGACCGTCCTGCACCCGGCAGGTCACGGCCGTGCTGCGGTCTCCGGACACCGCCACCCCGGTGACCAGCGGCGTGAGGTCGCGGGTGGCGCCGGTGCCCACGTCGACCGACACGAGCCGGGTATCGTCGCCCGTCCTTTCATCGTCCACGCGCGCGACCAGCGTCCCCGGATCCGGCCCGAACCACAGGTCCCACCGCATCCTGTCGAGGGCGCGGACCCGGTGCGTGACCGCGCCGCCGGCGCCCTGCGCCAGGTCCCAGACGACGATCCGCCCCCACACCCGGGCGGCCACGTGCCGGCCGTCGGCCGAGATCGTCGGCTCGACGTTGACACTCCAACCCCAGAGGTTCTCCATGCTCGTCGGATCGCCGAAGAACGTGACCGCCTCCGCGTCCTCCGGGCGGGTCCGGGGAACGGCGGGATCCGGCAGGTTCCGCACCGGGCCGACCACCGCCCCGCGCACCCGGCCGGCCGCCCCGCGCCCCGGGTCGACGTCGAACCAGAACCCGCTCCCGTCGTTCTGGAACACGACCACGCGACGGCCGCCGGCGGCGAGCTGGGCGTGCCGGACCGGCCCGGTCACCGGGACCCGGTGCCGCGTGAGCGGGCCGGACAGCACGCCGGTGAGCACGTCCATGGTGCGGGTCGACCACTCCAGGACCACGTCGCCGTCGGCGCTGTAGGCCCGCTGGATCCCCTCGGGCGTCGCCGACACCAGGCGGTCGGCCTCGTCGAACTGCGCGTACAGGCGCATGAGCTGGTTGCGGGACTCCCGGGTCGGCGCGACCCGGTACGCGGCGAGCGCCGTCATGACGGACAGCGACGGGTCGGCGGCCTCCAGGCCCTGCGCCGACCGGACGAGGGCGTGCGAGTCGGCGACCGCCCCGGTCTCCCGCGCCCGGACGAACTCGAAACCGCCGAGCGTCGCGAGCACCACCGCGGCGACCGTGACGACGGCGACGCCGACCCGCCGCCAGCCCCGGGCCCGGGAGCGCCGGTGTCGGGCCGCGCGTCCGGCGGCCAGGAACCCGCGCTCCGCGTCGTCGAGTTCGCCCCCGGAGGACCGGTCCCAGACGTCGGCCTCGCCGAGCGTCGCGTCGCCGGGCAGGAGCGCGTCGTCCCGGCCGTGTTCCCGCCAGCGCGTCACGTCCCGGGTCAGGCCCGCGCGCCACAGCAGGAACGCCCGGTCGTCGTCGATCCATCGCGCGTACCGGTCCCACTGCCGCAGCAGCACCTCGTGGACGACCTCGACGACCTCCCGCCCCGGCGCGCCGCCGATGCCGAGCAGCCGCTCGGTGGCCAGCAGCTGCGCCACCCGCCACTGCCCGGGATCCGTGTCGGACCGCGCCACCGTCCGGCGCACCGGGGCGGCGTCGCCGTCCGGGACGTCCACGAGCCGGCGCAACAGCCTGCGACCGTGCGCCTGTTCCTCCTCGTCGAGTCCCGCCCACACCCGCTCCGCCCGGCGGCCGATCGCCCCGGCCACGCCGCCGAGCGAGTGGTAGGCGGCCTTCGTCAGCACGAACGGCGCCTCCGCCAGCGCGGACTCGGCCCAGCAGTGGTCCCAGAGCCGTTCCATCAGATAGCCGAGCATCGGCATCGGGGTGGACGCCGACGCCACCTCGCCGACGACCAGGTCGACCAGCCCGTCCTCGTACCCGACCTGGCCGGCCCGGCCCGCCGCGTCGAGGACGGTCCGCAGTCCCGGGACATCCAGCGGGCTCAGGGTGTACAGGCTCTCGGAACCCGTGAGCCGCGCGTAACGCCGGTCGCCCAGCAACGTCCCCAGGGCGTCGGGCCGCATCGCCAGGACGACGCGCACGGTCGGCGGGAGGTCGGCCGCCGCGAGGCGAGCCAGCGACTCCCCGCCGCCCGGGGCCGCCAGGATCTCCTCGACCTGGTCGAGGACGACCAGCCGCCGTCCGCCCGGGGACGCGTCGAGCTCCCGGTGGACGCGGTCGAGCAGGTCACCGTCGCCCTCGGTGTGCCCGACCACCGAGACCGCGTACCCCCGCGCCCGGAGCGCCGGGACGACCCCGGCGCGGATCAGGGACGACTTTCCCGACCCCGAGTCCCCGACGACGCTGACCCAGCGGTGGTCCCGGAGCAGTTCGACGACCGCCGCCGACTCCCGGTCGCGCGCGTGGAACACCGCGCCGTCCGACTCGTCGTAGGCCGCGAGCCCGCGGAACGGCGAGCGCGGTCGCGCGAGTTCGGCGAGCTCGGGACGCCCGGCGAGCCTCGCCACGGCGTCGAGGAGGGCGCGCGTCGGGATCAGGGCTCCGGCGGGGTCACCGATCATCCCGAGCACACCGCCGGCGGCGTCCCGGACCGCCGCGCCGACGAGTCCGCCGCCGAACCCGTAGCCGCCGGGTTCGGGGTCGAGCTGGATCCGGCCGGAGGAGTCGGCGGCCCGGATCGTGGCCCGGACCCAGGTACCCGTGGCGATCCGTTCCGGGAATCCCAGGGCCTCGACGGGCTGACCCCACGCCGGACGCGCCAGCGTGAGCCGGGCCGGGTTCGTGCCGGGGAGGCGCTCGACGAGTTCCAGCAGCACCATCCCGGATTCGGGGCCCGCCACGACGACGGCCTCGACCCGCCGGCCCGGACCGCCGGGGACCGCTTCCACGGTGACCCGGGAGGCGGCACCGGTGCCGGCCGACGCCGCCACGGCGAGGGTCTCCGTCACCAGGAAGGCGGGGCCGGCCGTCCGCCCGGCGGCGCCGAGCACGCGCAGCAGGTGGGCGGTGTCCCCGGCGGCCGTCACGCTTCCCCCCGCCCGCAGGTGCCGCCGGTGCCGGCCGTGCCCTTCGCCAGGTAGGCCAGCTCGCCGACGGTGACGACCCGGTGTCCGATCACGGCGCACAACGTCCGCCGCCACCGGTCCGGTTCGAGCGGGACGACCAGCGTCCGCCCGTCGGAACGTTCGTAGAGGACGCGTTCGCCGCCGCCCGACACGTCGAGCGTGCGCCCGGGTTTCTGGCCGCCGAACCGGAAGGACCCGGTCTGGGTTCCCCGGCCGAGGTCGTAGGTCCGGACGCCGTTGTCCGCCGCCAGCAGGAATCGCCCGCCGGGGAGGAAGCGTGCGACGTAGTCGGCGTCCCTGCCGACCTGGAGCGGGCCCAGGACCAGGTTCCAGGACGCGGATTCGCGGACCTCGACCGTCCCGTCGTGGTGCTGGACGACGACATGCCTCCCGGCGGGGTCGAACTGCACCGACGCCGTCCGCGGACCGGTCGGCAGGTCGGCCACGATCCTGCCGGCGGCGACATCGAGCACCCGGGTCCCCGCGACGCCCGGATAGGTCACCGCGACCTGTCCCGGCGACGCCGTCGGCGCGACACCCGCCAACACGTCCTCGGAGCCGGCGGGGCGCGACGCCGACAGGTCGAACCGGGCGACCTCCGCACCGGTCCGGGCGCGCCAGTACTGCACGACGTCGTGGGAGACGGTCACCAGGTCCCCGGCGGCGTCGAAGAAGTACGCGAACCCGCTCCTGCGGTAGGCGCCGGTCGCGCCGGAGTTCCCCGCCAGGTCACGGACGGCGGCGCGGGTGTCCGGCGGATCACCGGCCGGTGCGGCGACCGCCACGACCGTGGCCAGCGCGCGCAGGGTCGCCGGGTCCCGGACGGCGACGACGGTCGGCCCCTCCCGGTCCGCGACCAGCTCGCCCCGTGGATCGACCCGCAGGCCGTCCCGCACGCCCAGTTCCCAGCCGGGTACCCGGACCTCGGCCTCCGCGACCACCCGACCGGGAAACCCCTCCGAGCGCAGCTGGATCCTGTGGTCGGCCGATCTGGCACCGATGGCGGCCCGGTCGGAGATGCCCACCGTCCGGGTGCCGTCGCCGAGCAGCACCTGATCGGTGGACTTTCCGGCGCCGTCATCCGAGGTCGGCACCTCGACATACCCCGCCGGCACCTCCGACAACGGCCTCCCGAGCTGGTAGAAACGCCCGTCCCGCTCGGCGAGGACGTCCTCGCCCGCGGTGCGGAGCCACCCTCCCGGTACCGGGAACCGCGCGGCGATGGCCCCCTTCTCCAGGTCGATGGTCGCCAGCCCGTCGCTGACGCCGATGTTCGCGTGCGTGACCAGCAGTTGTCCGGACCGGTCCGTTCCCCCCATCAGGCACACGGTCGAGTCGTACCCGAAGGGTGTGCCGCGCTGGACGCCGTCGGCCACCCGGAACCTCGCGAACTCGACCTTGGACGTGCCCTTCTGGCAGCGGACCAGCGTGCCGTGGTCACCGGACAGCAGCCACTCGTCGCCACCGCGGGCGACGACCCGGCTGGTTCCCGTTGCGAGGTCCACCTCGAGGACGTCCTGCCGGAGTGACTCCTTCTCGGTCGCCACCGGCACCAGGACCGTCGCCGCGTCGGCGTCGCCGGGCCAGAGGTCCCATATGGTGTCGTAGGACGCTGGCGCGTCGCCGGTGATCCGGCCGCTCCGCAGGTCCCACCGGACGAACCGGTCCCACACCCGGGCCACCGCGTACCGGCCGTTTGCTGAGATCACCGGCTGTTGCAGGTGGTGCCATCCGTTGTACCGGGACGTGTCGGCCGGGGTGGGGACCCGCTCCCGGGCGTCCTGCAGGTCGTGCAGCGGCCCGCGCAGGTCGGGGGAGTCGCGGCGGACCTCGAACCAGAACGCCGTACCGTCCTCGCGGAACGCCACCACCCGCGAGCCGTCCGCCGACACGTCGGCGAACTTGATCCGCCTCTGGTCCGCGAGATGCGCCGACCGGATCGTCCCGGAGAACACGTCGACGTGCAGCGTCAGCCGCGCCGACTGGCTGATGACCGCCGTCACGTCACCGTCCGCGCTGTGCACCATCGACCCCGGGGTGCCCAGCCCGGCCGGTAGCACCCGCGCGTACGGCCGGTACCGGACGTACAGGGCCAGCAACTGGTCGCGGGCCTCGTCCGTCGGGGCCGTCCGCCAGGCCGCGACGGACGCCAGGATCCCGAGGGCCGGGTCCGTCCCCTCGATCTCCGCCGAGCTCTCGGCCAGCACCCGTGACGCGGTCAGTCTCCGCTGGCCCGCCGAGGCGGCCCGGGCGGCGACGACCACGGTGACCAGGGCGAGCAGCAGTACGGTCACGACCGCCGTGCCCGCGAGCACCAGGCGCCGACGCCTGATCCGGGCCGCCCGCCTTGCCCGACCGGCGGCCAGGTACGTGCGCTGCACCGTCAGCAGGTCGTCGCCGCGCTCCCGTTCCCAGCGGGCGGCGACTTCGAGTTCGGCGTCGCTGGGCAGGAGCTCGGCCCGCCCGTGACCGCGTTCGGCCCAGCGCTGCGCGTCGTGCCGCAGGTTCTCCGACCACATCAGGAACGACCGGTTCCCGGCGACGAACGCGCGGAGGCTTCCCCACGCGCCGAACAGGGCGTCGTGGGCGAGTTCGACCCGCACGTCACCCCCGTCGGCGTCGGGGTCGAGCGGGCCGCCGGACACCAGCACCCCCGCCGTGGTCAACCGCCGGGCGAGCTGCCGTTCCGGCTCGGTGAGTTCGGCGGCGGCGACGACCCGGCGGGTCGGCCCGGCCGGGTGCGACGGGACGCGGACCAGCTTGGCGAGCAGGTGCGGGAGATGCTCCTCGGCGAGCCCCACCGGCACCTGGTCGAGCCAGTGCCCCGCCGCCCGGTCGAGCGCCCCGCCGACCCCGCCCGCCTCGTCGTAGGCGCGGTGGGTCAGGCGGCTGCCGGGCGAGCCGTCCCAGATGGCCGCGAGGGTGTGGCTCAGCAGCGGCATGGGCGCGGGGCTCGCCTGGGCATCGGCGACGATCCGGTCGACCAGGCCGTCCTCGTAGCGGGGCGGGGCCGCCGTGCCCGCCCGGGTCACCACGGCGCGCAGCCCGTCGTCCTGGAGCGGGCCCAGCAGGTACAGCCGTCCGCCCCGCACGGCGCGCCGCAGGAGCGGGTGCGCGAGGGCCTGCCCGAGGAAGTCGTGCCGCAGGGTCGACACGACGCGGAACCGCGACGGTAGTCCGTCGCCGAACAGCGCGCGGGCGAACTCGTCCCGTACGTCGGCGGGCAGTTCGAAGAGTTCCTCCAGCTGGTCGACGACGACCACCGTCCGGCGCGACCCCGCACCGCCCCCCGCAGGCGGCAGGCCGTCGCCGGGGCGCAGCACGACGACGTCGGCCCCGGACTCCCGGAGCAGCGGCACCACCCCCGCCAGGAGCAGCGAGGACTTCCCGGAGCCGGACGGCCCGGCGACGGTGACCCACCGTTCGGAGTCCAGCCGGTCGGCCACGGCGCGGGTCTCCGCGTCCCGGCCGAGGAACGCCCCGCGCATCGCCTCCGGGTACGGGGCCAGGCCGGGGTAGGGCGACGGCTGCCGCAGGTCGGGTACGGCGGCGAGGAGGTGTGCCGAGGGAATCGCGTAGGCCGCGCTGACCTTCCCCAGGTCCGCCTCGGCGATCATGCCGATCACCGCCTGTCGTTCCTCGTCCCAGACCGGCCCGCCGCTGAAGCCGCGCTCGACCCGGTAGCCCGGTCCGGAGCCCTGGTCGATCTGGAGCCAGCCGGAGGCGACCACGCCCCGCAGCGTCCCCGCGTGCCAGACCCCCCGGGGCCGCCCGTTGGGAATCCCGAACGCCCAGACCGGCAGCTCCCCCCGGACCTCCGGCGGGTCGCCCAGCCGCACCGGCGCGGTCCCGGCCACGACCTCGCGCAGCCGGAGCACGGCGACGTCGTCCGCGGCGTGCCGGGGGACCCCCGTCGCCGACCAGTGCTCCACAGTGGCCCGGACCGGGGCGCCGTCGCCGAAGACGGGCGCGAGCTCGACGGACCCGCCCGTGGCGTCCGCGTCGCGCGGGGTGCCCGTCGCGCTGTTGACGACATGGGCGCAGGTGAGCGCCAGGGTGTCGGTGACCAGGAAGGCCAGGCCGACGGTTCCGCCGTCCTGGTCGCGCACCGAGAGGATGGATCTTCGGAGCGCGTCGGCACCGCGTAGGACCTCGGCGACAGCCACACCGCCTCCGTATCCGGCACCCCGGCGCCACCGGGCGGCCGGACGGCGCGCGGCGGGCGGTGAAGCACCAAAGAGGACTTCCGGGTCGCGTCCGCGCCCTGTCTACCACAGTATGCGGGGCTATCGTCCGGGGCCGGGAAGTGTCGGGAGGCCAACACGTCCCGGCCGCCACCGTCAGCCGGCGATCCGCACGCCGTCCTCCTCCCGGTCCGAGAGGAACAGCGCCAGCTCCCGGCCCTGCTCGGCGACCTCGGCCCGGTCGGCCCGGGAGAACCGCCCCAGCGGGGTGACGGTCACGGTGCCGGCCTCGACGGTCCAGGTCCCGGCGACCCGGCCGTCGACCAGCACCACCCGGGTGCCGGCCACCGACAGGCCCCGGTGCTCCCGGTCGATGATCCGGTCGCGGTCGTCGTAGCCGAGGATCGCGTTGTCGAACGCCGGCAGGAACCGCACCGGGGCGGGGGTGTCCGGGTCGGGGCGCGGCGCGTCGGGGAGGTCCAGCAGTTCGCGGCCCCGCTCGTCGCGGAAGGAGACCAGCTCGCCGCGCACGGCCGCCACCGCTGCGGGCAACCCGGCCAGGCCGCTCCAGGCGCGCAGGTCGGCCGTCGCGGCGGGGCCGAACGCGGCCAGGTAGCGCCGGACCAGCGCCTCGCCGACCGGATCGGTGCCGTCCGGGGCCGGCGGGTCGGGTTCGCGGCCCAGCCAGGAGGACAGCGGCAGGTTGCGGACCCCCGCGCGGGTGCGCCACAGCCCGCGCGGCGGCAGCTGGGCCGTCGGGACGAGCGCGGCGACCAGCATCTCGCCCAGCGGCCGGGGCCCCGGGGCCGGCCAGCGCTCCGCCACGGCCCGCGCGAGCTCCGTCATCGACCGGGGCTGGTCGTCGGCCAGCACCGCCCGGCCGGCGGCCGCGAGTTCGTCGAGGTCCACGCCGGTGAGCTCTGTGCGGTAGGTCGCGAGCACCTTCTGGCGCAGCATGGGGTCGTGCCGGGACCGCCAGGCCAGCACGTCGTCGGAGGCCAGCAGGTGCACGGTGCGGCGCATGAGATGGGTACGCACCACCTCCCGGCCGGTCAACAGGCCCGACAGTACCGCCGGGTCGAACGCGCGCAGCCGGGACCACAGCCCCACGAACGGCTCCTGCGGTTCCTGGGCCTGCAGGCCGCACAGGTGCCCGACGGCGTCGAGGACGGGCAGGTCGGCGCGGTCGAGCAGCAGCTGTCGGGCGAGGGTCGCGCGGTTGAGCGCGCGGAGGGTCAGAACGGTCATCGGCGCGGCCCGGGTCGCGCCGGGCGGAAAGGGTTCCTCACGGTGGTGTCGTTCCTTCGCTCGGGCGGTACCCGTCTCGGTGTCGTCCTTCGATTCTCGCGGGAGAAGCGGACAGAAAGTGACCGCTTCTCGGCGGCGGCGCCCAGGATGCCAGGAAACGGGGGCCGGCGTGTGAGGATGGCGGCCGTGTCCGAACGCGTCGTCCGTCCCCCCGCAGAGCGCACGGCCGGCCTGGCCCGGGTCGTCGAGGCCCGGGCGGCCACGACCGCCGAGGACCGGCTCCGGGCGCTCGCCGGCGACGAGGTCCGCCCGGTCCGGCTGTGGACGGCGCGGAACCTCGGCACCCCGCCCGACGCGCTGGACCTGCTGACCCGGGACCCCGACGAGATCGTGCGGTGGAACGCGCTGCTGAATCCGCGCACCCCCGCCCCGGCGCTGGAACGGCTGGCCGAGGAGGAGAACCGCAGGTACGGCGGGCGCTGGTTCCTCTTCCGGGACAATGTCGTGCACCACCCCAACACGCCCGAACCGCTGCGGGAGAGCCTGTACCGGGCCGGCGCGTGCGCCGGGTGCTCCCCGACCTGCGACGGCTGGCGGGTCTACACCCGCCAGCTCAGCTGGGCATGACGGGCACGTCGCACAGGTAGCGGGCCCTACCCGGGCGGCGCGTCCGAGTCCAGGATCAGGGTCTGCGGGCCGACGTTGACGCTCTCCACCAGCATGTGCGCCCCGAACGTCCCCGTCGCCACCGTCGCGCCCCGGGCCCGCAGCGCCGCCGCGAACGCAGCCACGAGGGGTTCGGCGACCTCGCCGGGCGCGGCGGCCGACCAGCTGGGCCGCCGGCCGCGCCGGGTGTCGGCGTACAGCGTGAACTGGCTGACGACGAGGACCGGCGCGCCCAGGTCCGAGGCCGACCGTTCGCCGTCGAGGATCCGCAGCTCCCAGACCTTGCGGGCCAGCCGGTCCGCGTCGGCGGGGGTGTCCGTGTGGGTCACGCCGACCAGCACCAGCAGGCCGTCCGCGACCGCGCCGACGACCTCCCCGTCGACGGTCACGCTGGCCCGCCCGACCGTCTGCACCACGACCCGCATACCGGGGACCTCCATCCGATGGGTACCGGGATCAGCATGCCGGCCGGGGTGCGTGGGAGGTGGG
Organism: Longispora sp. NPDC051575; assembly: GCF_040681875.1. Classification (NCBI taxonomy): domain Bacteria; kingdom Bacillati; phylum Actinomycetota; class Actinomycetes; order Micromonosporales; family Micromonosporaceae; genus Longispora; species Longispora sp. NPDC051575. The sequence continues at coordinate 286,044 of NZ_JBFAZP010000004.1, read as the reverse complement.
GCGGGGTGTGCGGGGCGCCAGCCCTCGGGCGGGCTGTGCGGTGGGGGTGGCGTCGTCGGGGCGCGGGCTTCGCGGGCCCGTTCGGGAGCGCGGGTCGGCCGGGGCGCGGCGCCGGTTCGGGGGCTACCGGCGCGACGCCCGGCGGGCCAGCCACATCCGGTGCGCGAACAGGGCCGCGTACGCCGCCAGGACGCCGGACAGCACCGCCACGTCCCGCCCGAACCCGTCGCGGACCACGATGTCGACCAGCACCCCGGCCAGCGCCGCCCCGACGGTCAGCGACACGTGGTTGGAGGCCAGGAACACCACCGGGGTCATCCGCGCGGCCACGACCTCCCGCATGTCCCCGCGCCGGAGCCGGTGCACGAGCAGCGCGGACAGCGGGGTCGTGGCGACCATCGCGAGCCACACCAGCCACGGCACCCAGCCGGCCATCGCGAACGCCGTCAGCCCCGCGTACGCCACGACCTGGGCGGCGCAGATCACCGCCACGGACCGGTCGTGCCCGATGACGACCGGGATGGTCCGCTTGCCGACCGAGGCGTCGGACACCCGGTCGCCGAGGTTCATCACCATCATCCGGACCGCCTGCAACAGGGCCGTCGGGGCCAGGATCGCCAGCAGCGCCCACGGCACGGTGCCCGCGACCAGGACCGCCGCGACCGCCGGCCACAGTCCGTTGAGGATGACCGCGACGGTCACCTCGCCCAGGGCCCGGTAGTTGAACCGGAGCGGGGGAGCGGTGTAGAACCAGGCCAGGGCCACGGTGGTCGCGCCCAGCACCCGGGCCGGCCAGGTCGGCATCGCCGCGACCAGGAACACGGCGGCCGTCCACAGCAGGAACGACGCGCCCAGCGAGGTCAGCGGGTCCACCAGGCCGTCGACGAGCGCGCGGCTGCCGCCCGTCCACGGGGTGTAGTAGACGTTGGCCCGGTCGGCCTCCAGGTCGAAGTACTCGTTGCAGTAGTGGGTCATCAGGTGCACCACCCAGGCGAAGACCTGGGCGACCGCGTACCACCGCAGGTCCAGGGGGTGGCCGGTGCCCACCGCGACGGCGGCGCCCAGGCCGACCGGGAGAACGTTGTACAGCAGGAACTTCAGCCGGGCGAGGCGGACGAAGCCGCGCACCCGGTCGGCGCGCGTGACGACACTGTCGGACATGGACGTTCCCCTTCCCCCGTACCTGGCCGAAAGGGTAGCTCCTCCCATCAAGGGCCCGAGCGGGCCGAAGGGTCAGATAGCGGCACAACGGGTGTCGGGTCCACCGCACCAGAGCGTCAGAGCAGCCCAGAGGGGTACGCCGCCGGGCGCACACCGTCCACACAGGACCAGCGGGGAAGGCTGCCCTGAAGGCTCGGGGCCCCGCCCGCCCGGACCCGTCAAACGCCCCGCCGGACAGGGGGCGGCGGCCTATGCTTCCCGGAGAGCGGTACCCGACCGGTGGGAGGACCCGATGACCGACCTGACGCCCGTGCCCGAGGACTGGACCCGCGCCCTGGGCATCGTCGCCCACCCCGACGACCTGGAGTACGGCGGCGCCGGGGCCGTCGCCCGCTGGACCGCCCAGGGCAAGTGGGTCGGCTACGTCATGGTCAGCCGGGGCGAGGCCGGCATCGCGGGGCTGTCCCCGGCGGAGTGCGCCCCGCTGCGCAGCGTCGAGCAGGTCGCCTCCGCGCGCCTGGTGGGCGTGGACACGGTCGAGTTCCTGGACCACCCGGACGGAATCATCGAGTACGGGGTGCCGCTGCGCCGGGACATCACCGCCGCGATCCGCCGGCACCGCCCCGAGGTGCTGATCACCCTGAACCACCGCACGTCCTGGCCCTTCGGCAACCGCAACTCCCCGGACCACCGCAACGTCGGCGAGGCGGTGCTTGACGCGGTCGGCGACGCCGGCAACGAGTGGATCTTCCCGGAGGCGGGGCCGGCGTGGGGCGGGGTGCGGACGGTGCTGGTCGCGGGCTCGCCCGAGGCGCGGCACGCCGTGGACATCTCCGCGACCCTGGACGTGGCGGTGGCCTCGCTGCGCGCCCACGCCGCGTACCTGCGCGGGCTGGCCGACTCCCCGCTGGCCGACGCGGACGGGTTCCTGCGCGGGATGGCGGAGCGCACGGGCGAACGGTTCGGCGGGGTGCCGGCCACGTCGTTCGAGCTCATCGCGTTCTAGGGGACAGCGACCGGCCACGGCCCCGAAGCCCTCCGGAACCCGGGCCGGTCCCCGACTCGTAATCGTCGAAAGCAGTTGATCTCAGGTTTTCAGCGCCAGTCGGCCAGCTCCGCCGGCAGCGCGCCCCGGGCGGCCTCCCACACCACCGGGAACCACTGCGACAACGCCTCGGGCCGCAGCGCCGCCAGCTCGGCCGGGGTCACGAACCGCACCTCCGACACCTCGGCGGGGTCCGGCGCGCACGCCGCGTCGATCCGCCCGACGAACAGGTGGTTGAACTCGCGCTCGGTCATGCCGGCGGCCAGTTCCAGGTGGTAGACCACGGTCCCGGCGGGGCTGAGGGCGGGATCGAAACCCAGCTCCTCACGGGTACGCCGGGCGGCGGCCACCACCGGCTCCTCCCCGATCAGCGGGTGCCCGCAGCAGGCGTTGGACAGCACCCCCGGCGAGTGGTACTTCCCGTCGGCCCGGCGCTGGAGCAGCATCCGGCCGTCGGCGTCGAACAGGAAGACGGAGAACGCGCGGTGCAGGCGCCCGGGGGCGACGTGCGCGGCGAGCTTCTCCGCCTGCCCGGTCGGGGTGCCGGTCTCGTCGACGAGTTCGACCATGATCACGGGGGCTCCTCGCGGCTGGCGTTGGGGCCCAAAGGCTATCCTTCCCCACCAGATCGACCCGCCGAAGGACCGCTGAGAAATATCCGACACCCGGGCAACGCATGAGGGGCCCGCCAGGCACCTACACCGGTGGGGGAGGTGAGAGCGCTGGCGGACAGCGACGGACTCGAAGGGTTCACCGCGTACTTCACGGCGCGCCGCGACGTCGTACGCCGCACGGCATACGTGCTGTGCGGCGACTGGCACCGGGCGGACGACCTGGCCCAGCAGGCGTTCGTCCGGCTGGCGGCGGGCTGGCACACGGTACGCGACCGGCAGGCCCTGGACGCGTTCGTGCGCACGTGCCTGGTGCGCGCGTACATCGCGGACACCGGCCGGGCGTGGCGGCGCCGCGAGCTGACGGCCGCCGCGCCGCCCGAGCCGCCGCCGGTGGACGACGGCGGGGACGCGGTGGCCACCCGGATGGCCGTCGTGGAAGCATTACGCAGCGTGCCCAGACGACAGCGCGCCGTCCTGGTCTGCCGGTACTACGAGGGCCTCGACGTCGCCGAGACGGCCGAGCTGCTCCGGGTCTCGCAGGGGACCGTGAAGTCGCAGACCGCCAAGGGCCTGGCCACGTTGCGGGTCGCCCTCGGCGGCGTCCGTGACCTGGTGAACACCCGACCGACCTGGGAGGCGATCTGATGGACGTGGAGAGGCTGCTCAACGAGGTCGGCTCGTCCCCGGCCCCGCCGTCCCGGCTGGTCGCGGCGGAGCTGTACGCGGCCGGCCGGCAGCGGGCGGACCGCCGCCGGTTCGGACTGCGCGCGTTCCTCGCCGGGCTCGCGGCGACGGTGGCGGTCGGCGGGGCCGGGGCGACGGCGTACGCGCTGACCGGCGGGTTCGCCCCCGACGGGCCCGCGCCGGTCGCCGTGGTGGACACCCCCTGGTCCTCCGGTGCCCCGGAGACCTCCGCGTCCCCGAGTGCCCGCGCCACCGCCGCCCCGGCGACGACCCGGCCCACCCCGGCCCGGAGCACGGCCCCGCCCGCCTGGGACTGCGCGGCGGCGGGCAGGGCCGCCACGGCGGTGCTCGCCCAGCACGGGGGCACCGAGGCCGTCGTGACCTGCGCCCACGGCACCCTGAAGGTGGTGGCGACGACCGGCCGCAGCGGGCCCACGAAGGTGACGATCACCGTCGAGGTCCGCGCGGGTGTGGCGTGCGTGGCCGGGCAGTCGGTGCGGTGCGAGGACACCGCGCTCGGGCCGCTCGGCGTGTGGGGCGCGGCGATGCCGGAGGTCCGGCTGGGTCGCCCGGACGGCACGGTGATCGCGGTGTCCACCCAGGTGGAGGGCCTGTGGAGCGGGCCGGTCCCGGTGTCCACTCCGGAGCAGCTCCGTGGGGTCGCCCTGGCCCTCGCCGGAAAAATCTAGATTCTTCTGCTGTTTCCGGGCAACCGTTCCTCCCGCCGCCCCGCACCTATGTGGTGAAGGGTCGAGAAAAGTAACGAAGGGAACGCTGTGAACAACGACAAGGTCGCAGGTCGGGGCTGGCTGACACGCGGGGTCCTGATGGGCGCCGTGGCCGTGGCGCTGGCCGGTGGGGTCGCCGTGACCGCGAACGCCATGGACATCGTGCCCACCTCGGCGAAGGTCCCCGCCACCCTGCCGAGCACCCCCGAACTGCCGGTCCCCACCACCCTGCCGACCGCGCTCCCGACCGCCCTGCCCACGGCGCTGCCCACGGCCGTACCGACGGCGGTCCCGCCGCTGCCGACCGGCCTGCCGAAGACGTGGAACTGCGGGGCGGCCGCCGAGAAGGCCACCGCCGCGCTGAAGGACCGCTTCCCGGGTGCCCAGGTCACGGCCGCCTGCGACGCGGACAAGCTCACCGTGACCGGGCTGCTGGCCCGGGCCGGCGTGGCCGAGGTCGTCCTGACGGTCGTGGCGACCCCGGGCGCGCCGGACGTCAACACCGTGCCGACCGAGGCGGGGGGCGTCGTGCGCCTCGTCCGGGCGGACGGGGTGGCGTTCACGGCGGGCGCGAAGGTCACCGGGGTGCCGGGGGTCGAGGGCCTGCCGACCACCCTGCCCGCCCCGGGGGTGGACCAGCTCACGCCCCTGGTGTCGGCGCTGGCCGCTTCCCTCTAGAGCTGGTACCCCACCCCTGAACGGGAAGCCGCAGAGCTTCCCCCGATCTGGGACGGGTCCGTCGCCTCCCACGTGACACCAGGACCCGACCCGTGCGCCACGGCCCGCCGCCTCCTCAGCTGGCGGGCCGTGGTGTGTCCCGGGTCCGCGCGCCGGACGGGCGCCGGACGGGCGCGCCGGGCGACGCGGTGGACCCACGCACCGCGGCCCGTCCCCTCAGCCGTGCCGCGGTGCGTGGGAGCTCAACGGGGCGCCCTCGCCGGATCGACTGGTCCCCGTCACGCGCTCCACGGTAACCCGGTATGTCCAGTGCGCCACCGGTCGCAGAATCGTGTCCATGACCACAGGAACCGCACTCGCCCGGGACTTCCACCACCACGTCGTGGGGCCGCTGCTGGCCCGCCGGCTGCCCGGGTTGCGGTACGCCGCCGCCCGGCTCGGTTCGGGCTCCGACGTGCTCGGATTCGACGACGACCGCAGCCGCGACCACGACTGGGGCTGCCGGCTGACCCTGCTCGTGGACGGGTCGGACCGGGCGGCCGTGGACCCGCTCGACGCCCTGCTGGCCCGGGAGCTGCCGGCGGAGTTCGCCGGCTGGCCTGTCCGTTTTCCGACCACCTGGGCACCGGATTCCACCCACAAGGTGGAGGTCGCCACGGTCGGGGACTTCGCGGCGGGCCGGCTCGGGGTCGACCCGGTGCCGGGGCTGGGCACGCTCGACTGGCTGGTGCTCACCGGGCAGGGCGCCCTGGAGGTGACCGCGGGCCCGGTGTTCGCCGACACGACCACCGAACTGGCCCCGGTCCGGGCCGCGCTCGGCGGCTACCCGGCGCAGGTCGAGCGGTACGTGCTCGCGGCCGGCTGGGGGCGGCTCTGCCAGCGGCTGCCGTTCGTGGGCCGGGCCGCCGACACCGGGCAGGACCGGCAGTCCCGGCTGCTGGCGGCCGAGCTGGTCGGGGACCTGACCCGGTTGGCGTTCCTGGTGGCCCGGCGCTGGGCCCCGTACGAGAAGTGGCTGCAACGGGCCTTCGACGCCCTGCCCGGGGCCGCCGACCTCGCCGCCCACCTGGACGCCGCCCTCGCGGCCGGGGACTGGCGGGGCCGGGAGGACGGCCTGGTCGCCGCCGCCGAACTGCTCCTCGACCGGCAACGGGCGCGCGGCCTGCCCACCCCGGACGCGGGCGTGACCCCGTTCTGGGACCGGCCGTACCGGACGATCGCCCCGGACGTGACCGCCGCCCTGCTCGACGGGCTCACCGACCCGGTGCTGTCCGCGCTGCCCGCCGGGCTCGGGTCGGTCGGCCAGTGGGTGGACAACGTGGACGTCCTGGCCCACCCGGACCGCCGCGCCGCCCTCGCCGCGACCTACGGGACGTGGTCCCGCCGCCCGTAGTCAGCCCAGGCCGTGGTGCCGCACGTTCAGGACCAGGGCGGCCACCATGACGGCGAAGAACACGGCCGGCCCGACCAGCTGGCGGGAGCCGACCCGCAGGTGGGCGGTGAGCGCGCCGACGAAGTACAGCACGAGGCCGGCGGCGGCGAGGGTGCCCAGCAGCGGCACGGCGAACCCGGCCAGCAGGCCCACGGTGCCGGCCGCCAGGAGCAGGCCCAGGACCGGCACGAAGGACCGGGGGATGCCCTTCATGTCGGCCTGGGTCTTCGGGTACTCGTGGCCGATCAGGTAGGTGACGGCTGCCCCGCCGGTGAGGAACGCGGCGACGATGGTGACCGTGACGTAGGCGGTGTTCATGGGCTTCCCTTTTCCGTGGAGGTGTTCCCCATGGACGAGGTGGCCCCGCCGGTTGTGACGCGCGGTGACAGGCGTCACAACCAAGATCAGATCGCGACGGGTACTCCGGGCGGAGCGGCCCGGGAGCGGCCCGGCAGCGGCCCCGCGCGGCCCGGGCTGGGCGCAGGCCTCCCGCCGGCCCCGCCCCCGGGGTCAGGCGGACGCGGCCTTCGCCTCGTCCTCCTCGACCTGCCGGTTCCACTCCGACTTCGACGACTGCCAGCCGTCCTCGTCGGCGCCGCGCCGCCAGTACCCCGAGATGGACTGGCCCGCCCGGGGCACGCCCCGCTCGATGAACAGCTCGCGGCGCATGTCCTTCACGAACGTCGCCTCGCCGTGCACGAACGCGTGCACCCTGCCGGCCGGGAACTCCAGACCGCGCACGGCCTCCAGCAGCGCCTCGCCGATCGGCCGGTCGCCCCGGTGCACCCAGCGGATCTCCGCCGCGCCGTACGTGTCGAGCTTCTGCTCCTCCTCGGCGTCGGCGACCTCCACGAACACGTGGGCCGTGGCGCCGACGGGCAGCCGCTCCACGCCGGCCGCGATGGCGGGCAGGGCGCTCTCGTCGCCGACCAGCAGGTGCCAGTCCGCCGCCGGGTCGGGGGTGTAGCCGCCGCCGGGGCCGGAGAAGTACAGCACGTCCCCGGGCTGCGCGCGGGCCGCCCACGGGCCGGCGAGGCCCTCGTCGCCGTGGTGCACGAAGTCGATCGCCAGTTCCTGGGCGGTCGGGTTCCAGCCGCGCACCGTGTACGTCCGGGTCCGGGGCCACTCCTCGCGCGGCAGCGACTCGCGCAGCGCCTCCAGGTCCAACGGCTCGGGCAGCGCGCCGCCGTCCGCCGCGAAGAGGATCTTCACGTAGTGGTCGGTGTACGCGCCGGCCGGGAAGTCCGCGAGGCCCTCCCCGCCGAGGGTCACCCGGATCATGTGCGGGGTGATCCGCTCGGTGCGCAGCACGATCGCGCGCCTGGGCTGTGGTCTCTTACGCTCTGCCATGCCTGTACGCCCCCTGGGTTCCTCAAAGTCTTAGGCTAACCTAAGTCACAGTTCCGCGATCGTCACCGGCCGCCAGGTCACGGTTGGGACACCGCCGCCACGATCGACGCCCGGGCGGCACGGCGGGCCGGCAGCACCGCCGCGATCATCGCCGCACCCGTCGCGACCACCGTGAACAGCGCCAACTGGTCTAACGGCACGGTCGGCAATCCGTGACCGTAGGCGTTGATCAAGCCTAGCCCCGCCGCCCAGCCGACGGCCCCGCCGAACACCGCACCGGACACCGCGCCCACCGCGCCCATCAGGGCCGCCTCGGCCAGCAACATCCCGCGCAGCTGCCGCCGGGACAGGCCCAGGGCGCGCAGGGTCGCCGACTCGGCCGTGCGCTCCAGCACCGACAGCGCCAGGGTGTTGCCGATCCCGAACACGGCGATCAGCACCGACATGCCCAGCAGCGCCGCGAAGATCCCCAGCAGCTGGTCCAGGGACCCGGCGAGCGCCTCGGCCTGATCCGCCTCCCCGGTGACCTGCAACAACGGGTACGCCCGCACCACGTCGTCGACAACCTGACGAGCCTCCAGCGGGGTACTGCCGGCGGCTGTCGTCACCAGCACCAGATGTGGATCCCCGGCCCCGTAGGACGCCGCGAACTGGTCCCAGGACACCAGGACCCCGCCGGCCACGGGCGCGTCGTCGTACAGGGCGACGACGGTCAGCGGGCCCAGCGCGCCGAAGGTCACCTGGTCGCCGAGGGCCCGGCCCTGTTCGCGGCCCAGTGCCACGGTGCCCGGCCCGAGCGCCGCCAGGTCGCCGGCCGTCACCTCGGGGCGGATCGAGCCGACCAGCCCGTCCGGGGCCACCGCCCACACCGCCCGGCCGCCGCTCAACGGCGCGGTCCGCACCGGCGCCACGACCTCGAACTCCGGATGGGTCCGCAGCGCGCCCGCCACCTCGGCGGGCACCACCGCCCGGACCCGGCTGCGTTCCGAGGCCACGCCGACCGGGGCGGCCGGGGCCACCCGGAAATCCACCCGGAAGTTCTCCCGCAGCTCCGCCCCGGACTGCACCCGCGCCGTGGCCAGCAGCACGCTGAACAGCGACATCAGCGTCACGCCGATCATCAGCGCCGTCGTCGTGGCGGCCGTGCGCCGGGGGTTGCGCCGGGCGTTGACGGCCGCCAGCCGCACCGGCGCGCCGAACAGCCGGCCCGGCAGCCACCCGACCGCCGCGACCAGCCGGCCCACCAGCAACGGGGCCGCCGCCGCGAACCCGAGGAACACCAGCATCGCCCCGCCGAGTACCAGCGGCAGCCCGTCGAACCCGCCGGCCATCCCCAGCGCCCCCGCCCCGGCCCCGACAGCGCCCAGCGCGCCCGCCGCCACCAGCCGGACGGTGCGGGGCCGGCCCCGGGCCTCCAGGGCCGCCACCTTCCGCATCGCCGTCAACGGCGGCACCCGGCTCGCCCCGAACGCGGGCACCAGCGCCCCGGCCAGGGCCAGCAGCGTGCCGAACCCGACGGCCACCGCCACGGTCGGCGCGCCCACCACCAGCGGATGGCTCGGGATCTGCGCACCGACGAACTCCCGCGACACCAGCAGCCCCCAGCCGACCAGCAGACTCAGGGCCAGCCCGCCCAGGGAGGCGAGCACGCCGAGTACGGAGGCCTCGGCCAGCACCATGCCGAACACCTGGAGCCGGGACGCGCCCACGCACCGCAGCAGGGCCAGCTCCCGGCCGCGCTGGGCGGCGAGCATCGCGAACGTGTTGTAGATGACGAACCCCGACACGGTCAGCGCGACCAGCCCGAACGCGACTAGCACCCGCAGGAACCCGTCCACGTACTTGCCCGCCCGCCACGCCAGCTCCCCGCGCACCTGCTCCGCCGGCAGCGCCCGGGCCCCCGACGCGGCGGCCACGTCGGCCCGCACCCGCGCCGGATCCGCACCGGGCGCGGCGGCCACCGCGATCTCCGTGTACCGCGTCGTGCCCGTCAACGCCGTCAGGTCGCCCGGGGTCAGCGCCGCCACGGCCGACCCGTTGAACTGCCGGTTCACCCCCAGGTCGAGGACTCCGACCAGGGTGAGGTCGTGCCGGGCGCCCTGCCGGTCCAGTACCCCCAGAAGGGTGTCGACCTGGAACTTCTGCTCGTCGACCGTCTGGCGGTCCAGCGCGATCTCCCCGGGCGCGGCCGGCAACCGGCCCCGGGCCAGGTCGAACCGGCGCAACGACGGATCGCCGGGCAACGACAGGCCGTAGCCGACGTGCCCGTCGCGGGTCAGCAGCCGGCCGTCCCGGTCGAGCACCCCGAGCGCGCCCACCACCCGGGGATCCACCGCCCCGACCCCCGGCACGGCCCGCACCCGGTCGGCCACCGACGGCTCCAGCAGCCCCGAGAACGGCCGGACCATCACGTCGACGTTGCGCGCCGACCGGGCCAGGTCGTCGTAGAACGCGGCCCGGGCCGTGTCGCCGTAGACCAGGGAACCGGCCAGGAAACTGACCCCGACCATGATGGCGCAGGCGGTCAGGAGCAGCCGCGCGGTGTGCGCGCGCAGGCCGGCGAGTGCGACACGCAGCATCGCACCAGTGTGCCCGGCGTTCGGCGTTTCGACACTACGGTGGGCGGATGGACGACACCCTCCGGCGCGGCATCGCCCGCTCCGTCGCCTGGCTCGACGAGCACAACGGCACCGACCAGGCCGAACTCACCCTGCGGATCCTCAAGGTCACCGAGGAGGCGGGTGAGGCGGCCGGCGCGTGGATCGGGACCATCGGCCAGAACCCACGCAAAGGGGTCACGCACACCCGGCGGGACGTGGCCGACGAACTCGCCGACGTGGCCATGACGGCGCTCGTCGCGATCGGGAGTCTCGGGTTCGACCCGGCGGAGGTGCTGGGGGAGTGCGTGGCGAAGGTGGGGGCCCGGCTCGACGCGGAAGCGGGCGCGCGGCCCGGAGCGGTCCCGGGCGGGGGCTGAACCGATCGCGGCCGGTACCCCGGGCTTCGCGTGGGCGCCCCACGGCGGGAGCGGGGCCGACGCGGGTGTGGCGCCGGCCACTCCGGAGGAACAAACCGGGCGAGCGGGGAGTTGCCGCAAGGTGTGATCGACGTACCCCTGTCAGTCCTCGACCTCGCGCCCGTCGCCGCCGGCACCACCCCCGGCGAGGCCCTGCGCAACACCACCGAACTGGCCCGCCGCACCGAGGCCCTCGGCTACCAGCGGTTCTGGGTCGCCGAGCACCACAACATGCCGGCCATCGCCAGCTCCTCCCCGGCCGTGCTCCTCGCGCACATCGCCGCCCACACCTCCACCATCCGGGTCGGCTCCGGCGGCGTCATGCTGCCCAACCACGCCCCGCTCGTCGTCGCCGAACAGTTCGGCACCCTCGAAGCGCTGCACCCCGGCCGGGTCGACCTCGGCATCGGCCGCGCCCCCGGCACCGACCCGGGCACCGCGCTCGCCCTGCGCCGCACCGCCGAGGGCCTGTCCGCGGAGGACTTCCCGGAGGAACTGGCCTCCCTGATCGGGTACTTCACCGGCCAGGAACGCATCGTCGCCACCCCCGGCCGGGGCGACATGCCCGCGATCTGGCTCCTCGGCTCCAGCGGCTTCAGCGCCCAGCTCGCCGGCATGCTCGGCCTGCCGTTCTCCTTCGCGCACCACTTCAGCGCCCAGAACACCGAACCCGCCCTGGAGCTGTACCGGCGGCACTTCCAGCCCTCCCAGTGGCTCGCCGAGCCGTACGCCATGGTCGCCGTCAGCGCGATCTGCGCCGACACCGACGAGCGCGCCGAGTGGCTGGCCGGCCCCAGCTCCCTGTCGTTCCTGAAGCTCCGCCAGGGCCGCCCCGAACCGCTGGTGTCCCCGGACGAGGCGGCGGCGTACCCGTTCACGCCCCTGGAGCGGCAGTTCGTCGCCGACCGCCGGGTGGGGCAGGCGCTCGGGTCGCCGGAGACCGTCGAGCGGCAGCTGTCGGAGCTGGTGGCGCGCACCGGTGCCGACGAGCTGATGCTGACGGCGTTCGTCTACGACATCGAGGACCGGGCGCGGTCGTTCGAACTGATCGCGGGCAAGGTGGCCGGCCCGGCGGGGTCCGCCGACGCCGGGTAGCCGTCCCGACCGGGCGCGGGGCCCACGGCGGAAGGCCGGTCGCCGCCCTGCGGCCCTGGCCGGGCGCACGCCGGGCCCGGTCGCCCCGGTGGCCTGATCGGGGGCAGGTCGCCCCGCCCCGCCCGGTAGGGTCGGTGTCCGTGAGCGCCACACTGATCGCCCAGGACCTGTCCGCCGGCCACGGCGACCGCCTGCTGTTCTCCGGCCTGGAACTCGTCGTCGCCCCCGGTGACGTCGTCGGACTCGTCGGCGTCAACGGCGCGGGCAAGTCCACCCTGCTCCGCCTCCTGGCCGGCCTCGAACCCCCGGAGGGCGGCGCGATCCGCCTCAGCCCCGCCAGCGCGCTCGTCGGCCACCTGCCCCAGGAGCCGGACCGCCGTCCGGGGGAGAGCGTCCGGGAGTTCCTGGCCCGCCGCACCGGAGTCTCGGCCGCCCAGACCGCGATGGACGCCGCCGCCGAGGCCCTCGCCGACGACGCGCCCGGTGCCGACGACGAGTACTCCGACGCCCTGGAGCGCTGGCTCGCCCTGGGCGGCGCGGACCTCGACGAACGGGCCGGCGAGGTGGCCGCCGACCTGGGTCTGGCCGTGGACCTCGACCAGGCCATGACCAGCCTCTCCGGTGGTCAGGCGGCCCGGGCTGGGCTCGCGTCGCTGCTGCTGAGCCGGTACGACATCTTCCTGCTCGACGAGCCCACCAACGACCTGGACCTCGACGGCCTCGACCGCCTGGAGCGCTTCGTCACCGGCCTGCGCGCCGGCACCGTCCTGGTCAGCCACGACCGCGAGTTCCTGTCCCGCACGGTCAACAGCGTGCTCGAACTCGACCTGGCCCAGCAGCAGATCCGCCAGTACGGCGGCGGGTACGGCGCGTACCTCGAGGAGCGCGAGGTGGCCAGGAGGCACGCCCGCGAGGAGTTCGAGGAGTACGCCGACAAGCTCGAAGGCCTCCAGGGCCGCGCCCAGATGCAGCGCAACTGGATGGACCAGGGCGTCCGCAACGCCCGCCGCAAGGCGACCGACAACGACAAGATCGGCAAGAAGCTGCGCGCCGAGTCCTCCGAGAAGCAGGCCGCGAAGGCCCGCCAGACCCAGCGCGCCATCGAACGCCTCGACGTCGTCGACGAGCCCCGCAAGGAGTGGGAACTCCGGATGGAGATCGCCGCGGCCCCCCGGTCGGGCGCGGTCGTGGCCACCCTGCGCGGCGCGGTCGCCCACCGCGGCGACTTCACCCTCGGCCCGGTGGACCTCCAGATCGACTGGGCCGACCGGGTCGCCATCACCGGCGCGAACGGCTCGGGCAAGTCCACCCTGCTCGCGGCCCTCCTCGGCCGGCTGCCCCTCGACGCCGGCTCGGCCGCGCTCGGCCCGGGCGTCGTCGTCGGCGAGGTCGACCAGGCCCGGGGACTGTTCCTCGGCGGCGAGCCCCTGATCGACGCGTTCTCCGCGGTGGTACCGGACCTGGCGCCGGCGGACATCCGTACCCTCCTGGCGAAGTTCGGCCTGAAGGCCGCGCACGTCACCCGCCCGGCGGCCACCCTCTCGCCGGGGGAACGCACCCGCGCCGCGTTGGCCCTGCTCCAGGCGTCGGGCGTGAACCTCCTCGTCCTCGACGAGCCCACCAACCACCTCGACCTGCCGGCGATCGAGCAACTGGAGTCGGCCCTGTCCACCTACCCGGGCACGCTCCTCCTGGTCACCCACGACCGCCGCATGCTCGAGGCCGTCGAGGTCAACCGCCGCATCTCGGTCACCGACGGCAAGGTCACAACCCTCTGACGGGTACCGGCGCCCTCACCGCCCGCCCGTGGATCCGGTCACCAGTCGCCCAGCAACCGGTCCCGCAAGAGGGACAAACCGTTATCGTTCGACGTGACGTATTCGCGGACCGACCACAACGAGAACCCGACAGGCCGGACACCGATGAACGACCGGGTGACGTGGGTGCGGGCGGGAGGGCGCGACGACATGGACCAGATCCCTGAGTTCCGCGCTCTGTGCCGCGCCTTCTCCGGCGCGGCGGCCCAGACGTGAAAGGCCACCTCAAGCTCGGTTCGCCACAGTCTGTCTCGTTGTATTCGACTGCTGAAGGTTGGCGCTATGCCGTCCTCACGTCACGAGGCGGGTTCCTGCACGGCAGACTGCCGGACGCCCCGCACGACGACACGGCCACCGCGCAACGGATGGCAGCAGAGTTCGTCGCTTGGGGGTTCGGGAGCGGCCATCAGATCGACTGGGCCCCCACCGACAAGCCTGGTTGGTGGAGCGGCACAGTAACCCCGCAGCCGTAGCCATCGGGCACAGCCGTTGGACAGGCCACCGGGCCCTCGCCTGAACGACGTGAACGGTTGAGGCCCAGCCGCTATCAGGGCCTTCGCCATTCGCCGCCCATGGTCGTGACACGGGTCGACGTCGCTCCGGTCGCGGTGTCCACCGCCCAGGCCGGTGGGTCGCCGATCGAGTGGACGGCCTCGGTCATGACGGCCCACACCGCCCAGGCCTCCATCTCGCTCAACAGCAGATAGCGCCGTTCGACATCGACCATGAACACGAAATGCTCCGCGGCCCGCGACCGGCTCACCGCGATCCGGGTGGGCCGTTCGCCCCAGGTCGGGGGAGCGACCATCCGCCAGACCGGCTCGGGCTCAGACACCGGTCGGAACCTCTCCTCGAGGTAGAGCCCGAAGAGTCGCGGGGCCTCGCCCGGATACGCCGCGGGACCGGAAGGCTCGCTCATACGGTCGTCCTCCTGTGATCTACATGGGAGGCCCGGGACGGGCGGGGTCGACCGGATCAGTAGGGAAGGGACTGACCCACCCGTTGCCCAGCACCCGCCCCGGTGCCCTACATCCACTCAACATGAGCCGGGATTTGATCAACATTGCGGGAATGGCGCAGAAAAGGCGCATCAACGTTGCGTCGCATGTTCTGCGCTGTATTAATGGTTGGTGTCGACCGGAAGGAAGTCGGTCATGGGCGGTGGAAGGCGGCGGCTCGCAGGCCGACGCAAGGCGGTTGGTCTCAGCCAGGAGGCGTTGGCCGAGGCAGTCGCCGTCGACAGGTCGACCGTCGTGCGCTGGGAGCGCGGTGTCACCAGCCCTCAGCCATGGGTCAGGGTCCGCCTGGCGGAGGTGTTGCGGGTTTCGCTGGAGCAGCTCAGTGAGCTGTTGGAGGTGTCGTCCCGTCCTAAGTCCTCCGTATCATGGAGGCCTGGTGCCGGAGCGCCCACCAGCCGGGGTGAGGGCAGGTCGCCAGTCCAGGAGACCCCGGAGTCTGACGACATGAACCGCCGCGAACTGCTCCGACTCATGAGCATGGCCGGCACCCTCGTCGCGGTGTCCGGGATCGACAACGAACTGGACTGGGAGCGGCTCGACTACTTCGCGGATGGTCTGCACCGACTCGACCCTGCCGTCATCGATGAGTACGCCACGCTCAACAGTCACCTGTGGCGCGTGTTCGCCTTGTCCACGTCGAAGCAACACACCTATCCGCTCGTACGCGATCAACTCGGTGTTCTGGTCGGAGCCCTCCAGCGTTCTCACAGCGAGGCGGTACACCGCGACCTGTGTGCGCTCGTGGCCGACCTGTTCCAGCTCGCGGGCGAGATCCTGTTCGACGGCAACCACTACACCGACGCGGCGCACTGCTATACCTTGGCCGCCACGGCGAGCAGAGAGGGCGGCGTGTTCGACCTGTGGGCGTGCGCGCTGACCCGTCATGCCTTCATCGGCGTGTACGAGGAGCAGTTCGCCAAGGCGGGGCCGATGCTCGAACTCGCCGCTGGCCTGGCCAGGCGGGGCAACCAGGCCCTCTCGACGCGGCATTGGGTCCGCGTTGTGCAGGCGCAGACCTTTGCGGGCCTGGGCGACCTGAAGGCATGCCAGCGAGCCCTGGACGACGCCGAACGGGTCCATCAGTTGACTGGAAAGATCCATACCGAAGGCTGGCTTCGCTTCGATGGATCTCGACTCCCGGAAGAGCGCGGGACCTGTTACGTGACACTTCGTCGCCCCGACCTGGCGGAGCGGGCGTTGACCGATGCACTCCGCATGGACCTGTCGGCACGGCGTCGCGGGAATGTGCTCACTGACCTCGCCACGCTAGGTCTCCAGCGCGGCGATCTCGACCAGGTCGTCGGTCATGCCAGAGCGGCCATGGACCTCGCCAGGCAGACCGGTTCGGGCGTGATCGGCCGCAAACTCCAAGGACTCCAGGCCCAGCTCACACCCCTGCTCATCAACCGCCATATCCGTCAGCTTGACCACGAGCTCACCACTGTCACAGGAACATCCGCTTGACGAGCATGAGGAGCAGTACGTTGCCGGTCGAACGAGGACGAGTCTTCCGTGAAGCATGGATCGCTGGCGTCAGGAAGCACTACCCTGGCGAGCCGAAGCCGGGCTACGTCACTCCGTGGGAGGAAACCCCGGAGTGGGAGCGGGAGAGCGCGACGGCCGTCTACGACCAGGTGAACGCCTTCATCGAGGCGACCGACGGGGCGACCGCCAAGCTCACCCGGGACCAGAAGGGTCGATTCGTCGCGCTGTGCTGGATCGGGCAGATCTTCAAACATTTCCCGGACCCGAAGCCCGCCTACGTCGCTGACTGGGACGAGCTGCCGAAGTGGCAGCAGGAGACGGACGCAGACATCTTCGAACACATCGAACGGGAGCCCCGACAGTAGGCGGCGAGGGGGTTGGGCGCGGGCCACGGGGAGGGACGCGGGTATGACAGTGTGCTCGGGTGGCACGTGACATCGTTCTCGTCAACGGGTTGCCCGGGGCGGGCAAGAGCACCCTGGCCGCGCTGCTGGCGGTCGAGCTCGGCGCGCTCGCGCTGTCCAAGGACCGGCTGAAGGAGGCGCTGGCCGACGCGGTGGCGCCAGCCCCGACGACGGCCGTCACCGGTCCCACCCTCGGAGCCGTCGCGATGGGCGCGGTATGGGCGCTCGCCGCGCACCACCCCGGCACGGTACTCATCGATTCCTGGTGGTTTCGCCCCCGCGACCTGGAACACGCCCGCGAAGGCCTGGCCACCACGGGCGCGATGTCAGCGCTGGAGATCTGGTGCGAGGTCCCCACGGAAACGGCGCGAATCCGTTGCGCGACAAGGGAAAGACACCCGATCCACCAGGACGGCCACCGCCTGGCCACCGACTGGCCACGCTGGGCCGCCGAGGCCGCACCGCTCGCCCTGACCCCGGTCATCCGCGTCGACACGAGCGGACTGGTGGATGTCGCCGCCGTTGCCCGCACCGTCCGGCACGGTCTCGGCGGAAGCGGCGCACGCTGACGGCGAAGCCGGACCAGCCGGGCCATCCCCGCCGGGGCGAGTCACCTCGCCCCGGCCCCGCGCCGTCATGGTGGCCTACAGTCGCCCAGCCAGGTCGGCGAGCAGCAACCCGGGATCGATCGGCGCGCCCCGGTACGCGATGTACTTGTCCGGCCGCACCACGAACACCCCCGACCCGCTCACCCCGTAGGCGGCCCAGGCGGCGGTCTCCTCCGGCCCGATCACCCGCGCGGCCACCCGCCCCGGATACTCCAGTTCCACCCGCTCGGCGAGCCCACCCCACTCGGCGGGCTCCCCGAACAACAAGACCGTGTGCTGGGTACCGCGCAGCACGTCGTACACCCGCCCGGCCCCCACGGAAGCCTCCCGGGCCCGGTCCCCGGGCACCGGCCCGTCACCGCCACCCCCGTCCCGCGCGTTCAACGGACTGTCCGGGTACGCGATCCGCAGCTGCGCGAACGTCCCGATCAGCCACCGCCGCACCGACTCCCGGCCGAGCAACCGCCCGGCCAGCACCGGCGCGACCTGCCCGCGCGCGAACCGCGCCACCGCGCCCTGCCCGGAGATGACGGAGAACATCCGGTCCGTGGTCCGCAGCAGCCGCTGCCCGACCGGATGCCGCTCCGCGTGGTAGCTGTCGAGCAGCTGCTCCGGCACCGGCCCGCGCGCCGCCCGCGCCAGCTTCCACGCCAGGTTGTACGCGTCCTGGATCCCGGTGTTCATCCCCTGCGCCCCAGCCGGACTGTGCACATGGGCGGCGTCCCCGACCAGGAAGACGCGCCCGTCCCGGTACCGGGGCACGCCGCGCCGGTGCAGCCGGTACCTGCTGACCCAGAACTCCTCCACCACCCGGGCCGGCAACGGCAACCGCTCGTCCAGCATCGCCTGGAACTCGGCACGCGTCGGCTCGGAATAGTCCGCCGCCCCGGGCCCGGTCGCCCCCGACCCGGCCGCGCTGTGCTCCTCGGGGCCGGCGGCCTGTGCCGGACCAGTCGTGGACGGCCCGGGGCTCCGGGGGTCCTCCCCGCCGGACCGTGCGGCCTCCCCGCCGGACGGGGCGGTCTCGCGGGTGCCGACGTTGCCGAAGATGCGGAACCGGCCCGCGCCGGGCATCGCGAACGCGGCCAGGAACCCGGACCGGGACGGGAACACGTACAGGTCGCCGTCGGGCAGCTCCCAGTCGAGCCGCGCGTCGGCCATGATGAACTCCTCCGCGTACGTGGCCCCGTCGAACGGCATCCCGATCGCCCCCCGTACCGCGCTCCGCGCCCCGTCGCACCCGACCACCCAGTCGAACCGCTCGGTCCACTCCCGGGTCCGCCCACCCCCGGGTTCGCCGTCCTCGGGCCCCAGCGGCGTCGACACCCCGCCGTGCCGGCCCTCGCCCGCCTCCGCGAGCCCGCCCCACGCCGTGCCGCCGACCGGCCCCGTACCCCACGCGGCCCCGCCGCCCGGACCCTCGAACCGTACGGTGACCCCGTCGGTGTCCTGGTCGAGCCCGGTCACGGTCACCCCGCGCTCGACCCCGATGCCCAGCGTCGCCAGGTGCGCGGTGAGCACGCGCTCGGTCTCGTGCTGCGAAAGGCTGAACAGCCACGGGTACGCCGTCGCCGTCTCCGGTTCCGTCAGCAGCCCCGCCACGTCCACCCGGATCCGCCGCTCCCGGTCGAAGACGACGTTGAGGCTCTCCGCCCGGGTCCCGGCCGCGAGGGCCGCGTCCACGATCCCCATGTCGTCGAACAGTTCCAGGGTGCGCGGCTGCACGATCAGCGCCCGGGACGTGGTCGCCGGGACGGGCAGCCGGTCGACGATCCGGACGGACGCCCCGTGCCGGGCCAGCTCGGCGGCCATGGTCAGCCCGGTCGGCCCGGCCCCCACGACGAGAATGTCACCCATGTGCCCTCCCGCGTCCCATATCCCGTTTTACTCTAGCTTCCGGGAGGGGCGGGCGGGCGCGTTCGGGCAGGGTCCACATCGGAGCACCGGTACCCGGATGGTGGGTTCAGGGGGTTGTGACCGTCGGGGCGTGGTGGACGGGGAAGTTCACCGAGTTGGCGATGAAGCACTTCGCGTGCGCGTCGGCGTGCAGGGCGACCGCCGCCTCGACCATGCCGGGCTCGGCGACCGTCACCCGGGGGCGCAGGAGCACCTCGGTGAAGTGGCCGCCGCCGTCCGCCGTCTCCGCCATCGTGCCCACCGCGTCGTCGGTGTAGCCGGTGACGACCACGCCCGCCGAGGCGCACACGTGCAGGTACCACAGCAGGTGGCACTGCGACAGGGACGCGACCAGCAGCTGTTCCGGATTCCACCGGGCAGGGTCGCCCCGGAACGCCGGGTCGGAGCTGCCGGCGATCCGGTCCCGGCCGGGCGCGTCGACCTCGTGGGCCCGGTCGTAGGCCCGGTAGCCGCTGGTGCCGGTGCCCCGGTCGCCGCTCCAGGTGACGGTCACGTCGTAGGTGTGGGTCGCTGCCATGCCCCGATTCTCCGGTGCGGGCCCAGGAGGGTCCAGGCGCCGCTCCGGAGCGGCCCGGAGGCCCGGGCGCCGGGAGGGCCACGGTGCCGGGCCCGACCTCTGGCGCGGCGCGCCCGGCGGTCCGCCGCGGGGCGACATTCCCATGGTTACCGGCGAGTCCGTCAAGCCCCCGTCCGGCCCGTTCCTTGGCGCGCATATGTCCCAACAAGATGGACAAAGTTCACGCCGAAGTCCTGATTGGCCACCGCACAGTCGTTTCTCCGTCACCTACTGCGAGGTGACGGAGGACTTGTAGTTTGGTAGACAGTGCCGGTGACTATTTCCTATGGCCGCATTCTGGCCGGCGCGGCCGCCACCGCGATCGCCGCCACGGTCCTGTCCGCCGAACCGGCCCTCGCCGTGTCGCCGGACGTCGTGATCAGTCAGGTGTACGGCGGCGGCGGCAACTCCGGCGCCACCTACACGACCGACTACATCGAGCTGACCAACCGGGGCACCGCCCCCGTGAGCGTCGACGGCTGGAGCGTGCAGTACGCCTCGGCGGCCGGCACGACCTGGGCGCGGACCCCGCTGACCGGCACCATCGCCCCGGGCGCGAGCTACCTGGTCGCCGAGGCGCAGGGCGCGGGCGGCACCACCCCGCTGCCGACCCCGAACGCGACCGGCACCATCGCGATGAGCGCGACCGCCGGCAAGGTCGCCCTGGTGACCAACGGTACGGCGCTGGCCTGCGGTTCGGTCTGCCACGCGGCGGCCGGCGTGCGCGACTACGTCGGCTACGGCACCGCCAACGACTTCGAGGGCGCGGGCGCCACGGGTGCCCTGTCCAACACGACCGCCGCGCTGCGGCAGGGCGCGGACACCGACAACAACGGCACCGACTTCGTGGTCGGCGCGCCCACCCCGGGCAGCGGCGGCATCCCGCCGATCCCGGACCCCACGGCCGCCCGGGTGCACGACATCCAGGGCCGGACCCACAAGTCCGCGCTGGCCGGCAAGGTCGTCGTCACCGCCGGGGTCGTCACCGCCGTGGCGGCCAACGGGTTCTGGATCCAGGACACCGCCCCCGACGCCGACCCGGCCACCAGTGAGGGCATCTTCGTCTTCACCAGCACCGCCCCCTCCGTCGTGGTGGGCGACGCGGTCGACGTGACCGGCAAGGTCACCGAGTTCCGGCCCGGCAACACGGCCACGAACCTCAGCACCACCGAGCTGACCAGCCCGAAGATCACGGTCACGGCCCAGGGCGTGGCCCTGCCCGAGCCGGTGCTGATCGGCCGGGGCGGCATCCTCGCCCCGACCGCGATGCGCGCCGACAACCCGGGCGACGTCGAGACCTCGGCGACGTTCGACCCGGCCGCCAACGCGCTCGACTTCTACGAGGCCCTGGAGGGCATGCGGCTGCGGCTGGTCAACCCGAAGGCCGTAGGCCCGACGACCTCCAACGGCGAGATCGCGGTCGAGGCGGTCGGCTCCGACGACCCGCGCACCGAGCGCAACGGCGTGCGGTACGACTCGTACGCCAGCCCGAACACCGACCGGGTCATCATCGACGACCTGCTCGCCCCGGTACCGGCCGTGAACGTGTGCGACACGCTCAAGGGCAACGTCGACGGCGTGCTGGACTACTCGTTCGGCAACTTCAAGCTCCTCGTCACCGCCACCCCCGTGGTGATCCCCGGTGACCTGCAGCGCGAGGTGACCCGCGCGGCGACCGCCGACGAGCTGGCCATCGCGACGTACAACGTGGAGAACCTGGCCCCGGGCGACCCGCAGGCCAAGTTCGACCGGCTGGCGCAGGGCATCGTGGTCAACCTGGCCGCCCCGGACATCCTGGCCATCGAGGAGATCCAGGACAACTCCGGCGCGACCAGCGACGGCACCGTCTCGGCGAGCCTGACCTGGCAGAAGCTGATCGCGGCCGTCACGGCGGCCGGCGGCCCGACGTACAGCTACCGGTCCATCGACCCGGTGAACAACGCCGACGGCGGCCAGCCCGGCGGCAACATCCGCACCGGGTTCCTGTTCCGCACCGACAAGGGCCTGTCCTTCGTGGACCGGCCGGGCGGCGACGCGACCACCCCGGTCGGCGTGACCGCCGGCGCGGCGGGCGGCGCGGCGCTGACCATGTCCCCGGGCCGGATCGACCCGGCGAACACCGTGTGGAACGCCTCCCGCAAGCCCCTCGCGGGCGAGTTCGCCTACCGGGGCCGCACGTACTTCGTGGTGGCCAACCACTTCAACTCGAAGGGCGGCGACCAGCCGCTGTTCGGCCGGTTCCAGCCGCCGACCCGCTCCTCGGAGACCCAGCGGCACGGCCAGGCCACGGCGGTGCGGGCGTTCGTCGACAGCGTGCGCGCCATCGACGCCAAGGCCAACGTCGTCGTCCTCGGCGACATCAACGACTTCGCGTTCTCCCAGACCACGAACATCCTGGTCGGCGACGGGTTCCTCGTGGACCTGCCGCAGAAGGTGACCGCGCGGCAGAGCTACACCTACGTGTTCGACGGCAACTCGCAGGTCCTCGACCACATCCTGGTGTCCCGGCCGCTGTACCTGGCCGGCGAGGACTACGACATCGTGCACATCAACAGCGAGTTCGCGGACCAGGCGTCCGACCACGACCCGCAGGTGATCCGGCTCGCGACCCCGCAGCCGTAACACCCCACGAGAAGGGGCCGCACCGTTTCGGTGCGGCCCCTTTCCATGGGTACGAGGTGAGCCGCGCCCCGGCCGCACGCGCCCCGGGTCGGGCTGTGCGGCGACCCGGCGGTGCGGCGGCGGCGCGAAGGCCCCACCGGCGCCGGGACGGTCCGCGCTACTCCTCGATTGCGCCGCCGACCGAGCGCAGGTGCTCGCGGAACGTCAGGGTCGGTTCGGTGCGGCGGCGGGCCAGGTACCCGTCGAATCTGACCTGGGAGCGTAGCGACTCCCCGCCCCGGATCCGGTCGGCCTGCCGGTGCTCGGTGTCGCGGATGCCCTCGGCGAGGGTGAAGAGTTCCCCGGCCCGGTCGGCGGGCACGAACAGCACCCCGTCCTCGTCGCCGAGCACCAGGTCCGCGCGTCCCACGGTCCAGTCGCCCACCGTGGCGGACTCCAGGGCGTCCTTCGGCTGCGGGTCGAGGCGCTGCGGACCGGTGGACAGGGTTCCGGCGCTGAAGACGGGCAGGCCGATCGCGCGGATGTCGGCGGTGTCGCGGTGCAGGCCCCAGATCACGATGCCGGTCAGGCTGGCGGCCTGCGCCTCCAGGGCCACCAGGTCGCCGACGCAGCTCTCGTCGACCCGGCCGCCGTTGTCGACGACGAGCACGTCGCCGGGCGCGGCCTCCTCGAACGCCTCCAGGAACACGTCGACGCTGCCGACATGCCGCGCGGGGGCGACCCGGCCGGCGACCCGGGTGCCGGGTACCACCGCGCGGGTGCCGGCCGGGGCGCACCGCACCGGGACCTGCGCGCGGATGCAGGCGTCCGCCAGGTGCGCGGTGGTCAGCGCCGCGAACCGGTGCCGAAGTTCCTCGTGGTCCATGCTCGTCCTCTCGGGTCCGGGCCGCAGGGGGCCACCGGGGCGGCCACTGCCGATGATGCCACCCGCACGACGCCGATCGCGAAGCCTCCGAGCCACCGTTGGTGCCGGCGCGTCGCCGGAGGGTCGGTGCGCGAACCCCGGTGCCCGACCGCCGGGTCCGCCATGCCAGCACGCATGCCAGCTCCTTTGTGGTGGCTGGGGTCGCAGTACCGTCAAAGGGAAGATCGTGAAAAGGCTTCAGGTAGTGACGGCCTTCGTTTGCCGGCCGGCCCCGCCGGGTAGGGAGGCGGCATGAGCAGCGCACCCGGGCCGCACGCCCACATGCCGTCGGACGTCACCCGGAAGGTCGGGGTGTTCGACCACTTCGCCGACGCGGCCGCCCGTTTCGCCTCCAAGGCCTGGTTCTTCGCCCTGTGCGTGCTCCTCGTCCTGGTCTGGGCCCCGTCCTACTTCGTGATCGGCAACCTCGACACCTGGCAGCTGATCATCAACACGGCCACCACGATCGTCACGTTCCTCATGGTCGCGCTCCTGCAGAACACCCAGAGCCGCAACGACCGCGCCGTGCAGGACAAACTCAACGCCATCGCCGACGGGCTCGCCGACCTGATGGCCGCGCAGGCCGAGCACACCGACACGCCCCAGCTCCGGCACGACATGCTCGAACTCCGCGAGTCCGTGGGGCTGGAGGACCGCGAGAGCACCGGCTAGCCGCTCGGCACCGGGACCCGCGCCGCCGGGCATGGTCCGGCGCCGACAGCCGCGTCGCCGGGCGTGGTCCGGCGCCGACACCCGCGCCGCTACGCGTCGTCCGGCTCCGCGACCCGCTGCGCCGGATGCTCCACCAACGCCAGGATCCGGCTCGCCATGAACCGGGCGGTGCGCACCGTCGTGCCGCCCCGGGTCACCTCGGACACCTCGACCACGCCCCGGCCCACCGAGACCTCGACCCGCCGGCCGGCCCGGGTCGCCACCACCTCGTACGTCCGCGAGCCGCTACCCGCATCGATGACTACCTCTACCCGGTCGCCCTTCATACCCCCAGTATGCCCGCCCCGGAGCCCCGCGTCGCCCTCGAAAAAGCGCAGCTCAGGCACCCTGTCGACACTCCTGGCTAGACGATGCCCTGCCGGAACGCGTACGCCACCGCCTGCGCCCGGTCCCGCACCTCGAGCTTGGCGAAGATGTGGTTCACGTGCGTCTTCACCGTCGCCTCGGAGATGAACAGCCGCCCCGCGATGTCCGGGTTGGACAGCCCCTGCGCGATCAGCCGCAGCACCTCCACCTCCCGGTCCGTCAGGTCGTGCGCGACGGGCGCCCGCAGGTGCTCGCCCGGGATCAGCTCCAACAACTTCCGCTGCACGTCCGGGTCCAGGTCCGCCTGGCCGCCCGCGACCCGGCGCAGCGCCCGGGTGATCTCCTCGACCCCGGCGTCCTTGGTCAGGTAGCCGCGCGCCCCGGCCCGCAGCGCCGCCAGGATGTCCGCGTCGTCGGCGTACGTGGTCAGCACCACCACCTGGGTCCCCGGGTACTCCGCCCGGACCCGCCGGGTCGCCTCCACCCCGTCGCACCGGGGCATCCGCAGATCCATCAGCACCACGTCCGGCGCGTGCTCGGCGACCGCCGCCACCGCGGCCAGCCCGTCGGCGGCCGTCGCGACCACGGTCACCCCGTCGACCAGGCCGAGGAGGAGTTCGAGCCCGTCGCGGATCACCCGCTGGTCGTCGGCGACCACGACCCTCAGTTCGGAACCCGCAGCCACACCCGGTACCCCTCTCCGTCCGTGCGCGGCCCGGCCGCCAGCGTGCCCCCGAGCAGTTCGGCGCGCTCCCGCATGCCGGCCAGCCCGTAGCCGCCGCCGGTGCCGCCCAGCTCCGGGTGGGCCGCCGCCGTCCCGTCGTCGAGGATCTCCACCTCGACCGCGTCCCCACGATAGGTCAGGGTCACCGACGCCCGGGCCCCCGGCGCGTGCTTCCGCGCGTTGGTCAGCGCCTCCCGGGTGGCCCGCTCCAGCGCCAGCGCCGCCTCGGGCCCGAGCGGGGCCTCGGGGCCCACGACCCGGAACAGCGCGTCGGAGGACCCCGCCAGGGCCCGCAGCAGCTCCGGCAGCGGCCGGGCGTCGCCGCGCAGCGACTCCAGCGCCCGGCGGGTCTCGTCCAGGCCGTCGCGGGCCAGCCGCTGGGCCTGCTCGACCCGGCGGAGCACCTCCGCCGGGTCGGAACCCCGGTGCAGCAGCATCCGCGCGCCCTCCAACTGCACGACCTGCGCGGTCAGGGTGTGGGCGAGGATGTCGTGGATCTCGCGGGCCAGCCGCTGGCGCTCGGCGAGGGACTCGGCGCGCCGGGTCGCCGACCGCGCCTCGCGTTCGGAGGCCAGGAGCTGCTGGGCGGCGGCGACCTTCTGCCGGGCGTCGCGCATCAGGAGCCCGATCAGCGCCGAGCCTGCCATGCCCGTCGCCAGGCCGAAGGCGGCCCAGCCGCCCCCGTACCGCAGGGTGATCAGGAACAGCGGGACCGCCGCCACCAGGCAGAACACCGGGGCCTTCGGCCAGCTCACCCGGGCCAGCGCCCACGGCATGACGGCCATCGACGCCACGTAGCCGGGGAGCTGCCCGTCGACGAGCAGTAGCAGGTCCCCGGCCGCCACGGTGACGGCGAGGCCGCCGAGCGCGTGCCACTCGCGGTCCGGGTCGGCCATGCCGGACGGGTCCCGCCAGGCCAGCCGGGACATGGCCACGCCGCCCCGGTACCGTGCGTAGAGCAGTCCGCCGGGGACGAGGGTGGACAGGAGGAGCACCAGCGGCCAGCGGTCCGGCCAGGAGATGCTGACGCAGAACACGGGGAACAGCAGGAGCCCGAACCCGCGCAGCAAGGCCGGCAGCCGGCGGGTCACGCCGCGACCCTGTCCCGCTCGGGCGTCACGGGCAGCGGCCGGCCGCCGAGCAGCCCGGCCCGGCGGGCCAGCACCAGGCTCTGCACCCCGAACGTGACCCCCGCGAACACCATCGCCTCCCCGAAGCCCTCCGCGGCCCCGAGTGCCCCGGCGCCGACCATGATCGCGATTCGGAGCGCGATGGACGCGACCCACCAGGCCACCGTACGGCGGTCGCCCCGGGTCACGATGCCCGACGCGGTCCGCCACACGGCCATCGTGCGGGCCCGGACCACGCCGGTGCCGGCCGCGACCAGCAGCCCCAGGACCAGCATGCCGACCGCGACCGGGGCGCGCAGCCGGTTCCACAGGTCATGGTCGGCGAACAGGCCCACCGCGAGCATGGCCACGGGGAGGACCACGGCGCGGCGGACCCGGAAGGGGCCCTCCCGGACCTGGCGGCGGATCAGGAAGGCGATCAGGCCCAGTACGAGCAGGCTGTACACGGTCCAGAACACGAAGGTCGTCATGGGTACGACGCTACGAATCCGGGCCCTCTCCGCGCATCGACGCGGGGGTGGAGCGGCGGTCTCCACCCGTGGGTGCGGGTCGGGCTCCACCCGGGGCGCGTCCCGGCCCAGCGCGCCGTGCCGACGGCCGGAACCCGATGCCGGCTCCCGCTGTGCCGATGGCCGGATCCCGGCGCCCGGCTCCCGCTGTGCCGACGGCCGGATCCCGGTCGCCCGGCACTCGCGGAGCCGAAGGCCGGACCCCGGGCGTCAGACGATGCGGTAGAAGTTCGCGTAGTGGTCGGGGGAGTACCAGGTCACCCCGGTCGTGGCGTCCAGCACGATCCGCTTCGCGTCGCGGGCCGCGCCCTTGTTCCGGGGCACGACGTCGTACTCCCAGAACGTGTGGCCCGCCGGCAGCTGGCCCTCGGAGTTGCGGAACTGGCCGCCCGCGAAGTTCCACTTCCCGCCCGTCCACTGGTACCACGTCCGGGTCTTCGGGAAGTCGAGGTTCTTCCAGCCCTGGTAGGCGTCGCGGGCGGCGGCACAGCCGGAGATGGTGCAGGAGCCGACCACGGCGCCGGGGTTGACCCCGGCGCGGTCCGGGGCCGTGGCAGCCGGGCCCGTCGAGGCCGAGGACACCGGGGAAGGGGCGGCGGTCGCCGGGGACTGTCCTCCGACGAGGACGGCCGCCACCGCCGCCGCCAGAACCAGCCGCCGCAACACGGAAAGCGCCATGGGAACCTCCAGAATGGTGATATCGAGGGATCCTGATGCCGAAATCGTGGCTTAGCAGGTCGCGGCGGGCAACGGACGGCACGTGAACGCTGCGGTGCCCGTGGGTGGCCGTCCGGCGGTCCCTGACGGGCGTCAACCCGCTCCGGAGATGGGTACCCTGGCGGCGTGCAGACCGCCCCTGTTGCCCTCGATGCCGCGTTCGTCCGCGACCCGTACCCCGTGTACGACCGCCTGCGTGCCCTCGGACCGGTGCACCCGGCGGTCCTGCCCGACGGCCAGCGGGTCTGGCTCGTCGTCGGGCACGAGGAGGTGCGCGCGGCCCTGGCCGACCCCCGGCTGTCCGTCGACAAGCGGCACGCGGCCCCCGGCGGCTGGAAGGGCCTCCAGCTCCCGCCGGCCCTGGACGCCAACCTGCTGAACCTCGACGGCCCCGACCACGCCCGGCTCCGCCGCCTCGTCGCGGGCGCGTTCACCGCGCGCCGGGTCGCCGGCCTGCGCCCCGGGATCGAGGCCACCGCCGGGGCCCTGCTCGACGCGATGGCCCGCAGGACGACCGCCGACCTGGTCGCCGACTACGCGGCCCCGCTGCCCGTGGCCGTGATCGGCGACCTGCTGGGCGTGGCCCCCGACGACCGGGGCGACTTCAAGGGCTGGACCGACACGATGCTGGCCGCCGAGGCGGGCGAACGGGTCGACGCCCGGTCCGCGCTGGGCGAGCTGCTCGCGTTCCTCACCCTGCTGATCGCCACGAAGCGCGGCAAGCCGGCCGACGACCTGCTCTCGGACCTGATCGCGGCCCGCGACGGCGACGGCGGCCGGCTGTCCGAGGACGAGCTGCTGTCGATGGCGTTCCTGCTGCTGTTCGCCGGGCACGAGACGTCCGTGCAGCTGATCGGCACCGGCGCGGTCGCCCTGATCCGCGAACCGGCGCTGCGCGGCGCGCCCGACCTGGTCGAGGAGCTGCTCCGGCACGACGGCCCGGTGGGGCTGGCGGTGCGCCGGTTCCCGACGGAGGACCTGGTGCTCGGGGGCACCCTGGTCCCGGCCGGCGACGCGGTGCTGTTGTCGTTGGGGGCCGCGCACCGCGATCCCGCGCGGTACGCGGATCCGGACGTCCTGCGCCCCGGCCGCCCCGACCAGGGCCACCTGGGCTTCGGGCACGGCGTGCACTACTGCCTCGGCGCGCCGCTCGCCCGGCTGGAGGCGGAGATCGCGCTCGCGGCCCTGTTCGCGCGCTTCCCGGACGTGGCCCTCGCCGTGCCCGCCGACCAGCTGCACAACCGGCCCACGTTCCGGGTCCGGGGCCTGGCCGCCGTCCCGGTCCGACTCAACCCCTGAAACCCCAGATCAACAGCATCATTCGACTACGGAGGGATCCGACCCGGCACGCATCGGTTTCCGGAGCCCCCGACACGCATGCGTCCATCCCCCCGCCCGCCGGCTGGCCCCCGGGAGGGCCGGCGCCCCGACCCGCGACAGACCGCCTGTCACCGGCGCGGACCACCCGACACCGGTGCGGACCGCCTGCCGCACGGCGGGGTGCCGACCCCCGACAGCCGGCGGGGGAGCCCAACCCCGATGGCCGGCAGGGGAGCCGAACCCCGACGGCCGCCCCGGTGTCGGCCCGCCGGCACCGGTACCCGATGAAAGGGTCTGGTTCTAGGCCCAGGGCCACGAGTCAGGCGCCGTGTACCCGCCGGCGGCCGCGAACGCCCCCGCCACCGTCGCCCGGTCCGCCCCGGCCGCCAGCGCCGCGCACAGCAGCAGCCGGGCGCGCACCGGATCGCAGAACCCGGCCGGCACCAGCCCCCGGGCGAGCAGGTCCCGCTCCGACCCGGGGAACGCGTACGTGTCGGTGAGCACCGGCCCGGCCCCGGTCCGCGAGGCCAGCACCACCGGGATCCGGCCGCCGATCTCGTGCAGCCGGCCCACCAGCCGCTCCGGCACGTGCCCGACGCCCATCCCGGCGACGACCAGCCCGTCGAGCCGGTCCTCGGCCCCGTGCAGCAGCTCGCCCCGGTCCCCGAGGGTCACCGTGACCAGCCCGACCCGCGCCGTCGGCGGGTCCGCCGGCCTGGGGAGCACGAACCTGCCCTCGGGCCGGTGCAGGACGCACGGCCGACCGCCGACCAGGTAACCGAGCGGCCCGCCGTTGGGGGAGGTGAACGCGCCGACGCTCGTCGAGTGCGTCTTGCGGACCCGGCGCGCCGGGTGGATCTCGTCGGCGAGCACCACCAGGACGCCGAGGCCGGCTACCCCGGGATCGGCGGCGACCCGCAGCGCGGCGAGCAGGTTCGCCGGCCCGTCGTGCCCGGCGGCGGTCGGGTTGCGCATCGCGCCGGTGACCACGACCGGGCGCGGGCCCGCGTGCCACAGGTCGAGCAGGTACGCGGTCTCCTCCAGGGTGTCGGTGCCCTGGGCCACCACCACGCCGTCCGCCCCGGCGGCGAACGCCCCGTCGACCGCGACCGACAGGGCGTGCACGTCGGCGAAGTCGAGCGACGCGCCCGGCAGCCGGCGGAAGTCCACCACCTCGACGGCGATCCCCGACTCCGCCAGGCCGGGTACGGCGGCGACCAGGTCGGAGGGGGACAGCGCCGGGGCGACGCCGCCGCCCGCCACGGGGGCCATGGCGATGGTGCCGCCGAGGCCGAACAGGACGATCCGGGGCTGGCGGGGATGCGCGGTCACGCCCCGAGCCTAGGACATGTACGCACAAGCAACCGCGCGTGCGGCGGGGCAGCGGGCACGGCGCGCGGGCCGTACCGTGGTAGCTGACCCGGTCGGGTTTGTGATGCACGGCAGTGGGGAAGAGACAGAGCAGTCGCGTCGCTGGGGAGGAGTCCCGCCGTGGTGTTTCGGATCCTGCACGGACAGACCGGCGGAGTGGTCCGTCTCATGGTGTTCGGCGAGATCGACCTCGCCGTGCACGACCAACTCCGCGACGGCATCCTCGGCGCGGTCGGCACTCCGGGGATCACGGCCGTCGTCGTCGACCTCGGCGCCGTCCCGATGCTGGACTCGGGCGGGATCGGCATCCTGGTCGCGGGCCGCACGGCCGCCCAGAAACACCGCATCGGGTACGAGGTCTGCCGGGCCCGCTGGCACATCCGTAATGTCCTCGACGCGGTCGGCGTTCTCGACGTCCTGACGGACGCCTCGTAGTTCCAGCGCTGGGCCAGTTTTCGCACCATCTGCGCCGCCCGGACGCTGCCTCCGCGCCAGCCGGGCGCCGCGCTCCGGCGGCCCGGCACCGTCCTGCCGGTGTCTTCCCGCACCGTCTGGCGTCCGCACGGCGTGGCTCCGGGCGCTGGTCCGCCACCCGGACGTGGCTTCGGGCTTGGCCCGGCCACTCGGATGTGGCTGCGTGCGCGGCCCAGCCACCCAGACCTGGCTGCGTGCGCGGCCCGGCCACCCGGACGTGGCTGCGTGCGCCGCCCAGCTACCCGGATGTGGCTTCGGGCGCCGCCCAGCCACCCGGACGTGGCGAGTCCCGCCCCGGTGCGCCCGGGGCAGGACTCGGTGTCGTGCGGCGCGCTACGCGGCCATCGCGCGGGACTCGTCCGCCTGCATCCAGCCCCGCAGCCGGGTCAGGGTCTGGGTGAGCAGCCGCGACACGTGCATCTGGGACACGTTCAGCCGCTCGGCGATCTGCGACTGGGTCAGCTCCTCGGCGAACCGCATGGTGAGCAGCCGACGCTCGCGCAGCGGCAGCCGCTCCAGCAGCGGACGGAGCACGGCACGGGCCTCGACGACGTCGTACCCGGGGTCGTCGTCGCCGAGCAGGTCGGCCAGCCCGCCCCCGGTACCCGCCGCGTCGACCGGCGCGTCCAGTGAACTCGGGGCGTACGCGCCCGCGCACCGCATGCCGTCCCGGATGTCGGACTCGCCGACCTCCAGGTGCGCGGCGAGGTCCGCCACGGTGGGCGTCCGGCCCAGGGTGTGGGTCAGGTCGCCGGTGGCCTGCTTGATCCGCAGGTGGATCTCCTGGGTGGAACGCGGCACCCGGACGGTCCAGCCCTTGTCCCGGAAGTGCCGCTTGAGCTCCCCGACGATCGTCGGCGTCGCGTAGCTGGTGAAGTCGTTGCCGGTGGCGGCGTCGAAACCGTCCACGGCCTTGATCAGCGCGAGCCGGCCGACCTGGACCAGGTCGTCGAGGTGCTCGCCCCGGTTGGCGAACCGGCGGGCCAGCTTGCCGGCGAGCGGCAGCGCCGCCCCGATCACGTCGTCGCGCAGCCGGTCGCGGGCCGGACCGGCCGGCATCGTCGCCAGCCGGGCGAGCGGGGCGCGCAGGGTGTCGTTGAGCGACTCGCGGCCGTCGAACAGGCCCACGACCGGGGCGAGCCCACGGGTCGGGGCGCCGGTGAGCCGGGCGGTACGGGTGGGCAGCGTGAGAACAGACATGGTTGACCAGACCTCCAGCGGTGAAGGGCACCGCAGATGCGCGCGCACAGTCGTGGCGCGGAAGTGGGGGAAGCACAGCTGGGCCCGTTGCTCGAGCACCACAGAAAACGGCACGAGTCCGTCGAACGGACGGCGCGCTCGGAGCCTGGTCTAGACCCCGGCGGAAACCCGTCGCGTGGAGTACACAGTATCGGCCGAACGGTGGATAGGAAAGCCCCTGGGGCATGCCGATTGGTGACACAGCACACAAGGTGCCGGTGTGGGCGGTACCGGGCAAAATCTGCTGGGGAGTCCCCTTCAGCGAGGAGTACACATGGCGGCGTTGCTCTTCGTGGTCGCGGCCGCGTTCACGGTCATCGGCCTGCTCGACGACAACGACACCGTGACCACGATCGGCTGGGTGCTGTGGGGCCTCGGCGTGCTCGCCGCCTGGCTGACCTGGCCCGGCCCGTGGGGGCTGCGGGCGTGGGCGGCCCGGCGCGGCGAGGTGGCCGCCGTCCGGATGCGGGCCGCCGCCGAGGCGGGGGACCCGGGGGCCATCCGGGGCACGGCCGCGCTGCACAAGCTGTCCGGTGAGGTCGCCGAGGCCGAGACCTGGCTGACCAGGGGTGCCGAGGCCGGTGACGCGGAGGCGATGTGGGACATGGGGCGCCTGGTCGAGGAACGGGACGGGCTGGCGGCCTCGGAGCGGTGGTTCCGGCGGGCCGCCGAACACGGGCACCGGGTGGCCCCGTTGATGTTCGAGCCCGGCGGGGTGTTCAACCGGGACGGCACGGCCGAGCCCCCACGCCGGGCCTGACCGGGACGCGGCGCCCGGCACCCGGGGCGGGGCGCCGCGTCGGGTCGGGGCACTGACACCTGCTCGCGGGATCCGGTGCACAGGCCGGCCAGCGGAGGGACGCTGCGGGCTAGCCCTGGCGGGTCAGCGCCGCCAACGCCGCCGTCACGCCCGCCTCGCCGCCCCCGGACACCAGGGACCGGCGCTGGCTCTCGGCGGACGTGCCCCGGTGCAGCAGGTCCGCCACCCCGGCCTCCACCATCTCCCGGTCACCGGTGGCCTCCAGCGCGGGCCTGACGTGCGCCACGAGCCGGCCCACCAGGTCGGCGGCCTTCACCGACTCGCCGGCCACCGGGTCGACCAGCCGGTCGCGCAGCCCGTCGCGGGCGGCGGTCCAGGTGGCGGCGCGCAGCAGTTCGTCGGGTACGTCGGCCGGGGGCGCGCCCGCCTCCTCCTCGGCGGCCGCGGTGGCCACCAGGGCCCGGCCCAGGCCGGCGAGCAGGACCACGTCGTCCAGCCGGGGGGTCGAATCGCAGATCCGCAGCTCCAGGGTGGGGTACCGGGCCGAGACCCGGGCGTCGAAGTAGATCATCCCGGCGTCGTCGATCACCCCGGTGTCGATCAGCCGGCGGACGCTGCGCTGGTACGCGGCGTGGTCGGGGAAGACCGGGGGCGGGCCGGCCGTGGGCCACCGGGAGGCGACGATGTTGCGGTACGAGGCGTAGCCGGTGTCGGCGTGCTGGAAGTACGGCGAGCTGGCCGACAGGGCGAGCAGGGTCGGCAGCCAGCCGCGGACCCGGGGGATGATCCGGACCGCGAGATCGGGGTGCTCGACGCCGACCTGGACCTGGGTGGCGCACACCTGCTGCTCGACGGCGAGCTTCTGGTAGCGGTCCCGGATCCGGCGGTACCGGTCGTCCGGGTACACCGGGGCGGTCGCCACCCCCGAGTCGGGTACGGTGCCGGCCGCGACCACGCACAGCCCCGCCCGGTCCGCCGCCGCCACGAGGGCCTTGCGGGACGCGACCAGCTCGGCGCGCAACTCGTCGAGATCCGTGCACACGGCGGTGGCGGTCTCGACCATGGACCGCTGGAACTCCTTCTCGGCACCGTCACTGTCCGTGAGCAGGGTGGCGGAGCCGGGCGCGAGCCGGCCGGTGGCGGCGTCGAGGATGTGGAACTCCTCCTCGACCCCGAACGTGCTGGCTGTGGCAGTCATGGCCTCCCCCTACCCGCTCCGGCCCGAACTCATGCCGCCGGGAACTCCTGCCCGTGCCGGCCCGACCTCCCGTGCCTATCCGTGCCCACCGAAACCCCCTGGGCCGGAGCGCGCACCACGTCGAGGCGCCGACCCGTGCGCGCGAAGCCCCTCCGGCGCCTCCGGGCGTCCGGGGGCGTGCGGCGCCGGGCCCCGGACGCGCCGCTCCACGGGTTCGCGCGGTACCCCCGCGCGGCCCCGGCCGGTCGTACAGTGGGGCGGACCACTAGGGAGGGACGCGATGGGCAAGGTACTCGTGCACGCCACGGTGTCGCTGGACGGCTACCTGGCCGGCCCCGACGCGAGCGTGGACCAGCCGCTCGGCGAGGGCGGCATGCGGCTGCACGAGTGGGTGTTCCACCGGCCCGCGCACGAGACCGACGAGGCCGTCATCGCCGAACTGTTCGCCACCACCGGGGCCGTGGTGCTCGGCCGGCGCACCTTCGAGGTGGGGGTCGGGGCCTGGGAGGACACCCCGTACCCGGCGCCGAGCTTCGTGCTCACCCACCAGCCCCGCGAGAACCTGGTCATGGCCAGCGGCACGTTCACCTTCGTCACCGGAGGGGCCGGGGAGGCGCTCCGCCGGGCCCGGGCCGCCGCCGGGGACCGCGACGTCACGCTGATGGGCGCGGACGTGTCCCGGCAGTACCTGCTGGCCGGCCACGTGGACGAGGTGCACCTCCAGCTCGCGCCGGTGCTGCTCGGCGGGGGCACCCGGCTGTTCGACGGCCTGGCCGACGCCGGGGTCACCCTGGAACGCACCCGGGTACTGGAGTCCCCGCTGGTCACCCACCTGCGGTACGCGGTGCGCCGGCCCGTCGCGCCCGACCCGCCGGTGCGCGCGGCCCGGGACTGGTCGGACGCCTGACCCGGCTCCCGGGAACCCGGTGACCGTGCCGGTGCGCGCCCGGCGACGCGGCGGCCCCGGTACCCGGAGGATCAGCCCTTGATCTTGGCCACGAGGTCGCGGGCCTCCTTGACCGTGAAGTTGCCCGAGATCTCCACCTCGCCGCCCGGGATCGGGGACATGACCTGCGGCGTGGACAGCACCTGACCGTTGACGACGATCGCGAGAAGGTTGCGGGGCGGCTGCTCGGCGGCCAGCCGGGTGGTCAGGTCGCCGAACGCCCTGGCGTCGTCCGGGTTCAGCGACAACTGGACCACGCCCTTGCCGTCGGTCCCGACCTTCGTCACCAGCTGGCGGACGGAGGTGACCACCATGCCCGTGCCGAGCCGGTGGCACTTGTCCGGGTCCAGCTTGCCGGCGGACTGGTCCCCGGGGCGGCACGGCGCCGCGTACTCCTCCTCGACGGGCAGGAGGCTGATCGGTTGGGCGATACCGGTGCGCTTCTCGGCGGTCCGGGTGTCGTTGGAGCTGAGCACGCCGGAGAACACGAGGGCCAGGGTGACGACGAGGCCGAGGACCACCACCCCGGCGATCACGACGAACGCGATCGTCCCTGGCGGGAAGCGGCGGGCGGGGCCGGGCGGGGCGGTCGCGCTCCACGGGGGCTGCGGTTCCATGCGGACCAACCTATCCGGCGAACCGGACACCCGCCAGGGTCGCCGGCCCGCCCGGCGCGCCCCGCCCGGCCCCTCCGGCCGCCGGCCCGGCAGGCGATCCGGGCCGCCCGGTCCCCTGCGGACGGTCAGGCGGCGAGGGGCTTGCGGTACCGGGGCCGGCGGGCCACCACCTCGTACCCGACGCTCTCGTAGAGGCCCACGCTGTCGTTCTCGTTCTCCAGCACCGTGTGCAGTGCCGTGCGGGTCACGCCGCGCGCCGCGAGCAGGTCCAGGCTGCGGTACATCAGGGCCCGGGCCAGGCCGCGCCGCCGCCACCGGGGGAGGACCGCCACCCACGGGGTCCCGCCCGTGCCGTCGGCCCCGATGGTGTTGACCACGACACCGGCCAGCTCGTCGCCGTCCCAGGCCGCCAGCCACAGGTCCAGGTCGGACTGCTCCTCGGCGACCTCCTCCAGGTACTCCTCGAAGGTGCGCTCGACGTAGCCGTTCGGGGAGTCCACGAAGCACGCCTCGATCGCGGCGTGCAGCACCGGGTGCTGGTCGGGGGTCACGGGCCGAAGGTCGAAGCCGGTCGGCAGCGCCGCGTCGTACCGGCCGGTGGCCGCCTCCAGGTGCACCTTCGTGAACGCGATTTCGAAGCCGGCTGCCAGCAGCAGGGCCCGCGTGCCGGGCTGGGACTCGTCGGCGTTCCCGCCGAGCACGGGCCGGGCCGCGCCCTCGGCCGCCGCGAGCTCGGCGGCCCGGGCCTCCTGCCGGGCGAGCAGCGCGCGCCCGACGCCCCGGCCCCGGCTGTCGGGGGCGACCGCGCCGGTGAGCAGGTACAGCCGGGTGCCGTCGGCCTCGGTCCACCACTGCGTCCAGGCGTACCCGACGACGCGGCCGTCGAGTTCGGCGAGCACGCAGTGCGGGAGGTTGTCGGCCACGTCGTCGTCGCCGGGGCCGGGCAGCCACACGTCGCCCTCGGCGGCGAGGACGGCGGCGCGCACCGCCTCGACGGCGGCCAGGTCCCCGGGTGCGTTGTACGGGCGCAGGCGCACGGTGTTCCTCCACGGTCGGTGACCGCTGCGCGGTCGACGGCGGGAGGGTATCGACGAACCGGGGCACGCCGGTACCGAATTTCGCGCGGGGAAGCGGGTGCCGGCCGGCCGGATGATGCGTGGCACCGGGTCTGCCGGCCGGCCGGGCGACGCGCGGCACCGGATCACCACCGGCCGGACGACGCGCGGGATCGAGGGTCGACGATCCACCCTCGATCCGCGCTTCCTTGTTCTACTCTGGTCCGTGTGGCCCCGCCCGGACGATCACCGGGCGGGGTCGCACATTCTCCGGCGGCTCACCAGAACGGCCAGTTGTGCCAGAAGAACCAGTGGGGTCCGTTGGACCAGAAGTCCACTCCGTGATTCCACCACCACCACATGACGTTCACCCCCTCCCCTAATTGGGTTACTCACATAAGTACCAGGACTTAGCTGGCATATGTGGCGTTCGGGGCTTCCTGCCGCGATGGGTGGCTTCAGTGGGTTTCGCATCGGGGACGGTGCTGTGGGGCGGTTACCGGACGGTAGTGGACAACGGCGGGACCACAGTGGACGCCGGCCGGCCCGGTGGAGGTCGGGCCGGCCGGCGCGGTCAGCAGGCCCCGTTGTCCTGCCAGGGCGAGCCGCCCCACGGATCGGTCGTGCCGGGCGCCCGGTTGTAGCTGGGCTGGCTGGCGGTCCACTTGCGACCGTTGTGCGAGACCTGGT
This sequence comes from Longispora sp. NPDC051575, assembly GCF_040681875.1. Lineage (NCBI taxonomy): Bacteria > Bacillati > Actinomycetota > Actinomycetes > Micromonosporales > Micromonosporaceae > Longispora > Longispora sp. NPDC051575. The sequence continues at coordinate 249,121 of NZ_JBFAZP010000004.1, read as the reverse complement.
CGCCGGACCAGTAGAACTTGGTGCCGGTCCAGGCCGCCACCGTGCACGAACCCGGCGGCGTGGTCGGACCGGTCGTCGGCCCCACGGTCGGGCTCGGCGAAGGCGAAGGCGACGTCGAAGGCGACGGAGAAGGCGACGGAGAAGGCGACGGCGAAGTCCCGCCCACCGCCTTGAGCGCGTCCACGATCCCCTCGCCGTAGAAGTTGTTCACCGCGGCGGTACCGGTGCAGCCGAAGTCCGACTGCTGGCACCCGAGGTCCGTGGCCTGCTGGGCGAGCCGGGACCGCACGTCGGCCGGGGACAGGCCCGGGTTCTTCGACACGAGCAGCGCGGCGACCCCGGCGACGTGCGGGGAGGCCATGGAGGTGCCGGTCAGGTCGCCGTACGTGCCGCCGGGCAGGGTGGAGGTCACCCCGTACGTGCCGCCCGGCGCGGTGACCTGGATCTTCCCGGTGCCGTAGTTGGAGTACGACGCCTTGTTCCTCTGCTCGCCGAGCGAGGACACCGACACGACGCCGGGCAGCTCGCCGGGGATCTGCAGGCAGTCGTTGGTGACCGTGCGGGTGACGGCCTTGGAGTCGTCCGGGCTCTTGCTGTCGGACTTCTTGTCGGCCAGGTTGTAGGACTCGTTGCCGGCGGCGGCGATGGTGACGACGCCCTTGTTCTCGGCGTACGCCACGGCCCGCTTCGACGCCTCCAGGATCGCGTCCTGGTCGGGGTCGTTGGGGCAGTTGAACAGCCACGGGTCGGTGTAGTAGCTGTTGTTGGTGACCTTGATGCCCTTGTCGGCGGCCCAGAGGAACGCGCAGACGGTGTTCTCGGGGAAGAACAGGTTGCCGACCTCGGGCTCGGCGACCCGGACGGACGCGACCTTCACGCCCGGGGCGACGCCGACGACGCCCTTGCCGTTCTTCGCCGCCGCGATGGTGCCCGCCACGTGGGTGCCGTGCCGGTCCACCGGGCGCCACGCGCCGGCCCGGGTGTCGGCCTTCCCGTAGGCGCAGGACACCGAACGGGCGGCGTCGAAGTTGGGCTTGAGGTCCTGGTGCTGGTCGTCCACCCCGGTGTCGAGGACGCCGACCGTGACGTCGGCGGAGCCCTGGTAGCTGGCCCACGCCTTGTCCGCGCCGATCATCGACATGTCCCAGAGGACCTTCTCCTCCTTGGTGGTCGCCTGCTGGCTCGGCGACGCGGGGACGGCCGGGTCGTAGGCGGCGGCCGGCACGTCGGAGGTGCGGGTCGCGCCGACCTTCTGCACGCCGGCCACCCCGCGCACGGCGGCGGCGAACCCGGTCCCGGCGGAGTGCGCCACCTGGACGCCGATGCTGTCGTAGGACGCGAAGACCGTGCCGCCGTTGTCGGTCACCGCCTTCTTCGCCGCCGCCACGTCCCCGGGGGCGGAGAGCACGAAGTACGCGCGGGTACCGGCGGCCCAGCCCGGCCGGCCGGCGGCGGCCAGCGTGCCCTGGTCGGGGGCTTGGGCTGCGGCGTGCTTGGGGGAGTAGGGCGGGGTGACCTGGGCGGTCGGCGCCCCGCCGCCCGGGGTCGGACCCGCCGCCGCCCAGGCGGTGGTCGCGCCCGCCATGGCGGTGGCCACGGCGATGCCGATGAGGGCCGCGCGGGACGCGGGCCAGTGTCTCTGTCGCATGAGGTGTCCTCGCCTGTCTGAGGGGTGTCCGACCGGCGGAGGCGGTGTCCGGTCGGTTCCCGGAGCGTAGGAACACCGGGGCGTCCCGGTGCGACATCGAGGGGCGTCCGTAGGGAGAACGCGAGGGTAGGGTCACCCGGAGCGGTCGTTCAACCGCACAGAGCGAGACGGGTACCGGTCGGGCCGCCCGCATGACCGAAGCCGCGCGGTGGGGCCGGGACACCGCCGGGCGCGCCGGCCCCGGTGGGGCGGGTTCGGGCGCGCCCGCCCCGGTACCCGTCTAGAAGTTCTCCACCAGCCAGGGCGTGGCCTTCGGGAACAGGGTCCGCAGCCGGTCGGCGACGTCGGCGGGCAGCGACGGGGCGAACCCGCGCACCGCCAGCTCGGCCGGATCCAGCACCCCGTAGACCAGCGCGGACAGCCCGTGCCCGGTCAGCGTCGCCTCGGGTTCCGCGTCGGACGGCCGCACCACCAGCGCGCCGCCGTCGGACCCGAGCCGCCACGTGCCCCCGGTCAGCGGGTCGTCCACGGCGACGGTCACGTCCCCGGCGCCGACGCCGATCCCGGCGAGCGCCGGCACGGACAGCACCCGGGCCATCGGGGCGAACACGTCCGTCGGGGTGGACCGGACGGTGCCGGTCACGGCGATGTCGGTCGACCACAGCTCGGGGCGCTCGTCCGGGTGCGGGGTGAGGGTGACGGCGTCTACCTGGTCGACGTGCCGGGCCAGGAAGGACAGCAGCAGGGCCCGGGCGGTCGGGTCGACGGCCAGCAGCGGGCCGCCGGACAGCTCGCCGTGGTGCCCCGTGATCCTGTACAGCAGCGCGCCGACCACCTCGCCGGCCACCCGGGCGACGGCCGCCCACGACTCGTTGCCGTCCCGGACCCACTCCGCGCTGTAGTCCGGCCGCAGCGCGACCCCGTGCGTGGTCCGCTGGAGCCGGGCGTGCAGGTCGCGCAGGTCGTCGTACGCGTCGGCGACCGGGTGCCAGGTGACCTCGCCCGGCAGGTCGGCGCGCAGCAGCGGGGCCAGGCTCGCCGGGTCGATGCTGACCCGCGCCGGTTCGGGGAAGCTGACGTAGCCGAACCGCTCGTAGAACGAGGTGCGGAACGGGTACAGGGTGCTGACCGCGAAGCCCTCCGCCGCCGCGTCGGCGAGTTGCCGGTCGAGCAGGGCGCGGACGTGGCCGCCCCGGCGCGCGTCGGGCACGGCGGCCACCCCGGCGACGGCCGCCATCCGCAGGATCCCGCCCCGGACGTTCTGGGTCATCGGGATCCGGGTGGCGCAGGCCAGCACCCGGTCCCCGTCGTAGGCGGCCAGAACGGCGTTGTCGCGGTGGTAGCGCGCGTCGTACGGGAAGCTCGGACCGGGGGTCGCCGAGAACGCGTACTGCTGGATGGGTAGCGACACCGTGGGCCGCTCTTCGGGGGGCACAGACCTGATGATCACCGGGTCAGCCTAACCGGGCGGGGGACCGCTTTCCGCCCGGTTCTTTCCGCCCCACGGATTGACAGTCAGGTTTACTGTCAATTCTCTTGACTCCCGGGTACGCGCGGACCGACGCTGCATCGACGGCACCCCCCTCGCGCATGGAGGCACCATGAAGCGCGCACCCTGGCTCGTCCTGTTGGCCCTGCTCGCCAGCCTGCTCGTCGGCGCGCCGGCCCAGGCGGCCACCACCCAGCAGACGTTCCTGACCTTCTACGGCTGGTGGGACAACACCCCGCCCGGCGGGGACATCGCGTACCCGCAGATCCACAGCACGGCGGGCGGCAAGGGCACCTACGCCGACCCGATCACGTTCGCCACGTCCTCCGACGAGCTCGCGCCCGGCACGAAGGTCTGGGTGCCCCGGGTCCGCAAGTACTTCATCATGGAGGACTCCTGTCAGGAATGTGAGTCCGACTGGAGCGAGGAGGGCCCCAACGGCGGGCCGGGCCTGCGGCACATCGACCTGTGGCTGGGCGGCAAGGGCGGCAACCCGATGAACGCCATCGACTGCGAGGACGCGCTCACCCACTACAACGCCGACAGCACGCCCACGATGGAACCGGTCGTGGTCAACCCGTCGGCCAACGAGCCCTACGACCCGACCCCGATCTTCGACACGGGTACCGGTGCCTGCTACGGCGGGGCCCAGCCGAACACGACGGTCGGCCAGTACAAGAACGTGTCGACGGGGCTGTGCATGGACGCGCCCTCCACCGCGTTCAAGACCGCGCCGTGTACCGGCTCGGCGAGCCAGAAGTTCACCTTCCACGGCGCGTTCATGCAGATCCGCGACCTGTGCGCCGCCAACTCCAGCAACAAGGTCGTGCTCGCCACCTGCACCGGCGGCCCGACCCAGCAGTGGTCGGTGAACCCGAACCTCACGATCTCCGACATGCAGACCGGCCAGAAGTGCTTCCGGGACTCCGCCGGCACGGTGACCGCCGGCAGCTGTTCGGGGACCGCGAGCCAGTGGGTGTTCACCGCGTCGGGCCAGCCCGGCCCCGACTTCGCGCTGGCGCTGAGCCCCGCCTCGGGCGCGGTGACCGCCGGCGGCTCGGTGACCTCGACCGTGGCCACCTCCGTGGTCTCGGGGACGCCCGGGACCGTGGCGCTGACGGCGACCGGGGCCCCGGCCGGGGTGACCGTGGCGTTCAACCCGGCCTCGGTGCCGGCCGGCGGGACCGCCACCATGACCGTGACCACCACGGCCTCGGCGACCCCGGGCCCGGCCACGATCACCGTGACGGGCACGTCCGGCACGGTCAGCCACCCGGTCGGCTACGCGCTGACCGTGAACGGGCCGGGCGGTACCCCGGTGCTGTTGTCCCAGGGGAAGCCGGCGACGGCGTCCTCCGTGGAGACCAGCTCGTTCCCGGCGGGCGCGGCGTTCGACGGCAACCTCACCGGCACCCGGTGGGCGAGCAAGGAGGGCGTGGACCCGCAGTGGCTGCGCGTCGACCTGGGCGCGACCGCCTCGGTCAGCCGGGTCCTGCTGAACTGGGAGGCGGCGTACGGCAAGTCGTACACCATCCAGACCTCGCCGGACGGCAGCACCTGGACCACGATCTACTCCACGACCTCGGGCAACGGCGCGGCCGACGACCTGACGGGGCTGTCCGGCACGGGCCGCTACGTCCGGGTGCACGGCACGGCCCGGGGGACGGCGTACGGCTACTCGCTGTTCGAGATGCGGGTGTACGGCACGACCGGCTGACCGGGTCGCGCTCCCGGCCGGCCTTCGCGGGGCGGCCGGGAGCGCCACGGTCGGGGCTTCCTCGGTCGGCCGGAGTGCCATGGTCGGGGCTTCGTCGGTCGGCCCGGAGTGCCACGGTCGGGCGGCGGTCTCGCCGGGCGGTCCCTCCGAGCGGTGCCGGCCGGGCGGTCCCGACCGGGCCGCCCCTCGGCGCTCGCCCTACCGGTGTTCCGTTCACAGTGGATAGTCCGGCAGCGCCACCCCGGTGGAGTTCTTCTGGCTCTCGGCCATCAGCATCCCCGACAACCGGCGCGAGTTGAGCACCCTGTCCCGCATCCGGATCCGGAACGCGGTGGCCGGCGCCAGGAACGCCCCCGTCCCGCGCCCGCCCCGCTGGCACCGCTTCACGAACCGGCGCAGCCGCCGCTCGTACGCCGCGAACGCCGCCTCGTGCCCGCCCCGCGCGGACGCCGCCCCGTGCCCGGTCCCCGCGAGGGCCAGCTCCCCGGCCAGCGCGTACGCGGCCACCACCGCCGTGCCGGTGCCCATCCCGCCCACGGTCGCCCCGTACCCGGCGTCGCCGAGCAGCACGATCCGGCCCCGCGACCAGGACGGCACGTCCACCCGGCTGACCGCGTCGAAGTACAGCCCGGGGGAGTCCCACAACGCGTCGACCAGCTCACCGGTCCGCCAACCCATCCCGGCGAACCGGTCCGCGAGCACCTTCCGCTGCGCCCCGAGGTCGCGCCGGTCCACGTCGAGCGGCCCGGCCCGGAACGCGAAGAACGTACTGGCCCGCGAAGGGTCGCCGTGGTGCGCGCCGACGCTGGCCATCCGGCCGGGCTCGTTGTACAGCTGCACGGTCCGGTCCACCCCGGCCGGGCAGGGCAGCTCCCAGCCCGCGACGTGGCACCCGAGATGCGTGACGAACCGCTCCTCGGGCCCGAACGCGAGCCGGCGCACCCCCGAGTGCATGCCGTCCGCGCCCACCACCAGGTCGAACACCCGGGACCCACCGCGCTCGAAGTCGACCCGCACCCCGGTCGAGGTCTCCGTCAGGGCCGCGATGGCGTCGCCGTACACGTACTCGGCGGCCGAGTGTTCGCGCAGCACCCGGGACAGCTCGGAGCGGGCCACCTCCAGGTCGCCGCCCGCGAAGTCGCCCGGCAGGCCGGAGCGCCGGGAGCCGTCGGCCGCCACGAACCGGTACGGCGTCCCGCCCGTGTCCAGCGCCCGCAGCTCGTCGAGCACCCCCATCATGCGCAGCACGGACAGATGGGTACCGCCCCGGAAGTCGACCGAGTAGCCCCCGGTCCGGGGCGCGGGCGCGATCTCCACGACGGTGACCTGGTGCCCGGCGCGCCCGAGCCAGTACGCCAGCGCGGGGCCGGCGACGCTCGCGCCGGAGATCAGGACGTCCATGGGGTGCCTCCATCGGTTAACTGTGTCCACCGGACACTATTTCGCGTATGGTAGACACAGTTCCGAGGGAACGGCAACAGGAAGGGCCGCGACGTGCTCGGAGACCAGACGCGTACCGCCGAACTGCTCTGGGGTCCCGGCCCCCGGCCCAGTCGTGGCCCCAAACCGGGCCTGACCCTGGAACGGATCGTGGCCGCCGCGATCGCGATCGCCGACGCCGAGGGGCTCGCGGCGGTGTCCATGCAGCGGGTCGCCGGCGACCTGGACTTCACCAAGATGTCCCTCTACCGGTACGTGCCGGGCAAGGCCGAACTCACCGCGCTGATGGTCGACGCGGCGATGGGCCCACCCCCGGACCTCGACGCTGCCGGGGATCTCGACGCCGCGTCCGCCCCCGGAGTCGCAGGAGCTCTCGATGGCGGCGGTAACCCCGACGGCGCCGCGGAACGTGACACCGCCGGAGCCTGGGACGGCACCCACGACCCGGACACCGCCCCGGACGCCTGGCGGCCCCGGCTGCGCGCCTGGGCCCGCGCGCTGTGGGCCGCGTTCGGCCGGCACCCGTGGGCGCTGACCGCCACCGAGGGGGTGCGGGTGCCCGGCCCGAACGAACTCGACTGGATGGAGGCCGGGATCGCCGCGCTCGCGGACACGGGCCTCACCGGCGGCGAACAGCTCGACGCGCTCGTGACCGTCGCCAGCCACCTGCGGGGTCTGGCCCACCAGACGATGGCGTTCCCGCCCGACCGGCCGGGCGCCACGGAACAGCAGCTCGGAACGCTGATCGGGGCGCTGCTCGCGGAGCGGGCCGACCGGTTCCCGGCCCTCGCGGCGGCGATGGCGGACGCGGCGGCGACCGGGGCGGCGCCCGGCGGGCAGGGCGACGCCCTGGACTTCGGCCTGACCCGCGTCCTCGACGGCCTGGCCCACCTGATCGACGAGCGCCGGACCGCCGGACGCCCGTGACGGCAGGACCCCGCCGGCGACCCGCGCCGGCCCGCCACCCGCGTCGGTCGCGGGCATGCCGGGTCGCCATCCGTGCGGGTCGCGCAGAGGTCGAGCCACCCGTGCGGGTCGCGCAGAGGTCGAGCCACCCGCGCCGGCCGCGCGGAGGCTAGGCCGCCACCGGTCCCGGTCGCGCGGACGGCCGCCCGGGACACCGCCCGGACGGCCGCCGACCGTCCCGCTCCTAGCGGGTCACCTCGCGCCGGACGTCCGGCACGCAGTGCGTCATCACCAGCCCGGTGACGTCCCGCGGCGGGTTCTTCCCCAGGTTCGCGAGCCGCTCGCGCTCCTCGTCGGACAGGTTCTGGGTGGCCAGGGGCGGCAGCCCCGCCACGTCCTGCGGGCTGATCCCCAGCCCGTCGCCGATCCGGGTGCCGAGCTCGTTCTCCACCATCAGGAAGTGCCACACCATGCGGTCCTGGATCTCCCGGTCGCACTGCCCGAGCAGCGTCACCAGGTTGAGTACCAGGTCGTCGCGTTCCCACTGCTCCATCAGCAGGTACCGCTGACCGGCCTGCTGGTAGTCGTTCGTCCGGGGGATCCGGGCTCGGGTGAGCCGGCCGCGCAGCTCCGGCCCCTGCTCGTCGGGCACGGGGTAGGCGGCCTCGCGCAGCCCGCCCGTGACCGACGGCTCGTAGTTCACGTGCGGGTTCGCGCCGGTGCCGTCCACGTGGTGGGCCATGGAACCGTCGCGCTGGTTGGTGTGCACGGCCGCGTGCTTCGCGCCGTTCACGGGGAGCTGCTGGTAGTTGGGGCCGACCCGGTACCGCTGGGTGTCGCTGTAGGAGAACGTGCGCCCGACCAGCATCTTGTCGTCGGAGAAGTCGAGCCCGTCGACCAGCACCCCGGTACCGAACGCGATCTGTTCGTTCTCCGCGAAGACGTTGTCCACGGTGCGGTCGAGCACCATCCGGCCGACCGGGCGCGGCGGGAACAGGTTCTCCGGCCATGTCTTCGTGTCGTCGAGCGGGTCGAAGTCCAGCTCCGGGTGCTCCTCGTCGCTCATCACCTGGACCCGCAGCTCCCACTCCGGGTACTCGCCGCGCTCGATGGCCTCCCAGATGTCCCGGGACGCGTGCCCGAGGTCGTCGGCCTGCACCAGCGCCGCGTCCTCGGCGGTCATGCTGGAAACCCCGACCTTCGGAATCCAGTGGTACTTGACCAGCACGGTCTCGTTCGCCGCGTTCACCCACTTGTAGGTGTTCACCCCGAAGCCCTGCATGTGCCGGTAGTCGGCGGGGATGCCGCGCGGCCCGAACAGGTTGACCAGCATGTGCATGCTCTCCGGGGTCTGCGACATGAAGTCGAAGATCCGGTTGGGCTCCTGCCGGAACGTCAACGGGTCGGGCTTCAGCGAGTGGATCACGTCGGGGAACTTGATCGCGTCCCGGATGAAGAACACCGCCAGGTTGTTGCCGACCAGGTCCCAGTTGCCGTCCTCGGTGTAGAACTTCACCGCGAAGCCGCGCGGGTCCCGGGCCGCCTCGGAGGAGTCCCGCCCGCCGATCACGGTCGAGAACCGGATCGCCACCTCGGTACGTTTCCCCTGCTCCTGGAACAGTTTCGCCCGGGTCAGGTTCGCGATCGGCTCGTCCCCGACCTTCCCGGTCGCCTCGAAGTACCCGTACGCGACGAAGCCCCGGGCGTGCACCACCCGTTCCGGGATCCGTTCGCGGTCGAAGTGCGCGATCTTCTCCAGGAACTGGTAGTTCTCCAGCGTGGCCGGGCCGCGCGCCCCGACGGTCCGCTGGTTCTGGTTGTCGTGGACGGGGTGACCCTGCCGGTTGGTGAGTACCGGGCGCTCGTCGTCAGTCATGATCGTTCGCTGTCCCTTCCCGCGGAATGGGGCGTCGATGGCGGTGTCGCTACCGCTATCGTCTGCCTTACCCACCCGGATGACAGTGAATCCCCCCAAATTCGCCGCGCGACCGGCCGGAGCGGGGGAGAATCAGACGGCCCGGCCCACCGTCACCCACATCGTGAACGCCGCCAGGAAGTCCCCCCGCGCCGCGGCCTCGTCCACCGTCGCGTGGAACGCCCCGACCAGCCCCTCGCCCAGCAGCGCCGCCAACGGGGTGGCCGCCTTCGGATCGACCAGCGGCAGCACCTGCCCCGCGCTCTCCGGCTCGGTGAACCGCAACGTCACCGGCATCGTCTCGACCCCGGCCAACCCGGCGCGCACCATCCGCCCCCGCAACGACCGCCCCATCGTGGCGTTGCGCATCATGCCCGTCCCGCCGAGCTTCGCGACCACCCGCGCGACCACCGTCTGGTCGACCCCGTCGAACAGCAGCGACGCCCAGTCGGTGTCCACCACGCACACCGCCCCGCCGGGCACCGTGACCCGGGCCAGCTCGCGGACCGCCGCGTCGGGATCCTCCAGGTGCTGGAACACCCGCTCGGACCGCACCCCGTCGAAGTGCGCGTCGGGGAACTCCAGCGCGCCGACATCGCCGACCACGTAGTCGACCGGGTCCCCGTCGTGCCGGGCGGCGGCCGCCGCGACGTACTCCTTCGAGTAGTCCAGCGCCGTCACCGCCCCGTCCGGCCCGACCAGCCGGCGCAGCTTCCGGGCCACCTCGCCCGCCCCGCAGCCGGCGTCCAGCAGGCGCTGGCCGGGGGTCGGGGCCAGGGCGTCGAGCGCGACGGCGCGGACCCGGAGGATCTCGGGGTTGCCGGCGGCGGCGTCGAGGTAGGCGAGCATGTGGCGGCGGAGCTCCTCGGTGCTCTGGTCGACGTGCGAGAACGGCCGCTCCGGTTCAGTCATGCCCCGATTGTCACCCACATCCGCCACCCCGCCCGGCCCTTTCCTCGCCCCGCACCGCCCGGTCCACGCGGTGCTCCGTCGGCCCGGACCGCCGCCGACCCCTCAGGGGCGCTTCGCCGCGATGAACGCCCGCAACCGGCGCAGCGGCCACGCGTTCACCACGTCCTCGACGGTCAACCACCCCCGCTGCGCCGTCCCGATCCCGTACCGCAGGTTGTCCAGGTGCCCGACCGCGTGCGCGTCCGTGTCCACCGCGAACCTCACCCCGGCCCGCTTCGCCCGCAGGATCAGCGTGTCCGGCAGGTCGAGGCGCTCGGGGAAGCAGTTCACCTCCATCGCCGTGCCGGTGCGGGCGGCGGCCGCGAACACGTCGTCCCAGTCCGGCTCGATGCCCTGCCGGCGACCCAGCAGACGGGTACTGGGATGCCCGATCACGTTCACGTACGGGTTCTCGCAGGCGCGTACCAGTCGGCGGGTCAGCTCTTCGGTCGTCTGTTGGAAGTGGGAGTGCACGGACGCCACGCACACGTCGAACCCGGCGAGGAACTCCGGCCCCCAGTCCACGTCGCCGTCGGGCCCGATGTTGAGTTCCGTGCCGTGCAGCAGGACCATCTTCCGGCCCTCGCCGAGCGCGCGGAGCTGGGCGCGCTGGGCGAGCATCTTCTCGTCGGTCATCCGCTGCATGGGCATGTCCTTGGCGTGGTCGGTGACCGCGTAGTAGGAGTAGCCGCGGGCGCGGGCGGCGGCGACCATCTCGGCGAGGGTGGCGACGCCGTCGGTGAGGTCGGTGTGGCTGTGCAGCTCGCCCCGGATGTCGGCGGCCGTGACGAGGGTGGGCAGCTCGCCGGCGAGCGCGGCGTCGACCTCGCCCCGGTCCTCGCGCAGCGGCGGGGGGATCCAGGGCAGGCCGAGGGCGGCGTACACCTCCTCCTCGGTCTCCGACGCGACCAGGGAACCGTCGTCGACCCGGAACAGCCCGTACTCCGACAGCTTCAGCCCCGCGCGCACCGCCATGCCCCGGGTCCGGATGTTGTGCCCCTGGCTGCCGGTGAAATATTGCAGCGCCGCGCCCCAGGACTCCGGTTTCACCACCCGCAGGTCGATCTGCAACCCGGTGGTGGTGCGCACGGACGTCTTGGTCGGCCCGTGCGCGATCACCTCCCCGACCAGCGGCAGGGCCACGAACGCGGCCATCAGCGGCGCGGAGTCCTCGGCTATGGCGAGCAGGTCCACGTCCCCGACGGTCTCGCGCATCCGGCGCAGCGAACCGGCGTGGGCGCACCGCACGCAGCCCGGGACGGCCGACAGCGCGGCCACCACCTCCTCGGCCACGGTCAGCGCGACGTCGACCGTGGTCCGGCCGGTGTCGCGGGCGAGCAGGTCGATGCCGTGCAGGAGGTTCTCGGCCGTCTTCGCGCCGAAGCCGCGCCGGTCGGTGAGCTCGCCGGCCTCGATGGCCGCGCGCAGTTCGGCGACGGAGGTGACGCCGAGGTCCTCGTACAGTTGGCGGGCCTTCTTGGGGCCCAGGCCGGGGATGCGAGTCAGGGCGCGCACCCCGGCGGGGACCCGTTCGCGCGCCCGGTCGAGGGCCGGCAGGCTCCCGGTACGCAGGAACTCCGCGATCTTGTCCGCGATCGAGACGCCGACCTGGGGGATCCGGCGCAGGGCCGGGCCGTCGAGGGTCGAGACATCCTGGGGGTACCCGCTGACGGCGCGCGCCGCCTTCTCGTACGCCCGTGCCTTGAACGCCTCGCCGTCGGTGATGGCCAACAGGTCCGCGTACTCGCGCAGCACCGCCGCTACGGCCTCGTTCGCCCGGGGCATACGCCCAGCCTAGAGCCCCGGACCGGCCGGCACCCGGGGATCGGGGGCGCCCGCGCCGGTACCCGTCTGAGGGGTTGCCTCTCCGGGGTCGGCCGCTGTCCCGAACGAACCGGACGTTCGGGAACGTTCGGGAACGCGGACGGCCCCCGGCGGGCCCGCGCAGACTGTGGACTCCGGATCCGGCCGGACCGCGTTCGGCACGGCCAGGTTCTGGTGCGACGGACCGGACCCGGTCTGACCCGGCACGGCCCGCCCCCGACACGGGCCGGGTCGCCCACCGCGCCGCGCGGGTCCGTGCGCGCGGATCCCGGCGCGGTGGGCGACGACCGCGCATCCCGTATTCACGGGAGCCGGAAAACGGGACGGAAGCCCTAGGCTGGGCGGCATGGTCTACACGCATTCTCAGTCCATCGACATCCCGGACGTCCCGCCGGGGACACTGTGGTCGATCCTCTCCGACCCGGTGTACCACCACCCCCGGTGGGACGTGCGGGTCAAGAAGGTCTCGCTCGACGGCGCGTTCGTCGACGGCGTCGTCCAGTGGATCTCGTTCACGTTCGCGCCCCAGCCCGTCCGGACCGTCCTGGTCGACGTGCTCGACGGCGTGGGGTACAGCGACGACGTCGACATCTTCGGCATCCCGACCCGGTTCACGCACCGGATCGACCCGGATGGATCGGGCGGGTCCCGGGTGACCTTCAGTGTCCGGCTGGAGGGGCCGCGCGCGCAGCAGGCCGGCCCCGGGGTGAGCGGCAACCTGCCCAACGAGTTGGCCGCGCTGGCCCGTTACGCCCGTACCCTGGGCTGATCGACCGACGGAGGGGCCGCCCGCGCCCCTCCGTGCTGTCACACCCGTCTCACCCGTACCACCAATTTCGATTTTCTATCATCCACAGCTGTCCGATTTACATACCGAAGGGGCCCTTGCCCTAGATCTCGGATTGTCCATAGCATGGTGACAACCGGTGACACTTTGGATGCCGGTGATGTTGGGGATACTCCTGGCCAAATCCGGCCGTTCCTTTCGGAAGAGATCGGTGGTGCGTCGTGACGTCGTTGATGGGGTCCGGAACGGGTGTAGAGGGCGAGCAGCGTCAGCAGAGCCTCGCGACGGCGGCGGCCAGGAACCTGGCGACGACGACCAAGTCCGTGCCGCAGATGCAGGAGATCACCTCCCGGTGGCTGCTCCGCGTCCTGCCCTGGGTCCAGGTCGCCGGCGGCGCGTACCGGGTGAACCGCCGGATGACCTACGCGGTCGGCGACGGCCGGGTCTCCTTCGTCAGCACCGGCTCGACCGTCTCCGTGGTCCCGGCGGAGCTCGGCGAGCTGGCCCTGCTGCGCGGCTTCGACGACCAGGACGTGCTCGGCGCGCTCGCCGGCCGGTTCACCCAGCAGGAGTTCGAGCCCGGCGACGTGATCGTCGAGTTCGGCCACGTCGCCGACCAGGTGTTCCTCGTCGCGCACGGCAAGGTCAACAAGGTCGGCGTGGGGGAGTACGGGGACCAGGTCGTCCTCGGCATGCTCGCCGACGGCGACTACTTCGGCGACCAGTCGCTCGTCGAGGACCAGGGCATCTGGGAGTACACGGTCAAGGCCGTCACCAGCTGCACCGTGCTGACCCTGTCCCGGCGGGCGTTCGAGGACGTGGCGGCGCAGTCCCCGCACCTGCTGGCCCAGATCGCCACGCACCGCGAGTCCGCGCTCCAGCCGCAGAACAAGCACGGCGAGGCCGCGATCGAGCTGTCGGCCGGCCACACCGGCGAGCCCGTGCTGCCCGGCACGTTCGTGGACTACGAGCTGGCCCCGCGCGAGTACGAGCTGAGCGTCGCGCAGACCGTGCTCAAGGTGCACAGCCGGGTCGCCGACCTCTACAACGAGCCGATGAACCAGATCGAACAGCAGCTCCGGTTGACCGTCGAGGCCCTGCGCGAACGCCAGGAGCACGAGATGATCAACAACCGGCAGTTCGGCCTGCTGCACAACGCCGACCTCAAGCAGCGCCTGCACACCCACAGCGGCGCCCCGACCCCCGACGACCTCGACGAGCTGCTCAGCCGCCGGCGCAACACCCAGTTCATGCTGGCGCACCCGTCGGCGATCGCCGCGTTCGGCCGCGAGTGCACCGCCCGGGGCATCTACCCGACCAATGTGGACCTGCTCGGCAACATGGTGCCGGCGTGGCGCGGCGTGCCGCTGCTGCCCTGCAACAAGATCCCGGTCAGCAACACCCGGACGACGTCGATCATCGCGATGCGGACCGGCGAGTCCAACCAGGGCGTCATCGGCCTGCACCAGACCGGGCTGCCCGACGAGTTCGAGCCCAGCCTGTCGGTGCGGTTCATGGGCATCAGCGAGCAGGCGATCATCTCGTACCTGGTCACGGCCTACTACTCGGTGGCCGTCCTCGTGCCGGACGCGCTCGGCATCCTGGAGAACGTCGAGATCGGTCGGGGGCGTGACTGACGAGGGGGCCGCGGTGCCGGCGGGGTTCGCCGGCACCCGTCCCCCGAGTCGCGACACCTGGGCCAGCCGCCGTGGGAGACTCCGCGGGGACGTTCGGGGACACCATATCGTCAAGCCCTTGCTCGGGGAGGTCGTGACCAGATGACCACTGTGGACGAGAGGACCGCCGGGCGTTCCGCCCGCGAGGTGCTGAGTTGGAGCCGCGACACCGTGGGTCCGGCGTTGCGCGCGGCCGTCGACGGGCTGCCGCCGTCGATGGGCCGGATCGCGGGGTACCACTTCGGGTGGTGCGACGAGCACGGCGAACCCGACGACGCCTCCGGCGGCAAGGCCATCCGGCCCGCGCTGGTGCTGCTGATGGCCGAGGCGGTCGGCGGCGGGACGGACGTGGCGGTCCCGGCGGCGGTGGCCGTCGAGCTCACCCACAACTTCTCCCTGCTGCACGACGACGTCATGGACCGCGACGTCACCCGCCGGCACCGGGCCACCGCCTGGACGGTGTTCGGCTCGGGGCCGGCGATCCTGGCCGGGGACGCGCTGCTGACCGTCGCGTTCGACGTGCTCGCCGCCAGCGGGCACCCGGCGTCGCAGGCCGGGCTGCGGATGCTCAGCGCCGCCGTCCAGGACCTGGTCGAGGGGCAGTTCGCCGACCTGGCCTTCGAGACCCGCGACGACGTGGACGTGGCCGAGTGCCTCCGGATGGCCGAGGGCAAGACGGCCGCCCTGCTCGGGGCGTCGTGCGCGCTCGGCGCGTTGTTCGGCGGCGGGCGGCCGGAGCAGGTCGAGCACCTCGGGGCGTTCGGGCAGCACCTGGGCCTGGCGTTCCAGTTCGTGGACGACCTGCTCGGGATCTGGGGCGACCCGGCGGTCACCGGCAAGCCGGTCTACTCCGACCTGCAGAACCGGAAGAAGTCGCTGCCGGTGGTCGCCGCGCTGTCCTCGGGCACCGACGAGGGCCGCGAGCTGGCCGCGCTCTACGACCGCGAAGAACCGTTGACGGGTACGGAACTCGCCCGCGCCGCCGACCTGATCGACGGGGCCGGAGCGCGGACCTGGAGCCAGAACCAGGCGCACGACCTGCTCGGGCGGGCCCTGGAACGGCTCGGGGCGGCCGGCCCCACGGACCGGGTGGCCGCCGAGCTGGGCGGCCTCGCCCGGCTGGTCACCCGCCGCGACCACTGACCGGCCGGTCCCCGGCCGCGACCACGGAGAGGAACGCGCCGATGTCCGTACTCGTCCCCGACGGGGTGCACCGCACGATCCTGCTCGCCGCGCCCCGGTCGTTCTGCGCCGGGGTCGAACGGGCCATCGAAGCTGTCGAGCTCGCGCTGGACCAGCGCGAGGGACCGGTCTACGTGCGCAAGCAGATCGTGCACAACACCCACGTCGTGGCCGAACTGCGGGACCGGGGCGCGGTGTTCGTCGACGAACTCGACGCCGTGCCGGACGGGGCCACCGTCGTGTTCTCCGCGCACGGGGTGTCCCCGGCCGTGCACGCCGAGGCCGCCGACCGGGGCCTGGAGGTGATCGACGCGACGTGTCCGCTGGTCACCAAGGTGCACGTGGAGGCGCGCCGGTTCGCCGGCCGGGGCGACACCGTCGTGCTCGTCGGGCACGCCGGGCACGAGGAGGTCGAGGGCACGATGGGCGAGGCCCCGGACAGTACGGTGCTGGTCGGGACGGCCGCCGAGGTCGCCGGGCTCCGGATCGCCGACCCGACCCGGGTGTCGTACCTGACCCAGACCACGTTGGCCGTGGAGGAGGCGGCGGAGGTGGTGGACGCGCTGCGGGCCCGGTACCCGGATCTGCGCGGCCCCGCGTCCGACGACATCTGCTACGCGACCACGAACCGGCAGGAGGCCCTCGCGGCGATCGCGGCGGAGGCGGAGCTGGTCCTGGTGGTGGGCTCGGCCAACTCGTCGAACTCGCAGCGCCTGGTGGAGCTGGCGGCCCGGCACGACACCCCCGGGTACCTGATCGACGGCCCGGCGGACCTGCGGCCCGAGTGGCTGGCCGGGGTCCGGGTCGTCGGGCTGACCGCCGGGGCCTCCGCGCCGCCCCGCCTCGTCGAGGAGGTCGTCGCCGCGCTGTCCGGTATGGGGCCGGTGACCGTCACCGAGCGGGAGACCAGCCGGGAGACGGTGCACTTCACACTGCCCACCAGCCTCCGGCCGGCCTGACACCTGGCAGGATCGGGCGCATGAGCGCACATTTCGACGTCGTGGTCCTGGGCGCGGGGCCGGGCGGGTACACCGCCGCGGTCCGCGCCACCCAGCTCGGCCTGTCCGTGGCGGTGGTGGAGGAGAAGTACTGGGGCGGGGTCTGCCTGAACGTCGGCTGCATCCCCTCCAAGGCCCTGCTCCGCAACGCCGAGCTGGCCCAGATCTTCACCCACGAGGCGGAGAAGTTCGGCATCACGGTCGACGGCAAGGTGACCGTCGACTACGGCGCCGCGTACGCCCGCAGCCGGCAGGTCGCCGACGGCCGGGTCAAGGGCGTGCACTACCTGATGAAGAAGAACAAGGTCACGCAGTACGACGGCCGGGGGGTGTTCACCGACGCCCACACCCTCCAGGTGACCCTGTCGTCGGGCGGCACCGAGACCGTCACGTTCGGGCACTGCGTCATCGCGGCCGGCGCGACCACCCGGCTGCTGCCCGGCACCGCGCTCAGCGAGCGGGTCGTCACCTACGAGGAGCAGATCCTCGCCTCCGACCTGCCGGGCAGCATCGTCATCGCCGGGGCGGGCGCGATCGGGGTCGAGTTCGCCTACATCCTGCGCTCCTACGGGGTGGACGTCACGATCGTGGAGTTCCTCGACCGGCTCGTCCCGTTGGAGGACGCCGAGGTGTCGGCGGAGCTGGCCAAGCGGTACCGCAAGCTCGGCGTCACCGTGCACACCTCCACCCGGGTCGAGTCGATCGACGACTCAGGCGACAAGGTCCGGGTGACGGTCTCCAAGAACGGCGCCCAGCAGGTCCTGGAGGCCGACAAGGTGCTCCAGGCGATCGGCTTCGCGCCCCGGGTCACCGGGTACGGGCTGGAGACCACCGGCGTCGCGCTCACCGAACGCGGCGCGATCGACGTGGACGGCCGGGGCCGGACGAACGTGCCGCACATCTTCGCCATCGGGGACGTCACGGCCAAGCTGATGCTCGCGCACGCCGCCGAGGCGATGGCCATGGTCGCCGTGGAGACCATCGCGAACGCGGAGACCATGGAGATCGACTTCGTGATGGTCCCCCGGGCCACGTACTGCCAGCCGCAGATCGCCAGCTTCGGCTGGACCGAGGCCCAGGCCCGCGAGAAGGGGTACGACGTCAAGGTGGCGAAGTTCCCGTTCACCGCGAACGCCAAGGCGCACGGGCTGGGGGAGCCGGTCGGCTTCGTGAAGCTGATCTCGGACGGCAAGTACGGCGAGCTGCTCGGCGCGCATCTGATCGGGCCCGAGGTGACCGAGCTGCTGCCGGAGCTGACCCTGGCCCAGCAGTGGGACCTGACGGTGCACGAGCTGGGGCGCAACATCCACGCGCACCCGACGCTGGGCGAGGCCGTCAAGGAGGCCATCCACGGCCTGGCCGGCCACATGATCAACATGTAGACGGCGTGCCGCGCACCCGCCCGCTCGCAGGCCACGCGCCCGGCGAGCGGGCGGTTCCGCGTCGACCTGGCGTCCCGGGCGGCACGCCACCGCCAGCAGGCCCCGCTCCCGCGCGGCGACGAGCACCGGACGCGGCGGCACGCGGACCCGCGCGGGTGGGAACCGCTGGCGGGGTGACCGGCGGACCGCGCCCACCCGTACCCGGATGATGGTCTAGAGGGGTCGGGTCGCGCCCGCGAAGGTGACCCGGATCGAGTAGAGGTCCCCGGCGCTGTTCGTGACGAACAGGTTGTTGCGCCGCGCCCCGCCGAAGACCAGGTTGGACGCCGACTCCGGCAGCAGCAGCTTCCCGATCAGGGTGCCGTCCGGCGCGTGGCACCACAGCCCGTCGAGCGCCGCGCACCACAGCCGCCCCGCGTCGTCGAACCGGATCCCGTCGAACCAGCCCTCCGCGAACACCTCCCCGCCGGTGAGCGCCCCGTCGGCCACCTGGAACCGGCGGAGGTGCCGCCTTCGGGTGTCCACGATGTACAGCTCGGACTCGTCGGCGGAGAACGCCAGCCCGTTCGGCCGCTCGAAGTCGTCGGCGACCACGGTGAGCGTGCCGTCCGGGTCGAGCCGGTAGACGTGGTCCGCCCCGATCTCGCTGTCGGCCGGGCTGCCCTCGTAGTGGCCGGTGATGCCGTAGCGCGGGTCGGTGAACCAGATCGAACCGTCGGAGTGCTCCACGAGGTCGTTCGGGCTGTTCAGGCGCCTGCCCCGGTAGGAGTCGGCGAGGACCGTGACCGTGCCGTCGTGCTCGGTGCGGGAGACCCGGCGCGCGCCCTGCTCGCAGGTCAGCAGCCGGCCCTGCCGGTCGACCGTGTTGCCGTTCGCGAAGCCCGAGGAGTGCCGGAACACGCCGACCGCCCCGGTGGTCTCGTCCCAGCGGAGCATCCGGTCGTTGGGGATGTCGCTCCACACCAGGTAGCGGCCCGCCGGGAAGTACGCCGGGCCCTCGGTCTTGCGGCTGCCCGCGTGCAGCACCTCGATCCACTCGTCCCCGCCGCACCCGGCGAACCGGTCGTCGAGCTGCTCGAACCGTGCCCTGATCCTGTCGATCATCACGAACCTCCTCCGGTCTTCAGCTAACAACACCGAATGAGATATGGTCAACCCAACAGTTCTTCAACTCACATTCGAGGGGTACGCGTGGACGAGACCGACCGGGCACTCCTGGCCGCCCTGCAGTCCGACGCCACCCGGGCGTACGCGGCCCTGGGCCAGGCCGTCGGGCTGTCCGCCGGGGCCGCGCACGAACGGGTCCGCAAACTCCGCGAGCGCGGGGTGATCCGCCGGACCACGGTCGACGTGGACCCGGCGGCCGTCGACCGGGGCGTGCTGGCGTTCGTGATGCTGGAGTCCAACGCGTGGATGGGCGACCCGCCCACGCACGCGGCGCTCGCGGCGATCCGGGAGATCCAGGAGGCGCACATCGTGGCCGGGTCGGCGTCGCTCATGGTGAAGATCCGGACGGCGACGACCGAGCAGTTGCAGGCCACGCTGCGGCGGTGCTTCGAGATCCCCGGCGTGACCGGGACGCGCACCATCGTGGTGCTGGAGACGTTCTTCGAGCGACCGGTGGACGCCGGGGGCGAGCCGGCCTGACCGCCGGTCGTCCATCGGGTGTCGACACCGGAAGGCCTGCCCGGCCACGCCCCGACGCGGGATCGCCGATCGATTTTCGGCCCCGACACAGTGCCGCGAAAGAGGAAAAACCTCATCAAATAGTACCCTGCTCGGAGGTGTCGGCGGCGGGGAGAGCGCATGGCTGGGACAGACGTACTCGTCGATGGTCCCGTGGTGGAGGGCGAGGCCCCGGCCCGCAGGGTGCGGCTGCCCGCCGACCTCGGCCCGTGCCTGGTCTTCCTGGCCGTCGCGGCCTTCTTCACGATCGAGCTCTGGCGCGACCCGCACCTGCGCGGCGTGGCAGCCAACCTGAACGACCAGAGCCTCGCGGAGTGGTTCCTCGCCTGGTCCGCCCGGGTGTGGAGCGGCGACCTCGCGCTGCTCACCGACCGGATGAACAGCCCCGACGGCGTCAACATGATGGCCAACACGAACAACCTGTTCCCGGGCGCGCTGCTCGCCCCGCTGACCTGGGCGTTCGGGGTCCCGGTCACCTACGTCACCCTGATCACCCTGAACCTCGCGGGCACGGCGTCGGCCTGGTACCTGCTCTTCGCGCGGCCCCTGGGCCTCGACCGGCTCGCCGCGACGGTCGGCGGCCTGTTCTGCGGGTTCGCGCCGCCGATGGTCTCGCACTCCCAGGCGCACATCAACCTCACCGCGTGGTGGCTCGTCCCCGTGATCGTGTACTGCGTCCTGCGGCTGGTCCGGGGGCAGACGCCGGTGCGGACCGGGGTCGGACTGGGCCTGGCGGTCACCGCGCAGGTGTTCACGGGCGAGGAGGTGCTGTTCCTGACGGCCGTCACCCTCGCGCTGCTGCTCGTCGCGTACGCGGCGCTCGCCCCGAGGGCGGTGCTCGCCGTGGCCCGGCCGCTCGCCGTGGGCCTCGGGGTGGCCGTCGCGTCGGCCGCGCCGTTCCTGGCCCGGCCACTGTGGACGCAGTTCGCGGGCCCGCAGCGGGGCTGGGAGGGGCTGCTGCCGCCCGAGTACTTCCCGGCCGACGTCGCCAGCTACTGGAACTTCTCCCCGCTGACGGTGGGCGGCTGGGGCGGGGCGGCCGGTCGGCTCGCCGGACACCCGGCGGAGATGAACACCTTCTTCGGCTGGCCGGTCCTGCTCGTCCTCGTGCTCTGCGCCGTGCGGCTGTGGCACCACACCTTCGTCCGGGCCGCGGCGGTCGCCGGCGGGATCCTGTTCGCCGTCTCCCTGGGGCCGGAGATCGTGGTCAACGGGGTACGGACCGGGCTCACCGGCCCCTACGAGCTGATCCGGGGCGCGCCGGTGCTGGAGTGGGCGCTGCCGAGCCGGTTCGCCCTGGCGCTGGTGCCCCTGATGGCGGCCGTCCTCGCGCTGACCGTGCACGAGGTCCTGCTGTCCGGCCGGCGCCGGGCGGTGCTGCTCCCGGTCGCCGTGTTCGCCGCGCTGGTGCCCCTGTACCCGATGCCGATGCGCACCGCCGCCCGGCCGGCCGTACCCGCGTTCTTCGCCGACGGCCGGTGGGCGGACTGCGTGCGGCCCGGCGGCGTCCTGGTCCCCGTGCCGCTGCCGAACCCGGCGAACGCCGACTCGCTGCGCTGGGCGGCCGCCGCCGGGGCCGCGTTCGGGGTGCCGGAGGGCCACTACATCGGACCCTGGGGGTACGGCACGCCGAGACGGCCGACCTCCGGCCTGCTCGCCGAGGTCCAGTCGACCGGGGTCGCGCCGGGGATCGGGGAGGCGCACCGCAACCAGGCCCGGGAGGACGCGCGGTACTGGCGCGCGTCGTGTGTCGTGCTGGGGCCGGCGCCGCACCGCGCGGAGCTGCGCCTCGTGCTCGACCAGCTCTACGGGCCGGGGGCGGACGTGGCGGACGTCCGGGTGTGGCGGCTCGGGTCCGGCACGTGAGCGCCTCGGGCCGGCGCCTGAGCGGAACGCCGCGCGGGTCGGGCGCCCGGGCGGGATCCCGGCCCCGGAGCAGGGCCGAACTCAGGCCGCGTTCACGCCCAGCGCCAGCGCCAACCCGCCCAGTGCCGCCGCCCGCGCCCCCAACCGCGCCGGCACCACCTCCACGGCCTCCACCGCCGCCGCCATCGCGGTCTCCGCCAGCCCCCGCCGGAGCGGCTCCAGCAGCAGCTCACTCACGCCGAGCTCCCCGCCGACCACGATCCGCCCGGGGTTGACCAGGTTGGACAGCCCGCCCAGCGCGTACCCCAGGTATCTGCCCGCGTCGAGGAGCAGCCGCCGGCAGCCGGGGTCGCCGGCCGCCGCCTGCGCGACGAGGTCCGTCAGGCCGCCCAGGTCGGGCAGGGTCACCCGGGCCTGGTCGAGGAGCGCCCGGCCGCCGGCCCACAGCTCGACGCAGCCCCGGTTCCCGCACCGGCAGACCGGCCCGTTGACGTCGAGGGTGACGTGGCCGAGTTCGCCGGCGGTGCCGTCGGTGCCCCGGTACAGCCGGCCGTTGAGGATGATGCCGGCCCCGATGCCGGTGGCCACCTTGACGTAGACCAGGTCGGCGCAGTCCCGCCCGGCGCCCCACACGTACTCGGCGAGGGCCGCCACGTTCGCGTCGTTGTCGACCCGGACGCCCAGCCCGTCGAGCCGGCCGGACAGTTCCTCGCGGGGGACGAGCGCGGCCCACGCGGGCAGCAGGGCGGGGGAGCCGATCCGGCCGGCGTCGGTGACCGGGGCGGGGATGCCGAGCCCGACGCCGAGCACCTCGGACCGGTCGGCCCCGACGCTGGCGAGGACCGCGTCGATCTGCCGGACGGCCAGGTCCAGGGCCGCGTGCGGGTGGTCGTCGGCGTCGCGGTCGAGCCGGACGGCCTCCTCGGCGAGCACGGTGTGCCCCAGGTCCGCGACGGCGACCCGCAGGTGCCGGCGGCCGATGTCGACCCCGACGGCGAGGCCCGCGGCCCGGGACAGCCGGAACACGGCCGCCGGTCGGCCGCCCGCCGGGCCGGTGGTGCCGGGGGCGTCCCCGGTGAGCAGGCCGGCCGCCGCGAGGTCGGCGAGCGCGGCGGCCACCGTGGGGCGGGACAGGCCGGCGAGGGTGATCAGCTCGGCGCGGGTGCGCGCGCCGTGGGCCCGCAGCACGTCGACGACGCGGCGGGTGGTCTGGCCGAGTTCGTGCGCGGACACCGTCACCTCCCGCATGCTGCCGCCTCCGGGCGGGTTATGTCAATCAGACACGGAACTCACGGCTATAAGTCCCAGTCATGTCAGAGGTATTGCCAACTATTGACAGAGCCCGTTGGCCGGGTGGATGGTGGTCCAGCGATACCCGCCGATCACTCGACTTGCCCGGGAGGGCGCAATGCAGCTCAGTCGCAGGAAACTCCTCGGTGCGGCTCTCGGCGCGTCGGCCGTGGCCGTCCTGCCCGCCTGCTCCAACTCGGGCGGAGACACCAAGACCGCCAAGAAGATCGAGGTGTACTCGTGGTGGTCCGGCCCCGGTGAGGGCGAGGGCCTGGAGGCGCTCATCGCGGAGTTCAAGAAGAACAACGCGGGCGTCGAGTTCGTCAACGCGGCCGTGGCCGGCGGCTCGGGCACCCAGGCCAAGCAGGCGCTGACCACCCGGCTGCTCGCCAACGACCCGCCGGACTCCTACCAGCTGCACGCCGGGCTGGAGGCGGCCACCGACATCAAGGCCGGCAAGCTGGAGGACCTGACCTACCTCTACACCCAGAACGGCTGGACGACGAAGTTCCCCAAGGGCCTGATCGACAAGCTCACCATCGACGGCAAGACCTACGCGGTGCCGGTGAACATCCACCGCTCCAACCTGCTGTGGTACCGGCCGGCGAAGCTCGCCGAGTGGGGGATCACCGCCCCGCCGAAGACCTGGTCGGAGTTCCTCACCCAGGCCGTGGCGCTCAAGGCGAAGGGCATCGTGCCCCTGTCGGTGGGCCAGACGTGGACCCAGCTGCACCTGCTGGAGAACGTGCTGCTCGGCGAGCTCGGCGTGCCGAAGTACAACGGGCTGTGGACGGGGCAGACCGACTGGAAGTCCGCCGAGGTCACCGCCGCGCTGGAGACCTTCAAGAAGATCCTCGCGGTGGCCGTGGTGTCCACCGACGACTGGCAGCCCACCATCGACAAGGTGGTCGCCGGCTCGGCCGCGTACAACGTGATGGGCGACTGGGCCGCGGGTTACCTGCAGGGCGCGAAGGCCCTGAAGTACAAGACGGACTACGACGTGGTGGCCGCCCCGGGCTCCACCGGCGTCTACAACTTCCTCGCCGACTCGTTCACCCTGCCCAAGGGCGCGCCGCACAGGGCGCAGGCCGAGGCGTGGCTGAAGCTGTGCGCGTCGGCGGAGGGCCAGGACCTGTTCAACCCGAAGAAGGGCTCGGTGCCCGCGCGGCTGGACTCGGACAAGTCCAAGTACACCGACTACCTGGCCTGGGCGCTGGCCGAGTGGCAGAACACCACGACGATCGTGGTCGGCTCGTTCACGCACGGCGTGGTCGCCAACAACGCCTGGAAGTCGGAGATCGAGAAGGCGTACGGCGTGTTCGTGCAGGACAAGAACACGGCCACGTTCGCCGACGCCGTCGCCAAGGCGTACGCGGCGAACAAGTAGCCATGCGAAAGAGGAAGTTCCGCTCCTGGGGGCCGGCGCTGCTGCTCGTGGCGCCGTCCCTGGTCCTGCTCGGGATCTTCGTGTACGGCTTCATCGGCTGGAACGCGAAGGTGTCCCTCACCGACTGGAAGGGCCTCACGCCCAGCGACACCTACGTGGGCCTGGCCAACTACCGGGAGCTGTTCGCCGACCAGACGTTCCGCAACGACACCCGCAACCTGCTCGTGTTCACCGTGGTCTTCATCGGCGGCGCGCTGCTGATGGGCATCCTGCTGGCCCTGCTGCTCGACAAGGGCGCGCGCGGGGAGTCGGTGTGGCGGGGCGTGTTCCTGTTCCCGATGGCGATCTCGTTCATCGCGACGGGCATCGTGTGGCGCTGGCTGCTCAACAGCGACCCGGGTGCGGGCACCACCGGGCTGAACACCGTCCTCGACTGGTTCGGGCTGCACTCCGACTGGCACAAGTCCCCGTCGGCGGGCGCGATCACGGCGATCGCGCTGCCGGCGGGCTGGGCCCTGTCGGGGTACGTGATGGCGCTGTTCCTGGCCGGCCTGCGCGGCATCCCCGAGGAACTGCGCGAGGCGGCCCGGGTCGACGGGGCCTCCGAGCGGCAGGTCTACTGGTCGGTGGTCCGCCCGATGCTCACCCCGGTGCTGATGAGCGCGCTGGTGATCCTCGCGCACATCTCGCTGAAGACGTTCGACCTGATCTACGCGATCGCGCCGCTGGACGCCCGGACGGAGACCCCGGCGCTGTACATGTGGCTCACCTCGTTCCGGGGCGGCTTCTTCGCCCGGGGCGCGGCGATCGCCACCCTGTTGTTCCTCGCGATCGCGGTCGTGGTCGTGCCCTACATCTGGTACACGTCGCGCAAGGAGCGGACCCGATGAGCAGGACGCTGCGCCACCTGGCCCTGTTCGCCCTGGCCTGCTTCTTCCTGATGCCCGTCTACGTGATGCTGGTGACGGCGTTCAAGTCCCCGGGCGAGGTGGACGTCGCGCACATGTGGGCGCTGCCCCGGAGCCTGTCCCTGGACACCTTCGCGGTCGTGTGGCCGAAGCTGCGGGGCGGCATGGTCAACAGCGTGCTGCTCGCCGTACCGGCCAGCCTGATCTCCTCGTTCCTCGGCGCGGCCAACGGGTTCGTGCTGGCCAAGTGGCGCTTCCCGGGAGCCGACGTCGTCTTCCCGGTGATGTTGTTCGGCATGTTCATCCCCTACCAGGCGATCATCATTCCCCTGTTCCAGACGATGAGCGACCTGAAACTCGTCGGCGGACTCGACGGCCTGATCCTGGTGCACGTCGTCTACGGGCTGCCGATCACGACCCTGATCTTCCGGAACTACTTCCTCGGCCTGCCCGACGAACTCGTCGAGTCGGCCGAGATCGACGGCGCGGGCATGCTGCGCACGTTCTTCAGGATCGCGCTGCCGATCGCCGCCCCGGCGTTCGCGGTGTCGATGATCTGGCAGTTCACGTCCGCGTGGAACGACTTCCTGTTCGGCCTGATCCTGACCCGGACCGAGTTCTGGCCGGTGACGGTGGGGCTGAACAACATCGCGGGAGCGCAGACCGTGCCGTTCAACCAGGCGATGGCCGCCGCGCTCCTCGCGAGCCTGCCCACCCTCCTCGTGTACCTGCTCCTCGGCCGGTTCTTCATGCGCGGCCTGATGGCGGGTGCCCTGAAAGGTTGACCATGAGACGTCCACTGTTCGCCGCCGCTGTCCTGCTCGGCGCGCTCCTGGTGCCCGGCACGGCCTCGGCCGCCGCGCCCCTCAATCTCACCCAACACGTCAATCCCTTCATCGGTACCGACGACAGCAACTCGCCCAACCCCGTTCCCGGTGGGGCCGGCGGCTCGACCTATCCGGGCGCGACCGTGCCGTTCGGCGGGGTGCAGTTCAGCCCGGACACGCCCAACGGTTCGCCGTCCGGGTACCGGTATTCGGACTCCACGGTGGAGGAGTTCTCCCTCACGCACTTCAACGGGGCCGGCTGCGCGAACAACGAGGACCTCGGGATCCTGCCGGTGACCGGGGCGCTGGGCACCTCCCCGGGCACCAGCTGGACGGGCTACGCCTCGGCGTACGCGAAGGCCAACGAGCAGGCCGCGCCCGGGTACTACAGAACCCGCCTGGACCGGTACTCCACGGATGTGGAACTGACCGCGACCACCCGGGCCGGCTTCGCGAAGCTGACCTATCCCGCGTCGGCCACCTCGCGGGTCCTGATCAACACCTCCCGGAGCGCCACCGGCAACCGGTCGGGCAGCGTGGCCGTCAACGGTTCCCAGGTCACCGGCTACGTCACGGCCGGCGGGTTCTGCGGCTCCTCGAAGACCTACCGGATCTACTTCGCGCTCCAGGCCGACCGCGCCCCGACCGGCTCGGGCACCTGGAACGGTGGCACGGTCACGGCCGGCTCGACGTCCGCCTCCGGCGTGAACACCGGCGCCTACCTGACGTTCGACACCTCGACGAACCGCACCGTGCAGGTCAAGGTCGCGGTGTCCTACGTCAGCGTCGCCAACGCGAGCGCGAACCTGGCCGCCGAGATCGCCGGCTTCGACTTCGCCGGCACCCGCGCCGCCGCCGACTCCGCGTGGAACACGGTCCTCAACAAGGTGCAGGCCACCGGCGGGACGGCCGCCGACCAGCAGAAGTTCTACACCGCGCTGTACCACGTGTTCCAGAACCCGAACATCTCCTCGGACGTCAACGGCCAGTACTTCGGCTTTGACAACGTTGTGCACACCGCGGACCATCCGGTGTACCAGAACTACTCCGGTTGGGACATCTACCGGTCCTGGGCCGCGCTGATCGCGTTCGTCGCCCCGGCCGAGGCCAGCGACATCGCCAAGTCCATGGTCCTCGACGGCCAGCAGGGCGGCCTGCTGCCCAAGTGGTCCCAGCAGACCAACGAGGACTTCGTGATGACCGGCGACCCGGGCCCGATCATCGTCGGCAGCATGTACGCGTTCGGCGCCCGGTTCTTCGACACCGCCGCCGCCCTCGCCCTGATGGACAGGAGCTCCAACGGGGGTACCGCGCAGGGCGGGGCGATCCGGGGCCGGCAGTCGACGTACGTCAACCAGCACTTCATCAACGGCGAGTCCTCCGACTCCCTGGAGTACTCCGCCAGCGACTTCGCCGTCGCCCAGTTTGCCAAGTCCCAGGGCGACACCGCGAAGTACGCCACCTACATGACCCGCGCGCAGTGGTGGCGCAACGTCTACAACCCCGAGTCCGGGTACGTGCACACCCGCAACGCCGACGGCTCCTGGCCCTGGCCCCTGGATCCGGCCAGCGGCAGCAACTTCACCGAGGGCAACGCGTCGCAGTACACCTGGATGGTGCCGTACAACCTCGGCGGGCTGGTCAACCTCATGGGCGGGCCCGCGCAGACCGTCCGGCGGCTCGACCACCACTTCACCGAGCTCAACGGCGGCCTGACCCGGCCGTACTTCTACATCGGCAACGAGCCCGAACACAACGTGCCCTGGGCGTACAACTTCGCCCGGCACCCCGCCGGCACCGCCACCGCCGTCCGCCGGGTGATGGCCGAGTCCTTCACCACCGGACCGGGCGGCCTGCCCGGCAACGACGACCTCGGCGCGACGTCGGCCTGGTACGTGTGGGCGGCGCTCGGCATGTACCCGGTCACCCCCGGCGCCGACACCCTCGCCCTGCACGGCCCGTCGTTCCCGTCCGTCCTGATCCAGCGCGCGGCCGGCAACGTCACGCTCACCGCCACCGGCACCGGCCCCCATGTCCAGGGCCTGACGGTGAACGGCACGGCCACCAGCCGCAACTACGTCCGCTACCCGGACCTGGCGGCCGGCGGCACCCTCGCGTACACGATGGGCGCGACCGCCGGATCGTGGGGCACCGGGGCAGGCGACGTGCCGCCGTCCTTCGACGACGGGGCCACCCCGGTGCCCGCCGCGCCCACCCTGGGCACCAACCTGGCCCTCGGCAGGGCCACCACGTCCTCGGCGACCTGTTCCGCCACGGAGACCGCCGGTAAGGCCGTGGACGGCAGTCTCGCGAACAACAGCAAGTGGTGCTCCACCGCCTCGGGGGCGTTCCTCCAGGTGGACCTGGGCGGCGCGGTGAACGTCGGGCAGTTCGTCCTGGAGCACGCCGGGCTCGGCGGGGAGACCACGGGCTGGAACACCGGCGGGTACACGGTCGCGACCAGCACCGACGGCACCACCTGGACCACGGCGGCCACGGTCACCGGGTCCCGGGCGAGCCGGACGTACCACTCGGTGACCGGCCGGACCGCCCGCTACGTGCGGCTCACCGTGACCACCCCGACGAACAACGGCAACACCGCCGCCCGGATCTACGAGTTCGGGGTGTACGCCCCCGGATCCGTCAACCTGGCCCTCAACCGGCCCGCCACGGCCGACTCCTCGTGCAACGCCAACGAAGGACCCGCCAAGGCCGTCAACGGGACGGTCGGCGGCGGGACCACCGACAAGTGGTGCTCGGCCGGGGCCACGAAGTGGTGGCAGGTGGACCTGGGCGGCAGTGTGCCCGTGGGGAACGTGACCGTGCGGCACGCCGGGGCCGGCGGCGAGTCGGCCAGCTGGAACACCCGGGACTTCGACGTGCAGGTCAGCGCGGACGGGGTGGGGTGGACCACGGTGGCGACCGTCCGGGGGAACACCGCCGACGTGTCCAGCCATCCGGTGAGCGGGTCGGGGCGCTATGTCCGGGTGAACGTGGTGACGCCCACGCAGACGTCCGACGCGGCCGCCCGGATCTACGAGGTGGAGGTGTACGCCTGAGAGGTGGGCGGTGCCGACCGTGACGAGGCTTCAGCTCCCGGGCTGTGGCCTCGTCACGGTCGGCTGGGTGGCCGCCTGCCAGCGGTCGGAGCGCGGCCGGTCCGGTCGACGATCCCGTCGTCCTCGTCCTCGTCCCGGGCACGTGTCCCGGAACGGCTGGTCAGCGGCTCGTGTCCGGGCGGTAGACGGTGAGGTCGCCGTAGGCCGGCAGTACCCCCGAAAGGTCGCCGGGTCTGTCCCGCAGGACGGAGTCCAGGAAGGCGAGGGTGGCCCCCGCCGTCACGCGCAGGCCTCCGGTGCGGCCCAGGGAGCCGACGATCGAGGGCACGGGCGGCAGGTACAGCGGACCGTCCATGAAGGTGAGGTGCGCGGCGCCGGGGACGGTGAGCCGGTAGCTCGTCGCGGTGCCGGACCTGAGCGCCTCGGCGAGCCGGGGCAGGTAGCGCGGATCGGTGTCCGCCGTGACGGCCTGGGTGAGCGCGAGCGTCGGCTGGTCGAGGGCCGGTGACGCGGGACCGTGCGGGTAGCCGTCCAGGTCGACGACGGCGTCGAACCGGCGGTCCTGCCGGGCCGCCTGCAACGCGGCGGCCCCACCCATGGAGTGGCCGGTCACCGCGACCCGCCCGATGTCGAGGCGCCCGCCCAACGGGGCGCTCCCCTCCCGGTCCAGACCGTCCAGCCGGGTCAGGACGAAGCTGAGGTCGGCGGCCCGGATCGCCGTCCAGCCGGCCGCCAGCTCGTCGTCCCTGGCCGGGTCGCCGGTGGACGCGAGTCGGGTGGTGACCGTCCGGCCGTCGGCGAGGACCACGGCGGCGGAGTCGTACGGGTGGTCGAGCGCGGCGACCACGTAGCCGTGGCTGGCCAGCTCCTCCGCCCACGCCGTGTTCTGGGTGCGCACCCCGCCCGACCCGGGCGAGAACAGCACCACCGGGAACCGCTCGCCGCCGGGCTGCACCGGGGCGTCGACGACCGCCCGGGTGCGGGCGAGCGGAACCCCGTCGACCAGGAACCCCGGCAGGCCGGCCGAGCGGGCGAGCGCGTCGGAGACGGTGCGCGCCTCCTGCTCCGTGCGCCCGAGGTACCGGGCCCGCCGCACGTGCCCGGGGCCCGGCCGCGCGGGGTACCAGAGCTGGACCACGACGGTACGCCGGTCGTCCGGATCGGTGGTGAAGGTCTCGGGGCGCGCCGGGTCGGTCCACTGCTCCACCCGGGTGCCGACCGCGAAACCGCCGGACGGTGCGGGGAACACGGGCACGGGAAGGGCCCACGCGGCCACCGGGCCCGTGGCGATCAGGCCCACGCAGGCCACCGTCGCCGGCAACGCCAGCCACCAGCGGGCCCGCCACGCCGGCCGGCCGGTGCGGCGCCGCAGCAGCGGAGCGACGGTGAACGGGGACGCGAGGGCGGCGCCGGCCAGTACGGGCAGCAGTTGCCAGCGCAGCCCCGTCACGGCCAGCGGGACCACGGACAGCACGAGGACCGCCCCCGCCGCGATCGTGACGCGGGGGCGGGCGGCCGGGGGAGTCCAGCGCGCCGTCACCAGGGCGACGGCACCCAGCAGGGCGAGGATTTCCAGGGGGGACATCGGCAGTCCAGGGATGGTGTCGGTCACCCGTCCATCCTCGGCGCGGGGTACGGGCCGCCGCATCGGTCCGGGGTCGCCCCAGGGTTCGACCGTGGTCGCCTTCCGTGCCGGGTGCCGTGCGACCGGAGCGGCAGTCGGGCACGCCGGATCTGCGGCCGCACTGCGACCGGGGGAGGTGGTGGGGCTCCACCTGAGGTCGTACCCCGGCACGGAGCCGTCCGACGGTGGACCCATGCGCCGCCCGCCACCCGGCGCCTACCGTGGTATCCGCCGGGTGGCGGGGATCCGGCGGGGCCACCATGATGCTGAACGGACAAGGACGTGCGATGAGCGAGGCGGTCGCGGATCCGGCGGGGTCGAGGCACCCCGACCGGGCGGCGCGACTGGCGGCGATCGCCCGCCGCTGGGGCTCCCGGCCGCCGCCCATGGCATGGGACGCGCTGCTGCCGACGCTGCTCCTCGTCGACGCCGTGACCGCGCGCGCCCCACACGAGCCGCCGCTGACCGTGGCCCTCACCGCGGCCCTCGCGCTGCCCCTGTTGTGGCGGCGCCGGTTCCCGCTCACCGTGTTCGGCCTCGTGGCGGCAGCGGCCTTCGTCCAGTGGCTGGCCGACGTCCAGCTGCCGGCGGACATCGCCGTGCTGGTGGCCCTCTACACGGTGGCCGCGCGCGTGGGCCGGCGCGGCACGCTCCTGGCCTGCGCCGTCGTGGAGGCGGGGGTCCTGCTGGCCTGCCTGCGCTGGGCGGGCGAGGGCGCGTTCCCGACCCTCTTCGTCGCGGTCACCGCGATGGTCGTCGCCGCCGCCGTCCTCGGCGTGAACGCGCGGACCACCCGCGCCTACCTCGCGGCCGTGCGGGAACGGGCCGCCCGCCGGGAACGGGAACAGGACCAGGAGGCCCGGCTCGCCGTGGCCGGGGAGCGGGCCCGGATCACCCGGGAGATGCACGACATCGTCACCCACAACCTGTCCGTCATGGTCGCGCTCACCGACGCCGCCGTCTACGCGCAGCACCGGTCGCCCGGGCGGGCCACCGCCGCGATGCTCCAGGTCTCGGAGACGGGCCGGCAGGCCCTGACCGACATGCGGCGCTCGCTGGGCGTCCTGCGGACCGACGAGCCGGACGCGGACCGCCACCCGCCGCCCGGCATCGCGCAACTGGGGACCCTCGCCGACCAGATGCGCGCCGCCGGGCTGCCGACCAGCCTCGACGTCCGAGGCGGACACGCCCACCTGCCGGCCACCGCGCAACTCACCGTCTACCGCCTGGTCCAGGAGGCCCTGACCAACACCCTCAGACACACGCCGACGGGTACGCGCGCGCGGGTCCGGATCCGGTGCTCGACCGCGAGCGTCACCGTGGACGTCACCGACAACGGGCCCCGGTCGGCGGCGGCCGGCCCGCCGTCCGGCCACGGCATCCCCGGCATGCGCGAACGCTCGGCCGGCTACGGGGGGACCCTGCTGGCCGGACCGCTGCCGGGCGGCGGCTGGGGGGTCAGTACCCGTCTGGTGCTCGACGGGGGTGGGGGCGCGTGACGATCCGCGTCCTGATCGTCGACGACGAGGCGCTGCTCCGGATGGCCTTCGGCACGGTCCTGGAGACCCAGCCCGACATGGCGCCGGTCGGCGAGGCGGCGGACGGCGACGAGGCCGTGCACCGCGCCCGGGAACTGCGCCCCGACGTCGTCCTGATGGACGTCCGGATGCCCGGCACCGACGGGATCGAGGCGACCCGGCGGGTCCTCGAGGTCTCCCCACGGAGCAGGGTGCTGATCCTCACGACCTTCGACCTCGACGAGTACGCCTTCGCCGGGCTCGGCGCCGGAGCCTCGGGCTTCCTGCTGAAGAACACCCGGCCCGAGGAGTTCCTCACCGCGATCCGCGCCGTGCACGCGGGGGACGCCGTGGTCTCGCCACGGATCACCCGACGCCTGCTGGAGAGCCTCCGCCCGTACCCTCCCGACGGCGGCACCGACCACGGCGAACGGCTGGGCCGGCTCAGCGCCCGTGAACGCGAGGTGCTCGTCCAGGTGGGTCGTGGCCTGTCGAACAGCGAGATCGCGGCCGAGCTGTTCCTCGCGGAGGCCACCGTGAAGGCCCACCTGGGGCGCGTCCTGCACAAACTCGACCTGCGCGACCGGACCCAGGCCGTCGTCTTCGCGTACGACAGCCGCCTCGTCCACCCGGCGTGACGCCACCGGCCGCCGGAACCCAGGTCTAGAAGACCGCCGCGCACAGGAGGGCCAGGAGCGGGGCCGTGCCCTGCATGACCGCCGCGCGCGCCATCCGCCGGTCCGTCACCAGCAGCACCAGGGCCGCGCCCAGCATGCACGCCACCGAGAACAGCGCGATCGCCGCGCCGGCCGTCGCCCGGTCGGCCACGTGCACCGCGACCACCCCGCCGAGCGCGCCCAGCGCCAGGAACAGGTTGTAGAAGCCCTGGTTGAGGGCCCACGGCCGGACGGACGCCACCTCGTCGGCGCGGACGAAGAACCGGCCGTGCACCTTCGGCTGGCGGAACAGCACGCTCTCCATCGCGAAGATGAGCACGTGCAGGAGGCCGGCGACGACCACGAGGACCTGAGCGGCGATGTTCATGGTGGTCAGTATCTACGCCGGCACGCCCCATGGTCCGGGGACCGGCGGAACCGGGGTTGTCGGAGGGGGCTGTTAGGGTCCTGGCACCTCGACCCGACCGCCGTGGAGACCGCATGACCATCAACGAGCATCTCCGTGTCTTCGCCGGCCTGCCCGTGGCCGCGTTCGACCCGCACGCCGCGCCGCCCGCCGACCCGGCCGCGCGCGCCTGGCGGGTCGACACCGACTACGACGGCGGCGACGCCCTGTTCGCGCTGCGCCTCGACGCCCTGCTCGCCGCCGACTGGGCCGGGCGGGTCGAGGCCCTGGTCATCGGCCAGTGGACCGACAACGCCTACGACTGCTCCGCCCCGATCGGCCAGCTCGTCGCGGCGGCCGACCGGCTCACGGGCCTGCGCGCCCTGTTCCTCGGCGACCAGGTCATGGAGGAGTCGGAGATCTCCTGGATCCAGCAGGGCGACATCACGCCCCTCCTGGAGGCGTACCCGGCACTGGAGGTCCTCGGCGTGCGCGGCGGCGAGAACCTCGAACTCAAGCCCGTCCGGCACGACCGGCTCCGCGAACTCACCATCGAGTGCGGCGGCCTGCCCGCCTCCGTGGTCCGCGCCCTCGGCGAGTCCGAGCTCCCCGCGCTCGCCCGCCTCGAACTGTGGCTCGGCACGGAGGAGTACGGCGGCGACGCCACCGTGGACGACGTCGCCCCCCTGCTCACCGGCACCCGGCTGCCCGCGCTGCGCCACCTCGGCCTGCGCAACGCCGAGATCGTCGACCACGTCGCCGCCGCCCTCGCCGGTGCCGGCGTCGTCGCCCAGCTGGAGTCACTGGACCTGTCGATGGGCATCCTCACCGACACGGGCGCCTCCGCCCTGCTCGCCGGCCAGCCGCTGACCCACCTGACGGTCCTGGACCTGCACCACCACTACCTCAGCGCGGCCGTCACCGACCGGATCACGGCCGAGCTGGTCGCGGCCGGGGTGGAGGTGGACCTGTCCGACGCGGGCGACCCCGACGACGTGGACGAGCGCTATATCGAGGTCTCGGAGTGACGACCCGGGCCGGCGCCCGCCGGGTTGCGGCGTGTCCGTCCGCTCGCCGGGGCCCGGCGTGACCGTCCGGCGCGGCCGACGCTCCTCGGGTCCTGGCGTGGCCGTCCGGTGCGGCCGCCGCCCGCCGGGTGCTGGAGTGACTGTCCCGTGCGGCTGACCATCGTCGGCAACCCGGACAACCGGCGGGTGACCCTGTTCTCGGCGGCGGTCGTCGCGGCCGGGTCGCTCGCGCCCGAGGTGCTGCCGTGGCGGGTCGTCGCCGCCGGGGAGCCGTTCGCGTTCGCCTCCGGGGCGCTGGTGCGGATCGAGTCGCCCGGGGAGGACGCCGAGGTCCGGCGGCTGTTCACGGGCGGCGTCGCCGGACACGGGGAGATCGTGGGCGGCCGGGCCTGGTATCTGGGGCTGTGCCGGGCACTGGGGCGGCTGCGGGCGGCGGCGGACCTCGCCGGGGCGACGCTGCTCGGCGACCCGGCCGAGATCGCCGTCCTCTTCGACAAGGCCGCCTGCCACGCCCGCCTGACCGCCGCCGGCATCCCGGTGCCCCCGGCCCTGCCCACGACCGGCCGGGTACTGGCCCGGCCCGCCGCGTCCGCCCCCAGGCGCGACGCGCGGCCGGGTACCGCAACGCCCGGGAGCGGGTGGGAGGAGCTGCGGGACGCGCTGGACGCGGTCGGCTGGTCGCGGGTGTTCGTCAAGCCCCGGCACGGGTCCTCGGCGTCCGGCGTGCTCGCCCTGCGCCGCGCCCCGGGCCGGACCTGGGCCACCACCTCGGTGGAACTCGTCCGCGACGGCGACCGGGTGCGCCTGTTCAACTCGCTCCGGGTCCGCACCTACCGCGACGAGCGCGACGTCGCCGCCATCGTGGACCACCTCGCCCCGGACGGCCTGCACGTCGAACGCTGGTTCCCCAAGGCGGGCCTCGACGGCCGCACCATCGACCTGCGCGTCCTCGTCCTGGCCGGCCGACCGGGCCACGTGGTCGTGCGCGCCAGCCACTCCCCGATGACGAATCTGCACCTCGGCGGCACCCGGGGCGACCTCGACGCCCTCCGTCGCGCCGCCGGCCCGGACGCGTACGCGGCGGCGATGGCCACCTGCGCGCGGGTCGCGGCCCAGTTCCCCGGCAGCCCGCACGTCGGCGTGGACCTGATGTTCGCCCCGGGCTGGACCCGGCACGCGGTCGCGGAGGTCAACGCGTTCGGCGACCTGCTGCCGGGCCTGCTCGTCGACGGCCGCGACCCCTACGAGACCCAGGTCGCGGCCCTCCGCACCCGCGCCGGCAGGCTCGGGACGGAGTCGGTGGCCTCCGGAGCACCCACCAGCGCGGGCACGCCCGGGGTCGAGGCCGCGGCCCTCCTCCCGGGCGCCGGCACCGACGCGACCAGCGCGGACGTCTCCTCGGGACGGGAGAGCATCCGATGACCGTGCACGGCGGGCGACGCCGCGCGTACCCGTCACATGGTCCTGTCTTTTCCGGAGGGCACCCGTGACCGTCTCCGCACCGGTGGACATGAACGCCGTCGTCGGTACCCATGACCTGTTGTTCGTCACCCTGGACACCCTGCGCCACGACGTGGCCGCCGAGCTCGCCGCCGCCGGCCGCACCCCCACCCTGTCCCGGGTCCTCCCCGGCGGCCGGTGGGAGCCCCGGCACTCCCCGGCCAGCTTCACCTACGCCGCCCACCACGCCTTCTTCGCCGGCTTCCTGCCGACCCCGACCGGCCCGGGCCCGCACCCGCGCCTGTTCGCGGCGGCGTTCCCCGGCAGCGAGTCGACCACCGACGGCACCTGGGTGTTCGACGCCCCGGACCTGGTCACGGGCCTGTCCCGCGCCGGGTACCACACGGTGTGCCTCGGCGGGGTCGGCTTCTTCAACCGGCGGTCGGCCCTCGGCAGCGTCCTGCCGGACCTGTTCGCCGAGGACCACTGGCGCCCCGAGTTCGGCGTCACGTCCCCGGACCCGCTGACCGCGCAGCTCGACGAACTGGAACGCGTCGTCGCCGACACCGCGCCGGGGCGACCGCTGTTCACCTTCCTCAACGTGGCCGCGATGCACCAGCCCAACCGGCACCACCTGCCCGGCGCGCTGGAGGACACCCGCGACAGCCACGCGGCGGCCCTGGCCTATGTGGACGGACACCTGGCCCGACTGTTCGCGCTGGCCACCCGGCGCGGCCGGCCCTGCCTGGCGATCCTGTGCTCCGACCACGGCACGGCGTACGGGGAGGACGGCCACCACGGGCACCGGCTCGGCCACGAGATCGTGTGGACCGTGCCGTACGCGCATTTCACGCTCCGACCGGGGGACTGGTGACGACCTTGCTCGACGGCTCGCCCTACCAGGGCTACCTCTACGCGTACCCGCACAAGACGGCGTACCGGCCCCTGCGGCCCCGCCCGGCGCTCGGCGACGTCTGGGCGGCCGAGGACCGCGCCGCGCTGTTCCTGTACCTGCACATCCCGTTCTGCGAAATGCGGTGCGGCTTCTGCAACCTGTTCACCCGGACCCGGCCGCCCGCCGAGCAGGTGTCGGCGTACCTGGCCCAGCTGCGCACCCAGGCGGCCGTCGTGTCCCGCGAACTCGGCGACGCGACGTTCGCCCGGGCCGCGGTCGGCGGCGGCACCCCGACCTACCTGACGGCCGCCGAGCTCACGGACCTGTTCTCGATCCTCACCGACGTGCTCGGCGTGGACCTGGCCGGCGCCGAACTGTCCGTGGAGACCTCCCCGGCGACGGCCACCCCCGACCGGCTCGCCGTGCTGGCCGCCCACCACACCCGCCGGGTCAGCATCGGCGTGCAGAGCTTCCTCGACGCCGAGGCGCACGCCGCCGGCCGGCCGCAGAAACGCGCGGAGGTCGACCGGGCGCTGGGCGCGATCCGGGAGGCGGCCCTGCCCGTCCTCAACCTGGACCTGATCTACGGCATCCCCGGCCAGACGGCCCGGACCTGGGACGAGTCGCTGCGCACGGCCCTGACCTGGCACCCGGAGGAGATCTACCTCTATCCGCTGTACGTGCGTCCGCTGACGGGTCTCGGCCGGCGCGCCGGAGACCTGCTCGTCGGGCCTGGCCGCCGGGCCGACGATCCGACCCGGGTTGGTGACCCGGGCCTGGCCACCGGTCCGGGCCTGACCAACGATCCGGGTGTCGCAACGGGCCGCGCCGGCGAATCCGACTTCGACCCGGCCTGGGACGCCGCCCGCCTGGCCCTCTACCGCCAGGGCCGCGACACCCTGCGCGCCGCCGGCTACCGGCAACTGTCCATGCGCCAGTTCCGCCGCGCCGACGTGCCCGACCCGCAGGGCGCCGACTACTGCTGCCAGGACGACGGCATGGTCGGGCTGGGCTGCGGCGCCCGCTCGTACACCCGGGACCTGCACTATTCCTTCGACTACGCCGTCGGGGTCGGCGAGGTGCGCGCCATCATCGACGACTACGTGAGCCGGCCGGCCGGGGACTTCCGGCACGCCGAGTTCGGCTTCACCCTCGACGGCACCGAACAGCGCCGCCGCTGGCTGCTCAAGTCGCTGCTCCGCGCGGAGGGCGTCGACCCGGCCGGATACGCCGCCCGGTTCGGCACCACCGTCGCCCACGACTTCCCGCAGCTCACGGCCCTGTCCGACCGCGACTGGCTCACCACGGCCCCGGCACAGCCCACGTCTGTCGCAGGCCTCGCCGCGCCCGGCACAGGCACCCGGGCCCCGGCACAGCCCACGTCTGTCGCAGACCCCGCCGCGCCCGGCACGGTCCCCCTCGCCCCGGCCCTGCCACAGCCCACGTCCGCCGCGCCCGGCGCGGGCCCCGGCCGGCCTGCCCTCACCGCCCCGGACCGGCTCGTCCTCACCGACGAGGGCCTCGCGCACGGCGACCTGATCGGCCCGTGGCTGGTCTCCGGCGAGGTCCGCGCCGCGATGGCGGGACACACCCCCCGATGAACCTCTCCCTCCTGTACCGGGGCCCCCTGTCCAGCTGCAACTACGACTGCCCGTACTGCCCCTTCGCCAAGCGCCGCGACAGCACCGCCCAGCTCCGCGAGGACCGCGCGGCCCTGGCCCGGTTCGTGGCCTGGGCGACCGCCAACCCGCACGGCGACCGGCTGTCCGTCCTGTTCACCCCGTGGGGGGAGGGCCTGACCCGCTCCTGGTACTGGGCCGCGCTCGTCACCCTGTCCCACCTCCCGCACGTGGACCGGGTGGCGATCCAGACCAACCTCGCCGGCCGGCTGACCTGGCTCGCCGACGCCGACCCGGCGACCCTGGCGCTGTGGGCGACGTACCACCCGGGCCAGGTGACCCGCGACCGCTTCCTCCGCGCGTGCGCCACGGCCGCGTCGCACGGCATCCGGCTGTCCGTCGGCATGGTCGGCCTCCCGGAGCACCTGGCCGAGGCCCGGGCGCTCCGGGAGGCCCTGCCCCCGGAGACCTACCTCTGGATCAACGCCGCCGACGGGTACTCCTACGACGCGCCCGCCGAGGCCGACTGGACACAGATCGACCCCCTCTTCGGGTACAGCGTCCGGCCGCACGCCTCCGCCGGCCACGAGTGCCGGGCCGGGGAGACCGCGCTGTCGGTGATCGGCGACGGCACGGTCCGGCGCTGCCATTTCGTACAGACCCCGCTGGGCAACCTCTACGACGGTTCCTACCGCCGCGCGCTCGGCCCCCGGGCCTGCCCGAAGACCGAGTGCGACTGCCACATCGGGTACGTGCACCTCAAGCGCCTCGACCTGCACCAGATCTTCGCGGGCGGCGTCCTGGAACGCATCCCGGCCGCCTGGCCCGCCCCGACGGCCCCGCCCCACCCGGCCACCTGGGGCGTCCCGCTCCGCCCGGCCACCGGAGACGCCCCGACAGGCCGCCCGGTCACCGGAGACGCCGCGACGGCCCGCCCTGCCACCCGGGGCACCCCGACCCCCGTCCGGATCTCGGCCCGCCCGGTCACCTAGGCCGCGCGGGACCGTCAGGTCTGGGCCAGCGGCGCGTACTCCTCCTCGGTGAGCCCGAACGTCCACGCCACCCCGGCCCGCGCCGTCCGGGTCCCCGGCGGCACCCGCAGGAAGTAGGTCCGCCGGGTGCCGTCCGGCTCCGGGGTCGCGTTGAGCACCTCCACCATGACGAGCGGCTCGTCGCGGGCGAGGTCGACCCGCCACAGGGTCCCGTACCCGTCGGAATGGGCCTTCGTGGCCCCGGACTCGGCCAGGTACCGGTCGAAGCCGAAGTGTTCGAGCATCACCCGGCGCACCTCGGCGTTGTCCTCCGCGCGGATCCGGGCCACGGTCAGCCGGGGCAGTTCGTCGGCGACCTCGGGCGGGATCGGCATGCCGCGCCAGGCGTGCAGCCCGTAGCCGTCCGGATAGGACAGTGCCGGGCCGTCGCCCCGGTGCAGTCGGCCGACGTTGTCGCGGTGCACGGCGGTCGGCCGCTCGGTGAGCACGGCGACGTTCTCGTAGGCCCACCACCAGCCGGCCGAGCGGGCCACCCCGGCCAGGCCGGCGAGCGCCGGGGACGCGGGGAACGCGCCGAGCCAGGCCGCGTCGTGCTGGCCGTGCACCACGTCGAGCAGCGCCGCCCGCGCGGCCACGTGCACGGGGTGGGTGTTCACCGCGAACTGGGCGTCGAGCCTGGTCCGCAGGGGTGTGACCAGCTGTTCCATCACCTGCTGCCAGGGTCGGCGGGCGGCGGCGGCCCAGTGCCGGGCGAACCCGGCCGGCCCGAGGTCCCGCATGAGCTCGGCCCGGGCCCGCGCCCACGGCCGGGTCCGGACCAGGGGGCGCACCGACCTGCCCAGCGGGACGTCCACGCAGAACTGGGCCCGCAACTCCGCCAGCGCCGCCGCCCCGGGCCCGGCGAACCGCGCGGTCCGGGGCTCGGCGAGCAGCGCCACGGCCAGGGCCCCGGCCTCGGGGGAGTCCAGCCACACGATCCGCGAGGGGGCCTTCAACCCCGCCAGGGTGTACGCCTTGCGCACCGCCGTCTCGGCCGACCTCCGCCGGGCGGGCGCGCAGGACAGCCCCGCCTCCGTCCAGTCCTCGGCCGCGCCGGCCAGGGTCACGTCGTCCACCGGTGCCCCCTAGTCCGCGACCGGACGGACCGCGCCCGGCACGTACTCGCGCTGGTGGAGCACCCGGTACGCCCCCGGGGAGAGCGCGATCGGGCCGTGCTCCTCGTGGCCGAGCCGGCCGTAGCCCTCGATCAGGAGGTAGAACCGCCCCGGCTCGTCGGCGGGGCACAGCATCGACACCCGCTCGCCGGTGACGACGTGCGCGTGCCCGGTGGCCTCGCCCCGGGCCAGCACCATCCGGTTGCGGTGGTCGCGCGGGGCGGCCACCAGGTTCTGCGGCAGCTCCGCCGCGTCGATCGGCACGACGAGCACATCGCCTTGTCGGTACACCCTGGGTCTCCCTGTCCTGGCAGTTGCCCGAACCGTAGCGGGACCCCCCGACAGTTCTCAGCGCCCGAAGTACTCCTCCAGCACCAGGGCCACGCCGTCGTC
The DNA here is from genome assembly GCF_040681875.1 of Longispora sp. NPDC051575. Lineage (NCBI taxonomy): Bacteria > Bacillati > Actinomycetota > Actinomycetes > Micromonosporales > Micromonosporaceae > Longispora > Longispora sp. NPDC051575. The sequence goes on along the minus strand of NZ_JBFAZP010000004.1, from coordinate 208,459 downwards.
GGCGTTGCTGGCGGTGTGCCGCTCCACCTCGGACAGTACGGTGGGGTGCGCGTTGGCCATCGCGTACGCCGTCCCGGCCCAGCGCAGCACCGACAGGTCGTTGGGCATGTCCCCGAACGCGAGCACCTCGCCGGGGGCCACGCCCCACCCGGCGCACAGCTCGGCCAGGGTGGCCGCCTTCGACACCCCGGCTGCGCTGATCTCCAGGACGCCGGGCGCGCCGGAGTGCGTGCACGCGATCCCGGGCACCGCGCGCAGCAGCTCCAGCGCCGGGTCGACCCCGGTGTCCGGGGCCCAGACCAGCAGCTTCACGGCGGACTCGGCCTCGGCCCACAGCCGCGCGACCGAGTCCACCGGGATCCGGGACGGGTCGAGGGTGCCGTGGTGGCCGTACGCCGGTTCGCAGAGCACCCGCCAGCCGGTCTCCACCGCGAACCCGGCCCCGGGCAGCGCCGCCGCGACGGCCAGGGCGGCCCGCTCGGCGACGTCGAGGGGCAGCGGGTGCAGGATCCGGGCGGTACCCGCGTCGAGGTCCTGCACGATCGCGCCGTTGCTGCACACCGCCAGCCCGGCCAGCCCGGTCGCGGCCACCAGCAGGTCCACGGACCGGGGCGGCCGGGCGGTGACGGCGACCACCCGGGCCCCGGCGGCGCGGGCCCGGTCGAGCGCGGCCCGGGTGCGGGCGGACACGGACTTGTCGGGGCGCAGCACGGTGCCGTCGAGGTCCACGGCGACGACGCGGGGAGGGGTCACGGGGGCAGTCAACCAGAACCGGCGACCGGCCCGCGCCCCGGAGCGGCCGGCCCACACGGCGAGCAGGGAGCGCCCGGCCCACACCGCGACGACCGTGCGCCCGGCCCACCCGGCGCCGGCCACCCGCGCCGGCCCACCACACGAGAAAGCCCGCCGCCACCGAAGTGGCCACGGGCCCGGGTCGATCAGAAGAGCGGATGACGAGATTCGAACTCGCGACCCTCACCTTGGCAAGGTGATGCGCTACCAGCTGCGCTACATCCGCGTGTCGGCCCGGTCAGGTGCCCCTTGCCGACGGGTGAACTTTACCGGACCTCGGCACCGGGGACAAAACGGGGTCCCCGGCCGTGCGGGGCGGTGAAGTCGGGCACCGGGCCGGCCGGCACGATCCGGGACGGGTTGAGGGCCGGCTGGGTGCGGAAGTAGTGCCGGCGGATGTGGTCGAGGTCGGTGGTGCCGCCGAACGCGGGGATCGCGTACAGGTCGCGGGTGTAGGCCCACAGGTGGTCGTAGTCGGCGAGGCGGCGCAGGCTGGCCCGGAAGTGCGGCGCGTACACGGCGTCGAAGCGGGCCAGGGTCACGTACAGCCGGACGTCGGCCTCGGTGAGCTGGTCGCCGAACAGGAACCGGCGGGTCGACAGCCGCTCCTCCAGCTCGTCGAGGGTCGTGAACACCGTGGCGACGAAGCGGTCGTAGGAGCCCTGCGAGCGGGCGAATCCGCACCGGTACACCCCCTTGTTGACCGTGGTGTAGATCTTCGCGTTGAGGGCGTCGATCCCGGGGCGCAGCGCCGCCGGGTACAGGTCGAGCGGGGTGGCCCAGGCGTCGAACGCGCGGCCCAGGTCGAGGCTCAGGTCCGGGTAGTTGTTGGAGACGATCACGCCCTTCTCCCGGTCCCACAGCACGGGCACGGAGACGTGGCCGTCGAAGCCGGGGTCGGTGGCCCGGTAGGCGTCGCGGAGCAGTGCGAAGTCGTTGACCGGGTCGGCGACGTCCCGGAAGGCCCAGCCGCGCCCGTCGCGCACCGGGTCGAGCACGGTCATGCCCACCACGTCGTCGAGGCCCTTGAGGGCGCGCACGATGATCGACCGGTGCGCCCACGGGCAGGCGAGGGACACGTACAGGTGGTACCTGCCCGGCTCGGCGCGCCAGCCGCTGCTCCCGTCGGCCGTGACCCGGCCCAGGAAGTGGCCGGGCGGCGCGTCCCGGGGGCCGGCCGGGGGCGTGAAGGCGTAGTCGCCGTACGTCGCGAAGTCCACCGGGCTGGCCACAGGCATGAGATCACTGTAGGTCGATGGAAAGCCCGCCGACGACTCGCAGAGAGCCACAGGAAATTCCCAAGATCTCCGACCAGGGTGTACCCGTGGGCGCGTGCGGGATGATGAGAGCGTGACACGGGCGTGGCGGATCCTGGTGGTGGACGACGACCCGGCGATCGGCCGGGCGCTGGGCCGGGGCCTGTCCCTGGCCGGCTTCGTCGTCGAGCTGGCCTCCGGCGGGTGGCAGGCCCTGGAGCTGGTCGCCTCGGCGGCCCCCGACGCGGTCGTCCTCGACGTGTCCATGCCGGACATCTCCGGCATCGAGGTGTGCCGCCGCCTGCGCGCGGCGGGCTGTGACCTGCCGGTCCTGATGCTCTCCGCCCTCGACGAGGTGGACGACCGGGTCGCCGGCCTGGCCGCCGGGGCCGACGACTACGTGGTGAAGCCCTTCGCGATCGCCGAGGTCGAACTGCGGCTGGCCGCCCTGGTCCGCCGGGTCGGGGCCGCCCCGCACGGCGTGCACCGGGTGGGCGGGCTCGTGGTCGACACCGACGCGCGCCGGGTCACGTTCGACGGCACCCCGGTGGAGCTGACCCGGCGCGAGTTCGACGTGCTGGAACTCCTCGCCCGCAACGCCGGCATCGTCCTCGGCCGGTCCCAGGTCCTCGAACGCGTCTGGGGCTACGATTTCGACGTGCGCACGGACGCGGTGGACACGATCATCTCGTACCTGCGGCGCAAGCTGGAGGCCGACGGCCGGCGCCGGATCCTGCACACCGTGCGCGGCACCGGCTTCGTCCTCCGCGACGACGGGAACTGGTGACATGCGGCTGTCCACCCGGTTCGCGCTCCTGGCCGCCGTCGCGGTGCCCGTCCTCGTCCTGACGGCCAGCTTCGGCCTGCTCGCCTGGCTGCGCGCCGACCTGCGCCTCGAACGCGACGACCGGCTGCGCGACCGGGCCGTGGCCGCCTTCGCCGCCCCCGACGTGGCCAGCGTGGTCGGGGCCGGCGGGGTCATCGTCGGCACCCGGGCGGGGGAGCGGGCGGTCGGCGAGGTCCCCGCCGGTGGCCGCCTCCCCAACCGGACCGGCCCGTTCACCCTGACCAGCGGCGGCCAGGTCTGGCGCGGGTACGCCGTCACCGGCCCCGACGACCGCCGCGCCTACGCCCTGGAACCCAACGCGGCCCTCACGAACCGGCTCGGCCAGCAACGCCGCCGGATGTACGTGGTCGCGGGCCTGTCCGTCCCGTTCGCCGCCCTGGCCGGCTTCGTCCTCGGCAGCGCGGCGACCCGGCCGTTGCGCCGGCTCCAGCGGCGCGCGGCGGTCGCCGGCCGGGAGCCCGGTTCCCGGATGGACCTGGACACCGGGGTCGCCGAGGTCGACGACCTGGCCCGCGCCCTGGACACCAGCCTGGCCCAGCGCGACGCCCAGCAGGCCCGCACGGCGCACGCGCTGAAGGCGGCCCGCTCGTTCGCCGCCGCCGCCGCGCACGAGTTGCGCACGCCGCTGACCAGCATGCGTACCAATCTGGAACTGCTCTCCCACCCCCGGCTCTCGGAACCGGAACGCGGCGAGGTGCTCGCGGACCTGACGACCGAGCACGCCCGGATGCTGGGGCTGCTCAGCGTGCTGCGGGCGCTGACCCACGCGGAGCTGGCCCAGCCGGAGCAGTTCGTCCGCACGGATCTGGTGGAGATCGCGGGGGCGGCGGTGGAGTCGGCGGGGCGGCGGCATCCGGCGGCGGAGTTCCGGCTGGTGGGGGAGGGCCCGGTGCCCGCGGACTGCTGGCCCGACGGGATCCGGATGAGCCTGGACAACCTGCTCGACAACGCGGTGCTGCACGGGGCCTCGCCGGTGACGGTGGAGATCTCCGTGGCGGGCCCCGCGACTTCCGACGCGGCCGGCCCGGCACCCGCGACCAGCGGCGCGGCCGGCCCGGCACCCGGGGCCAGCGGCCCGCCGGCCCCCGGCGGCGTCGTCACCCTCAGCGTCGCCGACTCCGGCCCCGGCATCCCCCCGTCCGACCGGGTCGGCGTCTTCGAACGCTTCCACCGCCGCCCCGGCAGCCCCGGCTCCGGCCTCGGCCTGACCCTCGTCGCCGAGGTCGCCGAACTGCACCGGGGCACGGTCACCATCGGCGGGGAGCGCGGCGCCCGCCTCGAGGTCCGGTTCCCGGCCACCGGCGGCCCGGCCCCCGTGGACTGGCTCCGGATCGGATCCTGACCTGGGGGCCGGGCGGGCCCGCCGGACACCGGATAGGCTTCTGACCTCCCAGTATTTCCCCAAGGAACACCCCTACCGTCAGGGACGGGCCGGCGCGACCGGACTCCGACGACGAGGAGCACACGATGTACAAGAAACTGGCGATCGTCGGCGGTACCGCCCTGGTGGTCCTCGGCGGCGCGGCCATCCCGGCGCTCGCCGGCCCCGGCGGCGGGGACAAACCGGTCACCCGGGACGCGAAGGGCTGCCAGCTCGCCCGCGACCTGCGCCCCGTCCTCGACGACCGGCTCGCCATCATCAACGGCGACGCCACCCAGCGCGGCTCCGTGCCGTGGATCAGGGCGGAGGCGGCCAGGGCGCGCGCCGCCGGCGACACGAAGAAGGCGGACAAGCTCGACGCGGCGGCCACGAAGCGGGGCGACCGGGCGAAGAAGATCGAGACCCGCAAGACCAGGCTCGACAAGACCATCACCTGGTGTACGGCCAACGGCTTCCCCGCCAAGTAGTTTCCGCCCCGGCTCCCGGCCCGGTACCCGACGAAGGTCGCGTCCCGCCGGGAGCCGTTTCGTCGGGTGCCCCACGGGTGGACCGCGCGCGGGGTCCGGCTCCACCCCGTGTGGACGGTGCGACGAACCCGCGAACTCCACCGTGCCGTCGGGAAAGTTGAGCCCTTCCGGCGATGTGAGACGTCTCAGGCCGCACGTAACGTGTGCGGACCTGACAGTCACTGCCGAGGAGTCCCGTGCCCTGCCGGACGTGTGGAACCGTGTCGCCCACGGAGTCGCCGCGCTGCCTCGTCTGCCCGCCGCCCGAAGCGCCCGCCACGAGGCTGCTCGGCCCGGGCGGGTGGGCGGCCGTCGTCCACACTGGCCTGGCCGCCGCCCTCTTCCTCTACTTCTTCGTCGCCGCCGACTACGGCGCGGCGGCGCTCGAAGCGTACGAACTGGGCATTGTCGCGGAATACAAGGCCGCGTTGGCGGCGTCGGACACCGCCGAGTTCACCGCGCTGGGTGTCTACGCCCTCGCCGCCCTGTGCTGCGCCCTCATGGTCCACCAGGTCACCGCCGCCCAGCGCGGCCGCCGGACGGACCTCCCCGTCGTGGCCAGCCCCACCTCCACCGCCGAGCGGCCCCGCTCCCTGGTGGAGGCCGCCCCGCTCCCCCCTCGCGGTCCACCCCTCCACACCGTCGCGGCCTCCGTCGACGCCGTCCCGTCAGGAGTTCCGTCATGGTAGGTCCGAGTCTGCTGCTGTACTTCCAGCCCGAGCTAAACGGGTGGCGCGAGCTGGGCAGATGCTGTTGTGTGGCGGACGTGTCCAGTACCGAGACAGTGCCCCAGGTCTTCGACCGCCTCGCCGGGGACTACGACGAGCATCTTCCCTTCTTCACCGAGTTCGGCCGGGAGTTCCTCCGGGTCCTACGGCCGGGCGCGGGGGCCCGGTTCCTGGACCTGGGCTGCGGCCACGGCGCCCTCATCGGGTGGGCGCTGGAGGCCGGCTGCCGGGTCACGGCCGTCGACGCGGCCCCGGCCATGGTCGACCGGGTCGCGAGGCTGCACCCGGGGGCCTTCGAGACCCGGGTGATGGACGCCCACGTCCTCGACCTCCCCGACGGTTCCTTCGACACCGTGGCGGCGAGCTTCGTGTTCTCGCTCCTCGACGACCCGGGTGCGGCGGCCCGCGAGGTCCGGCGGGTCCTCGTCCCCGGCGGGGTCTTCGCGCTGACCACCCCGGCGGAGCCGCTCGACGCGGACGGCCCGACCGACCTGGCCGGGGAGCTGTTCGGCGAGTTCGCCGAGCACCAGGGCGAGGGCTGCACGATGGGGGCGCCGCTCGACGCGCGCGCCCTGCTGGTGGACGGGGGTTTCACCGACATCCGCGAGGAGCACATCGAGGTGCGGATCCCGGTCCCCGACCCGGAGACGTTCTGGCGGTGGCTGTCCTCGCACGGTTCGGCGGCCTATCTGGAGCGGCTGCCGGCCGACCGGCGGGCGGAGTTCCACGACCGGCTGGTGAAGGACCTGGCGAAGAAGGACGCCATCATCCTGTACCGGGCGGCCACGGTCACCTCGGGCCGCGCGCCGGAGTAGGGCGCGGCCCCGCGGTACCCGAACGAGGGTCGTGGGGGTGGGTCGTGGCCCGCCCCCACCGCCTCAGACCCGGGTGGCCCGCACGATCCCGTGCGGGGTCCACGCCGAGCAGTCCGTGAACTCCGCGTTGTCGAAGCCGGCTTCCTTGGCCCATTCCAGGTACCGCCCGGCGGGGTAGATCATGCCGCCCTCGGCGGGGATCGCGGTGAAGTAGACGCTGTCGAGGGCGGCCATCACGGGCCCGGTGCCGTCGTCGCGGGACATGGAGCTGAACACGACGACCTGGCCGCCGGGTTCCAGCGCCTCGTGCGCTCGGCGCAGCAGCGCGACGTTCTCCTCGGGCGTCCAGATGACGAGCTGGTGGGAGAACAGGACGCAGTCGTGGCCGCGGGGCAGGTCGTCGGTGAACATGTCGGCGGCGTGCACGGTCACCCGGTCGGTGAGCCCGGCCTCCTCGACCCGGCCCCGGGCCACGTGCAGGTTCTCGGGGAGGTCGACGACGGTGACGAACAGGTGCGGGTACGCCTCGGCCAGCGCGAGGGCGTTGACCCCGTCGCCGCCGCCCATGTCGAGCACCCGGGACACGGAGTCGAAGTCGACCCGTTCCACGAGCGACCGGTTGGCGAGCTCGGACCAGGAGCGCATGTACCGGTAGAACACGCCGCCGAGGAACTCGTCCTCGGCGAGCCGGTGGTACAGGTCCGGGCCCTCGCCGGGCACCCGGCGCAGCCCGACGTTGGCGTTGGCGCGCAGGGACTCGGTGTAGTCGACCTGGCCGGCGTAGACGACGTACTGCTCGAAGCCGACGACGTGCGCGAACCGGTCCCAGTCGCCGGACGCGAACAGGGCGTCCACGACGGCGCAGTTGCTGTAGGAGCCGGCGCTCAGGGTGGTCAGCCGCAGGCTGGTGGTGCCGAGCAGCAGGGTGTCCACGGCGCGGTCGGCGAGGCCCAGCCGGCGGGCGATCTCCTCGCGGGTCCGACCCGGTTCGGTGTGCAGCAACTCGAAGAGGCCGAGCTCACAACCGGCCCGCAGCTGCTGGAACGCCGCCGCGCCGAACAGCAGGAGTGTCAGGTCGTCGGGCGTGAGTGGGTTCGCGTTCTCGAGTCGCACGTCTGGGTCCTTCCGGGAGGGTGAAGGCCGGCGTCGTGGCATTTCGGGCACCGACAACGCAAGGTAGCGATGCGCGCACTCCCGAGTCAATGGCAGTTCTGTCCACTAGGGATGAGTGAGGCGTTCGAGTGTCCTGATGCGACGGTGGACGATGATCAGCGGTACGAGGCCGAGGATTCCGAACGACATGTCGACGAGCTGCCACCAGCCGGGGATGCCCCGGATCGGTCCGCAGATCAGGGTCAGGGGCACGATCGCGACGCACGCGATCATCCCGAACTGGACGACCCAGATGTTGCGGACCGGGTCGCGGAGCGGGCCCCAGAAGGCGACGGCGATCACGAGGTGGGCGAAGGCGAGCCAGTCGGTGCCGTACGCCATGAAGGGGTAGTCGCGGTTGGTGACCCGGATGCCCTCGGTGACGTGGTCGATCCAGGTGACGAGGAAGTCGGGTGCCGGCAGGGTGTGCAGGACCGCCGCGAGCCACCGGGTCTCGGTCTCCAGGGGGAAGGCCGTCAGCCCGCTCGCCACCAGTCCGATCATGAACAGGACCAGCCAGAACCGGATCGTCCGCATTGCGGCCACCTCTCAGTTGAACGTGTTCAAGTAACGTAGCAGGGCTCTTTTGAACGCGTTCAAGGGGGCGTGGGGTCCGCGTGTAAGTCGGATGTAAGCGCGGGTCGGCACACTGACGGGGCGTCGAGCGGGCGGCGCTCGGAACGGGGGAGGTGTGCGGTGGTCGGCACTGTCGCGCGCCGCGTGGGCCAGCGCCTCGGGGGCGCTGGATGCTGGGGTGGCCGCCCGTGACGCACCACGGCTGCCCGGGGCGGCCCGCCCGGGCCGGGGATCCCGGGCCGCTCACCGCCCGGCTCGTCCTGACCGGGGCGCGGCGCGGGCGGCCGGTCGCGCTGACGTTCCGGCTGGTCAGTGCGGAAAGACCGGACCCTTTCGGGGTACGCGAGGCCCCGCCCGCCTAGCATGACCGGGTGGACGAGCGACAGATCGACGCGTACCTGGACCGGATAGACGCGGCCCGCCCCGAGCGGGTCGACGGGGCGGCGTTGCGGGAGCTGCACGTGCGGCACCTGCGCGCCGTTCCCTTCGAGAATCTCAGCATCCACCTCGGCGAGCCGATCGGCCTCGACGAGGACGCGCTCTACGACAAGATCGTCACCCGGCGGCGCGGCGGCTTCTGCTACGAGCTCAACGGGCTGTTCGCCGCCCTGCTCACCGGGCTCGGCTTCCCTGTGACCCTGCTGTCGGCGAAGGTGCACGGCGGCGACGGCTACGGCCCGCCGTTCGACCACCTGGCCCTCGCCGTGCGGGCCGAGGGGCTGTGGCTCGCCGACGTCGGGTTCGGCCGGCACAGCCACTACCCGCTCAGCCTCGACGTGCCCGGCGACCAGGCCGACCCGGACGGGGTGTTCCGGCTGGTCCCGGCCGAGTTCGGCGACACCGAGGTGCTCCGCGACGGCCGCCCCGAGTACCGGCTGGAGGCCCGGCCCCGCGCGCTGGCCGACTTCGCCCCGACGTGCTGGTACCAGCAGACCTCGCCCGACTCGCACTTCACCCGGTCGCTCGTCTGCTCCCGGCTCACCGGCTCCGGCCGGGTCACCCTGAGCGGCTCCACGCTGATCCACACGGCCGGCGACGACCGGACCGAGCGGGTCCTGGCGCCCGACGAGGTGCTCGCCGCGTACACAAGGGAGTTCGGGGTTGTTCTGGACCGGATCCCTTCCGTCGCCGGTCCCGTAGGCTGACGAGCCATGTGGGGGAGAATCGACGGACTGCGCACCTTGGACCTCGGCACGCCCGGTGACCTGCGCACCCGGCTCAACGCCCTGGTGCTGCTCGGCCGCAAGCGCGCCACGGCCGGCCTGATGGACCTGGACTACCTGGACGAGGCCGAGCGGCCCGAACACGTCGGCGAGCGCCTCGTGCTCGTCGACGACGTCGGCGACCGGGTCGCGGAGGTCGAGGTGACCGACGTGGAGCTGACCCGGCTCGGGGAGGTGACCTGGGAGTTCGCGGACGCGCTCGGCGAGGGGTTCACGACCGTGCTGGAGTGGCGGCGCACCTACGAGGAGTACTGGGCGAAGCGCGGCCAGGAGGTCGACGACCGGTCCCGGGTGGTGTGCGTGCGGTTCCGGCTGGTCTGACGGGCGCGGCCGGCCCGGTACCTCACGGGGCCGGCGCGTGTCCGGGGGCCAGGAGTTCGAGCACCTCGGCGTCGGTGACCTGCTCGAAGTCCTCGTAGCCCAGGCCGACGGCGAGGAACTGCCACGGCACCTCCGGGCAGATCACGCCGTCCGCCTCCGCCAGTACCAGGTCCATGGCCTCCGGGGAGCCGACCGGCACGGCCACGACCACCCGCTCCGCGCCCAGGATCCGGGCGACCGCGACGGCGGCCCGGGCGGTGGCCCCGGTCGCCAGGCCGTCGTCCACGACCACGGCGGTGCGGCCGCCGAGCCGGGGCGGGGGCCGGCCGGCCCGGTAGAGCCCCTCGCGGCGGACCAGTTCCGCCGCCTCGTGCCGTTCGACGGCCGCCATCTCGCGCTCGTCGAGGTGCACCGCGATGTCCTCGTTGACGATCCGGACCCCGCCCGGGCCGAGCGCGCCGAACGCGACCTCCGGGGCCCCGGGCACGCCGAGCTTGCGGACCACGAGCGCGTCGAGGGGGAGGCGCAGCGCGCCGGCGAGGGCGGCGGCCACCGGTACCCCGCCGCGGACCAGGCCGAGGACCAGCGGCTCCGGGCCCAGGTCGGCCTCGGCGGCCACGAGTTCGGCGAGGACGAGCCCGGCGTGTTCGCGGTCGCGGTACCTCACCTCCCTTTTCTACGCCGCGCCCCGGGGCCTCGCGGGGGAATGGCCAGCCCCGCGTGTTCCCCTCCGGAAATCGCCCATTCCAGTCGTAGAGTGGGCGAAACTGGATGAGGAGGCGCAATGCGTACACCCCGGACGCGGCGGGCAGCTGTCGCCGTCATGGTCACCGCCCTCCTCGGCGCGGCACTGTCCGCCGCCCCCGTCAGCGCCGCGCCGCCGGCCGCCCCGCCCGGGATGCCGCCCGGCGCGTGGACCCCGCCGGAACCCGGGGCCCGGCCCGGCGACTACGACGCCCGCCAGGTCACCGCGCGCCCCGAGGCCAGCACGCCCCGGACCGCCCGCGACGAGATCCAGATCGACCCCCTGACGGGTACGCCCCGGCTCGTCGCCCCGCTCGACGGGTTCCTGACCGGGCCGGGCCGGGCCGAACCCGCCACGGTCGCGCTGAACTACCTCCGCGACCATCCCGACCTGTTCGGACTGTCGCCCCGGGAGGTGGCGGCCCTGGCCGTCGGCCGGGAGCACACCGACCCGGAGGGTACCCGTCATCTGAGTTTCACCCAGCACGTCGGGGGCGTGCCGGTGTTCGGCAACGGGGTCCGCGCGCACGTGTCCCGGGACGGCCGGCTCGCCCAGGTGGACGGCTCCCCGGTCCGGCTGCTGCCGGCCCGCCTCCCGGCGCCCCGCCTGACCGCCGCCGAGGCCCGCGCCACGGCCGCCCGCGACGTGTCCGGCACGTCACGGGCCCCCGCCGACGCCCAGCCCGTCGTGTTCCCCACCGCCGAGGGCCCCCGGCTCGCCTGGCGCACCGTCCTGCGCGCCGAGAGCTACCTGCACGTGGTCGACGCCGACACCGGGCGGATCCTGTTCCGGCGCGACCTCCGCCAGCACGACACCGGCCTGGCCTGGTCGAACCACCCCGGCGCGCCGAAGGGCGGCAAGCAGCAGGTCCGCGACCTGACCGGCCCCGGCTGGCTCCCGGCCGGCGCGAAGACCCTGAACGGGAACGTCGCCCACGTGCACCTCGACCTCGACGACGACGGCGAGGCGGCCCCGGCCGAGGAGATCGGACCCAGCGCGCCGGGGCGGTTCCACTACCCGTTCCGCGACACCAACAAGGCGGTCGGCACGCCGTGCGCGGCGGCGTACCCGTGCACGTGGGATCCGGCGAAGGCGAGGTCCTGGCAGGCCAACGCCGCGCAGAACGCCGTCCAGCTCCTCTACTTCGCCGGGGTCTTCCACGACCACCTGGCCGCCGCCCCGATCGGCTTCTCCCGGGCCGCCGGCAACTTCGACGGCCGCGACGGCGACGCGGTGACCATCGCGGCCCTCGACGGCGCGGCCACCCTCGACGGCCTGCCCGACGCCGACCACCGCAACAACGCCAACATGTCCACCTTCCCGGACGGCACCCCGCCCCGGATGCGGATGTACCTGTTCCAGGACGACCCGTACGTGGCCGCCAACTCCGGGGACGTGGCCGACATCGTCTACCACGAGTACGCGCACGGGCTGTCCAACCGGCTCGTGGTCGACGTCAACGGGGTGTCCACCCTCGGCGGGCTGCAGGCCACGGCCCTGGGCGAGGCGTGGAGCGACTGGTACGCGATGGACCTGCTCGTCAGCCAGGGTGACGTCGCCGACACGCCCGCCGACGGGGATGTCGCCATGGGGCGCTACATCAGCCACGGCGAGGACGCCCTGCGCACCCAGCCGCTGGACTGCACCGTCGGGAAGGTCTCGAAGGCGTGCCCGGAGGGCGGGTACACCTACGGGAAGTACGCGAAGGTCGCCGGCCGGCCCGAGTCGCACGCCGACGGCGAAATCTGGGCCGAGACCCTGTGGGACCTGCGCACCGCGCTCGGCGGCCCGCTGACCCGCAACCTCGTCACCCGGGCCATGGAACTGTCCCCGGCCAACCCGTCCTACCTGGACGAACGCAACGCGGTCCTCCGCGCCGACCGGCTCGTCTCCGGCGGACGGAACACGGCCGCGATCTGGAAGGTGTTCGCCGCGCGCGGGATGGGCTGGTACGCCGGCACGTACGACGTGGACGACACCGCGCCCGTCGAGGACTTCAGCACCCCGCCGCCGGCCGGGAAGCCGGGCACCCTGACCGGGACCGTGACCGACGCGGGCACCGGGAAGCCGCTGTCCGGGGCGACCGTCGTGTTCGGCGGGCACCGGCAGACCGTGGCCGGCGGGTACGTGGGCGTGGCCGACGGCGACGGCACGTACCAGGTCCGCAACATCCGTCCCGGTCGGTACCCGGCCGTGTCCGCCACCGCGCCCGGCTACGACCGCTCCGGCGACCTACTGACCGTGGCCGCCGGCCCCAACACCCGGGACTGGGCGCTCCGCCGCGACTGGGCGGCGACCTCCGGCGGCGCGACGCTCGGCGCGTTCACCGGCGACGACTACTCCGGCGACGGCTGCGGGCCGGGCGGGCTGCTGGACCAGTCCCTGGGCAACGGCTGGGTGGCCGACGCGGTGGCCGTACCCGGCGGCATCGAACCGCGGGTCATGACCCTCGGCCTGCCCTCGGCCGTGGACGTCACCGAGGTCACCGTCGACCCGGCCGCCGCGTGCGGGGTCGGCCCCAGCGGCTCGGTCGGCGACTACCGGCTGGAGACCTCGGCGGACGGGGTCACCTGGCGCGCCGCCGCCAGCGGGCACTTCGGGGTGGCCGACCGCAACCGGCCCACCGCCGTGCCGCTGGCCGCCGGGACCGGGGCGGGGGTCCGGTGGATGCGGTTCACGATGGCCGGCAACCAGCTGGCCGACGCGGGCGGCACCTGCCCCGGCGCGTTCTCGGCCTGCACGTACGTATCGGCCTCCGAACTCGTCGTGCACGGTACGGTCAGCCCATGAGTCGCTGGAGCGAGGTGGCGGGCGGGGACCCGGGAGTGCGGTACGCGGCGCGGTTCGCCGACCTGGCCGCCTCGGGGGCCGACGTGCACGGCGAGGCGCGGCTGTGCGCCCGACTGGTGCCGCCCGGGGCCCGGGTGCTCGACGCCGGCTGCGGCACCGGCCGGGTGACGGTCCGCCTCACCGAACTCGGCTACGCGTGCGTCGGAGTGGACCTCGACGCCTCCATGCTCGCCGAGGCGCGCCGCGCGGCCCCCGACCTGCGCTGGGTCCTCGCGGACCTCGCCGATCTCGACCTGCCCGTCCGCGACTTCGACCTCGTGGTGGCCGCCGGGAACGTGGTGCCGCTGCTGGCGCCCGGCACGGAACCGCACGCCGTCGCCCGGCTCGCCGCGCACCTGCGACCGGGCGGCCTGCTGGTCGCCGGCTTCGGCCTGGACCCCGCGCACCTTCCACTGGCGTCGGCCCCCGTGGACCTCGCCGCCTACGACACCTGGTGCGCCGACGCGGGCCTGCTCCCCACGGAGCGGTACGCGACCTGGGAGGGCGCGCCCTACGACGGCGGCCCGTACGCGGTGAGCGTGCACCGCCTGGCCGGCTAGGCGCCCACTTCCGCCCGCAGCTTCCCGAACTCCTCCACCAGCCGCTCCACCGTGTAGTGCGCGTTGAGGCCGCTGAACACCTGGTGTTACGGACGGCGGGGAGCGAGAACATCAATTTGGAGGCGCGACGTCGTCAAGCTGCTGGCGGAGAAGATCATCGTTCGGCCAGGACATCAGGACAAGACGAATTGGGGCGGACATCGATTCGATCCCAGCATGATCGACGTCAAGTGGAAGGTCTGACGGCCAACGCTCGAACCTTCAGACAATTGGGCTCGAACTGCAAATACGTAGGTCGAGCCCAATTGCCTAAAGTGAACTTTGCAAGCTGAACTAGAGGGACGGAGGAGGCACAACCGACGGATCTGGGATGTATGTTGCGGAAGTGAGGACTCGATGAGCAGCAAGCGGCAGCGGAAATCGCGTCACGCGAAGCGACGGTATGCCAGCAAGCGGCAACCAGCCTCGCATCTGGGCCTTACTTGGTCCCCTGAGATACCTGTCGCAGAGGCAGCTAGCCGGCTTGCCAGATACGTGCGTGCTGCCAGCAGCGACGCGGAGGCGGCCAAGAACGCCCGGACGGACCTGAGGGCTGAGATCGACAACGTTGCTCGACTGGCCTGCGGTCTCGATGTAATCAAGGCTGTTTCTGCCGCCCGAGTAGCCATGATCATGGAACGTTCCCTTACCGGCGCTGATCAGGCGGTTGCCAGCCTGGAACTTATCGCGTTGGCTTTGGTCTGCCGGGACTCAGCTAGCGGCAGCGGCGATGTTATGACCGAAGTGGATTCGTCCAGGTTCTTGCCGCCTGCACTTGAGGCTGCAGCGCAAGAGGCTCTGGCGGTGGGCAGCATGATCGTTCTCTTTGACACGCCGCGATCTGATCCAGACAGCAAGATGCTCGTCTATTCAGTGCAACGCGAGATCTACCTTCGCAATCCAGTGTATCCACATATGCTGCTCGACACTCTGCGTGGACTGTTCGGTAGTGCGGCTGTGAATCATGACTGCCAAGCAGTGCTCGGGTTCACTGGTCTGGAAGCAGTCAATGTAATGGAGGCCGTCTGGGTGTTCTCGGTGGCGGAGTTAGGCCAGCGCTTCAAGCGGATGCTGGACGCCAGAGATGCGAGCGTCCCGTTCATCGAGGCGTGGGATGAAACCCAGCCGCAGTCAGAGGAGGCTCGCGCTGCCGCATGGGAGGTGTATGAGGCTGTACAGGATCTCACATCGAATATTGACCAGGCAACTGTCATTGATGCGGACGCTGTCGCCCAGCGCACCGGCTATGGACGCGCCACAGTGGATGCCGTACTCGACGTATTCACTCTTGTCGGTCTAACTGATGTAGATGAGACATTCGAGCGGTTCTTCCGGGGTGACAACCCATTGCGAACTGCGCCGATTGTGGCCGACCCGCAAGGACGGCGAATGGTCGTTCATGAAGCGTTGACGCTACCGGCAATTCGGGAAGTCATCGAGACAAGACTCAAAGCGGCTGGTCGGATGATCGCTTACGAAGAGCACCGTGGCGAATGGGTTGAGAACGACGCTCTAGATCTACTAGCCAGTGTGTTTCCGTCAGCCCAAGTCTACCGAGCATTCAATTACTATATTCCTGACCCGGCTGCAACTACGCCACAGACCAGCCCGGAAAAATTCACGAAGCGAGTCGAAGGTGATGGGCTCATCATCATAGATGATGTTGCACTAATCATTGAGGTGAAGTCTGTAGCGCTGACAGCTGAAGCGCGTGGCGGTATAGTCCGCCGCCTGAGAGGCAAGCTACGCGATATCATCACGGCGGCAGCCAACCAGGCGGAGCGACTTCGAGAGCGCATCATCACAGATGGCCGGATTCGACTCGATGACGGTAAGTGGATCGATGTCAGTGGTGTTCGCGAGACGCACACAATCGCCGTTGGCCTCGAAGATCTCTCTGGTGTTACAACTGCGACAACGATGCTGATCGCGGCAGGACTGCTTCAGTCGGACAACATACCCTGGACTGTATCGGTTCACGATTTGAGAATCGTGACTGAGTTGCTTGATCGTCCTAGCGAGTTGTTGCTCTACCTTCGGCGCCGGACCCAGGCGGAGGCGACTTGGAAATATCGAGCAGTAGATGAGCTGGACCTTTTTCTCCATTTCCTGACGCGGGGCCTCTATGTTGAACCCGACCCGAACAAGCTGGCAGCATCAGCGCCGTGGTCTGGGCCGCCAACGACGGCAGATCTGCGCCGATTTGCCGCACAAGGCCCAGAGATGATCCGCAGTTACACCGAACCACTCGACGCCTGGTATGAAGCGCAACTCGATTCGAAGGGCGAGCTGGTGGAAAAGCCGAAGCTCGCCGCAGACCAGCGGCTTCTCGACCTTGTAGACATGGTTATCAAAACCAAAGAATCCGGTTGGCTCGCCACAGCCACATCCCTTTTGGAGGGGGATGGAAGGGTGCAAAAGACATTCGGGAGGCATGCTGCAGACATCGCAAAGCACGTCCGTCGAGATCGGCAACGCCATTCGGTGACGCACCTCATGGCTGAAGTCTCCGGAAAGCATGTACTGCTGGTCTGGGTATGCCACGGCTTGGACGAAAGTGCAGACAATGCAGCTTCTTCGTTGGTGGACTACCTGCAGGCCAAGAAGCATCAGGCGCGCGCGCACCGCGCTGCCTGTATGCTCTTCGACCCTACAGGCACGAAACTCCTGCGGTTGCTGTATGACAACCGCCCTATAGGGACAGATCCAGTTCTCGACAAAGCTGTAGCGAACCTTGTGCCGCTCGAAAAGATGAAAAGAGCTTCATCGCGACCCATCCGCCCTGTGTAGAGGCCGCTGATTCAGCAACCCACTTCCTTGTGGGGAAATTCCGTGCGTTCGTTGCGGATCATGGCGCGGGAGCGGCGCGCGTTGCCAGATGGCCCACTGAGCGGTGGCCCTTCGCAGATCGCGAAACACATCAACCAGGCTTGGTGTCGGTCCATCGATCGTTGAGTCCGCTGGGCGGCGTCTAATTCAGGTGCTCATGCCGTGCATGTAAGACTCTCTCTGCTCAGTGCTGAAAGGTTGCCTGCTTGGGTAGAGGGACTACCTCTTCACCCGCGGTTCCTTGCCGAAGAAGTTGCGGTACTTCTCGACTGTGCCGACCTCACTGATGACCCTCTTCACCCAGGCGGCCTTGTAGGTGTAGGTCTTGAACGTCTCGCTGTAGACACAATACCGAGCGTCCGTGCCATACGGGTCTGCACAATTTTGGGCGGGCCGTACACCGAGCCTCCGCCACATTTCCGTGTGCTCTGGATGAACGTGGAACTCGAAGGGGAGCTGCTCTTCTACAAGGCGAGCGACCTGCCCTGGAAGCAGCTTGTCTTTGTCCGCCACCTCGACATGCTTAACCTTGGTAATCACCGTGCCGAGGCGTCCAGCCTCGACCATGATCGTCCGCTCCGCCTCATTCAGGTCGTCGAGCTTGACAAAATCTATTGCTAGGTCGGCGTCCGTCTTCGAGCCGACGATGGGGATGAGTCGGACGCGGTAGTCGTACTTGAGATCTTCGAGGACGGCGGGGTCGATGGCGGCCTCGAACCTCGCCACGAGATCGCGGGTCTTCTGGGGGAGCTTCTTCGCTGCCTCCTGAAGCTGTTCCCGTCCATCAGCGGTGAGTGCCTGCACGGAGATCGGAAAGCGGAGCCGATCAGCCAGGCTGTACATGACGCCGAAGTGCGCCACCATCTCTTGCTCATAGTTCATGACGAGCGCCTGCGCCTTGCCACCTGTCGCGATCTTCAGGTTGTGCTCATACCGGTGCTCCACCTTGTTGCGGAGTGCCACGAAGAGCTCTGCATTCAGGCGCACGGCGTCGGCACTGTTGGTGTAGCGCTGCTTCAGGCACCATTCCAGGTCCCATGCCTTCGGCTCTCCGTCGATCAAGACGAGCTGGCCGGTCTTGGAGTCTCTGTAGTGGTAGTCGATCTTCGCCTTATGGAACTCCGCGTGAAGGAGGTAGTGCCATGCCTTGTGCATGTGCGTGAGGAAGTCGGAGAAGTCGCCGCCTGAGAGGTTCCACTCGTCAACTGCCTTCAGGGCATGGCGGTGCGACTCCATGAGGATGTGGTGCCACCGAGCGTATGCCATGTCGTGCGTCCTTCGCCTCAAAGGAAGGATCGCACTTACGGCCTCCCTGGGACGCGGGATTCACTCGACTCGCCGCAGCGCAAATGCCCTGCTGCAAGATCGAACAGGTGCTGAGCAGCGCATGTTGCTGGATGGTCTACTGGTCCGTGGCCTCTCGCAGCTCGCGAAACGCCTCCACAAGCCTGGGTGTAGTCCAGTGAGCGTTGAGCCCGCTGGGGTTGGGGAGCACCCATACCCGGGTGTCGCCGAGCGGCGCGGGCTGCGGGCCGACCGTCGCGGCCGGGGTGCCGAACGCCCACCGGTACGCCCCGACGCCGAGCACCGCCAGCCACGCCGGCCGGTACTCCTCCAACTTCGCGACCAGGGTCTTCCCGCCGGCCACCAGTTCCTCGTAGCCGATCTCGTCGGCCCGGGCGGAGGCGCGCGCGACGAGGTCGGTGAGGCCGAGCCGGTGGTCGGGCAGGGTGCCGCTGTCGGCGGGGGACAGCTGCTCCGGCGTGAACCCGGACCGGTGCAGCACGGGCCAGAACCGGTTGCCGGGCCGGGCGAAGTGGTGCCCGACGGCCGCCGACCACAGGCCCGGGTTGATGCCGCAGAACACGACGTCGAGGTCGGGGGCGAGCACGTCGGGGATCGTCCGGCCGGCGGCCGCCGCGACCTCGGCGGGGGTGGGCTTGTCCATCCGTGGATGGTAGCCCGCCATGACTTGAACAGATCGTTCACAACATTTAGTTGACAACAATGGGTGTACGCCGTCAGGGTGGACCCATGACCGAGAACCCCTTCGCCGCGCCCGACCCCGAGCAGAACCGGTCCTGGCGCGAGTTCGCCGCCCTCCAGCGGATCAGCGAGCGGCACTCCGCCGCCCCGCCCGCCAACCCGTGGCTCGACCAGCTCGGCCTCACCCTGGAGCCGGTCGAGGCCGTCGAGCGGGTCGTGCGCGGCGCGGCCGGCGGCCCGGCGGCCGAGGGTGCCCCGGCGGTCGACACCGACGACCTCGTGGCCGCCCTGACCCTGGTCCCCCGGGTGCGGGCCGGTGTGGACGAGCTGGAGATGGGCCTGCTCCAGCTGGCCCGGGGCCGGGGTCTGACCTGGCAGCAGATCGCGTTCGGCCTCGGGCTGGGCACGCCGCAGGCGGCCCGGCAGCGCTACGAGCGCCTGGTGGGCCGCGCGGCCCCGTGACGTCCGGGGTGTCCGAAGAGGTCGGACGCCCGAATTCCTATGGACAACATAAGGGTTGGTTACGGTTCCGTTAAACATGCAACTGCTTCGATGTATTTGCCGCACACGCGCGGTCTCTCACCCCTCAAGGGAGAAATGCATGAAGCGCAGAACGATGACGGCCGGGCTATCCCTGGCCGTGTTCGCGGGAGTGGCGCTCACCCTCGCCGCCGCACCCGCCACCGCGACGAACACCACCGACCACAACCTCGGTGACGCTCGCTCGCTCGCCGTTTCCGCCGCCGACCGGGCCGCCGCCAGCGGCCTCGACGCCCTGGCCAAGGGCCCGTTCGAGGCGTACGCGCAGCGCTCGGTGACCCCGTGGGTCAACGGCCTGTTCGCGATCGACTACGACCGCACCTACCGGGGTCTCCCGGTCGTCGGGGGCGACGCTGTCGTGCTCGCCGACGCCCAGGGCCGGGTCAAGGGCACCACCTCGGCGACCTCGGCGCGGATCGACCTGTCGGTCACCCCGTCGGTCACCGCGGCGGCGGCCGAGGCCACCTCGCGCGGCCAGCTGGCCAGCGTGGACCGGGTCGACTCCAGCCGGCTCGTGGTCCTCGTCCGCGGGGACAGCACCCGGCTGGCGTGGGAGACCACGATGACCGGCCTGACCGAGACGTCGCCGAGCCACCTGCACGTGTGGGTCGACGCGCAGACCGGCAAGGTGCTCTCGAAGCACGACGACGTGGTGTCCGGCTCGGGTACGGCCAAGTGGAGCGGCCCGAACCCCCTCGCCTTCGACACGACGCAGTCCGGCGGCACGTACACGATGAAGGACCCGACCCGCACGGGCGTCGAGTGTCAGGACTACTCGACCAACACCGTCTTCTCCGGCCCGGACGACAACTGGGGCAACGGGGACGGCACCAGCAGGGAGACCGGCTGCGTCGACGCCCTGTACGCGGCGCAGAAGGAATGGGACATGCTCTCGTCCTGGCTGGGCCGCAGCGGCTTCAAGGGCAACGGCACCGGCTTCCCGGTCAAGGTCGGCCTCAACGCCGTCAACGCGACCTGGAACGGCTCGTTCGTGTCGATCGGCAAGAACAACGCCGGTTCGTGGATCGGTTCCATGGACGTCGTCGGCCACGAGTACGGGCACGCGATCGACTCGAACACCCCGGGTGGCGCCAACCACGAGAGCGGGCTCGGCGAGGCCACCGGTGACATCTTCGGCGCGCTGACCGAGGCCTACGCCAACCAGGCCGCCCCGTACGACGACCCGGACTTCCTGGTCGGCGAGAAGATCAACCTCTCCGGCAACGGCCCGATCCGCAACATGGCCAACCCGTCGCTGGTCAACAACCACCCGAACTGCTACTCCTCGGCCATCCCGAACACCGAGGTGCACGCGGCGGCCGGCCCGCTGAACCACTGGTTCTACCTGATGTCCCAGGGCACCAACCCGGCCGGTGGCCCGGTCAGCCCGACCTGCAACAACACCACCCTCACGGGCATGGGCATCCAGAACGCCGGCAAGATCTTCTACGGCGCCATGCTGACCAAGGTGTCGGGCCAGACCCACGCGAAGTACCGGACCGGCACCCTGACCGCCGCGAAGAACCTCGACTCGACCTGTGGTCTGTTCAACAAGACCAAGGCCGCGTGGGACGCGGTCAGCGTTCCGGCGCAGACCGCCGACCCGACGTGCTCCGGCACGCCGTCGAACGACTTCTCCCTCGCGCTGAACCCGGCGTCGGGCGCTGTCAACCCGGGCGCCTCGGCGACCTCGACCGTGAACACGTCCACCACCTCGGGCAACGCGCAGACCGTGAACCTGACCGCGAGCGGCGCGCCGGCCGGCGTGACCGTGAGCTTCAGCCCCTCGTCGGTCACCTCGGGCGCGTCGTCCACGATGACCGTCGCGACCACCTCCTCGGCCGCGCCGGGCACGTACACGATCACGGTGACCGGGACCGGTACGGCCACCCACACCGCGACGTACAGCCTGACCGTCAACGGCGGCCCGGGCTGCACCGGTGCCGGCCAGAAGCTCGGTAACCCGGGCTTCGAGGACGCCACCGCCACCCCGTGGACCGCCTCGACCGGAGTGGTCCGGGCCAGCACGACCGCGCAGCCGGCGCACGGCGGCACCAAGCTCGCGCTGCTGGGCGGCAAGGGCACCACCAACACCACCACCCTGTCGCAGCAGGTGGCGGTCCCGGCCGGCTGTGCCAGCTACAGCCTGTCGTTCTGGCTGCACATCGACACCAAGGAGACCACCACCTCGGTGCAGTACGACAAGCTGACCGTCAAGGTCGGTAGCGCCACCCTGGCCACGTACAGCAACCTGAACAAGGCCGCCGGGTACGCGCAGAAGACGTTCGACCTGGCCGCGTACGCGGGCCAGACCGTGACGATCACCTTCACCGGTACCGAGGACGCCTCCCTCGTGACCAACTTCGTCGTCGACGACGCCGCCCTCACGGTGTCGTAGCCCTTCGACGAACGTGCGGGGGTCGGCCCATCCACGGGCCGGCCCCCGCACGCGTGTGCGCGGCGCACGTGTGCACAGGATGGCCGGATCCGCGCCTGGCTACCCGACAGTTGTTCATACAACGTTGACCGACAGGGAATTGAACAGCGTCCATCACCCCTGGAAGCTGGGATGAGTTCACCTCTACTGTCGGAGATGCTGTGCACACAACTCCCAACCTTCTCGTCAATCCGGGGGCCGAGTCCGGCTCCAGCGGCTGGACCAGCCTCCAGGGCGCCATGGCCGTCACCAGGTACGACGCGGGCGGCGGCTACCCCACCCCGACCGACCCCGGCCCGCCCGACCGGGGCACCGCGTTCTTCACCGGCGGGACGGCCGCGAAGTCCCGCGCCTCCCAGGACGCGACCCTGCCGAACACCGCCGAGATCGACGCCGGCCAGGCGCAGTACACCCTGAGTGGTTGGTTGGGGGGTTGGTCCTCGCAGGCCGACGACGCGTCGCTGACCGCCGAGTTCCTGTCCGCGTCGAACCAGGTGCTGGCCACGGCCGCGATCGGCCCGGTCACCCCGGCCGACCGGGGCAACGCCACCGGCCTGTGGGCGCGCACCGCGACCGGGGCCGTGCCCGCCGGCAGCCGCACGGCCCGCCTGACCCTGGTGTTCACCCGCTCCGGGGGCTCCTCCAACGACGGGTACGCCGACGGCCTGTCCCTGACCCTCACGATCGGCGGTCCGACGGTGTCCAACCTGATCGTCAACGGCTCCGGCGAGGCCGGCCCGGGCGGCACGGGCACGCCGAGCGCGCAGATCCCCGGCTGGACGACCGTCGAGGGCGCGGCGGCCGTGGTCAAGTACGGCACGTCCGGCTACCCGACGACCAGCGACCCCGGCCCGTCGGACCGGGGCACCAACTTCCTCACCGGCGGCAACTCCGTCCGCACCCGGCTCGCGCAGCTGGTCACGCTGCCGGGGACGGCCGACATCGACGCCGGGCGGTCCCGGTTCACGTTCGGCGGCTGGCTCGGCGGCTACGCGACCCAGAACGACGGCGTCCGGCTGTCCGTGGAGTTCCTGCCGGCCGACGGGCCCCCGCTCGGCGTGGTCGTCCTCGGCCCCGTGACCGCCGCCGAGCGGAGCAGCAGGTCGGGTCTGCTCCAGCGCACCGCCCAGGGCACCGTGCCCCCGGGCAGCCGGACCGCCCGGGTCCTGCTCCTGTTCACCCGCGACGGTTCCGGCACGGCCAACGACGGGTACGCCGACGCCCTCCACCTCACCATCGGAGCAGCCTGATGACCGTCCACCGTCGTGACCTCCTCCGGGGCGCGCTCGCCGCCGGGGCCATGGGCGCGGCCTGGCCGCTGATGCCGAACCTCGGCCCGGCCGCCGCGCACGCCGCCGCGGCCGCGCTCGGGGCCAGCTGGGACCCCGCGCCGTTCACCCTGGGCGTCGGCTCCGGCGACCCGCTGCCCACCAGCGTCGTGCTGTGGACCCGGCTGGCCCCCGAGCCGCTCGCCGACGTCCAGCCCCTCGCGGACATCGTGCAGGTCGACTGGGCGGTGGCCACCGACCCGGGCATGACCCAGGTCGTGGCCTCGGGTTCGGTGGCGGCGAGCGTGCTGCTCGGGCACAGCGTGCACGTGCCGGTGCGCGGCCTCGGCGCCGGGCAGCGCTACCACTACCAGTTCTCGGCGCTCGGCAAGAAGAGCGTCGTCGGGCGGACCAGGACGGCTCCGGTCGGGGCGCTGAACAAGGTGCGGTTCGCGTCGCTGAACTGCCAGAACTACCAGTCCGGCGAGTACTCCGGCATGCGGGAGATCGCCGCCGACGCCAACCTCGACTTCGTCGTGCACCTGGGCGACTACACCTACGAGGGCACGGAGCTGGGCACCCAGTACACCCTGAACGACTACCGCAAGGCGCAGGCCCTCTACAAGGGTGACCCGCTGCTGCGCGCCGCGCACGCCGCCCACCCGTGGTTCCTCACCTGGGACGACCACGAGGTGGTCAACGACTACTCGGGCTCGGCCGGGGGAGCGCCGTTCGTGGCGCGCCGGGCGGCGGCCTACCAGGCCTGGTACGAGAACATGCCGCTGCGGATCGACGGCGCCGACTCCGCGCTGCCCGACCCGCAGATCTACCGGTACCGGCAGTGGGGCGACCTGCTCGAACTCGTCGTCCTGGACCTGCGCCAGTACCGTTCCGCGCAGAACGTCACCAGCGGCACGATCCTCGGCGCGGCCCAGAAGAACTGGCTGATCGACAAGATCGAGCACCGCTCGGGCGGCTGGCACTGCTGGGCCAACTCGATCATGCTCGGCCAGCTGCGCTCGGGCCCGGGCGGCGGCTACATGTTCACCGACCAGTGGGACGGGTTCCTCGCCGAGCGCAAGGACATCCTGACCCGGGCGCACCAGGCCGGGCTCGCCGACTTCGTGACCGTCACGGGCGACTGGCACAGCGCGTTCGTGCAGGACCTGCGGCCGGACTTCGACGACACGTCCTCGCCGGTGATCGGCACCGAGTTCGTGGCGCACTCCATCACGTCGAGCGCGTACTCGTCCTCGTGGAACGCGACCAACGGGCCGAAGATGGGCGCCGGCAACCCGCACCTGCAGTACTTCGAGGGCAACCGGTACGGCTACGACCTGTACGAGGTGACCCCGCAGCGCTGGACCACCCACATGCGGGTCACCGCGGACCGCGCGGACCCGAACGCCGCGATGAGCACGGTGTCCACCTGGCACGTGGACCGGGGCCGGGTCGGCGCGTACGAGGACCCGGGGACGAAGGGGCTGCCGGCGCAGTACCGGCGGTAGCGTGGTGGCGGCCGTCCCCGTGGGCCGGCCGCCACCTGTCCGGACCGGCCCCACGTCCGGTCCGGGCGCCTACCCCGTGGCCTCCGCCGCCGCCCGCCCCGCCGTCCGTCCGGTGAACAGGCACCCGCCGAGGAACGTGCCCTCCAGCGACCGGTACCCGTGCACGCCGCCGCCGCCGAAGCCGCTGACCTCCCCGGCCGCGTACACCCCGGGCAGGGGTGTCCCGTCGGCGCGCAGGACCCGCGAGGACAGGTCCGTCTGGAGCCCGCCCAACGACTTGCGGGTCAGGATGTGCAGCCGGACCGCGATCAGTGGCCCGGCCTTGGGATCGAGGATCCGGTGCGGGGTGGCGACCCGCACGAGCTTGTCGCCCCGGTAGTTGCGCGCCCCGCGCAGGGCTGTGACCTGCAGATCCTTGGTGAACGTGTTGGCCATCTCCCGGTCGCGGGCCACGATCTGGCGTTCCAGGTCGGCGAGGTCGATCAGCGGGGTGTCGGTGAGCCTGTTCATGCCGGCGACGAGTTCGGGCAGGGTGTCGGCGACCACGAAGTCCGGGCCGTGCTTCTTGAACGCCTCGACCGGGCCGGGGGCGCCGGGCAGCACCCGCTTCAGTACCTGTCGGATGCTCTTGCCCGTCAGATCGGGGTTCTGCTCGGAACCCGAGAGCGCGAACTCCTTCTCGATGATCTTCTGGGTGAGCACGAACCACGTGTACTCGTGCCCGGTGCCCATGATGTGCTCCAGGGTGCCGAGCGTGTCGAACCCGGGGAACAGCGGCACCGGCAGCCGCTGGCCGGTCGCGTCGAACCACAGCGAGGACGGCCCGGGCAGGATCCGGATGCCGTGCCGCGCCCAGATCGGGTCCCAGTTGGTGATGCCCTCGGTGTAGTGCCACATCCGGTCCTCGTTGACCAGGTGCCCGCCGGCCGCGCCGGTGATCGCGAGCATCCGGCCGTCCACGTGCGCGGGCACCCCGGACAGCATGTGGGCCGGCGGCGTGCCGAGCCGGGCGGGCCACTGCTTGCGGACCAGGTCGTGGTTGCCGCCGATCCCGCCGCTGGTCACGATCACGGCCTGGGCCCGCAGCGCGAACTCGCCCGTCCCGACCCGCGAACTCGGCTCGCCCCTGAGCGCGGCGCTGGGCTCCAGGACCGTGCCGCGCATCCCGTCGACCACGCCGCCGGTGACGGTCAGCTCGTCCACCCGGTGCCGGAACCGCAACGTGACCAGGCCCTTGTCCACCCCGGCCCGGACCCGGCGCTCGAACGGCGCGACCACCCCGGGGCCGGTGCCCCAGGTGACGTGGAACCGGGGCACCGAGTTGCCGTGCCCGGTGGCCGTGTAGCCGCCGCGCTCGGCCCAGCCGACCACGGGGAAGAACCCGATGCCCTGTTGCCGCAGCCAGGCCCGCTTCTCGCCGGCCGCGAAGTCGACGTAGGCCTCCGCCCAGCGCCGGCCCCAGTCGTCGGTGTCCCGGTCGAAGCCGGCGCTGCCCTGCCAGTCCTGCCAGGCGAGGTCGCGCGAGTCGCGGATCCCCATCCGGCGCTGCTCGGGCGAGTCGACGAGGAACAACCCGCCGAACGACCAGTGCGCCTGCCCGCCGAGGTTGGACTCCGGCTCCTGGTCGAGCAGGATCACCGACCGGCCGGCGTCGGCCAGCTCGGCGGCGGCGGCCAGTCCGGCGAGGCCGGCTCCCACGACAATGACGTCAGCGTCCATGCGCACGAGCCTGGACCCGGCGGCCCCGCGAAGCAAGCACCGTGCGCACAAACCCCCAACCGATTTATCAGGTACTGACAAAGAGGGTCAGGACCCGGGCCGCCTGCCGTTCGAGGGTGCCGGGCGGGTTGCGGGCCGCCGCGCGGCCACCCGGCAGCAGCAGGTGCAGCCAGAACGCGGCGAACAGCCGGCGCCCGGCGAGCAACCGGTCGGGATCGGGGTC
Organism: Longispora sp. NPDC051575; assembly: GCF_040681875.1. Classification (NCBI taxonomy): domain Bacteria; kingdom Bacillati; phylum Actinomycetota; class Actinomycetes; order Micromonosporales; family Micromonosporaceae; genus Longispora; species Longispora sp. NPDC051575. Next base: position 182,179 of record NZ_JBFAZP010000004.1, on the reverse strand, counting down.
GAAACCGGCCAGGAACCCCGACCAGTCCGTGGCCCGCGCCTCCAGGTGCTCCACCAGGTCCGCGAGCTCGATCTCCGGATCCGACCGGCCCGCGTCCTCGAAGTCGACGATCCGGACCCGTTCGCCGTCCCACAGGTAGTTGGCGAGGTTCGGGTCCGCGCCGCCGAGCACCTCGGTGTGGCCCGGCCCGAACTTCGCGTCCCGCAGCCAGGCCCGCGCCACGTCGTACGCCTCCCCGGCCGGGCCCGCGGGCCGGTCGGCGGCGGCGAGGCGGTCCGCGACGGCCGCGGCGAACTCGTCGGGGGCGTCGCGGCGGGGCGGCAGGTCCGCGCACGGCACCGACCACAGTGTCCGGAGCGCCGCCGCCAGCCCGTCGAGCTCGGCCGGCGACAGCGCCCCCGTCAACGGCCGCCCGGGCAGCAGGCTCATCGTCACCGTCGGCGGGTCCGCGTCGAGGTCGGCGGACACCGGGACCGGGGCCAGGTCCCGGGTGTGCGCGTGCACCTGGGACAGCACGGCCCACTCCCGGCGGTGCTCGTCGCGGTCCCAGGACAGGTACCTCTTCGTGAGCAGGCCGCCGCTGGCGAGCACCTCGTGGGTCGGGGACATCCGGCCGACATTAGACGCGCCGCGCCGGCCCTGCCACCCCGGGAGGCCGGCTCACCCACCGGCGGGCACGTCCGCCCAGGTGACCCCTTCGCGCACGCGGCGGCCCGAATCGCCGATATCGGTTAAGTCAGTCATGGCTGCCGTGCGGGGCCGCGATCGGGCCCCGACTGAAAACTGAAAAAGAAGTTGGCGCACTGGGCGTAATCCCGGGGCCCGTCACACGACGTAGTGTCGACGACCGTAACGAGCCGGGAGGTACCAGATGCAGACCGACGCGTCACTGGCCACCGCCGCGTCCTTCGGGGACCGCGGCGCGTTTGGCGAACTGTATGCCCGTCACTCTCCGGAGTTGCTGGGCTTCGTCACGCGACTGACGGGCGACCGGCACCTCGCGGAGGACGTGGTCCAGGACTGCTTCCTGGTCGCCTGGCGCGACCTGTCCGGCCTGCGCGACCCGGCGGCCGTGAAATCGTGGCTGTTCGGCATCGCCTACCGGCGCGCGATGGAGCAGTTCCGGCACGCCGGCCCGACCCCCGTCGCCGACGTCCCGGACGTGGTCGACCACGCGCCCGGCGCCAACCCGGACACCGTCGCCGAACAGCGCGAGGCCGCCGCCCTGGTCTGGACCGCCGCCCAGGGCCTCGAACCCCGCCAGCGCGCCGTCCTGGAACTGTCCGTCCGCTGGGACCTGTCCAGCGCCGAGATCGGCCAGGTGCTCGGCGTCGGCCGCGCGCACGCCTCCGTCCTCGTGCACCGGACCCGCTCGGCCCTCGGCAACGCCGTCCGCACCCTGCTCGTCGCGCGCCAGCACGGCCGGTGCGACGGCCTCGACGCCCTGGTGGAGCGCAGCTCCCGGCTCTCCGCCCGGCAGCGCTCCAGTGTGGACCACCACATCCGGCGCTGCGCCGCGTGCCGGGGACTCGGCGCCCGGGTCGGCTCGGCCACCCTCCTCATCGCCCTGTACGCCGCCGCCGACGCCGCCCTGTCCGGCCCCGGCGGCACCCCGGTACCCGTCGCCGCCCGGACCCCGCTCGCCGAGAACGCCGCCGCCCGGCACGCCAGCCCGAGCCGCAACGGCCTGGTCGGCGCGGCCTCCGCCGTCGCGATCGTGCTCGCCCTCGGCGGCGTCGGCGCCTACGCCCTGCGTCCCGGCCAGAACGGCGCCGCCAACGCCGGCACCCAGGCCACGGCCCCGGAGGTCCAGGAGGCCCGGATGGACGTGAACCCGACCCCGTCCGTGTCGCCGACCCCGAGCCCCACCCCGAGCCCGAGCCCGACGAAGAAGCCGACCACGGCCCCGCCGAAGCCCGCCGCGACCGGCTCGCTGGAGAACCAGATCCTGGTCCTCGTCAATCAGCGCCGGGCCGAGGCCGGCTGCGGACCCGTGCACTACGACACGAAGCTCGGCAAGGCCGCCTACGACCACAGCGCCGACATGGTGGCCCGCAACTACTTCTCGCACGACACCCCCGACGGCGTCAGCCCCTGGGACCGGGCCAAGGCCGCCGGCTACAACGAGCCGTCCTCGGAGAACATCGCGGCCGGCAACGCCACCGCCGAGGGCACGATGAAGCAGTGGATGAACTCCCCGGGCCACAAGGCGAACATCCTGAACTGCTCGTCCAAGGCGATGGGCGTCGGCCGGGCCACCGGCGGCTCGTACCGCTACTACTGGACCCAGATGTTCGGCTACAAGTAGGCCGCCCCCGCTTGTCAGTGCATGATAAAGCCATGGGTGTACGGGAGCGGCTGGCCGTCCAGCGGGAGGTGTCCGCCGAGCTGGCCGCGATCGGCGAGGAACTGGCTGCCGCCGTCCAGGGCCGGATCCCCGCCTACCAGCGGCTGGCCCCCGCCCAGCTCGCCGAGGTCCGGGCCATCGCCGGCTGGGCGCTGACCCGGGTCGTGGACCTGTGGGTGCGCGACGGCGCGCTCGACGACGCGGACCTGGCCCGGTTCCGGGGGATCGGGGCCGCCCGGGCCGCCGACGGCAGACCCCTGCCGGCCGTGCTGCGCGCCTACCGGGTCGCCGCCACCCTCGCGATCGACATCGTCGTCGGCCGGGGCCGGGGCAGCCTCGACGTCGCCGACACCCTGGCCCTCACCCGGCTGTGGCTCGCCAGCATCGACGCCCTGTCCGAGGCCGTGTACTCCGGCTACACCTCCGCCGCCGAACGCCTCACCGGCGACCGGGGCCGCTCCCTGCGCGAACTCCTCGACGACCTGCTCGTCGGCCGGCAGGCGTCCGCCGGCGCGTGGGCCGACCGGTGCCGCGAGCTGGGCGTCGACATCCCGGCCCGGCCGACCCTGCTGCTCCTCGAACCGGCGGACCCGGCCGGGACGCTCACCGAGGCGGACGGGGTGGACCTGGCCGCCGAGCTGGGGCTGGCGGGGGACGATCCGCGCCGGTACCTGCTGACGGTGCGGGGTCGCCGCCTGGTCCTGCTGCTGCCCGGCTCCGGGAGCGGGGGAGTGGACCCGGCGGTCGCGCGGCGCGCCTGGCACGGCTGCCGGGTGGAGACGACCCTGGTCGAGGCGCCCGCCGGGTACCGGCTCGCGGTCGACGCCCTCGACACCGCCCCCGCGCACGCCCATGACGGCGGCCGGCTCCTCGACACCGGTGACGCGCACCTGCTGGCCCTGCTCGCCGGCCGCCCCGCCGCCCGGCCGGCCGACATCGCGCACCTGGTCCTCGGCCCGCTCGCCGACCCGGGCAACGCGCACCTGCTCGACGGGCTCGACGCGTTCCTCGCCGCCGGCACGGCCACCGGGGCCGCCGAGCACCTGGGCGTGCACCCCCAGACCCTGCGGTACCGGCTGCGCAGGGTGCGCGAGTGCACGGGGCGCGACCCGCGTACCCCCTGGCAGCGTCTGGTTCTGGACGTGGCCCGTCATCTGCTTCAGATCACCTGACCGGCCACTCGACGCCGGGTCGGCCACCCGCCCAGGGACGCCGGGCCGGCCACCCGCCCCGCGACGCCGCGTCGGCCACCCGCCCAGGGACGCCGCTTCGGCCACCGACCTCGGCCCGCGTGGCCGAAAACCGGTGGGGACGTCGCAAACGTCCCGCTACGCTGGGCCGCACCATGACAGCGCACAAGCAGGACCCCCGCCTCGTCCGGACCGACGACAACTGGCTGGAACTCCCCAATCCCTGGGGCGTCCCCGTCGACATCTGCGCGCGCGCCGACGTCCCCGTCGAGTCCAGCGCCGTCGACGAGATCCTCACCGTGCTCCGCACCGCCGAGACCCTCGAACGCCTCACCACCGCCACCGGTCACCCGGCGACGCTCGACCGGGTCGTCCTGACCCCCGACGTCCACAAGGGAGCCGGCATCCCGATCGGCACGGTCCTGCGGACCCGGGGCGCGCTGATCCCGCAGGCCGTCGGCAACGACATCAACTGCGGGATGCGCCTGGAGACCACCACCCTGACCGTGGACGACGTCCGCCCGCGCCTCGACGGTCTCGAACGCCGGCTGCGGCACCTGTTCTTCGAGGGCGGCCGGCAGATCGCCCTGTCCGGCGCGCACCGCGAGGCCCTGCTCCGCGACGGCCTGCCCGGCCTGCTCGCCGAGCCGGACCGGCCCGCCGACGGGATCTGGTCCGCGCTGCGCCCCGGCGACCTGGAGCGCGAGCACCGCATCCACCGGCCGTCCTACCCGACGACCACGGCCGCGCCGTTCGCCGACTGGGTCCGCAGCGCCGGCGGCACCAGCTACGACAGCATCATCGGCAGCGTCGGCGGCGGCAACCACTTCGTGGAGCTGCAGTACGTGGCGGCGGTGCACGACGGCCCGGCCGCCTACGCCTGGGGCCTGACCCCCGGCCGGGTGGTCCTCATGGTGCACAGCGGCTCGCTGTCCCTGGGCCACCAGGCGAACGCGTCGGGCGCCGACCAGGCCCGGGCCGCGTGGCCGGAGGGCATGCCGTTGCCGGACAACAGGATCCTGCCGATGCTCCTCGACGAGCGCACGGCCCCCCGCCTGCGCCGGTACCTGGACTCGTTCGGCAACGCGGCGAACTTCGCCGTCGGCAACCGGTTCTTCCTCGCCCTGATGGCCCGCGCGGGCCTGGCCGCCGAGTGCGGCGACCTCGACGCGAACCTGGTCTACGACGCCCCGCACAACCTGCTCTGGCAGCACGACGACGGCTCCGTGGTGCACCGCAAGGGCGCCACCCCCGCCGGCGGCTACGCGGAGTCCGGCCCCTACGCCCAGTGGGGCGAGCCGGTCATCGTCCCCGGTTCGATGGGCGCGGCGAGCTTCGTGCTCCGCGGCCAGGGCAACGACCGGACCCTGGCCAGCGCCTGCCACGGCGCCGGCCGCCGGGTGCCCCGGGGCGCGTCCGCGAAGGGCAGCGACGCCGAACTCGACGCGTTCCTCCGCGACTTCCGGGTCGTCACCCCGCTCGACCACCGCGACCCGGCCGTGAACCGGCGCTCCGACGTGATGACGGCCTGGCGGCGGGACCTCAAGCAGGAGGCGCCGTGGGCGTACAAGGACATCGGGCCGGTGGTGTCGAGCCTGTCGCACGCCGACGTGGCCGCCCCGGTCGCCGAACTCCGCCCCCTTCTGACGATCAAGGGCTAGACCTCGACGGGTACGCGGGGAGCGCGCCCGATTCCCGCCCCCATGCCCCCGACCGGCGCTCCCGGTCACCGGACCTCGCCCGCGCGTGGCTGCGAGCCGGGGCTGGCGCGGCACTTCACGGTGCCTGGTGCGTGCCCGGGCGGCGGCTGCCCCTAGAACAGGGTCGGGGCCGCTTCCACGTACTCCTCCAGCAGGTGCGGCCCGTTGTTCCGCACACTGTTCACCAGCGTCGACACCGGCCGCGCCACCAGCTCCTCCGTGGACGGTGCCAGGAGTGCACGCAACTCATCCGGATGACTCGGCCCCGTACTGAGCCACGCGTCGAGCGCCCCCGGCCGTACCGTCAGAGGGGTCCGGTCGTGGATGTCCCGCAACTCCCCGGTCGACTCCGTGGTCAGGATCGTCGCGCTCCACCACCACGCGTCAGGGTGCCCGGCCTCCCGGGTCGGGTCCCGCCACAGCTCGTAGAGGGCCGCCAGCCGCAGGGACGCGCCATCGGGCCGGTGCAGGTAGAACGGCTGCTTCACGCCACCGTCCTGACGCCGCCACTCGAAGTACCCGTCGGCGGGGATGACCGCGCGCCGGCTCTTGAACGCCCGGGCGAACGAGGGCTTCTCCGCCGCCGTCTCGATCCGCGCGTTGGACAGCTTCGCCGCGTTCGAGCGGTCCTTCGCCCAGGACGGGACGAGACCCCAGGTCAGGACGCGGAGCTGGCGCTCGGGGACGTCGCCGGGGCGGTCGAGGACGGCGTAGACCTTCTTGGTGGGGGCGATGTTGTAGTCGGGGGCGAGCCGCTCCGACAGCACCGACTGGTCGACGTCGAACTCCACGCCCAGATCCTCAGGCGACCGACTGTTGACGAATCTCCCACACATTCCGCCAACCCTACCGTTCGACCTCGGAGCGGAGAAGCTGCCGGAGGTTGGGCGGAAGCGCGTGCATGTGCTCGATCATGTCAAGTGTCGCGCCGAGAAAGTCAGGGATCGTGTCAAGGGCGGGCGGGCCTGTTTCGGAGAGTTCCGCGATGAGTTCATCCAAGAGCGGCCAGAGTGTGCCGTCCGCCACGTGACGGCTGAGGACCAGAAGGAGCGTGGCTCCGGGGCGCTGGCGGTAGAGCTTGGGATCCCGCAGGTCAGGTACTTTGGTCAGGATCGCGGGTGCACGACAGATCAACAACGCGAGACAGTACGGGTCGAGCGCGCGCGGGTCTCCGTGCCGGAGGAGCCATCGAACGACGACGACGGTTTCGTCGATGTCCCAGCGTTCGGAGTGTGAACTCGCGAGCCAGCACAGCATCTTGGTGACGGCCCGGAGCGCCTCGGGGGCCACGTCGGCAGGCGGAGCCTTGAATATCGGACCGGTGCGCCGGTCATTGGTGGTCGCCTCGGCGAGAATGGTGTCGACCATGCCGTCGAACCAGGCAGTGGCACTCGTCGTGTGGGAGGTGAAATGCGCGCCGTCCCGGACGGCCGTGCCGATCCGTAGTCGCGCGGTGAATGCCGAATCGTCGAGCAGCATGGCATAGCGGACATCGTCGAGCTCGGCGAACACGTCCCGGGAATCTGTGGAGAACACGTGGCCGTCCTCCAGCACAACCACGGACAGCATCGACCGCCATCCCGAGGAGTCGAGTCCCGCCCGCCACAGGGTGACCATTGAGCGCCACTGGGCCAGGCTGTGCTCCGGCCACAAGGCAGCCAGTGCGAAGCCACCCTCTCGTGACAGCGCGAGGCGCAACAGCACCAGATTCGCCCAGAAGGCTGCGAGTTGGCGGACCTGGTCTGGTTCGGAGGGGCGGTAGCCGGCACGTTGCGGCACGATCTGCCGCGACCGGTACCTCCGGATCAGGATTTCCACAGTCCGGATCATTGCCCGTTGCTCGGCTTCCTCCATCTCCGTGACGAGCTGGACGATGAACGTCAGCAGCGGCTGTTGGATCGCGAGCGGCTCGTGGGACAACAGGGCGAACAGCAGATCATCCTGGGGATCACGTTCGCGCCGCCCACCGAACGCCGCGTCCGCGACATCCGCGAGTGTGTCCACCACGTATGCCGCAACCAGATACTCCCCAAAGGTGGCGTGTAGAAACTCGTAGCGTCGCCGGGGTCGTTTCTCGTCTCGGAGCGTTTTCGCCTCGGCCGTGTGCAGGAAGAAGAACTCCCCGAGCACCCGCTGACCCAGCTCATCGGTCCGCAGTCCCTCCGGCAGCGGCACGCCGAGCCCGGTGAGGTCCATCCCCAGCTCTTCCTCGGCGATGTCCTGGCGTCCCCGGTTGAACATGCCGAGTGCTGCGATCGACAGCCTTCGAAGCTGTGCGCCGACTGCCTCGTCCAGTGCGGCACCGACGAGTCTGCCGGGTGCTCGCTTTCGCACTTCCCGGACCGCGAACGTCTGCAGGAGCCGTTGGAGGAGCTGTGCTTCGGACAGCTCGGCGTCGAGCTCGTCGGCGTGGGGATCGGCGCAGTAGAGGGCGAGCATCAGGAGGAGCACCGGCTGCTGGGCGAGGTGGCGCAGTTCCAGGGCCGTGTCGACGGGGACGCCCCGGACCTGTCCGGCCCGGATCTGGTCGGCGTTGGCCTCGTGCCACCCCGCGACCCAGGTCCGGATCTGGCCGTCGTCGAAGGCCTCCAACCGCACGATGGGGGTACCCGTCGGGATCTCCACCCGGTCCGCCACCACGGTCCGTGAGGTGACGACGACGATCACAGGCCGGTCCTGGACGGCCTCGGCGCGCTGGAACTCGGCGACCTCCCGCAGGTACCCGGTGCGGTCGTTGGCCGTGGCCTGCAACAACTCGTCCAGCCCGTCGAGCAGCACCACCCGTACCGTGTCGGCGCTCTGCTCGGCCAGGTCCGACCAGCTGACCCGCTCGTGGGTGACCAGGTCCAGAGCCTCCTGGATCTGCCGGTACACGGGCACGTTGGCCCCGACCCGGCGCAACGGGACGCGCACGACCGTGAACGACGCTGACGGCAGCCGGGCCGCGAGCACCTTGGTCAGCAGCGACTTGCCGGCCCCGGGGTGCCCGAGGAGCAGCAGCGGCAGCCGGGTGGCGTCGGGGGAGACCACGTGCCCGGTGACCAGCAGGTCCACGTCGTCGTGGACCGGGCACTCCTCCCACTGGCTCTCGTCCGCCGGCCGGACGCCCGCTTGGTAGCGGGTCACCCGGTAGCGCGGGTCGACGTAGCTGCGGCCGATCGCGGGGAAGGTGATCCCGCTGTCCAGGCGGGCGGTGTCGGCGTCGATCACGGGCGCGTCCAGAACGCTCCGGTTGGTTCGTCGCAGGGTTTCCAACGGGCCGCCGACCGCCGTGCCCGGCGGTGCGCACAGCCGCAACAGGTCCTCGACCCGCGACAGTGCCCGACCGTGCCCGTTCAGAGCGGCGGCGAGTTCCTGCCGGGTCCCGGCGACGGCGTTGCGGGTGGCGGCGTGTTCGCCGAGACTGGCCCAGATCATGAACTCGGGCACCGTGGCGGCGAGGGTGAGGAAATGCGACCGGTACCGGTCGGCGGCGCGCTCCGCCAGTCTCCCGTCGTCCCATTGGTCGACCTCGGAGGGACTCACGACGGGTCTGTGCAGGTAGGCGAACATCGCTACGTCCAGATGCGACAACTCGTCCGTGACGAAGGCGAGGTTCTCCTCGAACCCCCGCGCGGCGGAGGGCGCGGGGACGGCGGCCTCGTACACCTGGGCGGTGACCCGATCGCCGGACCCTGGCCTGGTGTTCATAGCCAGGCCGGCCAGGGTGCGGTCGGTCAGTGCGAGGCTCCGGTACGCGGGCCGGCCGAGGTGTTCGCGGAGCACCTCGAGGTACGCGGAGATCACGATCGTCGTGTGCGCCGCCACGATCAGCTGGTGCCGCTCGTACCCCCGGGTGCCGGACAGCCGGTCGGAGATCCCGTCCAGGCAGCGGCGCAGTAGCCCGGCGGCTTCGTTCTTCTGGTCCACCCAGCCCCACACGGCCGCCAACACGCCCCCTGCGGCCAGAACCGGCAGCGCGCCCGAGGCGACAGCGCCCACCCCACCGGCCAGGATCGCCCCGCCGAGCGCGGCGTTGATCCGGTCCAGCCAGGGCCGGTCGTGGTGGCCGAGGATCTTCAGCGCGCCGCGCAGGGTGACGGCCGGTTCACGACGCATGCCTACTCCGGGAAAAGGGGGAGAGGACACCGTATCGGAACGGTCCACTGTGCGGAAAACCGTGCCTACGATCGGATCATGACTGAAGTCCGTGAACTGCGCCTCGTCGTCACCGCCGCCGACTACGACGAGGCCCTGCGCTTCTACCGCGACACCCTCGGCCTCCCCGAGCGCGCCGCCTTCTCCTCCCCGGACGGCCGGGTCACGATCCTGGAGGCGGGCGTCGCCACCCTGGAGATCGCCGACCCGGGGCACGCGGAGTTCATCGACGAGGTCGAGGTGGGCCGCCGGGTCGCGGGCCACATCCGGGTCGCCTTCCAGGTCCCGGACTCCCGCGCGACCACGGAGGAACTGGCGAAGGCGGGCGCGACGGTGCTGGCCCCGCCGACCCGCACCCCCTGGAACTCCTTGAACTCCCGCCTGGAGGGCCCGGCCGGCCTGCAACTCACCCTGTTCACGGAACTGGGCGAACTCTCCGCCGACGTGGCCCCCGACCAGCCCTGACGCCAGGGGCGCGCGGTCCCGGGGCCGACGTGGCCGTGTGGTCGCGCAGGGTCGTCCCAGCCTCTCCGAGCGGCCCCAGCGGCAACCTCCGCGGAAGCCGACCGGTCCTCCGCGCAAAAGCGCGTCAGGCCCGGATCGCGGCCTCGGCGTCCGCCAGGATCGCGACCACGTCCCGCCCGAACCGCACATCACACGCATGCCGGGGCGCCGCCAGCCCGGCCTGCCCGATCAGTTCCCCGATCGCCGTCCCGAAGGCGTCGGCCGACGACCCCGGCCGCCCCTCGACGAGCGGCACGGCCCCGTCCGCCCCGTAGTACACGACCTCGTTGACGGGGGTCGGGGCGTCCAGGCTCAGGGACAGGGTGCTGGTCGCGCCGCCGGTGTGCCGGAGCAGCACGTGGCTGATCCCGGCCGCGCCGGCCAGCGCCTCGACCCGGTCGACCGGTCCGAGGACGGGCAGGAGCAGGGACAGGGCGTGCGGGCCGAGGTCCCAGAGGCCGCCGTGTGCGCGCCGCCACGCCGAGTCGGCGTACGGGCCGCCGGGGGTGAAGATCGACGCGTACAGGGTCGCCCGCGCGCTCGCCCACGGCCGGGTCGCCGCGTGCGCGAGGAACTCGGCGACGTTGGCGTGGAACCGGTTGGTGAAGAAGACCACGGACGCCAGCGCGCGGCCGTCGACCTCGGCGACGAGCTGGTCGGCGGCTTCGACGGTGAGCGCGACCGGCTTGTCCAGCAGCAGGTGCCGGCCGGCGCGGGCGGCCCGCAGCGCCAGGTCGCCCTGCACGTCGGGCGGCAGGGCGATGGCCACGGCGTCCACGTCGGCGAGCAGCGCGTCCACGTCGGTGTAGGCCCGGGTGCCGTAGCGGTCGGCGAGGGCCGTGGCCTTGGCGGGGGAGCGGCCCCACACGCCGACGAACTCGACGTCGGGGTGCGCGGCGAGCGCGGCGCCCTGGGTCTCGGCGGCCCAGTGCCCGGTCCCGAACAACCCGAACCTCACGCGCCCTCCCCGGAACCCGAACCCGAACCCGAGCCGGAACCCGAACCCGAGCCGGAACCCGAACCCGAGCCGGAACCCGAACCTGCGCCGGTGCCCGGACCGGCACCCGCGCCGGCACCCGAGTCAGCCCCGGAACCCGAGCCAGAACCCGTACCCGAGCCAGAACCCGCCCCACCATCCACCGCCCCCGGCAGATGGCTCCACACCTCCGCGTCCGTCAGGAACGCCGCCGTGGGCTCCCCCTCCACGACCACCCCGTCCACGCTCAGCGTCCCCGTCCCGCACGGCACGTACACGAGCGTCAGGGCGTTGGAGACCTCCCCCAACGGGTACGCCTCCGCCCGCTCCAGGCTCATCCCCTTCGGCCCCCCGATGGTCACGTCGACACCCCCGCCGGCCGCCCGCAGCCCGACCGCGAGGTCCAGCTCGAAGGTGACGTCCGCGACGGTGACCTCCAGCCCGGCCCAGGGCAGCCCCTTGGTCTCGGTGAAGTGCCGGACGAAGTCGTCGGCGAGCCACCGGCCCAGGTCGGGGTCGGCGCAGACGACCCGGGGCCGGCCGGCGTGCCAGAGGACGAGCGCGTTGCCGGCGCCCCGTTCGGACCAGTCGACCCGCCAGGCGGACGCGAACGCGACCCGTTCGTCGTCCACCGTGAGCATCAGGCAGGGGTTGGCGCAGATCACGCGTACGGTCATGCGGCCAGGTTATCGGGTCGCCAGGCTGCGGAAGAACGCGTAGGAGTCGCGCGGCGTGCGCTCGCCGGTGCCGAAGTCGACCCGGACGAGGCCGAACCGTTGCGCGTACCCCTCGGCCCATTCGAAGTTGTCGAGCAGCGACCAGCAGAAGTATCCCCGGACGTCCACACCGGCGTCGATGGCCGCCCGGAGCGCGGTGAGGTGGCCGGCGAGGTAGTCGACCCGGTCGCGGTCGTCGAGGGTGTCGGGGAAGGAGGCCCCGTTCTCGGTGATGTAGATCGGCGGCAGGTCGTAGCGGTCGCGGAGTTGGAGCAGGAGGTCCGTGAGGCCGGTGGGCACGATGGGCCAGCCGAAGGAGGTGTGCGCGACGCCCTCGTGCTCGGCGAACTCGAAACCGAGGGGGCTGGCGTCGGAGGCGCGTACCAGATGGGGGTTGTAGTAGTTGACCCCGAGGAAGTCCAGGGGCGCGCCGATCACGGCCAGGTCGCCGTCGCGGATCACGTCCGCCGCGCCGGGGAACAGGTCCTCCAGGCCGTCGGGGTAGTGCCCGAGCAGCACGGGGTCGCAGAACACCCGGTTCTGCCAGCCGTCGAGCCGGGCCGCCGCGAGGACGTCGGCGGGGGAGTCGCTGGCGGGCGAGACGGGCGCCAGGTTGTGCGTGATGCCGATGCCGGTCGCGCCCTGGGCCCGCAGCGCGGCCGTGGCGAGCCCGTGGCCGAGCAGCAGGTGGTGCACGGCGGGGAAGCTCCCGTCCAGCAGCGCCTTCCCGGGCGCGTGGATGCCCAGCGTGTACCCGTAGGCGGCGTGCACGAACGGTTCGTTGTGCGTGATCCACAGCTTGACCCGGTCGCCGAGCCGGGCGTGCACGTGCCCCGCGTACTCGGCGAACCGTTCGGCGGTGTCCCGGTGCAGCCAGCCGCCGGCGTCCTCCAGGGCCTGCGGCAGGTCCCAGTGGTAGAGGGTGACGGCCGGGTCGATGCCCCGCGCGCACAGCTCGTCGACGAAGCGTTCGTAGTGGTCGAGGCCGAGCGGGTTGGGCGCGCCGGTGCCGTCGGCCTGGATCCGGGGCCACGCGACGGAGAACCGGTAGGCGTTGGCCCCGAGCCCGTCGAGGAGGTCGATGTCCTCGCGCCAGCGCCGGTAGGAGTCGGTGGCGGTGGCGGCGGTGTCGCCGGTATTGGTGGGGAAGTGGTCCCAGATCGAGGCTCCCCGGCCGTCGGCGGCGAGGGAGCCCTCGATCTGGTACGCGGCGGTCGCGGCGCCCCACCGGAAGCCGTCGGGGAAACGCGGGACCTGCGGCCAGTCGCTCATCCATCAGAGGCTATCGGCCGGCGGCGGCCACCGAAAGACGAAAACTTCTCAAATTTTGGGTACCGGGTCCCGCCGGCCCGATCGGTGCCGCCCGGTCCCGACGCCCTCGCCCGGAGTGTCGGGCGCGCGGCACCGGCCGGCCGGTGCCGCTACGCCGCCCCGCTGGTCCCGCTACGCCGCCTCGGCCTGGAACATCCAGCCCTGCTTCTCCAGCTCGGCCGTGATCCCGATGAACAGGTCCTGCGTCACCGGGTCGGCGTCGCCCGTGGCCGCGATCCGCTGCCGCATCCGCTCGACCACCGCCAGGTACGTCTTCACGAAGCCCGCCACCACGTCGGTGTCGGCGAGCCAGTCGAGCGCGATGTCCGGCACCCCGCTGGTCTGCGCCACGGTGGCCGCCCGGCCGTCCGGGTTCACGCCGATGGCGGAGGCCCGCTCGGCGACCTGGTCGGAGAACAGCCGCGCCGTGGTGACCACCTCGTCGAGCTGGAGGTGCACCGAACGGAAGCTGCGGCCCACGACGTTCCAGTGCGCCTGCTTGGCGACCAGCGACAGGTCGATCAGGTCCACGAGCGCGCCCTGCAACGCCTCGCCGGTGACCGCGCGGGCGTCGTCGGACAGCGCTGAACTGATCTTCGGCATGCTTCCCCCTATGTCGTTGCGGTTGTACCCCTCAGACATACCCGCCCCGGCCGCCGCCGACCCAGTGATCTACCGAACAGGAATCATCCGACGAGGAGTCGCACCAGCCGGTCGAGTTCGGCGCGCGGGTCGGCGGTGAGGCCCAGGTGGGTCGGCCCGGGCTGCACGATCGTGCTGCGGGGCGCGGTCAGCCAGCCGAACCGTTCGCCGAGCGACTTGCCCGCCGCCGGCCCCGCGCCCGCGCAGGTGCCCGCCCAGCCGGCGAGGGCCGCGCGCACCGACTCCAGGTCCAGGGCGGGGGCGAACGCCACGAGCCGGGCCTCGTCCAGCGCGGTCCCGAGGGACAGGAAGTCCCGGCTCTTGCAGAACAGCAGCACGCCGACGTTGACGCACTCGCCGCGTTCGATCCGGGGCACGACCCGGACCAGGGCGTAGGAGAACGGCGTCACGCGGCCAGCTCCGGCAGCCAGGAGGACGTGGTCAGCCGCGCGGTGAGGTGCGCCACGTACGCCTCGCGGACGGCGTCGGCGTCGTCGAACCCGGGCTCGTCGTCGATCCACGCGTCGGGGATCAGCGCGACGATCTCGCGGAGCACCTCGGGCGTGACCTGCGGGGCGAGCCGCTCGTGGGTGCCGGGCAGGTCGCGGGCGTAGGACACCAGGACGTGGTCGTCGGCCTTGAAGGCGCGCTGGACGTGCCGGTCGGCGCGCGGCCAGTTGTGGTGGAAGTACAGCGACGCGCCGTGGTCGATCAGCCACAGCTCCTTGTGCCAGACGATCAGGTTCGGGTTGCGCCAGCTGCGGTCGACGTTCTCGATCAGCGCGTCGAGCCACAGGATCGTGCTGGCCAGCTCGGCGGACGGCGGCAGCACCGCCGGGTCGTACGCCAGGGAGCCGGGCAGGAAGTCCAGGCCCAGGTTCCGGCCGACACTGGCCTTGAGCAGGGCCTGGATCTCCGGGTCGGGCTCGCCCAGCGCGATGGCCAGGTCGAGCTCGACGAACGCGAGGTCGGGCACCCGCAGGCCGAGCCGGCGGGCCAGCTCCCCGCCGATGATCTCGGCCGCGAGGGCCTTGGTACCCTGCCCCGCGCCCCGGAACTTCACCACGTAGGTGCCGAGGTCGTCGGTCTCGAGGAGCCCCGGCAGGGAACCGCCCTCGCGCAGGGGTGTGACGTATCGGATCGCTCTCACCTCAGGAAGCACCCTGAGAGCGTAGAGGACCGGCCGCGGTATTACCCGTCGGTTTCCCGGCCGCGTGGCGGGCCTCCCTAACGAACGTTAAGCTGAGGGTGACACCCTTCAACGATGCCGGGGAGCCTGAGCCCAGTGAACGTCGAGCGAATTCTGCCCACCGAAGAGGCCGAGGCCCTGCTCGGTCTCGCCCAGGAGCTCGCCGACGCCGAGCTGGCGCCGCGCGCGGGCGACTTCGAGGCGCGCGGCGAGTTCCCCCGCGACGTGCTGCGCACCCTGGGCCGCGCCGGCCTGCTGGGCCTGCCGTACGGGGAGAAGTTCGGCGGCGCCGAGCAGCCCTACGAGGTGTACCTCCAGGTGCTGGAGATCCTCGCGTCCCGCTGGCTCACGGTCGCCGAGGCCGTGTCCGTGCACACCCTCGCCTGCTACCCGGTCGCCGCGTTCGGCACCGAGGAGCAGAAGGCCCGGTTCCTGTCGGACGCGATCGGCGGCGAACTCCTCGGCGCGTACTGCCTCTCCGAGCCCGCCGGCGGCTCGGACGCGGCCAACCTGACCACGAAGGCGGTCCGGGACGGCGACGACTACGTGGTCAACGGCACGAAGGCGTGGATCACCCACGCGGGCGTCGCCGACTTCTACAACGTGTTCTCCCGGACCGGCGGCCCCGGCCCGAAGGGCATCTCCTGCCTGTTCGCGGACGCGACCACCCCGGGCCTGGTGCCGCAGAAGCGCGAGAAGACCATGGGGCTCACCGGTTCCCCGGTCGCCCAGGTGGCCTTCGACGACGCCCGGGTGCCGGCCGACCGGCTCGTCGGCGCGGAGGGCATCGGCTTCACGATCGCGATGAGCGCGCTGGACTCGGGCCGGCTCGGCATCGCCGCGTGCGCCGTGGGCCTGGCCCAGGCCGCGCTGGACTACGCGGTGGAGTACGCGAAGGGCCGCCAGCAGTTCGGTACCCGGATCATCGACTTCCAGGGTCTCGGGTTCATGCTCGCGGACATGGCGACCCAGATCTCGGCCGCCCGCGCGCTGTACCTGTCCGTGGCGCGGCTGCGCGACGCCGGCCGGCCCTACAGCGTGGAGGCCGCCAAGGCGAAGCTGTTCGCCACCGACGTGGCCATGAAGGTCACCATCGACGCGGTCCAGGTCCTCGGCGGGTACGGATACGTGCACGACCACCCGGTGGAGCGGTACATGCGCGAGGCGAAGATGCTCCAGATCGTGGAGGGCACCAACCAGATCCAGCGGCTGGTGATCGCCCGGTCGATGGCCGGGAAGCCGTAGCGACCGGGTAGCTCCGGCGCACCCGGCGGGGAAGCGTCGCGGGCCGGCCCGCGCCTCCACCGGCAGGAAGGCGGGCCCCGGGCCGGCGCGCGTCACCCGTCCAGCGGCAGCTCCGGATTCACGGAGTACGTCAGGTACGCGAACTGCCCGCCCCGGGACACGTCCTCCAGCGTCAACCGGTCCGACAGCAGTCGCCGGGGCAGCACGGGTGCCCCGGCGGCGAGGCTGACCGGCGTCACCTGGAGATGGATCTCGTCCAGCAGCCCGTGGTCGGCGAAGTCCCCGACCAGGTCCCCGCCGCCCACCAGCCACACGTTGCGCCCGTTGGCGGCCTCGACCATCGCCGCGTGCACCGGGCGGACGTCCCCCTGGACGAAGGTGATGTCGACGCCGGGCACGGCCGGCAGGTCGCGGTGGGTGAACACCCAGCACGGCACGTCGCCGTACCAGCCGCGCCACTTCTGCGGCTCCCGGAGCAGGTCGAGGTTGTCGAGCATCCACCGGTAGCTGGTCGAGCCCATCGCGAACGCGCCGATCCCGGTGAAGAACTCCGCGAACCGGTCGGGCTCCTGGCGTTCGATCGTCGTCAGCCAGTCGAGCGAGTTGTGCTGGTCGGCGATGAAACCGTCGACGCTGGTCGCCGTGAAGTACTGGGTCCTGGTCACCCGTCCATTCTGCCGCGCGGGTCCCCGGCGGTGGCAGCACAACCTGGGATTTCCCTGGGATCAGCACTGTGAGAAGCATCCATCTTCCAGGCGTTCCCCTGACTATCCACAGTGGATCATACTGTGGTCCGCCGGATCGCCCGGCGAGCACCCACCACTGGAGGATATCCGTGCGCGTCTCTCCCGTAGCCCTCGTGGGCCTGTCCATCGCGACCCTCGGGGCCGCCCTCGCCGTCGCGGCCCCGGCCCAGGCGTCGCCCAGCTACCTGTCCTGCGAGTCCTGGTACAACACGATCGAGTGCAGCGCGAACGGCCCGGCGTCCAGCACGTCGTGGACCGTCAACGGCTCGCACTGGACCGCCTTCGACAACAAGTTCGTCCTGCACTTCTCGTGCGGCCGGGGCACCTACGCGATCAAGTTCACCAAGACCGAGGCCGGCGTCACCACCACCGAGGGCCGCAGCGTGGGCTGCAGCAGCCTCCCGCCGCGCTAGGTCGGGTCGCCCCCCGGCCGCGCGGTCGGGGGGCGCGCCTGGACCCGGGGTCCACGCCGGCCCTGGTACCCCCGCGTGTCCTTTGTCCTATTCCCGCCCGGCAGGGCCATCCATAGCCTGACATCTATGACTCGCCTCATAGAGACAAGACCCGACAACCTTTCCGTGGTACCGAGGCACCGCGGCTGGCTGATCCTCGGCAGCGTCCTGGCCGGGCTCGCCATCGCGGTGGCCTGGTCCGCACAACTCGTCGACCGCGAGATCGGCGGCACCGTGATGAGCACGGCGCTCGGCTCCGACGCCGACGCGGCGATCTCCTCGGGGCTCGCCGGCATCGTGTTCGCGTTCGTCTCCGGGCTCGCGGGCACGTTCACCGCGTGCAACGTGGCCGCCTTCAGCGCCGTCGCCCCGATGCTCGCGCGCGACGAGTCGGTCGGCACCCGGATCGGCACCGTCCTGCGCCCCCTGGGCTTCGTCGCGATCGGCGCGGTGGTCGTCTCCGCCGTGTACGGGGCCGTCGGCGCGCTGGTCGGCACCGGCATGCCCCAGCTGTCCTCCGCCAAGATCGGCGCGGTCAACGTCCGGTCGGTGCAGGCCATCGTGGTCTTCACCGTGCTGGGCCTGATCTTCGTCTGGCTGGGCCTGGCCGCCGTCAAGGTCCTGCCGGACCCGCTCCGGAGACTGTCCGACAACGGCCGGATGATCTTCATGGGCGCGCTGATCGGGGCGTTCCTGATCGGCCGGCCGTTCGGCCTGTTCCGCAAGATGTTCGCCTACGCCGCCGAGACCCACAACCCGCTCTACGGCGCGTCCGCGTTCGTGCTCCAGTCCCTCGGCAACATCGTGGTGATGGCCCTGGTGTTCCTGCTCCTCGCGTACGGCACCCGGGGCCGGTTCGCCCGCTGGTTGGTCGCCGTGCCGTCGCGGGCAGCCGCCGTGACCGCCGCGTCGTTCCTGGTCGGCGGCGTCTTCATGGTCGTGTACTGGGGCGTGCGCGCCGGCTCCCGGTTCGGCTACTGGTGGTTCCCCCAGATGCCCTGGAACTCCTGACCGCCTAGGCGGCGCGCGACGGTGGGGCGGCGGCCCCGGCCACCTGACGGGCCAGGGCCGCCGCCTCGCCCCGGCTGCTCACCCCGAGCTTGTCGAGGATGTTGTGCACGTGGTTCTTCGCGGTCCGGATCTCGATCGACAGCACCCGGGCGACCTCCTTGTTGGACAGGCCCCGGGTGAGCAGGGTCAGCACCTCCAGCTCCCGGGGGGTCAGCGGGGCCGACGGCAGGGCGGGCGGCAGCCGGGCGGCCAGGGCGGCGAGCCGGCGGCCGAGCGCGGCGGCGATCCGGGGCGGGCACAGCAGTTCGTCGCGGGTGACGTGGTCGAGCACGCTCGCCAGGTCCTCGAACGACCCGTCCTTCGGCAGGTACCCGCGCACCCCGGCCTCGACCAGCGCCAGGATCTCCGGCTCGGACTCGGTGACGCCGAGCGCGACGGCCGGCACCCGGTGCGCGGCGAGCAGCCGGACCACCGGCAGCAGCTCGGCCATGGCCGCGTTCACGAGGGCCACGTCGAGGGGGCCGGCGGCGATCCGGCGCGCGACCTGCGCGGGGTCGCACGCGGTGTCCACGGCGGCGATCCGGGACTCGTGGCGCAGCTTGTCGGCGAGCGGTTCGGCGTACAGGCGAGCGTCGTCGACCAGCAGCAGGCGCATCAGTCCACACTCCGGGGGAGGGGAACGAACTTCACGTTTCCGGGGATGGTCACAGATCCCCGCGCGACCGGTCAAGGGACGCCCGCGAAGAGCGCACGCAGGAAGAAGGAAACCCACATCCGTCGGGTACGCCTCCCCGGCGGCACGCGTGGATGGCTCCCGCATGTGCCGCTGCCGGCGGGGAGCCCCGCACGCGCCCGCGACAGTCCGCCGGCACGGCAGCCCGGTGCACGCACCCGCGCGGCGCCCGCTTTCCGGCGGGCGCCGCACGGGTCGGGGCGTTACTTGCGGCGGGCCAGGGTCAGGCCGTCGCCGATCGGCAGGATCACCGAGTCCACCCGGTCGTCGGCGGTGACGAGGTCGTTGAACGCGCGCAGCGCCACGGTGCTCTCGCTGGTGTCGGACGCGTCGATGATCCGTCCGCTCCACAGCGTGTTGTCGACCAGGATCACGCCGCCCGGCCGGATCCGGGGGACGAGCTCGGCCCAGTACGTCGCGTAGCCGGTCTTGTCGGCGTCGATGAACGCGAGGTCGATGGTCGCCTCGGCGGGCAGCGCGGCCAGGGTCTCGGCGGCGGGGGCGATCCGCAGCTCGATCCGGTCGGCGACGCCGGCGCGCTCCCAGTACTTGCGGCCGACGGCCGTCCACTCCTCGCTGATGTCGCAGCAGATCAGGCGGCCGTCGGCGGGCAGCCCCCGGGCGATGGACAGCGCGGACAGGCCGGTGAAGGTCCCGACCTCCACGGCGCTGCGGGCCCCGATCAGCCGGGTCAGGGTGGTGGTGAACGCCGCCTGCTCGGCGGAGATCTGCATCCCGGCGGAGCCGCCGAGGTTGGCCTGGGTCTCCGCGATCAGCTCGGCGACCAGGGGGTCGATGCCGCTGTGCGCGACGATGTAGTCCTGGAGGTTCGCGTCAATGGTGATACTTCTGCTCGACATGGCCTCAGGCTACCTCCGTGGGCGGGCCTGTCCGATGCGGGTCAGTCTCCTAGGATGCACAAGCCACAGTGACCTGGATCGCCGCCACCGGTAACGTCTGCGGCATGGAAGACATCGATCGCGCCATCGTCTCGGCGCTGCGCTCGGACGGCCGGCTGTCCTACACGGATCTGGCCGACCGCGTCGGGCTGTCGGTGTCGGCGGTGCACCAGCGGGTCCGGCGGTTGGAACAACGCAACGTCCTGCAGGGGTACTCGGCCCGGATCGACTACGAGGCCCTCGGCCTGCCGTTGACCGCGTTCGTGGCCATCCGGCCGTTCGACGCGTCCCAGCCCGACGACGCGCCCGAGCGGTTGTCGCACCTGCCCGAGGTCGAGTCCTGCTACTCGGTCGCCGGGGAGGACTTCTACCTGCTCATGGTGCGGGTGGCCAGCCCGACGCACCTGGAGCGCCTGCTCCAGGAGATCCGCACGGCCGCCAACGTGACCACCCGTACGACGGTGGTGCTGTCCACGCCGTACGAGGGCCGGCCGGGGCGGATCGGCCAGGAGTGACCGCGCGCCCCGCGTACCCGGAAAAGGGGTCTAGAGGGTCGCGTGGACGTGCCACAGGTTGCGGTAGGTGCGGGTGAGGCGCTCCGGGGCCGGGGGCAGCCACGCGCACGTGTGCAGCGTGTCGGACTGGTAGGCCTCGGCGGACCAGCCGTGCCGGCCGAGCCAGCCGACCGGGTCGGCGGTGTGTCCGAGGAACGGTGAGCCGCGCGCGACCAGGTGCGCGAGGAACTCCCGGGCCTCGGGATCGGTCAGGTACCCGTCGTCCGGGATGTCGAACTGCAGGGTCGAGCCCGGGGCCGACCGCGCCGTGAGCTGGCCGAGCACCCGGTCGGCGGCGTCGGGCTCCAGGTAGTAGAGCAGGCCCTCCACGATCCAGGCCGTGGGCCGTTCGGACCGGTGGCCGGCGGCCCCCAGCTCGCCGGTCCAGTCGCCGCGCACGTCGGTCTCCACCGGCGAGATCCGGCAGCTCGGCGTGAGTCCGGCCGTGGCCAGCACGTGGTGCTTGGCGGCGAGCTGGCCGGGCAGGTCGATCTCGTAGAGGACCAGATCCTCGGGCAGGTCGAGCCGGTAGCCCCGGGTGTCGGTGCCCGCGCCGAGGGACACGGCCTGCCGGACGCCCAGGTCGAGCGAGCGGGCCAGCGCCTCGTCGCCGAACCGGCCCCGGACCACCACGATGTCGATCGGGCAGTTCAGCGCGCGCAACGCCGACAGGGTGCCGTCGGGGTCGGGCCCGGTGAGCAGCTTCGCGTACGGGTCGCGCAGGTAGCGGTCGGCGCGGGTCGTCTCGTGGGCGCGGATGGCGGCCATCCAGTCGTTGGTGCTTTGAACCGCTTCATCCATGTTGGAAACTCTATGCAATATGGTGCCCGTTTTCCTGGACATCGATTGGCATCGTTGCCCTCTAGCATGCAGTCTAGACTGCATGCTAACCATGAGGGCAACCCACAGAGGAGGCACCATGGCGCGAAAATGGACGAAGGCCGTGCTGGTCGCGGGGCTGCTGGCGGCGGCGGGGCAGATGGGGCCGGCCCAGGCCGCCGACCGGGCGACGACCGGCCAGGCCGCGCAGGAGGCCGGTGACAGCTGGTGGGCCACGGGCGCGCCGGACCCGGCCGCCGCCCCCGGCGAGCTCGTGGCGGTGCGGCAGGTCCGGGCCCCCGGCTTCGGCGACGCGACCGCCTGGCAACTGCTGTACCGGTCCACCTCGGCGACCGGCCGGCCGAACACGGTCAGCGGCACGGTCCTGGTGCCCAGACGCGGCTACCAGGGCACCCGGCCGATCGTCGGCTACGCGGTCGGCACGCACGGCATGGGCGACCAGTGCGCCCCGTCCCGGCGGATCGCGACCGGGATCGAGGGCGAGTCGAACATCATGCGGATGTTCCTGGACCGGGGCTTCGCGGTCGCGGTGACCGACTACGAGGGCCTGGGCACCCCGGGCGACCACACGTACGTGGCGGGCCGGTCCGAGGGGCACGCGCTGCTGGACGTGGTCCGGGCGGCCGGGCGGCTCGACGGGCTGTCCCCGGCCGCCCCGGTCGCGATCCACGGCTACTCGCAGGGCGGCCAGGCGGCGGGCTGGGCGGCGGAGCTGGCGGGCTCGTACGCGCCGGAGCTGAACCTCAGGGGTTCCGCCGTGGGCGCGCCGCCGGCCGACCTGGCGCGGGTCGCGGCGTTCCAGGACGGCAACGGGGGCTCGGGGCTGATCCTGGCGGCGGGCGTGGGCCTGGACGCGGCGTACCCGGAGCTGGACCTCGCCGGCCACCTCAACCGGCTCGGCGCGCTGGCCGTGGCGGACGTGCGCGAGTCGTGCGTGGCGGAGTTCAGCGTGAAGTACGCGTTCCGGCAGCTGTCGCTGTTCACGACGGTGGACGTGCTGGCGCTGCCCGAGTGGCGGGCCCGGATCGACGAGCAGCGCCTCGGCGACGTGCGGCCGGCGGACCCGGTGCTGCTGTACCACTCGCCGTCCGACGAGCTGCTGCCGTTCGACGTGTCCCTGGGGCTGAAGGACCGGTGGGGGGCGCGCGGCGCGGACCTGACGTGGTGGGCGACCCCGGCCGGCGGGCACATCACGACGCTGGAGTTCATGGCCCCGGCGGTGGTGGGGTGGCTGGCCAACCGGGTTACTGGCTAGTAACGTGGCGGGCATGATGACCTTCGAAGCCGTCGTGTCGGCTCTGCGCGACGCCGTGCCGTTCGTGCGCACCCTGGGGCTGGAGTACCTGGAGGTGACCCCCGGGCGGGCCGTCCTGCGGCTGCCCGACAACGAGGCGCACCACAACCACGTCGCCGGTCCGCACGCCGGGGCGATGTTCACCCTGGCCGAGTCGGCCTCCGGGGCCGTGGTGATCGGCAGCTTCGCCGACCAGCTGGCCCGGGCGACCCCGCTGGCGGCGCGCGCGGAGATCCGGTACACGAAGCTGGCCATGGGGCCCGTGGTCGCCGAGGCCACGCTGGGGCGGACCCGCGAGGAGGTCGTCGCGGAGCTCGACGCGGGGCAGCGGCCGGAGTTCCCGGTGCACGTGGCGCTGCGGACGGAGGACGGCACCCCCACCGGGGAGATGACGATCCACTGGACGCTGCGGCCGAACCGGGTCTGACACCCGGCGCGACAGTTCGGGGGAGGTCACCCACAGGGGTGACCTCCCCCGAGGTCGTGACGGGCCCGGACCGCGCCGCGCGGGACGCGGCCGGTGGGGTCTGGCGGCCCCGGCCCCGCGCCCCTGCACGTAATCCGGGGGCCTACTCGTCCTCCGCCGTCCGGAACGACTGCTCCGCCGCCGCCATCCGCCGCTTCAGCGCCGGCACGTGGTTGACCAGCCGCATCCCGGTCCGCATCCCGGCGAGCACCGCGCGGCCGAGGACCGGCCGGTGGATCGGGTCCGTCCCGCTCATCTGCTTCCTCGAGGCGGCCACGGCCTCGTAGCCGTACTCGCGCATCCGGGTCTCGTACTCCCCGATGGCGGTGAGCAGTTCCGCTCTTCCGTCGCGGACGGCCGTGAGCTTCCGGGTCAGCAGCGCCGCGTCCCGCAGGGCGGTGTTGGCGCCGATCCCCCGGCCGGGGGTCATGGTGTGGATGGCGTCCCCGAGCAGCGTGACGGTGCTGGGCGACCACGGCTCGACGGGTACCGAGGTGCGGATGTTCACCCGGAACACCGTGTCGTCCTCCGTGCGGGCGAACAGGGCGCGCAGGTCGGGGTGCCAGTCGCCGGTCATGGCCTGGACCTGCCGCCGGAGCTGCTCGCCGCGCCGGTCGCCGATGTCGGCCGGGAACTTGTCGGTCGACGCGGAGAACCCCCACATCACGTAGTCGCGGGTGTTGTCGAACAGCAGGCCGGGCCAGGCCGCGAGGAGTTCGGCGTCGGTGCCGCCGATCCCGGTCCGCACCGCGCCCGACCGGTCCCACGGGAACTCCATGACGTGCAGGATGCAGAACTGGCCGCCGGGCGCGAACACGGTGGAGATGCCGTGGACGGCCCGGTCGGGCAGCAGGGCGCGGATCTCCGGGGTGAGCGCGACCTTGCCGCCGACCGCGACGATCCCGGCGTCCTCGAGCCGGGCGTGCGGCAGGTACTGCCGGCGGACGGCCGAGTTCGTGCCGTCGGCGGCGACCAGGACGTCACCGTGCACCGTGGTGCCGTCGGTGAAGTACGCGGTGACCGTGCCGTCGGCGTGCTGGTCGTAGCGCGTGAACTCGCGGTCGAAGTGCGTGACGTCCTCCAGGCCGGTGAGCAGCACCTGGCGCAGGGTCATCCGGCTGACGGACCGCTCGTTGTCCTCGGGGACGGGCTGTTCCACGAGATCCAGGCTCAGGACCTCGCGGAACTTCTCGGTGTACATGGTGAAGTGGCGCGGGGTGCGGGCGCAGGTGGCCAGGAACGTCCGGTACAGCTCCGGGGGCAGGCAGCGCGACAGGGCGCGGCTGCCCGAGGGGCTGATCCCGACCCGGTAGCCCTGCAGGCCGCCGGTGCGGGTCCGGTCGCGCTCGTGCACGGACACCTCGACGCCGGCGCGGCGCAGGCCGTGGGCGAGACAGAGGCCGCCGGTGCCGGCGCCGATGACGATGACTCTCATGGGGTACTCCCGAACTGTGCGGCCAGCGCGCGGAGCTGCTCCTCGCTCCAGGTGAGGGCTCCGCTGCGCAGGTCGGCGACGAGGGCGGTCACCCAGCCGAGTTCGGCCGAGGTGATGGCGTGCAGGTACTCGGACTCCACGAGCGCGACCCGGGGCAGCACCGGCCCGTACTCCCGGAGCTCGGTGTCGATCTGTTCGAGGCGGGCGGCGAGCGCACCGACCCGGTGGCCGAGGTGCTCGGCGGCCTGGGCGGGGGTGAGCAGGGGCAGGAAACTCATCGCGGCCGGGAAGTCGGGGAACTCCGCGGCCGGGTCGGCGAGCATCTCGGCCATCCAGGCCCGGGACGCCGCCGCCCCCGCGTCGGTGACCGTGTAGACGGTGCGCTCGGGCCGGGCGGTGTCGCGGGTGGTGGCCCGGACACTGATCAGGTCGGCGGCCAGGAGCCGGTCGATCGTCTTGTAGAGGCTGGCACGGTGGCCGACGTTGACGACCTGGTCCTTGTTGCGCTGCTTGATGAGCTGCTGCATCCGGTAGGGGTGCATCGGCTCCTCGACGAGGAGCGCGAGGACGGCGAGGGCCAGCGGGGAACGGCGGAACGTCATAGGTGCCAAGATACTAGTTGCCTGGCAACTATGCAACGAGGGAGGGCTAGACCGGCATCGTGTGCGCCGCCAGCCAGGCGCGTTCGGGCTGCAGGTCGCGGCGGATCGTGTCGATCAGTTCGGGGGAGTTGTGCTCGCCGTGCACGCCGACCGCGTGCGCGGCGGCGGCCCGGATGACCTCGTCCTCCTCGCCGATGATGACGAGGGTGCAGCCGACCTCGTTGGGTGTCGTCGTGCAGTCGGCGACCATGCGTGCGAACATGGCGGGCTCCTGGGAACGGGGGTCGACCGGGGCGGTGGCCCTGCCCTGATCGTAGGCGCGTCGGGCCCGGGGCTGGCGTTCTTTACTGTAAAGAACATTTCTCATAGGGTACGCATCGACACCCCTCACTCCTGCCGTCCGGCGGGACGTCGAAAGGCCCCCTCATGCGCCTGAGAACGCGCGCCCTCGCCCTGCTCGCGGCCCTCGCCGCCGTGGTCGGCACCGCCGCGCCCGCCCACGCGGCCGGCCCGACCGGCGACATCGTCTACGCCACCCGGGGCGGCGGGAAGGTCCTCGCCCTCACGTTCGACGACGGCCCCTCGCCGGACTGGACCCCGAAGGTCCTCGACCTGCTGCGCGCGCAGAAGGTCCGGGCCACGTTCTGCCTGCTGGGCAGCCAGGTCCAGGCGAACCCCGGGCTGGTCCGCCGGATCGTCGCCGACGGGCACGCGGTGTGCAACCACACCTGGAACCACGACTACGTCGCCGACTGGACCCCCGAGGCGATCCGCGCGGACCTGGCGGCCACCAACGCCGCGATCCGGGCCGCCGCCGGGGACCCGGCCCTGCCGATCCGGTACTTCCGGGCCCCGTTCGGCGGCTTCGGCAACGCCTCGCTGGTCGCCGCCGAGCTGGGCATGTCCTCGCTGGCCTGGACGATGGACCCGCAGGACTGGGACGGCTCCGGGGCCGAGGTGCTCGCGACCCGGCTGCGCGCGCAGGCGTACCCGACGGCGGTCGCGTTGTCCCACGACGGCGGGGGCTGGCGGCAGCCGACCCTGGACGCGTACGCGACGATGATCCCCGAGTGGAGGGCCGGCGGCTGGGGCTTCGACCTGCCGGCCGTGACCGGGGGCCCGTACCCGCCCGCGTGCACCGCGCCGACCTGGAGGACGCACGACACGCACGTGGCCGGCGACCGGGTGACCCGGGCCGGGCGGGTGTACCAGGCCAACTGGTGGACGGTGCTGGAGGATCCGCGGACCGCGTGGTGGGTGTGGAGCGACCTGGGCCCCTGCTGACCCGCCGGCCGGCGCCCGCCGCGCCACCGGGCTGGCGCGGCGCCGCCCGACCGGACACGGGAACGCCGCCCACGGATGATCCGTGGGCGGCGTTCCGTCGTTCTAGTAGGCCAGCGCGGCGGCCGTGCGCGAGGCCTGGGCCACGATCTGGGCCGTCGGGTCCTCGACCGGGTGCTGCTCGCGCCACCACGCCTGGCCCTCCTCCGGGAGGGTGTAGATCGGGTCGTAGTAGGCGTAGGTGCGCTCGAGGGCCTCGGTGTCGGTGGCCTCGATGGACGTGCGGTAGTTCTTCGTCCAGTACGAGATGCCCTTGTCCCGGTCGTACTCGCTGAGCATGTGCACCCAGCGCTTCCCGACGAACGGCACGTCGCACACGATCCGCGGCGTCGCGTACCCGGGCAGGTAGCCCATGATCGCGTGCTGGAGGTGCTGGGCCTCCCACACCGATACCCGCCAGTGTTCGGCGTTCGGGATCAGGTCGCACATGTAGAAGTAGTACGGCAGGATGTTCGCCTCGCCCTGGAGCGCGAAGCACAGGTCCAGCAGGTCCACGCTGGTCGCGTTGACGCCGCGCATCAGCACGCCCTGGTTGCGCACGTCGCGCACGCCCACGTCGATCGCGGTCCGCGCGGCCTTCGCCACCAGCGGGGTGACGGAGTTGGCGTGGTTGACGTGGGTGTGGATCGCGAGGTTGACGCCCCGGCGGTGCGCGGTGTTGGCGACCCGCTCCAGGCCCTCGACCACGTCGTTCTGCAGCCAGTGCTGCGGCAGGCCGGCGAGGGCCTTGGTGGCCAGCCGGATGTCGCGGACCGTGTCGAGGTCCAGCAGGCGCATCAGGTAGGACTCGAGGTTCTTCCACGGCACGTTGGCCACGTCGCCGCCGGAGACCACGACGTCGCGGACGCCGGGCTGGGACTTCAGGTAGTTGATGTGCGCGTCGTAGCGGTCCACCGGCTTGAGCGACAGCTTGAGCTTGTCGATCGTGGGGGTGGAGTTGCCGACGAGGTCCATCCGGGTGCAGTGCCCGCAGTACTGCGGACAGGTGCTCAGCAGCTCCGCGAGGACCTTCGTCGGGTACCGGTGGGTGAGCCCCTCGGCCACCCACATGTCGTGCTCGTGCAGCGAGTCCCGCGTCGCGTACGGGTGCGAGGGGAAGTCGGTGCGCCGGTCGGAGAGCACCGGCAGCATGTACATCCGGACCGGGTCGGCGTAGAACGACTCGGTGGTCGGCACCTCGTGCGGGACCATCGTGTTCATCATCTGCGGCGGGACCAGCATCGACATGGTCGCGCGCTGGGCCTGGTCGGCCTCGAGGTCCGCGTAGAAGGACTCGTCGAGCAGGTCGCCCATCAGGGCCCGGAGCTGCTTGACGTTCTTCACGCAGTTGACGCGCTGCCACTGGGCGGACTCCCACTGGTCGCGGGTCACCGTCCGGTATCCGGGCAGCCGCGTCCAGTCCGGCTCGACGATCTCCCGACGCCGGTACTCGTAAGGCTGCTCGGCCATGTCACCCCTCCTACAAAAAATATATGCCTGCGGAACCGTACTGGAGAATATCCCGTGTAGGAAGTACGCTGCCGGAGGATTTCCGGTCGGAGGGGGTTTTACGTGTCGTCGCCAGTGGGTCTGCACAGAGTGATCGAGCCTGCCGGAGTGCTGCCCCAGGCCGCCCGGAAACTGGACGCGAGCCCCCAAATCGCCGCCGACGAGGTGCGGATCCGGGTCGAACGGCTGAACCTGGACGCCGCGAGCTTCCGCCAGCTCTCCGAGAAGCACGCCGGGGACGGGGCCGCCGTGCGCGCCGAGGTATGCGCGATCGTTACCGAACGCGGCAAGATGCAGAACCCGGTCACCGGTTCCGGCGGCATGCTGATCGGCGTCGTGGAGGCCGTCGGCCCCGACTCCCCGCTCGGCCTGGCCGTCGGCGACCGGGTCGCCACCCTCGTCTCCCTCACCCTGACCCCGCTGACGATCACCGACGGGCTCAAGAACTGGGACGGCCGTAGCGAGCAGGTGCCCGCCGAGGGCCACGCCATCCTGTTCGGCCGCTCCATCGCCGCCAGGCTCCCCGACGACCTGGACCCCGAGCTGGCCCTCGCCGTCCTCGACGTGTGCGGCGCGCCCGCGCTCACCGCCCGGGTCGTCGCCGGCTACCGGGACGCGACCGTCGCCGTGATCGGCGGGGCCGGCAAGTCCGGCTCGCTGTCCCTGGCCGCCGCCCGCCAGGCCGGCGCCCGCACCGTCGGCATCGTCCCGCACGCCCGCGAGGCCGACCTGCTCACCGGCGCCGGGATCGCCGACCACGTGGCCATCGCCGACGCGCGGGACCCCGTCGCCCTCGCCGACGCCGTGTCCGGCGCGCTCGGCGGACCCGCCGACGTCACCGTCGTGTGCGTGGACGTCCCCGGCTGCGAACACGGCGCGATCCTGGCCACGGCCGCCGGGGGCACCGTCGTCTTCTTCTCCATGGCCACCTCCTTCGCCGCCGCCGCGCTCGGCGCCGAGGGCCTGGCGGCCGACGTGACCATGCTCGTCGGCAACGGATACGTGCCCGGGCACGCCGACGTCGCCCTGCAACTCCTGCGCGGCGAGCCGGGCGTCAGGACGCTTTTCGAGGGCCGGCTGCGGGCAGACTGAACACCATGGACACCACCCCCATCCTGTACGTCTCGGGCCGGGTCTACAGCCCCGCCGACCCGACCGCCAACGCCCTGCTCGTCGAGGGTGACCGGATCACGTGGCTCGGCGCGCGCGCCGACGCGCCCGGCACCCCGCGCGTCGTCGACCTGGGCGACCGCCTCGTCACGCCCGCGTTCGTCGACGCCCACATGCACGCGACCGACACGGGCCTGGCGCTGTCCGGGCTGGACCTGTCCGGCTGCCACAGCGCCGGTGACCTGCTCGCCCGGGTCGCCGCCCGGGCCGTGCGCACCGAGGGCCTGATCATGGGCCACGGCTGGGAACTGCCCGAGCCCCCCACGGCCAGCGAACTCGACGCGGCGGCCGGCGGCCGGCCGGTGTACCTGACCCGGATCGACAAGCACTCCGCCCTCGCGTCCACCGCGCTGCTGCACCACGCGGCCGGCCGGATCGGACACGACCCCGACGGCTGGGTACGCCTCGACGCGCACCACGAGATCCGCAAGGCCGCGTACTCCGCGCTGTCGGTCACCGACCGCACCTCCGCCGGCCGGCTCGCCCTGCGGCACGCCGCCTCCCTCGGCATCGCCGCCGTGCACGAGTGCGGGGGGCCGGTGCTGTCCTCCGAGGCGGACTTCACCGGAGTGTTGGCGGCGGGGGAGGAGTACCCCCAGGTGTTCGGCTTCTGGGGTGAGCTCTGCGCCGCCGCGAAGGCCAGGGAGCTGGGCGCGGTCGGGGCCGGTGGGGACCTGTTCGCCGACGGGGCGTTCGGCTCGCGCACCGCCTGCGTCCGCGACAGCTACCACGACGACGACACCCACGGCCACGCCTACCTGACCGCCGAGCAGGTCGCCGCGCACCTCGTCGACTGCGCCGCGCACGGCATGCAGGGCGGGTTCCACGCCATCGGCGACGGGGCGCTGCGCGCCGTGGTCGACGGGTTCGCCCGCGCCGCCGAGCGGCTCGGGGTCGAGGCGGTCCGCGAGGCCGGCCACCGGGTCGAGCACGCCGAACTCCTCGACAAGGAACTCATCGCCGGCTTCGTGGAGTTCGGCATCATCGCCAGCGTGCAGCCCGTGTTCGACCGGCTGTGGGGCGGCGAGCACGGCATGTACGCCGCCCGCCTCGGCGTCGAACGCGCCCTGTCCGCCAACCCGTTCAGCGCCCTGCACGGCGTCGGCGTGACCCTGGCGTTCGGCTCCGACGCGCCCGTGACCCCGCTCGACCCGTGGGGCGCGGTGCTCGCCGCGACCCGGCACCACAACCCGGTGCACCGGATCAGCGCGAAGGCAGCGTTCGCCGCGCACACCCGGGGCGGCTGGCGCGCCGTGCGGCACGACAACGAGGGCGTGCTCGCCCCCGGCGCGGCCGCCACGTTCGCGGTGTGGGACACCGACGCCAAGGGCCTGCCGGATCTGGACCAGGGCGCACCCCGCTGCCTGCGGACGGTACTGCGTGGGAGGACAATCCATGAGGAGTGAGAAGTGAAGCTCGACCTCGACCCGGTCCTGGTCGACCGGGCCCGACAGCTCGCCGTCCGGGCCGGTGCGCCCGTGGTGGAGATCGCCCGCACCCACACGACGGTGTCGGTGGAGCGGGCCCTGCTGCGCCTGGCCGGCGTGTCCGGGGCCGACCCCGACGGCATCCCCTGGGTCAACCGGCTCGTCGACGCCGTCCGCGCGGACATCGGCCTGGAACACGGGGTCGCCGTACCCGTGTTCCACGCCATGGCCGCCGAGAACATCGCCGACCCGACCCTGCTGGCCCAGAAGGCCGCCGCCGGGTCGATCACGTTCACCGTGCCCGGCCGGGGCGACGCGACCCGGGCCCGCAAGGCCTCCCGGCGCGCGGTCGGCGCCGGCATCAAGCAGATCGACCGCCGCCGGGTCGAACGCGAGAAGATGGTCAAGCGGCACGGCGACCCGAAGCAGCGGCCGTGGATCTACCTGATCGTGGCCACCGGCGACATCTACGAGGACATCCCGCAGGCCCAGGCCGCCGCGCGGGAGGGCGCCGACATCATCGCGGTGATCCGGTCCACGGGGCAGTCCCTGCTGGACTACGTGCCCGAGGGCGCGACCCGGGAGGGCTTCGCCGGCACGTACGCCACCCAGGAGAACTTCCGCCTGATGCGCGCCGCGCTGGACGAGTCGTCGAAGGAGCTGGGCCGCTACGTGCGGCTCACCAACTACGCGTCCGGCCTGTGCATGCCCGAGATCGCCACCCTCGCCGGCCTCGAACGCCTCGACATGATGCTCAACGACTCGATGTACGGCATCCTGTTCCGCGACATCAACCCGATCCGCACGTTCGTCGACCAGCGGTTCTCCCGGCAGATCCACGCCCGGGCCGGCATCATCATCAACACCGGCGAGGACAACTACCTCACCACCGCCGACG
The DNA here is from genome assembly GCF_040681875.1 of Longispora sp. NPDC051575. Lineage (NCBI taxonomy): Bacteria > Bacillati > Actinomycetota > Actinomycetes > Micromonosporales > Micromonosporaceae > Longispora > Longispora sp. NPDC051575. Next base: position 150,866 of record NZ_JBFAZP010000004.1, on the reverse strand, counting down.
CCGTGGAGGCCGCGCACACGGTCACCACGTCGCAGCTGCTCAACGAGTACTTCGCGAAGGAAGCGGGCCTGGAGAACTGGCAGCTCGGGCTCGGCCACGCGTTCGAGATCAACCCGGACGTGCCCGACTCGTTCCGCCTGGAACTCGCGCACGCCCTGCTCGCCCGGGAACTGTTCCCCGACGCGCCCCTGAAGTGGATGCCGCCGACCAAGCACATGACCGGCGACGTGTTCAAGGGCAACCTCCTCGACGGGTTCTTCAACCTGGCCGGCGCGCTGACCGGGCAGAGCATCCTGCTCGTCGGCATGATGACCGAGGCCGTGGTCACCCCGTGGCTGTCGGACCGCGACATCGCCCTGCAGAACGTCCGGTACGTGCTGGGCGCGGCCGGCAACCTGCACGAGGACTTCGTGCCGGCCCCGGGCGGCTTCATCCGCAACCGGGCCAACGAGGTGCTCAACGAGTCGATCGGGCTGCTGGAGGCCATCGCCGACGACACGCTGCTCAACGCGATCGCCGACGGCACGTTCGGCATCATGAAGCGGCCCGCCGACCGGGGCAAGGGCCTCGAGGGCGTGGCCGCGCAGGGCGAGGGCTACTACAACCCCGCGACCGAGATCCTGGAGGCACAGGCGTGAGCGGCAACATCGTGCGCCCGTACGGCGACACCACCGGCGACGGCATGACCCAGGTGTCGTTCACGCTGCCCATCCCGCACGACAAGCGGGCCGAGGGCGCCGCGTTGCAGCTGGCGGCCAAGATGGGCCTGGAGCCGGCGATGCTCGTGCACGCCAAGCCGATGGGCGACAACTTCACCTTCTTCGTCGTCTACGGCTCCGTGCGCCACCTGGTCGAACTCGACAAGGTCGTCGTCGTGGAGCGCGACTTCCCGCTGCTGGGGGCCAAGGAGGTCAACACGGTGGTGAAGAAGCGGCTGCGCCGCAAGCTCGTGGTCGTCGGCGCGTGCATCGGCACCGACGCGCACACCGTGGGCATCGACGCGATCCTCAACATCAAGGGGTACGCGGGCCAGAAGGGCCTGGAGTACTACCGCGAGCTGCGCGTCGTCAACCTCGGGGCCCAGGTCGCCGTCCCCGAGCTCGTGGAGCGCGCCCGCGCCGAGAAGGCCGACGCGGTCCTGGTCAGCCAGGTCGTGACCCAGAAGGACGCGCACCTGCACAACACCAAGGAGATGTCGGCGGCGTTCCGGGAGGCGTTCCCGGCCGCGAAGCGTCCCCTGCTCATCGTCGGCGGACCCCGGTTCGACGAACTCGCCACCGGGGAGCTCGGCGTCGACCGGATCTTCGGCCGTGGCACCACCCCCGGCGAGGTGGCCAGCTACCTCGTGCACGCCCTCGTCGAGAAGTCCCGCCCCCTGACTGGAGCCGCCGCGTGACCACCGTGACCCACCGCCGCTACGTCCCCTACAGCCACGCGCACTACGCCGGCAACCTGGTCGACGGGGCCTACGCCCTGGGTCTGTTCGGGGATGTCGCCACCGAGGTGTGCGTCGTCCTGGACGGCGACGAGGGCCTGTTCGCCTCGTACTCCGACGTGCAGTTCAAGGCGCCGATGAAGGCCGGGGACCTGCTGGAGGTCGTGGCGACCGTGACCCGGATGGGTACCCGGTCGCGCACCATCGACTTCGAGTGCCGGGTCGTGGGGCGCGGCCGGCCGGACAGGTCCGAGTCGGCGGCGGAGATCCTGGAGACCCCGATCGTGGCGGTCACGGCGACCGGCACCGTGGTCGTTCCGGCGAAGTGACGCCCGGCCACCTCCGGCGGCACCCGGCGCGCGGTGGCCTCGGCCGTCGCCGGCCGGTGCCGGTGCCCGCGCGGCACCGGACGGCGGGTGCGCCGTGCTGATCGGCTGCGTCGACGTCGGGTCCACGTTCACCAAGCTCGCCGTCGTGGACACGGAGACGGGGGAGCTGGCCGCCACGGCCAGCCACCCCACGACCCTGGACACCGACGTGCTGCGCGGCGTCGACGCCACGGTCGCCGCGACGGGGCTGCGGCTCGACGACCTGCGGGCGTGTTCCAGCGCGGGCGGCGGGCTGCGGCTGGCCGTCATCGGGTACGAGGCCCTGGTCACCGCCGAGGCCGGCTACCGGGTCGGCATGTCGGCCGGCGCGAAGGTCGTGCACGTCTCCGCGGGCCCGCTCGACGCCGCCGGGGTGGCCGCCGTCCGCGCCGCGAAGCCCGACGTGCTGCTCCTCGTGGGCGGTACCGACGGAGGGGACGCCGAGACGATCCTGCACAACGCGCGCCGGATCAGCCGGATCGCGGTACCCGTCGTGGTGGCCGGCAACGCCGACGCGCGCGAGGAGGCCTGTGACATCCTGGCCGCCCGCACGGCTGTGGGCTGCGACAACGTCCTGCCCCGGATCGGCACCCTGAACCCGGGGCCCGCGCGCCTGGCCCTGCGGGAGGTGTTCCTGCGGCACGTGATCGGCGGCAAGAAGCTGTCGAGGGGGCCGCGGTTCGCCTCCCTGGTGCGGGGCGCGACCCCCGACATCGTGCTGTCGGCCGTGGAACTCCTCGACGGGGACGTGGTGGTCGTCGACGTCGGCGGGGCCACCACCGACGTGTACTCGGTGCTCACCCCCGACCCCGAGCGCGAGGCCGGCCTGCACGGCGAGGTCGCCGGCACCCTGTGGCGGTCCCGGACCGTCGAGGGGGATCTGGGGGTGCGCTGGGGCGCGCCCGGCGTCGTCGAGGCGGCGGTCCGGGAGAAGCTGATCGGCGAGGCCGAGGCCCGGGTGCTCGCCCCGGCCGCCGACGCCCGCGCCGGTGACCCCGGGTTCCTCGCCGACGACCTGGCCGTCGACGCCCGGCTCGCCGAGCTGGCGGTGACCGTGGCGCTGCGCCGGCACGCCCGGGGCGAACGGGTGCTGGCCGACGGGCCGCTGCGGGGCGGCAAGGACCTGCGCGAGGTCCGCCTGGTGATCGGCTCCGGCGGGGTCCTGCGCACCCTGCCCGCCGACGCCTCCGACGCGCTGCTGGCCGCCGCCCTGTCCGACCACGCCGGTTCCTGGCCCACGCCGCGCGCCGCCCACCGGCACGTGGACCGGGCCTACGTGCTGGCCGCCGCCGGCCTGCTCGCCGAGGACCACCCGGACGTGGCCCGCGCCCTCCTCGCCGGGGTCGCCACCGCCTAGCGCCCACAAGAACGGAAACACTCGACGGGTACGGTCCCCGGCGGAGCGGGTCCCCGGTCAGCCGGCCTTGTGCGCGACGCAGAAGATCCGCGCGAACGGGAACGCCACCACGCCGTGCGTCGTCGGGTAGCTCTCGGCGAGCCGCGCGCCCAGTTCGGTGCGGAACGCCGCCCAGTGCGCGTCGTCGAGGCGGGACCGGACCGGCCGCAGCGCGGTGCCCTCCATCCAGGTCAGGACGGGGTGCACGTCGGCGGCCGGCAGCAGGTGCACGTACGTCGTCTCCCACGCGTCGACCGCGAGCCCCTCGCCGAGCAGCAGCTGCGCGTACCCGGCGGCGTCGAGCACCGGGGCGACCCGGGGCCGCCAGTCGAGCAGGTCGCGCCACGGCTCCTCGAACGCCAGCGCGCGCAGGGTCTCGTGCGAGTGCGCGGCGAAGTTGCCCGGCACCTGGAACGCCAGCCACCCGTCGGGGGACAGGGCCCGTGACCAGCGCCGGAGCAGCTCCTGGTGCTCCGGCACCCACTGGAGCACGGCGTTGGACACCAGGACGTCCACGTCGGGGCCGGGGGTGAAGTCGTTGACGTCGGCGACCGCGAACTCCAGGTCCGACGACGCCCGGGCCTTGTCGATCATCTCGGGGGAGCTGTCGAGGCCCCGGACCGCCGCGTCCGGCCAGCGGTCGGCGAGGGTGGCGGTCAGATTGCCGGGGCCGCAGCCCAGGTCGACCACGGTGCGGGGCGCGGTGGCGCCGATCCGGGCGACCAGCTCGAAGAAGGGGCGGCTGCGCTCGTCACCGTAGCGGGCGTAGGTGTTCGGGTCCCACATGTGCGCTCCTTATAAACCGTACGTACGTCTTGGTTGACCGTACACCGGGCCGGAGACGGTGGCAATCCGGACCGCATGGGGCTGGGGCAAATTGTGCGATCCGCAATGTCCTGTGGGTGATTTCCCTATCCTGAGTGGGTTGTCGGCGTCGCGTGCGGTCGCGGCCGCCGTGGTCAGACACATATCGGGGGAAACTGTGTCCATCTCTGTCTCCATCACCGCCGGCGGTGACGCCGGCTCGTCGAGCGTCACCGCCTCCGGCACCCTGCTGCACGTCATCACCGACACCGAACGCTCGACGTTCGACCTGGGGGACTCGTCGTTGAAGTCGGCGGTGCACGCCTACAAGGGAAAACGTCCCAACGACGCCTACCTGCGCAGTCCCACCCCGTGGAACGACCTGTACAAGACGTACGACTGGCCGGAGGTGGCCACGAGACTGAAGGTGAAGAGCGCCCGCGTCACCGGGATCACGTCCGAGCCGGTGATCGTGGCCGAGAGGGACCTGGTGAACGGCAGCAGCGTCCCGGCGGACTTCGAAGCGAGCATCACCGAGCAGGTCGCCAACACGACGAGCAACACGTGGTCGAAGTCGAACACGGTCTCCGTGGAGCAGAGGTTCACCTACGACGTGAAATTCCTCGGCGCGGGGGGTGGCGGCGAGACGTCGATGTCGTACAGCCACTCGTGGGGCGAGAGCAGGACGGAGACCAAGGAGGTGGTGGTCGGCTCCACGTCCGGGGTCAAGGTCAGGCTCGATCCGGGGCAGTCGGTGGTCGCGAGGCTCACCGCCAGCCGGGGGGTGCTCAAGATCCGCATCGAGTACAAGGCGTCGCTGAAGGGTTGGACCGCCTGCAACTACAGCCCCCGGTACGAGGGACACCACTTCTGGGGGATGAGCATCGCCAGCGTGATGAGGGACGGCGGTCTGTCCAACGCCCGGTACTTCACCGAGGACATCCAGGTCGGCTACTACTCCAACGCCAGGATCGAACTCGCCGACCGCGCCACCGGTGCCGTACTGGCCTCCTTCGGCGTCGACGAGGCCAACGACGACGACCTCACCCTCGACCTGCGCGCGCCCGTCGACGCCTTCGCCGACTGACGCCGGCCCGACGCGCGGTAGCCTGCGGGGGTGGAGGCTCTCGACCAGGTGTGGCGTGCCGACGCGCCCCGGATCCGCGCCGCCCTCGCCCGCCGCCTGGGCGACCTCGACGCCGCCGAGGACGCGCTCCAGGAGGCCGTGGCCGCCGCCCTCGACCACTGGCCGGCGGACGGCGTCCCCGCGAACCCGGGCGGCTGGCTGCTCATCACCGCCTGGCGGCGCGCCGTCGACCGGCTGCGCCGCGAGGCCCGGGGTCGCGAACTGCTCGCCCGGGTCGCCGACGTGGACCAGACCGAGGACGACCGGCTCGCCCTGCTGTTCGGCTGCTGCGATCCGGTGCTGCCGACCGAGGCGCAGATCGCGCTCACCCTGCGGGCCGTGGGCGGGCTGTCCACGGCGGAGGTGGCCGCCGCGTTCCTGGTGCCCGAGACGACGATGGCGCAGCGGTTGACCCGGGCGCGCCGTACCCTGAAGAACCGTCCTTCGCCCTTCGCCGTGCCCGATCCCGAGCGGCTCGCCGAACGGCTCGACGGGGTGCTGCACGTGCTCTACCTGGTGTTCAACGAGGGCTACCAGTCCCGGGCGCCGCTGCGGACCGAGGCGCTGCGGCTGACCCGGGAGCTGGCGGACCTGATGCCGGGCGAGCCGGAGGCGGCGGGCCTGGCCGCGCTGATGGAGCTGCACGAGGCGCGGTCGGCGACCCGGTTCGACGCGGACGGCGCCCTCGTCACGCTCGACGACCAGGACCGGTCCCGCTGGGACGGCGCCCTGATCGGGGCGGCGCTGCGCCGGCTGCGCAGGGCGGTCGCGCTGTGCCGGCCGGGGGTCTACCAGCTACAGGCCGGGATCGCCGCCCAGCACGCCATCGCGCCCACCGCCGGGGCCACCGACTGGCGGGCGATCCGGGCGCTGTACGACCGGCTGCACGCCCTGCGCCCCGACCCCGTCACCTGGCTGTCCCGCGCGGTGGCCACCTGGCGGCTGCACGGGCCGGAACGGGCCCTCGCCGAGGTGGAGGAGGTCTCAGAACGGCTCGGCCACTACCGCCTGCTGCACGCCACCCGCGCGGAACTGCTGGCGGCGCTGGGCCGCGACGAGGAGGCCGGCCGGGCCGCGCGCACCGCGCACGACCTGGCCGTCGACCCCGCCGAACGCCGACTCCTCGACGCCCGGCTCACCGGCCGTTCAGCGGACCCGGCGCGCTGACCGCAGACCCGGCGCGGAGACCCCGAAGCGGGTCAGCGCGAGACCGTCCCGCGGACCTCCACGCTCACGTACGGGTACTTCAGCCCGGGCCACGTCCGCGCGATCTCCACGGCCTCCTCCAGGGTCGGCGTCTCCAGGAACACGATGCCCCCGATGACCTCCTTCAGCTCCACGTACGGGCCGTCGGTGACCACCTCGCCACGGATCGTGCGCGCGCCGGCGACCCGCTGCAACTCCGCGCCACCCTCGCCGAAGTGCCCGTCCCAGCGCTCGAACCACGCCCACACCGCGGCCTCGTGTTCCTTGGTCTCCTCGGGTGACGCCGCGTCCTCGAGGGCCTCGTCGCTGACGATGAGCATCGCGTACCGCATGATCGTTCTCCTTCGTTCTCGTCGAGCCTGTCACGGGTATGACGAACGGGGAGCCCTCCGAAACGACACACCGGCGACACGCCGGTTTCCTATTGCCAAAATTCTGGTTTGGTTGGCGCTAACGGGCCTGCGATGCGTACGGTCTGTGAGTCCTACTTCGGAGCGGCTCGGCTCGCTCCGTCGCTCCATCCGGTGGGCATGGTGGCCGACAGGTCGCGTCGTCCGCCAGCGGCCAGGTCCACAGGATGGAGGTCGGCGGGGCGGTGCGAGAGTGGCCGCGACGTCGGTTCCGGGCAGGATGTGCGGGGAGCCAGTAGACAACAGTGCGGGGCGGGCAGCCAACTCGTGTCGGACTGGTCCGAAGGTTCCCTCGGACATCCTGCCGGACCGGCAGGGATACCTGGGTGATGTAGGGGGCGCGGCGGGGGCCGCGCCCCGTTATCTTTTTTCCACCCGCACAATGGGCCGGTGCTGATGACTGAGACCGCCGCCCCCGCCCCCGAGCGGCCGGCGAGGATCCCCCGGTGGTTGGCGTACGCCGCCGCCGTGGTGGCCGGCGGCCTTCTCCTGGTGGCCTTCCCGCCCTACGGCCTGTGGTTCTGCGCGCCGCTCGGCGTGGCGCTGCTCGCGTGCGCGGTGCGCGGCCGGAGCCTGTGGGGCGGGCTCGGATTCGGCTGGATCACCGGCGTGGTGCTGTTCGTGCCCCTGTTGAGCTGGACGGGGACCCAGGTCGGCTGGTGGCCGTGGATCCTGCTCGCCAACCTCCAGGCGTCCTACGTCGGCCTGCTGGGCGCGGCCGCCGCCCTCACGACCCCCCTCTTCCGCCGGTACGCGTGGAGCTGGCCCGTCCTGACCGCCCTGCTCTGGGTCGCGCAGGAGTACGCCCGGTCGCGGACCCCGTTCGGGGGCTTCCCGTGGGGGCGGCTCGCGTTCAGCCAGGCCGACGCGCCCACGGTCCGGTTCGCGTACCTCGGCGGCGCGCCTCTGGTCACCCTGGTGGTGGCGGGGGCCGGCGGGCTGCTGGCCTACGCGGCCTGGCACCTCGCGTTCGGCCCGCGCCCGGCCGCCGGCGCGGACGACGCCGCCCGGTCCGGGGCGGCCCGCCGGCTCGTGACCGTGGCCCTGCTCGCCGACCTCGGCGCGGTCGCCGTCATGGGGGTCGGGGCGCTCCTCCCGGTGGTCGCGCCGGGCGAGGGCCGGGCCGTGGACATCGCCGTCGTGCAGGGCAACGTGCCCCGCCTGGGCCTCGACTTCAACGAGCAGCGCCGGGCGGTCCTCGACAACCACGTCGACGCGACCCTGGAGCTGGCCGCGAAGGTCGACCGCCAGGAGATCCGCCGCCCCGCGCTCGTGGTCTGGCCGGAGAACTCCTCCGACATCGACCCGTACGTCAACGCCGACGCCTTCGAGGCCATCGACCGGGCGGCGCGCGCGATCGGCGCCCCGATCCTGGTCGGCGCGGTGCTGGCCCCGAAGGACGGGCACGTCCGCAACGTGGGGCTGCTCTGGGTCGCGGGCAAGGGGCCGGTGCAGGAGTACACGAAGCGGCATCCGGTGCCGTTCGCGGAGTTCATCCCGATGCGCCCGCTGGTCCGGAAGATCACCAAGAAGGTGGACCTGGTCCGCTCGGACTTCGAGGCCGGCGACCGGCCCGGGGTGATGAGCGTGCCCGCCGACGGCGGCGCCTTCACGATCGGCGACGTGATCTGCTTCGAGGTCGCCTACGACGACATCGTCCGGGACACCGTGACCGGCGGCGCGCAGCTGCTCGTCACCCAGACGAACAACGCCACGTTCAACACCGCGGAGGCCGAACAACAGTTGAGCATGGTGCGGCTGCGGTCCGTGGAACACGGCCGTCCGGGCCTGATGGCCTCGACCGTGGGGGTGTCGGCTTTCGTGTCCCCGGACGGTCGCGCGTACGACGCCACGACGTTCAACACCCGTGCCGCGCTGGTGAGAACGACACACCTGACGGTAGTCAAGACCCCGGCGACTACGCTGGGGGGCACGCCGGAGGCCGTTCTGGCGGGGCTGGCGCTGTTTGGGCTGGTCATGGCCGGATTCGTCCGTCGCCGTGCCGCAGCCCAGCACACCGATGAGGAGGAAGCGTGACCGAGAACACCACACCGTCGATCCCGGCGGAGGAGGGGTACCCCGGAGTTGGCCGGGTCCTCGTGGTGATCCCGACGTACAACGAGCTGGAGAACGTCCGGCTCATCGTCGATCGTGTACGCCGTGCGGTCCCCCAGGTGGACATCCTCGTCGCTGACGACAACAGCCCCGACGGGACGGGTGCGGTCGCCGACGAGCTGGCCGCCGCCGACCCGCAGGTGCACGTGTTGCACCGCAAGGGCAAGGAGGGCCTGGGCGCCGCGTACATCGCGGGCTTCGGCTGGGCCAAGGAGCACGGTTACGACGTCGTGTGCGAGATGGACGCCGACGGTTCCCACGCCCCCGAGCAGCTGCACCGCCTCCTGGACGCGATCGCGGCCGGCGCGGACGGCGCGCTGGGCGCCCGCTACATCCCGGGCGGTTCCGTGGTGAACTGGCCGAAGCGCCGGCTGCTCCTGTCGCGCGGCGGCAACCTGTACATCCGGATCATGCTCGGCATGCCCGTCAGCGACGCCACCGGCGGCTACCGGGCGTACCGGCTGCCCCTGCTCGACAAGATCGACCTGGCGTCGGTCATCTCCCACGGGTACTGCTTCCAGGTCGACCTGACCTACCGGGCCTACAAGACCGGCTGCAAGCTCGTCGAGGTGCCGATCACCTTCCACGAGCGGGTGCACGGCGTGTCCAAGATGAGTGGTTCGATCATCCGGGAGGCGCTGTTCAAGGTCACCGGCTGGGCCGTCCGTGACCGGCTGGGCGGGAAGAAGAAGACGTCCGCCGAGCGTTGAACCGGGCATGCGTACCCTCTGGCTGGTCCTCGCGGCACTGATCGTCGTGCCCGTCGTCGAGATCGCGGCGCTCGTCGCCGTCGGTCAGGTGATCGGCCTGGGGTGGACGCTCCTGCTCATGCTGGCGACCTCGGCGCTGGGCGGCTGGCTGCTCCGCCGCGAGGGCGGCCGGGCCTGGCGGGCCGTCCAGACGGACGTCCAGGAGGGCCGGGCGCCCGGCAGGCACGCCACCGACGGGATCCTGGTCTTCGTCGGCGGGGTCCTGATGCTGGTCCCCGGCTTCGTGTCGGACGTGTTCGGGATGCTGATGATCGCGCCGCCCACCCGGGGCCTGTTCCGGGGCCTGGTGGAGCGGGTGGCGACCCGGCGGCTCGACCCGCGCCTGACGAACGACCTGTTCGGCCCGCGTACCGTGAAGATCAGGGCGCAACACGGCACCAGCCCGGACGCGCCCATCGAGGGTGAGATCGTCTGACGGACATGGAAAGAGCCTCCCCACCGGGGAGGCTCTTTCGCTATGTGGGTCTCGCCGTTGTTCTCTTTACAGCTCGAACGGCAGGTCGCCCCGGCTCGGGTCGACCTCGTTGGGCAGGCGGGGCTCGACCTCGATGAGGCGCAGCGGGATCTGCGTGCCGGGACGGGTGCCGCCACCAACGGGAACTTCGCGCATGGCTGTTCCTTCCTGTTCGGATGTGCTTGGCCGAATCAAGCATCGAGCGACGTTCGAATTAAGTCAAGAGTCCTGTCGTCTCACGACAGTCCCGCCGCCGCACGACGAAAGGCCCCGACCCGGACGGGTCGGGGCCTGATCGGCTTCGTGCGTCAGACCGTGCGGCCGCCGCGACGGCTGCGGACCTCGTCGAGACGCTCGTTGAGGATGTCCTCGAGCTCCGACATGGACCGCCGCTCCAGCAGCATGTCCCAGTGGGTGCGCGGCGGCTTCGCCTTCTTCGACTCGGGCTCGCTACCGTCGACGAGACGGGCGACCGTGCCGTCGAACTTGCACTCCCAGATCGGCGGAACCTCGGCGTCCACCGCGAACGGGACCTCGAACTGATGCCCCCTGGCGCACAGGTACTCCCGAGTCTGCCGAGGCGCCAACTCGGTGTTTCGGTCCGACTCGTAGCTGATAGCTCCGAGACGGCTTCCGCGCAGCATGCGCTCGCCCATGATCGGCTTTCCCCTCCGGCTGTCGTGCGCGTACAACGGGTGTAACGATCGTGGCCCGTTTCATGTTCCCCGTTGAGGGTATTTCTCACGGTGAGTCACTACGGCCCCCGGCCCCGTCGAGGGTAGTACCTCGCGGCCAGTCGTGAGTACCCTCACCCCCCAATGTGACCGAACGAATGAAAACTTGTCCCTGTTACAGCTGAATATTCTGATTGACCGGACTGGCTCACCGGGCCACTTCGATACTGAGGGTTAGCGTCACCCCCACAGGAGGTACAACGAATGTCCGACATCACGGCATCGGCCGAGGCAACCACGGACGGTGAAGGATTCTTCGGACACCCCAGGGCGCTCTCCACGTTGTTCCTCACCGAGATGTGGGAACGCTTCAGCTACTACGGCATGCGGGCCCTGCTCGTCCTCTACCTGACCGCCACGGTGGCCAACGGCGGCCTCGGCTGGGGTGACGGCGACGCCGACGCGCTCTACGGGGTCTACGTCGCCATGGTGTACCTGATGGCGCTGCCCGGCGGCTGGATCGCCGACCGGCTGCTCGGCGCGCGCCGCTCCGTGCTGTGGGGCGGCATGATCATCGCGGCCGGGCACTACGCGATGATCCTGCCGAGCGTGCCGACCTTCTTCGTCGGGCTGGCCCTGATCACGATCGGCACCGGCCTGCTCAAGCCCAACATCTCGGCCATGGTCGGCAAGCTCTACAGCCCCGACGACGTCCGGCGCGACGCCGGGTTCTCGATCTTCTACATGGGCATCAACCTGGGCGCGTTCATCGCCCCGCTGATCACCGGGTACCTCGGCGAGAAGGTCAACTGGCACATCGGGTTCGGGGTGGCCGCGATCGGCATGTCCCTGGGCGTGGTCCAGTACGTGCTGGGGCGGAAGCGGCTGCACGGGGTCGGCGACGAGCCGACGAACCCGCTGACCCCCGCCGAGCGCCCGGCCGTCGTCCGCTGGCTGCTGATCGGCGTCGGGGCCGTCGCCGTGCTGCTGCTCCTCGCGGCGCTCACCGGCACCCTCAGCGTCTCCCGGGTGGTCACCGGGCTCACCGTCTTCACGGTCCTGGTCGCCATCGGGTACTTCGGCCGGATCTTCCTCGACAAGTCCCTGGACTCCGACGAGCGCAGCCGGATGAAGGCGTACGTCTGGCTGTTCCTGTTCGCCGCCGCCTTCTGGCTCATCTACGACCAGGCCGGCTCGGTGCTCAACCGGTTCGCCCGGGACGAGACCGACCGGGTCGTGTTCGGCTGGGACATGCCCGCCTCGTGGCTGCAGTCCGTCAACCCGATCTTCGTCATCATCGGCTCGCCGCTGTTCGCGATCCTGTGGCTCAAGGCCGGGCACCGGCTGTCCACGCCGTTGAAGTTCAGCATGGGTCTCGTCCTCAACGGCGTGTCGTTCATGCTGATGGCCGCCGCCGCCAAGGCCGCCGTCGGCGGGAACCTGGTGTCCCCGCTGTGGCTGGTCGCCGTGTACGCGCTCCAGGTCTGCGGCGAGCTGTGCCTGTCGCCCGTCGGGCTGTCGGCGACCACGAAGCTGGCGCCCGCGAAGTACGCGAGCCAGATGTTGGGGCTGTGGTTCCTGTCCACGGCCGTCGGGGACGCGATCGGCGGGCAGGTCGCCAAGATCGGGGAGAACTACTCCCAGCCGGCGTACTTCATGGTGCTCGGGGTCGCGTCCGTCGTGCTCGGCGTGGCCGCCATCGGGTTCACCCGGCAACTGCACAGGCTGATGCGCGGCATCCACTAAGGGCGGGGCGCACCGGTAGCAGTCGGGGCCGCAGTCTCCGGTGCGGTCCGCGCTCGGCGCGCGAGAGCGGCAATCCTCGACGGGTACGGGGCGGCCCGGGTCGTCCGGACCGCCCCCACCTGGTGCTACGTCCCCTCAGGGGCCGGTTCGGTCCGCTGGGTGGCGGCCCGGACCGCGCGGTGCGGCGCCAGTACCATGATCATGTTTCTGCCGTCCTGCTGCGGGGCGGACTCGACGAACCCGAGTTCCCCGATGTCCTCCGCCAGCCGGCTCAGCAGCCGGAACCCGAGCTCCGGCCGGCGCTACTCCCGGCCCCGGAACCACACGGCGATCTTCACCTTGTCCCCGGCCCGCAGGAACCGCGAGACATGGCCCTTCTTCGTCGCGTAGTCGTTCTCGTCGATGTTCGGCCGGAAGTTCATCTGCTTGGTGACGGTCTGCTGCTGGTTGCGCCGGGCCTCGCGCGCCTTCTGCCCGGCCTCGTACTTGAACCGGCCGTAGTCCATCAGCTTGCACACCGGCGGCCGGGCCTCCGGGGCGACCTCGACGAGGTCCAGGTCGACATCGGTGGCCAGTCGCTGGGCCTGCTCCAGGGGGACGATGCCCACCTGCTCGCCCTCCGGACCGACGAGGCGGACCTCGCGGGCGCGGATCTGGTCGTTCACCCGCGGTTCGGCGCTCATCGGAGCACCTCCGCCCGGCGGGTGGGGGCGGTGCGTACACACAGTCTCAAAGATCTTTCCTCTCGCGCACATTCGGGTACGGGACCCGGGCGCGAGCGGCTGGGATCAGCGGCGGGAGGCGGCGCCCGGGGAAGCGGTCACGGCGTTCACGGCGTCACCTCCTTCTCTCGTGTGGAGCCCGACGATCCCAGAACCGCAGGCGGCTGTCATCCGAATTTTGGTGCGGGGCCGCGCCCGCCGGGCGGGAGCCGCCGGGCCGCGCCCGCGTCACAGCTTCCACTCGGGCAGCCGCCGCCCGGCCTGCCGGAGCCGGCGCAGCACCTCCGGGACCGAGCGGATGATCACCGGCAGGGCCAGCCAGTACAGCACCAGGGCGTGGTAGTGCAGCTGCGCCCACTGGGTGACCGACAGGCCCTTCGGCCAGGACAGCCACGGGTACCACAGCCGGCTCTCCAGCACCCCGTACCGGCAGAAGTCCTCCTGCTTCGTCGCCAGCGGGAAGCAGGTCGGCGACAGCAGCATCTCGAACACGGTGCTGTTCGCGCCCACCCACAGCGACAGGGCCAGCACGCCGAGGATCGCCAGGTTCCGCGACGGGCGTGAGTCGTGGTGGGTGAGCCAGGCGGCCAGGGCCAGGGAGGCGGGGAAGATGGCGATCAGGAAGAACCGCGGTCCCCAGTAGAAGTCGCCGTTCCACGCCCACCAGCCGCCGTAGACCAGGACCAGGCCGGCGACGAACACCAGCCACGCCTCCTGGCCGCGCCACAGGTCCACGGCCGCAGGGTCGAACAGACCGCGCAGCCGGCGCCGGGCGGGCAGCAGCAGGCCCGGCGTGAAGAAGACCAGGCCCTTGCCGAAGGACAGCAGGATGGCCAGGACGCCGAGGAGCACCGGGAAGTCGAACCGCTCCGCGCCGTAGCCCTGGTCGAGGGGGTCGCCCCGGCGCGCCCAGGACTCGGCGAGCGCCACGACCCCCGCGACCAGCACCGGGAGCACGTAGCGCAGCCGGTGGGTGAGGGCGCTCTGCCGCAGTCCGAGCAGGCCCAGCGCGGGCAGGCTGGACATGGTGTTCGCCCCGCCGAGGGTCATCGCCACCCAGCCGGCCCACCGCACCGCCGGCCGGGTCACCAGCGCCACCGCGCACAGCACGCCCACCCCGACGGTCATCGCGGTGAACGTCTCGCCGTAGAAGTCGTTCACGTGCGGGGCGATCATGCTGCCGGCCACCAGGAGCAGCAGGAACCGGCGGAGCAGTACCGCGTCGACCCGCCGGCGCAGCAGCCAGAACAGCAGTCCGAGGGACACCGCGAACAGCACCAGGTTGTAGTGCGTGATCCAGCCCCGGGCGTCGCCGGCCGCGCGGCCCAGCCACCACAGCGGGGCGGCGAAGACCGGACCCAGCAGCGAGTACCGGTCCGTCGACAGCCCCGCGCCCGTCAGCAGCTGGGTCAGCGCGTCGAACCGGCGTTCCCCGTCGCCCATCAGGTGCCGGGACGTGAACCACAACGACACCAGACCACCCACGATGAGGACGTAGTCCGTGACGGCGGCGGCGCGACCCAGGCGGCGGCTGGTCCGGAGGTGGTCCCAGGCGGGCTCCTCCAGGGCCGTCGCGGGTGGTGCGGTGGTGGTTCTCTCGTCCTGCCCAAGCATTTCGGAAAAATAGCAGAGATCGGGGCAATGGCCGCGACGCGCACCGCCCGAGGCGTGGTCCGGCCTGTTCCGTCGTCGCGGGGATCCGCTGGTCAGGGCCTGCCGAGGCTCGCCAGGGCGGCGGCCAGGTTGGACACCTGCTCGCTGAGGCTGGCGATCTGGGCCCGGGCCGCGTCGCGTTCGGCGGCGGCGGACCCGGCGGCCCGGAGGCGTTCGCGCAGGTCGGCGACCTCGGCGTCGCCGGTGCCGGCGAGGGACGCGGCCTGGTCGGCGCGGCGGGCCTCGGCGTCCGCGCGGGCCCGCTCCGTCGCCGCGTCGCGTTCGGCGTCGGCGAGCCGGGCGGCCAGGTCGGCAAGGCGCGCGTCGGCCTCGGCGGCCCGCTGGGCGCCGGCGGTCGCCCGGGCCTCGGCGGCGGCCCCCGCCGCCGCCTGCTCGTCGCGTTCCCGGGTCAGGCGGGCGGACTCGGTCGCGGCGGCGTCGCGGGTCGCCGCCAGCTCCGCGACCAGCGCCTCGTGCGCCACCGCCAGCTCCTCGTGCTCCCGGGCCAGCCGGGCGGCCTCGGTGGCGAGCCGGTCCGCCTCGGCCGTCAGCCGGGCCGCCTCCGCCGTGGCCGCGTCGCGTTCGGTCCGCAGCGCCTCGCGTTCCCGGCGGGTCGCGTCCCGTTCGGACACCGCGTCGGCCCGCAGCGCCTCGGCGGCGGCGGTCGCGGACCGGGCGGTCGCGGCGGCCTCCTCGGCGGCGGCCCGGGCCAGGTCCGCCCGGGACCGGCGCTCCTCGGCCCCGGCGACGAGCCGGCCGGCCTCCTCGACGGCCCCGGTCCTGGCGCGCTCGGCCTCGGCCGCCCGGCGGTCCGCCTCGCCGACCCGCTGGTCCGCCGTGGTCCGGGCCTCCTCGGCCTCCGCCTCGGCCGTCGTCGCGCGGGCCCCGGCGGCGCGGGCGGCCTCCTCGGCGCGGGCGGCGGCGGTCTGGGCGGCCTCGCGTTCGGTGTGCGCGGCGGCCACGGCGGACGCGGCCTCCGCGCGGATCTCGGCCGCCTGGCGTTCCACCCCGGCGGGGGTGAGTTCCCCGGTCAGGGACGCGGCGAGGTCGGCGGCGGCGAGTTCCATCCGCTCGACGAGTTCCCACGCCTTGGTGACCTGGCCGGCCAGTCCGGGGGAGCTGCGTTCGCGCTGGCGGCCGCTGCGCGCGGCCCGCAGGCAGGCACTGTCGTTGTCCCGACAGTACTGGAAGGGGCGGCCGGAGGAGGACTTCTGCGGTACGGGCAGGCCACAGTGCGCACACGGCCGGGTGATGGGAGGCTCAACGCTGGTCACGGCCGGAAAGTCTAGTCGGGAGCCCCGTGTCCGTTCCGCTAAGCTGCCCGCGATGGCTTCGAACAAGTATCCCGGACAGTGCGGCACGTGCGCACAGCGAGTGCCCGCCGGGGAAGGCACGCTGACCAGGACCGATGCCGGCAGTTGGGTGACGTACCACCCGCACTGCGTGCCCGCGCCCCGTGCCCCGGAGCAGGGGGAGCACGACGGTTGGCACCGCCGGCACCTCGCGGCGTTCGATGTGGAGAGTACGGGCGTGCGGACCGGGGTCGACCGGATCGTGTCCGCCTCGCTCCGCGACACCAGCGGCCACACCCTGGAACTGCTGGTCGACCCGGGGGTGGACATCCCCGCCGAGGCCACCGCCACCCACGGGATCACCAACGAGCAGGTCCGCGAGCACGGCCGGCCGCCCGCCGAGGCGCTCGACGAGCTGGCCGACGCGCTCGCCCGGTACCTGAACGCGGGCATCCCGATCGTCATCTACAACGCGGTCTACGACCTGACCCTGCTGGAGACCGAGCTGCGCCGGCACGGGCTGCGCTCCCTGACCGACCGGGCCGGCGGCACCCTCGCGCCGATCGTGGACCCGCTGGTCATCGACCGGCACGTGGACCGGTACCGCAAGGGCGGCCGCACCCTCGAGGTGGTCTGCGCCTTCTACGGCGTGACCCACCCCGGCCCGCACCGCGCCGACGCGGACACCCAGGCGTGCATGGACCTGGCCATCGCGATCGCCGCGTGCCACCGGACGATCGCCGACACGAGCCTCGCCGACCTGCACGCGGGCCAGGCGGAGTGGTACGCCGAGTCCGTCGCCTACTTCGCCGAACGCTTCCCGGAGCGGCACTACGAGCCGGCGTGGCCGATCGCCACGGTCACGGTCGAGGAGTGGCCGGGGGAGTAGGCCGCCCCAGGGCGTCACCCGGCCCGGGGCGCGGACCGCGCCCCGTCGGCCCTGTGGCTGGCGTCACCGTCACATCCGGCGGCGCTGTCCCGTCCAGTACCCATGAACATCTTTCTCGCCGGTGCCACGGGCACCCTGGGCCGTCCCCTGGTCCGCCAGCTCCTCGACGACGGCCACCGGGTCCTCGGCCTCACCCGCGACGCCGCCGGTGCCCAGCGCCTGGCCGCGCTGGGCGTGACCCCGGTCGTCGCCGACGCCCTCGACCGGGCCGGCCTGCTCGACGCGGTGGCGGGCCTGTCCGCCGACGTCGTGCTGCACGAGCTGACCGCCCTGAAGAAGGCCCCGCTGCGGCACGCGGACATGGCGGCCACCGACCGGCTGCGGGTCGAGGGCACCGCGAACCTGCTGGCCGCCGCCCGGGTGCTGGGGGCGCACCGGTTCCTCACCCAGTCGATCGTCTTCGGGTACGGCTTCGGCCCGGTCGGCGCCGTCGACGAGGACTCCCCGCTCGGCGTCGACGACGGCAGCCCGTTCTGGCCGCACCTCGCGGCGATCCGGTCCACGGAGGAGCAGGTGTTCGCGGCCGAGGGCATCGAGGGGATCGCGCTGCGGTACGGGCTGTTCTACGGCGGGGACCAGGCGCTGACCCCGATGCTGATGAGCCGGAAACTCCCGGTGCCGCGCGCCGGCGGGCTGGCCGGCTGGGTGCACGTGGCCGACGCGGCTGCCGGTACCGTGGCGGCCGTGACGAAGGGGCGCGCGGGGGAGGCGTACAACCTGGTGGACGACGAGCCGGCGGCCTGGGCGGACGTGTTCACCGCCGCCGCGCGGGCCGTCGGGGCGCCCGCGCCGCTCCGGTTGCCCGGGTGGGTGCTGCGCCTGGTCGCCCCGTACGGTGGGGCCGTCATGACCCGCTCGGACCTGCGGGTGTCCAACGCCAAGGCGAAGCGGGAGCTCGGATGGGAACCGACGTACCGGACGTACCGCGAGGGGTTCGCCTCTTCGTAGCCGTGTACCCGTCGCCGGCTGCCCTCGACCACGTGTCGGCCTTCGCGGCGGGCCTCGACCTGGGCCCCCGGCCCGCGCCGCGTGCCTCGCTGCACCTGACGCTCGCGTTCCTCGGCGAGGTGCCGCCGGACCCGGCCCTGGCGGCGGTGGAGGCGACCGCCGCCGCGACCGGCCCGTTCGACCTGCGGTTGGCGGGCGGCGGCAGCTTCGCCGGGCGCGACTCGACCGTGCTGTGGGCGGGCCTCGCCGCCCCGGTCCTCGACGGCCCCGCCGCGACCCTGCGCCGCGAACTCGACCGGTACGGCGTCGGCTACGACGAGCGGCCCTTCCGCGCGCACCTGACCCTCGGCCGGGTGTCCGGGCCGGTGGACGCGCCCCTCGCGGCCCTGGCGGGCTACGCCGGACCGGTGTCCACGATCGACCGGCTCGCCCTGGTCAGCAGCCTGCCGGGTCCGGACGTCGCGTACCGGGACGTAGCCAGCTGGCCACTGCGCTGACCGGGTCGGGCGTGCCGCACGGCACGGTGGCCGTGCACCGGCGGATCCGGGCCACGGCGAGCCGGCTGCCGGTGATGAGGCCGTGCGCCTCCAGGGCCGCGATGCCGTAGGAGCTGCACGTCGGGGTGTAGCGGCAGTGGCTGTCGAGGCGGGGGGACAGCCAGCGCTGGTACCCCCGGATGGCCCTGATCCCGAGCCGGGCACCCAGGGTGACGTGCCCGGGGAGCGGGGGTGTCGCGGCGGTCAGCCATGGGCCGTGGAACAGGGTGGTGACCGCGTGGGAGCAGACCTGGACGTCGCCGCACTGGGCGGAGGAGTTGCAGGAGTCCCCGAGGTCTCCGCAGGCGTCGTTGACCACGTCGTCGCAGGCCTTCGACGCCTGGTTCGAGCAGCCCTCGCCGCAGGAGTCCAGGGCCTCGCCCGCGCAGCTGTCGTCGCAGGACCAGCTCTCGTCCGGCATGCCGCCGGTCGCCCGGTGCGGGGTCGGGGGAGCGGACGGCGTCGGGAGCGGGGAGGGGGTCGGCGGCGTGTCGATGTCCGGCGGGGCCAGCCGGCCGGATTCGGGGTGCCGGCGCCACCCGGTCGTCCAGGTCAGCACCATCAGGGCGGCGACCCCGGCCGCGCCGAGGGCGCCCAGCACGGCCCACAGCCAGCGAGATCTCATGGCGGGACTCTAGCGCGCGTTCCATCGACCCCCGTGCCGGCTCCGGTCTCCCTCGCACGGGGGAGGAGGACCGCTCGCGGGCGGGAGGCGTCCCGCGCGCGCCGCGACAAGGCTGGAGAGCATGAGAACAAGAACCTTCGTCGGGTACGCCGCCGTCGCCAGCGCGCTGCCCTACCTGGCCCTCAAGACCGCCTGGCTCGCCGGCAACGACGTCGGCATCAACGACCCGGCGCTGCTCGACGACCCGGCCCTGTTCGCGGCCAACGCGGTCACCGCCGCCATGGAGCTGGTCGGGGTGCTGATGGCCCTCGCGTTCACCCACGACTGGGGCCGGCGGATCCCGGCCTGGCTCGTCGCGTTCCCGCTCTGGGTCGGCACCGGGCTGCTCGCCCCCATCGCCCTGGCCGCCCCGCTCGCGATCGCCACCCAGGGCCTGCCCGCCGAGGGACCACTCCGCGACTGGGTGTTCGTCGTCGTCTACGGCGGCTTCTCGGTCCAGGGCGTCCTGCTGGCCCTCGCCTTCTTCCTGTACTGCCGGGACCGCTGGTCGGGACTGTTCGCCGACCGCCCCGAACGGCCCGGCCCGACCCGCGCGCTCCAGGTACTCCTCGCCCGGGTGGCCGCCGGCCTCGCCGGGGTGCTCGGCGCCGTCGAGCTGTACTGGGGCCTCGGCGGCGGGGCCGGCCTGCCCGCGGGGTACCCGACGTCGACGTTCGGGGTGAACGGGGTGCTGACCCTGGCCGCGGCCGCCGGGCTGCTGGCCATGGTGCACCGGCGCGGCCGGTTCGGGGTCGCGCTGGTCGTCACCTGGGTCGGGGCGGGGGCCATGTTCGGCTGGGGGCTGTGGATGTTCGTGAACCTGTTGCAGGGCGGCGGGATCGACGCGTCGAAGGACGCCACCGGGGTGATGGACGCCGTGGACGGGCTGAAGGTGCTGGCGGCGGTGCTGATGGGGACCGTCGCGGCGTTCGTGCTGGTGGAGCGGCAGTCGGACGCCGGGCGGTTCGTGGTCGCCGATGAGCGGCCGGTGGCCCTGACCCGGTGAGGTGCGCGGGCGGCGGGTCGCGGCCGTGCCCCGGCGGCGGGGCGTGGGTCAGGCGAAGCCGGAGGAGTAGGCGGCGACCACCGCCTGGGTCCGGTCCCGCACCCCCAGCTTGACCAGGATGTTCCCGACGTGGGTCTTCACGGTCTCCACGCCCAGGAACAGCCGGGCCGCGATCTCCGCGTTGGACAGGCCCTCCGCCATCAGCCGGAGGACCTGTTCCTCGCGTTCGGTGAGCCCGGCGTGGTCGAGCCCGTGCCGCGCCCGGGTCCGGCGGGTGGCCAGGTCGCGCACCTTCGCAGGGAACAGCAGCGAGTCCCCGGCGGCCACGATCCGCACCGCCTGCGTGATCTCCGCCGGGCGGGCCCGCTTGAGCAGGAAGCCGTGCGCGCCGGCCAGCAGCGCGTCGTACACGTAGTCGTCGTTCTCGAACGTGGTCAGGACCATCACCTTCGGGGCCGGCCGGACCGTGTCCAGGATGTGCCGGGTGGCCGCGATCCCGTCCACGGCCGGCATCCGGACGTCCATCAGCACCACGTCGGGGCGCAGCCGGCGCACCGCGTCCAGCGCGTCGGCCCCGTCGGCGGCCTCCCCGACGACGGTCAGGTCCGGCTCGGCGTCGACCACGGCCCGCAGCCCGACCCGGATCAGCTCCTCGTCGTCGACGATCAGGACCGTGGTCACCGCGTCCGCCGTCACCGGGGCAGCCGCACGTCGACCCGCCACGCGCCGGCCTCGGGGCCGATCGTCACCCGGCCGCCCAGGGTCCGGACCCGCTCCACGATGCCCGGCAGCCCCCGGCCGCCGCCCGAGGGCGCGGCGGGGCCGGTGAACGGGTTGGTCACGGTGATCTCCAGTTCGTCGGGGGCGGCGTGCACCCGCACGTCGACGGGTACGGGGCCGGCGTGCTTCAGGGCGTTGGTCAGGCTCTCCTGCACGATCCGGTACCCAGCCTGCGACACCACGGTCGGCAGCGCCTCCGGGTCGCCGGTCGTCTCGGCGCGCACCCGCACCCCGCCGGCCCGGGTGCGTTCCAGCAGGTCGGGCAGTGCCGCCAGGGTCGGGGTCGGCGCGGTCGGGGCCGGTCCGTCGGACTCCTCGCGGAGCAGCCCGAGGACGTGGTCGAGATCCGTGAGCGCCGCCCGGGCCGACTCCTCGATGGCCGACAGCGCGCGCCGGGCGAACGCCGGATCGTGGTCGAGCACCCGGCCGGCCGCCCCCGCCTGGAGGGTGACGACGCTGAGCGCGTGCCCCACGGAGTCGTGCAGGTCCCGGGCCAGCCGGTTGCGTTCGGCGAGCCGGTGGGCGCGCTCCTCGGCGGCGGCGAGCCGGTCGGCGGCGGACGGGCCGAGGAACACGGGCGCGAGCCGGGCCATCAGCGCGCCGACCCCGGCCACCAGGCCCACGAGCAGCGCGAGGCTCGCGATCCCGGCGAGCGGGGCGGTCCCGGTGCCCCAGTCCGCGCTGGTGTAGCCCCACACGACCAGCGACCGGTCGTCGGCGCCCAGCAGGGGCGCTCCGATCAGGACGGCGGCGGCCGGCGGCACGGTCAGGGTCAGCGCGCTGACGATCCCGCCGAGTACCAGGTGCAGGGCGAACCAGCACGCCGTGCGCCACCGGTCGCCCCAGCCGCGCGGCGGCCCCACGTTCGGCGGGCCGTCGAGGAGCGCGTGCGCCGCCCCGCCCGAAAGGACCCGGACGGCCGGCAGGAACGCGGTGACCATGATCAGGGGGACGGAGCCGAACAGGATCAGGAACTGCACGCCGAGCAGGAGCAGGCCGTCGGCGGGAAGCTGGACGAGGAGGGTGGAGACGAACAGGCCGAGGAGCACGTACGGGGTCAGGAGCGCCCCGCCCATGATCAGGAAGATCCACCGTACCCAGAGCCCGCGCACTCCTTGATCTTGCCAGACCGGGCGGGCCGTCAGCGGGTGGCGGCGTACAGGGCGTCGACCAGGGGCGGGCGCGTCGGGTTCGGACTCAGGGCCGACAGCTGGTTCGGGGCGTAGGACACGCCCAGAAGCTGCGACGGCCAGGCCGCGTGGCACGAGCCGCCGAAACCGTTGTGCCCGAACGCGTCGCGCGGCGGGCCGAAGTCGCGCGACGCCGTGGGCAGGGCGTACCCGGCGGCGTAGGCGAGTTCGGTGCCGCCGAGCAGCTCCCGGCCCCGGCGGATCTCCCGGCGGCCCAGCGCCACGGTCTCCGGCCGCAGGATCCGGACGCCGTCCAGGGAGCCGCCGAGGGCCAGGCAGCCGAACAGCCAGGCCATGGACCGGGTGTCGCCGGCCGCGCCCCCGCCGGGCAGCCCGGCCCGCCACAGCGCGGGGGAGTTCCAGAACCCCTCGTCGCCCGGGCGCAGCACGTCGGGGTTGGCCAGGGAGGCGACGAAGGGGTCCGTACCGACGGCGGCGGGCGGGTCCGACCAGTCCGGGGCGTAGCAGATCCTCGACATCCGGTGGTGCTGCTCGTCGGGCAGGCCGATCCACAGGTCCAGCCCGAGCGGCCCGGCGATCTCGTCGGCGAAGAACGCGCCCAGCTCGCGGCCGTCGACCCGGCGGATCAGCTCGGCGGTCAGCCAGCCGAAGGTCAGCGGGTGGTACAGGAAGTCCGCGCGCGGGTCGGTCTCCCGGGGCTGGGCGGCGAGCAGGGCGGCCATCCGGGGGCCGTCGAGGCTGTCGGCGGGCGTCACCGGGGTGTGCAGGGCGGGCATCCGGGCCTGGTGGGACAGGAGCTCGGCGACCGTGACGGCGGACTTGCCCCGGGCGGCGAACTCCGGCCAGTACCCGGAAACAGGTTTCTCCAGGGCGAGCTGACCGCGCTCCACCAGGACCAGGGCGCAGGTGGCGACGAGGGCCTTGGTGCCGGAGTAGACGAGGTGCAGGGTGTCGCGCGCCCACGGCCGGCCGGTGTCGCGGTCGGCGGATCCGCCCCACAGGTCCACGACGAGCTCGCCGTCGCGGACCACGGACAGCGCCGCGCCGACCTCCCGGCCCTCGTCGAGGTTGCGGGCGAACGCGTCGGCGACCTGCCCGAAGCCGGGCGCGGCGGATCCGTGAACTGTCATCCGGGCAACCTAAGACCTGCGGGCCGGCACCGTGAACCCGGGATCACGTGGCTCTAGTAGATCCGGGACTCGCCCACCGCCAGGTCCCACAGGTCCTCCGCCGCGCCGCCGGAGGCCGCCCACGCCTCCCGCGCGCGCCGCACGGGCTCCATCACCGGCTCCCGGGTCAGCCCGAACGTCCCCCAGTGCATGGTCGCCATCCGGCGCGCGCCCAGGTCGGCGGTCGCCCGCACCGCGTCGGCGGGATCCATGTGCACCGGCTTCATCATCCAGCGCGGCGCGTAGGCCCCGACGGGCATCAGAGCGACATCCAACGACGGGTACCGGGCCCCGATCTCCCCGAAGTAACGCCCGTATCCGGTGTCCCCGGCGAAGAACAGGCGTTCGCCGAGGATCCAGCCGCCCCACAGGCTCCGGCACGTGTCGGTCAGGGTGCGCCGGCTCCAGTGGTGCGCGGGCACGAAGTCGAGGCGCAGGCCGTCGAGCGTCGCGTGCTCGTACCAGTCGAGTTCCGTGACCTTCGTGAAGCCGCGTTTCGTGAACCAGGTCCGCAGGCCCATCGGCACGAACACGGCCGTGTCCCGGGGCAGCCGCTTCACGGTCGGCGCGTCGAGGTGGTCGTAGTGGTTGTGGCTGATCACGACCGCGTCGATCCTCGGCAGGTCGGCCCAGTCGACCCCGGGCGGGGTCCAGCGCCTCGGCACCGCCGGGATCTTGTCCGACCACACCGGGTCGGTGAGCACGGTCAGCCCGGCGGTCCGCACCACGTAGGAGGCGTGCCCGACCCAGGTCACCGACGACTCCCCGGCGGCCAGCGGCGGCAGCCCTTCCCGGCGGACCGGCAGGTTCGGCACGTCGGCCAGCGCCTCGCCCTTGGGCCGTAGTCCGCCCGAGCGCAGCACCTTGAAGATCGTGCCGAGCCCCGGCAGCGGGTCGGTGAGCCGGTCGCGGTAGCCGGTCACGCGTTCTCACCGGGGTAGCGGACGCCGATCTGGCGGCGGATCTCGTCCATCGTGGCCATCACGTCCAGGGTGGACCGCCACGGCACCAGCGGGCTCTCCGTCAGGCCCTCGCGCAGGCAGCGCATCGCCTCGACGGCCTCGTGCGCCATGCCGTTCCCGTGGTACGGGACCCGGAACTCCTCCGGCTCCGCGCCCTCCCGGTGCAGGGTGAAATGGTCGGGGCGGAAGAACACCGGGGGCAGCTCGAACCGGCCGCCCGGCCCGGCCACGTACGCCCGCGCCGCCGTGTCACTCGTGATCGAGCAGGTCAGGGTCGCGTGCGCCCCGGAGTCGTACCCGAAGAGCATGCCCGTGTTGGCGTCCACGCCCTCGGGGGTGAGCAGCGCGTGCGCCGCCACGCTGTCCGGCGCGCCGAGCAGCAGCTGGGCGAACGCGATCGGGTACACGCCCAGGTCCAGCAGCGCTCCGCCGCCCAGGTTCGGGTCGCGCATCCGGCCGTCGGCGGGGAACGGTCCGGCCAGCCCGAAGTCGGCCTGCACGGTGCGCACGTCGCCGATCGCGCCGTCGGCGACCAGCTCCGCCAGCTTCAGGATCGCCGGATTGCACCGCATCCACATGGCCTCCATCAGGAAGAGGCCCCGCTGCTCCGCCAGGTCGACCAGGTACCGCGCGTCGGGCTCGTTCAGGGTGAACGCCTTCTCGCACAGCACCGGCTTGCCGGCCTCCAGGCACAGGGCGGTGGCCTCGCGGTGCGCGTGGTGCGGGGTGGCGACGTAGACGATGTCCACGTCCGGGTCGGCGGCCAGGTCGGCCCAGGTGCCGTGGGCGCACGGGATGCCGTACCGGTCGGCGAACGCCCGCGCGGACGCGGCCGTTCGGGACCCGACGGCCACCACCTCGGCGTCGGGCAGGGTGAGCAGGTCCTCGGTGAAGGTCGCGGCGATGCCGCCCGTCGCGAGGATGCCCCAGCGGATCTTCGAGCTCATGCGAACAGCCTCTCCAGGACGACGGCGACGCCGTCCTCGTTGTTGGTCACGGTCCGGTGCTCGGCGGCGGCGAGGACGTCGGGGTGCGCGTTGCCCATCGCGTACCCGGTCCCGGCCCACCGCAGCATCGACAGGTCGTTGGGCGCGTCCCCGAACGCGACCACGTCGGCGGCCGGGATGCCCCGCTCGGCGCACACCGCCGCGACGGTGCTGGCCTTGGTGATCCCGGCGGCGCAGACCTCCAGCAGGCCGGGACCGCCCGAGTGGGTGACCTCGGCCTGCCGGCCGACCACCTCGCGGGCGGTGGCCAGCATCGCGTCCACCCGCATCGTCGGGTGGTGCACGAGGATCTTGGTGATCCGCTCGGCGCGGTCGAGGGCCTCCTCGAACGAGCCGACCTCGACCTGGAGCTCGTCCTCGCAGCAGGCCAACGTGTCGGCCTCGCACCGCCAGGTGAACGCGGGCTCCAGGAACACCCGGTGCCCGGTCTCCACGGCGCAGCCGGCCCCGGGCAGGGCGGCGCGGAGCGTGTCGGCCACCTTGCGCGCGGTGGGGACGTCCAGGCAGTTGCTGGTCAGGATCCGGCCGGCGGCGGGGTCGTACACCACGGCGCCGTTGCCGCAGACGGCCAGGTCGACGAGGCCGGCGTACGCGTCGGTGAAGCGGGGCGGCCGGGCGGTGACGACCACGACGGTCGACCCGGACCGGCGGGCCAGGCGCAGGGCGTCGGCGGTCCGGTCGGACAGGACGCCGCCGGAGCGGAGGAGGGTGCCGTCGAGGTCGGTGGCGATCAGGCGCATCCGTCATGATCGCACGCGGGTTCCGGGCGTGGGGAGGGCTCCGGTCCGGGGTCCGGGGGACGGGACGCCCCGGGCGCGGGGAGGGCTCCGGCTCCGGGTCCGGCCACCGGTCGGGTGACGGACGCGTGCCCCGGGCCGGGGGGTGGCTCGGGGCACGCGGGGGAGCGGCGGGCGGTCCGGTCGGCGGGTCGGCCGGACCGCCCGCCGGCTCAGAGGCCGGCGGTCAGGCTCGGGTGGTTGGCGAACTTCTTGTAGAGGTTCTCCTCCTGCATGTCCGTCTTGCCGGAGTCGTCGTAGCGGATCCGCAGGCCCGGGAACGGCTCGTAGCCGGGCGAGTCGAAGATCATGTACATCTTGAGCTTCGGGAACCGGTTGGCGTCGAGGGCGGCGTTCGCCTGCTGGAAGTACGAGCGGGCCTCGGCGGCGGTCGAGTGCGTGATGCCCCACTCGACGATGCCCCACGGCTTGGAGGTGAAGCTGCGCCCGGGGGCCGTGTTCTTCTCCAGGATCTTCTGGAACCGGTCGACGTTGGCGACGAAGTTCGGGTTCCAGCTCGCGCCGTACGCGTTGAACATGACCCAGTCGACGTACTGGTCACCCGGGTACATGAGCGGCACCAGGCAGTCCCAGGTCGGGTAGTTCATGTAGTCCATCACCCAGATGACGTTGCTGACACCCTTGGCGTCGAAGCGGGTCCGGACGTTCTTCCACATCTGGCGGTACTCGGCGGGCGTACCCCCGATGGCGTCGGCCTTGGTCTTGCAGTTCGTGCCCGGCGCGCTGGTGACGTCGTTCTCGGGCTCGTGGTGCAGGGTCAGGAAGATCTTCTTCGAGCCCAGCTTCTTGATGTTGTCCGCGGCCTTGTCGATCCGGGCGTTGACCGTGGCGTTGCCGCCGCCCGCGTCCTTCCAGACGTCGGCGGCCTTCCAGTTCTGGAAGAGGGTCGTCCCGTCCCGCAGGGCCAGGGCGCGCACGTCCGCGTTCGTCAGCGGCAGGCTGCCGCCCGGCGAGAAGGTGTGCGCGACGTCGAGCTTGCGGCCGATCCGCTGCTCGTGGAACTCGATCTGGGCCTTCTCGGAGGCCGAGACCTGGGTGTATCCGGTCGCCCGGGCGCCCAGCAGGGGGCGGCACGGGTTCACGAGGAGCTGGTCGGGAGTGCAGTCGCGGGGCGCGGCGGCCGTCGCGGTGGTGGCCGACGCGAGGCAGAGTGCCACTACGGTCAGTCCCACTGCGATTCGGGCACCGATGCGAGGGGTCTGACGCATCTGTGTCGGTCCTTTGTGCAGCTCAGCGAGGGTTTGGGGTTGCTGAGACCGCGACGGTACCGATCACGGACGGTCGATGACCAGACCAGTTTTGCGCGGATTTGGCTACTCTCAGTAGTTTCTCGACAGGCTGTGACGGCGGGGTGCCTGCACGTGGTCACTTCCGTATCTCCGCAGCTCAGGGCCCTCGGGAGATCGATGGTGTGACGCTGCTCTCAGTCACATTGACAAAACCGGATGAATACCGGAAATGGGGTGGCGCAATTCCCGCACAATGGGCGGCATGGTCACCCGCGACGCGCTGCTCACCCGTTGGACCGAGACTCTCCGCCGCCACCAGGGGCCCGGCGCGCCCGACCCCGGGCCGTGCGGGGCGGACCTGCTGACCCGGTGGGCCGAACCCCAGCGCAGGTACCACACCACCGAGCACCTCGCGGCCGTCCTGCGCCGGATCGACGACCTGGCCGGGCATGCCGCCGACCCCGACACGGTCCGGCTCGCCGCCTGGTTCCACGACGCCGTCTACCGGCCCGAGCAGTCCGGCAACGAGGAGCGCAGCGCCCGGCTCGCCGAGGTCGCGCTGCCCGAGGCCGGGGTGCCCGACGCGGTGACCGCCGAGGTCGCCCGGCTCGTCCGGCTCACCCTCACCCACGACCCGGCCCCCGGCGACACCAACGGCGAGGTGCTCTGCGACGCGGACCTGGCGGTGCTGGCCGGCACCCCGGCGGAGTACGCGGCGTACGCGGCGGAGGTCCGCGAGGAGTACGCGTTCGTGCCCGACCTGGTGTTCCGGCCCGCGCGGGCCGCGGTGCTCGCGGATCTGCGGGACCTGCCGGCGCTGTTCCGGACGCCGCTCGGCCGGGAGCGGTGGGAGGCCGACGCGCGGCGGAACCTGGCTACGGAGCTGGCGGATCTGGACGGCTGAGCGCGGCGACCCGGCTCGGGTCGAGGGGGCGGGCCTGGCCTGGCCACGCCCATCCGGCCACCTGGCCATCCGGCCCGACAACCATCGGCCCAGCTAGGCCCAGCCTGACCCTGGCCCGGCTAGGCCCAGCCTGTCCCCGCCCGGCCGGCCCGGCTCGGCCCCGCAGCGTGGATCCGCCGCGCTCCGAAGGGCTGGTCGGCGACCCCGCGCATAGATGAACTTACCTATCGATCTTGAATGATGTTTGTGCGTATACTCCCGTCACCGCGTGCGTCCGCGCCCCGTGGACCACGGTTCGGGAGGTGACGATGCAGTACCTCGCGCTGGCCGCCCGCTGCCTGCTCGGTCTCGTTTTCCTGGCCTCGGTGTCCACGAAGGTCACCGGCCCGGCGGCGTACGGCGCGTTCGTGCGCTCGGTGCGCCGGATGCGGTTGTTCCCCCCGGCCCTGGTCGCGCCGGTCGCGGCGGTGGTCGTGGTGGCCGAGGCCGCGATCGTCGTCCTCGTCGCTGTCCCCACGGTGGCCACGGCGCTTGCCGGGTTCGCCGTGGCGGCCGGGCTGCTGCTCGCCTTCGCGGGCGGGATCGCGCTGACGGTGCGGCGGGGGACCAGTACCACCTGCCGGTGTTTCGGAGCGTCCACTGTGCCGCTCGGGCCGGCACACGTCGTGCGCAATCTCCTGCTCGTGGCGGTCGCCGTCGTCGGCGGAGCCGCGGTGTTGTCCGGCGGGTCGCTCCGGCTGGGGGAGTCGCTGGTCGCGGCCGTCGCCGGGCTGGTCGTGGGCGGCCTGGTGACCGTCATGGACGACATCCGGGGACTGTTCCGACCCACGCCGGCCTCCCGGGGGCGCTGAACCGGCTTGCGCCCTCCGCCCGGCCGCCCGTCGCCGTCCCACCCCGACCGTGCCGCACCACCGATCCCGACCGTGTGCCACCGCCCACCCAGACCGTGGCCTTCCCGGGCCTCCCGCGCCGATCCCGACGACACCCACCCCGACCACGGCCCGTCCCGGCCAGCCCACCCCGACCCCGGCCCACCCCGACCCCGGCCCACCCCGACCCCGGCCCACCCCGACCCCGGCCCACCCCGACCCCGGCCCACCCCGACCCCGGCCCACCTCGACTACGGCCCGTCCCGGCCAGCCCACGCCGACCCGCCCCGGAGGAAGTCCATGCCGCTCCTGATCTCCCTGGTCGCCCTGCTCACCGTGCTGGTCCTGCTGAACCTGACCCTCGCGATCGGCCTGGTCCGGCGGCTCCGGGACCACGACCAGCGCCTCGCCACCCTCGAACAGGGCGCGCCCGAGCCGATGCTGCCGCTCGGCGAGCGGATCGACGCGTTCACGGCCGTGACGGTCGACGGCGAGGAGCTGACCCGCGAGACCCTGGCCGAGGGCACGATGGTCGGCTTCTTCGACCCGCAGTGCGAGACCTGCCACTCGCACCTGCCGCTGTTCGCCGCCGAGGCCGCCCGGCGCGGACCGGGCCTGGCGCTCGGCGTGGTCCGCGAGGACGACGAGTCCCACGAGATGGTGGCCGTGCTCGCCCCGGCCGCCCGGGTCGTCGTCGAGCGCCGCCGGGGCCCCGTCGCGCGCGCGTTCCACGTGGAGGCGACCCCGGCGTTCTGCCGGCTGGGCGCGGGCCAGACGGTGGTCGCCCACGGGTACGGGCACGAGGTCGCGACCCCGGCATGACCGACCGACGCATCGGACTGTCGCCCGCCGAGGTGCTCGCGCGGATCGGCAGCGCCGTCGGCCTCACCCTGCGCGCGGCCCCCGGTTCCCTGGCCGGTTACGTCGCCGGCACCCTGGTCGCGGCGGGCGTACCCGTCCTCACGGCCTGGTTGACCCGGGCCGTGGTCGACGGGCTGGTCGGCGGGATCACGCCGGAGTGGACGGCCCAGGTCGTCGCGCTCGCGGTCGTCGGACTGTTCGCGGCGACGGTCCCGGCGGCGCTGCGGTACCTGCGCAACGAGATGGAACGGGCCGTCGCGCTCGTCGCCAAGGACCGGCTGTTCACCGCCGTGGACCGGATCACCGGCCTGGCCCGGTTCGAGGACCCCGCGTTCCTGGACCGGCTCGAACTCGCCGACGAGTCCGGCGGCCGGGGCCCGAACCGGGTGGTGGACGGCGCGTTCGGCGTACTCGGCGGGCTGGTCACCGTGGCCGGGTTCCTCGGCTCGCTGTGGGTGGTCAGCCCGGTGATGGCCGTCGTCGTGCTGGCGTCGGGCTGCCCGGTCCTCGCCGCCGAGCTGGTCCTGAGCCGGCAGCGGGCGTGGACCAACTGGGAGATCACCCCGGCCGAGCGCCGGGAGCTGTTCTACCGCGACATGCTCGCCACCGAGCGGGCCGCCAAGGAGGTCCGGCTGTTCGGCCTCGGCGCGTTCCTGCGGGGCCGGATGCTGCGGGAACGGCGCGGGGCCAACGCCGCCCAGCACCGGATGGACCGCCGTGAGCTGGCGACTCAGGCCGGCCTCGGGCTGTTCTCCGCCGTCGTCGCCGGGGCCGGCCTGGTCTGGGTGGCCCGGGCCGCGCAGGGCGGCCAGCACACGGTCGGCGACATCGCGCTGTTCATCGCCGGCGTCGTCGGGGTGCAGGCCGCGATGGCCGCCGTCGCCCAGCAGGTCGCCACCGCGCACCAGGCTCTGCTGCTGTTCGAGCACTATGTGACGGTGCTGCGGGCCGGCCCCGACCTGCCGGTCGCGGAGACCCCGGCCGCGCTGCCCGCGTTGCGGTCCGGGATCGAGCTGCGGGACGTGTGGTTCCGCTACTCCGACGACCATCCGTGGGTACTGCGCGGCGTGGACCTCACCATCCCGCACGGGGAGACGGTGGCGCTCGCCGGGCTGAACGGCGCCGGCAAGTCCACGGTCGTCAAGCTGCTGTGCCGGCTGTACGACCCCACCCGGGGCGCCGTGCTCTGGGACGGGGTGGACATCCGCGACGTGGACCCGGGCGAGCTGCGGTCCCGGATCAGCGCCGTGTTCCAGGACTACGTCAACTACGAGATGACCGCCGCCGAGAACATCGCGGTCGGCGACCTGACGGCGCTGGGCGACCCGGCCCGGATCGAGGCCGCCGCCGACCGGGCGGGCGTGCACGAGACCCTGGCGAACCTCCCCGACGGGTACGGCACCATGCTCAGCCGCCGCTACCACAACGATCCGGCGGCGGCGGCCCCGCAGGCCGGCGTGAACCCGTCCGGCGGCCAGCGGCAGCGGATCGCCATCGCCCGCGCGTTCCTCCGCGAGCACCGGGACCTGGTGATCCTCGACGAGCCCAGCGCGGGCCTGGACGCGGAGGCCGAACACGAGATCCACACCCGGCTACGGTCCCGGCGCGCCGGCCTGACCAGCCTGCTCATCTCCCACCGGCTGGGCGCGGTCCGCGACGCGGGCCTGATCGTGGTGCTGTCCGAGGGCCGGATCGTCGAGAGGGGCGGCCACGACGCGCTGGTCGCGGCCGGCGGGGTGTACGCGCGCCTGTTCGGCCTCCAGGCCGCCCGGTACCAGAACCAGGGGGTGTGAGGTGTGGTGGTTCCTGGCCGGCGTCGGGGTGCTCGTGCTCGGCGGGGCGCTGTGGGCGCGGCGCACGTTCGTGGTGGTGACGGTGGAGGGCGCGAGCATGTCCCCGACGTACGAGGACGGCGACCGGGTACTGGTCCGGCGGGTCCGGCCGGGTGGGGTGGTCGCCGGTCAGGTGATCGTGCTCGCGCCGCCGGCCGATCCGGGGGCCTTCGCGGGGCGGCGGGGGCTTCGAGGGCTCCCGGGGCTCCGGGGGCGGATCCGGGCCGCCGGGCGGTTGTGGCTGGTGAAGCGGCTGGCGGCGGGGCCGGGTGATCCGGTACCGCCGGGCCTGGGGCCGGCGCTCGCGGACGCGGCGGGGGCGGTCGTCGGCGCGGGGCGGATGGTGGTCCTGGGGGACAACCCCGGACAGAGCTACGACTCCCGGCAGGAGGGGTTCGTCGCGGCCGGCCGGGTCCGGGGCGTGGTTCTCCGAAGACTGTGAAGGATTGGCATTGACGATGATCGATTCAAAGGGGAGACTCTTTCACACATCGGAAGATCCACTATGGAGGTCGCCCAATGAAGATCATCGACCGCGTGCTCAAGCTGGTCCTGCCCACCGCCACCGCGAAGGCCGCTCCCGTGAAGGGCCGCTGCGTGCCCGGATGCGGCGGCGACGGGGTCTACTGGGCCTCGCACAACTCCGGCAAGCGCCCGTGTTGCTAGTGCGCTGACGACAGGCCCGGCGCGGAGCGCCGGGCCTGTTCCGTGGGGGCGTGGGCACTGTGGGCGGCGCGGGCCGGGGCGGTCCGACGGCCGGCAAAGGGCATCGGGCCGCGGGTATCGGGGCGGCCCGGCGGTGGGCGGGCAGGCGCCGGGCGCTGGCGCGGCGGACACCGGGGTGGCAGGCGGAGGGTCCTTGGTTGGCGCGCATCTGGGCGGCCCGGAGATGGGCAACACGTATCGGGTGTGGAGGGGGCGGCAACGGGCGCCGGAGTGTGTCGGGGCGGCGGGTGGCGGGTATCAGGGTGGCCCCCGGCGGTGGGCAATGGGTATGGGGCGCGGGCACTCGGGTGGTCCGGCGGCCGGGACGGGGTCCTGGGGTGGCGGGAATCGGGGCGGCCCGGCGAGTGGGCAGCGCGCATCGGAGCAGCGGGCGCCAGAGCTGCCCAGCGGCGGACAACGGGCTTTGGGGCGGTGGGCGGCGCGCATCGGTGCGGCCCAGCGGTGGGCAACGGATGATGGGGCGGCGGGCAACGAGGGCGGCCCGGCGATGGGTGGCGGGGGTATGGGTGGCCGGGAGCGGGCGCTGTGAGTTGCCGACCCGGGCGGGTGTGACCTTCCAGCCGGGCGCTGACCGGGCGATCCCTCGGGGAGTCGGGCGGCCCACTGGCCCGGGTGCCGGGTGGGCGATGCGCCGGAGGGCTGTGGGGATCCGGTACCGTGCGGATGTGGATCTTGTGATTTTCGACTGTGATGGGGTGCTCGTCGACAGCGAACCCCTCGCGCTGCGGGCCAACGCCGTCTCCCTCGCCGAGTTCGGCTGGCCGCTCACCGACGACGAGATCATCGAACGGTTCGTGGGCCGGTCGCACACCGCGATCCAGGACCAGGTCGTCGCCCAGCTCGGCGTCGAGCGCGCCGACGCGTGGGCCGCGCGGTTCGACGCCCTGCACCAGGCGGCGCTGGAGACCGTGCTGCCGGTCGAGGGCATCGTGGCGGCGCTCGACGCGATCACCCTCCCGACCTGCGTCGCGTCCAGCGGCACCCATGCCAAGCTCCGGCTGACGCTCGGCCGGACCGGGCTGTACCCCCGCTTCGAGGGGCGGATCTTCAGTGCCACCGAGGTCGCGCACGGCAAGCCCGCCCCGGACCTG
This sequence comes from Longispora sp. NPDC051575, assembly GCF_040681875.1. NCBI lineage: Bacteria > Bacillati > Actinomycetota > Actinomycetes > Micromonosporales > Micromonosporaceae > Longispora > Longispora sp. NPDC051575. The sequence goes on along the minus strand of NZ_JBFAZP010000004.1, from coordinate 117,214 downwards.
TTCCTGCACGCCGCGGCGGCGCTGGGCGTCGAACCGGGGCGGTGCGTGGTCGTGGAGGACAGCCGGTACGGGGTCCAGGCGGCTCGGGCGGCCGGCATGCGCTCCCTCGGCTACACCGGCGGGGTCACGCCCGCCGCCGCGCTGGCCGGGCCGGGCACGGTGCTGTTCGGCGACATGCGGGAACTGCCGGAACTGCTGCGGCGCGTGGGCCGGGAGCCCGCGTCGCCGGTTGCCTGATCCCGGGTCGCCGGTGCCCTGCCCCGCGTCGCGGGCGACTTGACTCCGTGTCTCGGGTGCCCTGACTCCGTGTCGCGGGTGCCCTGACCCCGCGTCGCCGGTGGCCCGACCCCGCGTCGGCCACGTGGTGCGGCCTGCCCTGGATCCTGAACCCGCTGTTGGGTGAACCGCTCACCCGCTCCGACAAACTCGCCAATCTGGCGTGAACAGTCACATAGCGGTCAGGAGTGGCGGATGTCCGACCCGAGCCCGGCCGGGGCGCACCTCGAACACGACATCCCGCGTCCCCGCCGGCACCCGTGGGAGATCCCGATGGTGGTCGTCGGTGTCGTGGTCTCGATCGGCGCGCTGTGTGTGCTGTTCGTGCTGCTGGTCCAGGGCGTCGAACTCGACGAGAGCCTCGCCGCCTCGGTCTTCGGCCTGCCGTTCCTGATCTACCTCATCCGGGGCCGGACCTACGCGACCCAGCGGGTCAACGGCGTGCGGATCACCGAGACGCAGTTCCCCGACGCGCACCGGATCCTCGTCGACGCCGCCCGGGCGATGGGACTGGCGAAGACCCCGGACGCCTATGTGGTACTCGGCAACGGCGTCATCAACGCGTTCGCGTCCGGCCACGGCTTCCGCCGGTACCTGGCGTTCCACAGCGACCTGTTCGAGGTCGGCGGGCGGCTCGGGGACCCGGACACGTTCGCGTTCATCGCGGGCCACGAGCTGGGCCACGTCCGCGCCGGGCACGCCTCCTACTGGCGGCAGCTGGGCACCGCCGTGCTGAACATGGTGCCCGCCGTGGGGGCCACGTTGTCGCGGTCGCAGGAGTACACCGCAGACAACCACGGGTACGCGGTCTGCCCGCGCGGACACCGGGGCATGACGGTGCTGGCGGCTGGCAAGTACCTGTATCCGCAGGTCGACTTCGACGCCATGGCCGACCGGGCGCGCACCGACCGGGGGTTCTTCGTGTTCCTCGTCAACCTGCTGGCCAGCCATCCGGTGAACACCAAGCGCTTCGCGGCGCTGCGGGACCGGACCCGGCCCGGGCGGATGTTCTTCTAGGCCCGGGGCGGCTGCCGCCGGGCGGTGGGCAGCGGGCGGAGCGACGAGTCGTGAGCGCCGGGCGCGGAACACCGAGCGGTGGGTGGTCGGCGCGGAGCGGTGGCCGGTGCCCGTCGGGCGCGGGCCCCGTGCCGGAGTGCGTCGCCCGGGCGCTGTCCCGGAGTGCGTCGCCCGGGCACCGTCCCGGATCGGGCGCTAGGGCAGCGCCTCGTCCAGGCTCAGCGCCAGCCGTTGCAGCACCTGCTCGCGGGTGGAGTCCGTGGCCTCGCCCAGCCACGCGATCAACTGGTTCTCCACCAGGATGTGCACGCTCGTCTTGCGGCTGTGCAACGACGCCGCGCGCCCGAACGCCTCCTGGATCGCCGCGACGTCCACCTGCGGCAGCGGCGTACTGATCCGCAGGTCCAGCTGCTCGGGCGGGTTGACCACGGTGATCAGGTCGAGACGTTCCTGGGTGGTCAGTGACGCGTCACCGAGGATGGTCAGCGCCCGCAGCCACTGTTCGAGCAGGTCGCGGCCTGTCGGCCCGGACTCGTCGGTCACGGCGTCACCCTCCCCACGCGGCGGGCGACGACTACACCCGCAGTCGCACTCTACGACGCCCACGCCCGGCGGGGGACCCACCGCCGCGCGGGAAACTCGGCCCCATGCGGCGAACTCTGCCCGCGCGAGAGCCTCAGCGCCGCGCCCGGCCCCGTGACCCCGGCCGAGCGTCGGGTCACGTGTTCCGCGTGCAGCACCTGGCCTGGCATCGGGTCACGCGTTCCGCGTGCCACGAATTGGCCCCAGCGTCGGGTCACGTGTTCCGTGCGTCAGAACCCAGCCCTGTGACCCCGGCCCAGCGTCGGGTCGCGCGCTCCGGGCGCCGCGACCCGGCCCGGACCCCTATCGCCCCCGCGCCCGGTGCGCCGCCAGCAGCTGGCGGAGCCGGTGGACGGCGTCGTCGGCGTACTCGCGGTCCACCGCCCGGACCGCGTCCATCCGCACCAGCTCCCCGGTGACCGTGTCCAACCGGGCGCACCGGGTGCCCTCGTACCGGACGGCGCGGATCTCCGACCACGGCAGCCGCCGCGCGCCGACCACGTTGACGACGAGGACACCGCCCGGGTCGACCTGCACCCGGGGCCGCGCGCCGAGGTAGCCGACCCCGACCGCGAGCGCCGCGCCGGTCGCCGACCACGTGAGGTGGCCCGCCGACAACGACGGCTGTCCGTACTCGTCCCAGCCGATGCCGGCCAGCACGGCCGCGCCGGCCAGGGCGCACGCGGCGATCCGGGTGACCAGGCGCGCGAACCACGGCCGGGCGACGACCTCCGACCGGTCCCGGGCCGGGGGAGTCGCGACCATGGCTGGCTCCTCCGGGTCGGCGGGGCGGGACGGCGGTGCGACGGGTACGGCCGGTGCGGGTTCCGGGACCGTGGCGGTGCGGGGCGGGGCCGGTCTGGGGCGGCGCGGGGAGGGTACCGCGACGGGGCGGGCGCGCGGCAGGGGCAGGCCGATGGCGGGCAGGGTGGTGTCCTTCCTGGTCGGCGAGTCGACGTGATGCTGGGACATCGGTACCCACCCGGGAAGGTGTTACACCTCTGCCCCGCCGACCGGGGCGAAGCCGACAACTCCGGCGGCGTTCGGTGATCTCGGGGGTTTCCCTGACCGAGGATGTCAGGGAAGTACCGGCATGCTCGGGGCACGGTTTCTCACGAGGGGGATAGGACATGACGGACGACGGGCGCACGGACTTCGACTTCATCGTCGGCGGGTGGCTGATCCGGAACCGCAAGCTGACGGACCTGACGGACCGGGCCTGCGCCGACTGGGTCGAGTTCGACGCGACCACGGAGGGCGTCCACCTGCTCGGCGGGCTGGGCAACCTCGACACGTTCCGGGTGGCGGACCTGCCCGGCCGGGGCCCGTTCGAGGGCTTCTCGCTGCGGCTGTACGACCCGGCGACCCGGCTGTGGCGGATCTGGTGGGGCTCCACCGCTCAGCCCGGGCAGTTGGACGTGCCGGTCGAGGGGCGGTTCACCGACGGGGTGGGCCAGTTCTTCGCCGAGGACGTGGTGGGCGACGAGAAGGTGGGGGTCCGGTTCGAGTACCGCAACCCGTCGCCGGCCGTCGCGCGCTGGGAGCAGGCCTTCTCCTATGACGACGGTGTGACGTGGCAGGTCAACTGGGTGATGGACTGGACCCGCCCCGAGTAGCACCCCGGCCGGCCGTCCAGCACCGAGGACGGCCGGCCGTCGAAGACCAAGCGCGGCCGGGCATCGGGCACCGAGCGCAGCCGCCACCCGGCACCGAGGGCGGCCGGGCACCGAGGGCCGGCCCCACCCGGCACCGACGGCGGCCGGTCACCGAGCCCCGCGCGCCAGTACCCGGAAAAGGTTCTGTCAGCGGGTCGCCAGCGCCGGCAGCCGCACCGGCCGCCGCGCCGCGACATCCTCGACCCACCCGAACACCACCACCGCCCCCGCCAGCAGCGCGAGCACCATCGCCAGCACCTCACCCCGGTCCAGCGTGACCCCCACCGCCGTGGCCAGCGACAACGTGCCCAGGATGGCCATCTGGTGCCACAGGTACACGGTCATGGCCCGCCGGTTGAGGAACCCGACGACCCCGGCGAGCCGCGGCCGGTCCCGCAGCGGGTCGGCGCGCGGGGCGAGGCGGAACATCAGCAGCACCACGGCCGCCGACCACAGCGCGTTGCCGACCGGGATGTCGTTGAGGTCGAAACCCCGGGGCCCGGGGTGGGTGGCGATCCAGCCGAGCCCGGCCGCCGCGAGCGTCCCGGCCAGGGCGAGGAACGCCTTTCTGGGTACGGCGCGCAGCAGCCCGTCGTGGTGGGCGAAGCCGAGCAGCCAGCAGGTGCCGTACAGGGCGAGGTCCCACAGTTCCGAGGGGACGGACCCGCCCCGCGCGCCGATCGCGGAGAACGCCAGGAGCAGCGCGAACGGGGTGAGCAGGGTCGGCACCGGGTATCGGCGGAGCACCCGGAGCAGGACGGGGGAGAGCAGCAGGAACCACAGGTACACCCGGATGTACCAGATCATGCTCAGGGCCGGGGCCAGCACGCCCGCGACGTGCGGGTCGCGCAGCGGGAGCAGCCACCACAGCAGCGACCAGGCCGATTCGCCGCCGAACAGCATCACGGGCACCCCGACGGCGGCCAGCGCCCACACCGGGGGCAGCAGCCGACGGAGCCGGCGGCCGAGCACCGCCCCGGTGGGGGCGCGGTCCAATGAGGCGGCGGTCAGGGCCCCGGCCAGGGCGAACATCATGCCCATCGCCGGGAAGGCGACGGTGAGCCAGGCCCAGCCCATGCTGTGGTACAGCACCACCCGGGTGAGCGCGGCCGCGCGCAACAGGTCGAAATATCCTGAACGCATACCCGCACGGTGCCCGCTGAACCTGGGCGCAAACTAGCAACAAGGTCAACATCGGGTAAGACCCCGATCACGGGGGTACGCCGGGCCGCCTGGCCGGGACCTGCGGAAATGGCCGCGCGGGCTCTCGTGCCCGGCTGTGGCAAGCGACGGTGGGGCGCCCGCGCCAGGGTCAGCGGCCGGCTCACCAAGTGTGTTCGGGGCACGGGGTGGGGGCGGTCAGCCCCGGAGGAACGCGAGCACCGCCAGTACCCGTCGATGGTCGTCCTCGGCCTGGGGCAGGTCCAGCTTCGTGAGGATGTTGTTGATGTGCTTGGCCACGGCCGCGTCGCTGACCACGAGCGCCCGCGCGACGGCCGCGTTGGACCGGCCTTCGGCGATCAGGGCGAGCACCTCGCGCTCCCGGACGGTCAGCCGCTGGAGCGGGTCGCGGCGCGCGCCGAGCATCTGGAGCACGACCTCGGGGTCCACCACGGTCCCGCCGGCCGCGACCCGGCCCACGGCGTCGGCGAACTCGGTGACGTCCCCGACCCGGTCCTTGAGCAGGTAGCCGACCCCGACCCCGCGCCGGGAGTCCAGCAGTTCGGTCGCGTAGGTCTGCTCCACGTACTGGCTGAGCACCAGCACGGCGAGCCCCGGCCGGGCGGCGCGGAGGGCCACGGCGGCGCGCAGCCCCTCGTCGCTGAACCCGGGCGGCATCCGCACGTCGGTGACGACGATGTCGGGCTCGGTCCGCTCGACGGCCCGGACCAGGTCGGCGGCGTCCCCGACGGCGGCGGGGACGGTGTGGCCGAAGCGTTCGAGGAGGCTGACGAGGCCGGCGCGCAGCAGCACGGAGTCCTCGGCGACGACGACCCGCAACGACCGCCGCCCGGCCCCGGACCGATCCCCGGCACCCGACCGGTCTCCGGTCCCCGCCCCGCTCTCGGCACCCGGCCACGTGCCGCCCGGGGCCCCGTCTACTCCACCAGGCACGACAGCTCCGCTCTGACCAGGGTCGGCCCGCCGGTCGGGCTCGTCACGGTCAGTGTGCCGTTCGCGGCGGCGGCCCGGTCGGCGAGCCCCGCCAGCCCGCTGCCGGCGGTGACGTCCGCGCCGCCCACCCCGTCGTCGCTGATCTCCAGGACCAGCCGGTCCCCGACGACCCGGCCCCGGACGACGGCCCGCCCGGCCCGGCTGTGCTTGGCGACGTTGGCCAGGGACTCGGTGATCACGAAGTACGCGGCGGCCTCCACCGACGCGGGCAGCCGGCCGTCGAGGACGAGGTCCACCGTCACCGGTACCGGGGAGCGGCCGGCCACGTCGGCGGCGGCGGCCGGCAGCCCCCGGTCGGTGAGGATCTGCGGGTGCACGCCCCGGATGAGTTCGCGCAGCTCGGCGAGGGCGAGTTTGGCCTGCTCGTGCGCGCCGCCCACCTGGAGCGCGGCGGGGGAGCCGGGCGGCAGGTCGAGCCTGGCGAGGCCGAGTTGGACGGTGAGGGCGACCAGGCGCTGCTGGGCGCCGTCGTGCAGGTCGCGTTCGATCCGGCGGCGCTCCACCTCGTACGCGTCGACCAGCCGGGCCCTGGACCGGGACACCTCGCCGAGCCGCGCGCCGAGTTCGGCCTCCCGGGGCGACAGGATGGCCCTGGTCAGGGCGGCGCGCGCCCCGGCCCACACGGTCACCGGGTACGCGGCGACCACGAACAGCGGCACGAACGCCACGGAGTCGAACACGTACCCATACCACGGCAGGGTCAGGTCGTAGAACATGCTCGCGATACACAGCCCGGGCAGGAAGAACGACACGGCCAGCACGCCGAAGTCCAGCCACCACAGCCCGAACATGGACACGCCGACGTAGCCGAGTTCCTGCCAGGTCTGCTGTTCGCGGACCCGGGTGCGCAGCCAGGCGCGCACCCCGGGCCGGTCGGGCGGGCGGTGCGGGTCGGGCGCGGGGTCGCGGTCCACGAGCAGCATCCGCCAGCGTTCGAACCGGGCCACCACCAGGCCGGACAGCGGGACGGCGGCCAGCAGCACGAGCCCGACCACGGCCGGGGTGAGCAGGACCCCGAAGACGAGCAGCCCGAGCAGTACGGCGGCGGTGCCCACGCCGGTGAGCACCCCGGACACGAGGTAGGCCAGGGACCGCCACGGCCAGGCGGAGGCCAGGAAGCCGAGCGGGTGCTGGGTGAGGGCCTGCCAGCCGGTACGGACGGTCACGTCCCTGACGGTAGCGGGCCCGGTCGCCGGGGGCGGTAGTGCTGGCGTTACCTCCGGGACTCTCCCGTGCGCCAGTGAACGGCGGCCCCGTTCCCGGAAGGCTCGACGGCATGACGATCACCCAGACCCACCAGGCCGAGGCGGTGCGCCTCGCGGAGGTCCGCCGCACCTTCGGCACGGGGGACAACGCCGTGGCGGCCCTCGACGGCGTGACCCTGGCGTTCCCGACCGGTACGTTCACGGCCGTGATGGGGCCGTCCGGCTCCGGCAAGACCACGCTGCTGCACTGCGCCGCCGGCCTCGACCGGCCCACCGGGGGCTCGGTCGTGGTCGCGGGCACCGACCTCGGGCCGCTCACCGAGCACGCGCTGACCCTGCTGCGCCGCGAGGCGGTCGGTTTCGTGTTCCAGTCGTTCAACCTGGTCTCCGCGCTCACCGCCGAGCAGAACGTGGCCCTGCCGCTGCGGCTGGCGGGCCGCCGGCCGGACCGGGCCCGGGTGCTGGCGGGCCTCGCGGAGGTGGGCCTGGCCGACCGCGCGGGGCACCGGCCGAGCGAGCTGTCCGGCGGCCAGCAGCAGCGGGTCGCCATCGCCCGCGCGCTGGTCACCCGGCCGGCGGTGCTGTTCGCCGACGAGCCGACCGGGGCCCTGGACACCGGCACGTCGCGGGAGGTGCTGGGCCTGCTGCGCGCCACCGCAGACCGGCACGGCCAGACCGTGATCATGGTGACCCACGACCCGGTGGCCGCCGCGTACGCCGACCGGGTCGTGTTCCTCGCCGACGGCCGGGTCGCCGACGTGCTGCCGGCGCTGTCGGCCGAGGCGATCGCCACCCGCATGGCCCGGCTGGAGGCCTGACATGTCGCCCCTCGCCACGATCCGGCAGCGCTGGGTTAGCTTCGTCGGCACGTTCGTGACGCTCGCGCTCGGCGTCGCCCTGGTCGCCAGTACCCTCCTGGTGTTCCTGTCGGCCACCCCGGCGGTCCCCGAACGCCTCGCCGGCACGGCGGTGCTCGTCCGCGCCGGCGGGACGCCCTGGTCCCCGGACGCGCTCCGCGACCTGACCGTCCGGCTGGCCGCCGTGCCCGGGGTGACGGCCGTGGTCCCCGACCACGCCTTCTACGCCCAGCTCGTGGTCGGCGGGCACCCGGTGGGCCGGCCCGGGGTCCGCGACCCGCAGGGCCACGGCTGGTCGGTGGCGGGGCTGGCGCCCTACCCGCTCCTCGACGGCCGGGCTCCGGAGCGCGACGGCGAGCTCGTCGTCGGCCGGTCGGCGGGGCTCGCGCCCGGGGCGGCGGTCACCGTGCTGACGGCGGCCGGGCCGGTGCCGTACACGGTGACGGGCACCGTCGACGGCCCCGGCCTGTACGTCGCCGACGCCGTCGCCGCCCGGCACGCCGGCCGGGTACCCCTCCTCGGGATCCGCACGGCGCACGTCGACCTGCCCGCGATCACCGCCGCCGTGGCCGGGGCCGGGGAGGTGTTGTCCGGCGACGCGCGGTCCGCGCTGGAGGACGACGCGGTCAGCGGCACCCGCGAGATCGGCGAGCAGGTGCTGGTCGCGATGGTGCTGCTCGCGGTGTTCTCCACGGTGTTCGTGGTCGCCTCGACGTTCGCGTTCGCCACGAACCAGCGCCGCCGCGAGTTCGGCCTGCTCCGGGCCGTGGGCGCGACCCCGCGCCAGATCCGCCGGGCCGTGTACGGCGAGGCGCTGGGGGTCGGCGCGCTGGCCGCCGCCGTCGGTGTCCTGGTGGGCGCCCTGGCCGCGCCGCCCCTGGGCACGGTCCTGGTCGACGTGGGGTTCGAGCCGCCCGGCTTCGTCACCCGGGTGCCGGCGTGGCCGCTGGGCGTCGCGTACGTCGTCGGCCTGGCCGTCGCGGTGCTCGGCGCGGGTTCGGCCGCCCGGCGGGCCGGCGCGGTCGGCCCGGTCGAGGCGCTGCGCGAGGCCACGGTGGACACCCGGCCGATGACCCGGGCCCGGTGGCTGTGCGGCGGTGCCGCGACCGTGCTGGGCGCCGTGCTGGCGGTCGCGACCCCGGCGGCGGAGAACGAGGACCTGATGCTGCTGTCGATGCTGGCGGCCATGGCCCTGATGGTCGCGATGACCCTGCTCGCGCCGGTGGTGATCCCGCCCGTGGTCCGGGCGCTGACCTGGCCGTTGGGCCGGCTGGCCGGGGCGACCGGCACCCTGGCCCGGGAGAGCAGCCTGACGGCCGTGCGGCGGACCGCCTCCATCGCGGCGCCGGTGATCGTCACGGTCGGCTTCGCGGCCCTGATCCTGGGGCAGGTGGCGACGGTGTCCTCGGCCTACCGGAGCCGGGGGACGTCGGCGGTCGCGCACGAGTCCGTGGTGCGGCCCGAGGGCACGCCGGGCCTGTCCGACGCTGTGCTCGCGGCGCTGCCCGCCGGCCGGTCCAGCGCCTACACCCCGACCGAGGTGTACGTCTCCGGGCGGAGCCGGGTGGCCGCCGGGGTGGACCCGGCCGCGTTCCGCCCGGCCACCAGTTCCGGTTCCCTGGCCGACTTCGGCGCGCCCGACACGGTGGTCGTGGTCGGCGGGCCGGACGCCGCACCACCCGGGGTCGGCGACCGGCTGCCGGTCACCTTCGCCGACGGGCGCACCGTCACCCTGCGGGTGGTCGCCGTCCTGGACTCCTCGGACGAGGCGGAGCTGTTCGTGCCCCGCGCGACCGTCCGCGCCCACGACCCCTCGGCGCTGACCCCGCTGGCCTATGTGGACGGTGTGCCGCTCGCCGAGCTGCGGGCGACCGTCGCGGGGCTGGGCGCGACGGCGGTGCGGGGCGTCGACTACGAGTCGGACAGTTCCGCGCGCGACGACGTCCTGGTGCGGATCTTCGTCCTGGCCCTGATCGGCCTGTCCGTCGGCTACACCGGCATCGCGGTCGCCAACACGCTGGTCATGGCGACGGCGGGCCGGCGGCGCGACTTCGCGGTGCTCCGGTTGTCGGGCGGCACGGTCGGCCAGGTGCTGCGGTCCGTGGCCGCCGAGTCGGCGATGGTGGTCGGGATCGGCGCGGCCCTGGGCCTGGCGGTGGCGGTCGCCGCGCTGCTCGGGGTGCGCGCGGGCCTCGCCCAGGCGCTGGGTGCCCCGGTGGCGCTGCTGGTGCCGTGGGGGACGGTCGGGGCGGTGGTCGCCGGGTGCCTGGCCCTGGCCGTGGGCGCGAGCGTGCTGCCGGCCCGCCTGGCCCTCCGCCGCCGGGCCGTGGCCCTGGCCGGCGACCGCGAGTGACCCGGGAGCCCCCGGAGCGCTCGCCCCGGGGGCTCCCACCACCAGACCCCTTCGACGGGTACCGGCACCCGGCGGCCCCGGCTTCGGCCAGTTCCGGCACCCGACCCGGCCGGCACCTGACCCGGCCGGCACCTGACCCGGCCGGCACCCGGCCCGGCCGGCACCCGGTCACGTTCCGCAGCCCTCGACGGGCCGTCGTGCGCCGACCCGTCCGCCCGGCGGTCACCGGCCGACCCGCCGCTGCACCGCCAGCAGGTACTCCTCGCGGTGCAGCGGGTTGTGGTCCGTCCGGGCCCGGGTCGGCACGGGTCCCGTGACCGGCTGGTGCCGCTCGAACGCGGACTCCAGGACGCCCTCGCCCCGGCTCAGCCCCGGCAGCAGCTGCTCCAAGGTGTGCACCCGGGCGGCCGGGATCTCGCCCGCCAGCAGGCAGACCGGGCCGCGCACCTCCGGCGTGCCCGGGACGGCGCGCAGCCGGGCCAGCACGGGCAGCACCGGCCCGAGCAGGTCGGCGGGGAGTTCGAGCCGGAAGTGGTGCAGGGGCTCGTACACCTGGGTGCCGGCCCGCCGGAGCGCGTCCATCAGGACCAGCCGGGTCAGGTTCCGGAAGTCCCCGGCAGTGCTCGACATGGACTTGTCGAACCCGCCGTGCGCGCTGCTCTGCCGGGCCCAGTAGCCGGAGTGCGTCAGGGTGACCACGCAGTCGGTGACCTGCCAGCCGGCCAGGCCCTGGCCCAGGGTCCCGCGCACGGCGTCCTCGACGGCGGTGAAGAACGCGTAGGGCATCGAGCCCAGTTCCACGCCCAGCCGGAAGTCCACCCCGCTGTCGAGGGGCCCCGGCTCGACCCGCAGCCCCACCGTGGCGAGGAACGGGTTGTCGCCCTTCGCGATCACCTCCGCCGCCGCGCCGCCGCCGACCGGGCGCTCGACGCAGATCGTGGTCGTCTCGCGGAACGTGACGTCGACCCCGTACCCGTCCGCCAGGGTCGCCTGGATGACCTCCTTCTGCACCTCGCCGTACAGGGACACCGAGATCTCCTGGCGGATCTCGTCCTGGCGCAGGTCGATCAGCGGGTCCTGCTCGGCGAGCTGGGTGAGCGCGGCGTGCAGCGCGCCCCGGTCGGCCGGGCGGACGGGGACGACGACCGTCTCCAGGGTCGGCGGGGCGAAGTGCCGCCGGAGCACCTTTCCGGGTACGCCGACGGCGTCGCCGATCCGCACGTCCGCCAGCCCCCACAGGGTCGCGATCTGCCCGGCGACCACGGCGTCGCGCCGCACGGCCGGCCCCCGGTCGAACACCCCGATGGCGGTGACCTTGTTCCCGGCGCCGGCCCCGAACCGCAGTCGGTCACGGACCCGGACCGTGCCGGAGAACATCCGCACGTAGGCGACCTTCTCCCCGGCCGGCCCGCGTTCCACCTTGAACACGGTGCCCGACACCGGGCCGTCGGGGTCGCCCTCGGTGGCGGGGAGCAGTTCGGCGATCCCGGCGACCAGCGCGTCCACCCCGGCGCCGGTGATCGCGGAGCCGAAGAACACCGGGTGCGCGAGCGCCCGCCCGGTCTGCGCGGCCAGCGCGGCCCGCAGCCGGGGATAGGGCACCCCGGGCCCGTCCACGTACGCGGCGAGCAGCGCGTCGTCGTGGTCGGCGAGCACCTCCACCAGCCGGTCGGTGAACGCGGCGTCCCCGGCGCCGAACGGCGTCCAGCGCGCGTCGCGGGAGCCGAGGTCCCCGGCTGTGCCCATCGCGACCGTCGCGGGGGCCAGCTTCGCGGCGAGGTCGGCCACCAGGTCCCCGTACCGCGCGCCGGCCCGGTCGATCTTGTTCACGAACACCAGTGTGGGGATGCCCAACCGGCGCAGGGTGCGCATCGGCACCCGGGTCTGGGCCTGGACGCCCTCCACGGCGGAGACGACCAGGACGGCGCCGTCGAGCACGCTGAGCACCCGTTCCACCTCGGCGATGAAGTCCGGGTGGCCGGGGGTGTCGATCAGGTTGACCGTGACGTCGTCGATGACGAACGACACGACGGCCGACCGGATGGTGATGCCGCGCTGGCGTTCCAGCGCGAGCGAGTCGGTCTGGGTGCTGCCGGCGTCGACGCTGCCGATCTCGTCGATCACCCCGGCGGCGTGCAGCAGCCGCTCGGTCAGGCTCGTCTTACCGGCGTCGACATGCGCCAGGATTCCCAGGTTCAAGGTCCGCACGAAGTTCCATGTCCTCTAGATAGGTGAAAACGACCATCTGGAAGGGCAGGGAAGCTCGGCGCACGGGTCACTCCTGTAAATCGGTGGCGGTTCGGGGCGAGTACAGCAGAACGCCGGCCCGCCGGGCAACCGAATTCGGGTGCCCCGGGCGGGCCGGCGTCAGGGGAGTCTCAGCAGCTCAGGTTGCCGCCCGGGGCGACGCCCAGGATGCCGGTGATCCGGGTGTAGGCGTCGATCCGGCTCTGGACCTGGCCCGGGTTGCCGCCGTTGCACTCGATGCTGCCGTTGATGCTGCGGATCGTCTCGCCGAAGCCCCGGCTGTTGACCATCGCGTTGTGCGGGGTCATGGTGCCCGGGCCGTTCTGGGTCATCCAGTACCAGATGGCGGTCTTCCACGCCACGGCCGAGTCCCGCTCCACCTTGTACGGGTCGCGCAGCAGGTCGATGCCCAGGGCGTCGCCGGCGGCCTTGTAGTTGAAGTTCCAACTCAGCTGGATGGGGCCCCGGCCGTAGTAGGCGGCCTGGCCGGCGGGGCAGCCGTAGGGCTGGTTCGGGTCGCAGTAGTGCGGGTAGTTGGAGGTGTTCTGCTCCACGATGTAGTACAGGCCGCCGGTCTCGTGGTTGACGTTGGCGAGGAACGCCGCCGCCTCCTGGCGCTTGATGGTGTCGGTGCCGGTCTTCGCAAAGGCCGGGTACGCGCTCAGGGCCGCCGTCAGCCCGGAGTAGCTGTAGAAGCTGTTGCGGTTCGGGAACATCTGGTTGAACTGCGCCTCGGAGACCACGAAGGAACCGGGGGGCGTGCTGGTCGGCGGCGCGGTGGTCGGCGGGGTGCCGGTGCAGGCGTACGGGTCCCAGTACCAGGTGCTGACCGTCGGGTCGTAGCCCGGGTTGTCGTGCTCGGCGATGTAGTACTTGCCGTCGGTGTAGCGCACGATGTTGCCGGTGACGTAGGCGCGGCCCTGGACCCAGGCGGGATAGTTGCAGCTCCCGGCGGTGGGGGTGGGGGTCGGGGTGCCGCCGCCGCAGGCGCCCTGGTCGGCCCACACGGCAGCCGCGCCGGGGGTCTCGCCCTGGGTCCACCACTTCGCGGACCAGTTGCGGCTGTTGTGCGAGGCGCGGGTGCCGCCCACGTAGACGGTGCCCGAACTCCAGGCGGTCGTGCAGTCGACGGCGGCGTTCGCGCTGGTCATCGGCATGATGACCGCGAGGGTGCCGACGACGGCCAGTCCGGTGAGGATGGCCATGAGGCGTTGTCTGGACACTGTGATCACTCCTTCGTGCGGCGGGGGCCGCACAAGATCGACGAGGGGGATCGACCCGGTGGAGCGCAGTCAACGATGAATGCGCATGCATCACCGTATCTGCAAACTTTGTTTCCAGAAAGAGGGTTGACACGTCTTCTGTGAGAACGCTCTCTCGGAGGGGCGGCTCAGGGGCGCGCCACGACCTGGATCCCGCCCCGCCCCGTGCCGCCGAGAACGACCCCGGGACCCCCCGACGGATACTGGGTCAGCACGCCTTCCCCTGCCGGCAGCGCGTCGGTCCGCGACACCAGCACCGGCGTGTCCGCGTCCCGCCAGCCCCAGGGGTCGCCCGGGGGCAACGGGCGCGGCGCCCGGCCGTCGGCGAGCGTCCCGTCGACGTCCAGCAGCAGCGGACCGGAGTCGCCCGCACCCAGCAGCCACCGGCCGCCCGGGGACAACAGGGCGCCGTCGAGCCGCAGGCCCGCGTCGCAGCGCTGGCGGACCGGGCGCAGGCCGTCGAGGGGATCCAGCAGCGCGAGGCACCCGCCCACGGAGCCGACCAGCGACCTCCCGTCGGAGGCCGGTCCCCACACGTGCCGCACCCCCGTGTTCCACGTCGGGGTGAAGCCGCCCCCGTCGGGGTTCCACGCGTCGTACCGGTCGAGGTGCTCCAGCACGCCGTTCGCGTCCGGGGGCAGCTCCGCGATCCGGCCGAGGAGGACGTACGGGCCGTGCCAGCCGACCACCCGGGTCCGGACCGGCACGGCCACCGACCGGGTGCCGGTCAGCCCGCCCCGGGTCACCGTGGCCACCCGCACCTCGGTACCGGAGCGCCACGCCACCCGCCGGCCGTCCGGGGAGACGCCGACATCGGGGCCGGCCCGGCCGTGGCCCGTCCCGAGGAGCTGGGAGGCGCGGGTGCCGTCGGAGTCGTCCTCGTCGATCAGCAGCACGCGGTCCGCCGGGGTGATCAGCCACGCGCGCAGCCGGGCGCCGTCGGTCACGGCGAGCAGGCCCTCCGGTACCCGGAAGACGGTGTTGAGCGGCTCGGACGGCAGCACGGTCTCCCGCCCGTCGGCCGCGCGGACGACCCAGGAACTCCCGGAGCCGTAGACGAGGTCCAGCGCGGCCGGTGGTGGCGCGGCGGTTCCGGGCCGGCCCGGTCCCGCTGGCGCCGGGCCGGACGCGGGCGTCGTCGCCGCCTGTCGCCGCGGCGGGTCCGCCGACCACGGGGCGGCCACCGCCAGGGCCACCAGCAGTGCCACGAGCCCGGCGACGGCGAGCGCCGGGCGGGCGCGGCCGGGCACCCGGGCCGGCCGGGCGGCGGGGGCCGGACCGTCGAAGGTCACGCGCAGTTCGTCCTCTGGCAGCTTCACCCTGGCTCCTCGGTGGTGTCCGCGAAGAGACGCCCGGGGCCGGCGGTTTGGTTGTCCCGCCGGGCGGAGTTTTCCGGGCGACGCGTCGTCGTACCCGGAAAAGGGGTCTAGGGGTTCTGGTGCGGGGTCACCAGGCCGGACTGGTAGGCCAGGACCACCGCCTGGGCCCGGTCCCGCGCCCCGATCTTGGCCAGGATCCGCTTGATGTGCGACTTCGCCGTCGACTCGGCGATGACCAGCAGGTCCGCGATCTCCTCATTGGAGTGTCCCAGGGCGATCAGGCGCAGCACCTGGTCCTCCCGGGGCGTCAACCCGGCCAGCCGGCGGGACGCCTCGCCCCGGTCCGCGGGCGCGCCGCCCCGGCGGACGAAGTGCTCGACCAGGTCGTGGGTCACCGACGGGTCCAGCAGGGTGTCCCCGGCGGCCACGGTGTGCACCGCGTCGACCAGGCGCTCCGGCGAGGCCCGCTTGAGCAGGAACCCGCTCGCCCCGGCCCGCAGCGCGCCCCAGACGTACTCGTCGTGCCGGAACGTCGTGAGCACCAGCACCCGGCTGGGCAGCCCGGCCGCCACGATCCGGCGGGTGGCCTCGATGCCGTCCACGCCGGGCATCCGCACGTCCATCAGGACCAGGTCCGGGGCCAGCGACCGGCACAGCTCCACGGCCCGCAGCCCGTCGGCCGCCTCGCCGACCACCTCGATGTCGGGCGCGGCGCGCAGGACGACGCCGACGCCGGCCCGCATCAGGGCGTCGTCGTCGGCGAGCAGCACCCGGACGGTCACGGGGTCACCTTACGGGCGGCGGGCGCCCTTGCGCCCCGTGCCGGTCGTGCCGGCCGGGTCGTCACGACGCCACCGCCCGCGCCCCCGGGCCCGGCACCGGCAGCACCGCCCGGATCCGGAAACCCCCCGGCTCGCCCGCGCCGTGCGTCACGCTGCCCGCGAAGACCGCCGCCCGTTCGGCGATGCCCAACAGCCCCCGGCCGGGCCGGTACCCGGGCTGCGGGCCCCGGCCGTCGTCGCGCACCTCGACCTCCAGGACCCGGCCGTCGCAGCGCACCGCCACCGTCGCCCGCACCGCGCGGCCGTGCCGGAGCGCGTTGGTCAGGGCCTCCTGGGCGATCCGGTACGCCGACACGTCCAGGCTGCGGGCCAGGTCCCGGGTCGCCGGCTGCACGTCCAGGGTCACGTCCAGCCCCGCGCCGGCCATCCGCTCGGCGAGCCGGGGCAGTTCCGCCAGGCCGGGGCGCAGGTCGGCGTCGGTGTCGGGCCGCAGCACGCCGAGAACCCGGTCGAGTTCGTCGAGCGTCTCGCGGCCGGTCCGCTCCACGTCCAGCAGGATCTCCCGGGTCTGCCCCGGGTCGCTGTCGAGCACGAACCGGGCCGCGCCGGCCTGCACCAGCATCACGTTCACGGTGTGCCCGACGAGGTCGTGCAGCTCCCGGGCGATCCGGACCCGTTCGTCGGCCACCGCCTCCCGGGCCCGGATCCGGCGCGCGGCCTCCTGGCGCTCCCGCCGCCGGGCGCTGGTGTAGCCGACGGCCCAGCCGAGCAGCCAGAGGAACAGCACCCCGGTGGGGACGGCCGGTTCGGTCTCGCTGCGCGCGAAGTACGCCAGGATGCCGGCCAGCGCCACCACCGGGCCCCACAGCGCCCGCCTACGGGAGCCGTACTGGCCGAGGGAGTACAGGCAGATCAGGTTCACGTACGGCGACAGGCCGCTCGTCATCACCCACAGCGCCTCGACGCCCAGCGCCGTGCTCCCGAGCACGTACGCGGCCAGCGGCGCGCGGTGCCGGAACGCGGCGCCCCCCGCGATGACCACGGCCAGCACCAGCGCGACGGGGAGCCGGCCGCCGAGTTCGGGGGCCTTCGCGAGCCGCTCCCAGACCATGCCGACCAGCGCGACCGCCGCGAGGACCACGTCCACGGTGGGCGTGGACACCGGACGGTCGAGCGCCCGGCTGACCCGTCGCCGGAGGGACAGTTCCATGCCCCTAGCCCACCACACCGGCGCGGTGCGCCCCAACCGCCCGTTCGGCCCCGTCGTCCCGGCCGCGCGACCATGACCTGACCAGTGAGAACGCGACCAGGAGCAGCGCGGCGAGCCCGGCGGCGGCGAGCAGGGCCTGCCCGGGGGCGGGGGAGGTCCAGGCCCGGCCCGCGTACGCGGTGGCCATGACGGAGCCGAACACCGCGCCGTACCCGGCGACCGCGAGCAGCATGAACCACACCTTGGCCCGGGTGGCCAGGCCGCCGAGGTCCAGCCCGATCGCGAGCAGACCCAGCACGTGCAGCCCGTGCAGGCCCAGGGCGTGGGCGAGCTTGGCGCTGCCCGCCGCACCGAACACCACGGCCGTCCGGGGCACGTCCCCGGTGGCCGTGACCGTCAGCTCGCCGAGCGCGGCCATGTCCCCGCCGATCTTCCCGGCCACCATGATCGCCGCCAGGCCCGCGATGACCGCGACCCGGCTGGCCGGGCTGCCCCGGAACCGGATCATCGCCCAGATCAGGAGCGTGGCCAGGGAACCGGCCGCGAGGAACACCGACTGGGCCATCACCCCCCAGACGATGTTGTCGAAGGTGGGTTCGGGGCTGAAGTGCGACGGCATGCCGCGCCACCGCTGCATCGAGATCAGGACGACCTCCAGCACCGACGTGCCGCCGAGGATGCCGACCGGGATCCAGCCCCACCGGTTGACCGGCAGTTGCCGCACGACCCAGGCCGCCGCCCACAGCAGCAGGCCGAACGACAGGCCGAACACCGCGGGCTTGCGCCAGGACACCGGCCCCCACCACGCGGCGTCGTCGACCGCCGCGATCACGAGGTGCAGCAGGCCGGACGCCACCAGGAGCGTGCCGCACCGGAACAGGAACCGCTGCTGGGTGTTGACCGGGCGCACGGCGGCCCAGAAGTACCCCAATAGTGCTTTCACGAGCCACCCCTTCGTTCTGTGTGGCCCCGAACGCTATGGCCGCGCGGCCCGCGGAACGCCCCCCTGGAGCGGTCGTTGCGACCACCCCCTGAGGGGGAGGGGACCCTGGGGTGCCTCCGGGGAAAACCGGAGCGCGGCCCCGATCCCGGCGCCCGAACTCCGCCGGTCCCCGGCCTCCGGTCCCCAGCCCCAGCCCCAGGCCCCGGCTCTGGCTCCGGCTCCGGCTCCGGCTCCGGCTCCGGCTCCGGCCTTCAACATCCGTCAGTCAACGGATGTTTCCCTCCCGGACACCCATGATTCTGGAACCGGACAGATCGCCGTGACCAGCACCCGGGAGCACCCCATGAACCACTGGCTGACCCACCATCCGGTACCGCGCCCGCCCGACCCGCACGACGACTGGAACCTCCGGGCCCGGGGCGAGACGCCGACCCAGCGGCTGGACCGCAACTACAGCGAGATCCTCCAGGAGGTCAGGGTCGCGCAGACCGGGGTGCAACTCCTGCTCGCGTTTCTGCTGGCACTGGCGTTCACCCCCCGGTTCGGGGCGCTGACCGTGTTCGAGCGGAACCTGTACGTGGCCAGCCTCATCCTCGGCGCGGCGGCCACCGCCCTCCTGATCGCCCCGGCGTCCTTCCACCGGCTGTTCTTCCAGCGCCGGCTCAAGCGGCAGCTGGTCCGGGCGTGCGGGCTGTTCGTCCAGTTCGGACTGGCCCTGCTGATGCTGTCGCTGAGTTCGTCGATGCTGCTGATCCTCAACGTGGTGCTCGGCACCGGGCCGGCGTCGTGGTTCACGGCCGGTACCGTCGGGTGGTTCTGCCTGTGGTGGTACATCGTGCCGCTGTGGAGCCGGGCCCGGCACGCCCGGCGGGAACTGGCCCCGGCCGCCTGGCAGGACCCGGCCACCCGACAGGCTCCGACCCCGGCTACCCGGCAAACCCAGGCCCCTGGCCAGTTCCCCGACTCAGCTGGAGGCCCGCAACCCCGACTCCCGCGCGATGTCGATCCGCGAGTGCACCCCCAGCTTCGCCAGGATGTGCGAGACGTGCGTTCCCACCGTCCGGGGGGACAGGAATAGCCGCGCCCCGATCTGCGGATTGGACAGCCCCTCCACGACCAGCGCGGCGATCCGCACCTCGGTCGGGGTCAGGCTGTCCCAGCCCGTGTACGCCCTCCGGTGGCTGCCCTGCGGCCCGCGCCGGATGCCGTGCGCGCGGAGCCGGGCCTGCAACCGGGCCAGGTCCCAGCCCGCGCCGAGCGCCGTGTACGCGTCGAACGCCCGCGCGTACGCCGCCCGCGCCGAGGTCCGGTCCCCACCCTCGGCGAGCGCCGCCGCCCCGGCCTCCAGCGCGGCGGCCCGGGGCAGGGCCCGCCCCGAGTCCTGGTACCGGTCGGCGGCCGTCAGCAGCGCCGCCGCGTCCCCGTCGAGCAGCCCCCGGCAGTGCAGGGCGACGGCCCGCCGATGCGGCACGGGCTGCTCGGCGGCGAGGGTCTCCGCGTGCCGGGTCAGGTCGCCCGCCCGGTCGCGGTCGCCGAGGCCGACGGCGAGCCGGACGGCCTCGGGCAGCAGGTCGCGGGCGTCGGCGAGGACGGCGAGCGCGGCGGCCGGGTCGCCGGCCTGTTCGCGGTCGAGGCTGCGGGCCAGGGCGAGCGGCCCGACGAGCCGGTCCCCGATCCGGTCGGCGTGCGGCAGGGCGGCGGCCAGGTGCCGGCGGGCCAGGTCCGGGTCGGCGCGGTGGAACGCGATCACGGCCGCCACGCCGTGGTCGCAGCACGCGACGGCCGGGTCCTTCAGGTCGGCGGGCAGCACGTCCACCTCGGCGAGGGCGTCGTCCCACCGGCCGGCGTCGAGGGACAGCTGACCGAGCGCGCTGTGTGCCTGGGCGAGCCGGACGACGTTGCCGGTCCGGTCCGCGAGCGCGCCGACCTGCTGGACGGCGGCGAGCGCCTCGGCCTGCCGGTCGAGTTCCCCGTACGCGCCGGCCTGGTTGATCCCGAGCAGCAGCCGCAGGTCGGTGAGTTCCGGCTCGGACTCGGCGGCGGCGAGGGCCCGTTCGAACAGGGGCAGCGCGTCGGCGACCGCGCCCCGGGTCATGGCCACGATCGTCAGCACGTGCAGCGCCCAGCTGGTGGCCCACCGGTCGCCGATGGCGGCGGCCTGCTCCAGCGCGTCGGCGGCGACCCGTTCTGCGGTGGCCACGTGGCCGGTGCCCCAGTGCGTGCGCGCGGTGAGGACGAGGAGCCGGGCCCGGTGCCGGGTACCGGGAGCGGCCGCCGCGAGGGCCTCCTCCAGCGCGGGCAGCGAGTCGGCGGACCGGCCGGTCAGCGCCCGGCACTGGGTGAGGGTCCGGTGCAGGTCGACGAGGACGTCCGGGTCGGTGGCCAGCAGCAGGGCGCGGCCGGCGACCCGTTCGGACTCCGCCGGGTCGCCGACCCGGTACAGCGCGTCGGCGAGGTGGCTGGCCAGGACGCCGTCGGCGCGGCCCGGCGCCGCCCGGCGGAGCAGCTCGACGGCGACCCCGGGCGCCTGGCCGACGAGGACCGGGGCGGCGCCCGCCAGCCAGTCCAGCACCCACGGGTCGAGGGGGTCGGTGTCGGCGGTGCCGCGCACGGCGGGCAGTACCTGGCGGGCCACCCGGTCCACGGAGGCCCCCGCCCCGGCGAGCGCGCGGCCGGCGTCGAGGTGCCAGGCGGCGCGGACGGGGGCGGGCAGGTCCTCGTACAGGGCGGTGCGGATCAGGGGGTGCCGGAACGCCAGGGACTCGGTGAGCACCCCGGCGGCGCGCGCCTCGGCGAGGGCGTCGACCAGGTCGGCGACGGGCCGGCCGGCCACCACGGCGAGGTCGGTGATGGCGAAGTCGCCGCCGAGGAGGGCCGCGGCGCGCAGTACCCCTCGGACGGGTTCGGGTAGGAAGTCGAGCCGGTCGGCGATGGCGGCGGACAGCGACGTCGGCGGTTCGCCGGTGGACTCGACCGCCCCGTCGGCGTCGACGGCCAGCCCGCCGCCCCGGGACAGGGCCCCGACCAGCTCCGTCAGGTACAGCGGGTTGCCGGCGGCCCCGGCGGCCAGCCCGAGCAGCCCCGCCCCGGGCCGCCCACCGGCGAGCGCGCCGACCAGGTCCACGATGGACGGTTCGCCGAGCCGGCCGAGGCGCAGGGTCGAGCCGGGGCCGACGGCGCGGCGCAGTGCCGCCAGCCGGCCGGGTCGGGGGCCGGCCCGGAGCACCCCGACGAGCAGCAGCGGGAGTTGGCGCACGGAGCGGGCGAGCCGTTCCCACACCGCGAGGCTGGTCTCGTCGGCCCACTGCAGGTCGTCGACGACGAGGACCGTCGGGCCCGCGCACAGCTCCTCCACGAGGGCCACGACCTGCTCGGCGGCCGCAGCGGCCGGGCCGGCGGTGCCGCCGTGGGTGAACTCGCCGCGCAGGGTGCGCACGACGGCCGCCCGCCGGGGGTCGGCGGACTCGCGGACCCGCAGCGCCTCCAGCAGCGGCAACAGGGGCAGGGCCTGGCCGAGTTCGTCGCCGGCGCCCCAGAACACCTGGCAGCCCCGGTCGGCGGCGGCCCGGGTCGCGGCCCGCACCAGGGTCGACTTGCCGATGCCCAACTCGCCCTCGACGAGGGTGGCGCGCCCGCGACCGGCCACGACGTCGTCCACCCAGCCCGAGAGGCGGGACAGCTCCGGATCGCGGCCCAGCACCAGGTCAGGAGCTTTCGCCATAGATCAGACGCTACAAGGCCGCCCGGAGTCGAACAAGGAAACCCCCGGGCAACCCCTCTTTCGGGTACTGGTCGCCCACGCTTCGCCCGGCGTTCCGGTCTCGGGCGGGGAACCGCCGTCGGGTGTCCGGCCCCCGTTCACGAAGCGGTATCTGCCGTTCTTCGTCCTCTGTGATTGTTTGTCCAACTCCCGGACCTACGACGACCACACGAGGTGGACGATGAGGATCAGACGACTGTGCGCCGCCGTCCTGGTGGCCCTGGGTATCGCCGCGACCGTCGCCCCGGCCGTGGCCGCGGTGGACCACGCGGTGGTCGTGTCGGCGGACGGCGCGGCCCAGACCGACGACTTCATGCCCTACGACTGACGAATCTTCCGCCCCGGGCTGGTGTGCCGTGCCGGCCCGGGGGAGCGAGGTCCCGGTCCTCTGGCCACTGTGGCCGGACGGCTCCCGGGAGGGCGGGGCTCTCCCCGTACCCGGAAAGTGTTCTCAGAGGTTCGCCAGGAGGGCGTTGGCCCTGGCCGTGACGGTGACGAGCAGCCGGCCGGCCGTGGCGCGGTCCTCCTCGGACAGGTCGCCGTAGACGGCCGAGGTGATCTCGTCGAACTCGGCGCGGACCCCGTCGTCGAGCTCCCGCCCGGCGGCGGTGAGCGTGACCACGCCAGCGGTGTCGCGCACCAGACCGGCGTCGACCAGCTCGGCGAGCACCGCGACAGCCGCCGGTTCGCCGATCTGGAGCGTGCCGGTCATCCGGTCGAGGACCGCCGCCCGGTCGACGGACCCGCCGGCGGTCGCCGCCGCGTTGAGCGCCACGGACTGGTGGAACGTGACGCCGGCCCGGGCGAGCACCCGGTCGCGGACGGCGAAGATGGCGAGCGCGGTCTGGCCGATGACCTGGCCGGTGAGCAGGGGTGCGGTGGGCATGGCTACTCCTGGGGGTCGAGAGGGAGCCCGGCGTCGAGAGGCACGCCGAGGTCGAGGGGTGTGTCGAGCAGCAGGGCCAGTTCCCGGGCGAACACCCGGGCCCGGTCCCCGTCGAGGCCGCCCACTGGGGCCATCAGCCGGTCGACGAGCTCGCGGACGACGGTGACCGCCCGCTCCGCGACGTCGAGGCCGTGGGCGGTGAGCGACAGCTGGACCGCGCGGGAGTCGGCGGGGTCCGGGGTCCGGACCACGAGACCGGCGGCCTCCAGGCTCCGGGCGAGCTTGGAGACGTAGAGCGGTTCGAGCCCGGTGTGGTCGGCGAGTTGCCGCTGACTGGGCCGCCGCCCGGCCGCCCGCAACCCGTGCAACGAACCCACCAGGGAGTACTGCGCGTGGGTCAGCCCCAGCGGCGCGAGCGCCCGGTCGACGGCCACCCGCCACCGCGTGGACAGCCGCCAGACCAGGAAACCGGGGGTGGGGCCCGCTGAGCTGCTCATGCGAGAAACTGTACATAGACATTATCGCCATGGCCAGTATGACGGTCAGCACACGGTCAGCGGCCGGTCAGCGCTCCTCGGCACGGTGTCCCCATGACGAACCCGCGCAACACCACAGTCCTGATCTCCGGAGCCAGCGTCGGCGGCCCGGCCCTCGCGTACTGGCTGACCCGGCACGGCTTCGCCGTCACGGTCGTCGAGCGCGCCCCGGCGCTGCGGGCCGGCGGCCAGGCCGTCGACGTGCGCGTCCCCGCCCTGGAGGTGGCCGACCGGATGGGCCTGGCCGCCGAGCTGCGCGCGCACGGCACCGGCATGCGCGGCATGACGATGTACGACGGCGCCGGCACCGAGCTGTACTCCACCACCGGCCACACCCTCACCGGCGGCGACCTGGACAGCCCCGACGTCGAGATCCTGCGCGACGACCTGGCCCGGCTGCTCGCCGGGGCGGCCGGCGGGGATGTCGAGTACCTGTTCGACGACTCGATCACGGCCGTCGAGCAGGACGGACACGGCGTGCGGGTCACCTTCGAGAACGCCGCGCCCCGCAGCTTCGACCTGCTGGTCGGCGCGGACGGCCTGCACTCCAACGTGCGCCGGCTCGTGTTCGGCCCCGAGGAGGAGTTCATCAGCCACCTGGGCACGTACCTCGCCGTGTTCACCGCGCCCAACTTCCTGGACCTCGACCACTGGCAGGTGTTCTGCCAGGCGGGGGACTTCGGCGGCGGCATGATGAGCGCCCGGGACAACGCCGAGGCCCGGGTCTACATCGGCTTCGCGACCCCCGACCCGATCGCGTACGACTACCGCGACGTGGCCGCGCAGAAGCGGATCCTGGCCGAGCGGTACGCCGACGCCGGCTGGGAGTTCCCCCGCGCCCTGTCGTACATGTGGGACGCGCCGGACTTCCACTTCGACTCGATGAGCCAGATCCGGATGGACAGCTGGTCGCGCGGCCGGGTCGTGCTGCTCGGCGACGCCGGGTACTGCGGCTCGCCCCTGTCCGGCCAGGGCACCAGCATGGCGATGGTCGGCGCGTACGTCCTCGCGGGCGAACTCAAGGCGGCCGGCGGGGACCACGAGGCGGCGTTCGCGAACTACCAGAGGGAACTGGGCGGGTACGTCGCCGCCAACCAGCGGCTCGCGCTCACCAACAAGGCCCGGGTGGAGGCGCAGACGGCGGCGGCGGCCGGCGGCGAGGCGGCGGAGGTCGACTTCCAGGACTTCGGGGACATCACCAACGGGCTGGTCCTGAAGGACTACTGACGGGCCCGGCTCACCACGCCCAGCGCACCCCCACCACCCCGGGCGGCACGTCCCGCCCGATCAGGTGCACCGTGTCGAAGGCGCCGATCCACAGTTCGCGCACGTCCCGCTCCGGGGCGCCCAGCGACCGCTGCCGGTAGGCGTGGCACTGGGACGGCACGGCCCCGGTGAACTGCACCTGGAGCAGGAGATCGCGGACCGGGCGGGTCAGCCGGCGGTGGTAGAAGGTCAACGGCTCCCCGTCGCGGGCCGCGAGCTCGTACTCCAGAACCGTGTGGTCGCCGGTGTCGAGCCGGCGGTCGAGGATCAGCTCGGCGACCATCGACCCGGTCACCGGGTCCGTGCGGATCCGCCCGGGCCGGCAGTGCCGGACGTCGGCCAGGTCGGGCAGGGGGCGGCGCAGGTCGTCGGTCTGGTAGTACACCAGGCAGCGGTGCACCCGGTCGACGAGCGCCTCGACGACCAGCCGGGTCCGGACCGAGCGTTCCGCGCCCCGGTCGTCCAGCGTGACCAGGTCGTGGATGGTGTGCACCCGGAGCTGTTCGTGCGGCGGGGCCTGGAGCTGGGCCATGATCGGGCCGTTGGCCGGCCACAGCTGCGCCCGGTCGAAGGTCCCCGGCGGGTGGTGCACCCAGCGGCCCCGGGGCCGGGGCGGTCCGAGCAGGACGATCAGCGCGTCCGGCGGGAGGCCCAGCACCGACTCCAGGGCCCGGATCGCCGCGAGGGACGTGTCGCGTTCGGGGCGGCTGCGGCCCCGGCGCCAGTAGCTGAGCGTGGTCCGGCCGACCGTGACGCCGCGCTCGGCGAGGTGGTGCCGGATCCGCTCCAGGCTGAGCCCGCTGGCGCCGATCGCCAGGTCCAGGGCGAGCGCGAAGGGGCCGGAGTGCAGGGCGCGGGCGAGTTCGCGATCCATCGTCGCCATCACGGCCTCCTGTCTCAGGGCCCCTCATCGTCGCCGATGCCCGGGCCGACCGTCCGCCGGCCGTCCTTAAGCCGCAATTCTGTGAACGGCCCACAGTTCCCGACCCGCCACGCACCCG
The DNA here is from genome assembly GCF_040681875.1 of Longispora sp. NPDC051575. Lineage (NCBI taxonomy): Bacteria > Bacillati > Actinomycetota > Actinomycetes > Micromonosporales > Micromonosporaceae > Longispora > Longispora sp. NPDC051575. The sequence continues at coordinate 91,882 of NZ_JBFAZP010000004.1, read as the reverse complement.
CACCCACACCCCAAAAGCCCTGTTCAGAGGGGTACGCGTGCGCGCGGCCGGCCTCGCGTCCCGGTGTGGTGCCGCATAACGTGGACGTTTCCGTTGCCCTGTTCACGGCGACTCCGGGGGCCCTACGTTACTGCCCAGGTCGCCGCCCGGCGGCCCAGCAGGAACGAACGGAGCCCCCCTCATGCGACGTTTCACCCCGCACTGGTCCCTGGCCGTCACGGGACTGGCGGCCGCCACCCTGGCCGCCGCCGTCCCGATGGCCCCCGCGGCCGCCACCCCCACGACCGGCCTCGCCGACCAGGTCCGCGCCACCGTCCTGGCCGAACGCGGCCCGACCGTGGCCCGCCAACGCGGACTCACCCGGATCGCGGCCGAACCGATCGTCGAACCGCGCCGGTCCGAGGGCTCCTGGGCCTTCGGCGTGGCGACCATCCCGGGCGCCCCCGACGGCCACGGCGCCCCCGACCCGAGCCTGTACGTGGCCCGGCGCACCGCCGGCCGCTGGCAGGTCGCGATCCTGGGCAGCCCCGAGTTCGTGGCCCTGGCCCGCCAGGCCCCGGCCTCGGTGGTCTCCGCCGACGAGAAGGCCCTGTTCGCCGCGAACCACGCGGCGGCGGCCCCGACCAAAGCCGCGACCACCGGCCTGGCCGCCGCGGCCCTGCCCGCCGACACGGGGCTGGCCCTGCCGTTCCGCAAGGGCACCAGCGCCGGCATGGGCGGCGGCCCGCACGACAACAACGGCTCGGGCTCGCTGTACAGCTCGATCGACTTCGGCGGCACCGGCACCGAGATCTACTCGGCGGGCCCCGGCCGGATCTACCGGGCCTGCGTGGACGCCGGCTCGTCCGCCACCGCGCTGATCCTGATCGTGCACCCCAACGGCTACGTGACCGGCTACTACCACCTCAACCAGCGCACCGGCTTCCCGGCCGACGGCACCCAGATCGGCGTCGAGTACTACCTCGGCACGGCCGGCACCAACACCGCCTGCGGCGGCAGCGCGAACGGCGCGCACGTGCACTTCACGCTGCGCAGCGGCAACAACACCAACCCGTCGTTCGAATCCGTCGTCGGCAAGACCATCGGCGGCTGGACCTTCCACTCCGGGGGCTCCAACTACACCGGCCCGGCCACGCACGCCGACAAGAAGGTCGTCGCCGGTACCAGCAACGACAGCGTGTACAACTACGGCGTCTACGCCGGCACCGGACCCTACGCCGGCACCGTCAACGCCAGCGGCGGCGCCAACGTCCGGTACAACACCAGCACCTCGACCAGCTCCGTGATGTACCTGGCCCCCAGCGGGCGCGCGCTCAGCCTCAGCTGCCGGACCACGGGCAGCACGGTCAACAACAGCAACGTCTGGTACCGGCTGACCGACGCCGACTACGTGGCCGCCGCCCTCGTCTCGACCACGGCCACCGTCCCGGCCTGCTAGTACCCCCGGATAGGTCCGCTGCGGGATAATCCGGCAGCGGACCTATCTTGCTATCCTCGGGGGCATGAGCGCACCGACAGTCACCGATGTCAGCTTCCTGCTGTCCCACGCGGGCCACGTGCTGTCGACCCAGATGACGGCCGCCTTCGAGGAGCTGGGCATCTCCCCGCGCGGCTTCTGCGTGCTGAACCACGCGAGCCAGGCCGAGCTCACCCAGAACCAGCTCGCGGAGCTCTCCGACCTGGACAAGACCACGATGGTGGTCACCCTCGACGCGCTGGAGAACGCGGGGCTCGCCGAGCGCCGGCCGTCGGCCACCGACCGCCGGGCCCGGATCGTGTGGGTCACCGAGGCGGGCCGGGCGGCCGTGGAGCAGGGCCGGCGGATCTCGACCGGGGTGCACCGGGCGGTGCTGGACGCGCTGCCCGAGGCCGAGCGGGAGACGTTCGTGTCCGCGCTGACCCGGCTGGTCGGCGGGCACCTGGCCAAGCCGGTGGAGTCCGCGACCCCGGTGCGGCGCGCCCGGCGGCCCCAGAAGTAGTCCCAGAATAGATCGTCTACTTCAAAACTATCTGCTACGGTCACTCCTGAGACTTCGTCACCAGGAGGCGACCCCCGATGTCCCAGACCGTCCAGACCCACCGTGCCCGCTGGCTCGCGCTCCTCGTGCTGTGCGTCGGCCAGCTCATGATCGTTCTCGACGCGACCATCGTGAACGTCGCGCTGCCCGCCATCCGGCACGACCTCGGCTTCACCCAGTCCGGCCTCGGCTGGGTCGTCAACGCGTACCTGATCCCCTTCGGCGGCCTGCTGCTGCTCGCCGGCCGGCTCGGCGACCTGATCGGCCGGCGCCGGATGTTCGCCCTCGGCCTGGTCGTGTTCACCCTCGCGTCCCTGCTCTGCGGGCTCGCCGACAGCCAGGGCCTGCTGATCGCCGCCCGGTTCGTCCAGGGCGTCGGCGGGGCCATGACCTCCGCCGTCATCCTCGGCATGATCGTCACCATGTTCGGCACGCCGCGGGAGACCGCCCGGGCCATCGGCGTCTACAGCTTCGTGGGCGCCGCCGGGGCCTCCCTCGGGGTACTCGGCGGCGGCGTCCTCACCCAGGCCCTCACCTGGCACTGGATCTTCCTCGTGAACCTCCCGATCGGGATCGCCACCCTGCTCGCCACCCGCCTGGTCGCCCCCGACCGGGGCATCGGCCTCGGCGCGGGCGCCGACATCCTCGGCGCCGTCCTCGGCACCTCCGGCCTGATGCTCGCCATCTACACGATCGTCCGCTCCGCCGACCAGGGTCCGGCCGCGACCGCCGTCCTCGGCGCGCTGTCGGTGGCCCTGCTCGCCGCGTTCGTCCTCCGCCAGGCCCGGGCCGGCAATCCGCTCCTGCCGCTCCGGATCTTCCGGTCCCGCCAGGTCACGGTCGGCAACGCCGTCCAGGCGCTCATGGTCGCGGCCATGTTCGGCTTCCAGATCCCCGTCGCGCTGTACGTGCAGCAGGTCCTCGGCTTCAGCTCCCTGGAGACCGGCGTGTCCTTCCTGCCCATCACGGCCGCGATCGGACTCGTCGCCCTGGGCCTGTCCGCCCGGCTGATCACCCGGTTCGGCGCGCGGACCGTGTCCCTCGTCGGCCTGCCCCTGATCGGCGCGGGCTTCGTCCTCCTGGCCCGCCTCCCCGTCGACGGCACGTACGTCGCCGACCTGCTGCCGTCGATGCTCCTCCTCGGGCTCGGGGTGGGCCTGGCGCTGCCGGCGGTGGCCACCCTGGCGATGTCCGGCACCCGGCCCGAGGCCTCCGGGATCACGTCCGGGCTGGTGAACACGACCCAGCAGGTGGGCGGCGCGTTCGGGCTCGCCGTGCTGCTGACCCTGGCCACCGCGCGGGCCGACGAGCTGCTCGCCGGCGGGGCGGACCCGCGGGCCGCGCTCACCGGCGGGTACCACCTGGCGTTCGGGATCGGGGTGGGGATCGTGGCGGCGGCGACCGTCCTGGCGGCGGTCCTGCTGAAGCCGACGGGGGAGGCCGCGCCGTCGTCGGTGGAGAAGGTCCCGGTGCACGTCGGCTGACCTGCCCGTCGGGAAGGCGCCCCGCGTCGACCGATCGGTGCGTCCGGAGGATGTCCCCGCACGCAGGCTGATCCGGACCGCCCGTAGGGCGTCCGCCCCGTGCCGGGACGTCCCCGGCGCTGGTGAGCAGGGGAGTTGGCCCGGGTCGGCTCCCCTGAGTGCCGGCCCGGTGACAGTCGGTGCCGGTGGTTGCCGGCTGGCGCAGGTACCATCGGACGCTTCCTGACTTGGAGGCGCGCAGTGAAGGTTTGTGTCGTTGGAACGGGATACGTCGGTCTCACGACGGGCGCCAGTCTGGCCTTCCTGGGCCACGAGGTGACGTGCCTCGACCTGGATCACGCGAAGATCGAGATGTTGCGCCGCGGGCGTTCCCCCATCTACGAACCCTTCCTGGAGGACCTGCTGGCCGAGGCCGGCGACCGGCTCCGGTTCACCGCCGACTACACCGAGGGCGTCGGCGGCGCGGACGTCGTGTTCATCGCCGTGCAGACGCCCTCGCTGCCCGACGGGAGCCCCGACCTGCGGTTCCTGCGCAAGGCGGCGGCGAGCGTCGGGCAGAGCGTCGACGGCGCGTTCACGGTCGTGGTCAACAAGTCCACCGTGCCGATCGGCAGCGGCAACTGGGTCGACGCGATCCTGCGCGAGTCCTTCGAGGAACTGCACGGCCGGCGCGCGGACGGCGAGTTCGCGGTGGCGTCCAACCCGGAGTTCCTCCGCGAGGGCTCGGCGATCCACGACACCCTGTACCCGGACCGGATCGTGATCGGCTCCGACGACCCGCGCAGCCTCGAGGTGCTCAACCGGCTCTACCGGCCCATCCTGGACCAGTCGTTCACGCCGCCGTCGTTCCTTGCCCGGCCGGACGGGGTCGGCGCGGTCGCCCTGGTGGCCACGGACCTCGCCTCGGCGGAACTGATCAAGTACGCGGCGAACGCGTTCCTCGCGCTGAAGATCAGCTACATCAACGAGATCGGCCGGCTCGCCGGCAAGGTGGGCGCCGACATCATCCAGGTGGCCCGGGGCACCGGCCTCGACGCCCGGATCGGCTCGCGCTTCCTCCAGCCGGGCGTCGGCTGGGGCGGCTCGTGCTTCGGCAAGGACACCGCGGCGCTGATCGCGACGGCCGAGGAGTACCACCACGACATGCCGATCGTCCGGGCCGCCCGTGAGGTGAACGAGCGGCAGCGCGAGGCCGTGGTCGACAAGCTCCTCGACGAGCTCCAGATCATCAAGGGTCGCAAGATCGGACTGCTGGGCCTGGCCTTCAAGCCGCAGACCGACGACCTGCGCGACGCCCCGGCCATCCACATCGCCGAGCGGCTGATCGCCCGGGGCGCCCGGGTGAAGCTGCACGACCCGGTGGCCGCCGAGCGGTTCCGGACCGAACAGCCCGAGCTGGCCCCGTTTTTGGCCGACACCGTCGACGAGGTCTTCGACGACAGCGACGCGGTGGTGCTGGTGACCGAGTGGTCGCAGTACCTGGAGCTGGACTGGGCGAAGTTCGTCGGCCTGATGCGGACCCCGGTGCTGCTCGACGGCCGGCACGCCCTCGACCCGGCCCGGCTCACCCAGCTCGGCTACCGCTACCTGTCGATGGCCGGCCGGTCGACGCCGCCGGCCTCCTAGGCGCGGCCCCTGGCGGCGCCCCGGCTGGTGCGTCGACCGCTCCCCGCCGATGCCCAGCCGGCGCGACCGCCGGTCGGCGCGCGGGACCCCGTACCCCGATGAGGGTTTCTCAGGTGAGGTGGCGGCGGGAGGCGATGTCGCGGACGGTCAGGTCGTCCAGGGTGGTGATCGCGCACGACGGCACGCCCTCCCAGAGCAGCTCGTCGGGCACGTCCGCGCCGAGGGTGCGCAGCAGGTCCACGGTCACGCCGCCGTGGGTGGCCACCGCCACCGGGCCCGGCGCGCCGGCCAGGTCCAGCAGGAACGCGCGGAACCGCTCGCCGGCGACGCGCGAGGAGTCCCCGCTGACCGGCGTGAACTCCCGGTCGCGGACCGTGCGTTCCCAGTCGGCGAGGAACTCCGCGACCGGCTGGGTGCCGTCCCAGTTCATCCGCTCGCGGACCCGGCGGTCGACCGTCGTCGTCAGGCCGCACGCGTCGGCCACCGCCCCGGCGGTCTGCCGGGCCCGGAGCAGGTCGCTGCTGTAGACGGCGGTGAGGCCGGCGCCGCGCAGGTGCGCGCCGGTCAGGGCGGCGTGCCGGTGACCCAGGTCGGTGAGGCCGGGGTCGCCGGGGGTGCGGGCCTTCTCGCCGTGCTGGACCAGGTGGAACACAGTCATGCGGCCAGCCTGCCGGGCGCGGGCGACCGGGGCGAGTGAATATCGCCACCCGGCCGGTCACCGGGCCGCGAGGCCACCGGCCCGGGCCTCGCGGCCGGGACGACCGACCTGGTCCGCGCAGCCGACAACGGGCCGGGTCCGCGCGGCCGTGACAACCGACCTGGCCCGTGTCGCCGTGACAACCGATCTGGCCCGCGTCGCCGTGACAACGGGCCTGGTCCGCTTCGCCCGGACCGCGCTGCCGGTGGCACTCCCGTTCCGTGCCGGGAGCCGGTCGGTCAGCGGGCCACCCGGAAGCCGATGTTCCCCGTCGAGCTGTCCGGGGTGTTCGCCGACCGCGCCGCGACCCGGTACCGGTTGCAGTAGGACCGGTGGCACAGGTGCGACCCGCCCCGCATCACCCGCGCGTTCCCCGTCGCCGGCCCCACCGGATCGGCACGCGGCCCGGTCACGTGGAAGTCGGCGCTGAACCAGTCGGCACACCACTCCCACACGTTCCCGGAGACCTGGAACAGACCGAAACCATTCGGCGGGTACGAGCGGGCCGGCGCCGGACCGTGGTGCGGCCCCAGGTGCAGCACCGGGAACACGCCCCGCCAGATGTTGCACCGGTCGTGGTCCAGCTCGTCGCCCCACGGGTAGCGGCGCTGCTCCAGGCCGCCGCGCGCCGCGTACTCCCATTCGGCCTCGGTGGGCAGCCGGGTGCCGGACCAGGCGCAGTACGCCGCCGCGTCGTGCCAGGAGACATGGGTGACGGGGCGGTCATCTTCCACTGTGGAACCGGGGCCGCCCGGGGTGCGCCAGGTCGCGCCGCCGACACCGTGCCACCAGGGCGCGCCCGGCAGCGGAATGCCCCGGCGCGCCTTAGGGGAGCCGTCGAAGACGTAGGAGTACCCGAAGAGCTCGGCCTCCGTCACGTGTCCGGTGTCGGCCACGAACCCGGCGAACTCGGCGACCGTAACCGTCGTCGCCGCGATGGAGAACGGCCCGACCGTGACGGCGCGCACCGGGCCCTCGCCGTCCTCCGGGGCTCCCTCGGCGTCGTCGGTGCCCATCAGGAACCGCCCACCGGGCAACGGAACCAGCTCCGGCGAATGTCCGTGCCCGACCGGGACCCGTTGCCCGGCCCTGGACGCCACCGGGGACCCGATGGCGACCGGACCTCCGGATCCGGCCGGGATCCGTTGCCCCGCCCCGGCCGCCGGGGCGCAACAGGGGGGTGGGGCCGCCCACCCGGTGCCGGGACCGGGTGGGCGGAGACCGTGGGTCACGGGGCGGACGTCCCGGAACTCTGCCGGTCGGCGGCGAGCTGGGCGGCCAGGGCCGGGATGCCCAGCGCCTGCTCCTGGGCGGGCGTCGCCTGGTACAGCAGATTCGTGAGCTGGTGCGGGTCGGCGGTCAGGTCGTAGTACTCGCGGAACAGCAGGTTGCCGGTGCCGACCGGGTTGCCGGCGCCGTCGGTGTGCAGGGCCCGGTACTCGGTGTACTGCGTCGTCGCCGTCACGTGCGAGGACCACGTGTGCGGCCCGCCGCCCCCGGTCCCGGACTTCCACCACTCGGTGAGGATCCGGTCCCGGGCCGGCCCGGACAGCAGCGACCTGCCGTCGAGCGGCGCGGGCGGCGTGACCCCGGCCGCGTCGAGGATGGTGGGCGCGATGTCGATGTTGGCGACCAGCCGCTGGGAGGTGGCCCCGGAGTTGAGGCCGCCGGCCGGCCAGGACACGTAGAACGGCACCTTGATCGAGGGGCTGTAGGGCACCGACTTCTTGGTCCAGCCGTGGTCGGCCCAGCCGAACCCGTTGTCGCCGATGTAGAAGACGAGGGTGTTGTCGAGCTGGCCGAGCGCGGCGAGCTTGTCGCGCAGCGCCTGCACGGCGTCGTCCACGGAGAGCAGGGTGCGCAGCTGGGCGGTGCGGATGGCCTGGCCGTCGGCGAGCGTACCCGTCGCGTCCTTGATGTACTGCGGTTTGTCCGCCCGGTTGCCCTCCGGCACCGACGGCCGCCCGTTCCACGCGGGCACGGCCGTGTTCGCGTACTTCGGCTCCGGGGTGTTCGGGCCGTGCGGGGCCTTCGGGGCGACGTACAGGAACCAGGGCCGCTGGTCGGTGGTGCTGCGCTGGAGGAACTGCAACGCCCGGTCCTTGACGACCGTCGTCGAGTACCCGGCGATGGTCTGCACGGTGCCGTCGACGTTGTACTGCCCGTCGTTGTAGGCCACCGGGTCCAGCAGCGCGAACTCGTCGAAGTGCGGCGGGTTGTCGGTGACGTTCCACGCGTTGAGGTACTTGCCGTACAGCCCGGTGCGGTAGCCGGCCTGCTTCAGGTACCGCTGCACCGTTGCCTGCTGGTCCAGCTTGTGCGGGTGCCCGTTGTCGAGCACCCCGTGGTTGTGCGCGTAGCGCCCCGAGAAGATCGAGGACCGCGACGGCGCGCAGAGCGGGGTCGCCGCGTACCCGTTGGCGTAGTTCACGCCCTCGCCCGCGATCCAGTCCAGGGTCTTCGGGGTGGCCCAGGCCGTGTGCAGCGGCTGGTCGTCGGTGACGATGACCAGGATGTTCGGCCGGGCGGCGACCGGCTGGGCCGCAGTGTGGCGGCTCTCGGCGGCCCGGGCGTCGTCGGGGTGGGCGAAGGCGGTCAGGCCGGCGGCGGTGACCGCGGCGGATCCGGCGAGGAAGTCGCGTCGTCTGATAGCGGGCATGGCGGAGTGGCTCCTCATCATGGGCAGACGGAGGTAGCGGAAAGGCCGTGCGGGGGTGCGGGCGGAAGGCCGTGCGGGGTGCGGGCGGCGAGGTGCGGAACGGGTGCCCTAACAGAGGGCGCTGGCCTGCCGTCGCAGATCGACGTGCAGGCGGGCCACGAGCGGCTCCACCAATTCCATACTGGAATGGTAGGGATTGCGGATCGGCGGAGTCAACACGTTCCGTGTCAGGGTGGTGTCAGCCCGCGCCGGCCATTCTGCCGACAGCAGAGCGACTCGCGGACCGCCGGATCCGACGGCTACGTTCGCGGCCATGCGCACAGTGACCACCACGGCCGGCCGGACCCTCGCCGTCGAGGAATGGGGCGTCCCCGGCGGCACCCCGGTGTTCTCCCTGCACGGCAGCCCGATGAGCCGCCTGGCCCGCTACCCCGACGACGCGCTGTTCGCCGAACTCGGCATCCGCCTGGTCACCTACGACCGTCCCGGCTTCGGCGCCTCCACCCCGCACCCCACCCGACGGGTACGCGACGCGGCCGCCGACGTCGCCGCCATCGCCGACGCGCTCGACCTCGACCGGTTCGCCGTCTTCGGCGTCTCCGGCGGCGCGCCGCACGCCCTGGCCTGCGCGGCCCTCCTCCCCGACCGGGTCACCCGGATCGGCACCCTGGCCGGCCTCGCGCCCCGCGACGCGACCGGGCTGGACTGGACGGCCGGCATGACCGACGGCAACCGGGTCAGCGCCGGCGCGGCCCTGCGCGGCCGCGCGGCGGTGGCGACCCATCTCGCGGCCGTCGGCTCGGCGGCCCTGCCCCCGCTGCCGGAGATCGAACGCGCGGTCCTCGCCCGGCCGGAGATCGGCGGCATGGTCGGGCCGGCGTTCGCGGAGGCCGTGCGGCCCGGGCTGGACGGCTGGGTGGACGACGTGGTCGCGCTGTTCGGGGAGCCGTGGGGCTTCGACCCGGGCACGATCACCCATCGGGTACGGATGTGGCACGGCGCTCTGGACACCTTGGTACCGGCGGCGCACGGCCGGTGGCTCGCCGAACGGATCCCGGGGGCGGAGTTGACGGTGCGGGAGGGCGCCGGGCACGCGGGGCACTTCGACGCCACGCCGGGGTTGTTGCGCTGGCTGGTGGCCGCCTAGGCGATGGTTGTCCGGGGGACTGGCCGGCGGACGTCCGACCGGGTGGGGAACCGGCCGGGCGCGGGTCGTTGACGGGGCGGGGCGTCCGGCCCGGCGCGGTCGCCGCCCGGCCCGTCACGGGTCGCGCCGCACCGGGGTCCTCCCGGGCGTGTAGCCGAGGGTGCGCCGGAACACGTCGATGAACGCGCTCGGCGTGGCCCACCCGCAGCGGTGCGCGACCTGGGTGACGGAGTCGCCCTCGGCGAGCAGGACGAGGGCCCGGTGCAGCCGGACCTGGGTGCGCCACTGCGGGAACGTCATGCCCAGGTCGACGCCGAACAGCCGGCTGAGCGTACGGGCGCTGGCGCCGACCTGGTGACCCAGTTCGCCGAGTGTCCGGTCGTCGGCCGGGTCGGCGAGCAGCAGCGCGCACAGCTCGACGAGCCGGGGGTCGCGCGCGGCGGGCAGGTGGATCGGCTGGTGGGGCGCGTGCCGGACCTGGTCGAGGAGGACCCGGTAGAGCCGTTCGCGCTGGGGGCCCTCGTACCCGTCGGAGGTGTAGGCGACGATCAGCTCGCGGAACAGGGAGCCGACGGCGAGCACCGCCGGGCCGGTCAGCTCCGGTGGGCCGTCCGCGACGGCGACGCCGACGGTGTTGAGGTCGGTGCGGCCGTACGCGCGGTGTTCGTGGGTGGTGCCCGCCGGGATCCACAGGGCGCGGTCGGTCGGCGCGACCCACGTACCCGTCGGGGTGACGATCGAGAGCACGCCCCGGCTGGCGTAGACGATCTGGTGCTCGTCGTGGTGGTGCGGGTCGATCGACGCGCCGGCCGGCAGCGCGCGGCGGACCGTACCGATCAGCGAGTGGCGTGAAGTCGACATCATCTGGCAGTTTATCGGAAGCCCGCTGATCCGGCCCGGTCCAGGATCGACGGGTGGGGATGATCCGATCGTGGCGGGTGTCGGTGCTGGTGGCCGGGCACGCCGTCAATGACCTGTACCAGGGTGCCGTGCCGGCGCTCGTGCCGTTCTGGATCACCCAGCGGCACTACGGGTACGTCGCGGCGGCCGGCATCGCCCTCGCCGCCGCCGTGCTGTCCTCGCTGGCGCAACCCGTGTTCGGCTGGCTGACCGACCGCCGCCCCCTGCCGGCGCTCGTGCCCGCCGGCATGACCCTCGCGGGCCTGGGCATCGCGTGCTCCGGCCTGGGGGAGTCCTACGCCTGGACCTGGACGGCCGTCGCGCTGTCCGGGCTCGGCGTCGCGGCCTACCACCCCGAGTCTGCGCGCCTCGCCCGCCTGGCGACCCGGGGCAGCCACACGGGCATGAGCTGGTACTCGCTCGGCGGCACGGTCGGCTTCGCCCTCGCCCCGCTCGCGGTCACCCCGGTCGTGGACCGCGCGGGGCTGCCGGGGACCGCCTGGCTGGGGATCCCGGCGGTGCTCTGCGCGCTCGTGACGGTCGCCTGCCTGCGCGGAGTCGGCGCCGCGCCCGCCGGCGGCCCGACCCGGAGCCCGGGCGGAACCGGCGACTGGGGTTCGTTCCTGCGGCTGTCGGGGCTCGTGATCTGCCGGTCGGTCGTGGTGTTCGGCCTGAGCACGTTCCTGGCGGTGCACGTCCAGCAGCGCGTGCACGGCGGCCCGGTGGCCGGGGCCGTGGCCCTGGTGGTGCTGTTCGGCGCCGGAGCGATCGGCACCCTCCTCGGCGGACGACTCGCCGACCGGTACGGCCGGGTGCGCGTGGTCCGGCCCGCCTACGCCGCCACCGTCGTGGCGCTCGCCGGCGTCGCGTGCGCCCCGGGACCGGCGGTGTACCCGTTCGTCGCGGCGGTGGGCATCTGCGCGTACGTGCCGTTCTCGCTGCACGTCACCCTCGGCCAGGACTACCTGCCGCACCGGGTCGGCACGGCCAGCGGCCTCACCCTCGGGCTCGCCGTCAGCGTCGGCGGGCTCACCGCGCCCGTACTCGGCGCGATGGCGCAGGCGTGGTCGCTGCCCACGGCCCTCGCCACCCTGACTGTCCTCCCGGCGCTGGCCTGGGCGCTGTCCCGCCGGCTGCCGGAGCCCCGACCGATGGCGTTCGCCACGACGAGCAAGGAGCTACAGCGATGAGACTGGTCATCGTCGGCGGCGGGTTCGCCGGGGTGTGGGCGGCGGCCGCCGCGGCCCGGGTCCGCCAGCGCGCGGCGCGCGACCTGGAGATCAGCGTCGTCAGCCCGGGGCCGGATCTCGTGCTGCGTCCGCGCCTGTACCAGGCGGACCCGGCCGCGATGCGGGTGCCGTTGGCGCACCTCCTCGGCCCGATCGGCGTCGACCACCAGCGGGCGGCCGTGACGGGGATCGACGTCGCGACCGGACAGATCCGCGCCGGTGCCGCGACCCACGGCTTCGACCGCCTCGTCCTGGCCAGCGGCAGCCACCTCGTCACCCCCGACCTGCCGGGCGCCGGACACCTGCACGACATCGACACCATCGAGTCGGCGACCGCCCTCGACGCGCACCTGCACAGCCTGGCCGGACGCCACCGCACCACGGCGGTCGTCGTCGGAGCGGGCTTCACCGGCCTGGAACTCGCGACCGAACTGGTCCACCGGCTCCGGGTCATCGGCCCGGAACCGCGGGTGGTCCTCGTCGAACGCGCCCCCGTCCTCGCCCCCGACCTGGGCCCCGGCCCGCGCCCGGTGGCCCTCGACGCCCTCGCCCGCCTCGGCGTCGACCTGCGGCTGGGCGTCACCGTCCGGGAGGTCGGCCGGTCGCACGTGGACCTGTCCGACGGCACGACCCTGCCCGCCGACACCGTCGTGTGGACCGCCGGCCAGCGGGCCAGCGCGCTCACCGCCCAGTTCGACGCGCCCCGCGACCACCTCGGCCGCCTGCGCGTCGACCCGTACCTGCGGGTCGAGGGCACCCCGACGGTCTACGCGGCCGGCGACACCGCCGCCGCGCCGGCCGGGGACGCGCGCCTGGTCACCCAGAGCTGCCAGCACGCCATCCAGACCGGCAAACGGGCCGGGGCCAACGCCGCCGCGGACCTTCTCGGCCTGCCGCTCGACCCGTTCCGGGCCAACCCGTACGTGACGTGCCTGGACCTCGGCGCGGCCGGGGCGGTGTACACGACGGGCTGGGAGCGGTCGGTGCTGCACGTCGGTCAGGAGGCGAAGGACCACAAGAACAGGATCAACGAGGAGTACATCTATCCGCCGCTCAACGACGCGGGGGAGTTCCTCCGGCGCGCCGACCCCGCGACGGTACCGGCGTCGGCCGTCGTCTGAGCCGGCGTCCCCCCGTCGGCCCTGACCTGAGTCGGCGTCGGCGGTGGCCTGAGCCAACGCCCCGCGTCGGCCGTGACCTGAGCCCGCCCGGTGTCGGCTGCGACCTGAGCCAACGCCCCACGTCGGCCGTCGCCTGAGCAGGCGTCCCCGCTCGGTGGTGACCCGAGCCAGTGTCCCCGGGTCGGCCGTGACCCGAGTCAACGTCCCCGCCGGCCGTGGCCCGAGCGTGCGTCCCCGGGCTCAGACCGCCACCGGATCCGCCCGCCGGTCGTAGTCCGCCCGGGCGTCGGCGATCTCCGACTGGTGGTCCTCCGTCCACCGGACCAGCGACTGGATCGTCTCGTGCAGGGTGCCGCCCAGCGGGGTCAGCTCGTAGTCGACCCGGGGCGGCACCACCGGGTACACCGTGCGGCGGACCAGCCCGTCGCGCTCCAACTGGCGGAGCGTGACCGTGAGCATCCGCTGGCTGATCCCGTCGATCTCCCGCTTCAGTTCGGTGAACCGCAGGGTGCGCCGGGCCAGCAGGGCGATGGCGAGCAGGGACCACTTGTCGGCGACCCGGTCGAGGATCTGCCGCACCTCGCAGCCCTCCCGACCGTCCCACTGCCGCGCGGAGTAGTCGTCGTCGGTTCCCTCGCAGTAACTCTGTACCGCCGAAGTGCCTTCTTCCATAGCTCCCGATCCTGGCGCACGATCGTCATGGTTACAAGAGGGAACCGACCCTCACAGGCGTAACCGTGAGGAGCCGTACCCATGTCATCACCCCGACCCGACCGGATGAGCCCGCGCGCCTGGAGCGTCCTGCTCGTCCTGTGCGGCGCGATCTTCCTCGAGGGCATCGACGTGGCCATGCTCAACGTCGCGCTACCGTCGATCCGGGCCGACCTGCACCTGTCCACCGGCTCCCTCCAGTGGGTGATCAGCGCCTACGTCCTCGGCTACGGCGGTTTCATGCTGCTCGGCGGCCGGGCTGCCGACCTGTTCGGCCGGCGGCGGATGTTCCTGTTCTGGCTGGTCGTGTTCCTGCTCTTCTCCGGACTGGGCGGCCTGGCCACCGAGAGCTGGATGCTCGTCCTGGCCCGGTTCGCCACCGGCGTGGCCGCCGCGTTCATGGCCCCCGCCGGTCTGTCCATCATCACGACGACCGTCCCGGAGGGCCCGCCCCGCAACCGCGCCCTGCTCGTCTACGCCGGTACGGCGGCCGGCGGCTTCTCCCTCGGCCTCGTCATCGGCGGGCTACTCACGGCGTTCGGCTGGCGCTGGGTGTTCTTCGCCCCCGTCCTGTTCTCCGCCGTCCTGCTGCTCGCGGCCCTCGCCGTCCTCCCCGGGTCGCCCCGCCCGGCCCGCGACGGCCGGGGCGTCGACCTCGCCGGAGCGGTCAGCGTGACGGCCGCCCTGACGCTGGCCGTCCTCGCCGTCGAACGCGCCGGCCACACCTCCGCCATGGTCACCGCCGGCACGGTCGCCGCCGCCCTGGCCGCGTTCGCCGCCTTCGTGGTGATCGAGCGCCGCTCGGCCTCGCCCCTGGTCCGGTTCGGCATCCTGCGCAACGCCGCCTTGGTCCGCGCCAACCTCGCCGGGCTGCTGTTCATCGCCGGCTTCGCGGGCTTCCAGTTCATCGTGGTGCTCTACCTGCGCGAACTCCGCGGCTGGTCCACCCTCGCCACCAGCCTCGCCCTGCTGGCCGTCGGCGTGGACGCGATCCTCGCCCCGACCCTGACCCCGCGCTTGGTCAACCGCTTCGGCAACTCCCGGGTCGTGTTCGCCGGCCTGGTCCTCGCGGCGCTCGGCTACGCGCTGTTCGTGCCCCTCGGCGCCGACTGGGCGTACCTGGCGATGTTCCCCACCATGCTCCTGCTCGGCCTGGCGTTCTCCCTGGTGTACGGCCCGCTCACCATCGCCGGCACCGACGGGGTCGCCGAGGAGGAACAGGGCCTCGCCGGCGGCCTGCTCTACACGTCGCTCCAGTTCGGCACGGCCCTCGGCCTGGCGGCGGTCACGGCCGTCAACGTGGCGGCCACAGTGGACACCTCACCGGGAGCACTCCTCGACGGGTACCGGACGGCGCTGCTCGTCCCCCTGACCGCCGCCGCACTGGCAGCCCTCGTGATCGGAACCGGCCTACGGAGGCGCGCGACGACCCCGACCCCGGAACTGGTCGCGCGCTGACCGCCCGCGCGGGGACCGGTCCGTACCGACGACGGGCCGGCCCCGCACTGCTACCTGTCAGGACGTCGAGGAACTTGCGCGCGAACGGGCGGGCTCACTGTCGCCGCGAGGAACACGGCCGAGAAGCCTGCGGCCTCCTGTCAGGCCAGGTCGGAGAACACCTGGGCCACCAGCCCCCGTAGCCACCGGTGCGCCCCGTCCGCGTCGTATCTCGGGTGCCACGCCTGGGAGATCTCCAACGCGGGCAGCTCCAGCGGCAGCGGGAACGTCACCAGGCCCAGCGCCGCGACAGCCGGCCGGCATAACCGCCCCGCGATCGAGCCGATCAGGTCGGTGCCGGGCAGCAGGAGGAGTGAGGTGGCGTAGGTCGGGGCGGCGGCCAGTACCCGTCGGGTCAGGCCCAGCTCGGCGAGGGCCGTGTCGATCGGCCCGGACAGCCGGCCCCGCCGGGACGTGACCAGGTGCAGGCCGGCCGCGAACCGGGCGGGGGTCATCCGGCCGGACGCGAGCGGGTGGTCGGCGCGCACCACGCCCATGATCCGGTCGGCGAGCAGGAACTCCCGGCGGATCTCCGGCGCGGGCTCGCCGATCACGCCGATCTCCAGGTCGACCCGGCCCTCGCGCAGGTCGGCGGTGTCGGCCGGGGTTTCGGCGCGCATCCGGAGGGTGACGTGCGGGGCGGCGGCGTGGGCCGCGGCGAGCAGCGGGCCGCCGATCGACGCCACCACCGCGTCGTTGGCCTGCACGGTGAAGGTTCTGTCCAGGGTGGACAGGTCGGGCTCGCCCTCGGGGGCGAGTAACGCCTGGGCGCGTCGGACGAGGGCGCGGACTTCGGCGCGCAGTGCCACCGCGCGAGGTGTGGGCACCATTGTCCGGCCGGCGCGGACCAACACGGGGTCGCCGAGGGCGCGTCGGATCCGGCCCAGGGTGCGGCTCATGGCCGGTGCGGACAGGTGCAGGCGCGCGGCGGCCCCGCCGACGCTCTCCTCCTCCAGGAGCGCGTCCAGGGCGATCAAGAGATTCAGGTCTAATTGCATCTGGGTAAACCTTCGCTTAACTAACATGCATTTGCCGTCATGTCACCCCGAGCCTAGCGTTCGGACCATGACCCCACCCAGGACACCAGCGGACCACGGCGGGGCGTCCCCGGCGGCCCGAGCCGCGACCCCGGCGACGCGCCCGGAGACGACACCCGAGACGCTCCCCGCGACGACAGCGGCCTCTTCCCCGGAGTCCACACCGCCGGCCCGTGCCGAGGCGACCCCCGCGCCCGGCCGACAACCGGCGCCAGCGACCCCTGCCGAGGTGACGCCCGCGACGACCCGTGCGCCCGGCCCGCAACCGGCGCCCGCCACCCGTGCCGAGGCGACCCCCGCAACGGCATCCACTCCCGACCCACGGGCGAAACCAGCGACCCGATCCGGTACGGCACCGCCGCCCGGCCCAGAGGCCCCACCGGGGACCCGCCCCCGAACCGTGCTGGCCGTCATGTCGGCCTGCGTGGCCCTCACCGTGGCCCTCGTCGCCGCCGTCAACCTCGCCATCCCGGCGCTGCGCTCCAGCTCCCTGCACCCCGGCCCCACCCAACTCCTCTGGATCGTCGACGCCTACGTCCTCGTCTTCGCCTGCCTCCTGATCCCGGCGGGCGCGCTCGGCGACCGCTACGGCCGCAAGGGCGCCCTGCTGGTCGGCCTGGCGGTCCTCGCCGCAGGCGGTCTCGTGTCGGCCGTCGCACCGGGCGTAGGGATCCTGCTGGCCGGCCGGGTGCTCACCGGGATCGGAGCCGCGCTCGTCATGCCGGCGACCCTGTCGCTGGCCGTGGCCGCGTACCCGCCGACCGAGCGGGGCCGGGTGATCGCCACCTGGACGGCCGCCACCGGCGTGGGCGGCATGCTCGGGAACCTGTTCGGGGGCCTGATCGTGCAGTGGTCCTCGTGGCGCGGCCTGTTCGGGACGGTGGTGCCCCTGGCGGCGATCCTGCTGGTACTGGTCGCGCGTGCCGCCCCGCGCGTCCCCCGGCACGCGGCCCCGCTCGACCCGGTCGGCTCGGGGCTGCTCACGGCCGCGATGGTCGCGCTGTTGTACGGCATCATCGAGGGCCCGGTGGCGGGCTGGTCCGCGCCGGAGGTGCTGGGCGCGTTCGGGTTGGCCGTCGTGGTGTTCGCCGGGTTCGTCGGGTACCAGCTCCGGGCCGCGCACCCGCTGCTGGATCCCCGGGTGTTCGCCGCCGCCGGGCTGCGGTCCGGCACGTTGGGGGTGGGGCTGGGCTTCTTCGCGCTGTTCGCGATGTTCTACGTCAACGCGCAGTACCTGCAGACGAGTCTCGGGTTCTCCGCCGGGCTGACCGGGTTGGCGATCCTGCCGATGCCGGCCGCCATGTTCGTGGTGTCCCGGCGCAGTGTGCGGCTGGCGGCGCGGTTCGGGGCGCGCCGGGTCGTCGGGGTCGGGCTCGGGGCGCTGGTCGTGGGGCTGGGGGCGTTGTCGACGGCGGACGCGGGGACCCCGTACCCCCTGTATCTGGTGTTCCTGCTCGTGATGGCCGTCGGGATGGGGCTGGCGATGCCGGCGCTGTCCGGGGGGATCATCGGGGCGTTGCCGCCGGGGCGGGCCGGCATGGGGTCGGGGCTCAACGGGGCGGCGCGCGAGCTCGGCAGCGCGCTGGGGGTGGCCACGATCGGGACGGTGCTCAACGCGCCGGGCGCGGACTTCACGCACGCGACGGCGACCGGGTACCGGATCGTGGCCGTGGTGCTGGCCCTGGGCGCGGTCCCGGTCCTGCTCTGGTTCCGCAGGACCGGGACCTGACCCGAAGATCACGATCATCCGACGGGTACGGGTTCCCGCGTCGCCTCCCGCACGGCACCGGGGCGGAGCAGGACGGCGGCCAGTACCGCCGTGCCCAGCAGCGCCAGCGCGCCGACCCGCAGCGCCAGGTGCAGGCCGTCCACGAACGCCGCGTCCACCGCCGCGCGCACCGGTCCGGACAGGTCCGCGCCGCCCGCCCCGGTGACCGCGATCCGCCGCCGCTCGCCGTCCGGCACCCCGAGCGTGCCCAGTGGACCGGCCAGCGCGGCGGACATCCGGCTGGCCAGCACCGCGCCCAGGACGGCGACGCCCACCACCCCGCCGAGTTCGCGCAGCATGTTGACGGTGGCCGACGCCATCCCCGCCTCGGACGGGGCGACCCGGCCCAGCACCGCGATGGACACCGGCGCGAACGTCAGCCCCATGCCGAAGCCCAGGACGCACAGCACCCAGACGTACTGGGCGTAGCGCGCGTGCTCGTCGTACAGGGAGAGGCCGGCGAGGGCGACCGCGCACAGGGCCACGCCGGTCACCACGGGCCACCGGGGGCCGAGCCGGGCGGCGACCGCGCCGGACAGCGGCGAGGCGACCACGATCATGGCCGTCATGGGCAGCCCGGCCAGGCCGGCGTCCGACGGGGTCCAGCCCATCACGCCCTGGAGCAGCAGCGGCAGGAAGAACGAGGTCCCGAAGACGCCGAAGGTGACCACGAACCCGGACAGCACGGCCCCGGTGAGCACCCGGTCGCGGAAGAACCGCAGGTCCAGCATGGGGTCGGCGGCCCGGTGCTCGACGAGGACGAACGCGGCCAGCGTGACCAGGGCGAACGCGCCCCAGCCGAGGACCACCGGGTCGGTCCAGCCGCGCACCGGGCCCTCGACGAGCGCGTACACGAGCGCGCCGAGGCCGAGGGCGGCGAGCACCTGTCCGGGCAGATCCAGGGCGCGGACCCGGGCGCCGGGCGGGTCCAGCGTGCGGGCCGAGGCGCGGGGCGGGTCCAGGGTGCGGGCCGGAGCCCCGGGCGCGTCCGACGTGTGGGCCCGGGCGCCGGGCAGGTCCGTGCGGCGCGCCCGGGTGGCCATCTCCGGGAGTACCCGCAGGCCGAGTGCCAGGGCCGCGACCCCGACCGGGACGTTGATCCAGAACACGCTGGCCCAGCCGAACGCCTCGACCATCGGCCCGCCGACCACCGGTCCGACCGCGAGCCCCAGGGCCGAGACCCCCGACCACAGCCCGATCGCGCGGGCCTGCTCCCGGGGCCCGGTGAACACGTGCCGCAGCATCGCCATGCTGCCCGGGGTGAGCAGGGCCGCCCCGAGCCCCTGGAGCATCCGGGCGGCCACCAGCGCGCCGATCGAGCCGGACAGCGCGGCGCCGGCCGACCCGGCGGTGAACAGGACGAGGCCGGTCAGGAAGATCCGCCGCCGCCCGTACCGGTCGCCGAGGGTTCCGCCGGTGAGCAGCAGGGCGGCGAACACCAGGCTGTAGCCCTCGACCACCCACTGGAGTCCGCCGACCCCGGCGTGCAGCTGTTGCCCGATCCGGGGGAGCGCGTTGTTGACGATGACGTTGTCGAGCATGGCCATGAACATGGTGCCGCACAGCGTGGCGAGCACCAGTCTCTTGCGTCGAGCCTCCATCGGAGAGTCCCTAACGGTGTTAGATGGTTGGTCTCCGCAGAGGATGCCTCTAACGGTGTTAGATTGCAACCGTGAATACCGAAGCGACGTCCGGACTGACCCGCGACGCCCTGGTCCGGGCCGCCGTCCGGGTCCTCGACCGCGAGGGTGTCGCCGGCCTGTCCATGCGCAAGGTGGCCGCCGAGCTCGACGTGAAGGCCGCCTCGCTGTACTGGCACGTCCGCAACAAGGAGGAACTCCTCGACCTGCTCACCGACGCGCTGATGGCCGACGCCGAGCCCCCGCCCCGGCGCGGGGACTGGCGCGCGCAGTTCCGGGAGTACTTCACCGCCTACCGCCGGCACCTCCTCGACCGGCGCGACGCCGCCAAGGTGATCGCGGGCCGGTTCGGCCTCGGCCCGAACATGCTGCGGTTCGCCGAGGACCAGCTGTCCCGGCTGCGCGAGGCCGGGTTCTCCGACGCGGACGCGACGATGGCGACCTATCTCCTCGGTACCTATGTGCAGGGTTTCGTCCTGCAGGAACAGTCGCCGCTGACCGCCGCCGAGACGACGGGCGCGGGGCGGCGCGAGGTAGCCTCGGCCGTCGCCGACCAGCTGCGCGCGCTGCCGGCGGAGTCCTTCCCGAACCTGGTGGAACTGGCCGGCGACCTGACCGGCCCGACGATGGACGACCGGTTCGGCTACGGCCTCGAACGCATCCTCGACGGCCTGGCCACCCGCCTGCCCCCGGCCTGACCTCCGCCTGGCGGCCCGCCCGGCCCGACCCCCGGGCCCGACCGACCGACCGCCCGGCCCGCGCCACGGGCCCGACCGCCCGGCGCCCCGGCCGACCGGGCGAAAACGGCTCGCCGGCCGCCCGGCCACTTGCCACACTCGGGACTCCGCCGAGAATCGAGGGCACGTGCATTCCGCGATCACCGTCACCCCGGGCCAGCTCCCCGACGTGCTGCTGCACGCCGCCGTGGTCCGGCCCGTCTTCGTGTGGGGCGCCCCCGGCATCGGCAAGAGTTCCCTGGTCCGGGACTTCGCCGCCTCCCTCGGCCTGGACTGCGTGACCCTCGTCGGCACCCAGCTCGCCCCGGAGGACCTGATCGGGGTGCCGCAGCTGGTCGACGGGCGCAGCCGGTTCGCGCCGCCGGAGTCGATCGCGCGCGACGAGCCCTACTGCCTCTTCCTCGACGAGCTCAACTCCTCCGCCCCGGAGGTCCAGAAGGCCTTCTACTCGCTGATCCTGGACCGCCGGATCGGCGCGTACGAACTCCCGCCCGGCTCCATCGTCATCGGCGCCGGCAACCGGGCCACCGACAACGCCCTGGCCCGGCCGATGGCGTCCGCGCTGGTCAACCGGCTGATCCACGTGCACCTGCGCGCGTCGGCCGCCGACTGGATGGCGTGGGCCGTGCCGGCCGGCGTGCACCCGTGGGTGGTGGACTACCTGACCGAGCGGCCCGACCAGCTGTGGCGGGACCCGCCGAAGACCGAGGAGCCGTTCTCCACCCCGCGCAGCTGGCACATGCTCTCCGACCTGCTGCACTCCTACGGCGACGACGTCGGGGAGGACATTCTCCGGGTACTGGCCAACGGCGCGCTCAGCCCGCCGCACGCCTCGGCGTTCACCGCGTACGTGAAGGTCGTCCGGCACCGGTTCGGGCTGGACGCGATCCTGCGCGGCGACGTCGGCTGGCCGGCCGCGCCCCAGGACCGCGACCTGCTGTACTTCCTCGCCGAGACGTTCCGGGCCCGGCTGGCCAAGGAGCTGCCCGCCGACCGGGAGCACGGCTCGGCCCGGCTGCGGCAGCTCTCGCACCGGGCGAAGGGGCTGCTGGTCGAGCTGGCGGAGCTGTCCCTGGAGTGCGCGCAGCTCGTCATCGCCCCGGGCGCCGACGGCCTGCCGGTACTCCCCACGTGGTTCCTGGTCGAGGTCGGCCGCGACCTGCCCCGCCTCGTCGCGGCCCGGTCCTGATATGGCCGGCGTGCCGTCCCGGGCCCGTGTCGCGCCCGCGGCCGAGCCCCGCGGCCTGTTCCCGGCTATGACCGCGGCCCCGGCCGTGACCGCCGGTCAGGAGGCCTGACGTGGCCCGCAAGCCGGCGAAGCCCGACCCCTGGGAGCTGGCCTACGACCTGGCGGCGAAGCGGGTCGACGCCAACCCGCTGTTCACCCACCTGCCGGTGCCCCGCACCCGGTCCGACGCGCCCTGGCTGCGCGGCACCGACGGCTGGGCCTCGGTCGCGGTCGGCGGCGTCACGACCAGCGACCACCGCCGCGCCGACGCCGACGAGTGGGCGTGGGTCCTCGCGCACTGCGCCCTGCACCTGGGCCTCGGCCACCTCGACGCCGACCGCCCCCGCCCCTTCGACGACGCGTACCGGGCCGCGTGCTGCGTCGCCGTGCTCCGGTTCCAGGCGGAACTCAAGCTCGGCCGGTCGCCGTTCCCGCTGCCCGCCGTGCTGCCCGTGGCCGACGAGGAGCGCCTGGCCGGGCGGTGGCGGCTGGAAGGCGTGCCGGCGGAGTACCGGGGCGGGTTCTGTGACCTGTCCGACGCGGTCGAGCCGCCGCCCAGCTGGGGGCCGCCCCGGACGTACAAGTGGCAGGAGGCCTTCGCGCTCGGGCTGGTCGCCGCCGCCTCGGAGGCCGTCCGCGCGGCGGGCACCGACTCCCGCGCGGGGCTGCCGGACCGGTCCACGCCGTGGGAGCGGGCCCGGGGCTGGTTCGTGTCCTCGTACCCGCTGCTGGGGGCGCTGGCCGGGCAGTTCCGGATCGTCGCGGACGCCGAGCTCGCCCGGGGCTGGGAGATCTCGGTCGCCGCGATCGACCCGGCGGCCGGCGAGATCTACGTCAACCCGCTGCACCGGATGTCCGAGCCGGAGTGGCGGTTCGTGCTCGCCCACGAGATGCTGCACGCCGCGCTGCGCACGGGGGACCGGATCGCGCACCGGGACCCGTACCTGTGGAATGTCGCTTCCGATTTCGTCATCAACGGCTGGCTGGTCGAGATGGCCGTCGGCGAGATGCCCGACGGGCTGCTCCACGACCCGGCGCTGGCCGGACTGTCCGCCGAGGCCGTCTACGACCAGATCACGAAGAACCTGCGCCGGTACCGCAAGCTGGCCACCCTGCGCGGCCGGGGGCTCGGCGACGTGCTGTCCGGGGTGGGCACCCCGCCGCGCGGCGTCGACCTCGACGAGTACTACCGCCGCGCCCTGCTCACCGGCCTCGTCTTCCACGAGTCCCAGGGCCGGGGCCTGCTGCCGCGCGGCCTGGTGGACGAGATCCGGGTGCTCGACCAGCCGCCCCCGCCGTGGGACGCGCAGCTCGCCCGCTGGTTCGACGAGCACGTCCGCGCCCCGGACCGGCGGCGGTCCTACGCCCGGATGTCGCGCCGGCAGTCCGCGAGCCCCGACATCCCGCGCCCCGGCTGGCTGCGCCCCGAGGACCTCGAACGCAGGAACACCTTCGGAGTGGTACTCGACACCTCCGGCTCCATGGACCCCACCCTGCTCGGCAAGGCCCTCGGCGCCATCGCCTCCTACGCCACGGCCCGCGACGTACCGGCAGCCCGGGTGGTGTTCTGCGACGCCGCGGCCTACGACGCCGGCTACCTGCCCGTGTCCGAGATCGCCGGCCGGGTGCGGGTCCGGGGCCGGGGCGGCACCGTGCTCCAGCCCGGGATCCGGCTCCTGGAACGGGCGGACGACTTCCCGGCGGACGGGCCGATCCTGGTCATCACCGACGCCGGCTGCGACGTACTGCGGATCCGCCGGGAACACGCCTTCCTGGTACCGGCGGGCGCGCGACTGCCCTTCACCCCGCGCGGCCCGGTGTTCCGACTGCGCTGACGAGGACGCCGGTCCGGCGCGGGTGCGAGCCGCCCCACGCCGGGCCGAACGGGACGCGCACGGTGGGCCGCAGGAATCATCGCCATCCGCCCGAACCTTCGGCGAATGCCTCGTTTCGCCTATACCTCCGGCAGTGCAGTCCTGTATGGAGGGTGTGTTTTCGCAGGTCAATAGTCATTGACATTGCGTGTCATAGTTTTTGTAACGGGGCTGCACGACGGAAGTAGGTTCATGATCGAGTTTGTCGACGCGGCACTCGGTTTCCCAGCGGTGATCTTCGGTTTCCTCCTGCTCGTCGTCATCGGCTACTGGCTGCTCGTCCTGGCCGGCGGCGCCGACGCCGACGCCCTGGAGGGCGATCCGGGCACGGCCGGCGGGTTCGCGGGCGCGCTGGCGACGCTGGGCTTCGGCGGGATCCCGCCGATGATCGCGCTGTCCGTCGTGGTCCTGGTCGCCTGGTTCGTCAGTCTGGTGGGCACCGTGCTGACCGCGAGCATCACCGGCCTCCTCGGGTTCCTCGCCGGCCTCGCCGCGCTCCTCGCGGCCCTGGCCTGCGCCTGGGCCGTCACCCGGCTCCTCGCCCCGCCGCTGCGCCGGCTGCTCCCGGCCGACAACGGCCCCTCCCGCACCGACTTCGTCGGCCGGCCGTGCGTGATCCGCACCGGCCGGGTGACGCCCGACTTCGGCCAGGCCGAGGTCACGTCCGACGACGGCTCCTCGGCCATCGTCCAGGTCCGCCAGCCCGGCACGGAAGCGTTCAGTGCCGGCAGCAAGGCCCTGATCTTCGACTACGACGCCGACGGCGAGTTCTTCTGGGTCACCCCTCTCGACCCGGTGCTCGACGCCGGTCTCCCGCCCCACGGACAGAGGTAGCACAACACGATGAATGCCATCAGCACCGGGATCGGCGTGTCCCTCGCCGTCGCCCTCCTCCTCATCCTCGCCCTGTTGTTCATGGTCAGCCGGCTGTTCCGCAAGGTCGAGCAGGGCAAGGCGCTCATCGTCTCCAAGGTGCGCCGGGTGGACGTCACGTTCACCGGCGCGATCGTGCTGCCCGTGCTGCACAAGGCCGAGATCATGGACATCTCGGTCAAGACCATCGAGATCACCCGGACCGCGGGCGAGGGTCTGATCTGCCAGGACAACATCCGGGCGGACATCCGGATCACCTTCTTCGTCCGGGTCAACAAGACCGTCGAGGACGTCATCAAGGTCGCCCAGGCGATCGGCACCATGCGGGCCAGCGACGAGACCACGCTGCAGGAGCTGTTCAGCGCGAAGTTCTCCGAGGCGCTCAAGACCGTCGGCAAGCAGCTCGACTTCGTGGACCTGTACACCAAGCGTGACGAGTTCCGCGACCGGATCATCCAGGTGATCGGCACCGACCTCAACGGGTACAGCCTGGAGGACGCCGCGATCGACTACCTCGAGCAGACCCCGATGGCGAAGCTCGACCCGGCCAACATCCTCGACTCGCAGGGCATCCGGAAGATCACCGAGCTGACGGCGATCGAGCACGTGAAGACCAACGAGTTCCGCCGGCACGAGGAGAAGGAGATCACCCGGCAGGACGTCGACGCCCGGGAGGCCATCCTGGAACTCGAACGGCGGCAGTGCGAGGCCGAGATCAAGCAGACCCGCGAGATCGAGACGATGCGCGCCCGCGAGCAGGCCGAGACCGACAAGGTCCGCGCCGAGGAGCGGCTGAAGTCCCGCGCCGCCGACCTGCGCACCGACGAGCAGCTCGGGATCCAGGCCCAGAACCAGGCCCGCGAGATCGCGGTGGCGGAGAAGAACAAGGAACGCGTCATCGCCATCGAGACCGAGCGGATCGAGAAGGACCGGATGCTGGAGGTCATCGCCCGCGAGCGCGAGACCGAGCTGTCCACGATCTCCAAGACCAAGGAGGTCGAGGGCGAGAAGCGCGCCGTCGCCGAGGTGGTCCGCGAGCGGATCGCCGTCGACCGCACGGTCGCCGAGCAGGAGGAGCACATCAAGCGGCTCCGCGTGGTCGAGGAGGCCGAGCGCACCCGGCAGGCGATCGTGATCCAGGCCGAGGCCGAGGCGCAGGAGTCCCTGGTCAAGGACATCAAGGCCGCCGAGGCCGGGGAGGCGTCCGCGAAGTTCAAGGCCCGCGAGGAGATCCTGCTCGCCGAGGCCCGCCAGCAGTCCGCCGAGCTCGACACCCGGGCCCGGATCCGGCTCGCCGAGGGGATCCAGGCCGAGGCCGCCGCGCCCGGGCTGGCCCAGGCCCAGGTCCGCGAGCGCGACGCCGCCGCGATCGAGAAGGTCGGCCGGGCCGAGGCGACCGTGGAGAAGGAGAAGGGCCTCGTCGAGGCCGCCGTCACCCGCGAGCAGGGCATGGTCGAGGCCGCGGTGACCCGCGAGCAGGGCCTGGCCGACGCCGAGACGATCCGCGAGAAGCTCAAGGGCGAGGCCGAGGGTCTCACCGACAAGGCCGCCGCGCTCGGCGCGCTGGACGACGCGACCCGCCAGCACGAGGAGTACCGGCTGCGGCTGGAGGCCGACAAGGAGGTCCGGCTCGCGGGCATCGAGGTGCAGCGCTCCGTCGCCGAGTCCCAGGCGCTGGTGCTGTCCGCCGCGCTGGAGAAGGCGAAGATCGACATCGTCGGCGGCGACACCCTGTTCTTCGACAAGCTGGTCGGCTCCATCACGCTCGGCAAGAGCATCGACGGCTTCATGGACCACTCGGACGTCGCGCAGGCCGTCGCCAAGCCGTACATCGAGGGCCAGGCGAACCTCATCGAGGACGTCGGCCAGGCGCTCGGCGGCGGCGGTATCCAGGGCATGACGCTGTCCGCGCTGCTGCTCCAGCAGATCACCCAGGGCGGTTCCGAGGCCGACAAGCTGAAGGAACTGCTGGTCACGCTGCGCGGCCTCGGCCTCGCGGACGTGCCGGTCGCCGCCCTCGGCGCGGCGAAGTAGCGCGGCGCGGATGACGGAGACGACACCGCACAACGCGGGGGCGGGCTCCACGGCGGGCCCGGGGACCAACTCCCCGGGCACCACCGGGGCGACCTCCCCGGCCGGCGCCGGAGCTACGTCCTCGGCCGCCACCGGAGCTACGTCCCCGGCTGCCTCCGGGGCGACGACCGCGCAGAGCGCCGCCGGGGCGATCCCGGGAGCGGCGCCCACCGGAGCCACCTCGACGGCGGCTGCCGGACAGCCCTGGACCGCTGCCGCCCCCGGCGCCGCCCTCGACGCCGGCACCTACGAGGTCCTCCGCGCCCGCCTGGCCACCCAGGCCACCGACCTGGCCACCCGCGCCGAGGCCCTCAACGCCCGCCGCCTGGGCGTGTTCGGCGGCGCGGAACTCCGCCTGGTCGGCACGGAGCGGATCCGCACCGAGCACAACTGCGTGCCCCGCGACATCGTCTCGGTCGGCGGGCTGATGCTGTTCGGGTACAACGTGTTCATCGGCCTCAAGCGCGAGACGGCCGTGGACGACGTGTTCTCCCTGCACCGGTTCACCCGGGACGGCGACACCCTCGGCTTCGAGGCCCCGGGCCCCGACGAGCTGCCCGGCCTGCTGCGCGACCCGCAGTTCGGCCGGGACTTCGCGGAGCTGTACCGGTACTACCGCGAGGCCCGCCTGCTCCAGCTCCGCCGGCTCGACGACCGCCTCCTCGCCGTGTTCCAGACCGGCCCGCGCCCCGACGACCTGCGCGTCCTGCGCTGGAACGTCGCGGTCGACGGCACGGTGTCCTACCTGGACGCGCGCGGCGAACGCGACCACGTGTTCCCCGCCCCGCACGACCTGGAATGGGTGGAGGCGACCCGCGACGACCACGTCCTGGGCCGGCACCCGCACATCTCCATCGGCGACGAGGTGTTCGTCGAGACCGTCGGCGGCGACCTGACCGTCAAGGTCGAGAACAACACCGAGTCGGGCGCGGGCGTCTACAGCGAGCCGGTGGACGAGCCGTTGCAGAGCCTCGCCGACGCGGAGGTGTACCACGCCCGGGTCGGTTCGCTGATCCTGTTGAAGATCCGGCCGTACAAGGAGACGGTCTGGCGGTACCTGGTCTTCAACACCAAGACCCGCGACGTGGTGCGCCTCGACGCGATCGGCCAGGCGTGCCAGCGGCTCCCCGAGGACCACGGCATCATCTTCCCCGGCGGGTACTACCTGGTCACGGGCGTGAGCCGCACCTTCGACACGGACGTGACGAGCCTGGAGTACGAGCGGGCGATCCGGGCGACGAACGGCGAGGACGTGCTCTACGTCTTCCACGCCCGGGCGGAGGGCCGCACGCTGCTGCTGCCGTACAACCTGATCCGCAAGGAGGTCGCGGCCCCGCTCGCCTGCCACGGGTACTCGCTGTTCGACGACGGCACGCTCGTCGTGTTCCGGGCCACCTCCGAGGAGCCGACCCGGGTGCACGCGATGCAGGTCTGGCAGACCCCGTACCAGTCGGACACCTTCGCCGCGTCGCAGCCCGTCGGCACCGGCCCGCTGGAACGGATCGGCAACGCCGAGCTGGTCCGGGGCATCTCCGAGTGCCTGTCGGTGGCCCGGATGGTCGGGGAGATGGCCCCGTCCGGCCCGGTGTTCGAGGGCATCATCGCCGCGTGCGCCCGCGCGTTCGACAACTACCACTGGCTCGGCGAGGCGGAGCTGGGGGCCCTGAGCGGCCCGCTCGCGGCCCTGCGCGGGACGGCCGAGCAGGTGCTCGACGAGTTCGAGACGGTGCGCGCGCTCACCGAGCAGGCCACGGCGGCGCTGACCGAGTCGGCGAACCGGATCGCGTCCCTGGTCCGGCTCGCGCGCGGCGAGGCGCCGGCGACGACCGAGGGCTGGGTCGGCCAGCTGGCGAACCTGCGCCAGGCGCGCGGCCAGCTCGTCACCCTGCGCGAACTGCGCTACGTGGACACCGCCCGGATCGACACCCTGACCGCCGAGCTGGACACGGAACTCGCCGCCGCAGCAGGGCGCGCGGTCGGGTTCCTCCAGAAGCCGGACGCGTTCACCGGGTACCACGCCGAGGTCGAACGGCTCGTCGTCGACGCGGGCGCGATCGGCACGGTGGCCGAGTCCGGGCCGGTCGGGGAGCGGCTCGCCGCCCAGGCCGAGGGTCTGGAGGTGATCACCGAGGTGGTCGGCGGGCTGGAGATCGCCGACGCCACGGTCCGGGTCGCCATCCTGGAACGGATCAGCGAGGTGCTCGGCGGGGTCAACCGCGCCCGGGCCACCCTCGACGGCCGGCGCCGCGAACTGCTCGACGTCGAGGGCCGCGCGGCGTTCGCGGCCGAGTTCGCGCTGCTGGGGCAGGCCATCACCGGGGCGCTGGCCTCGGCGGACAGCCCCGAGCGGTGCGAGGAGCAGCTCGGCCGGCTGTTGCTGCGGCTGGAGGGCCTGGAGTCCCGGTTCTCCGACTTCGACGACTTCCTCACCGAGCTGGGTTCCAAACGCACCGACGTGTACGAGGCCTTCGCCACCCGCCGCCAGGGCCTGCTCGACGAGCGCGCCCGCCGGTCCGACCGCCTGGTCGAGTCGGCCGAACGGATCCTGGGCAGCGTGCACCGCCGGGTCGCCGGACTGTCCTCCCTGGACGAGGTCAACACGTACTTCGGCTCCGACCCGATGGTGGCCAAGCTGCGCACGGTGGCCGACGAGCTGCGCGCGCTCGGCGACGCGGTGCGGGCCGAGGAGCTGGAGGGCCGGGTCAAGGCCGCGCGCCAGGAGGCCGGCCGGGCCCTGCGCGACCGCCTCGACCTGTACGCGGACGGCGGCGAGACCATCCGGCTCGGCCGGCACCGGTTCGCCGTGAACACCCAGTCCATCGACCTGACGCTCGTGCCCTCCGACGGGCGGATGGCGTTCGCGATCACGGCCACGGACTACCGCTCGGCGGTCCTCGACGAGGGGTTCGAAACGACCCGGGAGTTCTGGGACCAGCTCCTGGTGTCGGAGTCCCCGGAGGTGTACCGGGCCGAGCACCTGGCCGCCTCCGTGCTCGCCGACGCGGAGGACGCCGGCACCCTGACCGCGCTGCACGAGGCGGCCGTGGTCGACGGCGGCCTGCGTGACCTGGTCCGCAAGGTCGCCGAGACCCGCTACGACGAGGGGTACGAGCGGGGCGTGCACGACCACGACGCCGCCGCGCTCCTCGACGCGCTGCTCCGGCTGCACACCGGCGCGGGCCTGCTGCGCTACCCGGCGGCGGCCCGGTCGGCGGCGGCGCTGTTCTGGGCGTTCGGTTCCGACGAGGCCACCAAGGCGCTGTGGTCCCGCCGGGCGGGCTCGCTGTCGCGGGCCCGCGCCGCGTTCGGCCGGACCGGCGCGATCGGCGAGCTGTGCGGCGAGCTGGGCGCGGCCGTCGGGGAGTTCCTCGGCGCGGCCGGCCTCGACGACCTGGGCGGGGACGCGGCGCTCGCGGGCGAGTACCTGTTCGAGGAGCTGGCCGGCACCCCGCTCGGCTTCGTGACCAGCGCGGGCGCGCGGACGCTGCTCGACCGGTTCCGGCGGGCGCTCGGCGGGCCGGCGTCGAAGTCGGGGCTGGACTACGAGGAGGACCTGCGGGCGCTGGGCGACGACCTGGCGGCGCGGTACCAGCTGGTCACGGCCTGGTTGACGGCGTTCGTGGCCACCGACGGGGCCGGGGACGCCGGCGCGGCGCAGGACCTCGCCGAGGCCGTCGCCATCGAACTGTGCGGCAAGCACCTGCCCCGGCACGAGTCCGCCGCCGCCCTCACCGCCACCGTGGACGGCCTGCTCGGCGCCCACCCCCGGATCGCCTCCCGCCGCCTGGACCTCCGGCTGGACGAGACCGTCGCCCGGACCCGGAGATTCCGCGCCGAACGGGTGCCGGCGTTCCGGGCCTACCAGCGCCGCCGCAACGAGCTGGTCGCGGCGGAGCGGTCCCGGCTGCGGCTGGAGGAGTACCAGCCGAAGGTGATGAGCGCGTTCGTCCGCAACCGGCTGCTCGACGAGGTCTACCTGCCGCTGATCGGCGACAACCTGGCCCGGCAGCTCGGCGCGGCCGGCGACGCCAAGCGCACCGACCAGATGGGCCTGCTGCTGCTCATCTCGCCGCCGGGCTACGGCAAGACCACCCTGATGGAGTACGTGGCCAACCGGCTCGGTCTCGCGTTCGTGAAGGTCAACGGGCCGGCGCTCGGCCACGGGGTCACCTCGCTCGACCCGGCCGAGGCGCCCAACGCGACCGCGCGCCAGGAGGTGGAGAAGATCTCGTTCGCGCTGGAGATGGGCAGCAACGTCCTCCTCTACCTCGACGACATCCAGCACACCTCGCCGGAGCTGCTCCAGAAGTTCATCTCGCTCTGTGACGCCCAGCGCCGGATCGAGGGCGTGTGGGACGGGCGGACCCGGACGTACGACCTGCGGGGCAAGCGGTTCGCGGTGTGCATGGCCGGCAACCCGTACACCGAGTCGGGGCAGCGGTTCCGGATCCCGGACATGCTCGCCAACCGGGCCGACGTGTGGAACCTGGGCGACGTGCTGTCGGGCCGCGAGGACCTGTTCGCGCTCAGCTACGTGGAGAACGCGCTCACCTCCAACCCGGTGCTCGCGCCCCTGTCCACCCGCGAGCGCGGCGACATCGAACTGCTGCTCCGGCTCGCCCGGGGCGACGACACGGCCCGCCCCGACCAGCTCAGCCACCCCTACTCCGGGCCCGAGCTGGAACAGATCCGGGCCGTCCTGCGCAACCTGCTCCGCGCCCAGCAGGTGGTGATGGCCAACAACCGGGCCTACATCGCCTCGGCCGCGCAGTCCGAGTCCTCGCGCACCGAGCCGCCGTTCCAGCTCCAGGGTTCCTACCGGAACATGAACAAGCTGGCCGAACGGATCGTGCCGGTGATGAACGACGCCGAACTGGAGGCGCTGATCGACGACCACTACCTCGGCGAGGCGCAGACCCTGACCTCCGGCGCGGAGGCCAACCTGCTCAAGCTCGCCGAGCTGCGCGGCACCCTGACCGCCGCCGAGGCCGCCCGCTGGGCCGAGGTGAAGGCCGGGTACCTGCGGGCCAGGGCGCTCGGCGGCGACTCCGACGACCCGATGAGCCGGGCGGTGGGGGCCGTGGGGCTGCTCGCCGACCGGATGGGCGGCGTGGAGTCGGCGATCGAACGGGCCGCCGAACGCCTGGCCGGCTAGCGGACCGGGACGCTCCCGGACCGGTCACCACCGGGGTCGATCCTCACCGAGGGTCGGCCCCGGCGTGCTGACCAGGCCCGGAGCATCCCGGCCCGGCGGACGTTGGTCGCCTGTGGACAGTGCCCGGCGCGGGGTGGCGGCGACTCCCTATAATCCTGTTATAGGCTCAGGGCAACTCAAGATCACTCGGGGGTACGGATGGCTGTCAGGTTCGCGCCCATGTCCCCGGACGACCCGCCCACGGTCGCCGGCTACCCGCTCCGCGCCCTGATCGGGGCTGGCGGCATGGGCCGGGTGTATCTGTCGTTCAGCCCCGGCGGCCGGGCCCTGGCCATCAAGGTGGTCCGGCCGGAGTTCGCGCAGGACCCCGAGTTCCGCCGCCGGTTCGCGCAGGAGGTGGCCGCCGCCCAACGCGTCCAGGGCCTCTACACCGCGCAGGTCGTGGACGCCGACGCCCACGCGCCGCTGCCCTGGCTCGCCACCGCGTACGTGGCCGGGCCGTCCCTGCGCCAGGCCGTCGCCGAGCACGGCCCGTTCCCGCTGCCGACCGTGTTCCGGCTGCTCGCCGGGGTCGCCGAGGGCCTCGCCGCGATCCACGCGTGCCGGATCACGCACCGCGACCTCAAACCGGCCAACGTCCTGCTCGCCGACGACGGCCCGCGGGTCATCGACTTCGGCATCGCGCACGCGGCCAACGCCACCACGGTCACCCGGATCGACACCCGGGTCGGCACGCCCGCGTTCATGGCCCCCGAGCAGGTCCGGGGCCTGTCCGTCACCCCGGCCGCCGACGTGTTCGCCCTGGGCAACCTGGCCGTGTTCGCCGCGACCGGCGCGCCCGCGTTCGGCGAGGGCCACCCCGACGCCCTGCTGTTCCGGATCGTCAACGAACCCGCCGACCTGTCCGCCTGCCCGGCCGAGCTGCGCGCCATCGTGGAGCGCTGCCTGGCCAAGGAGCCCGGCGACCGGCCGGACCTGACCGAAGTGATGGCGTACGCGCGGGCCCAGACCCAGGGCCAGACCATGCTCTTCGCGGGCTCCTGGCTGCCCCCGGCGGTGGTGACCTCCCTGGGGGAGTACGCCACGGCGGTGTCCCCGCAGCTGGCCCCGACCTGGGTCGAGGTGACGGCACCCGTACCGTCGGACGGCGCCCCCGGGGCGGGGCAGGGGTCGGGCTCGGGGCCGGGGGCCGCAGTGGCCGGGCAGGGGGCCGGCTCGGCGCTAGCCCCCGTAGCGGCTGGGCAGGGGCCCGGGCCGGCCGGTCAGGGACACGAGGCGGCCGGTCAAGGACACGAGGCGGCTGGGCAGGGACCAGAGGCGGGATCAGGGCCCACGGCGGAGCTGGGGGCCGGTTCGGCGCCGGGGACCGGGGTGCCGCCGCTGGCGGCGACGACTCCGCTGCCGGCGGCCGGAACGGGCGGCGGACCCGGGCACACGGACGACGCCACCGTCATCGGAGGGCGCGAACCCGGCACCGGATCCGTGGTGGGCCAGGCGTTCGACGTGGGCCCGGGCGCCGCCGGCCAGGCCCCCGGGGCCGCGACCCCCGCCGGCCCATGGCCCTACGGCAACGGACCCCACCTGGGCGCCACCCCCTACCCGGGGAGCGCACCGGACCCGGGCACCACGCCCTACCCCTCAAGCGGCGCCCCTTACCCGGGCAACGGACCCGCAAGTGGCGCTCCCTACCCGGGTAACGGACCAGCGAGCGGTGCTCCTTACCCGGGCAGTGGACCCGCGAGTGGGGCTCCCTACCTGGGGAACGGACCCGCGAGCGGCGCTCCTTACCCGGGCAGTGGACCCGCGAGTGGCGCTCCCTACCTTGGGAACGGACCCGCGAGCGGCGCCCCCTACCCGGGGAACGGGCCACTGGGTGCCGCCTACCCCGGGACTGGACCCGCAGGTGGCGCGCCTTACCCAGGGAGCACACCAGCGGGCGGCACCCCCTATCCCGGTAGCGCGCCGGACTCAGGTGCCGCGTCCTACCTCGGACCCGATCCGGGTGCCGCGCCCTACCCCGGTACCGGCCCGCAGGCGGGACCCTATCCCCAGCCCGCCCCCGGCTGGAACGCCCCCGCCTACGGGCCCCCGGTCGGCCCGGGCCCCGGCAAGCCCGCCAACACGGCGAAGATCCTCGCGGTCGTGGCGGCCGGCGTGATCGTGCTGGCCCTGTGCGCCTTCGGCTCCCTGCGGGCGTACGGCATGGTCAGCAGAATGGTCGCCCACAACGCGTCCAGCTCGAACCCCGACCGGACTCCGGAGTCGACCCGCGGCACCCCGGAGGCCTCGACCAGGCCCACCTACGACCCGCCGAGCGCCACGCCGTCCTTCGACCCGAACACGATGAATGACGCGGACACGGACCGTACCCCGCAGACGTCCGACGCCCTGCTGCCGGACAGGTTCACGGACAGCAACGGCCGGCGGTTCACCCTCAAGGCGGCGGGTTCCTGGTCCTGCGTCACGACGAGCCAGACCCAGGAGGTCCAGGACCTGCTGACCCGGAACCGGTGCGTCAGCGCGATGACCGGCAGTTACATCGACGCCGACGACACGATCCTGGTCAGCGTCAAGATCCGGGCGCTGAAGGACCGGGCCACGGCCAAGACCGTGCACGACGCGTTGGCGAAGACCCCGGTGGGCGCCTCGGGCATCTACTGCCCGCAGTCCGGGCCGGGCGCGAAGGTCTGCGACGGGGACTACAGCGAGACGTTCAAGCGGGCGGTGAAGAAGGGCCAGGTCGGCAGCGACTACCGGTACGTGATCGACGCCGACGCCGTGTTCGTCGACATGCGGGAGGACACCCGCGACGGGCCGGCTCTCCAGGCGGCGGTGGAGAGGGCGATGGCCACGTCCGGCCCCCGCAACGTCACCCGCTGACCGGCTGGTGCGGTACCACGATGATCTGGTGTTCGTCCTCGTAGACGACCCGGCCGGGGTCGGCGGACTCCACCCGGACGCACGGGACGGCGTGCGCGGCGAGGATGTCCAGGTACCCGTCGACCCGGTCGAGCAGGTGCGCGGCGTCCACCTTGAACCAGGCCGCCGCGCCCGGGTGCAGGTCCTCGTCGTAGACGGTCGGGTCGACGGTGCTCGGGTCGGTGTAGGCGGCGTCGTACCAGTCGTTGTTGGCCCGCCGGAACCGTTCCTGCTCCGCTGTCAGCCTGCCCTGCTTCGCGAGCGTGTTGACCAGCCCGAACACCCCGACGAACCGGCCCTTCGCGTCGGCGACGGGACTCTGGTACCGCAGAAAGATCGTCACTCGGCCACTGTCGCACGCGCCGTCGCGGCCCGGCCGAGACGGTCGGACCAGGCCCGCAGGTGCGCGGTGAACTCCGGCGGTCCCAGCACCTCGAACTCCGCCTCGGTGATCCCGAGGGCGAACAGGGCCCAGTCCAGCGAGTCGGTGCCCATCGCGACCCGGCACCGCCCCGGGGCCACCTCGGTCACCGTCGCCCACTGGCCGATCCGGGGCCGGACGTCCGCCGCGTCGGCCGCCACCAGCGCCTCGACCTGGTACCGCCCCGCCGGTCGC
This sequence comes from Longispora sp. NPDC051575, assembly GCF_040681875.1. Classification (NCBI taxonomy): domain Bacteria; kingdom Bacillati; phylum Actinomycetota; class Actinomycetes; order Micromonosporales; family Micromonosporaceae; genus Longispora; species Longispora sp. NPDC051575. Next base: position 56,873 of record NZ_JBFAZP010000004.1, on the reverse strand, counting down.
CCGTCGAGCCCGGCCCGGACGAACGCGGCGGCGTCGGCGGCGGGGAGTTCCCGGGGCCGGAACCGGGCGCCCGTGCCGTCGGGCGCGGTCAGCCGGTCGAGGCGGAAGCTGCGCCAGTCGTTGCGGGTCAGGTCGTAGGCGACCAGGTACCAGCGCCGGCCGAGGCAGACCAGCCGGTGTGGTTCGACGTGCCGGTCGGACGGCTGGCCGTCCCGCGCGGTGTAGGCGAACCGGAGCCGCTCCTCGTCCCGGCAGGACTGGGCGACGGTGGTGAGCACGCCGGCGTCCACGGTCGGGCCCTCGCCGAGCCGGGCGGGCACCGTGACGGCGCGCAGCACGGCCATCCGTTTCCGGAGCCGAGGCGGCATGACCTGCACGACCTTGGTGAGCGCGCTGATCGAGGACTCCTCGATGCCGGCCACCGCGCCCAGGGCGGCCGTCTGCAGGCCGATCGCGAGGGCCACGGCCTCGTCGTCGTCGACGAGCAGCGGGGGCAGGGACGCGCCGGCGGCCAGCTGGTAGCCGCCCTCCACGCCGCGTTGGGCGTCAACCGGGTAGCCGAGTTCGCGGAGCCGGTCGACGTCGCGGCGCAGGGTGCGCGGGGAGACGTCGAGCCGGTCGGCCAGTTCCGCGCCGGGCCAGTAGCGGTGGGTCTGCAACAGGGACAGCAACCGCAGGGTCCGGGAGCTCGTGTTCGCCATGGTCCCAGTGTGGCCGAGATTGCGGTCAGAAAGTGGCCGGAATGGCTCCTAGTGTGGGTTCCAGGAGATCCAAAACCACGCTCAAAGGGGTACCTGACATGACAGTTCTCGTGACCGGAGCGACCGGTACGGTCGGCCGCCAGGTGGTCGGACAGCTGCTCCGGGCGGGCCAGCGGGTCCGCGCGCTCACCAGGAACCCGGCCACGGCCGGCCTGCCCGACGGCGTCGAGGTGGTGGCCGGTGACCTGACCGACCCGGCGAGCGTCGGGCCCGCGCTGGCGGGGGTGACCGCGCTGCACCTGATCACGTTCGGCGGCGACGGCGCGAACCCGTACGCGCCGCTGGCGACCGGCCCCGAGATCGTCGACCTGGCGGTGCGGGCCGGGGTGCGGCGGATCACGGTGCTGCTCGGCGGCGAGCCCGGCCCGCTCCAGGCGGCGGTCGAGGCCAGCGGTCTGGAGTGGACGCTGCTGGCGCCGGTGGAGTTCATGGCCAACCTGCTGGAGTGGGCGCCGTCGGTGCGGTCGGAGGGCGTGGTCCGGGAGGCGTTCGCGCACACCCGCAGCGCGCTGGTGCACGAGACGGACATCGGCGCGGTGGCGGCGACGGTGCTGGTCGGGGGCGGGTACGCGGGCCGGACGTTGACGCTGACCGGCCCGGAGGCGATCACCCGGCCGGAGAAGGTGCGCACCATCGCCGAGGCCATCGGGCGCGACGTGCGTTACGTCGAGTTGAGCGAGGCGGAGGCGCGGGCGCGCTGGGCGGGGGAGGGGTACCCGGCGGAGGTGGTCGAGTTCTTCGTCGAGGTGCACGGGAACACCCCCGAGATCGGCTACACCGTGGTGCCGACGGTCGAGCAGGTCACGGGGCGGCCGGCGCGGTCGTTCGCGCAGTGGGCGGCGGAGCACGCGGACGCGTTCCGGGGCTGAGCCCGGGCGGGGCGCCGGTCCACCCCGGATCCGGCGCGGCACCCGGACCTCGGACCCCGGGCCGCCCGGACCCGTAGAGCCGCTGGCGCAACCGGACCGACCCCCGCCGGTCCGGTCGCGCCCCGCGCGGTCACTCCGCGACCAGTACCTCCCGGTGCTTGAGCGTCCCGTCCTGGAGCTTGAGGTCCACGGTCATCGTCCGCGACACCGGATCCACCGCGACACTGCCGTAGTACCGCTCGTTGAGCCCGAGGAACCGCTCCTGCGCCCCGAACGTCGGCGACAGCGGCGAGCCAACGACCCGCGGGTTCGCCCCGATCGGCGCGCCGAGGAACTCCCACATGTTCATCTCCGGGTACCGCACCGCCTGCGCGTAGTGCACGTCGGCGGTCAGCCACACCAGGTTGCGCACGTTCGCCTTCCGCCACGCGCCGAGCAGTTCGCCCAGCTCGTGCTCGTAGGCCACCCAGTCGTCGTACGGGGGCTTCGCCGAGCGCATCGTGGACACCGGGCACGAGGTGGCGAGCACCTTCCAGCGCGCCGAGCTGTCCCGGACCTTGTTGAGCAGCCAGCGGAACTGCTGCGCCCCGAGCATCGTCTTGCCGGGCCCGTCGGGCTTGGCGAGCGGGTCGGCGTACTGCCGGCAGTCCAGCACGAACACCTCCAGCTCCCCGCCCCAGCGCAGGCACCGCCAGGACTTGTTCCCGGGCGCCGAGGACAGCGGCCAGTAGTCGAGGAACGCGGTGCGGCCCGCGCCGAGCCGGCCGGCGGGCAGGGTCGGGTCCTGGCCCCGGTAGTCGTTGTCGACCTCGTGGTCGTCCCAGTTGACGATCAGCGGGGTCTGCCGGGCCAGGCCCTGGAACAGCGGGTCCTCCCGGTTCTCCTTGTACTTGCCCCAGAACTCGGCGACCGTCTTGGCGCCAGGGCCGGCGGGCGTGGCCCCGTCCCCGTAGATGGTGTCGCCGTTGAAAAGGAAGAAGTCGGGCCGCTCGGCCGCCATCGACGCGAACGACGGGAACGGCGGCCGGTTGCGCGCGCCCTGGCCGACGTCGGCGCCCCAGGTGAACCGGACCGGGGCGGCGACGAGCGCGGACGGCGCGGTCCGGAACGTGGCGAGCGGGCCCTCGACGTCGGCGGTCGCGCCGCACAGCACGACGCGGTAGCCGTACTCGGTGTCGGGCAGCAGGCCGCGCAGGGTGAACTGGCCGATGAAGTCGCGCGCGGCGGTGACCTGGAGCTTCTTCGTCTTCCGGGCACCGGGCCGGGGCGCGGGACCCTCGACCTCTGCCACGGGGCCGTACTCGACGTGCATCTGGGTCGCCCGGTCGGCCCGGGACCAGATCAGCGCGGTGTTCTCGGTGACGTCGCCGGTGACGACGCCGTGGGTGAGCCGGGGGTCGGGACCCGGGGCGGGCGCGTCGGCCGCGTGCGCCGGCGCGGTGGCCAGGCCGGTGAGGGCCAGGCCGCCGACGGCGGCGCCGCCGGCCTTGAGGAGGGAGCGGCGGTCGGGGGTTCCGGTCATGGCGGTGCCTTCCGAAGGTGGGACCGTGCCGGGCCGACGCTAGGACGGGTGGGTGAACGCGCAGGTACGCCCACATGTGCCACCCACGAACCTCGATCCCCTAGGATGGCCGTGGCGCTGGTTCGCCCCGGATCTGGCGGTTCGGGGCGTCGTAAGAGGGAACCCGGTGTGATTCCGGGACTGCCCCGCAGCGGTGAGTGGGAACGAAAGTCGTCAAGAGCACTGGGCGTGAGCCTGGGAAGCGGCGGCCGGTAGGAGCGTGTACGTCGCCCACGAGTCCGAAGACCTGCCCGCGCCGCGCGTACATCCGTGCGCGCGGCCGTCGACCTCGTGGGTGGGTCGGGCGGGCGGACGCGTGCGCGTCCCTTCGCGGGTTCGACGGTGTGGCTTTCGAGGGAAGGACTCCACACCTGTGTTCCGTGCCTCCGGGGTAGCCCCGGACTAGATCCGCACCACCTGCCAGGCGACCGGCCGCACCAGGGCCGGCCGCTCCTTCGGCATGCCCGGAGTGGATAAAGAATCTCCTGCCACAGCGTCAGTACACAAAAGAATTTCTTGAAAGAAGCTCTTGTGTACTGGGAATTTGTTGATGCACACTGTCGGCTGTCCATTCCCGAGTGAGAGGAGCCCGGCCCGTGACCGCACGCTTCCGCGTCACCTACGCCACCCTGTCGGCGGACAACGAGGACCTGCACGCCGGCTACGAGGACGGCGTCACCCTCGCCCGCACCTGGCTCGGCGCCACCGTCCACCCGCACGTCGACGGCGCGCCCCGCCAGGGTGCGGCCCCGGTCGACCTGCGCAGCCCCAACGACACGACCCTGCGCCTGGCCACGGTGCGCGCGGCCAGCGCCCAGGACGTCGACGACGCCGTGCGCGCCGCCCGGCAGGCCGCCCCGGCCTGGGCGGCGACCCCCTGGCCGGACCGGCTGGTGCTGCTCCGCCGGGCCGCCGACCTGATCAGCGCCCGCTCGAACGAGCTGGCCGCGCTGATGACGATGGAGGTCGGCAAGAACCGCCTGGAGGCCCTCGGCGACGTCGAGGAGTCCGCCGACCTGATCCGGTACTACTGCGACCAGTTCGAGCTCAACGACGGCTTCGACCGGCCGATGGCCACCATCGCGCCCCGCGAGTCCACCCGCAGTGTGCTGCGCCCGCACGGGGTGTGGGCCGTGATCAGCCCGTTCAACTTCCCGATGGCCCTGGCCGCCGGCCCGGTCGGGGCCGCCCTGGCCGCCGGCAACACGGTGCTGCTCAAGCCGAGCCTCCAGGGCACGTACACCGCGTGGAAGTTCTTCGAATGCCTGCTCGACGTGGGCCTGCCGCCCGGTGTCGCGCACTTCCTGCCCGGCGACGACGGGCCCGGCCGGGCGATCGTCGCCCACGACGGCGTGGACGGCCTGACGTTCACCGGCTCCTACGAGACCGGCATGTCCGTGATCGGCGCCTTCTCCCGAAGCTATCCGAAGCCGGTGATCTGCGAGATGGGCGGCAAGAACGCCACCATCGTCTCCGCGCGCGCCGATCTCGACCGGGCCGCCGACGGCGTGGCCCGTTCCGCGTTCGGCCTGTCCGGCCAGAAGTGCTCGGCCTGCTCCCGGGTGTACGTCGCCCGCGAGGCGCACGACGCGTTCCTCGACAGGCTGGCCGCCCGGGCCTCCGCCCTGGTCGTCGGCGACCCGCTGCTCCGAGACACCTACCTCGGCCCCGTGATCGACGCGGCCGCCGTGGCCCGGTTCGAGGACGCCGTCGCCCGGGCGCGCGCCCACGGCCGGATCGTCACCGGCGGCGAGGTGCTCCGCGACGGCCTGCCCGACGGGCACTACGTCGCCCCCACGGTCGTCGCCGACCTGCCCGCCGACGACGAGCTGTTCCGCCGCGAGCTGTTCGTGCCGTTCGTGGCCGTCGCCGCCGTCGACTCCCTCGACGAGGCGTACGCGCTGGCCAACGCCACCCCGCTCGGCCTCACCGCCGGGTTCTTCTCCACCGACGACGCCGAGGTCACCGAGTTCCTCGACCGGATCCAGGCCGGCGTCGTCTACGTCAACCGACCGGCCGGCGCCACGACCGGCGCGTGGCCCGGCGTCCAGCCCTTCGGTGGCTGGAAGGGCTCCGGCAACACCGGCAAGGCCGGCGGCGGCCCGTACTACGTCCAACAGTTCCTGCGCGAGCAGTCCCAGACGGTGGTGTCCTAGATGAACGTGCCCTCCTGGTTCGACCCGACCCGGCCCGTGCCGGACCTCGTGACCCCGCTGCCCGGCCCGCTCGGCCGCGCCGCGCTCGCCCGGGACGCGGCGGTGACCAGCCCGTCGCTGCCCCGCGCGTACCCGATCGCGCCCCGGCGCGGCTGGGGCTGCGCGTTGGAGGACGTCGACGGCAACCTGTTCCTCGACTTCAACGCCGGGATCGCCGTCAACTCCACCGGCCACGCGCACCTGACCGTCGTGGCGGCCGTCCGCGAACAGGCCGGCGAGCTGCTGCACTACTCCGCCAGCGACTTCTACCTGCCCATCTACGCGCGGATGTGCCAGGCCCTGGCCGACACGGCCCCGATCGACGGGCCGGTCCGGGTGTTCCTGTCCAACTCCGGCGCCGAGGCCGTGGAGGGCGCGCTGAAGCTGGCCCGGTACGCGACCGGGCGGCAGTACGTGATCAGCTTCTTCGGGGCGTTCCACGGCCGGTCGTACGGGGCGATGAGCCTGACCGCGTCGAAGACCAAGTACCACGCCGGGTTCGGCCCGCTGCTGCCCGGCGTGCTGCACGCGCCCTACGCGCCGGCCTCCGTGGACTACCTGGAGGACACGCTCTTCCGCTACCAGGTCGACCCGCGCGAGGTGGCCGCCGTGTTCGTCGAGCCGATCCAGGGCGAGGGCGGGTTCCTCGTGCCCCCGGCCGGCTGGCTCGCCGCGCTCCGCGAGGTGTGCGACCGGCACGGCATCCTGCTCGTCGCCGACGAGGTCCAGTCGGGCATGGGCCGGACCGGCAGGATGTGGGCCATCGAGCACACCGGGGTGAAGCCCGACATCCTGATCAGCGCCAAGGGGATCGCCTCCGGCCTGCCGCTGGGCGCGTTCATGGCCCGCGCCGACCTGATGGACCGCTGGCCGGCCGGGGCGCACGGCTCCACCTACGGCGGCAGCCCCGTGCCCTGCGCGGCCGGCCTGGCGACCCTGCGGGTGATCGCCGACGAGAACCTGATGGCCAACGCCACCGACCAGGGCGAGTACCTCCGCGCCGGGCTGCGCGACCTGGCGGCGGAGTTCCCGGACCTGCTCCGCGACGTGCGCGGCCTCGGCCTGATGATCGGGGTCGAGTTCCCCGACGGCCGGCTCGCCGGACTCGTGCAGCACGCGGCGTTCCAGCGCGGCCTGCTCGTCCTGGAGGCCGGCGAGAACGCGATCCGGATGTCCCCGCCGCTGACGGTCACCCGCGCGGAGTGCGCGACCGCGCTGCGGCTGTTCGGCGAGGCCGTGGCCGAGGTCGCCACCGGTATCGCGCTGCTCAGCGAGCGGGTCGGGGCCGGCGTTGAGTAAGGTCGCCACGATGCGCGAGGCCGTCGCGGACCTGGTCCGCGACGGCGACACCCTGGCGATCGAGGGCTTCACCCACCTGATCTCCTTCGCCGCCGGGCACGAGGTGATCCGGCAGCGCAAACGGGACCTGACCCTGTGCCGGCTCACCCCCGACGTGATCTACGACCAGCTGATCGGCGCCGGGGTGGCCCGCAAACTCGTGTTCTCCTGGCTGGGCAACCCCGGCGTCGGCTCGCTGCACGCCGTCCGGCGGCTGGTGGAGGGGCCCGGGTTCGAGGTCGAGGAGTACTCGCACTTCGGCATGGTCGGCCGGTACGCCGCCGGCGCCGCCCGGCTGCCGTTCTTCCCGCTCCGGTCCTACGTCGACAGCGACCTGCCCACGGTCAACGACAACATCCGCACCGTGACGTCGCCCTTCGACGGCGAGGAGGTGTACGCCGTCCCGCCCCTGCACCCCGACGTGACCATCGTGCACGCCCAGCGCGCCGACAAACACGGCAACACCCAGGCCTGGGGGCTGCTCGGCTGCCAGAAGGAGGCGGCGTTCGCGGCGAGGCGGGTGATCGTCGTCGTGGAGGAACTGGTCGAGGAGTCCGTGATCCGCGCCGACCCGAACCGGACCCTGCTGCCCGGCCTCAAGGTCGACGCCGTCGTGCACTGCCCGCGCGGCGCGCACCCCTCCTACGCCCAGGGCCACTACGACCGGGACAACCGGTTCTACCTGGCCTGGGAGCACATCAGCCGCGACCCGGCCCTGCTGGAGGCGTGGCTGGACGAATGGGTGCACGGCACCCGCGACCACGCCGGCTACCTGGCCAAACTCGGCGACTCCTACTTCGACGACCTGACCCCGGCGCCCGCGCCGTCCGGTTCGGTGGACTACGGGGACTACCGGTGACCTACACGCGTACCGAGATGATGGTCGTCGCCGGGGCCCGCGCCCTGGCCGGCCGACGGGTCTGCTTCGTCGGCATCGGCCTGCCCAACATCAGTGTGGCCCTCGCCCAGCGCACCGTCGCCCCCGACATCGAACTGATCTACGAGTCCGGGGTGTGCGGGGCCCGCCCGGCCCGGCTGCCGCTGTCGATCGGGGACCCGTGCCTGGTCACCGGCGCGGTCGCGGCCATGAGCATGGTCGAACTCTTCCAGTACTACCTCCAGGGCGGCCTGGTCGACGTCGGCTTCCTCGGCGCCGCCCAGCTCGACCGGCACGGCAACGTCAACACCACCGTCATCGGGGACGACTACGCGCACCCGAAGTTCCGGCTGCCCGGCTCCGGCGGGGCGTGCGACATCGCGCAGAACGCGGGCGAGGTGTTCGTGCTGATGCGCCAGTCCCGGCGGTCCTTCGTGGACCGGGTCGACTTCGTGACCAGCTCCGGGCGCGGCCTGAGCAGGGTCGTCACCGACCTGGGCGAGTTCGCCGCCCGCGACGAGCTGACCCTGGTCGCCCTGCACCCCGGGGTCACCCTCGACGAGGTCCGCGCCGCCACCGGCTGGGAGGTGCGGGTCTCGGCGGACCTGGTCACCACGCCCGCCCCGACCGACGAGGAACTCCGCCTGCTGCGCGAAGAGCTCGACCCGGAAGGGGTGTACCTGACGTGAGCCACGTCTTCTCCCGCGCCACCGGCCCGCTGCCCCGGATCGCCACGGCGCTCGGCACCGAGATGTGGGACACCGACGGCAGGCGCTACCTCGACGCGGCCGGCGGCGCGATCGTCGTCGGCGTCGGGCACGGCGCCACCGAGGTGGTCCGGGCCGCCGCCGCCCAGGCCGCCCGGGTCTCCTACGCGCACGGCACCATGTTCACCTCCGACGCCCTGGAGGCCTACGCCGACGCGCTCGCCACGGTCCTGCCCGTCGACGCGCCCCGGGTCTACCCGGTGTCCGGGGGCAGCGAGGCCGTGGAGACCGCGCTGAAGATGGCCCGCGCCTACCACCGGGCGCGCGGCGAGGACCGGCACGTCGTCATCGGGCGGCACGGCTCCTACCACGGCAACTCCCGGGGCGCGCTCGACGTGTCCGGCCGCGCCGCCCTGCGGGACCCGTACCGGCCGTGGCTCGGCCAGGCCCGGCACACCTCGACGCCGTACGAGTACCGCTGCCCGTTCCCGGACAGCCATCCCGTCGGCTGCGGGGCCCGGCACGCCGCCGCGCTGGAGGACCTGTTCCGCGCCGAACCGGTGGCCGCGTTCGTCGCCGAACCGATCGCCGGGGCCGGGCTCGGCGGCTGCGTGCCCCCCGACGACTACTGGCCGGCCGTCGCCGACGCGTGCCGGCGACACGGGGTGCTGCTGATCGCCGACGAGGTGATGACGGGCTTCGGCCGGACCGGGCGCTGGTTCGGGGTCGACCACTGGGGGGTGCGCCCCGACATCCTGGTCGCGGGCAAGGGCACAGCATCCGGGTACTGGCCCCTCGGGCTCGCCGTGTGCTCCGGCGAGGTACACGACACGATCCTGTCCACCGGGTTCACGCACGGCTTCACGTACTCCCACCACGTGGTCGGCGCCGCCACCGGCCTGGCGGTGCTGGGCATCCTCCGCGACCGGGACCTGGTGTCCGCGTCGGCGACCCGGGGCGACCGGCTCGCCGCCGTCCTCGCCGGGCGGCTCGCCGGGCACCCGCACGTCGGGGACATCCGGGGCCGGGGCCTGCTGATCGGCGTCGAACTGGTCGCCGACCGCGACTCCCGGGCGCCGTTCCCGCGCGCCGACCGGGTGACCGAACGGATCGTGGCGGCGGCCCGGGAGTCGGGCCTGCTCGTGTACTCCGGGACCGGGTGCGCCGACGGGGTCGAGGGCGACCTGATCCTGCTCGGGCCGCCGCTGACGGTGACGGAGGGGGAGGTGGACGAGATCGCCGAGCTGTGCGCGGCGGCGATCACGGCGACCGTTCCGAGGTAGCGGTCGGTCGGCGGCGACTCTCCGCCGACCGGGCTCCGGCGGGCCCGGTCGGCACCGGCGCCGGTCGGGTCAGAAGGCCGTGATCGTGGTCGGGGCGCGTTCGGCGCGGCTGAGGGCCCGCAGTACGGCCGTCGGACCGTGCCGGCGCACGGCCAGCCGGGACAGCAGGTCCACGACCGTGTCGACCGCGCCGGCCGGCAGCTCCGGCGTCGGCACGCCCACGCTGACCGCCAGGTCGTCGGAGTGCACCGCGAGCTCCATCATCCGGGTGACCAGCAGGTCGTCGAGCGTCAACGACCACGGGCCCCAGAACGGGATCCGCACCGCCCGGTCCGGCTCCTCCACCAGACCCGCGTCCAGTTCCGCGAGGGCGGCGTCCACCCGCGCGGCCAGGGCGTCCGGCCCGTCGGCGGCCTCCTGGTCGCCCCCGGCGCGGATCCGGACGTTGATGTCCTCGTCCGGGGCCGTGCCGACCCACGCGACCTGGCCGTAGTGCTCCAGGACCGGGATGGTGGGCTCGTGCGGCACCGGGCCGGCGAGGATCGTCGGCACCGCCAGGACCTGGTACGCCAGGTGGCCCGCCAGGCCGCCGACGCTGAACTCGGCGAGCGCGCTCGGCCCGTCCCACCGGGCGGCGACCGCGGGGTCCCGCAGCAGGCGCGCGGCGGTGCGGGCCGTGGCCAGGAAGTCGTCTCGGATGCCGGTCATCCCGCACTCTCCTCAGGGGCTGGTCGGTGTGCCGTTCCGACCGTATCCGGTCAGCGCCGGCCCACGGAGAGCCGGAACGCCCCCGGGTCCAGCACCTGCGGCAACGGCCCCCGCACGGGCAGCCCCGCCGACAGCAGCCGGTACCGGCCCCGGTCCAGGGACTGTGCCACCAGCTCCGTGGCCATCAGCAGCCCGAGGTCCTCGCCCGCCCCGTCCGGGCCGAGCGGGAAGAACCCGGCGCCCGGCCACGGGTCCCGGATGTCGGGCCGGAACGCGTCGGGGTCCGCCACGGACCGAGCGCGCTCGTGGAACGCGGCCGGCACCAGGAGACGGGTGCCCGCCGGGAGGAACTCGCCGTCCCAGTCCAGGTCCCGGGTGGTCTCCCGGAACAGGTCGCCGGCCGGGGGCCACAGCCGCAGGGTCTCCAGGACGCAGGCCCGCGCCACGTCGTGGTCCCGGCGGGCCCGGTCGCCGAGCCCGGGTTCCCCGGCGAGCACGACGAGCGTGGTCAGGCCGGTGTCGGCGAGGATGTCGAACGCCAGGAACCAGTGCGCGATCTGACCGACCGGGACGCCGTCGGTCCCCGCCGGGCCGGACACCGCGCCGGGGACGCCGGCCGCCACCGAATCGCCGGAGTTGCCGGCCGCCATCGGGCCGCCGTGGATGCCGGACGTCATGTCGGCCGCGAGGGCCGCGACGAGGCTGCCCGGCGCGGCGGCGTCCAGATAGGACCGGAGCCGCTCGGCGAGCCGGTCGTGCGCGGCCCGGGCCCGGTCGGTCCGCCAGGGGCGGGTACCCAGCCAGTTGCCCTCGGACCGCAGCTCCAGGTACAGGCCCGTGACCTCGGCGTCGTCGGCCGCCGCGTCGCCGAGCACGATCCGGCGGGCCATCCGGTCCACGGAGTTCTGGAACACGGCCCGGGTGAGCACCGCGCGGGCCGTGAGCAGCCGCCCGACCTCCTCGCCGATCACCCGGCGGACGATCGCGGCGTGCGGGTGCCCCGGGGCGGCGGGCCCGTGCAGTACCCGGAGCAGGCCGTTCGTCCCCAGCACCAGCAGTGCCGGGCCCCGCTGGTCCCGGACCCAGACGGCGTCGCCGTAGGTCGCGCGGAACCGGGCGAGCAGCGCGCCGGGCAGGCGGACGGTGTCGTCCCGGACCGCCCACCGCCGGGGGAGCGGCGCCCGCCGGAGCAGGGCCGGCACCCGGTGCCGCAGCCCGAACCGCAGCTGGTCGGCGGCCCCGGCCCGGGCGAGTCCCCGGGCGCGGGGCGCGACGGCCACCCCGGCGGCGGGTTCCCGCACGGCCGTGGCGACCTCCGTCCGGGCACCCGCCCCGGACGGCGGACGCCGGTCGAGGGTGGGGATAAGAGACATCAACACTCCAAATAGAATAATAAAGACATTTGATCTGACTCTAACCGCACATCCGCGCGCGCCCGCACCCTGGAGGTCCCCGGCATGAACGCCGCCCCACGCCCCGCCGTCGTCCTCGTCGACGGCGACGTCCTGGCCCGCGAGGAGCTCGTGGCCGGGCTCCGGGCCCGCTACCTCGACCGGTTCCGGGTGGTCGGCGCGTCCGGCCGCGCCGAGGCCCTGGCCCTGGCCCGCCGGTTGCCGCAGGTCGGCTCGCCGATCGCACTCGTCGTCACCCAGCAGCACCTGACCGACGGCCTCGGCACCGAACTGCTCGCGACGCTCCGCGACGACCAGCCCGGCGCGAAACGGGTACTGCTGTGCGCCGCCACCGACGCCGACGCCGCCCTCGACGCGATCAACCGGACCGGGCTGGACCGCTACCTGGTGGCCCCGTACCTGCCCGCCGACGAGCGGCTGTACCCGGCCCTCGACGACGTGCTGTTCGACTGGGACTCGCAGAACATGGCCGCGCACCTGGGGGTCCGGGTCACCGGTCACCGGTTCGCCGCCCGGTCGTACGAGGTCAAGGACTTCCTCGCCCGCAACGTGATCCCGTTCGAGTGGGTCGACACCGAGGACGAGGCGGCCCCGACCACGGTCGCGCTCGGCGACGGCCGGTCGTTCGCGGACCCGAGCCTCGCGGAGCTGGCCCGCGCGCTGGGGCTGACCCAGGAGGCGACCCGCGACAGATACGACCTGGTCATCGTCGGCGGCGGACCGGCCGGCCTGGCGGCTGCCGTGTACGGCGCCTGCGAGGGCTTCTCCGTGCTGATCATCGAGGACGACGCCCCGGGCGGGCAGGCCGGCAGTACGTCCACGATCGAGAACTACCTCGGCTTCCCGTCCGGCCTGACCGGCGCGGACCTGGCCCAGCGCGCGCTCGCCCAGGCGAAGCGGTTCGGGGTGGAGTGGCTGTGCACCAGCGTCGCCGCCGGGCTGCGCGCGGGCGAGGACGGCGTGAACCGGGTGGTGCTCACCGACGGGGCGGAACTGGCCGCCCGGGCCGTCCTCGTCGCGACCGGCATGTCCTACCGGCGGCTGGCGGCCCCGGGCGTGGCGGACCTGCTCAACGCCGGCGTCTACTACGGAGCGTCGCTCACCGAGGCCGGCCAGACCGCCGGGGAGGACGTCTACATCCTCGGGTCGGGCAACTCCGCCGGCCAGGCGGCCCTGTACTTCGCCGAGCACGCCCGCTCCGTCACCGTCCTGGTCCGGGAGAAGTCCATCCACGCCTCGGCCACCTCGAACTACCTGGTCGAGCGGCTCGTCGACCACCCGGCCGTCGTACTGCGCGAGGGCGTCGAGCTGGCCGAGGCGATCGGGCAGGGCCGGCTGGCCGCGCTGGTGCTCCGCGACGTCGCGACCGGGGACACGGAGACGGTGCCGGCCGGCTCGCTGTACATCCTGATCGGCACCACCCCGTGCAGCGCCTGGGTGGCCGACGCGGTCGGGCTGGACGAGTTCGGCTTCGTCCTCACCGGACCGGACGTGCGGTCCCGGCCCGACCGGCTGCCCGTGCCGTGGGCGGCCGACCGGGAGCCGCTGCTGATGGAGACGTCGATGCCGGGGGTGTTCGCGGCGGGCGACGTGCGGGCCGGGTCGGTGAAGCGGGTCGGGTCGGCGGTCGGGCAGGGCGCGGTGGCGACGCAGGCGATCACTCAGTACCTGCGGGGCTGATCAGGGCCCGGGCCCCGCAACGGGCCGGGCCCTGCGACGGGCCACGGCGGGCCAGGACCGGCGGAGGGCCACGACGGGCCGCGCCGCACGGGGCCAGAACCCGCCCCGGGACTACAGCTGGCCGAGCCGCCTCGCCGCCTCGGCCAGCTCCGCCCGGTCCGCCGTCGCCGCGAACCCCAGCCGCAGGCACGCCTCGGCCGGCTCGGCCGCGAAGTACCGGTCGCCGACGCTCACCGCCACCCCCACCTGCCGCGCGGCCCGGGCCGCCGCCCCCGCGTCGGCGCCGACCGGCAGCCGGACCCACAGGTGCAGCCCGCCGCCGACCGGCCGGGCCACGGTCCACCCGGGAACCTCCCGGGCCAGGGCGGCGGACAGCTCCGCGTGCCGGTCGCGCAGCGCCGTCGCCAGGCCCCGGACGTGCCGGTCCCACGCCGGCGAGCTGACCAGCTCCAGCGCGGCCTCCTGGAGCGGCCGGGGCACGAAGAAGTCGTCGACCCGGCGCAGGGCCCGCAGCCGTTCCATCACCGGGCCCCGGGCCACCAGGGCGCCGACCCGCAGGCTGGGCGCGGCGGGCTTGGTCAGCGAGGTCAGGTGCACGACGGTGCCGTCCCGGTCGTCGGCGACCAGCGGCCGGGGCGTCGGGCCGCCGTGCCCGAGGTGCCGGGCGAAGTCGTCCTCGACCACGAACGCGCCGGCCGCCCGGGCCACGTCGAGCACCTGCCGGCGACGGTCGGCGGACAGCACGGTCCCGGTCGGGTTGTGGTACGTCGGCTGGCAGTAGAACAGCCGCGCGCCCGTCATCGCGAACGCGTCGGCGAGCAGGTCGGGCCGGACCCCGTCGTCGTCCATCGGCACCGGCACGGGGCGCAGGCCGGCGGCCCGGGCCGAGGCGAGCGCCCCGGGGTAGGTGGGGCATTCGACGAGTACCGGGCTGCCGGGGGCGGCCACCGCCCGGAACACCATGGACAGCGCGCTCTGGCCGCCGGCCGTGACGAGGACGTCCTCCGGGGTCACCCCGCCGCCCGCGATGCCGGCGAACACGGCGCGCAGCGCGGCCAGCCCGCTGGTGGGGGCCCGGTCCCACGCGTCGGGGCGGCGGGCGGCCCGGGCCAGGGCCGCGCCCAGGGCCCGGGTGGGCTGCAGGGACCGGTGCAGGTAGCCGCCGTCGAGCAGGAGGGTGCCGGCGGGCGCGGGACCCAGGCCGTCCGTGATGGACCGGGTGTCCACGGCGCGGTCGGTGAGCGCGATCGTCTGCCAGGCGGTGTCGGCGGGGCCCTCGCCGGGCCGGGTCCGGGGCGTCGCGGCGTAGGTGCCGCTGCCCGGCCGGGTGACGACCGCGCCCTCGGCGGCGAGCTGGGCGATGGCCCGGGCGACGGTGACGGGGCTGACGTGGTGGCGCGCGATCAGTTCGCGGCTGCTGGGCAGGCGGTCGCCGGGGGACAGCCCGCGGAGCAGCGCCCGGAGGGTGGTGACCAGATCGACAGAAGTGCTACTGTCTGACATGAGTACAAAGGATAGCGCTTTTGTCTCCCCGGGGGAATCGCTACTCGACATCGCGGCGCTGCGGGCCGACACCCCCGGCTGCGAGCGGGTCACCCACCTCAACAACGCCGGCTGCGGGCTGCTCGCCGCCCCCGTGCTGGCCACGATGCTCGACCACCTCACCCTCGAATCCCAGATCGGCGGGTACGAGGCGTCCGCCGCCCGCGCCGACGGGGTCCGCGCCTTCTACACCGAGATCGCCGCGCTGATCGGCGCCCAGCCGCACAACATCGCCTTCGCCGGCAGCGCCACCCACGCCTACGCCACCGCGCTGTCGTCGATCCCCTTCGCGGCCGGCGACGTCATCCTGACCACGCGCAACGACTTCGTCTCCAACCAGATCGCCTTCCTGTCTCTCAGGAAGCGGTTCGGGGTACGGGTCGTGCACGCCCCCGACGCGCCCGAGGGCGGGGTCGACGTCCCCGCGATGGCCGCCCTGATGCGCGAGCACCGTCCCCGGCTGGTGGCCGCCACCCACATCCCCACCAACTCCGGCCTCGTGCAACCCGTCGCCGAGATCGGCGCGCACTGCCGGGAACTGGACCTGTTGTACCTGGTGGACGCGTGCCAGTCCGTCGGGCAGTACCCCCTCGATGTGGCCGCCCTCGGCTGCGACCTGCTCACCGCCACCTGCCGCAAGTTTCTCCGCGGCCCGCGCGGCTCCGGCTTCCTCTACGTGTCCGACCGGTTCCTGCACGCCGGGTACGAGCCGCTGTTCCCCGACATGCACGGCGCGAGGTGGACGGCCCCGGACGCGTACCGCCGGTCGGACACCGCCGCCCGGTTCGAGGAGTGGGAGTTCCCGTACGCGACGGTGCTGGGCTGCGCCGCCGCCACCCGGTACGCCCGCGACGTCGGCATGGCGGCCATCTCCCGGCGGACCCCGGCGCTGGCCGCCCGGCTGCGCAGCTGGCTGGAGGTCATCGACGGGGTGCGGGTCCTCGACCGGGGCCCGGAACTGGGCGCGCTGGTCACGTTCGCCGTCGAGGGGTGGCAGGCGCAGCCGTTCAAGGCCGCGCTCGACGCCCGGGGGGTGAACTCGGCGCTGAGCTTCCGGGAGTTCGCGCAGTTCGACTTCGGCGACAAGGACGTGGACTGGTGCCTGCGGCTGTCCCCGCACTACTACAACACCCACGACGAGATCGAGCGGGTCGCGGGGCTCGTGGCGGAACTGGCCGGGGCGGGCCTCCGGTGACTCCGACCCGACCCGCGACCCCGGCCACCCGGACCGGACGGGGCGCCCGGTGACCGTCCTGGATGCCCCGGCCCGGCCCGCGAGCCTGTGGCGGAACGGCGACTTCCTCAAGTTCTGGCTCGGCGAGACCCTGTCGCTGCTCGGCACCCAGGTCACGAACCTGGCCCTGCCGCTCACCGCGATCCACGCGTTCGGGGCCACCGACGCCCAGGTGGGGCTGCTGCGGTTCCTGCAGCTCGCGCCGTACCTCGGACTCGCCCTGGTCTTCGGGGTGTGGGTCGACCGGGTCCGGCGGCGACCGGTGATGCTCGGCGCGAACGCGGTCCGGCTGGTCCTGCTGGCCCTGATCCCGGCGCTGGCCGCGCTGGACGTGCTGCGGATGACCCCGCTGCTGCTGATCGCCTGCGCGATCGGCGTCGCGTCGGTGCTGTTCGACGTGAGCTGGATGTCCTATGTGCCGACCCTGGTCCGCGACCCGGCGCACTACGTCGAGGCCGGCGCGAAGATGGGGGTCAGCTCCTCGGCCGCCGACGTGGCCGGCCCCGGGCTGGCCGGCGCCCTGGTCAGCGCCGTGACCGCCCCGGTGGCGCTGGTCGTCGACGCGTGCTCCTACCTGGCGTCCGTGGTCTCGCTGCTCCTGATCCGCACCCCCGAACCGCGCCCCGCACCCGCCGGGCGGCGCCGGCTCGGCCCGGAACTCCGCGAGGGCCTGGCCTGGGTGTTCGGCGACCCGGTGCTGCGAGCCCTGGCCCTCGTCGGGTTCTGCTGCAACTTCTCCCTGGTCACGGTATGGACCATGTTCCTGCTGTACGGCACGCACGACCTGGGCCTGAACGCAGCCACGCTCGGCGGGGTCTTCGCGACCGCCTCCGTCGGCGGCCTGATCGGGGCGACCATCTCCCGGCGGGTGATCCGGCGCTTCCCCCTGGGCAGGGTCTACCTCGTCGCCCAGTCGGCGCTGGTCCTCGGCCCCGCGCTGATCCCGCTCGCCGCCGGCCCCCGGCCGGTGATGGTGGCCCTGTTCGTGGCGTCGTTCTTCCTGACGTACCTGGGGCTCGGCGTCGCCGGGGTGATCATCGTGAGCCTGCGGCAGACCGCCACCCCGCAGTCGATGATGGGCCGGATGACGGCCGTGTTCCGGACCCTGCTGTTCGGCGGCGGCGCCCTCGGCGGGTTGGCGGCCGGGCTGCTGTCCGGCGCGATCGGGGCCCGGGGCGCGCTGACCGTCGCGGCGGTGGCGTCCGCGCTGGTGGTGATCGCGTTGGTGGTGTCGCCGGTCAGCCGGCTGCGGGAACTGCCGGAACCCCGGGGCGGGTGACACCCGGCTGAGCGGGGGCGTCCGCGCGGGCTGCGACGGGCGGCCGCCCCGCGCTCCCGACGGCCGGGCGCCCGCGCCCCGCGCCCACACGGACCCGGCGGGGTGGCGCGCGGTGGCCATACTGGGCCCGTGACGAAGCGGCGCGCGTACCGGATGGTCGACGAGGAACGGATCGACGGCACCTGGCGGCCCGTCTTCGTCCGCAACGGCGACACCTATTTCCTCACCGACCTCATCGTGTACGCCGACGGGGTCGTCGAGTGCTGGGGCCTGCTCACCCTCGACGAGCTCCGCGCGAAACTCGACTCCGGCTGGATCACGGTCACGCCCCGCGACGGCGCGCGGGCCTCCGCGTTCGAGTTGGCCACCTGGGAGTTCGCCCACTCCTACGACCAGCTGACCGCCGACGACCTGTTCGCCGAGGTCCGCAACGAGATGGACCGGCTCGCCGGCCGGCCCACCGCCGAGGCCCGGTGCGACGAGGCCGTGGAGGTGTTCCGCCGCGCGCCCACCGAGGAGAACCGGTCCGCCCTGCGCGAGGCGTACCTGGCGGTGCCGGAACACGAGCGGATGTACCTGGGCGACATGGACGTCAAGGACTGGCCGTACCGGGCGCTGACCACCCCGGCCGGCGAGCCCCTCGACGGCGACGGCGACCCGGTGACCGCCGAGGACCACGCGGAGGCGCTGGAGTTCTTCGCCGACCGGGCCCGGGCCGCCGACGAGGCGGACACCCGGCGGCACGCGGACGGCCCCGCCGGGGCCGGGCAGCCGACCGTCGTGCTGGACACCGTCTTCGGGAGCTGGCCGGGGCCGCCGAGCGTGCACGTGCTGCGCGCGGAGTACCCGGCGCCGGTCGAGGTCGGCGGGCACACGTACCCGACCCTCAGCCGGGCGTACCTGGCCCTGGCCGCCGCCGATCCCGGGGTGCGCGACGCGATCCGGGGCGCGCGCAGCGACTGGGACGCCCGGAGGCTGCTCGCGGCCGGCGGGCATCGTCCGGAGTGGACGGTGGCGCGGGAGGCGGTGGTGGCCGAGCTGCACCGGGCGCGGTGCCGGCAGCACCCGGAGCTGGCGGAGGTGCTGCTGGCGACGGGCGACGCCCGGATCGAGTACCGGGGCACGGACTCCGGGTTCCTCGACGCCCGGGACCGGATGGGCCGCGTCCTCGAACAGGTCCGCTCCGAACTCGCGGCGGCCCGCGCGGGCCTGCTCTGACGGGTTCGCCCACGCGGGCCTGCCCTGCCCGGGAGCCGCCCCGCACGGTCGGCAGCCCCCACCCCGCGCGGACCCGCCGCCGGGACCCGCGCCCGCTATCGGCGGCGGTGCCGCGCCCGGGCCCTAGACTGACCGGATGCTGCGTCCCTTCCGGCAGGTCGACGTCTTCACCACCACCCCGTACCAGGGCAATCCCGTCGCCGTGGTCCTCGACGCCACCGGCCTGACCACGGAGCAGATGCACCGGTTCGCGCACTGGACGAACCTGTCCGAGACGACCTTCGTGCTGCCGCCGAGCACCCCGGACGCCGACTACCGGGTGCGGATCTTCACGCCGACCGAGGAGCTGCCCTTCGCCGGGCATCCGACCCTGGGCACGTGCCACGCGTGGCTGTCGGCGGGCGGTACCCCTGGATCCGAGGTCGTGGTGCAGGAATGTGGGGCCGGCCTGGTCAGAGTGCGCCGCACGGCCGACGGCCTCGCGTTCGCCGCGCCGCCGCTGGTGCGTTCCGGACCGGTCGACGAGGCTCTGGTCGTGCGGATCGCGGGCCTGCTCGGCCTGGACCGGTCGGCGGTCGTGGACGCCGAGTGGGTGGACAACGGGCCCGGCTGGGTGGCGGTGCTGCTCGCCGACGCGGCGGCGGTCGCGGCGGTGCGCCCGACGGCGGTGGATCTCGACCTCGGCGTGGTGGGCCTGCACCCGCCCGGTTCGCCGGCCGCGCTGGAGGTCCGCGCGTTCTTCCCGAAGGACGGCGCGACGGTCGAGGACCCGGTGACCGGCAGCCTGAACGCCTCCGTCGCGGGGTGGCTGCTGCGCACCGGCCGGATCACCGCGCCCTATGTCGCGAGCCAGGGCGCGGCGCTCGGCCGGGCCGGCAGGGTGCACGTCAGCGTCGACGCCGACGGCGCGCTCTGGGTGGCCGGCGGCACGGTGACCTGCGTGACAGGCGAGGTCAACCTCTAAAACCCGACTTTTCGGGTACGCGGGGCGCACAGCCGTCCGGGCCGGCCGCCTCGCCCGTACCCGCCGCGCGGGTCGGCTGCCACGGACCCGGCGGCGGTCGGGACGTCGGTGGCCCTTCCGCGCGCGGCGTGCCGCACGGCCGGCCGGCCCCCGTGTGGGCGGGGACCGGGCTTCCGTAGCGTGTGCCCGTGCAGATGGTGATCGCGGTGGCGCTGCTGGTGGGAGTGCTGGGCTTCGCGGTGGCCGCGCCGGCCCGGCTGCCGGAGGTGCTGGTCGCGGGCCCGGCGGCGGCCCTCGCGGTGCTCCTCGGACTGGTGTCGCCCGGCGCCGCGTGGGCGGAGATCGTGGCGCTGGCCCCGACGGTCGGCTTCCTGGCGGCGGTCCTGGTCCTGGCGCACCTGGCCGACACGGCGGGCGTCTTCCGGTACGCGGGCGCGCTCGCGGCCCGGCTCGGCGGCGGTACCCCCCAGCGGTTGCTCGGGGTGGTGTTTCTGATCGCCGCCCTGGTCACGGCGGTGCTGAGCCTGGACGCGACGGTGGTGCTGCTGACCCCGGTGGTGTTCGCGACGACGGCGGCGGTCGGGGTCCGGGCCCGCCCGCACGTGTACGCCTGCACCCACCTGGCGAACTCCGCCTCGCTCCTGCTGCCGGTGTCGAACCTGACGAACCTGCTCGCCTTCGCGGCCACCGGGCTGACGTTCGCCGGGTTCGCCGGGCTGATGGCGCTGCCGTGGCTGGCGGTGATCGGCACCGAGTACCTGGTGTTCCGCCGGTTCTTCGCCGCTGACCTGGGCACCCCCGCGCAGCCGGTGCCCGTGCCCGCCGCGCCCGCCCCGCGCTACGCCCTCGCGGTGCTGGCCCTGACCCTGGCGGGCTTCGCCGTCGCCGAGCCGCTGGGCGTGCACCCGGCCTGGACCGCCGCCGGGGGAGCGGTCCTGCTGGCCCTGCCGGAGCTGCGCCGGGCCCCGCGCCGGCTCGGCCGGATCCTGGCCGAGACCAACCCGGCGTTCTGCGGGTTCGTGCTGGCCCTGGGCGTGGTGGTGCTCGCGGTCCGCCGGCACGGCCTGGGCGCGCTGCTCGACGGCCTGGTCCCCGGGCACGGCGACCTGCTGGGCCTGCTGTCCGTCGCCGCCCTCGCGGCGGTGCTGGCGAACCTGGTCAACAACCTGCCGGCGACCCTGGTGCTGGTGCCCGCCGTCGCGCACTCGCCGGGCCTGGTGCTCGCGGTGCTGATCGGCGTGAACGTCGGCCCGAACCTCACGTACGTCGGGTCGCTGGCCACCCTGCTGTGGCGGCGGATCCTGCACGCGCACGACGCCCGGCCCACCGCGACGGAGTTCCTCCGGCTCGGGGCGCTGACCGTACCGGCGTGTCTGGCCTCGGGGGTGGTCGCGCTGTGGCTGGGGCTGCGACTGTGGGGGGTATGAGGATTCTCGTCTGGCTCACCGAGGGCACGTGGCCGGCCTGCGTCGACGCGGCGGCCGACCTGGCGCCGCCGGGCGCGGACATCACACTCCTGCACGTCACGGACCCGGGCGTGGCCGAGAGCCTGCACGGCGCGTTCCTGGGCCGGCTGGGCCGGGGCGGGCACGGCACCGACCCCGGGGACACGGTCGAGGCGGCGGTCCGGGCCGCCGAACGCACCCTGCTGGACGCGGCCGTGGCCCGGTTGGGCCGCCCGGCGCACACCGCCGCCACGTCCGGCCGGGCCGAGCGGCTGGTGGTCGAGGCGTGCGAGGCGGCGGACCTGCTGATCCTGGCCCGGGACGGCGACCACTCCCGGCCCGGGCCGGGCAGCCTGGGGCCGGCGACCCGGTTCGTGGTGGACCACGCGCCGTGCCGGGTGCTGCTGCTGTGGCCGGACGCGGCGACGTCCCCGCGGCTGCTCCCGCCGGCCGGGTAGGCCCGCCGGGTACCGGTCTGCTCGGATTGTCGCTCTGTGTGACGACCCACCCTCCACTGTGTGTGATTGAACGGCCGGTAGTTGCCGAGAGTCACGCTCTGTCCTAGCATCGGCGTGCAGACGACCGGCCTTCGCCGCCGACGGGTGGCACCGGGAGTCACCGCCGAGTCACCCTCCGGGGTGAGCCGGGGACCCAAGGTACGTGGGGTGAATCCGCCCGGCTCCTCTGTGGAGGGCCGGCCGGTAGGGCGCTCTTCCCGCCCGAATCCGTCAGCTGACCTGGTAGGCGGGTACGGGAGAAGGGTTCTGTCTGTCTTGTCCGTCTTAGTACGCCGTGCCGCCCTGACAGTCGTCGCCGTCGCCGCCACCGTGCTGGTCGCGATCACCCCCGCCCAGGCCGAGCCCGAGGGGGGCACGAAGCCACTGCGCGACGCGCTCCGGGCCGCCTCCCAGGGGTACCAGGACGCGCGCACCGCGATCGCCAACGCCAAGAAGCGCGAGGGCGAACTGTCCGAGGAGATCCTCGCCTCCCAGGCCAGGGTGGCCGACCTGAGCGCGGCGGTGGGCCGGCTGGCCGCGGCGCAGTACCGGGGCGGCTCGTCGGCCCAGCTCCAGGCGCTGCTGTCCAGCGGGTCGCCGGAGAGTTTCCTGGACACGGCGGCGACGGTGCGCTACCTGTCCGAGCGCGACGGGGCCCAGGTCACCGCGCTCAAGGCCGCCCAGGCCACCCTCGCCCGGCAGCGCAAGGACCTCGACGCGGCGATCCTCGAACAGGAGAACCAGCTCAAGGAGCTGCGCAAACGCCAGGACGAGGCGCTCAAGGCGCTGCGCTCGGCCGGCGGCGGCGACCCGACCCTCGGCTTCGGCGACCTGCCGGCCAACGCGACCCCCGCGCCGCGCAACCCCGACGGCAGCTTCCCGTCCGAGGGCTGCTCCGTGAAGGACCCGACCACCAGCGGCTGCCTGTCGCCGCGCACCCTGCACGCGTACAACGAGACGAAGAAGGCGAACTTCGACCACTACGTGTCCTGCTACCGCTCGGCCGAGGACGGCGGGGAGCACCCGCGCGGCAAGGCCTGCGACTGGTCCTCGGCCGCGAAGGGCTTCGGCGGGATGGCGGTCGGCGCGGAGAAGGACTACGGGAACAAGCTCGCCGCCTGGTACATCGCCAACGCGGACCGGCTCGGGGTGCTCTACGTCATCTGGTTCCGCCAGATCTGGATGCCGGGCACGGGCTGGCGCTCGTACTTCGGCAGCGGGGACCCCTCGTCGGAGCACACGAACCACGTGCACCTGTCGATGCGCTGACCACCTCGCGGTCGGGCCGGCCCCGCCCTGACCGACCGCGTGTCGGCCCGCCCGTGCGGGCGGCGGGCACCGTAGGGGTACCCGCCGCCCGGATCTCAGCCGCAGTTGGCGGTGATCGTGGCGACCACGGAGGTCGTGTCGTTGATGCGGCGGTAGGTGTTCGGGGCCGTACCGACGCAGGTGTAGCTCGTGGAATTCCAGTTGCTCGACACCGTCGTCCAACTGCCGGTGGCGGGGTCCAGCCGCTGGAGTCGGACGTAGATGTCGCGCTCGTCGCCGCTGTCGCAGATCATGTAGGCCCCGGCGCTGAGGTACGTCCCATCGTCGGTGAGGTAGTACTTGGTCCGGCACGTCGGGTAGGCCTGGGCGGGCACGCTTGCGGCGAGGCTGACGCCGGTGGTCGCGAGGGCGAACGCGGCGGCGAGGGTCGTCCTGAGAATGCGTGACATGGGTGCTTCTCCTTCGGGAGAGGGGCGGGTTGGCCGGCGGGTACCCCTGTGGTGCCCGCCGCCGGGGTTCAGCCGCAGTTGGCCGTGATCGTCCGCACCACGCTGGTCGTGTCGTTGATGCTGCGGTAGGTGTTCGTGGCCGTGCCGACACAGGTGTAGCTGGTGGTCTCCCAGTAGCTCGACACGGTCGTCCAGGCGCCGGTGGTCGGGTTCAGGCGCTGGAGCGAGACGTAGATCTGGCGCTCGGGGAGCCCGTCGTAGCAGATCATCCACGCTTCCGCGCCGATCGAGGTCCCGTGGTCGCTGAGGAAGTACGCGACCCTGCACGGCGGGGCGGCCTGGGCCGGGGCGGTGGCGGCGAGGCTGACGCCGGTGGCGGCGAGGGCGAACGTGGCGGCGAGGGCCGTCCTGAGTAGTCGTGACATGGGTGCTTCTCCTTTGGGAGAGGGAGAGGCGACCGTAACAGTCTACATTAGACAGTGTCTATAGATGTCGATGCCTTCGTCCCTCGGCCCACTGGGTCCCACGAGGCGAGCGTCGCGTGGATGTCCTGGCCAGGGGCGCGTCCTGCGTGATCACCAGCGAGTCCGGCGTCGGGAACCGGACCGTCAGGTTCAGGCCGCCCGCTGGCCGGGCCCCGGCGGGCCGCCGACAGGGGCCGGGCCATGGCGCGGGCCACAGACCCTGTCCGGGGCCGGGGCGGCGTGCTGTAATGGCCTGATGATCATCACGGAGGATCTGGTCCGACGGTGGCTGCGGGGCTGGGGCCTGGCCCGGCGCCTGCCCGCCCCCGAGCCGGTCGACGGCGGCCTCCAGGTCCGGTGCGACCAGCCCGGCCGGCAGGTCGAGGTGTTCGCGCTCCGCGCCGACGAGGAACCCGACTCGGTGGCCCGGCTGGCCGCCCGGGTCGCCGCCGCCGACCTGCGCACGTGGCTGACGGTGACCACCACCCGCCCCGAGGAGGTCGGCACCGCCCTCGCGGCCGGCGGCCTGGAGCTGCTGGACCGCCCCGAGTGGCTGATGAGCGTCGACCTGACCACCCACCCGCGGCACGCCCCGGCCGACACCTACCGCTCGACGGTCGAGGTCGACGGCCCGGTCGTCACTGTCTCGATCCACGACCCTTCGGGGGTACTGGCGGCCCGCGGCCAGCTCGCCGTCTCCGGTACCGACGCGGTGGCCGACCGGATCGAGACCAGCCCCGAGCACCGCCGCCGGGGCCTGGCCAGCGCCGTGATGGGCGCGCTCGCCGGGGCGGCCGTGGACCAGGGCGCCCGGACCGGGCTGCTGATCGCGAGCGCCGATGGCCAGCACCTGTACTCCCGCCTGGGCTGGCGGCGCGAGGCCGACGTCCTCATCGCCCGCCCGGCCTGACACTCAGCCGAGGCCGGCGACCGCCCGGGGGACGGGCGTGTCGCCGCCGACCAGTTCCAGGGTGCGGCCGACCGTGCCCGGCGCGTCGAGGAGCGCCAGCAGGACCGCCGCCACGTCGTCGCGGGTCACGTCGCCCCGCCCGGTCCGCTCGGCCAGCGTGACCAGTCCGGTGCCCGGACCGTCGGTGAGCCGCCCCGGCCGCAGGACCGTCCAGTCGAGCCCGGGCCGGGCCCGGACGTCGTCGTCCGCCGCGCCCTTCGCGCGCAGATAGGCGGCGAACACCGGGTCCGTACCGGCCGGGGGCTCGGGGTCGGCGCCCATGCTGGAGACCACCACGAACCGGCGGACCCCGGCACGCTCCGCCGCGTCGGCGAACAGGGCCGCCGCGCCCCGGTCGACGCTGTCCTTGCGGTCGATGCCGCTGCCCGGGCCCGCGCCGGCCGCGAACACGGCCGCGTCCGCCCCGGCCAGGTGCGCGGCCACCTCGGCGACGGTGGCCGTCTCCAGGTCGCACACCGCCGGCTCGGCCCCCGCCGCGCGCAGGTCGTCGGCCTGTTCCGGGCGGCGGATCAGCCCGGTCGCCGTGTCCCCGCGCCCGGCGAGGAGCCGTTCCAGGCGCAGCGCGATCTGACCGTGGCCGCCGGCGATGACAATCCGCATGGATCCGACCCTAGGTGGCCGGCGTGAGCTGGTGCGGCATGTTCCAGCCTTCGGCGAGCCGGGACGGGTGCACGTACCCGCCGCCGCCGAAGAACTCGCAGAACTTCATGATCAGCGGGTCCCAGCCGACCGGGTCGACGTACTGGGTGCCGGGGATCAGCAGGCTCTCCTCGACGTGCGCGCGCCGGACCGCCACCTCGAACGCCGTGGCCCGGGTGCCGAACGGGTGCGCGGTGACCACCTCGCACTCCAGCTGGACCGGGCACTCGGCCACCCGGGGCGCGCCGACCAGCTCCGAGGGCTGCGGGGTCAGCCGGGCGAGCCCGAACTTGTCCGGCTCGTACCGGTACCCCTGTGCGGCCTTGTTCTCGGGCACGTCCTGAGCGCCGGTGGTCATCGCGAGCCGGTCGACGGCCTCCACCAGGTCCGACGGCACGAGGTTGAGGACGCAGCCGCCGTCGCGGAGCAGGTTGGCCGTGGTGTGCCCGCTGTTGCCCAGGCCGAGCATGCAGTTCTGGCCGAGCCACCAGGCCGAGGACATCGGGGCGAGGTTGGCGGTGCCGTCGGCGTTGCGGGAGCTGATCAGCACCACGGGGGTGCCGAAGTACAGCACCTTGAGGTCGGTGACCTTGTGCATGGGACGTCCTCCGTGAGATCGGGTCTCCGTCGAGCGTGCCCGGGGCGGGCCGGTCGTGCTGGCGGGGAACGGACTTCGCGTTCGGCCCCGAGCTTCGGCCCCGAGCTTCGGCCCCGAGCCTCGGTCCCGAGCGCCGGCCCGCGCTCCGGCCGTGGCGAAGGAGCGGCCGTCCCGTCCGGTACCCGACGGTGGGTGTTCCGCGTGTCCCCGCCCGGCCCCGCGCGCCCCCGGTGCCATAGTGGACCGGTGGACACCACTGGCACGTCGAGGTCCGCGTCCCGTTCGGCCCGCCCGCCGTCCGTCCGCGCCGTGCCCGGCCAGGCCGCGCCGGTCGACGCGCTCACGTCCTGGGTGGCGATCGACTTCGAGACCGCCAATCCGCGGCGGGGCAGCATGTGCGCCGTCGGCATGGTGGCGGTGACCGACGGGGAGGTCACGGACGCGTTCGGCACCCTGGTGCGGCCGCCGGAGCGGGCGGCGGAGTTCAACCCGTGGAACGTGCGGGTGCACGGCATCACGGCGCGCGACGTGCGCGGCGCCCCGAGCTGCGCGGACGCGCTGGACCTGATCGACCGGTTCACGGCGGGCCGGCCGCTCGTCGCGCACAACGCGTCGTTCGACAACAGCGTGCTGACCCGCGCGCACGAGCTGGTCGGCCGCCCGGTGCCGTCGCCCCGGATGTACTGCACCCTCCAGCTGTCCCGGCAGCTGTGGCCGCACCTGGGCGACCACAAGCTGCCGACCGTGGCCACGGCCACCGGCTTCCGAACCCTGGAGCACCACGCCGCGCTGTCGGACGCCCGGGCCGCCGCGCACGTGATGCTCGCCGGGCTGCGCCTGCACGACACCACGGATCTGGGTGTCCTCGCCGGCAGGGTGGGGCTCCGGCACCGTAGGTAATCAACTCTTGACGGTGAGTAAGAGTTCGGTTAGAGTCTGAGGTGAAGCCCGACCCGATCGTGAAGCAGAGATGCGGAAACGAACGAGCCGGGCTTCTCCTGTGTCCGGGGCCGGGCGGGACCCTGGCCGCAACCGGGCGTCCGGGCCGGAAACCCGGAACCCGGAATCCGGGGCCGGGTCGAGGTTGGTCGCGCCGCCCGGTCGGGTAGGAAGAACCCAACCGAGCAGAGGGGTACCACCATGTGGACGTGGCGATTCCAGGACTCCGCGGGCACCGAGGCGCCGCCGGCCGTCGCGCCGGAGGAGTTCGACACCCAGGCCGACGCCGAGGCGTGGGTGGGGGAGGTGTGGCAGGAGTTGCGCGACGGCGGCACGGAACGGGTCGTGCTGTACCAGGAGGGCGTCGAGGATTACGCCATGAGCCTGCTGGCCGCCGAGGCGTAGCGGCACCGGGGCCCAGCTGCATCGATTTCTTCGGTTATGGGCGATTCGCGTACTCTGTTGCGGACGTCCAGACGCTGAAGGGATGCGGTTGTGCAAAAGAAATGGTGGCTGACTGCCGGGCTCGTGGTGGCGGGCGGACTGGCCCTGGCGGGCGGGGTGGCCAGTGCCGCGCCGCTGCAGGGTCCGCTGCTGCAGTTCATGACCCCGGCCAAGCCGTCGGCCACGCCCAGCGCCGCGGTGGCGCCCAAGGTGCGGCCGTCGGCGACGAAGGCCGTGCGGCCGCCGAAGACCACCGCCCCGGCCGCGAAGAAGCCGTCGGCCGGCCCGACGACCGTGAAGCCGCCCGCGCCGGCCCCGGCCAGCGTGGGGCCGAGCAAGTCGCCGGCCGCGCACCACGGCGGGCTCGGTGGCCTGCTGGGCCGCTAGGACGAGCGGTGCGGGCCGGGTCCATCCAGCGACGGATGGGCCCGGCCCTTTCCGTACCCCGCCCATGAAGTTTTAGGGGTTGCTTATATAAGCAGGTGCGCATACTCTCGGGTGGTGCACGCATTCGACATCCTCGGAGACCCGGTACGCCGGCGCATCCTCGAACTCCTCGCCGACGGCGAGCGGGCCGCAGGTGACCTCGGGGCCGTGGTGCAGGCCGAGTTCGGCATCTCGCAACCGGCCGTCTCCCAGCACCTCCGGGTGCTGCGCGACGCGGGCTTCGCGACGGTGCGCGCCGAGGGGACCCGGCGGCTCTACGCCGTCGACGCCGAACCCCTCCGGCAGGTCGACGAATGGCTCGACCCCTACCGGCACTTCTGGAACCAACGACTCGACGCCCTGGCCACCGAACTCGCGCGCGGCAAGCGCGAACGGCGCGGGGCGGCACCCACCACGAAAGGCACGGACACGCCATGACCGTCACCGCTGACCACCTCGACACCCAGCACGAGCTGTACCGGCGCGAGATCGCCGCCGGCGAGGCCCGCTGCGCCGTGTTCCGCCGCACCTACGACGCCGACATCGCCGACGTGTGGGACGCGTGCACCGACCCGGCCCGCCTCCGCCGGTGGTACGCGCCCGTCGAGGGCGACCTGACCGTCGGCGGCACCTTCACCCAGGGTGACTTCGGCCCCGGGAAGGTCACCCGCTGCGAGGCGCCGCACCTGTTGACCGTCGAGCTCGGCGGCGTCGACCCCGCGCCCGACGAGATCGTGCTCCGCCTCACCGCGAACCCGGACGGCACCACCGTGCTGGAGTTCGAGCACGCCACCACGATCGACACCCACGAGATCGGCGGCCAGATCTTCGACGCGGTGTACTGCATGGGTGGCGGCTACGGCCCGCGCCTGCTCTCCCTCGACGAGTACCTGCGCGGCACGCTGCCCGCGGAGCTCGACGCGCGGGCCCTGCACATGGTGGAGGACTACCGCCCCGCGATCGAGTCGAGCATGGCCGCGCTCGCCGAGCTGCTGGAGAAGGACAAGAACCGCTAGGGACGGGTACGGGGCACCGGCCGCCCGGTGCCCCACCTCGTGACCGGCTCCCTACGGAGCGTCCCGGATCCACCGTGGATGTGCGGGGTTGCGCCCGGCTGGCAAGATGGGCGCGTGTCGCAGCCCGAGGAACGCACCCATGCCGGCCCCACCGAAGCCCCCGACCGCTATGAGCTGGCCGAACGCCGGGCCGCCGGTGGCGAGGGCGAGGTCTGGCGGGCCGAGGAGTACCACGGGGGAGCCCCCTTCGCCTACGCGGTGAAGATCATCGAGGTCGCGGGCGACCGGACCGACCGCTCCCTGGAGGACCTGCGCCTGCAGGCCGCGCTCGCCACCCACCTCGAACACCCCGCCGTGGTCAAGGTCAAGGAGGTGTTCGTCGGCGCCCCGCCGCACCCGGCCGGCGCCGCCGCCAGCACCGAGGGCCAGCGGCTCTACTTCGTCATGAAGTGGATCGAGGGCTACAGCCTCCAGGAGG
Organism: Longispora sp. NPDC051575; assembly: GCF_040681875.1. Classification (NCBI taxonomy): domain Bacteria; kingdom Bacillati; phylum Actinomycetota; class Actinomycetes; order Micromonosporales; family Micromonosporaceae; genus Longispora; species Longispora sp. NPDC051575. The sequence goes on along the minus strand of NZ_JBFAZP010000004.1, from coordinate 27,611 downwards.
CCCTGGAGAGCGGCCGGATCCGGGGCCTCGACGTCCTCGCCCCGCTGGAGCCGATCGCCGAGGCCATCGACTACCTGCACAGCGGCCGCGACACCAACGGCGTCGCCGTCCTGCACCGCGACATCAAGCCGGCGAACGTGCTGCTCGCCGACGACGGCCGGGTCTACCTCGTCGACCTCGGGCTGGTCCGGTTCCAGCACGCGGCGGCCACCTCCCGGATCTTCGGCACCGCGCCGTTCATGGCCCCGGAGTCGCTAGCCCGGGGCGAGTACACCCCGGCGACCGACCGCTACACCCTCGGCGCGACGGTGTACTACGCGCTGACCGCCGAGATGCCCGTCCCCGGGGACTTCGAGGGCATGGCCGCCCGGATGACCGCCGCGCTCGGCCCCGGCCACGACCGGGTCGTGCGCGGGGTGCTGTCCATGCTCGCCGTGCGGGCCGAGGCGCGGCCGGAGAGCGCCGCCGCCTGGCTGAAGGCGATGCGCACCGCGCCGCCCGAGACGACGTTGGGCGCGCCTGCTGGGACGCCGTTCGGGCCGCCGGCCGTCGCGCCGACGTCGGCCGGGCGGCCGCTGGGACCGCCGGCCGGGTATCCCATGCCCCCGGGCTCGCCCGCCGGCTACGGGCCGCCCCCGGGCTCGCCCGCCGGCTACGGGCCGCCTCCGGGACCGCCGGCCGGCTACCCCGCGCCGCCGGGATCCCCGGTCGTGCCGCCGACCTCCGGCCCCGGCGCGCCCGCCGGCTACCCGATGCCGCCCGGCTCACCGGACGGCTACGCGGTGCCGCCGACCTCCGGGCCCCGCCCGCCGGCCGGCTACCCGATGCCGCCCGGCTCGCTGCCGCCGCCGGGGCCGTCCGGCCCGGCGATGGGCCCGCCCGGTGGTTACCCGATGCCCACCGGCCTCGGCATGTCCGCCGCCGGCTACCTGGGTGGCCCGCCGCCGAAGAAGAAGGCCTCCACCGGCAAGATCATCGCCTGGGTCGCCGGGGGCCTCGTCGCCGTCCTGGTCGGGCTGTGCTGCCTGTCCTCGGTCAGCAACATGTTCGGCAAGGGCGGCACCGGCCTGGACGGCCTCGGCAAGGAGACCAGGGCCCCGGTCGACCGCAGCGTGCCCCCGCCGGACGTCACCGTCCTGGAACCGGTGCTCGTCTCCGTCGGCGACATCCTCGCGGCGACGAAGGCCCCCGAGGACGGCATCACCAAGGGCGGCGACCCCAAGGCGCTCAACGGCGGCCTCACCAAGCTGAAGATGTGCGCGGAACCGGCGGTGAACGGCGACGCGGTCGGCGCGCACACCTCCAACACGTACCTGGTGAGCATGTCCGGGTACCCGTACATCGCCTCGGCCGTCGCCGGCTTCTACGGCACGTCGGCCACCACGTTCCTCGCGGCGGCGCGCACCAGCTCCGAGCGGTGCGGCTGGAAACCGTTCGCGGTGCCGAAGATCGGCCAGGAGGCGTTCGGGGTGTACTTCTCCGAGGGCTCCGGGTACTCCGAGCGCTCCCAGGCGGCTGTGTTCGTGCGCTCCGGCCAGGTCGTGTTCATGGTGACGGCGACCAACAGCGGCGGCTACGGCGCGTACCAGGCCGACACCGTGGAGTTGGCCACCGCGATGGCCGCCCGGCTACCGAAGGGCTGAGGCGTGACCGACGCGCTCCTGATCCGGCTTCCGCACGGCGAACGCCGCTTCACCCCCGCCGACGGGGTGGTGATCATCGGGCGGGATCCGCTGTGCCCCCTGGTGGTCGACGACCCCCGGGTGTCCCGCCAGCACGTCGAGGTCGGGTTCCGCGACGGGCGCTGGCGGCTCCGCGACCTGGGCAGCAGCAACGGCACGTACACGGCGGCCGGGCCGATCGGGGTGCTCGACATCGTCGGGCCGTGCGCGGTGCGGCTCGGGGCCGCCGACGGGCCGACCGTGCTGTTCCGGCCCGAACTGGCGGCCGGGCCGCTGCCGCCGCCGACCCACCTGGTGCCGGACGAGGCCTCGTCGGGGGCCACGCCGACCGTCCTCACGGGTGTGCCGCCGGTCGGGCCAGGTGCCGGCATGCCGCCGGGGCCGGGGGCCAACGCGGCCTCCCCGCCGAGGATCGACGCGGGCGGCCAGCCCGGCCCCCGGGTGGGCGGGCAATCTCAGGTCCACCCCGGTGCCCAGCCCGCCGCCGGAGCCCCGCCCGGGATGCGGTTCGAGGCCGGCCGGGTGCCGTCCGCCCGCTACCAGCCCGGCACCCGGACCCGGATCGGCCGGGCCCCCGACAACGACATCGTCCTCGCCGACCTGCTCGTCTCCGGCTACCACGCGGACCTGATCCGCGACTCCTCCGGCACCCGGATCCTCGACCACGGCACCCGCAACGGCACGTTCGTCAACGGCCGGGAGGTGGCCCACGCCCAGCTCCGGCCGGGGGACCTGCTGTCGTTCGGGCACCACCAGATGGTGTTCGACGGCCGGGAACTGCGCGAGTACGTGGACACGGGCCGGGTGTCCCTGCGCGCGGAGGGGCTCACGGTGACCGCGGGGGCGCGTACCCTCCTGGCGGGGGTGTCCTTCGATCTCTCCGAGTGCAGCCTGCTCGCCGTCGTCGGCCCGAGCGGGGCGGGGAAGTCCACGCTGCTCGGCGCGCTGACCGGCAACCGGCCCGCCCAGCGCGGCACGGTCACCTACGAGGGCCGCGACCTCTACGCGGAGTACGACGACCTGCGGCACCGGATCGGCCTCGTGCCCCAGGACGACATCCTGCACAGCCAGCTCACGGTGCGCCGGGCGCTGCGGTTCGCGGCGGCGCTGCGGTTCGGCCCCGACGTGACGGTCGGCGAACGCGACCAGCGCATCGACGAGGTCCTCGGCCAGCTCGCCCTCACCCCGCACGCCGACCAGCGGATCGACACCCTGTCCGGCGGCCAGCGCAAACGCACCTCGGTCGCGCTGGAACTGCTGACCGAGCCCTCGCTGCTGTTCCTGGACGAGCCCACCTCGGGCCTCGACCCGGCGCTGGACCGCGATGTCATGGTCGGCCTGCGCGACCTCGCCGACCGGGGCCGCACGGTCGTCGTCGTCACGCACAGCCCTCTGCACCTGAGCGTGTGCGACCGGGTGCTGGTCCTGGGCCGGGGCGGCACCGTCGCCTACTTCGGGCCGCCGGGGGAGGTGCTGGCGTTCTTCGGCGCGCGCGAGTACGCCGACGTGTTCCAGCAGGTCTACCAGGACCCGGAGGGCTGGGCGGCCCGGTTCGCGGCCACCGTCGGGCGGGCGCCGGTCCCCGCCCCGCCCCGGGTGGAGCCCGGCTCGCCGGGTGCCGCGCCCCGGCCGAGGCAGGGCTGGCTGCGCCAGGTGGGGATCCTGACCCGCCGGATGTCCGCCGTGACCCTCGCCGACCGGATGTACGCGGCCCTGCTCCTCGGCCTGCCCCTGGGCCTGGCCGCGCTGCTGCACGTGATCCCCGGCGACGACGGGCTGGGCCGGCCCGCCAACGCCCTCGGCCGCAGCACCGAAGCCCAACAACTCCTGGTGGTACTGATCGTCGGCGCCGTCTTCTTCGGCCTCGCCGGCGGCGTCCGCGAACTCGTCGGCGAACGCGCCATCTACCGCCGGGAACGCGCGGTCGGCCTGTCCCCGGGCGCGTACTTGGCCTCCAAGCTCCTGGTCTTCACCGTCGTGACCGCCGCGCAGTCCGCGCTGTTCGTGTTCCTGGGCCTGCTCGGCCGCCCCGGTGGCCGCGACGCGCTCGTCCTCGGCCTCCCCGTGCTCGAACTGTTCGTGGCCGTCTGGCTCACCGCCCTGACCTGCACGACCCTGGGCCTGCTGGTCAGCGCGTACGTGACCACCGGCGAGCAGACCATGCCGGTGCTCGTCGGCCTCGTCATGGCCCAGCTCGTCCTCAGCGGCGGGCTGTTCGAGGTCGTCGGCCGCACCGGGGTCGAGGAACTGTCCTGGCTGTCCCCGTCCCGTTGGGGGTACGCGGCCGCCGCCGGTACGGTCGACCTGCGGGGCATCATGGTGGAGCCGCCCGCCGACGCGCTGTGGCGGCACCAGGTCACCGGCTGGCTGTGGGCACTGTGGGTGCTGGTCGTCCAGGCCGTGCTGCTGACCTTCGCGACCCGGTGGGCACTCCGCCGGCACGAACCCGGCAGATGAGGGGACGGTAGGGATGGCGAAACCGGGCAACGACCCGCTCGACGCGGCGCTGCGGGACGGCTGGCTCAGCGCCTGCCGGCTGTACGAGCACCTGGCCCGGGGCGGCGAACCCCTGGCCCTCCCGCCGTCTGCCCTGCGGATGCAGCCCGACGAGGTCCGCTACGGCGACGCGGTCCTCGGCTACGCCCGGCTGTACGGCATGTCCGTGACGTACAACCAGAGCAACTCGTTCTGGTTCGGCTCGGCGTCCTTCGTGGCGATGGGCATGGCCGCCGACGCGATCGGCAACTCCTCGGCGCGCCGCAAGGCCGAGGCGATGGCCGCCGTGCAGTGGCGCGACCAGGCGCACGTGCGCACGTCCCTGACCAGCCAACGGTTCCTGTGCGACTACCAGGGCCAGTGGCTGAGCTTCTGGCATAACGGGGTCGTCGAGTTCGCCTGCGACCTGGCGCGGTGGTCGTTCGTGCTGCGCTACGAGGTCGGCGAGCCGCTGATGCTGCACGGCCCGGCCGCCCCGTGGTTCGCGGTCCTCGCCGCCCGCGTCGTGTACGGGCCGCAGGGGGTGCTGCTGCCGGCGTTCGCGCCGTTGGCGGCGGCCGTCGCGGAACGGCAGCGGGCCATCACCGGGGAGATCGTGCCGCCGGCCTGAGCAGGGCCGGGGTGCGCGCCGACGGGAGGTGCCGGGCCGTGCGTCCGGCCGGTCCGGTCGGCGGCCGGGGCGCGGGACGGTCGCGACCCGGCCCGCGACGGGCCGTCAGCCGCCGAGGCGCGCCGCCAGGGCCGCCCGGTCGGCCCGCAGATTGGCCGTCGAGGCCTCCACGACGAACCCGACCTGCCGGTTGACGCGCAGCATCGGCCCGTTGTCCGCCGCCGAGTACGTGCCCACCCGGGTGACCTCCGGGCGGTCCTCGGCGAGCCACAGCAGGTTGTCCGCCTTCATCCACAGGCCGAGCCGGTGGCCCCGGTGCGCGGCGAGCACACAGGTGTCCTGCTGGCGGCCGACGGCGGGACTGTGCGCGTACACCTCCAGGAGGGTCAGGCCCGCCACCGTACCCGTCGCCTCGTGCACCGCCGCCACGATCCGGGTCTCGCCGCCCCGGCCGAGGGTGGCGGCCTCGGCCTCGCGCACCCGGAGCGGATCCCACTCGGGCATCGTGAAGTCCAGGTCGCCCCGCGGCGCGTCGTGCAGGGCGTTGCGGGCGGCGGCGTAGGAGGCCAGGTACTCCTCCGGCACGCTGTCGCGCCACCGGGCCAGCCGGTAGCCGGGGGCGGCCGGGGTCCGCCAGCGGCTCCGGTCCACGGTGGACAGGTCGAGGGCCTGGAGGGCGGTGCGCTGGACGACCTCGAATCCGTGCGCCCCGGCCCACGCCGCGCCCGGCCCGCCCTCGGGCAGACCCTCCAGGAACAGGGTCGACCTGCCCTCGGCCGCCCCGACGAGGGTGCGCAGCAGCGCCGTGCCCACGCCGCGCCGCCGGTGGTCCGGGTGCACCGTGACGTCGAGGCCGGCCAGGTCGGTGTTCTCGTCGTCGAAGAGCACGAGCATGGCGTGGCCGACGATCCGCCCGCCGTCCCGGAGTGTCCACCGTGGCAGGCGGCGCTTCGGCGAGGGCGGCGCGGTGAGCCGGGTGACCGTCGTGGCGCGGGTCGGCGCGGGTTCGGTGGGACGGTCGGCGGCGGCCGCCGCGCGGGCCACCTCGGCCAGGTCGTCCCAGTCGCCTTCCGTGACGGCGTCGGGCTCGAACAGCGTGATCCGCATCGGTACTCCCCGTGTCGTGGTCCGACGACCCACGATAGCCAAACCCCGCAGTCGCCACCGCCCCCGAACGCACCGTTCCAGGGTGTGGCCCGGGGCCCCGGTGTGGGCGGGTCCGATCGTGCGTCCGCCGGCCCCGCCGTGCCTCGACCCCACGGCCCGGGAGTGGCCCGCCCGGTCCACGGGCGCATCGGTGTGGGCTGGCGCCCGGTGGCTGCCGTCCGCTAGGTTGTCTGCGCCGGTGACTGCGCCCGGCCTCCCCGAACGTCCGCCGCGCGCCGGCCCGCCTCGGATCCGACCCCACGGATCCGAGGCTTTTTTGTGCCCGAAACCAGGGCGACCCCGCGAGGACAAGGCGGAACGACGTGGTGATCAATCGGAACTACACCTGGCTGTGGGTCGGCAGGACGGTGTCCACACTGGGCGACGTCGTGTTCGACACCACGGTCCTGCTCTGGGTGGCCACGGTGCTGCTCGCCGGCCGGCCGTCCGCGCCGCTGGTCAGTGGCGCGGTGCTCGCGGTCGTCGCCGGGACCGTGGTGCTCGTCGGCCCGGTCGCCGGCGCCCTGGTCGACCGCTGGCCCGACAAGCGCCGGACCATGCTGAGCGCCGACCTGCTCCGCGCCGGGTTGATCGGGGCGTTGACCCTGGTCGCGGCGCTGCCCGACGGCACGGTCCCGTTGCCGGTCCTGCTCGGCCTCATCGGGGTACTGGTCGCCGCCAGCACCGCCGTGGCCCAGTTCTTCAACGCCGCCCGGTTCGTCCTCCTCGGCGACGTCGTGCCGGCCGACCTGCGGGGCCGCGCCGCCGGTTACCACCAGGCCGTCGTCGCGTCCGCCGCCCTGGTCGGCCCGCCGCTGGCCGGTCCGTTGCTGTTCGCGGCGGGCCCCCAGTGGGCACTGGCGGCCAACGCCGCCTCGTTCCTGGTGTCCTACGCCGCGATCCGCGCGGTCCGGGTCGCCCCGACGGCCACCGTCCCGGCTCCGCGCCGGAAGCCGTCCTGGGGGCGGGAGTACCTGGCCGGGTTCCGGTTCGTCGCCCGGGACCGGATCCTGCGCGCGGTCCTGCTCACACGCACGGTCGCCGTCGTCGGCGCGGGGGCCGTCACGGCCCTGGACGTGTACTTCGTCGCCGAGAACCTGCGCGCCGAACCCCGGATCTGGTTCGGGGTACTGAGCGCGGCCCTCGGCCTCGGCGCGCTCGCCGGGGGCCTGGTCGGCGGCCGGTGCGCGGACCGGTACGGCCCCGCCCGGGTGTACGCGGCGGCGGTGCTCGCCAACGGCGCCCTGCTGCTCGGCTACTCCCGGGCGGACGCGATCGGCCCTGCGCTGGTCCTCGCGTTCTGCGAGAGCCTGACCGTGGGCGTCCTGGCCTCCGCCGCGATGCCGCTGTTCCAACGGCGAGTCCCGCGCGACCACCAGGGCCGGGTCAGCTCGGTGCTGACCCTGTCGTACCACCTGCCGGCCCTGGTCTCCGCGTCGCTCGCCGGGCTGCTGGTCAGTACCGTGCTCCGCGACCCGCACCTCGCCGTGGCGGGTGTCCACCTGGGCCGGATCGACACCGTGTTCGGCGCGGCAGCCCTGCTCGTCCTGGCCGCCGGCTGCTACGCGGCCCGGGCCCTGCGCACGGCGGACACCCCGCCCCGGACCCCGCCGAACTGACCCGTGACGCGGACGCCGGACCGTGCCGGGCGCCCGCCCGACCGGACGTCACGTCGGGTCGGGGCGGTCCAGGCGGTCCCACAGCCAGCGCGGGCCGACCGTCGCCGCGCCGAGCGCCGTGACCCGGTCGCGCAGTCCCCGGTCGGCGGTCACCACCGTGACCGACCGGCCGGGCCCGGCGGCCACCGCCCCGGCCACGAGTTCCACGATCCGGTCGTCCCCGGAACCGGGCGCGTGCACGACCGTGACGCGGCCGTCCGGCCCGTGGTTTCCGTCGGGCGGGGCGATCCGGGCCCGGCCCTCCGTGACGAGGACGAGTTCCGCGTCCCCCGGGTACCCGCGCAGCTCCTCCAGGAGCCGCCGCGCCGCCCCGGCCCGGTCCCGCCACCAGCCGTCGGGCCGTGAGCCGACCACGTTGGCGGAGTCCACGATGACCAGGGGTCGCACCTCTCCAGCCTCCACCCGTCCAGCCTGCCAGACTCCCGGCCCGTCCCGACCCCGACCGCCCTGACAGGGCGAGCCGTGCCCACGAGTCACCGGGCGGCTGCGTGGCGCCCGCCAACGGTCTGCCGGGCGAAGGTCCCGAAGGACTGGTGGCGCCCACGGTCTGAGGGGCGAGCGGTGCCCAGGGATGGCCCGGCGTCCACGGGTGCCTGACGGACGAGTGGCGCCCGCCCCCATGGCCCAGGGCGGACGCCGCTCGTTCCTTCGCACCCCCAGCTGTGACGGGCGGGATACTCGAGGACATCGAGGGTGCGGTGCAGGCGCCAGCCGCAAGGTGGTGAGCTGTTCGGAGTGGGTTGGGTTCTCCTGCGCCTGACCTGACGCTACGCCCGGTCCGGGGGCCGGCGGTTCGCCTGATCAGTCAGTTCGGCCTGCCCGCCCGTGGGCCCCTGACCTGGACATCCGGCCAGGTCAGAGCCGTTGTCGCCCCACGGCGGCCGGCGGGGGAGTAGCCTGCGCGCCGCAGCCCGGCCCACGCCGCCGGTCCCGCCCCGGCCCGGCCCACGCCGCCCACGCGGCCCCGGGCGGGCACGGTGAATTCGGTCGCGGCGTGGCCGGGTACCCGTTAACGTCCGGGGTCCGGATCGAACCTGGAGGTCACCATGTACCGCGACCACGACGCCGAGGCGTCCTTTTGAGCCGACCAGCAAGCGCCGCCGGGGGTTCCCTCTAGCGAGACGCGGGTCGGGCGCGGCGACCGGGTGGTCGGCCGCGGCAAGGAACTGATCGAGAAGCTGGGCGGCCGCGACGCGTGCCCGTGCGGCTCCGGGCGGCGGTTTCCGTCGGTGCTGCCGACCGGGCGGCGGCTACGACGGCGTGCTCGGCGACTACTACGTGCGCGACTGAACGCAGCCACCACGCCCCGGGCGTGACCGGGCCACGTCCGTCCCGGGCGGATCGACGCCCCCAGCACCACTAGGCCGCGTCCGCCCGGGACCCGGAAGACGGCCCGGGCGGACGAGGAACTGTTACCGTGCGCGACCGGAGTACGAGGCCGGGCGGCTCGGCGCGGCGTACCCGTCGAGTGGGGTTGATCGATGGTCTTGCGGGTGGTGTCGTCGGCGTCGATAACCGGGTATCCGCAGGTGGCTGGGTGGTCGCAGATGGTTGACTGGGCAAATATTACCCCCGGGTAGGGGTGGGGTCACGGGGCGCGACGAACCCGGGCAGTGCTCGGGTCGGTGCGCCCCGTAGTCGACAATGGGTAGTGATGAACGTCTACTAGGTCAACGCCGCCCGGCCGGCTACATTTCCGGCCATGTGGGTGGGACTGTTGGGGACGGTGGAGGTCCGGCACGACGGGGTGGCCCTTCCGCTGGGGTCCGCGATGCAACGGACGGTGCTGGCGCTGCTCGCGCTCGACGCCGGCCGGGTGGTCCCCGTCGACCGGCTGGTGGACGGCCTGTGGGGGGAGGCGCCACCCGACCGCACCTCCGGACTGATCCAGACCTACGTGTCCCGGCTGCGCGCCGTGTTCCGGCCCGCCGGGATCGAGATCCGCCGCAGCGGCCACGGGTACGCGCTGGAGGTGCCGCCCGCCGCCGTGGACGTCCGGGCGTTCCAGGCGGCCGTCACCGACGCCCTGCCCGGCGCCGACCCGGCCCCGCTCCGGGCGGCGCTCGCCCTGTGGCGGGGCGACCCCCTCGCCGACCTGCGCGGCACCCCCCTGGTCGACCGGCTCCGCGCCGGGCTCGCCGAGGAACGGCTGGCCGCCGCCGAGGAGTGCCTCGACCGGGAACTGCGGGCCGGCCGGCACCACGAGGCCGTCGGCGAACTCGCCCGGCTGCACGCCGAGCACCCGCTGCGCGAACGGTTCCTGAGCCTGCTGCTGCTCGCGCTGTACCGCGACGGCCGGCGGTCCGAGGCCCTGCGCCGGTACGAGGACGCGCGCCGGCACCTCGCCGACGAGCTCGGCCTCGACCCGACCCCGGAACTCGCCGCGCTGCACGGCCGGATCCTGCGCGACGACCCCGACCTGAACCCGGCCCCGCCGCCGGTCGAGCGCAGGGTGCCCCGGCTGCTGCCGTACGACGTGCCGGACTTCACGGGGCGGGTCGCGGAGGTCGCCTACCTGATGACGCTCGCCGAGGGCGCCGCGCGCACCGTCGTCATCTCCGCGATCGACGGCATGCCCGGGATCGGCAAGACCGCGACGGCCGTGCACATCGCGCACGCCCTCGCCGACCGGTTCCCCGACGGGCAACTGTTCGTCGACCTGCACGGATACACCCCCGGGCGGGCACCCGTCGACTCCGGGGCGGCGCTGAGCCTGCTGCTGCGCGCGCTCGGCGTCCCCGAGCACCAGGTGCCGTCCGACCTCGACGAGCGGGCCGCCCTGTGGCGGGACCGGCTGGCCGGCCGCCGGGTGCTGGTCCTGCTGGACAACGCGGTCGACGCGCGGCAGGTCCGGCCGCTGCTGCCCGGTACCCCCGGAAATCTGGTCCTGGTCACCAGCCGGCGACGGCTCGCCACCCTCGAAGGGGCCGAGTCGCTGCTGCTGGAGGTGCTGCCGGCCGAGGACGCCCGCGCCCTGTTCGTTGCCGCCGCCGGGGACGCGGTGCTCGCCGAACCCGAGGCCGTCGCCGAGGTGCTCCGGCTCTGCGGGTACCTGCCGCTGGCCGTCCGGATCGCCGCCGCCCGGATCGGCCCGCGCCGGCACCGCCCCGTCGCCCGCCTCGCGGAGCTGCTGCGCGCCGAGCACCAGCGGCTCGCGGAACTGTCCCTCGACGACCGGGACGTGACCGCCGCGTTCAACCTGTCCTACGACGCGCTGCCCGCCGACCAGCGCCGCCTGTTCCGGCTCCTCGGGCTGCACCCCGGCGCGGACTTCGCCCCCGCCTCCGTCGCGGCCCTCGCCGACCGGACCCCGGAGGAGACCGGGGACCTCCTCGACCGGCTCGCCGAGGCGCACCTGCTGGGCCGGTCGGCGGACGACCGCTACACCTTCCACGACCTGCTCCGGGTGTACGCGGCCGCCCGCGCCGCCGAGGTCCCCGCCGACCGGGAGGAGGCTCTGGGGCGGCTGTTCGACCACTACGTGTCCACGGCCGGTGCCGCCGTCGCCCTGACGAACCTGGTCGTGCCGCCCGGCCGGTACCCGGAACCCGTGGTCGCGCACCCCGCCCCGGTCGCGTTCGCCGGCAAGGACGCCGCGCTCGCCTGGCTGACCGCCGAACGGGCCACCCTGCTCGCCGCCGCCGAGGCCGCCCCCGCCGCCGGCCGGCCCGGGCTCGGCTACGACCTGTCGACCACCCTGATGCGGTACCTCGACGCGCACGCGCACTACGCCGACTCGCTCGCCCTGTACGGGCACGCGCTGCGGGCCACCGACGACCCCGCCCGGCAGGCCGACCTGCTCCGCTTCCTCGGCCAGGTGCACTTCCGCTGGTCCGGCTACGACCTCGCCCTCGACCACATCCACCGCGCGCTGGACCTGCACCGCGAGGCCGGCGACCGGCGGGGCGAGGCCGGCGCGCTCGACGTCCTCGGCATGATCCACGGCCACCGGGGCGACCTCGGCCTGGCCCTCGACAACCTCCAACGGGCCCTCGCGCTGCACCGGGCCACCGGCCACCGGCTCGGCGAGACCATCGCGCTGAACACCCTCGGCGGCATCCACGGCCGGCTCGGCGACTACCGGCAGGCCGCCGAGCACTTCCGCCAGGCGCTGGTGGCCACCCGCGACGTCGGCAACCGGGAGGTCGAGGGCACGGCGCTGGCCAACCTGGCGACCGTGTACCACCGGCTGGGCCGGTACGAGGAGGCTCTCGACCACTGCCGCCGGGCCCTGGCCGTCACCCGGGAGACCGGCAACCGGCGCGGCGAGGCCAACACCCTGGCCAACCTCGGCCTGATCCACGGCCGGCTCGACCAGCGCGACCTGGCCCTCGACCACTACGCGCGGGCCCGCCGACTGCACCGCGAGATCGGCCACCGGTCCTCGGAGGGCTACTCGCTCACCGGCATCGGCGACGTCCACCACCGGGCCGGCGACCTGGACCTGGCCCGCGACCACCACCGCCGCGCCCTCGACCTCGCCCGCGAACTCGGCGACCGCAACCTGGAGGCGCACGCCCTCAACGGCCTGGGTGCCGCCGGCCGCGATCCGGAGGAGGTGCTGCGGCTGCACGCCCTCGCCGAGGCCGTCGCGCTGGAGACCGGGGACGCCTACGCGCGGGCCAGGGCCGTCGAGGGGCTGGGGCGCGGGCACCACGGGCTGGGGGAGCTCCGGGAGGCGGTGTCCTGCTGGGAGCGGGCGCTGGGGATGTACGCGCGGCTCGGGGTCGTGGAGGAGCGGCAGCTGCGGGCGTACCTGGAGGAGGTCGCTTCGTGTGACGTGGTGGTGCGCGGGGCGGGCTAGGGCGGGCCCGGGCCCGGGCGGGCGGCCAGGATCAGGCGAGGCGGCCGTGGGCGGGTGCCCTGGGCGTGTTGGCCCGCGCGGCCCTCAGGCCAGGACCACCGCCGCCACCGACTCCACGAACCACCGCTCGAACCGTCCGGCCGCCCAGCCGCGCTGCCGGACCAGCCAGTCGTAGTTGCGGAAGTCCATCGCGAGCCAGAGCACGTCGGTGACGCCCTCGACGTCCTGGTCGGCCCGGACCTGCCCGGTCCCGACCAGCTCGGCGGCGAACATGCCCATGCCGCGCCGCCGGTCCTCGACGTTGCGCCGCCAGATCTCGGCCGCCTCGGGGTCCGCCGTGGCCGCCCCGGCCAGCGCGAGCATCACGTCGGTCTGCCGGGCGTGGGTCTCGACGAGGTGCCGGGCGTACCGCGCGAGCTTCGCCCGGGCCTCGGGCAGCGCCTGGATCTCGGCGACGAACGGCCGGTCGGGCAGCGCCACCGGCTCGTCGTCCCCGGCGATCGTGACGTCGACCAGTGCGGACAGGAGCCGCTGCTTGGTACCGAACACCGCGTAGACCGTCTGGACCGCGACGCCGGCCTCGGTGGCGACGGCGGTCAGGGGGGTGGCCGCGTAGCCGGGATCGACGAAGAGCCTGCCGGCCGCGTCCAGGATCGCCCGGCGGGTCCGGCGGGCCTGTTCCTGCCGCCCGGTCGCGTCGTACCGCCTCTTGACAACCACCGGAGTAGTGTAGTGCTCTATTGGATAGAGGTTCACTCTATTGAAAGAGGTGGTGGCCGTGCCGTACGGAGTGCTGCAGGAGATGCCCGGGGTCGACGAGGCCGAGTACCGGATGGTGGAGAAGCATCTCGGCCCCGACCGGCCGCCCGGGCTGCTCGCGCACGTCGCCGGCCCCGTCGAGGGCGGCTGGCGGATCATCAACGTGTGGCGGGACGAGGACGCGTTCCGCCGGTTCCAGTCCGAACGGCTGCTGCGGGCCGCGGGGCTGGCCGCCCAGGAGGACGGGTTCGACGCGGGCAAGGCGGCGGGATTCCGGTCCGTCGTGGTGACCGGCGCGGAGATGCCGTTCTGATGCCCGGCTACCCGCCCGGCCCTGTCGCGGGCCCATCCGACCTGGACCTCGGCCCGTCCGACCTGGACCTCGGCCCGTCCGACCCGGAGTCCGGCGCGTCCGACCTGGACCTCCGCCAGTCCGGCCCGGGGTCCGGCCAGTCCGGCCCGGAGTCCGGGCCGGTCCTCGGTGGCCCCCGGCCTGGGGGAGGGCCGTCCGCCCACGCCACCGCCCGAGCCCGCAACGCCGACTTCTGGGCCGGGGCCGCCGCCGGCTGGATCCGGCACGCCGACCGCCAGGACGCCCTGGGCCGGCCACTCGGCGCGATCGCCCTCGACCGGCTCGCCCCCCGCCCCGGCGAGCGGATCCTCGACGTCGGCTGCGGCTGCGGCGGCACCACCGCCGAACTGGCCGCCGCCGTCGGACCCACCGGCGCGGCGGTCGGCCTGGACCTCTCCGTGGACATGGTCCGCGCCGCCGCCGAACGGTTCCCCGGGCCGCGGTTCCTCGCCGCCGACATCGAGACCGTGCCGGAGGTGGCCGGCGCGCCCTTCGACGCCGCGTACTCCCGGATGGCCCTGATGTCGTTGGCCGACCCCGTGGCCGGTTGCGCGGCGGTCCGCCGGGCGCTGCGGCCGGGCGGCCGGCTCGCGGCGACCGTGTTCCGCGACGGGGGCGCGAACCCGTGGCTGGCGGCGGCGCTGCTCGGGGCCGCGCCGCACGTCGGGGCGCTCCCGCCGCTGCCGGTCGGCGACGAGCCGGGCCCGTTCGCGTTCGCCGACGCCGGGCGGGCGCGCCGGGTCCTGGTCGCCGCCGGGTTCGCCGAGGTCGGGGTCGAGGCGCACGACGTCGAGCTGCGCGCGCCGGACCAGCCCGAGACGGTCGCGGCGTGGCTCGTGGAGGTCGGGCCGGCGGGGGCCGCGTACCGGGCGGCGTCCCCGGGCCGGCAGGCCGCCGCGCGGGCCGGGGCGGCAGGACTCCTTTCGCGGTACCGGGACCGCGGCGTCGGGTACCGCCTCCCAGCCGGCCTCTGGCTGCTCACGGCGCGGGCGCCGGACCATTGACCCCGGTCGACGGCGCCCCTAGCCTGACTTCACTTAGGACTCTTAACTGAAGGTGGGGCTCCCGTGGACCGTCGTGCCGTGCTGCTGTCCGGACTCGCGCTGGCCGGAGCGGGACTGGCCGGGGCCGGCCTGGACCCCTCGACGGCCTCGGCGGCCCCCGGAGGCCCACCCGGAGCCACCCCGCCCGGCGACCCGACCGCCGCCCCGACCGCCGCCCCGACCACCGATCCGGCCGCGCCCGGCGGCCCCACCCTGCCCCGCGAATGGCTCCCCGCCCCCACCGGCCCCTGGCCCGTCGGCACCCTGTCCACCCGCCTCGTCGACCACGCCCGCCGGGACCCGTACGCCCCCGGCCAGCGCTGGCGCGAGCTGATGGTCCAGGCCTGGTACCCGGCCGCCACGGCCCACGGCCCCCGGGCCGCCTACCTCGCCCCGAAGGCCGTCGCGCACCTCGAAACCGGCCTCGGCGTACCCGCGGGCTCCCTCGCGCAGCTGCGCCCGTACGCCCGCACGGGAGCCCCGCCCGCGCGCACCGGCTGCCCGGTGGTCCTGTTCTCGCACGGCTGGGGCGGCGGCCGGACCAACGCGACCACGGTCGCCGAGGACCTCGCCAGCCACGGTTACCTGGTCGTGGCCGTGGACCACACCTACGACGCGGACGCGGTGGAGTTCCCGGGCGGCCGGCTGGAGACCTCCCGGCTGCCCGCCGAGCCGACCGCCGCCGACGACACCCTCAACATCGGGGTACGCGTCGCGGACCTGCGCTTCGTCGCCGACTGGTGCGCCCGCTGGCCGGTGGCGGACGTGACCCGGCTCGGCGTGCTCGGCCACTCCATGGGCGGCTCGGCGGCGGCGGACTGGATGCTGCGGGACCGCCGGGTGCGGTGCGGCGTGAACCTCGACGGCGCGTTCTTCGGCACCCGCGCGCCCGAGGCCGGCCTGGACCGGCCGTTCCTGCTCGCCACCGCCGACTGGGACCACGACACCTGGCCGCTGTTCCGCGCCCGGCACCGGGGCTGGGGCCGCCACCTGGTCCTCGCCGGCTCGGGCCACTACTCGCAGGTGGACCCGCCGTGGTTCGTCGAGCCGGCCGGGCTGGCCGACCTGTGGCCGGCGGACCTGTTCGCGGTGCTGTTCGGGACCATCGCGCCGGCCCGGTCGTCCCGGGCGGCCCGGACCTACCTGCGCGCGTACTTCGACCTGTGGCTGCGCGGCCGGCCCACGGACCTGTTCGACGGGCCGACGGTGGGCTTCCCGGAGGTGGAGGTGCGCTGGCGTACGGGCCGCCCGCACCCGGCCTTCGGCGACGGGGGCCGGGTCGCCCCGGGACGACGGGCGCTGGCGGGACGGAGCGCCGCAGCCGACCGGTGAGTGCCCGGCCCCGGCGAGCCGCCGCGTTCCCCGCCCCAGTGCCGCCGGGTTCGGCGATCCTGTGGCGCGACGGCCCGACCGCCCAGGCACACCCACCGGCATCACGAAACCGCCCCCCGCTCCACACGGGAGCAGGGGGCGGCGTCGTGGATTCCTAGTACACGCCGGGCGTGCGGTCCACCGCGCCCCACGGCCCGAGGATCGCCAGCACGTATCCCGGGGTCTGGATGTTCGCGAACAGCACCCGGGCGTCGCCGCTGAACACCGGACCGGTGAACTCGGAGTCGTTGAGCTCGTTGCGCGCCATCGCGAACGACTTGCCCTGCCGGTTCACGCCGACGAGGTGCGACACGCCGTTGCCGTCCTCGGCGAGGATCACGCCGCCGTACGGGGAGACCGTGATGTTGTCGGGGCCGTCCCAGTTCGCACCCTCGGAGTCGGGGTCGGTATTGACGCCGAAGATGGTCTTCAGGGTGACGGTCTGGGCGGCCGGGTCGTAGTACCAGACCTGGCCGTCGTGCTCGTTGATGTGCCCGTCGGACTTGCGGGAGAAGCTGGCGACGAAGTAGACGCCGTTGTCGGCCCACCACTGGCCCTCGAGCTTCTTGCTCCGGGTCACCTGGTCGGTGGTGAACTGCTTGCGCACCGAGACGGTCTTGGCGTCGCGGTCGGGCACGTTCACCCACTTGACCGAGTACTTCGTGCCCGGCACGGTGGCCTCGGCCAGGTTGGCCACGTGGTTCATGCCGTCGTAGCAGCTCATGGCCTCCAGGGTGCCGGCCGTGTCGCCACCCTCGCTGAGGGCCAGGTCGCGCAGGGCGCCCTTCTTGCCGCGCCAGCCGGCCGGCGGGGTCCAGCGGAAGTACAGGCCGAGCGGGTTGCCGGCGTCCTCGGTCTCGTAGATCTGGTGCGTGGTCGGGTCCACGGCGACGGCCTCGTGGGCGAAGCGGCCGAGGAACTTCAGCGGCACCGGGTTGAGGTTCGCGGTGTTGTCCAGCGGGTCGACCTCGAAGACGTACCCGTGGTCCTTCTTGTACGTGGCGTTGGCCTTCTGCTCGGTCTCCTCGCAGGTCAGCCACGTCTTCCACGGGGTGGTGCCGCCCGCGCAGTTGGTCAGGGTGCCGGCGAGGCTCACGTACTCGCGGATCCGGACGCCACAGCGGTCGGTCTCGATGTTGGTGGTGCCGCCCGGCGCGCCCGGGTCGTACGTCAGGCCCGGCAGGGCGGGCACCCGGTTGGCCGGGTTGCCGCTGAGCTCGTGGTTGTTGACGAGCACGGTGCCGTTCGGGCCGCGGAACCAGCCGGTGCCGTCCTGGGCGCCGGGCGTGAACTCGCCGGTCTCCAGCTTGGTGACGCCGGCCTGGGCGACGATCTCGTAGGTGAAGCCGGGCGGGAGCGCGAGCAGACCCTTCGGGTCGGCGACGAGGGCACCGTAGGTGCCGTCCGGGCGCCAGGCCTGGGCGGCGACGGGGCCGGCGATGGCTTCGATGCTTCCGGCGACGGCGATGCCGAGGCCTCCGACAGCGCTGGTGCGCAGCAGCGTGCGACGGGACAGTGGGGACGTCACGGTGGACACCTTCCAGTGGAAGCTCAGGGGTACTAGGAGCACCCAAGTCAGGGCTTCCGAACGCCCGGGCCGCAGTGGGTGAACCACAGGCGAACACGGGGCTAATCCATGGGACCATCGGGCGTTTCGGGCGTCCGAGTCAGTCCCGGACGGCTGGTCAGGTGGCGGGACAACCCCCGTCCGCATCGAATTGACCTGTCCGCACGGATCACTTACCGAAACGAGGAACCATGACGACCCGATGGCAGACCGCCCGCACCCTGATCGTTTTGTCCATGGTCGCCGCGGGGGTGCTGCTCGGCGCGGGCAGCCCCGCGGGCGCGGCCGGAGCGGCGGAGGCGGGGATCCTGGTCGAGTGCACGATCGCGGCGAAGGCGCCGTACGTGAGCGGCGGCCGGGTGGTCGGCGAGGCCACGGTGGGCTGTCCCGGGGTGGTGACGAACCTGGGCGTGACCGTGACGCTGACCCGCGACGGCGCGCTCCCGACCAGCGCCAACAAGTCCTGCCGCGCCCTGACCTGCACCGTCACGACGTCCGCGGCCAACCCCGCCGGCAACCAGCGGTGGTGCGTCTCGGCGAAACGCACCAGCCCGCACACCGCCACGGCACCCCCGGTCTGCCGCGCCCTCTAGAAACCAGTGCGGAGGGGTACGCGGGGGCTCACGTCCCCGCGTACGCGTCCCGCAGCGCCTGGACGTCGATCTTGCGCATCTGGAGCATGGCGGCCATCACCCGGTTCGCCTTCTCCGGGTCGGGGTCGCCCAGCAGGTCGACGAGTTCGCGGGGCACGATCTGCCAGGACAGCCCGTAGCGGTCCTTCAGCCAGCCGCACTGGCTCTCCTGGCCGCCGTCGGCGGTGAGCTTCGCCCAGTACCCGTCGACCTCCTCCTGGCTGCCGCAGTCCACCGACAGGGAGATGGCCTCGGTGAACGTGAACGCCGGGCCGCCGTTGAGCCCGAGGAACTCCTGGCCGGCGAGCAGGAAGCGCACCGTGATCGCCGTGCCCTCCGGGCCGGGGCCGGCGTCCCCGTACCGGGAGACCTCCAGGATCCGCGCGTCCGGGAACACGGAGGCGTAGAACTCCGCCGCCTCCTCCGCCTGGTTGTCGAACCACAGACACGGGGTGATCTTCTGCATGGGTCCGCTCCTCCGGTGGGCCGGTTCTCCGTCCACGCTAACCCCCGGCCGCCGGTCCCTGGCAGAATCAGCGTTCTGTCCGGAATATTCGGCCACGCCAGAGGAGACGGCATGTTCGCGGAGACCAGGGCGTTCAGCGGGTTCGCGGTCGGGGACGTGTCCCGGGCGAGACAGTTCTACGGCGACATCCTCGGCCTGCGGGTGACGGAGGAACGCGGCATGCTCACCCTGCACCTCGCGGGCGGCGGCGAGGTCGTCGTGTACCCGAAGGAGGGCCACGTCCCGGCCACGTTCACGATCCTGAACTTCCCGGTCGACGACATCGACAAGGCGGTGGACGAGCTGACGGCGCGCGGGGTGGTGTTCGAGCGCTACGAGGGCTTCCGGCAGGACGACAAGGGGGTCATGCGCGGCCACGGCCCGGACATCGCGTGGTTCACGGACCCGGCCGGCAACATCCTGTCCGTCCTCCAGCCCCGCTGACTCCCGGGCGCTCAGTGCGGTCGGACCGGTTCCAGTCGGAGGTGGCGGGGCCCGGTCAGGAGCGCGGCGGTCACGTCCGCCGGCCACGCGACATCACCCGGTCCGGTGCCGAACCAGCAGTACACGTCCTCGCCGGTGCGGACGGGTAGCGCCGGGAACGTGTTCTCCGCGTGCTCGGTCCGGTGCGGGGCCAGCGGTTCGGCCCCGGCGGCCGTCAGCACCGGGCGTAGCCGGCGCTCGAACAGGTCCGGGAACGTCGCCGGGTCGCGCGGGTGGCAGATCGTGGCCGTGACCAGCCCGGCCCCGGGCGGGGTGTCGAACCCGGGGCCGCGCAGCAGCAGTACGTCGTCGGAGTCGAGCATCGTGCCGTTGGCGGCGTCGCGGTGCTCCTGCCAGACCGGCCCGGTGTAGAACGCGGTGAGCGCGGCGGCCCGGGCGGCCATGTCGGGGAACGTCCGGAGCCAGACGAACCGGTCCGGGTCGTCGAGGTCGCGGTACCGGCCGAGCACCCGGATCCCGGCCGCCTCCTGGCTGGTGACGAACTCCCGCTCGAACAGGTCGATCAGGGTGTCCCGCCGCCCGGGCCGCAGGGTGTACTGCCGCAGTTCCACGATCATCATGCCCCGGACGCTACGCCCGACCCCCTGACATCCTCTGTCAGTGATCCCGCCGGGTCCCGGTCAGGGGGTGAGCAGTCCCCAGTAGGCGGCCCAGGGCAGGAACACCAGGCCGCCCGCGAGGACGGTGCCGAGCCGGGCACGGGCGGTCCGGTCCTTCCGGAACGCGACCGCCACCGCCGCGAGCGAGAACGACAGCACCACCGCGAGGAGTTGCAGCACCAGCCAGGGCAGCGGGCGCCCGGCGACGACCGGACCGAGGGCCCGGGCGGCGGTGGCGCTGACGTAGCCGAGGTAGCCGAGGCCGCCGAGCACGGTCAGGGGGCCGAGGACCGCGAGGATCCGCGCCGGTACCCGTCCGAGGGGCCTGTCCGGGGCGCGCCGGCCGCGCCGCAGCCGACGGACCAGGGCGCCCACCGGGTACGCCAGGAACGCGACCAGCATCAGGGCGAGCGCGCCGAGCTGGACGGCCCCCGACTCGTACCAGGCCAGGGGCCGCACCGCGACGCTGTCGGCGAACTGGGCGGGCGCCGGGTCCGCGCTGGTCTCCGGGGACCGCCGGCCCAGGCCGGTGACCCAGGACGTGACCAGGTCGACGTAGCCGGGGGCCGGTTCCGTGGCCCGGGCGAAGCCGTCGGGGGAGTGGTGCATGGTGTGGTCGGCCCCGGGCAGTACCCGGATGGTGTGGTGGGGGTTGCCGCCCCTGGCCAGGGCCGTGCCGAACAGCCGGACGCTCTCGCCCGGGGCCGTCGACCGGTCGTTGGCCCCGAACACGGCGAGGACCGGCTGCCGCACGCGTTCCAGCGGCACGACGGGATCGTGGCCGGCCGCGCCGAACAGGCCGGCCGCCACGAGCTGGCGGGTGAAGTCGGCCCCGAGCGGCCCGCGCAACGACGACGCGACCCCGGCGTGCTCCAGGTACGCCATGTTGCTCCACACCTGGGCGCGCGCCGGGGACAGGCCGCTCGCGCCGACCGTGACCACGAACCCGACCCGGTCCGACCGGCTCGCGGCCAGCGGGGCCACCCAACCGCCCTCGCTGCGGCCCAGGAGGCCCACCAGGGCGGGGCCGACGTCGGGGCGGGCCCGGAGCACCTCGACGGCGGCGACCGCGTCCCCGGCGAGGTCCTCGAACGAACGGAGGGTCAGCGAGTACCCCTCGGTGCGTTTGTCGTAGACGAGCGTGACGATGCCGGCGGCGGCCAGGAGCCGGGCCTCGGCCTCGTAGGTGGCGCGCGGGCGGGGACCGGCGTCGTGCACGATCACGACCCCCGGGCGACGGGTACCGGGTGTGGCGGCGCCCGGCGTGCCGGGGGAGGCGGGTGTGCCGGCGGCACCGGGCGGCGCCGGTGCCGGGGGCCGGCCGGGGACCGCCGGGGCGAACACCGTGCCCGGCAGGTCGAGGGCTCCACTGTGCACGGTGACGTCCGTGGCGGTGACCTCGGCCGGCGGCAGGGCCACTGACCTGGTCGGAGCCGTGACCCCGGCCGGCGTCGGAGCCGTGACCTCCGCCCGTGCCGGACTGGGGCCGGCAGGCGGCAGCAGGGTCGCCGCCGCGACCGCGACCAGCACGGCCGCGCGCCGTGACGCGCGCATGGTTGTGAACGACATGGGATAAGGTGCTCCTCGTCGGTGGGCGTACGTGCTTGTCCAGCCGCACCGCCTCGGCGGTACGGGTAGTGCGTTCTCTCCCGCGCCGGGCCGCCGAGTTCCCGCTCGGCGGCCCAACTGTCTTCCTGCCCGGCGACCGCTACTCGACGGCCGTCAGGACGCGTTCGATCTTCTCCAGCCTGGTCCGCACGTCGGCCAGCCCGGTGGCGAGCTCGTCGAGCCGGCGCGCGTTGGCCTCCTCGGCGAGGACGGCGCGGGCGGCCAGGCCCCGGTACTCGTCCTCGCGGGCCAGGGTCGCCCGGGCCCGCTGGGTGGCGAACAGTTGCCAGATGGCCACCGCCGCCACGCACGCGGTCAGGCCGACGACCCCCAGGATCAGAAAGCCGTTGTCCATCACCGGTCCCCCTTCTCGGCGCCGTCGACCGTGAGGGTCGCGACCGCCATCTCGATCAGCTCGGGCGTCAGCCGGACCGTGAACGGTGTGACTTCGTAGTACCTCATCGCCTTGCCGTCCTCCGAGAGTTCCAGCGTCGCCGACACCAGACCGGCCGCTTCGAGTTTGCGCAGGTGGACCTGGAGGAGCGGGCGACTGATGCCCAGTTCGCGGGCGAGTTGGCTGACGTACTCGCGCCGGCCGGCCAGGGCCGCGACGACCCGGAGCCGGTGCGGGTTGGACAGGGTCGCCAGGATCTGGACGAGCTCGTCGCCGGTCGGTTCCGTCACGTCGGCCCGCCTCCTCTCCGCACCTGCAAGTAGAAGTTTGCATGTGCTATCTGCGATTGTCAACGCGGAAGGGGGAGGGCGTGAGCCCTCCCCCCTTCGGGAGATCCGGACCGGCAGCCGGCCCTGGCACTTCCGGCCCGGCCTGGCGCTTCAGGCCCGACGCGGCGCGGCCGGCCCGGCGCGGCCGGCCCGGTGCGGGCGGTCTGGTCCGGCGCCCAGATCCGGCCCGGCCAAGGCCGGGGATCCGGCTAGGCCTCCTCGTCCGGCTCCACGAGCAGCCGCGCGTAGTTGGCCATCGACCGCTGGTACCGGGGCAGGTGCGGGGCGAGCGCCGCCACGGCCACCGACACGGCCTCCCGCTCCCGGCCGGTGTCGGCGAGCGCCAGGGCCAGGGTCGCCGCGACCGCGTCGCTCAGGTGGTCGGTGCCGAGGGCGCGCTCGGCGGTCAGCAGCCGGACGCTCTCCTCCGCCCGGCCCAGGTTCCGCAGCGAGCTGGACATCTGGATCACGGCCCGCCGCCGGCGCTCCCCGGGCAGTCCGGCCTCCAGCGCCCGGGCGTACAGCGGCACGGCCCGGTCCGAGTGCCCGGTGGAGTCCTGGGCCGCAGCGCGCTCGAACAGGGCCAGCCCGCTGTCGGCCGGCAGGTCCGCGACCAGCTCGTCGACCAGGGCGACGAACTCCTCCTCGGTGTGCGCGTCGATCGTCGCCCACAGGGCCACGCTCCGCTGCTCCCACTCGGCGGACGGTGCGGGGGTCGGGTGCGTCATGGTGTGCTCCTCCGTGGCAGGCCCGCCGCGCTGGCGGGTGATCATGAAAGCAATCCTGCGGGTACTGCTAGGGTCGGCACCACTGATTCGGCCCTCCCCGAATCTTGCCGCCCAGCGCGCGACCAGAAGGAGCGGGTCATGGCCGTGACGTTGCGGTTCGGCCCCGCCGACCTGCTGCGCTGCCGGTTCGGGATGTCCGCCGCGTTCGAGACGGTGTCCGCGATCCGGCTGACCTCGCCGGAGGAGGGCGCCGGGCACCACCAGCGCTGGCTGGACGCGGCCCGCCCCCGGCTCGCGGGCCTGGACCTGCGCCCGGTCACCCTCCTGCAACCGAGGCGCGGGTACGCCCCGGACTTCCTCGCCCCGCCGCCGACCGGCCCGCTGGTGCGGTTCGACGAGGACCTGGCCCGGATCGCGGCCACCCCGCCCGAGCGGGTCCGCGCGGAGATCGGGCTCTCGCTGCGCGACACCCCGGGCGCGGCCGACAGCCCCACGGGCCGGCTGCTGCTCGGCGACCCGGCCGAGGTGCTCCGGCTGCTGACCGGGCTGCTCCGGGAGGCCTGGCACGCCCTGGTCGAGCCCGTCTGGCCCCGGGTCCGCGCGCTGCTCGACGCCGACGTGGGTTTCCAGTCCCGCCGGCTCGCCGAGGGCGGCCTGGACCGGCTGTTCGCGGAGCTGCACCCGGCGCTGCGCTGGCAGGACCACACCCTGACCCGGGCGCGGGGCGACGACGACCACCGCGACCTGCGCGGCGAGGGCCTGCTGCTGATGCCGAGCGTCTTCAAGTGGGACCAGGTGGTCGTCGTCCTCGACCCGCCCTGGCAGCCGGCCGTCATCTACCCGGCGCGCGGGATCGGGGCCCTGTGGGAGCCGGCGCGCGGCACCCCCGACGCGGCCCTCGCCCGGCTGATCGGCCGCACCCGGGCGGCCCTGCTCACCGGGCTGACCGGGCCGGCGACCACGACCGCGCTGGCGCACCGGCACGCGCTCGCGGCCGGCACCGTGTCCGAGCACCTGACGATCCTGCGGGACGCGGGGTTCGTGGTGGGCGAGCGCCACCGGCACGAGATCCGCTACCGGCGTACCGCCCTCGGCGACGCGGCCACCCACCCGGGCCGCTAGCGTGACGCGTACCCGTCGAATGGGTCAAGAAAAGTAGACACGATGTCAAAGTTGCTTTACATTGAAGGCATGCCAACCGAAGAGAAACGCGCCTGGATCATGGTGGTGGTCTCCGCCGTCGCCTACGCGACCTACGCCGTCATCATCCTCGGCCGGGCGGGTCCCACCCCGCTCGCCGAGGTGCCGTACGTGGCCACCCTGCTGTGGACGGTGGGTGGCGCGATCGTCGCCTCGATCGCGCTGACCATCCTGGCCTCGATCGCCGGCCCCCGCGAGACGCGGCACAAGGATCAACGGGACAGGGAGATCAACCGGTTCGGCGAGCACATCGGGCAGTCCCTGGTCGTCGCCGGCGGGGTCGCGGCGCTGGCCATGGCGCTCGCCGACTGGGACCACTTCTGGATCGCCAACGTCATCTGCCTGGCGTTCTTCCTGTCGGCGGTCCTGGCGTCCGTGGCGAAGATCGTGGCCTACCGGCGGGGGTTCCACTCGTGGTGAAGCCGACCAGGGTGACCAACGCGATCCGGGCGTTGCGGTTCGCGCGCGGCGAGATGACCCAGGCGGAGCTGGCCGACCGGATCGGCGTGACCCGCCAGACCGTCATCGCCATCGAGGCCGGCCGGTACTCGCCGTCGTTGGAGATGGCCTTCCAGATCGCCCGGGTGTTCGGGGTCCGGCTCGACGACGTGTTCGGCTACCCCGACGAGGAGGTCGGCTCCTAGGGGTTATCCGGTTCCCGACAACTGTCTACTATAGACGGTGAAAGGAGGGCACCCTCCGGGAACCATCCCACACCAGGAGTCCTCGTGTCCCTGAACCGGAACAGACTCACCACGTGGGCCGCGCTCGTCGCGGCCGGCGCCCTCACCCTCCTCACCCCCGGCGTCGCGCACGCGGCCCCGCCGGACCTGCAGACCGCCACGACCCTCAACGCCGCCCCGCTCACGGTCGCCCTGGCCGCCGAGCAGAACGGCCGGATCACCTTCCCCGGTACCGCCGGTCAGCAGGTCGTCGTCGCCCTCTCCTACGGCACCTACGGCCCGTCGGGCGCGACCGCCCGGCTGCTGCTGCCCGACGGCACCCAGGCCACCTCCAAGACCAGCTGCGGGGCCAACTGCACCCTCGCCCCGCAGACCCTGGGCGTGACCGGCACCTACACGGTCGTCGTCGACCCGACCGGCGTCGCGGCGGGCTCGATCCGGGTCCAGACCTACGAGACCACGCTGACCGTCGCGGGCGCGGTGATCGGCGGACCCGGCGTGCCGGTGACCACCGTCGCGCACGGTCAGCAGGTCCAGATCCCGTTCACGGGTACCGCCGGGCAGCGGGTGTCCCTGCGCGCGGCCGGGGGCACGAGCGGCTTCGCGCTGTACGCCCGCACCGTCCTCGGCCCGGACGGCACGGCGGTGTACGACGTCAGCTACCCGTGCCACGAGGACTGCCTCGTCGGCCCGGTCGTCCTGCCCGCCGACGGCGTCTACGTGTTCCGGACGACCCCGTCGGCCCTCTACCCGTTCACCTTCACCCTCTACGACGTCGGCCCGGACGGGTCGGTGGCCGCCACGCCCGGCGGCCCCGCCGTCTCCGTGCCGTTCCCGGTGCCCGGCCGCAACGCCACGGTCACCTTCACCGGCACCGCCGGCCAGCGGGTGTCCGCGCTGCTCACCGACCAGGGCACCGTGCCGGTGAAGCTCACCGCGACGCTCTACTCGCCCAGCGGCGCCGTGCTGACCCCGGATCCGACCGGTTACCAGCCGTGCCCGCCCACCTGTCTGCTCGGGGCCGCGACACTGCCCGAGGACGGCGAGTACCGGTACCAGCTGGCGCCGACCCAGTCGAGCACCGGCGTGCTGACCGTCCAGCTGTTCCTGGTCCCGTCGACGGTCGTCCCCCTCACCGTGGACGGCCCCTCGGGCACCGCCTCCCCGACCGTGCCCGGCGAGCGTCCGACGTTCCAGTTCCCGGCCGTCGCCGGTGAGCGGCTGTTCGTCAAGGTCGACCTGCGGCTGTCCCCGTGGCGCACCACAGTGGACATCTTCGGGCCGACGGGCGCGTACCTGAAGGGCGCGGAGGAGTGTGGGGGCCGGCTGTGCAATCTGGAGGAGGTCCTGCCGACCGCCACCGGCACGCACACCATCGTGGTCCGCTCCGGGCTCGAGACCAGCCCGGTGTCCGCGCAGGTGTACTCCAGCCCCGCGTTGCCGACCGTGGCCGGCACCCTGGACGGCCCGCCGCTCACCCTCACCGCGGTCGCCGCCGGCCAGCAGGCCCGGGTGACGTTCAAGGCGCTGTGGAAGCAGCGGGTCGGCGTCAAGCTCACCGGGGGGACCTTCAGCCCGACCACCACCAAGGTCCAGGTGGTGGACCACAACGGCACCGCCCTGATCACCAGCTCCACCTGCGGCACGACCTGCTACCTGGAGGCGATCCCCGACTACTGGGCCTCGGACACCTACACGGTGATCGTCGACCCCGACGGCACCGACACGGGCTCGATCACGCTGTCCCTGACCGACGGCCGGGAGGTGGTCACCCCGACCGCGCTCGGCGACCCGGCCGTGCCGCTGGCCGTGGCGCTGCCCGCCCAGCGGGGGGTGGCCACGTTCGCCGGCACCGCCGGACAACGGGTGTTCCTCCAGCTCTCCGGAGGCACGTACGGCACGGCGTCCAGCGCGACCGCCACGCTGCGCAAGCCCGACGGCGGCACGCTGCTGACCAGCAACTGCGGTGTGTCCTGCGTGTTCGAGACGTTCACCCTGCCGACGACCGGGACGTACTCGGTCGCCTACGACCCGAAGTACGACCTGACCGGGACGGTGAACTTCCGGGCCTGGGCGGTCGCCGCCGACCTCGCGGGGACCGTCGCCACGGACGGCACGGCCACGGCGGTCAGCACCACGACCCCCGGCCAGAACGCCGAGCTGACCTTCCCGGGCACCGCCGGGCAGCGGATCGCCGTGAAGCTCTCGGGCGGGACCTACGGCGCGGCGGACACCACCGTCGTGCTCCGCAGGCCGGACGGCAGCACCCTGGTGCAGAACGTGTCCTGCGGGGCCAGCTGCTTCCTGGACACCCGGGTGCTGCCCGACACCGGCACGTACAGCCTGCTCGTCGACCCCGAGATCGCGGCGGTCGGCGGCATCACCGCCCAGGTGTACGACGTACCCGCCGACGTCGCGGTCAGCACGAGCCCGGGCGGCGGGCCGAAGCCGGTCGCGGTGACCACGGTCGGCCAGAACGCCGTCGTGTCCTTCACCGCCACGGCCGGGCAGGTGGTGACCGTCGCGGTGACCGGGGCGACCTTCGGACCCAGCACCGGGTACGTGCTCCGCAGGCCCGACGGCAGCACCCTGACCTCGAAGACCTCGGGCGGGGCGAACACCACCTTCGCGAGCGTGACGCTGCCCGTGGCCGGGGTGTACACCCTGCTGATCGACCCGGCGACGGCGGCGACCGGCACCGCGACGGTGACGGTCACCTAGGGGAGTCGTTCCGGCCGCGCGGGCCGGGACCGGTCCTGTGAGCGGGACCGTTCCGACCGCGTGCGCCGGGCGGTGGCGGGGCCGGCTGCGGGGCCGGTCGCCGCCACCGCGGGCCGCCCGGCGCGACGGGTGGCCCGGCGGGAGAAAGAGCCGTGGGGCCCCGGGTGCGGCCGGGGGGGCGGCCCCGAGTTGCCCGCGA